>NZ_JAFREP010000020.1 GCF_017377855.1 Acanthopleuribacter pedis
CTCCGGGGCAACAACCCCACCAAGATGGAAAAATCATACGGTCGTTTACCCAGGACGAGCGGTTTCGTGCAAATGGTTGTAGGGCCGACGCCTTCAGCGTCTACACGACGGGAACTCCCGGGGACCCTGGGTAAAGGGTTATTCCATAACCCTTTACCCAGGGCTGAAATCCGTAAGGCCTTCAGCCAAACCAGTCGTAGTTCGCCGCCGGCTCACGTTTTAAATTAATGGTGGACCCCAATTCACGGTGTGCGCGCCCCGTTGGGGTGCGCCGGTTCAACCCCCATCCTGACAGGGCCTTCCCCGTTCAACCCCCATCCTGACAGGGCCTTCCCCGTTCAACCCCCATCCTGACAGGGCCTTCCCCGTTCAACCCCCATCCTGACAGGGCCTTCCCCGTTCAACCCCCATCCATGCAGCGTTTTCCCCGGTTAAACCCCCATCCATGCAGCGTTTCCCCCCGTTCAACCCCCATCCATGCAGCGTTTTCCCCGGTTCAACCCCCGTCCATAGAGGGTTTCCCTCGGTTCAACCCCATCCTGACAGGGTGTTCTGCCACGCCCAAAACCATCACCGGCCCAGAACACCGCGCAATTCATCCAACATCTTGCGTACCGGTGAAAGCGATTCCTTCCCTTCCAAATCTTCTTCATCCAGCACCGGTGGCGCCGGCTCTTGGTTCTTGCGCGCGAAGTTGCCACTCAAAATGTCTAGATACGAACCCTCGCCGACCCAGGTCAACATGTGCCCCGCCCGCCAAACCGGGAAGGGGTGGCTGGCATTGGAAGCCTGCATACCCGCGTAGATCTTGTTGAGGAAGTTCTCCTCCTGCACGCGGGTCGCCTCCTGTGCCTGTAGCAAAAACTGCTCGGCATCCAAATCCGGGTTGGTAAAACGACTCCCACCCGCGAGCCGCATCTCACAATGCACGAAACGGTCAAAATTGCGCTGAACCAACATTTGCGCGCGGTCCGCGGTTAACTCGGAACAACGACTCCAATACTGCAACGCCTGGACAATCGCAAACATCGCGGCCTCGCGCATGGGAATGATCGAACCCAACAGACGGTCGGCCAAATTGATAAGGAGGTACAGCGCGGTACGGTACAACTGGTGCCCGGCGTGGATGTGGCCCAGTTCGTGGCCGATCACCCCGCGGATTTGGTCCTCGTCCATCTGGTCTAACAAACCCGAGGTCAACACCACAAAGGGATCGTCGACGCCGATCGCCATCGCGTTCGGCATGGGGTCGTGCATCACGTACAACTCGGGCATCAGTTCCATGTCCAGCAAGGTGCAGGCACGCACATTCATGTCGTGGAGTTTGGTCAAATGCTTGTCGTGTACCTTGACGGCGGTTTGCAGAAACAACATCCGCAATCGCCGCTCCGATAACTCTCTTAAAATGAACCGCAAAATCGAATTAACCCCGGGTACCCGGCGCAACATCTCCAGGGCGCGACGGTCCAAATGGTGCTCGTAGGCGGTGGAACTGATTTCGAGTAGGGGATCGTGAGGACCCAAAAACAAGCTGGTACCGCAGCTACCACAGCGCACCTTATCCAACTTTGAGGCGATCTTTAAAGGGTTGAGACGGTTTTTTCCGCCGCAGTTGGGACACGCAAAAATGCGCGGTTCGACTTCAATCGTCATGGTTTTCCTCCAATCGTTGCGGGTTCACTTTTGGAAAGGCGCGTTCTCACCGGGGCAAGGGACAATCCCCTTAACAGGGCGAACAACCCGGCGCATCTCCGGCACAAAACCCCATAGCCCTTAACGCGTCATCCAGGTCCCCAAGCGCCGGCAAAAACCCATTTATGCATACATCTCGTCAATCAAGGCCTGATACCGTTGCGCCACCACCGCCCGTTTGATCTTCAAACTCGGGGTCAGTTCGCCGGCGGCAACCGACAGCGGTTCCGCCAGCAAACGAAAGGCCTGAATCCGTTCGGTATGGACGACATGGCGTGAACGCGCCTCGATCTCCTTGGCCACGGCCTGGATCAACGCGGGGTCCTCAATCGCTTGCTCAGGGGCCGCCCCTGGATGCTCCCGTTTCACAAAAACATCGACCACGTCCCAGGCGGGCACGATCAGCGCGCAAATAAAAGGCCGGCCTTCACCGATGACGGCCACTTGCTCGATAAAGGGACACTCCCGCAACGAAGCCTCGAGGGGACCCGGCGGTACCTGTTGCCCCGAGGCCAAACAAAAGACATCGGTTTTTGAATCGGTTAAACGCAAATACCCTTGGTCGTCGATATGGCCGATGTCCCCGGTGCTCAGCCAACCGTCGCGCAGCACGGCCGCGGTCGCGGCTTCGTCCCCAAAATAACCAAGCATGATGTTCTCGCCGTGGGCTTGAATCTCGCCGTCGTCGGCAATCCGCAACGATACCCCTTCGACCGGTACACCAACCGTGCCCGCGCGGCGCCGGTCCGGCGGGTTGATGGTCAAGACCGGTGAGGCCTCGCTCAGACCATACCCGTCAATTAACGTCAGTCCCAGCGCGGCCAGCATGTCGGCAACCTCGGACGGCAGGGAACCCCCACCGCAAACCACCAAACGCAGCCGACCCCCAAAATTCTCCAGCAGTGGATCGAACACCATGCGTCGCGCCAGCTTGAGTTTGCGCGACCGCCAAGCACCGAGGGCTTCGCCGCGCGCCAACAACGGCGCAACCTCTTTGCCGAGGTCAAAGGCCAACTGCGCCGCGTTGCGTTTGATAAACCCGGCCTGTTGAATTTCGCGGGTCAGCGACACGTAGAATTTTTGGTAAACGGCCGGCATCGAAACCAGCAGGGTGGGTTTCACCCGCGGCAGAAGCGCCTTCAGGGCGGCGGGAGAACCGCCGTAGGCAATACACACGCCGTGGGTCAACATCAGGTAAAGCCCAATCACCCGCTCAAAAATATTGGCGGGTTGCAAATGGCTGAGGCACACATCCTCGGCACTCAGCGGCATCAAACCGCCACAGCTCTGAATGTTGGCCAAAACATTGCCGTGCGTGAGCTGAATGCCCCTGGGTCGCCCCTGGGTGCCGCCGGAGTAGACGATGGTCAAAAGGTCGCGCGGTAAACGGCCCTGCCACAGACTGATCAGCAACAGCTCGTTGTCCTCGCGACTACCGGCAATTTCCACCGCATCCATGGTCAGCCAAGCGTCGCCAGGGGTGTCGTCCATGACGATGATGTGTCGGGGCGCGCTCGCGGCATCGCGACCCAAGCTCTCGGCCTGATCCGCGTGACCGACCACCGCCGCCACCGGTTCGGTTTGCTGGAGAATGTAGTCGGTTTCTTCAAAAGGTACGCCGACGTAAAGGGGCACGGAAACGGCACCCACGGCGGCAACTGCCAAATCGGCGATCTGCCATTCAAAACGGGAGGGTGACCATAGGGCAACGCGGTCACCCACGCCGACACCAAGCGCCAACAGTCCCCGCGCGAACATGCACACCCGCTGGCGAAAGAAACGATGGGAATAGGCGCGCGGGACTTCGTCGTCACCGGGTATCAGCACCGCATTTTTGCGATCAAAGCGACTGCAAGCGTTAAAGAACAGTTCGGGAACGCTCTGAAACTGCATGGCAAAACCTAGAGGCCCGCGCCGTGTGAACGGCGGGGGTTAACTTTCTTCATTCCAAGGACGTTCGTTACGCACATAAAAACCATTGGCAAACCCGTCAAAATAAACGTCAATCAGCGGGTGGATCACCTCGGCGCCGGAATAGTCTGGGATCAAACTGGTTTGTGCGGCGTACGTGGTGACATTGGAACCGTGAACCAACACATGGTACCAAGGCTGATTGCGTTCCGGTTGGGTTTTATTGGCGCGGTACCAAGACTCGTCGGCCAGACAACGGGGATCGTAATCCACGACCACGCCGCGGTAGCCGTAACGGCCGTGGCGCACCAACTGGCCGCGGCGGTATTGGGCGTCGGGTGAAATTCGCGGCGTCGAGACGAAAAAAGAACGGGGCATTTGGTTCAGTTCT
The DNA here is from genome assembly GCF_017377855.1 of Acanthopleuribacter pedis. GTDB lineage: Bacteria > Acidobacteriota > Holophagae > Acanthopleuribacterales > Acanthopleuribacteraceae > Acanthopleuribacter > Acanthopleuribacter pedis. Next base: position 3,995 of record NZ_JAFREP010000020.1, read on the forward strand.
TCCAACATGGCCTTGGCCCGCCGGCTGCGCGGCAGTTCCCCGCTTTTGTTGTAGGCGTTCACCAAATTCAACAACACGCGGCGGCCGATTTGACCGGGTGAAGGCGGCTGCGACAAAAGTTCGTGGATGTCGATATTGGGCATTTGGGTCAAACCCGCGATCTCCTGTCCCGACAGGATTTTGCCGTTGTTAAAACAATCGATGAGCACCAGGTTGCCGTTCACGGTCGCCTTGGCCAGAAAGTGACGCGGCAGGTTGAAGCCTTCCACCACCAAGTCAAAACGATGGGCCACCAACATAAAGATACACACCAGGGAAATCGGCAGTCCCTGCCGGTGCTGCAACACCCAGGACAAATGACAGTGACGCGGGTTGTAATAATCCTTGTGGGCGCCGCGGAACCGCTGGTCGGCAAAAAGAAACTGGTTTAACTCCAACACGTTGATGCTCCGACCGGCGTTGCGAAAGGCCTCGGCCTCGGCATCCAGAAGATCACTCAAGGGCGCAAGCTGCTCGTCCATCGGTTGGGCATCGCCGATGGTGGTTAACACGCGTTCCAGTTGCACATTAACATCGGTAATTTTGGCAAAGCCTTCCCAAATGCCGCGCATGCGGCGCGAGCGCACGTGATCCAGCAACTCGCTCAGCAAAAACTGCTGCTCCGGCGACCAAGCCACCGCCGTCGCCTGGGTAAGCGCCGACAAACGCTCACCGAATGCGGCCAATTCCTCGCCAACCGCCTCGCGAACCGAGGCTGACTCGGCATCAAGCAGACGAACCAAGTTCTCAAACTTTCGCAGCTCCTCCGGGTCCACACCGGCAAGCGAAACGGGGTTGGAAGGTTCAAGGTCGGAAAGAGACAAGGAGTACTCCTCAGGACGACGGAGGCCGCCCGCGGCAAAAACTGTTACCGGGACTTACCTGGCGAATCCACGGGGTAGGGTCCGAGCACAGAGAAGGTCAATCACATCAAAAGCGGTGTGTGTATTGTAACCTGAACTCTAAACAGGATGCGAGCAACCCTTAATTAGACCTGAGAAGCGCGATAACTCGTGGTGATTTTCGCTAAACCTCTGGGCTGCAACAGCCTGCAAACATGCTCGCCGCACCCGGCGGGTGCGCTTCCGCTTTTCCCAAGCCATTTCGCTCCAGATCCTTAGCGAAAATCCCAGGTTCTTACCGCGCTTCTTAGGTTAGAACGTTGGCGCACCGGCGGCGGCGCGGTAACTTTTGACGTGGTGGAAGAAAGCACCGCCAACCCCCCGGATGGATGCTTCATGCCAAGCGACGCTTGTCGGTACCCGGGTTGGGACGGCAAGAATCTGAACCCTCTGACCCGGTACAGGTCGGCCCATGCGTCTGGACGAGGTGGTTGGATTTGGGGCGACATCTGCCACAATCCAGGAAAGCGACCCAGAGGAAAGCGCCCCTTGCTTAGGCCGCGCGGGCAGGCGGAAAAGAGGGGCAAGTACGGTGTTAAACCCATGGTCCGCCAGGTGCTTGAGTGAAACTTTTTCATTTTCTTGCGTGCTTCGTTCCTGGCTTTATGCGGTTTTTAATGCTAAGCTTACACGCATCTCTTCAAAACCCGGACTGTTGAAAGCGAACGTGTTTCTCCGTTGTCGTTCGGCCGCTCTGACGGCTTAGCGATCACGAGCCGTTCACACTTCACTAGGGTGGGTTGGCTCTTGATTTTTGTGGCTCTTCGCGCGCGAACCGCTGCCTCGGCACGGTCCGCACCCAATCACCGGCAACGTCGAACCCGAACCCGCTTAAACCTCGAAACCCGTTCACCCGTCTAACACCGCCAAGGTCAACAGCAGCGACCAGACAGGATCGCTCGGTTTTGTGGTGTTATGGTTCAAAGGTTTAGGTGAAGGTAGGGCGGCGCCCGGCCGCGCACGACGGCGAAAGCGAGCTACACCGTCACGGCATCCCATCGTTTTAAGAAGTACCCTTCACGCCGCTTCCGGCGCCACGCGTCACGGACCCTCGGACCAACGAAGCGTCCCCGCGTCCGGCCCTTCGGCCCGGTGCCCCATCCGTGGTTTTGTGGGAACACTACGCGAAAGGTGGGCGTTCATGCGCGATAAGCTTCAGTCGATTCTCAAATCATCTACGACAACCAACCGCGGCGATCAATTCCTGTCTTTTTATGAATACCTTGACATGGTGACGCAAAAGCCATGGATCACCCGCGACACATTTCAGCTCCTGCACGACATGGTTTTAAGCGGCGGTGTCGAACACGCGCTCACCCCCGGAAAACCCGTCAAACACCGCTACAACTTCTTTGAAGACGCCGAAAAAGTCGGTCCGTTTATCGTGTTCGGCCAACAGAAAGCCAAGGAAAACCTGGTTGAAAAGGTCGACAACGCCAGCCGGGGATTAGAGTCCTCGAAACGCCTGTGGATCCTGTTGGGGCCGCCCGGCTCGGCCAAATCACGCAGCATGGACGGCATCAAAACCGCGCTGAACCTCTACAGCCAATCCGACGAGGGGCGCACCTACACCTTGCTGCTCCCCACCGTGGATGAACGTTTGCGCGACCGCGCCGAATTTGAAGAAAACGGCGTCTGGTACCTACAGGCCCCGATTTTCGAACGGCCGCTACAAATCATCCCCGAACACAGCCGCCGCGAATTCTGTGAGGAGCTCAACGGCAACGTCGATCAATCCAGCCTCGCCGATTTCCTCGAGCGTCATCCCCATTACGACGGTGTGTTCGACATCCAGGTGTCGGGTCGTATTTCACCTTTCGCGCGGCACGTCCTGGACGATTTTTCCGCGGCCAAGGACCTGGATTTCGTCGGCCTGCTCGACTTTATCAAGGTCAAACGCATGATCTTTGACGCGCGAACCAAAACCGGAATCGGTTCCTACACCCCCCGCGACGAGAAAAGCCAGGAGGCCGGTTCACTGGTGGGCAACATCGACTACAGCCTCCTGCCGCGTTTTGGCAGCGAATCCCACCCGCTGGTCCACGATTACAAGGGCGAATTGTGCGCGGGCGCCAACGGTTTTGTCGAGATCCACGAAATTCTCAAGCTTTCCGATAAGTTCCTGTACGAGTTGTTGTTCGCCACCCAGGACCGCTTCTTCAAGCCGGAGGGGCAGCCCCCGGTCCCCTTTAACGGGGTCATCATCGGCCACACCAACTTCCACGAATTTAATATGTTCATGAGCAACGAGAGTTTTGAGGCCTTGCGCTCGCGGACCACCTTTATCGAAATGCCGCTCAGCGTGAACTTCAAAGACGAAGAGTACATCTACAAGTTCACTTATTCCAACGAGAACCGTCGCTGGAACAAGGACCGCAAGCACATGTGTCACGTGGCACCCCACAGCCTGGAATTCCTGAGCTTGACTTCCGCCATGTCGCGCCTCTACGAATCAAAACAAAACCCCAACCTGTCGCTGCTGCAAAAAGCACTGATCTACGCGGGCCGCGCCGATTCAGGCGTCGACAACAACATGGCCAAAACCATTTTGGAAGAGTTTGAGTTCGTCAAACCCACCGAGGGCACCTTTGGGCTCGACCCGCGTTTCATCCAAAACGTCTTCGAAAAAACCGAACACTTCCAAATCAACGAATACGCGGCCAACATCCAGAAGCTTAAGGAAGAAAGCGGCGAACACGCGCTGTTAACCTCTATCGCCCTCGCCAATCCCTGCACCACACCTTTGGATTTGGCGGTGATTATGGAACGATCCATAAAGGACAGTTTCGCGACCAACAAGGTGCGTCTCAGTCATTACGCCGAAAAAATCCTGCCCCAGGCCAAGTCGTGGATTTTCGGCCAAATAGCCAGCGACGTCTACGGTGCCATTCTGCGCGACGATTCCATCGTGGAAACCACCTGGAAAAAATACACCGACCATGTGCGCGCTTACGCCCACAACACCACGGTGAAACACGAGGTCACCCAAGCCGACGTCAAGCCGGACGAAAAGTTCATGCAGACGATTGAACAGTACCTGGGCATTCCCGACAAGGAGGTGTTCCGCAAGGAACTCTCCGATGCGATTTCCAGTGTGAACTACACGGTCCTGCTGGCCGACGAGCCCTCGTATCAAAACGCGATCAAAAAGTACGTGTTTGAGAACGAGTTTAAGTCGGGCGAAAACATGAAACTGCTGGGCTGGATCAAAAGCGGCACCAGCGCCGCCAACGTCAACAGCAAAGAGCAGAAACAGTTAAACGACACGATCAAATACCTGATCGAGGAAAAAGGCTATTGCGGGAAATGCGCCTTCCAAGCGCTAACCATTACCGCCAACGCCTCGAGCATCGTCGTTTAACAGCACGGGGATTCAAAAGCGGCGCCGTCGCCTTGAATGGTCGGCACACTTTCTGCTTTGTCCCTTCCTCACGGGGCGCGTCATCACGACCGCCCCGTGAAGGAACCGGCAAAACGCCGACGCCCATCTTTTTCGAAGCCACCCGCAACCCCAGCAACCGTCAGTCGCGGAGGACCCTCGATGACCAACGGCCACATTCCTTTTAATCAGGACCGCATTAACTCCGACGAATCGGAAGGCGCCTTTAACGAATACATCGACAACCAGCTCAACGATTTGATCGAAGGCATTTTGACCGACGGCAATATTGAGGAGTTTGGTGAACGCGGCAGCGATCTCATCATTGAAATGGACGACATCCAACCGCCGACCTTCGTTTACGGGGACGACGGCCGCGGTGGCGGCGGCGGCGGTGCCGGACCGGGTGGCGGCGGCGGAAAAATGAGCTTCAGCCTGCCGTTCGAGAAACTCATGGAACTGATCGCCGAACGACTTGAGTTGCCGGACCTCAAAAAAGAAGGTCGCGGCAAAATCAAACAGGTCTCCTATACCTTTAAAACCTTCGGGCCGATGGGGGTCATCCTCGACAAAAAACGCACCTTCAAACGCGCGCTCAAGACCTCGGTCGCCACCGGCGTTTACAACCCCGACCAAAACCGTTACGACGTGAGTTTCCGCCGCCGTGATCGCCGCTTCAAACTGCCGCAACGGGTGGAGAAACCCAAGTTCAAAGCGGTGGTGTTCTATATGGGTGACATTTCTTATTCGACCTACGGCGAACGCCTCGAGCTCGAAAAACGCCTGGTCAAGTTCATTCACAGTTGGCTGGACTACAACTATGGACCCAACTCGGTGGAACACCGCTTTTTTGTCCACGATGCCGAGGCCTACGAGGTCATGCCGGAAGATTTCTACCGCGTCGCCAACGCGGGCGGTACCCGGGCATCGATTGTTTTTGATTTGGTCGCCCAAATCGCGGTCAACGAATACGATCCCGCCACCACCAACTTTTACGGCTTCTACTTCGGCGACGGCGAGTTGTTTGCCGACGATGCCAAGGAAATCGTGACCATTATCGAGGAACAAATGGTGCATATCTTTAACCGCGTCGGCGTGGTTGAGGTACAACCCAGCCGCTCTTCCCACCTCAACACCAAAATCAGCAACCGCTTCCGCCGCGACCGCGTCGTACGCTTGGGCGAACTCAAACACAAAAAAGACACCATCGACGTCATCAAAAAACTGTTCGGTGAACGACCGGGCTAAGGCCGAATCCACCGGTTCGCCGGGACACCGATCCCTGCAAACCCTATGTCGCGGAATAATTTTGTGAAAGCGAGGTAGCATCATGCGCATGATTCATACCGATCCCGTATTACACGAACTTGCCGAACGCACCCTGCACCACGGTCGCGAATTCGGCATGGTGTTACCCGAGGTTCGTTTTTATATTCTCGACGGTCTCGAGTTTGCCTCGCTGTTGGAAAAACGTGTTTACCCGACCAGCCCCACCAACATCTGGGAAGGTAAACGCATGGTAAGCAAGAAATTTCGCATCTCGGAAGGTTTGGAGTCGAGCCTGTACTACGAGGTTGTCCAAACCGGGAACCCCAGCTACGCCTACCTCAACAACACCAACTCGCCGATGATGCAGGCCTCGGTCATGGCCCACGTGCTGGGTCACTGCGAGTTCAGTGAAACCAACGTGTTGCGCGATTCAAACCCGGATCGCACCGAATTTGTGATGCACCTGGTGCGCAAGGTCAACCTGGGCCGCAACCAGATGGGCGAAAAAAGTTTCCTGTCCTACTGGAACGCGGCCGAATCGGCATTGCCGTTGTTGTCGCCCAACTCCCAATTTAACCTGCAACATTCGGTTGAAACGGATCGCGCCACCGGCGGGGTTGCCTCGGTTTCGGCCCCGGAACCCGATGAAGAAAAACCGCTGCTACCCCCTTTTTCCTCCACCCTGTCCAGTCTCCTGCGCCCACCGGAAACCCAGGATCCCTTTGAACGGGAGCTCAAGTCAAAACTACGCCAGGAGACTTTATCGCGGCGCGGCTACCGGTTGCGCAGCCCTTGCCAAGATGTGTTTGCCTTTTTGCGCCATTACGCGCCCACCACGGCCGGCGAACGCTCGGTTCTGGACTACCTCTACGTGATCCATGCCCCGAGCGATTTCGTAATTCGCACGCAAATCATGAACGAAGGCTGGGCCATGTACTGGGAAAAAGCCATTATGCTGGAATTGTTTAAGGAAAGAGCCTGCACCGGCATTATCGACTACGCCAAGGTGTTCTCAGGCGTGTGTTACCCACGGCCTTATTACCAGCGCAACCCCTACCATCTCGGTTTCCACATGTGGAACCACATCAAGGCGCTCTACGAAAAGGGCAAAATCGATTTGGATTATTTCGATGAGGTCGACCGCAAAACCCGCGACGCGTGGGACCGCGGTGGCGATGTTGATCCCATCGAGCGCATGCGCCATTTGGTGCGAACCTGTACGGACTACGAATTCTTGCGCCGTTTCCTCACACCGAAACTGATTCACGAGTTCCATCTCAACCGCATCCCACAACGGGACGTGGCGCGCCTGGGCATTTCGAAACGCGATGTCATCGAAGAAGATCGCTACTGGGTATGGCTCGATCCGAGGCCGATCAAGAAAGAAATGCTGAAATTTTTCACCCACTATTACCGACCCCGCATCTATTTAGTGGATACCGATTTTGAAGACGGCGGTTTGTTGCTGTTTCACCGCGACGACGGCCGCCGCCTCAAAGCCAACTGGATCCAACCGACCCTGAAAAACCTGAACATGATTTGGAAAGGGGGCGTGTCACTCGTTTCCAAAAATACGCTTTACGGTTATACCGGCGGCCGCTACCGCGAAATGCGCATTCCCGAGGTGGAATTCGAGGTTATTGTGGAACGAATGCGGGAGGGCAAGAAACCGATGGTGCTGGACTAAATCAAGCCCCCGGTCCCGAACCAAACCCACAACCGAGGCGCGCCGCGTACCGGGCGAAATGCAGACTTACTAAACTACCAACTCATTCTTTTCGATACGTTTATTGTGGTCGACGGAGACGTCAAGCAGTTACCGAGGTTTGGATTCCCCGGTAACGGGAGGGATACATGAGCCATTTCGATGCGAAAAACGTGCTGGGTTACACCCGTAACCGAACCTTGCCGTTTTCTCACTTTATCGAAGAATTCATTCAAACACCCGGTGATTTCTTGCACACCTCCTCGACGCTGTTGGCAAGGGCCATTGAGTATTTCGACTTTGACATCGTGGTTCGCGCCGGCGAACCCATCATCAGTTACCGCATTTTTAACGACATCTTTAACAAGGGTACCAACGCGGTATTCGGTCAAGAAGCCGCGGTCAAACATCTGGTCGCCGCCATTGATTCGGCGGGTAAAGAAACCGGTCCCAACCGTGGACTGGTGTTGGTCGGCCCACCGGCATCGGGCAAAACCAACATCATCGATCTGATCACGGAGGCCCTAGAGGAATACACCAAACGCAAAGCGGTGAAGTTGTATTCGTTTTTCTTTGAGTTCAAGGGCAAAGGCGGCAGCAACCGCTCCCTGGAAGTCTGGAGCAGCTTCTTTCACAACCCGCTGCTGTTGTTCCCCACGGTGCTTTCGCTGGGCGACCGGGTGATTCGCCCCCGCCAAGAGTTGTTCAACCACGTGCACGAAATGCACAAAGGCAAGGTGGTGTTTCCCACGTATTACCACAACGCGATGCTCGACAAATGCAGCCTGGACATCATCGAAGGCCTGCTGCAGAACCCCACCAATCGCGGCAAGAGTTTGTACAACATCTTGGAAGAATACGTGCGCGTGGAAGAAATCGTCTTTTCCAACGGCCAGGCAACCGGCATCGCCAATATTGACGACATGAAGCAGTTACGCGTCCGTATGCGCCATCTGGATTTGAGCGGCGAGGACAAAGCCATTTTGGCGGAGCACGTCCCCGGCACCGACATTTACCAATACGCGGGCGCGATTGTCAGCGCCAATCGCGGTTTGCTTCACATTCACGACGCTTTCGGCACGGACAACTCAACCGAGGCCGACTACAAACCGCTGCTGATGCTGTTGGGCAGCGGGAAGGTTTCGATTGAGTCGACCCAAGCCTCGGTGGACAACACGGTGGTTATGACCACCAACCTTGAAGAGATGGCATTGCTGGACAAGCAACTCACCTCTTCCAAATTGCTGGACCGCATCGAAAAAATTCCGGTGAACTACCTGCTCGACGCCAATTCGGAAATGGACATTCTCAAGCGTGACATGGAGATCATGAAGATCAATTACCAGGTGGATCCCAACCTGTTGCGCATTGCCGCTTACTACGCGGTGATGACACGCCTGTTGCCGCCTTCGCGTAAAAAGTGGCCCTCCAACTGGAGTCAACGCAAGCAGAACCTGTACAACGACATTACGGTCGAAAAAAAGCTGTTCCTTTACGCATGTCAATCGGACGACCCGCTGGCCACCATCCAAAAGTTGCCGCATTGGCACCCATTCCGCAACGAGGCCTTAAAGCTGAATCTCAACCTGTACGACCCCGAAGCCTTGGAAAAGCTCATCAAACGCCACCCCGACGCCATTTCCCTGGGCGAGTCGGGCCTGTTTTCGAACGAGGAGTTGGCGCTGATCGACGATGAATTCATGCGTGAGTTATTTCGCGAACACTACCCTTACGAGGGGCGCGAGGGTATTTCGGTACGTCAGCTTCAGAACATCATGCGCAACACCATCTCCAATTCGGACGGGCGCAAGGTACACGTCGGTACCTTCTTGAGCCAGCTCAAACGCATGATCAAAGAAGGATCCGAGCTACACCACTGGATGAGCATCGATAACAAGTGGAAAAAAGAGCGCAAGACATTGCCCAGCCGCAAAATCGGGCGTTTCCGCTTGGGCGCGGGTGAGGGTGATTACGGCGATTTTGCGGGTTTGGTGAAGGTGGTGCAATCGCTGTATTTCATGATCATCGACAAGGAGATCACCGAGGCAACGGTCGACCGCAACCCCAATGAGATCGAAGAAGACCTGCGCCGCTACCTTCAGTACACACTGCTCGCCAACGCTCTGGAAAACAAAGCCTTTTCCCACATCATGGTGCCCAAATTCTCCTTCATCCACCCCACCACGGGCGAAAAGGTTGATTCTCCCGACATCCACTTCATGACCTCCCTGGAGAAGGTGATTGCACCGGATCGCGACCCGCAGCACTTCCGCCGCGAGATTGCCCAAAAATTCCTCGGCATGCAAAGCAGCGGGGAAATATTCATTCAAGAGGGGAAAAACGTCATCAGTTCCCGCTCGGACAACGTGCTGGTCTGTTTTCACGATCTGTTTTCCAAACTTTTGTCGCACCGGCGCACGGTCGAAGGCATCGACGCGGAATTGTTGCGAGACGCCTTTTTCCAAAAGAAAAACAACTACAGCTATTACAAAACCTATTCCATTGAAATTCGCAATATGGTGGAAACCATTCTGAAAAACATGGTCAACCGCTTCGGCTACCCGGAAAGCATCGCCTTGGACACGGTGGTCTTCGCGCTCAGGAAGCAGGTCATCAATTTCAGTGAAATGATCAGCTAGGATGTTTTTGATCTTGGATTTTTGGCCGGGATTGGGGTGATCTTCTTTTTTATCAGGATTTTGTGGCTATTTACTGGATGGCGGCCGAGCTTTGGCGCCCTCTTTTCCCGCTTCCCGGTTTGGATGATGCCGTCGCTTCGATTTTTTTCCCAGGATTTTTAGGATATTTACAGGACATCGGCCGGGCTTTAGTGCCCTCTTTTCCCGCTTCCCGGTTTGGATGAAGCCGTCGCTCCGGTTTTTTTTACATCACTGCATGTTGTTCTCTCCCGCATTTTCGATCCACACCAAAAACATGCCCAGCCCGACCACATCGCGCCCACGGGTTCGAACGATCCGGGACATAATCATGGGCCCCCCATGCATTCAAATTTCGAAGCGACGGCTTCATCCATTCCGGGAACCGGCAGCAGAGGGTCTCTGCGCACGGCCGCATCCTCAAACCATTCTTTTATCCTGAGAAATAAACAAGATAACCCCACACCCAAAAACAACCCCCACACCAAACCACCTCGCCCACAATCCATCCTAAGTGTATGATGGGCCCTGCGCCGTTTTCCCGATCTCCTCGCGAGGTGACACGCTTGTTTTCTGAACTTGATTTCCGCAAAGATCTGTTGGCTTGGTACGACCGCGAGCAGCGACAACTCCCGTGGCGAGGCCCCGCCAATCCCTACGCCACCCTGGTTTCAGAACTGATGCTGCAACAAACCCAGGTCAAAACAGTGATTCCCTATTTCGAACGTTTTCTGGAACGTTTTCCCACCCCGAAGGAATTGGCCGAGGCAGAGGAACAAGAGGTTCTAAAGCTCTGGCAAGGATTGGGTTATTACCGGCGCGCCCGTTATCTACAAGCCGCGGCGCAACGCATTCAGGAACACCACAACGGCGATTTTCCCGGGGACAAAGAGGCCATCGACGCCCTACCGGGCGTGGGCGCTTATACCGCCGCGGCCGTGGCAAGTATCGGTTTCAACCTGCCCCACGCGGTCGTCGACGGCAATGTGATTCGGGTACTCAGCCGTTTGTTTGCCCTGGAAGACGACGTTGCCGCGACCGCCGTCAAACGAGATATTCAGGCCAGAGCCCAAAAACTACTCGATACGGAACGGCCGGGGGATTACAACCAAGCCCTCATGGAGTTAGGCGCAACCCGCTGTTCCCCACGCAACCCGAGTTGCTTGACCTGTCCCGTATCCAACTATTGCTCGGTGCGACGCAAGGGTCTGGACCCACACGTGTTCCCTTACAAAAGCAAGAAAATCAAACCTGGCAAAATCGCCTATCGATCCCTGTTCCTCACCACCCCCGGCCGGTTTTTACTGGGCCAACGACCGGGATCGGGCCTGATGGCTTCCATGTGGGAATTGCCCGCACAGGAAGAAACCGCATTCCGGGATTGGCGCCATTGGTTTGCCGACGCCATTACCCCGATCGGCCGCCTAGAGCAACCCATCCTGCATCGCTTCACGCACCTCCACGCGACCTACCACATCGAGCTGTACCGCGTGGAAAAAGAGCCACAATGGCGCGAAGGGGCACCGAACAGTTATCAAGATTTCTGCTGGGTTGACCAAGAGACTTTGGGTAAGATGCCGTTAACCAAGGTGTTGCAAAAAGCGATTCCCGCTGTCGGCAACTTTTTTAAACAGGAGAACACGTCATGCCCCAACACGAAATCGAGGTTACCTGGTCTGTAAATTACGAAACACAGGGGCCGGAAGACGCCGAGGAAATGTGGTTGCTTCTCCATGGCTACCAGCAACGGGGGAGCGTGGTACTTGAGAAACTCAAGCCCTACTGCCCGGATTCGGTACGCCTGGTCGCCCCGGACGCCCCCTTCCCCGCGCCCCACCAGAGCGCCGCGGGTTGGCGCATGGGGTTCGCCTGGTACCTGTTCGATCCGGCCACCCAGATCTACCATGTGCCGATGGAACCGGCGGTGGCATTGCTGCGCGCGTTCGTCGCGGGGATCAGGGGCCGGGCGCGGCGAATCCGCGTGATTGGTTATTCGCAAGGCGGCTATTTGGCGCCGTTCGCGGCACGAGCGCTGACAAATATTGTCCAGGCCGTTGGCATAAATTGTCGTTTCCGCGACGAAAGCTTAAAGGAAATCTTGCCGTTCCCACTTGATGCGGTCCACGGAAAGCGGGATGCGCTGGTTGATCTCGCGCGCTCTATGCAATCTCACGGCCAACTTTTAAAAATCGGCAACACGGGTCGATTTGTAACGGTTGAGCAGGCAGGGCACGGTATTAATGACGCAATCGGTACGGCGTTTCGAAGTCTCACCCGTGCTTAGCCTCCGTCCATGACGACGAAGCTTGACCGGAAAGCCACACGGGCAATGCATTTTTTTGCACCAAACACTGGTGCCTTACCGCTATTTTCTTCAATGCAAAACTTTAATTTTTCGTAAAACAAAATACTGCAACAAGTTGCGCAGCCGGCACACTCTATGCTCAAGAGCGAGCAGGAGTTCTTCATGCCCTTTCACGACCTCACGAGCGATCACCGCACGCGCAGCATTGCGCGGAGTGGTGCACATTTGGTGAAAAACCAAAGGTGTTCCGTCCGGTACGGACTTCGTGGCGTCTTTTGTGGCACCGGTGCCGATCCATCCGGCCCACGCCCGTCGCATGCCGAAACGGCGGCGACAGCCCCGTCCTTAAAACTTGTTCCGTCCTTATCCTTCTTATTACCCTCCCCGGTATTCCAACGTTTTACAGCCGCCAAAACAACGGCTGAAAAAACGCGGCACGGGAACGCGTCCTACCAGCGTCCCGCGGCCGATCCAACCACGCCACCTATGGGTGTGGTTACGGCGCATTACCGCGCCGACGACCCCGACGCACCGCCTATGACCGCGGTGATGATCACGGGCCGTTATGCCTATTCGGATGACAGAGCAGCCTCATTGAACGGCTGCCCACGTTTGACCACGATTCGTTTTGCAACCATGCAGCGAGAGACGGTGCTCCGTCCTCGGCATCGCCATGGGCGGCTTAGGCCGTTTTTTGGTTGCGCAACCCTTACCAAATCGTTCCGAGTTACCGCTAACACCCCGTACGACCGCAATGGTGATCATCACCGGCCGACCGCTGCCCGCCCCGCCTCAGGGGTCGCGCAACGGCACCGCCTTCCTGATCACCCGGTTTTCGGGCACCAGGGAGGAAATCATGATCGAAGCGCGTTCCCATCAAGGCCCCACGCCGGCGCCGCCTGAGCAACAATTTAGGACGCAGACAGGGCTCAAGGGACAACCACCGTCCCACGCATCACCTCCCGGCGCGGCGGCCGGTTTCAGTTTGACCGAACTGATGCTCACGCTGCTGATCGCGGTGACCATCTACGGCGGCGTCGCGGCCACCTTCTCCGAAATGCGCAAGGGCGCGACCGACCAGAGTCGTTCTTCGGCGCTGTCCGGTTCGATCCGCGGCGTGAACGTTCAAATGCAACACGACTTCGCCAATGCCGGCCGCGGTTTGTGGGATTTGAGCGCTTTTAATATTCGCTATAATTTTTCCGACAGCTTCGTTGCCGGCGCCCAACCCCGCTACTTCCACGGCGTCACCGATCACGACGTGGAAGACATTTCCGGGCAGTCCACGATCATCGTGCAGTGGTTTGACTACGACGTCATCGGCGGCAACGAATCCAAAAGCCCCACCTTCTTATTTGATTTGGGCGTGGGTGAGGATTTCCCCGCGGGCGGCCTGTTTACCACCGCCAATTTCATCGGGCCCACCGCTTACCTGCAAACGGTTGAGCCGGGTGATATTTTCGTGATTTACAACAATGCGGCCCGCACCACCACCTCGGCCTACACGGATATCGAAGGTGAAGGCACCTTGGCCGTGTGGAACCACGAACAGGTAGGCGGCGCGGTTGACCCGCTCAACACCGCGGTCCTCCTAGAAGTCAGTGAGGTCTCCCCGGTTGAGGCCGTGGGCAGCGCCGATTACGGCAACCTGCAACAGATTACGGTTAACTTCGCCGAGACCGGCGATTCCTACTTTAGTCCCGACATGGAAGGTGACTCCATTTCCTTCCCCTTCAGCCGCCCCGCCGAGGCGGGCGATCCCAGATTGCTCGACAACACCATGTTCGCGCGCAAACTGGGCAGCCGCGATGATTTCCACCGGGTCCGGTACATCATCGACAACACCGGCACCTACCCCACCTTGATGCGCATTCACAATAACGACGACCCCGAGGTACTGATGACCAACGTCACCGACTTCTCGATCTTCCTCGGTCTCGACGTCGCCCCCAACATCCCGCCGAATTCGGTCCAGATCAACCACATGGACGGCACGCTTAGCGCCACCGATCCAGCGGCCTGGGCTTACGAGGCCGCGGATTTCGGGGTCTCCTACGACGATTACCAAACCTTGCTCGGGCGCCACGCGCTGGCCGCCAACGTGCTGATCACCGCCGAAAGCACCGCGGAAACCAGCGACGGCCGCCTGCCGACCAAGTCGTTTAACAGCCGCTTCCGCATCGCCAACACGGTCCCATTACCGTTCTACAACAAAGCCAACAACATCGCGGCCGAATAAGGAGGACCCATGATCACGACGCAAAACCGCAGAGGTTCGACCCTGGTGCTCAGCATGGGTGCCATCTTAATTATGTTCGGCTTGGCGATGAGCCTGTTGTTTCAAGCCCAGTCCCAATCAAGCGAAACCGGCGCCTTGCGCCTCGCGCAAATGTACGAAATGGCTTCTTTTAGCGCGATCCAAAAAGAAAAAGCTTCGCTCAGCGACGACTGGGACGACATCGACCACTTCACCCCCTTGCTGACCAGCTTGACCACCGAGTCGGAACACGGCTACGGCAAGCTCTATGCCTCCGGCACCTTCACCAGTTACAGCGGCGCCAGCAGCATGCGCTACAACGTGTATGTTGCCAACAACTCCGGCGATTACGGCATTGTTTTTTCCGAACACGGATCCGCCAACTACAACGTTGATCAGGATTACGACGGCTACATCGTGATGACCGCGGAGGTCTTCATCGAAGGCCAAGAGGTGCCCGTCGCCGTCAACTCCGCCATCATCGCCCCCACGGGCGAAGAAAGTGTCGAGTTCGCCGAGCTGTCGGTCACCGAGCAGAACATGAACCGCCAAGGTACCGGCACCATCGATCAATTCGACCGTGCCCTCGACCTGAACAAGTTTTCCGACACGCCGTAACGCGCCAATCCCGGCATCACACGTCAGAGGAGGATCCCCTTGCGTAAGACCCCGTTTTTTACTCTTTTTTTGCTCCTGGGTTTGTTTGCGACCCCCGGCTTTGCTCAAGACGCCTGTAACGAGGTAACCAAAACCTACAACACGGGCAATTTCAACCAAGATGATTTTCTCGAAACCGACAGCGGCATTGTGGTCGACAACGACATCAGTCTCGACACGGACCGCGAATTGGACCTGGAAAACCTGGTCCTCGGTCTCGACCAACCCTTTTATGTCGATTACCTGGCCGAGGGCGCGGGCGCCAGTCACTTGTTCGGTTTTTTCTTTTTCGACATCGACACCGACAAGGACGGCATTCCCGACTTTTTCGAAACCGGTCCCACCGACGATCTCGACGGTGACTTGATCCTTAACCAGGACGACACCGACGACGACAACGACGGCATCCCCGACCTATTCGACATCGCCCCGGCCGGGGTCAACTCGATGCCGGCCTCCTATTTCCGCAACGGCACCGTGGCCGCCGCCAACGGTCTTCACACCGATGACTACTGGCAATTCGTCCCTAACAGTACGATTACCGGCGGCACCTACGACGGTCACTTCGAACACCCCGGCGCTTATCTCTATGTGGACGCGGACAACGACCTGGTCCCCGACATGATGGAGTACAATCGCGGCGCCAACCGCATCCCCCCCTACGTGGTTGACAAAGACGTCATAACCACCAGCGCGGCCAATGTCGCCACCCCGGGTTTTCTGGGGAACTTCTCTTACGCGGGCACCCCCGCTGATACGGTCGACGACAGTTTCCACTGGACCGGTTCAACGATTTTCTACATCGCGGACGATGACGGTAACACCGGTCAAACCTGGATCTACCACACTTACTCACCCTACGGCAACACCTATGGTGACATCGTTGGTTCGACCAACGCCCATCCCGACTACCTTATTTACGGAACGGACGATATCGAAGACAGCCGCATCCCCAGTGCCCTCAAAAACGAGGACGGCACCGCGCGGCGCGACCCGCGCAATGAGGAATACTGGCGGTATCGCTGGTACACCAGTGACGTTTCCGGTTCCCGCGAAATGGTTTTTTTCCTGGTTGTCTTCTGGGGTAGCGGTGGTTCCAATGTCAATACCTACTACTCTAAATCCGGCTTTAACGCGGATACCCCGCCCAACAGCCCCGGTCGCAACGGCGCCACCAACGGTGACGCCTTCGGCAACAGCGGAAACAACAACTGGTTCCCCCACTTACGCAACGAGGGCGAACACGACGACATGACGCGGGACGCCTTCGGCGAAGACTGGTACGACATCGTCCAGGTCCCCCCCGACAACTTCACCACCCCGACCGCCATCGACCCGGCCAACCAGGCCTGGGTCGACGAATGGGAGAACTGGAACCAGAACCGGCGCGTCATCCAGTATCGCGCCCTGCGTGACTGGTTCAGCGGTACCGCGGTTGACGCCAACACGGTCATCAACGGTCGCTACGGCATTAACATGGCCCTTGAAAACGACAGCTCAATCATCCGCGCCATTAACGGCCGCATGGCCCACTTGATGGTCGGTGCCCCGGAAGAATCCCAAAACGCTTGGCTGCTTGGCTGGGAGGATTTGTTCGGCGGCGGTGACCGTGACTTTGAAGACGTTGTGTTTTACGTCAAACGCGAGGCGGGGGGTCAATTGCAATCCCTCAACGTCGCCGACGAATTACGCGAAACCTTCGACGACTTCTCGCTCTCCCAAGTTACCTTCGAATTTACAGACAACTTCACCGACGACTTGTGGGGCGTGGAAGGCAACTACGTCAACTACTACTACCGTTTGGCGGGCAACGACGAATGGATCCCCCTGCTTGGCGGCCAACACGAGCGCGACCCCGATCTGTTCCAGGAAAGTACCAACGGGACCACGAGCGAATCCGGCGGTCGCGTGCGCCGTTACGCACTCATTGAAGTTCAGGACAAGAAACAAGAGATTTACTGGAAGGTGGAAATGGCGACCAACAACGTCGACACCTTCACCCCGGTTGTTTACGAGGCAGAGGTTACCTACCAATTCTTGGTTCACGACTTCTTCTACAACTCGGCGGTCATTCCCAACTCCAACGTGCGTTATATTCCGGCCTTCCAAACACCGGACCTCGATTGGGAAGAAACCAACCGCAACCGCGGCCACCTCTATTCACTGGTAACTTTTGAACACGGCAGCAGTTTAACCGTCGTTCCCAACACGGTCGACCCCGAGGATTCGCCGGAAACCCAACCGGGCTACCCCTTCAATTGGGACGCCGGTGTGCGCATGATCGACGATTTCACCTCGGGTACCGCACGCACCATTTACACCTACGTCCCCAACGATGCACCGAACGACGGTCTGAGTGATGATTTGCGCCAGGTCGAGATCGAGCTGGGAACGGTTGATGCAGGCCTGGTCACCGCGTTTGATTTGACCGACGAGAAACAAAACAACATTTGGATCAACAACTTCCACGAGCCCGACGCACTGCTGCAAGATACCACCTCGGCCTCCATTTGGTTGTCGGCCTGGATTCACGGCTACAGCAATCCAACCGTTGCGGATGGTTCCCTCATCGCCAACGGCCCGGAGAAATCCTGGCTGCTGGGCGGCATTAACCGTGCTTCGGTACAGGTCATCCGCGCCCCAGGTCTGCCGCCGTTTATCTTTGGCGCCGACGTTCCCACCGCGGTCAAACGCTCCTACATCGACTTCATTTCCGAGGACGATCAAATCGGCTTACCGACCCGTCTGCTGATCGGGTCCGAGGCCGGCATGGTCCACATGTTCGACGCGGGCGCCTGGGTCGGTCGCAGAGAGAATGAAAGCGATGTTTGGGCCGACGGGCACTACCTCGACGATAACTACGGTACCGGCCGCGAGGTATGGTCCTACGTCCCCGGCCACCTCTTGGACGACATGAAAATTAACTACACCGGCGCGGGCTCGGTTTCGGCCAAGGTCGACGCAACCGCTATTTCCGCGGTTGTCGGGGACGCTGACCGATGGCAGCGCGTTGCCTTTATCACCCAGGGTTGGCAAGGCGGCACCGAGGAATCCGGCGGCAACAGCTTAACCGGTAACGCGGTATTCGCGCTCGACATTACCGATCCCGACAGCCCCTCTCCGATGTGGGAACGGGTTGACGACAATACCCAGGACATGGTGAATCCACCCAGTATCGGGTGGATTGAAGACGGAAACAGTGTCGCGTGGGCCATCGCCTACTCAAGCGGCGCGACACCGCTTTCCGGCATCGCCCCTTCTTTTTACCTGATCAATGCGTTGAGCGGCCGCGAAATCGCGAACGTTTCCATCGGTTCCGCCGGCACGGATCACGTCATGGTCGGTACCCCGGCCCTCTTGGATACGGACAGCAACGGCTACATTGATTACGTCGTCGGGGCAACCTCCGAGGGCCTGTTGTACACGGTAAACCTCAAAAGCGGTAACAGGGTAACGACCGAACGCGTTGCAGGCGCCCGCTTCTTCCACACCCCGAACGTCAACGTGTTGGATGAGGACACCCTGGAAATGTACATCATCTCCAGTGATCACCCGTTCCTCTACGATGAAAGCGCATACCCATCCACCACCTTCAACAACACCGTATACGGATTCACCTACGATTTAGAAAGCGATACCTTCACCTTAAACGGCTCCTTCGATTTGCCCGATAACCACAAGGTCTTCGCGCGGCCCGCCCTGGTCGGCGATCAGTTGGTCGTGGGTACCGCCACCGGCGACACCCTCAGCCTTTGCGACGCCGATCCCAACGATCCCGGTAACTTGATGCTTATCGACACCGAACGCCTCTCCTCCGGTGAGGAGCCGGTCACCGACACCATCAGTCTGGGTGCGCCCATCGCGGGTTCGATCATCGTGTACGGCCGCGAGATCTTGGCCCACGTCAACAATGTGACCGACGCCAGTTCGTTGGCCAGTCCCTTCTCGGATGTTCAATCCCAAGACGGTGACAGCACGGTGGCCGATGTATCCCACGCGGAACCCAAACGCCAACGCATCGCCACCGTCTTCGGCACCCTCGGCTGGCAGGACAACTTGATGCGCAACCTCAACCTCGGCGGTGAATAAGCACCGGTAACCCGGATCACAACCAAGCCCATTTTTTCCATCCCTTGGAGAAAATGGGCTTGATTTGTGGTCAGATCAAACCAGGCAAAGCCACGCTTTTGCCGGATGCGCGGTACCCTCAACCCACCAGGCTCACCAAAAACGAACGACCCCAACGCGGATTGGCTCGTGCTTTGCACAAACGACCGGGTCGCCCGCGCCGGGATGGCGATCAAGCCGCTTTGATCGCGAACGGGAAAACCGGGCCGTGCCCCCATCCACAGAACCCACACGAAGGAGCTTTCGTATGCCAACCGCCGTTTCCACCACCACTTTGATGGGACTATGTTCGATGGTTTTATGGGTTGCCGCCGGCATCCCGCTGCAAGCCCAAAACGCCGTATACAAGTTGCCCTCGCGCGCACCCAAGTTCAACATGATTACCAAGGACAGCGGCCCCAAACCCGGCTCAAAAGCCCCTGAAAACGCGGCCCCGGCAACCTACCAACGAATCTACGTCAAACCCGCCAAAATGCGCATGTTCATTCGCGCCAAGTGCAGCGACAAGCTCACCCCCAAGACCGCCGTCGAACGCGCCAAAAGCAGCACGATTTCCGGCAGCGGCGCGGTCCAGATCGACTGGAGTTCAGACATCGGTGACCGCGATGTCCAGTTCTGGATGGTCACGGTGGAAGAGACGATGACGGTCAAAGTCAACCTGGTGGCCAAGGACGGCAAGTACAGCGTCGCCGGCAAGGACGAGAAAAAAGCAGAAAAATGGTCGGCCAAGCGCATTCAGGTTAAGCCTGGCGGCAGCGCCTGTGCCCGCCAAAAAGATTTGGATGAAAAGAAGATCCGCATCGCGGTCATGAACGAACTCACCACCCGAACGCTGGCCCATTTCCGCGGCGCGGGCGTCAGCCGCTAACCCGTGCATTTTTTTGCACCCCACCCCACCATGCTTGCCACGGACACCCGTCAGCAACCCGGTAAAACGACAAAGAACCCGGAAAACCAAAGATTTACACAGTGGCATGTAAGATGCAGAAGCAGGGGCCGAGAGAGGTAGGAACCATGATCAACCACCACCACAGATCCACCAGCACCAAGCAGAAATCAAGAAATGCACACAGCGGCTATTCTTTGATTGAACTAATGGTCGTAACCACCATCATAGGCATCATCACCGCCGCCGGGTTGTATTTCACCTCCGGCATTATCAGCCGCAACGCATTGGTCAATGAAGTTCGCATGCTGCGCACCGCCTTCATCCGTGCCAAAAGCGACGCCATTGTCAACAAAGCACCGGTTCGGTTTACCTATGATCGCGACGAGCGCTCGGTTTTGGCCGTTTTGGACATGAACCGCACCGGCGATTTTGTCGACCCGATTACGATTGTGCAACACCCCCCGGAAGGCGCGGCGCGCAATACCTTAGCAGTGATCCAACTAAACGCGGATCCCGATTTGAACCACTACACGGGTTTGGACTTGCCGCTCACCCCCTTTGAAGACAACGAGTTTTTGATTCTTCCAGACGGACGCATCCTGTCCGGGGCGGCCAACACGCCTGGCAGCGGCACCTTCATCTTTGAAATCGAAAACCAAGACATTCGCGGCGCACTGCACATCACCGCCAAGGGTGAAACAAAAATTGCCTTTAAATACGGCGCGAACTCAGATTGGGACTGGATCGAGTAAGGGGGTAGAACCATGAATCAGACACAGCAACACCAACAGCAGGCAACACCCCCACAAGGTGCCGCCCGTGGTGTCTCACTCATCGAAGCAATGATTTCTTTGACCATTCTTTTCATCGGCATTGTCGGTTTGGTCGGCGCTTTTCAAGCACAAATTTTCAGTACCTTTATTGCCACCAACCATACGCAAGCCACCATGATTGTCGAAACCGTCGCCAATGAATTGGCCGCTTCACCCTATGGTGAATGGGACCTCGATACCCTGCAAACTTATTATCAATTCGACGCGGAAGGTAACCGTACCGACGATGACGACAGTGTTTATTACAGTGTCGAAATTTCCCAAGTCGAAGTCGGCGACGGCTGGACACAACTCGCGATCGGTGTGACCTGGGTCGGCTGGCGGCTCGATTCCGAGCGCGCAAAGACCTTGAACCCGGCCAGTAACTTCGCCTACGAGGCCAATATTGTATTAAGTGCTCAATATGATCTGTTAAGTGGTGGCTAACGGTTTCGCCACGGCACCCATCTCTCTCAAGACAAAGTAACCCAGATATAGGAGAAGTCATGATTCTCAAAGGCAAAGTGCGCCTTGGTTTCAGCCTTACCGAGCTCATGCTCGCCCTGTTGTTGACGCTCATTATTAGCTCCGGTTTGGTAGCAACCTTTCGCTCCATCCGCTCAACAACCGCCGATTCCGCGCGAACCAACAGTATTACCACCTCCCTCAAAAGTTTGTCCAACCAAATGCGGTACGACTTCTTAAACGCCGGCAAAGGTTTATCCGACCTTTCGATCTACAACGTTCAGTATGAGTTTGTGCCGGCTTTTGAAAACGAGGTCAACAACGGCAAGTTTATGTACGGTGTCACCGATCATATCGTCGATGCCAACGGGGACAGCAACATTACGCTTCAGTGGTTTGATTACGAGGTCAACCGCGGCATGGGCTCGATTACCCCCACCTTTCTGTTCAGTTTCGACGATCCCAACAACTCAAACCCGCTCACCGGCGGCACCATTCACTCCAACAACACCGGTGCCCTTGACGCCGTCCAAGAGGGCGATATCTTTCTGGTCTACAACATTCAACCCATGCTGACCAGCAACACCTCGCAATACCTTCGCGATGAGCCCACCAAACCGGCACCGTGGAACAATGCCAACTTGCAACCGGACAACGGCGTGGGTAACAACGCGGTGTTGGTACAGGTCACCAACGCGGGCGGTCGCGTCGCCCCAGCCGACAGCTCGTTGCAGCATTCGGTACCCTTGACCTTCGGCCTCGTTGACGGCGGCGTATTCACGAACAACTATCCCGGCGGCGGTTTGCGCCGCGACATGAACGGCGCCGCGGTAATCACCAACGCCCCTGCCCTGACACTGGCCAACTTATCCGTCAACGGTACCGGTGCCATCACCGAACCACACTTCCTCGCCCGCAAGCTGGGGAACAGCAGCAATTTCCACCGCGTAACTTATTATGTGGAAACAGCGCCCGACGGGACCCGCACCTTGATGCGAGAACACAATTCCGACGCACCCGAGGTCATCGCAACCAACATCAACCGCTTCGAGGTTGAACTCGGCTTTGACGTCAACCCCGCGACCGCGCCCGTCAACGTGTTGCTGGCCGACCAAAACGGCAGCGTCAGCGCCGTGACATCCGATCCCGACGCTTTTTGGCTCGCAAGCGCCGACGCCTACCCCGGCTCCGCCGAGGATTACCATGTATTCACCGGTCGCCACGCAATCGCGGCCCGCGTCTCCTTCTCGCTGGAAACCCAGACCGAAACGGCGTCCCTCGGTGCGGCACGCAGACTCGAACGCGGTTTCGAGCAACAGTTCCGCATCAACAGCTTCCTGCCCATGCCCTATATGTAAAGCAAACGCATTATGCTAAGGAGTTTCCCAATGAATACCTCAAACGGCAAAGAACGCGGCTCAACGCTCGTCATCGCCATGATGTGTGTCCTTCTGTTCCTCGCCCTCGCAGGCAGTCTGCTTTACCAGGGCTCGAGCCAATCCGCCATGACCGGCGCCATGAAATTCAGCCAGATGGAGTCTTTTGCAGCACGCAGCGCCATTCTGCGCCACAAAGCCGACCTGGCCAACGAATACGTATCACCCTCGGAATTTGAAACAGGGTTCGCGCGCTTCACCCCGCTGCTCGAATCCCTCACCGAGTTCCACCCCGAGGGCTACGGTGGTTTGTTCACATCCAATACCTTCACCACCAACAGCGGCGAGTCCAACTATACCTATGATGTCTTCGTGACCAACAATCCCGACGACCTGGCGGTTATCGCCAACGGTCAAACCCCGTTCACGCCGAATGTGGACACCGACAGCCGGATCGTCATGACCACCATCGTTTACGACGCAAACGATACCGGCAAAACCAGCCCGCTCGCCATTGAGTCGGCCCTGGTCGGTCCCACCGGTTTCACAGACCTTGAACGCGCCACCGACGGTACCGGCGAAGCCGGCAGCACCGGCGACAACTCCGGCAACTTCCAAGGCGATATCGAAGGCAACGAGGTTTCCATCGAAGCACCTGTGAGCCCCTAGCCTTTCCCCAGTTAACCCCATACATTTCGGCGCCACACCCCGTTTGCGACACACACGCGACCACATCCTCGGGGTCCTCGCCTCAACGATCTTTTACTGATAAGAAGAGAGGACGTTTTGATTTTTAAGAACACCCTGTTTCCAAGGCTGATTATGCTTTGCGCCTTGCTGTTCTCTTTCACCGCCTTGGCACAGGTCAACAACGACGCTTGTAACGAAGTCACCAAGGTTTACAACAACGACGGTTTCGTCGATGACGACTTCGACCGCGCCGACGGCGGCATTTTGGTAGGCGACAGCATTCGCCTCGACTCCGACCAACCCCTCGACACGGAAAACCTGCTGCTCGGCCTCGACCAACCCTTTTATGTTGACTACTTGGCCGAGGGTGCCGGTGCAAACCACCTGTTCGGGTTCTTTTTCATGGACATCGACACCGATAAAGACGGCATTCCCGACTTCTACGAAACCGGTCCCAACGACGATCTCGACGGCGACGGCCTCGCCAACATCGACGATACCGACGACGACAACGACGGCATCCCCGACACGGACGATACCCGACCCTCCGGTGTCGCACGCTCCTCACCCGTCGAACTCTTCCGTAATGGCGACGTCGCCGCCGCCGCGGGCGAACACCCCGGCGACTACTGGCAATTCGTACCCAACAGCGTCCGCACCGAACCCGGTAGCTACAACGGCATGTTCGAACACCCCGGCGCCTACCTGTATGTTGACAACGAAGGCGCGGTTGGCGTGCCCGATATGCTCGAAGCCCGCGACGTGGTTAACAACGAGGGCAACATCCCCCCTTACGTCGTTCAGCGCGACTTCAACGGGACCGGCCTCGACGGCCGCGCCCACCCCGGTTTCCTGGGCCACTTCGATTACTCCGGTACCCCAACCGGCGGCTCCGGCACCAACCTGCACTGGATCGGCGAAACGATCTTCTACTTAGCCGACGATGATGATGACCGCGGTACCACCTGGCAGTACCAAAACTACCTGCCCTACGATTACAACACCTACCAGGACCGTTACGCCTCCACCAACTCCTTCATCGATTACCTGCTGTACGGTACCAGTGACATCAACTCGCCCAACATCCCCGACGCCCTTAAGAACAGCGACGGCACCGCCCGTACCGCGCCCAACGGCCACGAATACTGGCGTTTCCGCTGGTACGAAAGTAATATTTCCGGCGCTCGTGAACTGGTGTTTTTCCTGGTCGTTTTCTACAACGGCGGGTACAACACCAACGAAGACAACGTCAATACCTACTACTCCAAATCGGCGTTTAACCCCGATCCCTACGATCCCGGCAACGCCGACCGTTCCGGTAACACCAGCGGCGATAACTTCGGCGGCTCCGGCCGCGACAACTGGTACCCCAACTTTCAAGACATGGGCGATCACAACAGACTGACACGCGCGGTGTTCGGTGCCGGCACAAACTGGACCGATATCGCCACCGCACCAACCGACGGCAGCGCTCCGGTAGCCCACAACACCGACAACCAAGCCTGGGTCGACATGTACAACAACTGGCAACCCGACCGCCGTATCCTCCAGTACCGCGCCCTGCGCGACTGGTTCAGCGGTACCTCCGTCGACGCCAACAACATCATCAACGGCCGTTACACTATCGACATGGACGCCGAAAACGACAGCTCGATCATTCGCGCCATCAACGGCCGCATGGTCCACTTGATGGTCGGTGCCCCGGAAAGCTCGCGCGATGCGTGGCTCCTGGGCTGGGAAGATTTGTACAGCGGTGGTGACCGCGACTATGAAGACGTTGTGTTTTACGTCAAACGGGCCGCGGGCGGTGTTCTGCAGTCCGGCAACGTCGCCGAGGACGCGACCGAACTTTTTGACGATTTCACCATCACCCAAGTCAGCTTCGATTTCACCGACAACTTCACCGATGGTAACTGGGGCATCGAAGGCCGTTACATCAACTACTACTACCGCCTGGCGAGCAGCGACGAGTGGATTCCCCTGCTCGGTAGCAACACGGAAGGCCTTGAGCACACCCGGGAAGTCGACCTGTTCCAACCCGTGTTCGGCGGTGAAACGGTCGAAACCGGCGGTTCGGTACGCCGCACCTTGACCCTGCAAATTCAGGTTCCCGCGACCCAAGTCTACTGGAAAGTGGAAATGGCGACCAACAACGTCGACTTGTTCTCACCCGTGGTTGAAGACGCCATTGTCGGTTACCAAACCCTGACCCACGACTTCTTCTACAACGCGGCTGTTATCCCCAGTTCCAACATGCGTTACATCCCCTCGGTTGAAACGCCCGCGTTCTCCTGGGAAGACAACCGCCGCAACCGCGGTCACTTGTACGGGCAACAGTGGTTCGAACACGGTCCCACCCCGACCGCGCTTCCCAACACCATCAACCCGGAAACCACCCCCGAATCGCAACCGACCGACCCCTACATCCACTGGGATGCGGGCGTCACCATGCTGCAAAACTTGGGCGGTAGCGAACGCGTCATCTACACGGCCATCCCTTCTAATCCTTCAGCGGAATACGCCACCAACCTGACCCGCTACCAACTGGAACGCGACCGCACCGATGCCGAGGTGGTAAGTGCTTACCAATTCATCGACGTCCAATCTAGCGGAGAATGGCTGTACAACTTCCACGACCCCGCGGCGGACGATCCCGACCACCAATCCGCGGCCTTGTGGCTACAAAACTGGTTGCACGGTTACGCCAACGCCACGGTAACCGCCGGCAACCTGATCGACGACGGCCCAACCCGCGACTGGATTCTCGGCGGTCTTAACCGCGGCGCGGTCGATGTGGTTCGCGCGCCCGGCATTCCCGCCTGGATCAACGGCAACGCGGTTCCCGCTTCCCTGAAACGCAGCTACTTCGAATTCATGACCTCTTCCGAGCAAAGCGGTGAACGCACCCGTCTGTTGATTGGCTCCGAGAGTGGTTTGGTTCACTGCATTGACGCCGGTGCATGGCGTCCGGTCTTAAGCGATCCCAACCACGCGCCCGCCGACGGTCACTTCGCGGGCGACGACTACGGAACCGGTGCCGAGTTGTGGTCGTTTCTGCCAGGACACCTGCTCGACGACCTTAAGCACAATTACGTGGGCAACCGCTCCGTGACAGCCAAGGTCGACGCCACCATCCACAGCCGCATCGTTTACGACGGTACCGACTGGCGCCGCATCGCCATCATTGTCCAAGGCTTCAAAGCAGGCCAAGAGGACATGTCCGGCACCGATTTGACGGGTAACGTGGTCACGGCGCTGGATGTCACCAATCCCGATTCCGAACCCATTCCTCTGTGGCACCGTCGCGAACCCAACATGCAGGACATCGTCATGATCCCCAGTATCGGTTGGGTGGAACTTGACGACGATACCCAAGTTTGGGCTGTCGCTTACTCCTCCGGCGCCACCCCGGTAACCGGCCAAGCCCCCAGCTTCCGTTTGGTTAACGCGGTGACCGGTGCCGACTTGGGTGTTTCCAGCACGGTGGGCAACGCCGGCGGCGACTTCGTCATGCTGGGTTCCCCCGCATTCCTGGACACCGACGACAACGGTTTCATCGACCATATGGTCGGCGCCACCTCCGAGGGTTTGCTCTGGGTAAGAGGCACCCGCGGCGACGGCACCCCGCTGACCTCGGTTCGCGTAGCCAACGCCCGTTTCTTCCACACGCCCAACACCCGCGCCAACGGCAGCATGATCGAGATGTACATCGCAAGCAGTGACTCACCCTTCCTTTACGATGAGGACGAGTACGGCGGCGGCGACTTTGTCAACAATGTCTACCGTTACACCTTCGACATCACCAACGGTGGGTTCACGGAAACCGGTTTCAACCCCCTGCCCACCAATCACAAGGTGTTTGGTCGTCCGGCTCTGGTAGGCAACCGTTTGATTGTCGGCACCGCAACCGGCGATACCTACAGCCTGTGTGATTTCGACCGCACCGATCCCGGCAACCTGCTCAACTTCAACGCCCCCGCGCTGGGCGCCGACGATGCCTTGGTGGAAGAGATCGATGATCTGGCGGCCCCGGTCGTTGGTGCCATTATTGTTCACAACGGCAGTGTTGAAGTACACGTCAACCAGACCGATCAAACCACGGGTGGCGGCGGCGCGGAAAACCACACGGTTTTCAACCCTGACGAACCCAAACCGGCACCCACTCAGAGCATGACAGGTGCAACGGTTTTCGGTGTTCTTGGATGGGAAGACACCATGATGTCACAAATTACAATCCAATAATCACCAAAAACCTGTAACGAAACAAACCAAAAACCCCCGCCGGTTATGCCGCGGGGGTTTTCTTTTTCCAAAAACCAAAACCATATTTTTCAAAGACACTTTCATCTATAGCGAACACTGGAAGAACCACTGTTTCTCCATCAATCAACACAAATAAATCACACCCATGGCCTATCACCACCATCACAAAGTGACACAAAATAATTACTACTATAAATATAAAAAAATAAATGGTGTAATCTTAAAAACCCACCAAAATAAGCCCATCATCCTTGTCCAATGGCGCCCAATGCCTTACCCCGCATTTCTCACAAGGCGTTCTGCTAAGGGCAACCCCGCGATGACGCGAGGGCGGCCTCGCGCGAGACGGCCATCGGCTTTACTCAGTCGAGAATTAAGCGACGTCGCGCTGTTACGCCGAATGATCGGCCCCGCTCCGTTTGCACTTGGTCTTAATCTTCGTACTCATCACAAGGCTTTCAATTTCTCGGGACAAATTCTTGTAAAAAATGCGGGTTAGCCGACAATCATCCCCAAAGCGAGACCGGCCCCACCCCAGTACCCATCCTGCCTGACTACGCCTGTTTCGCCGCGCATCCATAGCTAGAAAGCGTTTTCCGGCACGTGCTAACGCCTCGCGGGGTGGGGTGGGGCGGGTTCCGGCGTGTGCCAACGCCTCACGGGGCGTTTTCCGGCGTGTGCTGAAAGTACACGCACACCGCCATGCGGGGTCCACCATTAATTTAAACGTGAGCCGAAGGCGAGCCACCTCAAGCTGTCCTGAAAGGACTATCTATGACAGCCTGGGGTAAAGGAGCGAAGCGACTGCAACCCTAGGACGCCCCGATCACCTCTCCCCCAGTCCTGAAGGGACTGGGTTTTAACCTAAGAAGCGCCATAAGAGCGAGGGATTTTAGCTAAAGATCTGGAGCGAAATGGCTTGAAAAAAGCGGACCGGGGTCGCGCACGACACGCACCCACTGGGTGCGGGGAGCATTTTCACAGGCCGTTGTAGCCCAGAGGTTTAGCGAAAAACACCGCGAGTTATCGCGTTTCTTAGGTTAAACCCTCAACCAACAACAACCAAAGCCCCACAAGGACGAAAAAAAACCGTGAACAAACCAAAAGAGCCGACCGGACACAAAAAAACCCGGCATATAGCCGGGTTCTCGTCTCATTTCTCGCGAAAACCGCGAGGCAAGCTAAGTTAGCGAACAGCGTGTTAGAAGCCGTTGATCGTGTATCCCGCGGGCAAGGTGTTCACGTCCCTCGTGTCGGAAACACCGTCGTGAAGCTGGATAATGCCCAAGGTCTGATCGGTTGCATACCAAGTATCGCGGACAAAGTTTTCCCGATAAATGGCTTCCACGGTATCTTGATAAACAAGAATGTACTGGGTGCGGTCGTTATTGGTAAAGTAGGACACTTCGTAACGCGGTGAGCAAAAAGCAGTACGGTCCAATTCGTCTAAAGCGGCCGGGTAGAGGCGCGTTGAACGCAAGTTGCGGAAGTTTTCAATTTCGGTAACCATCGCGGACGCACAGGGCAACATTTCCGAGCGGTAGGAGCGCGCCACATAGCGGTTGTAAAGAGGCAAGCTGATCGCGGTCAGGATCCCGATGATGGCGACAACAATCATCACCTCGACCAATGAAAATCCTTGTTTGTGTTTCATCTCGAGACTCCGTTAATCATTTATTCATTGAATATATTACTGATTTTTGGCAGTGTCAAGCGCCCATCTCGATTCCAGCGACCTTGCTCACAGATTCGTTCCGCACCGAAACCCTAATCAACCCCCCACGTATTTAATACACCCACCAACTCGGCATGCGATATACTACTGAGAATAATGCCACTCGCGCTATTAAAGGATTTGACTTTGCACATGAGTACCACCCCAAAACGCCCCTCATACCTTCTGCTATGTATTTTTTCCTTTTTACTCAATGCATTGCTTTTTCCCCAACAGAACCCACAACCCGCCAAACCCCGCTTGCCCACCATCGACTACCTCCACCTCCCGCCCGAGCTCGCCCCAACCCTGCAGGAGGCTGCCAAAAACCGGCGTTATTTGGACATTGCCCGCGCGCTCGCCGAGGAAGCTCGCAAATTGGAAGACCCCTCGCTGATTCGTGCTTTTACCTGCTTCGTGATTGATTTCCACTCGAAACAACTCACTTGGTCGCTTTTCTTCACCAAAAACCTGCTTCCCGGCGAGTCGATTTACAGCATGCGCCTCAATACCGACACCATCGTTCCCAACAGTGGCGAACAACCCGTCGAGGAGGAGTTGGGCCGCCTCCTCCAGCGCGCCCGTGCCAAGTACCCCAAAAACTTGCACCTCGAATTCGCCGCCGCCTATTACCACCACCAGGGCCGGCGCTTTTTGCTCAAGCCGCCCTTTACCTTCACGCCCGAGCAAACCTACGCGATTTACGAAAACGCTTACGAGCAAAAGATTTATACACCAAACAGCCTGGTGTTCACCGCCCTGGTTCGCGGTGAGCGCAAACAAAAAACCGACACCATCGACGAACTCCTGCGCCGGGCTTATCACCTCAATCCCAACAACCCCAAGGTGCTGGAGGCACTCCTCAACCACCTGCTCCACCAAAAAGAATTCAAACAGGCGCTGTCGATTGCCAACCAGTTGTTCACCAACGCCGCCACCCCGGAACAAAAAATCGCGGGTTATTCCGGCGCGGCACGTTCCTTTTTCTATCTTGAGAATTACGAGAGCACCCTCACCGCGGTTGAAAACGGCCTCAAACTGGCCCCCAACCACACCCTATTGTGGGCCATCGGCCTGGACACCCTGCGCAAGCAAAAGCGCTGGGACGATTACGAAAAACTGGTGCGCGGCGTACTCGACCGTCAGCCGGAATCCCCGGCGCCTTTTATCGACTATCTCGACTACCTGCGTTTGCGCGGGGTTACGCCCCGAGACGACAGCTTCGTAGCCGCCTACGCGGAAGAAAAAGGCGGTAGTGACATGGCGCGAATAACGCGGCACACCAACGCGGGCAATTTCCATCTCACCCTATTTGCCGACGGACCGGCCGCGCTCAAGCAATTCAAAAAAGCCAAAAAGCTGAGCAAGAAACTCAAAAACCCGCCACCCGACATGACCCGTGTCATCGACGGTTTTATCGAAAAAGCCAAAAACACAAACACCTTGCGCAAGGCACCAAGATCGAAGGAGTGAGCGGGCCGGCCCAAATCCACGACACAGTCACCACGACATCCCACATGACAGCTTTGCTTGGACTCCGCTCCGGCAATCGATATAATGGCTGATTTTAACGCGTCTCAAGACGCTGCTCAGGAAGCGTCACGACCCGTTTATATTCGCCTCGGGCTAAGGAAGGATTCATGGAAACCCAAAACAAAATCGCCATTTTGGATTTCGGCTCTCAGTACACCAAACTCATCGCGCGGCGCATCCGCGAACTCTCTATTTACAGTGAAATCCTTCCCTACAACACCGATCCCGCCGATTTGGCCGACCCGTCCATTAAAGGGGTGATCCTTTCCGGCGGTCCCCGCAGTGTTTTCGATAAGGGCGCACCGGCCTTGGATCAAAAGTTCTGGGAAATCGACAAACCCATTTTGGGCATTTGCTACGGGCTTCAGTTGATGTGCCGTGATTTTAACGGCGAGGTTGTTTCAGCCGATGATCGCGAATACGGCCCGGCCAATCTCCAACTCGACCACCACAACAGCCCCCTGTTCAAGGGTTTCGAGGCCAAAACGCGGGTTTGGATGAGCCACGGCGACCGGCTCGACAAAGCCCCCGCCGATTTCCACATCCTCGGCACCAGCGAAAACGCGCCGATCACGGCCATGGCCCACAACCAGCGGCCCCTGTACGGGATCCAGTTCCACCCGGAAGTTTCCCACTCCGAAAACGGGCTGACCCTGATCAAAAACTTCGTCACCGACATATGCGGTTGTGCTCAAGACTGGCTGATGAAGGATTACATCGAAGCCGCGGTTGAGGAAATCCGCGAGCAAGTCGGCGACGACCACGTGCTTTTGGGTTTAAGCGGCGGCGTGGATTCCTCGGTTGCAGCGGCCCTGATTCACAAGGCAATCGGCGATCAGTTGACCTGCGTTTTTGTCGATCACGGCATGATGCGCAAGGACGAACGCAAACAAGTGGTTCACACCTTTAAGGACCAGTTCGGGATTCATTTAATCCCGGTCGACGCCTCGGACCTCTTCCTCGGTCGCTTGGCCGGTGTCGACGACCCGGAGCAAAAACGCAAAATCATCGGGCGCACCTTTGTTGAGGTCTTTGAAAGTGAATCCAAGAAACTGAACAACGTGACTTATCTGGCCCAAGGTACCCTGTACCCCGACGTCATCGAATCCGCGGTGGCGGTCGGCCCGGCCCAAACGATCAAAAGCCACCACAACGTCGGCGGCTTGCCCGAGAAAATGCACCTCAAACTGCTGGAGCCCCTGCGCGATTTGTTCAAAGACGAGGTCCGTCAGGTCGGCCGCCTGCTCGGCTTGCCCGAGGTCATGGTCGAGCGTCATCCCTTCCCCGGACCCGGCCTAGCGGTGCGCATCCTCGGCGAGATCACCCGTGAAGGCGTGGCCGTCCTCCAAGAAGCCGACGCCATTTTCATCGATATGCTGCACCAGTGGGGCCTTTACAACGAGGTTAGCCAAGCCTTTGCCGTGCTGTTACCGGTTCGCACCGTCGGCATCATGGGCGATGAGCGCACCTATGAACAGGTCTGCGCGATTCGTTCGGTTTCAACCACCGACTTCATGACAGCCGATTGGTCGCGTCTCCCCTACGATTTCCTGGGCGAGGTCAGCAGCCGCATCGTGAACGAGGTAAAAGGGATTAACCGCGTGGTGTTCGACATTACCTCAAAACCACCCGGCACCATTGAATGGGAATAAGCTCCGGCGCGGGCGCGCTGAATCGCGCCCGCGCCCCATTTCCCAGACCTTTAAAAGCGCGCCGAAACGGCGCTTTTTTTCTTCTGGTTTCCCTATTTGGTAACAAGCGCCCTGAAACGGCGCTTTTTTTCTTCTTATTTCCCTATTTGGTAACAAGCGCCCCGTACCGGCGCTTTTGTGTTTGCCTATTTTGTAACAAGCGCCTCGCCCTTCAATCCTCGAACAGGTTCATTTGCGCGGGCGGCTCCGGCGGGGAACTTGGCGTTGGGAAGGTCGCCGCGGGTTCAATACAACGGGGCCCCTCGTTGCCGGTGCGGTTCACATAGTCGTCAACGGCCTGCAAGACAAGGCCCCCGTCGCGCATCGGCCGCATCAAATCGCAAAGGCTTCGCGGGTTCTGGTTGTCGGGATCGAGCCAACGATCAAACTGCCCGGGTTCCAAAATAACGGGCATGCGGTGATGGACCGGGGTCATTTCGCGATTGGCGGCGGTGGTCACAATGGTACAACTGACCAGTTCGCTTTGATCCGCTGCCACCCAAACTTCCCACAGCCCGGCAAAAGCCAAGGGGTTACCGTCGCGACGGCGGATGAAGTAGGGCTGCTTGCGTCCTTTCACCGCAACCCATTCATAGAACCCGTCGGCGGGAATCAGGCAACGACGTCGGTTAAAGGCGGTGCGAAACGAAGGTTTTTCATGGAGGGTTTCGGATCGGGCGTTGGCGAGTTTGGCGCCGATTTTGATGTCTCTCGCCCAATGGGGAATCAGCCCCCAACGCATGGGCACCCCACGTCGTCCCGCGGGGCTCTGAAACACGGCCAAAACGGGTTGGGTCGGTGCGATGTTGTAACGCGGCGGATGATCCGGTTCGTTGAGAATCAGAAAAAAACTCGCGATGGTTTGCGCGGGTAGGTACAAGCCGAAGCGCCCACACATCAGACGAGGTACCGCACAATTTTCTCGAACAACACATTGGGTTGAATGGGTTTACTCAGGTAATCATCCATCCCGGCATCGAGACAGCGCTGTCGCGCGTCCCCCAAAACTTCCGCGGTCATTGCAAGGATTGGGGTACGTTCCTCCTCCATGCCGCGAATGGCGGCGGTCGCGGCATAGCCGTCCATCACCGGCATTTGGCAATCCATCAGCACCAACTCGGGTTTCTCGTCGGCGTTTTGAAAAAGAGAAACCGCCTCTTGCCCGTTTTGCGCCACCAGACAACGCATCCCCCATTTCTGCAACAAGCGCTGGGCGACTTTCTGGTTGACCACATTGTCTTCGACCAGCAGGACCAAACGCCCACGCCAAGGCCCCCCCTCGGTAGAAACCGCCCGCTTCTCCTGCTCGCCGGCTTGAGGACCGTCGTTGATGCCCAGCAGGTTAAAAAGTGTCTCTTCCAGATGGCGACGTTTCACCGGTTTCACCAGGCAGGGCGGACAGCGTTCGCCCAAAAGTTTCTCCACGCGGGGACGCGCTCGGTAACCGGCGAGCACCAAAAAGGGCAGTTCCTCACCGAAGGGATTGGCTTGTAGGACGGCGCCAAGATCAAGCGCCTCGGATTCGTCTTCGAAAGAGAGCGTGACCAAATCAACCCTGTCACCGGCACTTTTGGCTTCCAAGAGACGGCGATTCACATCTTTTACCGCGGCGACGCTGATACAGGTGACGCCGAAATGGGCAAGGTCGGAACGCAGCGAAGCCAAAATTTGCGGACTGCCGGATTGGAGCAAAAACTGCTTTCCTTCCAGCGGTTTTTCATCCGGCAACACCGCCGACTCCAGTTCTTTAAACCCCACATCGAAGTGGAAATTGGAGCCTTTACCTATTTCGCTGTCCACCGCCAACACACCCCCCATCAGCTCAACCAAGTAGGCGCTAATGGCCAGACCCAACCCGGTTCCGCCGAACATGCGGGTGGTCGAGGCGTCTACCTGGGAAAAGGGTTTGAAGAGGCGGTTCATGCGGTCGGGGGCAATGCCGATACCGGTGTCAATCACCTCAAACCGGACCGTCACCCGATCAAAATCGCGGTCCAGCACGGACACCTTGAGCACCACATGACCGCGTTCGGTAAATTTGGCGGCATTGTTCACCAGGTTCATCAGGACCTGACGCAAACGGACGGGATCCCCTTCAATCCGTTCCGGTAAACTGGGGTCGGCTTGAACGATTAATTCCAAGCCTTTGTCCTGAATGCGCACGGCCAGCATGTCGGCAACTTCCTCGATCACGGGCCGGGGTCCAAAAGCAATCGACTCCAGTTCCATTTTGCCGGCCTCGACCTTGGAGAAATCGAGAATGTCGTTGATGATGGAAAGCAGCATTTCACCGGAGCTTTGGATCGCCTCCACATACTCCCGTTGTTCAGGTCCCAACTCGGTGTCAACCAAAAGGCCGGACATGCCGAGAATCCCGTTCATCGGGGTGCGAATTTCGTGGCTCATGTTGGCGAGGAATTGGCTTTTCGCTTTGGTCGCGGAGACGGCTTGGTTCTTGGCCTCTTCCAGGGCCTTTTCGGCTTCCTTTCGCGCCGAAACATCGCGAATGATGGCGGTGAACAATCGCGAATAACCCAACATTAACTCGCTGACGGTGATCTCAATGGGAATCAAGCTACCATCCCGGCGGCGGCCCTCGACCTCGGTGGTGGTGCCGATCATTTTGCGCTCACCGGTTTCGAGATAATGTTCTAAGAAGTGATTGTGTTTGCCGCGAAACGGCTCGGGCATGATCAGCGAAATATTGTGGCCGACCACTTCCTCGGCGAAATAACCAAACAGTTCTTCAAAGGCCGGGTTCACGGTGGTCACGATGCCGTCCTCGCGAATGGTCACAATGCCGTCAGCCGCCGTGTTCACGATGGAACGGCTGCGCGCCTCGCTTTCGCGCAAGGCCTCGGTATCACGGCGCCGCTCCAGCGAAAGGGACAAAAAATCGGTCAGCAGGTTAAGTTTCTCAAGGCTGTACCGCGTCATATCGTGTGCCTGGAGGTCGGCAAAGGTCATCACGCCCCAGGCTTCTTCGTCGGTTCCCAACGGCAAAGCCAACACCGAACGAATTTCGTTTTCACGAAATAAATCGAAGACGGTCTGGTCATTTTCGTTGAGATCCACCACCACCGTGGAAGATGCCGATTTCATGATTTCCCGCACAAACACGGTCCGCCGCGCGTCGTTTTCAAAGGGAATGTGGTCACACACATGGCGACCCACCAATTCGAGACGGTTCAATGAAGGTTGGAAAACATCGATCCACACAAAGTGGAAACCAAAACCCTCGGCCAACAGGGGCGGCAATTCCTGAAAAATTTCGTCATTGGTCTTGGCGTTGAGGATCAAGCGTTTACCGCGAACCAAGGCGGTGTGCTCGCGGATGTTGCGGTCCTCGGGCAAACTTTCATCGCCGATGGAGGCAAATTCGGTGGTTTCATCCGGGACGTACTCGATATTCACACGGTTCGATAACGAATCCTTCCGTCGAAAAAAAACGGAGGCAAACACAAAAGCCGCCAAGAAGAAACACATCACCAGAGAGAGTAAAAAGATCCCGGAGGAAAGGGGAAATGCCGATTCCAAAATGAGCCGCCCAGATGTGAGGTTCACCATCGCATAGCCGACGCACACGACGCACCGAGCCATGTCCAATGAAAGGTGCGGTATTGCCTCGTTCTCCGAAACAAGCAACACCCGAAGGTCAACAACAAAGTGTTACCGCTTCAAAGGGAACAGCAGCGGACACAACAAAAGGTTCCAAACCAAAGGTTTGTCTGCCGCGGCACCCATTCACAAGGCAGTTGCCGGTGAGCTATACGGGCTATCGAAGACAGTTTATCATTTTCACTTCAAGGTAGATAGAGACAGGATTCAAACTAAAGCGGGTGGTTATCGGCGTCGGATACGCGCTTTCGCTTCAACCGCGGTGACTTCAACCTCAAACTCGGAAAATTAGGACCTCAACCGCTCTACCTCCCCAGATGAAGCAGTTGAGGTCCTCCCGAGGAGGGAAAATGGGAGACTCAGAAACTCCCAAAGGAAAAACAAACGAATTCAACAGACGTTTCACGTGTGCTGAAGTGTCTCTAACAGGTACGTGTTGGTACCATCAGCCAGGTTGCGAAAAAAATATTTATCCCGATTAGGGGCAACAGTGTTTCGGCATGTTGATGGGCACCGATAAACTTAACGAGTCCGGCCCCGATTCACAATCATATGAATATAGGATTTTGCCGATCCCCCCTCCTAAAGAAACCGAGCCGCCTCGTTACCTCGGCGGCTCGCCGGCAATGGGGAAACCCGTTCAGGGACGGCCAGTCGGAATTATTGCGCTTTGAGTGCCGACATTTGCGAACCACCTTGGTTGCCAAAGAGTTCAAAGCCGGCTACGGGCGCTGTCGCGGTTAAACCGACCCAACCACCCGCGGCGGGAACCTTGTCGAGTTGGAAGAGATCGCGTACCGTGGCCAACACCTTCTGTTTCCCCGCCGAGGTAATCGCGCGCGTGGCCATGACATCCCCCGCGGCACTGAAGAGCGTGAAGGTTAGCGTTACCTCGGAATCGTTGACATTAATCACGGAAATCCCCTGCCATCGATTGCCCGCTTCCACGATGGGGAAACACAGTTCGGTTTTCAGCGAGGTACTCGCCTCGAAACCGGCAAGGCGCGCGCCGTCGTGGGTCCCGAACAATTCGTAGCCGACAATCCCCGAGTCGGTTTCAATTTCAACCCAATCCACGTTGGCGGGCGAACCAATATCCACCAGGAACTGCTCCGCCAGTTCGACGATTTTCTCCTCGGCGGCGAGGGTCAGGGTTTTTTGGCCGACCAAACCGCCGTCGGGCCCGTAACCGCGCACGATCATGCTCGCGGGTACAGTATCGATGTTGACCAGCGCAATGCCGGTCCAGAACTGGCCGGTATCACGGGCGATGTGGGTGAAGTAGATGTTTTGGCGGACGTAGGTGAAGTTGGGATTGTCGCGTTCGGCATCGAACAAACTCAAGCCGGCCACATGACGCACGCCGTCGACCCGACCAAAGACTTCCGTGCCGGCCAGGGCGATTTGTTCGTTGGTTTCTTTCAAACGCGCCCAAACCGCGCCCGTCGGCAAGGCACCGTCCCATTTTTCGGTGAACCGGAAACGGTCCTTGGAGAATCCGTCCACCACATTCAACGAGGCCTGGTTGTTGCCGGCGGCTTGTATTTGACTGCCCGACGAAGCATTGGCGCCGCCGTTGATGATGTCGGCTCGCGTGTACCAATTGTTGGTTTTTTGGGCGATATGCGGAACATACAGCTCCGATGCAAGTTTGGTCGCCGCGGACGTCGCATAAGCTTCTTGACCGTCGCGGCTTTCGGTACGGCTGTAGCCCTGAAGGTTTTTGGTGGATTGGGCCACGATCCAGGCGACCCCCTCGGCATCGTCACCAAAAAAGGCCTTGGCGTCGCCGGTCAATTTGCCGTTGCCGACAATTTCACGGGTCGCCTCGGCGATGATGTTGCCGCTGCCGTCGTAACCGACCAGCTCCACCACCGCGCTGCTGTTGCCGGGGTTGACCACCCCGAAGCTGGTTGAAGCGGCGTCGGTTTCGTTGACGTCGGCAAAATAGAGGGACGGGGTCAAAACCGTAACGGCGAAGCCGAAACTCAGGTTGAGTTTGCCGGCCGCAACCGGGGTGAATTCAATCAAATAGGTGCCGGCGGTCAAGTCGGCCACGGTAAAGCCGCGATTGCCGCTGACCCGCAGGCTGCGCAACGCAAACAGCTGGTTCATGGCGTCCACGCGGTACACGGTCACATCGGCGGTGCCGTCAATTTGGTTGTCCACCTGTAAGTTTTGGGTATCCCCGGTGAGCGTCACCGAGAAATAGTGGGAACGGTCCAGCGCGATTTCGGCGTAGCGACCGGGTTTCACACCCGCCGCCCGCTCCGGTGCATCGTTGGATGAAAAGGCGGTGTTGTCAAAATTACCCACGTCAATGCGACGGGTGGCCACATTGCTTTGGTTGGTCGCGGTTTGCGCGATGAAACGCACCTCAAACGAACCGGCCTGGGCAAATGCCCTGTTGCCGAGACGCGGGCCGCTCGCCACCACCGAACCGTCCGCCAAGTTGACGATCTCCCAACGTTCGGTCAGTTCCTCACCCAAGGTGGTTCCGTTGGTGACGGCCTCAAAATAAACCGAGTCGCCCACTTGGAGCTGCAAATCCGTAAAGGGTTCCACGATTTCCGCGATTAAAGCGCGTTCGGGATCGTAAACGTTGACCTGAATGGTATCGGCGCGAATCAAGCCGTCGCGCGGTCGCAGCGCCTCAAACACGACGGTATAGTTGCCTGGCACATCAATCGAAACGTCCTCGACACGGCTGCCGCCTTCGTAGGCTTCGCCGTTGACAACCCACACGGTTTCCAGCGGTTCATCACCGGCGCCGGAAATCTCGGCCACCAAATCAAATTGTTCATGAACCGCAAACAAGCTGTCTTGGCCGGGGGAAAGGATGGCGACTTCCAGCGGCTCCTCTCCCGCCACTTCAATCCAACGGAAATCGGTTGCGGTTTGCCCGCCGGCCGACTGCATCTCGAAAAACAGTTGATAGGTGCCGGCCGTTTCAAAGGCGGTCGAATAGGAATCACCAAAGGATCGTGTTTCGGGATCGGCGCCGAAGTACCAATAGGGCTCCTGAACGGAGCCGCCGGCGGTCACTTCACCTTTGAAGGTCACGGTTTCACCAACCCGCAAACGAACCTCGCGTTGGGCGGGTGAGACAATGCGCACGCCCAAACCGGTCACCTCGACCCGACGGCGATCACCGTCTTGAATGGTGCCGTTCGCATCCAGCGCAAGCGCCACCACCTCGTAGATACCGGCTTGCTCGAAGGCCCAAGAAGCCGTGTTCCCGGTTGCGCTTTGGGTATTGGTCTGCGCCCCGGCTTGCAGGCGTTCCCAGTTAATCGTGCCCTCGCCGCCGGTTAATTCAGCGCTAAAGGTCACCACCGCACCGGTTTCGACCCGCACATCCTCACCTGGGGAAACAATGCGCACCTGCAAGGGCCCACCATCCGCCTCGCTGATGGTAACTTGGCGGGCAACAGCCGCGGTGGCGGTGCCCCGTTCCGTAAAACCCTCGCAGACGACGCGAAACGAACCGGGAACCGGGAAGTCCACGCTAATGCGGGAACCGGAAAAACGGCGAATGACCGCCCCGGTGGTTTCTTCGATAAGCGCCCACTTGAATTGAGTGACCTCGGTTTCGCCGGTTGATTCGGCGCGGAAGGTGACCAAGGCGCCGGGCTCGGCGGTGACATCGGCGGTGGGTTCCACAATGGCGACGGCCGCGTCGCCGCCGTCGTTGGGATCGATTACGCGCACGCGGCGGGAATCCGGGCTGGTATCAACCTGACCGTTTGCATCGGTCGCTTGGCAAAAAACGCTGTAATCACCGGCGCTATCGAACAGCAACCTGATTTCGCGACCCGTGTAGGTGTCGGCCACGTTGGCCGATCCATTGCGGGTGACCAGCCAGGTAAAACGCACCTCACTGCTCCCGCCTTCCACATCGGCAACGAACAGGTGTTCCGCGCCGACCTCGGTTTCAAAATCGGCGGTGGGCTCCACGATCACGGTGTTAAAGGTGTCGTCACGGTCATTCACGACGAGGGCGCGGCTCGCGGGCGTCTCATCGCGGGAACCGTCACCACCGCGCGCGGCAACCTCCAACACATAATTACCGGGTTCTTTGACGCTGACATACACGACCTGGCCGGAGAATTGGTCGACCAAACGACCACCCGCATCCAACAGGCGCCAATCAAAAAACACGCGGTTGGTCCCGGTTTCCCCATCGCTTTCGGCGCGGAAGGTCACCGTTTCGTTGACGCGGGTTTCCACCACCGCTTGGGTGGGTTCGGCGATGCGGGTGTCCAACTCGGTATCGCCGCGCCCCACGGAAATCGCACGCACCGCGGGTTGGCCGGGATTGTTTTCGCTGTCATAAGCGGTACAGGTAAAGGTATAGGTGCCGGGATCTTCAAGGGTCAGCCCGATGCGGGAACCGGAATCTTCAAAAGAGACCCCGGTTGGGGTGGCGATCACCCATTCGAAACGGTAGGGCGCACCGGTCCCGCCGTCGGCCTCGGCAACCAATTCCACCCGTTCCCCGATGGGAACCGTCAGGTTTTCCAGTGGCTGGACAATTTTGGTGACCAAGGTCTCGGTGTCACCCCGCTCGACCGTCACCAAGGCGGTGGCCGGGGTGGGATCCTCATTGCCGGCGCCGTCGGTCGCGGCCACGGAAACGCCGTAACGCCCGGCGGTGGGGAAATCAACGGGAACGGGGTTCCCACGCAGTTCATCGATGGTCCGGTTATTGGCGTCGAGGACACGCCAAAGGAAGGTGTAACCACGGCCCTCGCCTCCCTCGGCGGCCGCTTCAAACAAAACCGACGAACCCTCCGGCGCGGTCACGTTGGTGCCGGGCCGAACAATGGTGGTTTCGACGCCGGGCACCTCGCCTTCAACCGAAATCGTCGTTGTCGCGGGGCTGGTGTCGCGGGTGCCCTCCGCATCGCGCGCGCTCACGCCCAAGGTGAAGGTACCGGGCTCCGTAAAGGTGAAGGTCACGGGGTTTCCTTCCTGGGTGCTACCGGACAGACCGGACCCCTGCAAAACCCAGGTGTAGTCATAGGGGCCGCCGGCCCCGCCGTCGGCCTCGGCGGTAAAAGTCACCGATTCACCGAGCGCCACGCGCACCGGCCCCTCGGGTGAAACAATTTTGGTATCGGGGGCATTGTTGCCGTCGCCATCCTGTACTTCCAACCGAACCAGCGCGGGGGTGGCGTCAACATTGCCCTCACCGTCGCGCGCGACGCAGGTCACCTGATAGTTACCCGCAACCTCGAAGGTATATTCAAAGTCGGCGCCTTCAAAGGTTTTGGGTTCGCCGTTGATGAGCATGACCCAAGAAAAATCATAGGGTTCACCAACCCCGCCCTGGGCGGTCGCGCTGAAACGGGCGCTGTCGCCCAGGTTGAACCTGGTTTGGGTTGGCGAAACGATGGCGGTGTCCACCGCGTCCGTGTTGCCATCTTCCGCAACCCGAACCACCACCTCGGCCGCGGTTTCATCGCGCACCCCGGAACTGTCCTGGGCGACACAACGCACCACATACTCACCCGGCCGTTCGAAGGTATAACTGACCTCGGGCGCCTCGCGCGCGGGCAAATCGCCCGGCCCGGAGACCGCCCAGAAAAAGCGATAAGGCGTGCCGCTGCCACCGCTCGCGGTCGCGCTAAAGGCCACCGCGGTTCCCGGTTGAATCGATACCGGACCTTGCGGCGCCGTAATCGTTGTTTCGACCGGCTCATTGCTGGTTCCCCCGACGGTCACGCGCGCGGTGGCGCCGTTGGGATCGACAGTACCCGCGCCGTCCTTGGCCACACAGCGAATGGTCCAAACGCCCTCGGCGGTAAATTCAAGGCCGATTGACTGGCCGCTAAAGGAGCGGGTGGTAAAAGGTGAGGTCACTTCCCAATCGTAGCTGTAACCTTCGCCGCTGCCACCGCTTGCCGAGGCCCGGAAGCTCATCGATTCGCCCAAGTCGGCCCGCAATTCACCCGCGGGTTCGATGGTGGTGACCACGGCATCCGTATTATTGTCAAGCACGGTTACTTGCGCCGTTGCCGGCGAGGTATCGCTTTGTCGCTCACTGTCCATCGCCGTAACCGCAATCCGCCAGGTTCCTGGTATGTCAAACAGGATTTCGTTTTTGTCACCTTGGCGAACGCTGGGACGCTCCGGGGAGCTAATCGCCCAGTTGAAGCTGTACCCTTGGCCGCTGCCACCGCTTGCCGCGGCTTCAAAGGTCAGGCTTTGACCCAAGGCCACTTCCAAGGAGCCGGATGGGTTCAGGCTGGTTTCAACCGGCGTATCATTGGTTTCTTCCCTTACGACAAAGCTCACCTGAGCCGGTGTTGCGTCGGCTACCCCCTGACTGTCCGTCGCACGGCAAACCAAAGAATAAGAGCCCGGCGCGGTTAAAGGAATCACCACGGATGAACCTTCGAAGGAACCACCACCGGCATTACCCTCTGTCAGGTTCCATTCGAAGCTGTAGGGTTCGCTACCGCCACTGGCGGTCGCACTGAGTTGCAGCGACTGTCCCACAAAAAGTTCCGTCGGTATCTCACCAACAATGGCGGTATCAACCACACCTCGGGTCGTCACACTGAGGGTCGCCCCTTCTTGGTCGCGGAGCCCGGCGCTGTCGGTTGCCACACAACGCATGGTGTAGGTGCCGGCGATTTCAAGGCGCGCGCTGACCGTTCGACCGCTAAAGGTTTGGCGCAAGCTTCCGTTGGTGAGTTCCCAATCAAAAGTATAGCCTTCGCCATTGCCCCCAGAAGCGGTGGCGGAAAAAGACACGGCCGCGCCGACTTCATAGACCGAACCGGCGGCCGGGGCGGTAATTTCCGTTTTAACGGGATCGGTCTGAACAGGATCGACCCGCACCGAAACCACCGCCGGCGTCTCGTCGACCAAGCCCTCGTTGTCGCGCGCACGACAGGAAATTTGCACCGTACCCGATTCGTTAAACGTGAAGCTCACACTGCTTCCCTGATTTTGCGTGGGTGAAACACCCGCGCCCTCGGCCTGCCATTCGAAACTGTAATTTCCGTTGCCACCGGTCGCCGAAGCCCGCATGCCCAGGCTACCACCGGCCGTCACACGAAAGGCACCGCCGCTGGTGTCGATGGTCGTCTCTATCGCTTCAACACGCGCCTCGACACGGATGGTCACACTCGCGGGGGTTTCATCAATCGCGCCACTCCCGTCTTTGGCGGCACACAAAATCTGAACCGTACCGGGCTCGTTAAAAGTAAATGAAACCGTGCTCCCCTCAGCTTGGGTCGGGGTTACGCCGGGCCCCTGGGCCTGCCATTCAAAACCATAATCGCCGTCGCCGCCCGTCGCAGTCGCGCGAAAGGTGAGACTACCGCCCAGGGTCACCGTCGAGGAGCCATTCGAGGCATCAATGGTTGTATCGATGGGGTCTGGCTGAGCTTCGACCCGTACCGCAAGGGTGGCCGGTGTTGCATCAACCCCATTTGACCCATCGGACGCCCGACAAGCCACCCCATAATTTCCGGGCTCGTTGAAGCGAAAAGAAACCGATGCGCCGGAGCTTTGCGCCGGTGAGACCCCCGGCCCGTTCGCAGTCCAGTCAAATTGATAATTCCCGTCGCCCCCGGTTGCCGATGCGCGAAAACTCAGCGTGGTCCCGGCCGGTACCGTCGGAGGCGTGGTTGGCGAAACGATGCTGGTTTCAATGGGTTCTACCACTGGATTGACGGTCACCACAAGCACCGCGGGCGTCGCGTCGACATTCCCACCCGAATCTCGGGCGGTGCAAGAAATGGTGGCGCTGCCGGGCTCGGTAAAACGGAAGGAGACGGCGGAACCCGCGGCTTGCGTTGGGTTGACACCCGCCCCGGTCGCGCTCCAGGTGAAGCTGTAGCCGCCACTGCCGCCGGTCGCACTCGCCTCAAGCGAAATACTTTGGCCCACCTCAAGCACCGGTGAGTTGGTGGAAGACGAGATCGCTGTATCGATCTCATCGGCCTCTTGAATCACCATGACGTTCAGCGAGGCGGGCGTGCTATCGGTCTCGCCGTCTTCGTTGGAGGCGGCAACCTCCACGCGATAGTTGCCCAATTCCGAGAATTGATAGGTCATCGAAGCGCCGGTAAATTCTTCACCCAAACGCTGGTCCGGTACAAAAACGGTCCAATTAAAGGTTACCCCGTCCCGCACATTGGAATCCGCGAGGAAGGTTAAACTGTTGCCGAGGGTGACCAACTGGTTCCCCGTGGGCTGGACAATCGTCGTATCAACCTGGGCCTGAAGCCAAGGGCTTCCCCCAAGCAAAAAAAGGAACAGCCAAA
Organism: Acanthopleuribacter pedis; assembly: GCF_017377855.1. Classification (GTDB taxonomy): domain Bacteria; phylum Acidobacteriota; class Holophagae; order Acanthopleuribacterales; family Acanthopleuribacteraceae; genus Acanthopleuribacter; species Acanthopleuribacter pedis. The sequence continues at coordinate 48,626 of NZ_JAFREP010000020.1, forward strand.
ACAATCTGGAAACACCACGACCCATTCCCAACCCAAACTGCGACCACGTTACGGAACCTTTCATCACACACTCCAGGCAATAGCGGTTTCAAACCTACGACGCGCTGAACGCCCCAAAAACAGCTGCTTCACAATTTCAAAGGCTGTTTGATCAATTCAAAAATACAAGGATGCTTATCAATATAAATCCCGCTTGAGAGAAAAGAAAGCCGCAAGCTGTAAGAACCCTCACACTCAGCAGAATGACGAATTTTTGACGCTTTTCCGCGTCCCCCATAAAACACCGCGCTCTTTCTTACAAAAACTTCGGTAAAATAATGGATCGGATCCAAGCAAGCACAAGGAGCGCACTGATGGCGAATACCAAGGCCGTGGTGACCGTGATCGGGGTTGGCATCGGGCTGGTTTTTGTCCTCATCCAGGCCTGGCAAAAAGGCCAGGCTCGCCATGTTTACGAACTCCAGCGTTTTCCGCGGCCCATCCCGATTCCGATCCTACACACCAGCTACACCGCGAGTGCAACCTGGGCGGACACCGCCGCGGACAACCGCCTAAAAATTCTGTGGAACCCGGTTCCGGTCCCGGCCGCATGGCGGGAGGAGCGCCAACACTTCCAATGCATTGGCAAAGTCCAGCGCAACGAAAACTTTGCGGCCTACGTGCTGGTTTACGACGACCGCCTTTTCATCGAAAAAGACACCTTAATTGAACCCATGATTCGCGGTTATGAGTACTTCCAGAAACACGGTAAATATCCCGACGACGTCTTCGAAACCCTCAAACCCGACCACTACCGCAAAAAACCCTAACCCGCGTGGCGCGCTTGGATTTGGCCGCCCGCGGTTTGTTTACGCGTTTGACAAGGATCGGCGTGGACCGAGGGCGACGCTACCGGCGCGACGCGCTGCTCGCACAGGGGCGCCAAGATCGGCAGGTCCGCCGCCAGTTGATCCAAAGGACGGTCCGGCTCGCGCGGGGCGCGATCCAACAGCGTGTTTACCACGCAATCGATCAAACGAACCGCCTCCTCCGACAACACCCGTGGGTCGTAGTTGTAAACAAAGGCGCGGTCACCCCCCTGTGCCGTTTCGGTAAAAACCACTTCCAACGCATGCGCGAAGTTTTGAAACGGTACATAGGCGACTTTGGCCTTTTTGCCGTCAAAATGGAAATCGAAGTCGCCCAACTGCAACGCGTTGAAGCTCACATCGAAGAGCGGACCGGAAGCACCGGCTTCACCCAACTTTTCCGCGATATCCGAGGTCGGGCACACCCCGGCACGGTAATCGCCCATTTGGTCACGCCGCATCGCCGCGAGTAGGCTTTTGAGGGAATTCGTTTCAGCATAACCCCATGGAAAAACCCCACAGGATGCAAACTGGCCCGACATATTTTTTTGTTTGCGGTTTCGCCGGTTGCTGGAGGGCACCCCCATCAACCAATCCCGCTTTCCGGTGAGGTGGGTGAGCGCCGCGCCCAGAACGGCCTGAACAACACGAACCGCTTGACTTTGATCCGTCTCCACAAAGCCCTGTAAGCGGTCCTGGCGCTCAGGGGACCAGGTCGACTCGAACAAACCACGGCCGCCCGGTTGCCCCTGCACGGGCGTGTCGAACAGCGGATTCACTTCCGCGGGCAGCCGCTCGCGCCAGTATGCATCGGCCGGTTTCGGCACCCTGAATTCGCCCTTCCGCGCCCAATCAACGAACGAGGGTCGCTCCGGCAATACCACCTTGCAATCGAGCAAGCCGCGGTAGGTAGCCAACACATCGTTGACAAACATCGCCATCGACCAACCGTCACAAACCATGTGGTGGCAAACAAAAGCCCATGCGGTGGTGTCCGGTCCCAAGGTGTAAATGCGCGCGCGGTAAAGTGGACCGCTAAAGAGACTCAACGGGGCGTCGGCCAAACGGCAGGCATCCCTAAAGGCCGCCGCATAGGGATCGGCCGTCTCACCACAATCAACCCATTGCATGATCGGCACCGCCTCGCGCGGCACTTGAACCAGCTTGTGTCCCGCCTGGTCCCGCTCCAAAACCATCCCAAGCGCGTCGTGCGCACGCAAGGCATGCTGATAGGCCTGATAAAACAGGGGCGCATCCAACGCGGCGGGAATCGTCACCAAGGAACCCACATTCACCGAGGGCGCCTTGCTTTTCTCCACATAATCCCACCAAAAGTCCCGCCGGCCCGGCACCAAATCAATAACCGAACGCTGATCGGATGTCTTTTGCAGTAAACCATGTGTGTTCATAACGCCCCCAGGCTAACGGTAATCGAGGTTGGTTGCGCAAAGGAACGCGGTCCAACTTTGCGCCAACGCACTTCACAAAAAGCAGCCACTTCAGCAAACTCACACAAAAATTCCAAAAACACATTTTCTGAAAATTCAAACAAAGAATATGGTGATTTTGTGAAGATCGCGAAGAAACTATAGAGATTTAACTTCATTGTTTGCTTATACTTAGCAAACATCCCCAGTTCACAGCTCAATATAATCAAAATCCAGAAAAAGAAAATTCAAAACCGCAAGAAAACACAACAATTCCGTCGCAACAGCATGAAGAAGTCTCTGGAAACAGACTTTCCAAACCTCGCGCAACCAGCATAAACACAACAATTCAAAGCACTTAAGATACCCACGCTCGTTTACGCACCTGTCGCGACGCAAACCGATTTTTCCCAAACGTGATTCACGCGCACGTTTCCCATCCGCGCACTTCACCCACGCACCACGACCCAAGCCGGCAGCTTCACCCGCGGCGATAAAAGACGGCGTTAATTAGCCTGGCACAACCATTCACGCGCCCAATTACGCCCTTTCTCAAAATAATTGCCTTGGCAATGAAGGGTCTTCAACGGTTCGGGCAACATCGGTAAGCCGCGTAACTGGTTGTTGGCCACATTGAGGGTTTCCAAGTACTCCGGTAACCAATCGATTTGGCTGATTCGGTTGTTGCTGCAATTGAGGTACATCAAAAATCGCGGCCATTTTTGGGGGAGTTCGGTCAACTGGTTGCCGCTGCAATCCAAATAACGCAAACGCGGTGGCAGGTCGGGAAGCCGCGTCAGCCCCAAGTTGGCGCAAATCAAAAACTCGAGTTGCTGGAGCTGGTCGAGCCCACCCAAGCTGCGAATGCCTTTTTCGCGGCTTAAATCCAAACGGGTAATGGCTTTGGCCTCTTCCACATCCAAACCCCCGTCCCCGTTTTGGTCGTGCAAACCCACCAAATACGCCATCAAACGCCCGTCGGTCAGCGCGATGTAACGACGCCCGGCCGGGCGTTCTCGCTCACGCGGCGCGGGTTCGGGGGTGGTCGCCGATGTGGCCGGGACCGTTTCCACCGCCGGTTCGGCTGTCTCGGGTTTCACATCTTCAACCCCGCTGTCTGGAGCCGCGCTTTCGCGGCCGTTCCCGGCAACCGAACCCGTCGCGTCCCCATCCAAACCCGTGCTCGTCGGCTCGGGACCGTCGGGTTCCCCGGCCGCTTGTTGTTCTTCAGCCACGCTTTTGGTGGATGCCGCGGCGTCCTCCCCGTCACCGGCCGTGGACCCGTCGCGCGCCGGCTTCGCCTGGGTTTCATGCCTGTCACCGGCCGCAACCGCGGTTTCGGAACCATCAGACGGCTTGCTACCCTGCTCATGCGGCGGTTCAGCGTCGCGCCCCTCCCGCCGCGACGACGGGTTTTCCACCGCGTGTTCCGGTCGGTCCCCAACGAGATTCACGTCCGAGGCGTCCCGGCCACTCGCCGCACGCTGTCGGCGCCGCGCTTCAATCAGCTCGGCCCGACTGGTCCCCGCGGCGGGCACACTCGGATGACCCGTTGCAGCGGCCCCAACGGCCGGCGGGCTTTCGGCGCTCCGCAATCCCAGCAGGTTAAAATTGAGTTCGGCCAAACCCAAGCTCAAAATCAGCAGCACCCCCAACAACGCGCGGTGCCAAATCGGCGATTCACGGGATTCCAGAAGATCCTGGGGAAAGAAGTCCCGTTCCAAGGTGATATTGGAAAGCGACCCGTCTGCTTCACTCAACTCTTTGACAAAGGCATCCAAATCACCGCTAAAAAAACTGTTATCTTGGCGCGCAATATACTGCAAAAGCTCTAGATAGGCTTTTCGCAGGGCTGAACCGTCGGCGTAGCGTTCTTCGGGGTTGTTTTTACAACAGGCCGCGATGAATTTGTTAATGCGGTCAGTAACGCGACGGTTGAGTACGTCCACCGCCGAGGGTGAACCGGGATCCGGGAACCCACCGCTCAACAAAAACGAAAGCGTGGCCCCGAAGGAATACACATCGCTGCTCGCGCCCACCATGGTATCGATTTGGTGCATCAATTGATCGCGCTGCTCCGGCGAGGCAAACATAATGGTGCCGCCCACCTCCATCTGGTGACGGCTGGGAATCGAATCGCCGCGCTCCGGCAACAAGCGGTAGGCAAAACCGAAATCGCACAATTTGATGCGCCCTTTTTTGTCGAGCAACATGTTGTTCGGTTTGATGTCCCCGTGAACCACCCCTTTGCCGTGAATGTAGGCCAAAGCCTTGGCCACATCACTCATCCACACCAACACAAATTCAGGGCGCAGGCGCTGATCCGAGGCGCGCGCTTTTTGAAACACATCGTAAAGGTTGTGGTCCGTTTGGTATTCCGAGGTAAAGTACACCCGTTCCGTGTTCGGCAAAAAATCGATGTCGTACACACCCATCACGTTCTCGTGGTGGAGGTTACGCAACAACGACAGCTCGTGAATGAGAATGTCGCGCGCATGGCTGGACTCGGCCAAACCGCTCGGCAGCAACTTCAGCGCTTCTTTCAAACCCACCGGGTTTTCCACCAAATACACGTCACCCGTCGCACCCGAACCCAAATGCCGAACAACCTTGTATTTGTCGGCGATCAGCACACCTTCGCTGAACTCAATCGGCAGGGAAGGGACTTCATTAATGGCCGAAAAAGCGGCGTGTTGGTAGCCTGAAGCTTGATACGCCTCGTCTGGGGCCTGGTACGCCTCATCGGAGGAAGCGTCGGAATGTGCCATAAACAGTCGTCCTCGCTGGTCGTCGGCAAGTTGGTGGGTTGGGGCGAAAGCGCTTGGCTGATTCTAACGCATGGACCGGGGGTCGCGACGCCGAAAAACGAAATCCCGAACCCGCCCAAAAAACCTATCGGCGCTTGGGCGCGGCGTTATGAGCCCTACCGCGTTCGGTCACCCCGAATCAGCCGCGCTGCTTAGGTCTTAATACGCGGCGTCACCGCAATCCCTCTACTTGGTGAACCGCTTCTTGTCCATGGCTTTTTTGAAGGCTTCCTCGTTGGAAACCTTGCCTGCCTTAACCAACTCCTGTAAACAATCATCCATGGTGATCATGCCGTAGGCACGACCGGTCTGGATGTAGGAGTAGAGTTTGGTGCTGTCGCCCGCGCGAATAATGCCGGGCAGGGGCGGGGTATACAGCAAAATCTCGTGGGCGGCCCAGCGCCGGGAGCCGTCGGCACTGCGCAATAACTGTTGCGCCACAATGCCCTGCAGCGAAAACGACAGCATGGTGCGCACCTGGTTCTTTTGGTTTTGCGGGAACACGTCGACGATGCGGTCGATGGTTTTGGGCGCGCTGTTGGTGTGCAGGGTCCCGAATACCAAAATCCCCATTTCGGTGGCGGTCAGGGCCAATTCGATGGTTTCGCGGTCACGCATCTCACCGACCAGAATCACGTTGGCGTCGCTGCGGATGGCGGTACGCAGACCGGAGGAAAAGCTATCGGTATCCTCGCCCACCTCGCGGTGAGAAATCATGCATTTTTTCTTGGGATGCATAAATTCGACCGGCTCTTCAATGGTGATAATCCGGTCGGCTTGGTTGGTGTTGATGTGGTCGATAATCGCGGCCAAGGTCGTTGATTTACCACTACCCGTGGGGCCGGTCACCAAAAACAGACCGGCCGCCACTTGGCCGAAGGTTTTAAAAACCGCGGGCGCTTCTAAATCATCGAGCGACAGAATTTTGCTGGGGATAACGCGAAAAATGGCGCCGAGGCCGCCCGCGTAACGAAAGTAATTGGCACGAAAACGCGCGCGATCACCCAACTCATAGGCAAAATCGAGATCACCCGTTTTCATGAAGCGATGCCAAGGTTCGTCGCCACAAATTTCACTGAGGTAACCGGCCATGGCCTCACGCGTGAGCTCCGGCATGGCCAGGGGCACAATCTCCCCGTTTTGACGGATCTTGGGCGCCAAACCTTCTTCCAGGTGGAGGTCGGATCCTTTGCGCGACAGCATTTCGTCGAACAACACATCAATACTAGCCATTGTATCTACCTCGCAATTCTTCCGGCGCGAACTTGAGGAACTTCTTGGGCTGGGATGCGCGTTTAAAGGCGTCAACACCTTCGATCACGCCTTTTTGCACCAACTCCATCAGCGAGTTATCCAACAACACCATCCCGTTTTGACGCCCCGAAACCATCGCCGATTCAAGCTGGTGGGTCGCGTTTTTGCGGATCATGTTGGAGACCGCTTGGGTCACCATCAACACCTCAAAGGCCGCGACCTGACCGCGACCGTCCTTGCGGGGAATCAACTGCTGCGAAATAATACCGCGCAAACTTTCCGAAACCATCACCCGCAAGATCTCCTGCTCCTCCGGCGGGAAGGAATCGATCAGGCGGTTTACCGTGCGGGTCGCATTGGCCGTGTTCATGGTGCCGAACACGAGGTGGCCGGTTTCCGCGGCGGTTACGGCCAAACGAATCGACTCCAAATCGCGCAATTCGCTGACCACGATGATGTCCGGGTCTTGCCGCAACGCCCCCCGCAACGCATTGCCCTGACTCAGGGTATGCAAGTCCACTTGTCGCTGGGTAACCTGACATTTAGCAGGGGTGTAGACAAATTCGATAGGGTTTTCGATGGTGATGATGTGGTCCTTGCGGTCGCGGTTCACCATTTCGACCAGGGTGGTGAGCGTGGTCGATTTACCACTGCTCAGCGGTCCGGTAACCAGCACCATGCCCGTCGCCCATTTGGTCAGGGACTTACAGGATTCAGGCATCCCTAGTTGTTCGAAGGAACGAATGCCGCGCGGTACCAAACGGGCGGTGAAATCAATGCCGTTGCGGCGACGCATAAGGGTCGCGCGGAACCGGCCGCCGCCTTGCAAGCTAAAGGACATCTCCAGGTCGCCGGTGGTTTCAAATTGTTCGCGCTGCGTTTCGCTCAAAATTTCGTAAATCAGCCGCTGCACATCCTCGTAGCCGAGCGGCTCACGATCCATCGCCACCAAACGTCCGAACAAACGCAGGGTGATCGGGTTGCCGACAGAGAGGTGCACATCGGATGCATCGCGACGACGGGCGTACAACAAAATCTGGGTCATGCCGTGGGTACGGTTAATTTTTTCGGGGACCGGAACGGTGGGATCGCCGTCACCCCGCCCCTCGCGAAACTCAATCGGCAACGAACGCGATTCGTCGGATCCGTGAGCAGGCGCCGCCGGCCGTGGCTTCGCGGGCGCACTTTGCGGCGCTGCACTTTGAGGAGCTGCACTTGGCAGAGGCGCACTTTGCGGCGGCGCACTCTGCGGAGGCGCACTCTGCGGCGGCGCACTCTGCGGCGGCGCACTCTGCGGCGGCGCACTTTGCGGCGCGACCGGAACCGCTTGGACCGGTTGCGAACTGGGCACCACCTCGTCCGGGATCGGCGCCGAGAGCGGAATGGCGTTGTCCGGCGGCCCCGGGGCGGCAGGCTGTTCCGGCGCCGCCGCCTTGCGCCGCATTTGCTCCTGAACATACTGGCGGACTTGTTGGGCCTGTTTGGCATTGATGGTGCCGTATTCCAACAAAACTTGGGCGACATCTTTGGTCGGCGTTACCTGTCGGTAGGCCGCTTTCACCAAGTCTTTCGGTACTACATTCTTCGATACCAAGAGGTTGGCGATCATTTTGTTAAACATTTGAACCTGTTGCGACATGCGCTCCCCATTACCCCGTCTTGTGGTTGTCGTGCCGGAACACCGCCACCAACCTACTCGTTCACCCATCCCAAAACAAAAACAAGCCGCCTCACCGCCGTCCCATTCCCTTCTTGCGCAAAGGAAAACAGCCAAACCCTTCGAATCCGGGCGCCTTGTTTCCACCTTCTCCCGAAGTAACAGCGACCACGTCGGCGCCCGAACGGGTTTCCCGTCGCCCATGGCCGAAACGTCGTCACCCATCACAAACGACCGCGCGGCGAGCCAGGTCGCGAGGCGAACCACATCACCCAATCTGACGGTGACCGAGGTCGTGAAAACTACAGAAAGACCCCGCGATCTTAACACAATTTAACAGCACCCCGACGCCGCCGGCGGCGAAAGCGGGGAAACGTGATTCAAAACCAAAACCCCGGCCCCCCACCCCATCGTTTTCTCACCAAATCTTCGACTTACCGCCACACAAACCACCAAAAGAATGTGCGATGGTATGGGAAGTTAAACGGCGTCGATTCATTCGCAACAAGGGCTTGTCCCCACACGCGATCATTCGACCCGCGACAACCGATGCGTGTTTTGGTACCAACCGCTCGAACCAGGGTAGGAACCAAAACCTACCCTGGGCGTCACCCCGATTTTAGATCCGCACCACAAAGGTCAAACGCGAAGGTGACCCCCTTCATTTGGAGCCGAGCCTATCATCCCGTTAAAGCGCCTGACGCAACAAGAACGCATCAACTTTTTGCTGACCAACCGCATCCCCCGCCGGCTTGCCACCCAGTTCATGGGCTGGTTTTCCCGCATCGAGCAACCGATGGTGCGTCGTTTTTCCCTGGCTGTTTGGCAAATGTTCGCAGAGGACGATTTAAACCTCCACGAGGCCAAGCAATCCCAGTTCAAAAGCCTCCACGATTGCTTCATTCGCGAACTCAAGGAGGGCGCCCGCACCGTCGACACCAACCCCGATTTGCTGTGCAGCCCCTGCGACGCGGTTGTCGGCGCGCTTGGCAATATTGAAGGCACCACCCTTTACCAAACCAAAGGGTTTCCCTATACGCTGCAAGACCTGCTCCCCGACCCCACGCTGGTGGAGCGCTACCGCGACGGCACCTACATCACCCTGCGGCTCAAATCGACCATGTACCACCGCTTCCACGCACCCTACGACTGCCACGTGGATCGCGTGACCTATATTTCCGGCGATACCTGGAACGTCAACCCCATCGCCCTCAAACGGGTCGAACGGCTTTACTGCAAAAACGAACGCGCCGTGATCGATATTCGCCTCCACAACAGCGCGCTGCGCATGACCCTGGTGCCGGTTGCCGCGATCCTGGTGGCGAGCATCCAACTCCACTTCTTGGAACACCCGTTGGAGCTGAAATACCGCGGCCCCAATCGCATCCATTGCAGCGCCGATTTCCAGAAAGGCGAGGAGATGGGTTATTTCCAACACGGCTCCACCATCATCGCCTTCCTCCCCAAGGGGTTTCAATGCCGGCCCGAGGTCACCGAGGGCGCGCTGCTCCGCATGGGCCAACCGCTCGCCTACCTACCGCACAACATCGACCACCGGGGTACCCGCTAAACCCAAAGCAACATTGGCACCATTCGGCCCCTACCGAGCCGTCACAATTGCCTTGGTTCTTTTCACAATCCAGCCGCCGCGTGGACGATTTCTGCCGCCGCGGCGCATGTAAAACCCTGCCGGCTGCAGGTTAGAGAGTTTGCCCAACCACAACGGGTTTGGTGGTTTAGTTGGAACCAATTAGGTTCATTGCCTCACTTGCATTTAACTCAATTCTCAAGATGCTTGGCTAGAGTTGGTTCATTGAGCTTTCAGCGCTTTTCTCGCGGCAACCGCGAAGTGCGAACGGAACGCAACCCTTGGTTGCGTTAGGAAGAAAGCGGCGCCCGCCGGCACGACGGCGGATGGTTCCGTATTCAAGACCATTACCCGAGGATTAGGGCGATTATGACTTTTTTAGAACAGTTACACGAGCAACGTTGGGACGATCACCGCTACTATCACCAAAGCCGGATTAACCAAACGTTGCATTTAATGAGTGCAATCAGTTTCCTAGCCGCCTACGGCTTGATTTTCGTTAGTCCGGCCGCCGCCGCCGTTTTGGGCTGGATCGTCGCCATGTTGCTGCGCCAAATCGGCCATTTCTTTTTCGAGCCCAAAGGCTACGACAACGTGAATCAGGCGACACACCAACACAAAGAAGCCATCAAAATTGGTTACAACCTCCAGCGCAAACGCATTTTGTTGGCCGTCTGGTTCGCGATCCCCGTTTTGCTCTATTTCGATCCCAGCTTTTTCGGTTACTTCAAGGGTCCCCAGGACAAGATGACCTACATTAACAACGTGGGTCTGTTGTGGTTGTACTTGGGCCCCATTGCCGTTTTGTTCCGCACCATCCACCTGTTTTTCATTTACAACGCCCTGACCGGGTTCGTTTGGGCCGCGAAAATCTTCACCGATCCCATCCACGATCTGAAGATGTACTACAAATCGCCGCTGTTCCTGATGAAAGGCGAGTTGTTCGACGACATGGTCACCCATTCCTAAGTCGCCCAACCCGCTCTTTTTTAAACGTGTTCGGACCGCGCACCGCCACGGATGCGGCCGCGCGGTCGCCTTCTGCACGCACGGAAAAATTCCAGGCCCACCCAGCCCAAACATTTGTTCCAACGCCTTGAAACAGCTATAGTAGTTCCCATCTCTTCGCCCTATTTTTATATCCGTCCACCGATTGCCGAGTGCAATCCTGGAAAAGAGAGCTCCGCTATGGCTGAAGTACCGCCGGACCCAGCACCCACCGGCCAAGGTCCCTCGTCCCGTGCCAAGGATCCCCGCGCCAAGGCGTTACTCGATCGTTATTGGCGCCGCAACCTGATGCTCATGAGCGGCTTGCTCGCCGTTTGGCTCTTCGCCGGCGTCGGCTGCGGCATTGTGTGGGCCGACACGCTGAATACCTTTCAATGGTTTGGTTACCCGCTGGGTTTTTGGTTTGCCCAACAGGGCAGCATCATCGTTTTTGTCCTGCTCATTTGGGTGTATTGCATGGCCATGAACCGCCTCGACGCGCTTCACCATCGCGAATTGAAAGCCCTAGAACAGGAAGGACGGTAACCCCATGGATGTGCAAAGCTGGACCTATCTGTTTGTCGGCGTCACCTTCACGCTTTATCTGAGCATCGCCTGGCTGAGTCGTGTTCGCGACACCAAAGGTTTTTATGTCGCCGGGCGCGGGGTTCCCGCCGCCGCCAACGGCATGGCCACCGCCTCCGATTGGATGAGCGCCGCCTCCTTCATTTCCATGGCCGGCTTGATTTCAACCATGGGTTACGCCGGCGGCGTTTACCTGATGGGTTGGACCGGCGGGTACGTGTTGCTCGCGCTACTTCTGGCGCCCTACCTGCGCAAATTCGGCCACTACACCGTACCCGATTTCATCGGTGACCGCTACGATTCGCAACCCGCCCGCCTGGTCGCGGTCCTCTGCGCCGTTTTTGTCAGCTTTACCTACGTCGCCGGCCAAATGCGCGGGGTGGGCATCGTCTTCAGCCGTTTCCTCGAGGTCGACATTAGCGTCGGGGTCGTCATCGGCATGGCGATTGTGTTCATTTACGCCACCCTCGGCGGCATGAAAGGGATCACCTGGACCCAGGTCGCCCAATACTGGGTTTTGATCACCGCGTTCCTCATTCCCGCCATCGCCATCAGCATCAAATTGACCGGCCATCCCCTGCCCCAAGCCGGCTTGGGCGCCACGCTCAGGCCGGAACTCGCCGACGGCCAAACCATCTACCTCCTCGAACGGCTCAACCAAATCCAAACCGATCTGGGTTTTCACCCCTACACCCAAACCTTCGTCGGTAATTGGGACAAGGTAAACGTGATGCTGGTCGCCCTGGCCTTGATGCTGGGCACCGCGGGTTTGCCCCACGTCATCGTGCGTTTTTACACGGTGAAATCGGTAAAAGACGCGCGTTGGAGCGCCTTATGGGCGCTGTTTTTCATCGCGTTGCTTTACCTGACCGCACCCGCCACCGCCGCCTTTGCCCGTTACTACATGATCGTCAGCCTCAACGGCAAAACCGCCGAACAGATGCCGGAATGGTACAAAAACTGGGAACAAACCGGTTTGATTCTGTGGCTCGACGACGGCGACGGCAAGGTCCGCTACTCGGCAGGCGCCGACAACGAAATGTTCCGCGCGGGCAACCTGTCCGCCACCGAACTCGCCTCGGTGTTGGCCGCGCACAAGCTGTGGCTTGAAACCCGCGGCGGAACCGGCACGGACGGCCGCGCCTTCTTAACAGCCAAGGGTTTCTCCGGCCCCGACCGCGACATCATTGTACTGGCGACGCCGGAAATGGCCGAGCTATCGGCATGGATCATCGCCCTGGTTGCGGCGGGCGGCTTGGCCGCCGCCTTATCCACCGCCAGCGGGCTGCTGCTGGTGATTTCTTCCAGCGTGGCCCACGACTTGTACTACCGCATCCTCAACCCCCAAGCCGACGAAAAGAAACGCCTGTTGGTGGGTCGCGGTGTGATCGGTGTCGCCGTGGTGATCGCCGGTTTGTTTGGGATTTACCCGCCCGGTTTTGTCAGCCAGGTTGTGGCTTTTGCATTTGGCCTAGCCGCCGCCAGTTTCTTCCCCGCCATTGTTTTGGGGATTTTCACCAAACGGGTCGGCACCGTGCCCGCGATTTCGGGGATGTTGTGCGGCATCGGTTTTACCGCCTTTTACATCCTCGGCGTGGTTTATTTCGACATGAAACCCTGGACCTTCGGCTTCCTCGACCGCGGCATCAACCCGCAAGGCATCGGTGTGCTCGGCATGTTGCTCAACCTGGCGGTCACCCTGGCGCTCACCCCCTTCTGCGCGGAACCCAGCGAACGGGTTAAGGAAATGGTCGATTCGGTTCGCGAACCGGAAGGCGTCGGCCCGGCGGTCGCCATCGAAACCGCGCCCGAGCATTAACCCATGTGATCCGCGTTGGGCGCCCAAGGGTCGCGTTTACACCAACAACAGGCACCCACCCACCAAAACCAATAGGGCAAAACCCAACAATGCAAGAAGGGCTAACCCCCCGTTTAAGAAGACAAACAACGTTTGGCGAAAACCCAGAACCTTGACCATCAGTACCAAAGTTCCCAGTATGAACGCGACCACGAGAATCGGGAGAATCGGCGAAGCGGAAACATGGACACTCACCACAACAATGGCCACTAAACCCAATAAAAAGAATGCGATCCCGTAAATAACCGAATCCTTTAGTTCCAACTTGGGTTTTGGCTCCGATTGTCGGGACGAAGGCATCGGATGCGAACGGGTGCGACCCGGCACTTCATTCTCTCCAAAATGGGGTTCGTTTTCTTGCTCGTTCGTCATCGCAACCTCAATTCACGCCTTAATCCGCCTGGTTTTGATCGGCGCGTTCGACGGCGTCAATGGACCAACCGACCCGGAACTTGCCCGCCTCAAGCGAGAATCGTAGGTTGTGCCAGCCGAACAGGCGCGCCGTGGACGCCAGCAACGCTTTGCCGCCGTAAGCTTTGGTCTCCCCTTCCAAGGGTTCAGCCTCGGTGCGGTTCTCCGCACAGAAATGAATCTGGCGGGCCACCGGATCCAACTCAATGCGCAGCAGCGGCCGGTCGCCCGGACAACCGTGACGCACCGCGTTCACCAGTACCTCGTGCAGGAAAAAACCCATCCCGCCGCGCAATGGAATGATGACTTGGAAAGCTTCCGGCCAATCAAGCTCCACCTCAAAGACCGGACCCTCGCCGTCGCTTTCCGCCAACACGCCGTTGTTCCAGTTGAGCTGGGCGCGCAGGTGGGCGTCGTCGCGCACCACCGCAAACACCTCTTCCAATCGCTGCAGGGTTTGGGTCAGGTTGCCCGCGCTTACCGCATACTCCGCCGGCAGGGGCGGCGTTTCTTCCCAATGGCTCAAAAGCCAAGCGATGACATGGATGCGGTTGGATACGTAGCCCGCCAGCCAGAGCGCGAAAGCGTCTTGGCCGCCGCGGGCCAGGGTTCGGTGCAGCACCCGCGCCAGGGTGTCGACCCCGTGGTTCAGCAGGCCCGTTAATTTGTTGCGAATGTCTTGTTGGGTGGCGGTCACCAAAGCTTGGTTGTACAAACCCAGGTCCCGTTGCGGTTCCAGAATAAACAACACGCCGAGGCGATGATGGGCCTCCGCTTGGATGCCCGCGATGGGCGCGGTCACCGCAATCGAACGGATCACGGCGTAACGCCGTCCCCCCGGCACGTCGAGCGGCAAACCATAGGCCCGTCGCGCCGCGTCACCGGCGAATTGCATGTGTTCGTAATGCTCGCGCACCGCGGGTTCCTCGGGAATCAACTCGCGGAAGCGGCGGCCGGGCCGGATCCCCAACTCTTGGGCCGCCTGGTTCCCGAAAATCACTTCCTCCGTGTTGGGATCCACCACGGAGAGGGGAATGTTCATGCTGTTCAGCAGGTTTTGTTTCTCGTTAAATTCGGCGACCGCGTGGCGTCGCGCGACCTCGCCGCGGTAACGACTCCATTCGAACCCCACCAACAGGGCGAGGAACAGACCGACGAGCAGCGCGGTGGAGAACCAGGGAAAGCGGGGTTCGGTGTGGGGGAACAGCAGCACCAACCAAGTACCGCGTTTCACGGCAAAAGCCGTTAGCGCCCCGGTCCCCGCGACATAACCGTGGTGAATGCTGGTTGGGGTTTGGTAGCGCGAAGGTGGCGTGTCCGTGCTCGCCAAGGACAAAAGCGCCTGTTTCAAGGCAGGAGGTGCCTCGATGTGCGCCACCAGCCGACGCCAGGGATGGGCCCCGGGTTCCGGCTCCGTTTCGGGGGAGACAAGCGCCGCCTCAAGGGGGGCGCCGATATGGCGGGTAAAGGCATCCCAATCGATGTCAAAAGCGATGTCCATGCCGATCAAACCCTTGAGCCGACCGTCTTGTCCGGCAAGGGGAACGCTGAGGCTGGCAATCAACCCGGAACCGGCCAAATCCAAATACAGACCTGAATAGAAAGGGTGTGCCGGTTCGCTGTAATCAAAGGTGAAAAAGAATTCGTTGGAAACCAAACTGGGCAACAACGGCCGTTTGCGCAGCTCGGCGCCTTCCCGTTGCAGTGCGCGCCGCGTGGCGTCGGCATCGGCATTTTGGGCGAGATAAGGTTTGGTGACCATGGTCCCGTCCTCACACAAGGCAAAAAAACGCACGATCTGTACCCCGTTGCGGCGCTCGGGTCGCGCGCGGTCGAGCTCGCTTTTGGCGGCATTGATCGCGGTCAAGGCGTCCTGCAGGAAGCGGTTGGATCGGTTGTCGGGATCGCTTAAATCGGCGGCGCCCAGCGCGGTTCGCCGGGTCACCACAAATGGCTCACCGGATTGGGTCGCGAAGAATTGGGTGCGCAACTGCAAATCCACGGTTGGGGTTTCGAGGTCCAGGTTTTGCGGCATGGGCGCCAAGGGTGCCCCCGTGCCCGCCAACAACACATCACCCAGGTTGTCGAGTGGCGGCGGTATATCTTTGCCCCGTTGCCATGAAAGCAGCGATTGCGGGAAGGCGCCGGCCTGGGTCTGGAGGAAACGGCGCACCTCGCCGTTTAGCCAAGCCACGACCCCGGGTGTATCCGTGGGTCGCGTCGGCACCGTCGTGTGGACCATTTCGTAGAGGGCACGGGCGCGGCTGGTTTCGACCCGGCCGCGCCAGTCGATCACCACCTGGTAAAGGGTAAGCAGCGAAGCGGAAAAGACCACCAACACGCCGAGGTAGAGCACGCGCGTGGGGATCGGTTGCAGCACATCGCGGCGTTTTGATTGCGGCAAAACATCTCCTTTGAGCCAGGTTGGCAGACCCGTTCTTTCAAACTAGAATAAAGACGTTTAGGACGGTACGCACCATGAACCTCGACGAGGGCACGCAACGAAAACCAATTGTGGTGGTTGAAGACCACTTGTATCACATTGGGGAAATCCTGCAAATGTTGCTGTCGGATGCTCCCGAAATCGCGGCCCAGTTGTGCCTGGTCTGTTTGGACCGGCCCGGCCCGGATACCGACGCCGCCGCGGCCGATTGGCTGGCCCAGGCCCCGGACGTCACCGTCGCCGCCGCCGTCAATCCCGGCGTCATCCCCGCCGCGGACCGCGAACGGCTCGTCACCTTGCCGCCCGCCTGCTTCGAGGACACCCCGACCTATTGCCGCACGGTGGCCGGTTTATTGCGACCCGGCGGTTTGTTGCTGCAAGATATCCAACTCGGCACCTTGCGCTTCCTCCCGGACGAACGCTGGTGGGAATCAATTTACCTGGCCAACACGATTCGCGGCATGTTCGCCACCTTGCCGCCCCACTGCCGGTTCATGTCCAACAAATCCGGCTTCGAGGCCACCTTCGGGGCCGATCTCTTCGAGGTGGGTTTCGATCCCCGCGAGGTTTTGGCCAAACACCGTCTCCCCGAATTACTGGTGCCCGTGCTCCAACGCTTCCGGCGCCGCACTTTCCCGCTGCTGTGCCGGCTACCGGGCCCCGACGGCTGGCCCCAGGAACTCTGGCTCAACGACGATCCCCGGGAACCCCTGCAACCCCAGACCTTTTGCGATTTGGTGCTGTGGCATGATCGCCGCCGCCAAACCAAACTCCTGGGAACGCGGCTCAAAACCCGCTCGGGCAAAAACGAGCTTCTACTCAAACGCGACACGAAGGAGTTCGAGACCTGGCAAGGCCTGGTGACGGCCTTCCTCGACGCGGGGCCTGGTTTACCGGTGCGCGAGGTCGGGCGCCGCCTGGCGCCAGAGGACGCGGGCAACGCGGAAATCTCCAACGCGGCGGCGCGCCACATCCACGCCTTGCGCGCCCGGCTCAACGACCCCACCCTCATCCAAACCGAGGATCACCACTACCGACTCGGCACGCGGTGGACCATCGCCGAGGTCAAACCCTATTCCGGCTAACCCGCATTTCTCACAAGGAATTCTACTACCAAGCCGAAACCCTTGTGAGAAATGCGGGCGTACCACCTCCACCCACCTCCGCATTTCCCGCAATCCAAGCCGGAGGTTGGTGAATAGCGCGCCCCGGCCACGCCCTTTATCCTTGTTTCCAAAACGGAAAAGGGGCGAAGTCTATGACATGGGAAGCTTTTCGAACGACCTTTAACGGCATCACCGCCGCGATCAACGGGGTGCTGTGGCACCCGGCCATTTTGTATGTTTTGCTGGGCTGCGGCCTGTACCTGACTCTGCGCGGTCGCCTGATCCAATTCCAAGCACTGCGCCAAGGCATTCCCTTGGTCTTCGGACGCGGCCCCAAGGAGGAAGGTCCCGGTGCCATCAGCCACTTTCAGGCACTTTCGGCCGCGCTTTCCGCCACCGTCGGGCTCGGCAACATCGGCGGGGTCGCCCTCGCCATCGGCATCGGCGGCCCGGGTTCGGTGTTTTGGATGTGGGTGGTCGGTTTCCTCGGCATGGCACTCAAGTCAACCGAGGTCACCCTCTCGATGATGCACCGCGACACCAGCGATCCCGACAACCCCCACGGCGGGCCGATGTACGTGATGGAACGCGGTTTTAAACAAAAATACCCGGCCCTCGCCGGACTGGGCCGTTTCTTCGCATTTTCGTTCGTCGTCGCGCTGCTGGTGGCGGCCTTCACCGGGGGCAACGCCTTCCAAGCATGGAACACGGCCGTGGTCACCGAACAATACCTCGGCTTACCCGGCCCCCTGGTCGGCGGCTTGCTCGGCGCGCTGGTCGCGGTCGTCATTTTGGGCGGCGTATCCCGTATCGGCAAAGTCGCCGGTAAAATTGTGCCCTTCATGTGTGGCTGCTACCTGCTCGCCGCGCTCTACGTGGTCGCCGTCAGCTTCGACCAACTTCCCGACGTGTTGTCCCTCATTTTCAGCTCGGCTTTCGCGCCCCTTTCCGCCCAGGGCGCCTTCATCGGCGGCACCGCCGGTTGGGCCTTCAGCACCGGCATGCAACGCGCCTTTTTCTCCAACGAGGCCGGTCAAGGCTCTTCCGCCATGGCCCACGCCGCGGTCAAAACCAACCATCCCGCCCACGAGGGCATCGTCGCCGGCTTGGAACCCTTCATCGATACCCTGGTTGTCTGTACCTTAACCGCCTTTGTCATTTTGCTCAGCGGCTCCTGGAACCGAAGCCCGGACCTGAACATCCCCGAACCCATCGCACTGCAAGCGAGCGCCGACGGTAGCTGGACCTTAAACGACACCCTGGTGGAACCCTCGCTGGACGAAACCCTGGAACCGGGTCGCGCGGTGTTCCTGCCGTTGCGCTTCGCCGACGACAGCCAAACCGGCCTGCTGATGAACGGGGTGGTCGCGGCGCCGGCGGCGGACGGTCAACCGCGCATCTCCTGGCAGCCGGTCCAGGCGGACAGCCAACCTATTGCGGCCACCTCGGGCTGTTTCCTGCGCTTCGACGGCGCCTCGCTGACGGCGTTTTCCTTCGACCGCGTCCAGCCGGGGCTGGGCCGCTGGTTGGTCACCCTGGCCACCTGGTTCTTCGCCCTCTCCACTATGATCTCCTGGTCCTATTACGGCGAACAAGGCGTGGTCTTTTCCTTCGGCGAAAAGTGGGTGCTCCCCTACCGGTTGGTTTACTGCGGGGTCACGGTGATTTCGGCCTCGGGCCTGCTGCAAACCGCCCAGGAGATCAACCAACTCACCATGCTTGGCACGGGCGCCATGCTCTGGGTCAACATTCCCATTATCATCCTGTTCAGCGGCGACGCCCTGCGCTGCCTGCGCCAAGGCGCCAAAGAAATGGCGAAAGAAACGGCCCGACAAAACGCGGCCCCCCAACCGGTTCGAGAAACCTAGGAGCCTCGAACAACGCGGGGCGGGCCTTCGGCGACGCGCCCCGCCTTCTCGCGAACAAAAGGATTCCTCCTAAGAGGCACGATTAGAGCGCGGGGTATTGGCTGAAGATCCGGCGCTTATCGCGCTGCTTTGTTCTCTTTCTCATTTCGCGACCAAAGAAAAAGCGATGGTAGGGCCAAGGTGGTTCGGCCAACAAGGACAGGTTCTAAGGTTTGTTGCGTTGGGGTTCCATGCCCGTGCTTGGCGCCGCGCCCGCTTTTTGGAAGGAAAAACGGGCGCGCAGCATGTCTTTCATGAATCCGCGTTTGATGGCCTTGTCGGTGAGGGTTTCGCTTTGCCACCACCAGCCGTCGCCGTCCATGGCCTTCGCCGCCGCCACAAACTGGGCGCAAACCGCGTCAAAGGCCGCATCGCTAAAGTTATGGCTCATGATGATGCGCCCGCTACCAACCCAGCTCAGGGACAAACCCTCGGCACGCAAGTAGTACTGGAACATCCAGTTGTAACGGCTGGGCCGGGTGTAGGTGATGGTCCAGATCGAAACCAGATTGGCCACGCGAACCGGGATGTTTGCATCGGCGAGCAGGGTGTTGAGTTTGGCGACCCGCGCGTTCCAGAAGGCCTCGATCCCCGTGTAAGCGGCCAATCGTTCCGGCGCCGACACCTTGCGCAGGAACGCGTTCATCGCGCCCATCACCACCGGATGCGCGTTAAAGGTCCCCCGTGCGAAACACAAATCGGTGGGCCGGTTTTCTCGGAACCGTTTCATCAAATGCGCCTTGCCGCAAACCACGCCGACCGGATACCCGCCGCCCAGGGTTTTGCCGTAGGTAACCATGTCGGCGTTGACCCCGAAAAACTCCTGCGCGCCGCGGTAGGCCAGACGGAACCCGACAAACACCTCGTCGAAAATCAGCACGATACCGCGCTCGGTGCAAACCGCGCGCAGTTCGCGCAGCCAGGCCGCGTAGGCCTCGCCGTCGTAGGCCGCCTTGCGATTACTGTTGATCAGCATCGCGTCGCCCGGCGCATTGGCGTTGGGGTGCAGGGCTTGTAGCGGGTTGACCAACACGCAGGCAATATCCTTGCGGGTGCGCAGGACCCATAAAGTGTCGGCGTCCATGTCTTTGAGGGTGTACACGTCGTGGTTGCCGCGCACGTTGCCGACGCCGGGTTGCACCCCGTCCCACCAACCGTGGTACGCCCCACAGAAACGCACCAGCCGGGGTCGGCCGGTATGGTAACGCGCCAGACGCACCGCCTGCATCACGGCCTCGGTGCCGGACATGTGGAAGGAGACCTCGTCCAAACCGGAAATTTCTTTGAGGCGTTTGACGTTGTCGGCAATGACGGGATGGTACTTGCCCAGGACCGGCCCCAGGTCCTTCACCATCTCGTAACCCTCTTGCATGCATTCTTTGTAAAAGTCGTAGCCAAACAGGTTCACGCCGTAAGAGCCGGTTAAATCATGGGACCAATTGCCGTCCAAATCGCGGACACGGGTGCCCTCGGAAGCGGCGACTAGGTGGCCGATCTTCAGATGGTTGCGCACGTAATTGCGAAAGGGAAAAGGCACCCGGTAGTGGTTGGTAAAAAACACATCGGAGATACCGGCTTCCAAACGTTCGCTAACCGCCAGGGTTTTGGGTGCCTTGCGGCGAAAGGTGTCGGCGAGGCGGTGGAAGGCTTGCTTGCGTTGGTCGGCGACCGCCGCGGGGGCATCGTCGCAGCGAAAAAAGCGGGCTGCATCGTATTCGAAAAACGGCACCAACTTGGCCATACGCCGCGACATCTTGGCATGGCCGCGCAACGAAGGGTGCTTGGCGCGCGACAAACGCAGGCGGATGTGGACCCGGTACACAAGGTAAACGACAACGACGGCGGCGGCAATTTGGTACGGTAACAACGGGAACCCCTTGATACGACGCGGTGAATCCGCGTGGCGGTGCTTGGATCCGGCATTATCGTCAGGCCGCTCGAAAATAGGATCAAAACTCGATGAGTTTTTGGTTGCGGGGTTGCCCTGGAACACCAAGAAAAACCGCCGCGAACGTGGGCATTTGCCCCAAGCGTCCGCGGCGGTTTTCATGGGTTGGGTGAAGTGGTTCCCCTAGGGGAACCCTCTTCGCTAACGGTACTGAATGGCGAGGTTGTAGCTGACACTGTATCGGCTGTCGTTATAAACACGAACCCAATAGGTGCCGGCCGCGCCGTTGGTGTTGTAGTTGATTTGCGCGTTGTTCCCTGATTGTAGCGATGCCGCCACGATACGGCCACTCGGGCCCCACAGGTAAAGATCGGCGTCGCCGCTCCCGCGTCCGGTCAGGTCGACGTTAATGGTCCCGCCGCCGACTTCGATGCGGTAATCGGTATAGCCGTAGCCGCCCAGTCGCCCGGAATCATTGTAGGTAACACCCACCTCGTAGCTTGCCAACAGGCGTGCGTCACGAAAATCACTGTAACCCCAAACCAACGCGTAATAGGTTCCGGCCGCGGGTTCTTCGAACACCATCACCTCGGCGTTGCCGGGTTGTTCGGAAGCCCATTGGTGGCTGAAGCGTTCGGGGCGTTGGTTGTAGGAGACAAACAATTCGCCGTCACCGGAACCACCGCTCAGGGAGAGCGTCAAGCGACGCGCGCCGGACGGAACATCAATTTTGAACCATTGCCCTTGGTTGGCGGCACCGGAAACAGTTACCGGGGTGCCGTTGACCAAGTCGCGATCCGGGATTTGGTAAGAAGCGGTCAGACCCATGCCGTTGTAGGCACTCCAAGCGTGGACGGCAAGGAAGTAATCGCCCGCCGTCGGATTAGCGATTTGGATGACCTCGTTGGTCGCGGGATCGGTTGATTTGGCCAAATACTGTTCGGTCGTGGCGCGTTGGTTGCGTTGCAGGTAAAGGTCGGCATCACCGGAGCCACCGCGGGTTTCGAAACGCAGGTTCACCGCGCCGGAGGGAACCGACAATTTGTAGTAGGCCATGGTTTTGGCGGCGGCACGTAAGCCAACCAGTTCGGCGGGGTTACTCAGCGTAACAACCTCGCCGGAACCGTCGCCACCGTCGCCACCGTCGCCACCGTCGCCACCGTCGCCACCACCGGCTCGGGTATCGGCCGACATGGCGATGCCCGGCGCGGAAATGTTAAATAAGGCAAAGCCGGAATCGGAGCCGTCGTAGTAGCGGCTGCCGGGCGTGGTGTCGGCATGCCACTGGTCCACGTTGCCCTCGTAGAAAAGGTGGGTATGGTGACCCATCGAGTAGTTTTGCGCCAACAGGGAGCCGGCGACATTGGAAGCCTCGACCACGGTCACGCCTTGGCGGGCGTTGGCCGAACTATTGAGATCGTTACCACCGTTTCCTTGCGTGGTATCGATGTGTTGGATTAACAGGCCACCGGTCCAATCCTGACGCTGACCGTTCACACGCTGGGAGAGGCGCGGAATCATGCCGCGGTCCCAGCCGACCGGCGCACGGTTTTCGACCAGGAAGAATTCGTCGTTGCCCTTGCCGCCCTGAAACAGGACCGGCGTTTCGCGGTCGCGTAGCGCAGCGTCAAAGTCCAGTGATTCCCCGTCGGCGGGTTGGCGCGCCTGGCTCCACTGCAAGAAATAACGCGACCATGCGTCCATGGCAACCGGCGTGGTGCCACCTCGTTCCCCGGGCTCGTAACCCCAAGAACCACCCGCCATTAGGGAAAAAATACCCATCCCGGCATTACCGCGATTGATGTCGTAGAGGTCGGGCAGACCGCACATCAAGTGGCCCAATTCGTGAGCGATCACACCCATCGGGTGAATGCCGTCATCATTGGTTAACTCGCCGTTAAGCGCCCAAGACGGCAGTTCCACACCGCCGGCCATCACATCGCCGCGACGCCAAGCGCTCCATTTATGTCCCCACACGTTGGGGGTTTTGGCGGTAGAGGCGGCGTCGTAGCCGGCGACAATGAAATAAACCACGGTTTCATCCAGGGTGAGACGACCGTCGCGGTTGTCGTCCATCGCGGCGAAATCCACGAACCGCGCGGCCTCGGCCAAAGCCGCGTTAATCCAACGGGTTTCAACCTGGTACTTTTGAGCGGCGCTCATGTTGGAGCGGCCGGTGTTGGGATGGTTGATGTTGTCGAGGCGAACCGACACAATGCCACGCGGTTGCCCGCCCTGGCGATGGGCGACGCCGCGGGTTTGGATCAAACCGAAGGAGTTGTCCTCGTAAAAGTTTTTGACCGTTTTGCGACCGGGCGTGTCGTCGAAAATGAGATCATCCCAATCCTGAGCCATGGTGTCGAAGCCTTGGTCGGCAAAGGCGACCCGGATAAACAAGAGATCGCGCGGGCCGGCCACCAACTCGGGATCGTATTTATGATGGGCGGCCCGTTCCATCGGCTGGACACCGTGGCCGTGATCCTCGGCTTGCGCCGCCGCGGTGGGAAAGTAAGACTGGCGCAGTTCCTTGTAGGAACGACCGGGGCGCAGGTGTTTCTGCACGCCGACCGGCACCTCTTGGTTGGGAAGGACTTCGATCCCGGAGGGTATCAACCCGCCGCGTTTGCCGCGCGCGGCGTATTCCCAGCGCCCGGTTCGTTCGTTTTCTACAATGGTGAACCCGTCTTTTTCCAGGTAGTTCACCCATTCATCGCCGACAATGCGCGCGGCAAAACGGCCGTTTTCCTCACCGAGCCAAACGACGGCGTCGGGGTTGGCCGGACCGGCCAAAGCGCTGGTCCAAAAAAAGCAAAGCACCAGAGCGCATATCAGCGCATAGATTGCAGTGATTCTCATTCTATTTTCTCCTCATCTGTGACTCATCACAAAAGACGCGGCTGGGGCGAGGCCGGAAGAAGGCAGACGAAAGGTTGCCCGGCCGTCCCAGTAATCCTGATTCACAATGCGCTATCAAAAATAAGATAGTATGATTGACGGCATCATAAAAGATGATGAATAGACATACAGGATCCCAGCCGCGATTGATTTATTGAAAACACCGCCACCCGTCGCAAGACACGACGCATCGCTGGGCGTCACCGGGTGAACCCAATAAAGGGTTCACCGCAAACCAAAAGAACGCGATAACGCGGGTAACCTGGTTTGCGCCAAAGGCGGGCGACGGTATTTTCAAACATTTTGCCGGCAGCAGAATGTCCCGTTTGTGATGATTGAATTCAATGGTAGTGGAACAGGTAACGAATGCAAGTCCATGAGCTTCCGATCATTCGGTAGACAAAAGCCCTCCATCCGTTCCAATCGCGACAACAACCAAAAAAGCAAGAAGGCACCCGGGGAATTCATGAATGGTTTCCCTTGTTATAAAACAATGAATAAAGGTGCATCATCTTGAAATATTGCTTGTTATCAAGCAGAGCAAAAACCGCAATACAATACATGAATACGCCGTAAAAAGGACGTTCATATAGGGTTTTAGAAGGAGCAACTGGCACGCTCCTTATTGCAACGATTATCCTAGCCAGTCCCTATTCGGTTTGCAAAGGAACCCTGCGCAAATGTCAACTAAATCACAGCGGTTCCGGTCTTTCCGCGCCGGCGAACGTCATCTACCACGTGAAAAAGCATCGTCCCCAACAAGCCCACAAACAACTAGATACAATAACCTTACAGACAAATCAACCCCAACGTCCGTAATCATATTCCAGGGAAACGATCCCCTAACAGGCCTTTTTCAGTTGTGATGCAAAACAACTCACAACCAAGACCACCCGTGCCGCCCTCACCTTTATGGCTACCACACACCCAGCAGACGATCATCTTGAACGAAAAACATGCACTGATCAGCGCTTCGATCAAGGGTTACCCTACATCGATCAAAAACAAGAATTAACTCCCGGTCCAGCACTTCAAAATCCACCAACCTGCTTTCGCTTAATTTGGACGCCGTATCGGCAAGCGCAATTCGTCGGGAAAAACGACACAAATAAAGGAGGCTGCCGTCCTCGAATGTCAAACATAGCTCTCCCAATTCAACAGCAACCTGGTCCAGGACCTTAAATAAAAGTTCTCGCAGTAGCGCCTCGTCATCCCGAACGACTTTAACCCAATCTGCAATTTCGCCGGCGCGAGCCAGGGCATCGGAAAGGTCCCAATCAAGCATATTCCTACGCCAAAGAAGCAGCAGAAAACTCAGAACGGAATGATTTCGTTCCAACATACTCTCGCGAAGGTCCGCCATTTTTCCGGAATCGCCGGCCAACTTCGCCTTTGCATATTCTTTGATCGCCGCAACACAGGTTCTAAAGTGGATTTTGCGTGCCTTTTCTCTTCGGTTCAGCTCAAGAGTTCCAAGTGTTAGCCGAGCGCGTTCCTGATCATGCCTACTTATATCGCGACGAATCACCAACTTCCCGGTTTTGGGAGAAAAAAAGAAGTAGTCCAATGCATCCTCAATATAAGGATTAAGCAACAACGGCGTACCTGAATCCAAAGGAAAGGCATCGCCTTTGGCGGCATTACAAGGACCACAAGCGCCAACGTAGTTGTCCCACAAGAAACACCGCTCAGAATACCGCGATCTTGGGTAGAAGTGGTCTACCTGCGAAAGTTCATTCGACTCACAATAACTCCAATTACCACCGGCGGAAAACTTCAGCCGTTTTAAGATTTCCTGATCCGCTTTCGTGCGTCCCCGGTTTCGCCAGAGACGTTCCGCCTTTTCATCCGTCTCCGTCAGTTCAACCTCGCCTCCTGAACGGTCGGTATAGGTCAAGGTCATCGAAGAATCGACAACTTTCGTATGTCTGCCGGATAAAACATTTTGGGTATGTTTGGAGAGTGAGAGGCGGTGAAGTTTGTTCATCGCTCCTGTAACCCCAGGGGTAATCGTGCTTGAAGCCGATTGAAGGCCTCACGCTTCTCCCGGCGTGCCTCCGGGCTCAGGTCTTCATAAAGCAGTGCTGCTTCCAGTTCAGCGAACCGGGTTCTTAATGCTTCAGCATGATCCGCATGGGCAAAGGGCAAACCAAAGAGATCCGAGGTCGCCGCATCGGCCGTGTTTCCATTGACTACGATGTCGAATTGGTCGGCTGCTAAATGAGCGACAGGCGCACCGGAGTCGGGATCTGGAAGGCGAATGATGCCCCGCGAATCCGCGGCCTGGCAAACAAAAGGACTGTGGGTTGTGACCAAGAACTGAATTTTGGGAAAGTGCTTTTTTAGCCAAAATCCGATCTCCCGTTGCCAGGACAAATGGAGATGGGTTTCTACTTCATCAATAAGGACAATCCCCTCGCGGTAGCTCACCGGATAGGGCTTTCCCTCGCTTTTTAGCATGCGAAAATCTAAATCACCAAAGGACCGGACAATGTGCCGCAAGATATCAACCACAAGGGCGGCAACCGCTTTGTAACCGTCGCTTAGTTGCTCCAATGTCGTGACTTGATCGCCACTTCTCACCTTGAGGCCTTCAGCGTCCACATCCAGTACGGACACACCCGTCGGGAACAAACCATCACTCAAAATTTGGATCGATTGGTCTTTCAATTTTTGAAAACGTCCGCGCCGGTCGCCTTTTAGGCTCCGGTAATCAACCTCTCGCAACCAGGTTATCGCGTCAGTTAGCGCGGCATCGTTGCGAAAAAGTGTCTGTAAACGATCAGCCCAAAACCGGGACTTAGCAAAAGAAAGGGCGTCACCGCTACGCTCGTTCAACCGGCGATAAGGGCCGTATCCCAAAAGAAGACAACCTGGCTCTTCGAGATATTCAATACCTTGGAGGCCTCGATCATCTTTTCGAAACTGTTCGCTCCAGTGAAGCCGACAGGTCAAATCCATTGCATCGGTCTGATCCGTTTTGCCTTTTTCCAGGAAAAGCGAGCCGGTCCAACGCGCTTGACCATGGCGGCGCAATGCGGCTGGGTCAAAGAGGCCTTCCCCAAAACCAGTTACCAAGGCAGCCATCGCTTGGAGCAACGTCGACTTTCCCGACCCATTGCGACCGGCAAAAACCGTCCAGCCGGCATATTCACCGTCGGCTCTCGCCAGGTCGAGTTCTACCGACGAAAAACAGCGAAAGTCCTTGAGTTCTAGCTTGCGAATATACACAGCAACGCCTCACATAGGGGATCTTGGTCACTTAACCACGAACCGTTTTTTGGAGACAAGATCTTTCTAACGAAGTTTTTTACGCATTTCACTGCTTCAAAAGAAACCTGAAACCCCCATTAAAACGTAGGAAACACCAAGGATGAACCAAAACACACAAAAACGGGGGGTTTCCATGGTGACGCGACGGCATTGGCTTAAGGGTGTGGCGGGTGTTCTGGGCGGCGGGTTAGCCGCAAATGTGGCGGCGGATTGTCCGATCACCCCGCGCATGGGGCCCGGCCCCTTTTATCCCGCGGTTACCATTCCCAAGTTGGTCGATTTAACCCAGGGCGGCAAAGCGGCGGGCGAACCCACCTTTGTTTTTGGCCAGGTGTTGGACCGCGATTGCAAGCCGATCTTCGGCGCGGCCGTGGAGATTTGGCAATGCGACAACAACGGCCGCTACCGGCAGGACGCAACACCCGGCGACAGCCACGATCCCGGCTTTGCTTATTTCGCCCACGCGATTACCGACCAACAGGGCGCCTACTTCTTCAAAACCATTTTGCCGGTACGTTACGGCAGTCCCGGTTTCAGCCGCGCGCCCCACATCCATTACAAGGTCCACAAAAACGGCTTCCGCCAACTGGTAACCGAAATGCATTTCGCGGGTGATCGCTTCGCGGCGGTACGCGATCAGGATCCCGTGCTCGACTCGGTGCCGCGGGCCCAACGCGCCGCGCTGATCGCCGCCGAGGTCGATATCGCCACCATTCCCCAACTGAAACCCCACGCGGACGGCAAAAGCCCCTGCCGCCGCTTCGATCTGATTCTGGATAAGGCGTAAGGCGCTTTTTTTTTACGAACGAAGTCCCAAATAAGCCGACAACTCAGACTTCACCAAGACAAAAGTCGCTTCGCGGGTCCTGCATTTTTCAAAATGATGGTTCCACCATTTAGTGAACCGATGATCGCGCGCGCTACGCGGGAGTGATTCCCACGGCCAAGGGCCACCAACTTGGCTACCTGCCGGCGACAGGCATGCACCACACCGGAAAGCCTGCGCACCATTCGGGATTTGGCGGCATGCCTCAACGGCGCTTGCCCGGAAGGCCCCTGCCAGGCGCAATAGGCACACCCAAGACCATCCAACCACGGCTTTCCCTGAAAAACATTTCGGGGAAAGCCGTTTTCGGTTACCGAGGTCACCTTTTCAAAACTCGGCGATTGCCGCACAACAGCAAGTACTTGAGTCCGTCTTATTTTCCGTGTTTTAATGCGATCTTCAGGGCAGCAGAACTGCTCCCCCCCCGCTTGCCACCAGGGTTTTTTCGGTTTTTTGCCGTCATTTCGGCACTATCTAAACGACAACATCCTTCTTTCCTCGCGCTAATTCACGCGCATTCGGCCTTCTTTCGCCACCGATTAACAACAAAAAGCAAAGGTAAGTTAGGGAATCACAAACACGAACCACATCGCGTTCTGTAGAATAGGGTTCACCCACACCACATGAGGAGTC
The DNA here is from genome assembly GCF_017377855.1 of Acanthopleuribacter pedis. Lineage (GTDB taxonomy): Bacteria > Acidobacteriota > Holophagae > Acanthopleuribacterales > Acanthopleuribacteraceae > Acanthopleuribacter > Acanthopleuribacter pedis. The sequence continues at coordinate 77,019 of NZ_JAFREP010000020.1, forward strand.
GACTGCTTGATGTCGCAATCACCGAGTTCATCGCACAATTTCTTGGAAGATACCGGAATCCATCGCCTAAAACCCCCGGCCGCGCCACTGCGCTTGAAGACCGTTAGCCTGTGCGCCCTGCTGGCCTTTTCCTTGTGCATCAACCTCTTGCTTATCAGCGACTTTAGCAGCCTTCGTTCCGACCCCCCGCCCCTTCCCGGCGAAAACCCGTTTGCCAAAGCTTCCTTTAGCTTGACCCCGGCGGCGGGCGCGGAACACGGCCGTGAAGAACCCGAACTCGCCTTGTACATGAGCCACATGCAGCGTTACACCCAGAAGCTGGGATTGGCGATTGCCGCACAAAACCAGCCCCTGGCCACTTTTTACCAACACGAGCTGGAAGAAAACCTGGAGACGGTGATCGACGAGGTAACGACCTATGACGGCATGCCCATCGCCCAACCCGCCAAGGTGATGACCCTGCCCCACGTTGAGGAACTGGAAGCGCGCATCAAGAAAGGCGACTGGGCCGGCAGCAAGGTAGCCTTTAAGAATTTGGTTAAATCCTGCAACATGTGCCACGAACAAACCAAGCACGGTTTCATCAAAATCACGGACAACACCGATCACAACCCGTTCAATCAGGACTTCACACCCTAAGAAGCGGAAATCGGGACAGAAAAGAAGCGCCCAGGGACAGCCCCCTGTAAACGAATGACTTAAATGTTTCTTACCCCAGCAACACCGTAATAACCGGTTTTTTTTGCGAAACACGTCGTAGGGTAACGATCAAGTGAGGCCCACGTTGGCAACCTCTGGGAAAAAGAGCGTTGGGTCCGCGGCCGTGCAGGCCTTCCACCGCGCATCCTTGACACGGGTGGGGCCGACCCGCTTAAAGGAACATTCTGGGACGGACACCTGTAAACAACTGACCTTGCGAATGTTGCCTCCAGACTTCGATACCGGGTAAATTGGATTACGCACCATTCGCTAACCTTCAAGCCAAGCCCACGTTGGCAACCTCTGGGAAAAAGAGCGTTGGGTCCGCGGCCGTGCAGGCCTTCCACCGCGCATCCTTGACACGGGTGGGGCCGACCCGCTTAGAAATCTCACGGCCGACGGAAAGACTGATGTTGATGAAGCCTTCGCCCCGCCGACCGACATCGAGTTTAGCGCGTCACCACCCGCGTCAAGGACCGCTCCGCCAAAAAATCGGGACCTCCCAACCGAGCAAGCTCGGTCGGGTCCCTCCAATTTTTTGGCTCCGCTTGCGCTGCATGGGTCACGATCCGGCCTTCTGGAATCCTGATGTTTTGCATCAAACCATGCGAAACAACAACGCTGAGAACACCCGAACATAGGGACAGGGGACACGGGGACAGGGGACGCGGGGACAGACACCTGTAAACGACTGCTTTTATAAATCTTGGCCGATCACCGCCAGGTTCAAGCGTTTTCGGATCAACGAAGCGACGGCATCATCCCATGCGCGATCCATCACAACAGGGAAACACCGCCCATCGCCATCCTCAATTCATCCTCCCATCCTGCTGAGAAATGACGGATACCAAGCCCAGCCCAACGGTCATGACGCATTCCTAGGCCCAGCCCAACCAAAAATAGGACACCAAACCCAACAAAACAGCCCATCCTGATCAACAACATCCACCGCGGGTTTTGCGCTAGAATGTGAGCGCTGTTGTGATGCGGCGGGCCGGCACGAACCCAATCCAGGTTTTCACCGCCCCTTTTTCCAGCCGAGCCTACCCCTTGTAGGGATTACGGGTGAGGCGGGTTTGCGGTAGAAAAACCGCCCGCGCATCCGGTCGTCCGCCATGGCTTATCCCTTGCCTGTTTCCGTTTTTTCCGCCCCGGACGACCCCGTTTTTGATGGTTCCAATTAACACGATCCGGAGGAAGGATTCATGAATGAACTCAAAGTTAACAGTGTCGTGCTGGGCGCGGGACCCGGCGGTTACGTCGCCGCCATTCGTTTGGCCCAACTCGGCGTGGACACCTTGCTCGTCGAAAAAGAGTACTATGGCGGGGTTTGCCTCAACGTCGGCTGTATTCCGTCCAAGGCTCTGATCCACGTCGCCAAATCCTTTGAGTCCATCGGCAAAATGAACGATTTCGGCATCACCGCCGAGGCCCCGGCCATTGACTTCAGCAAAACCCAAGCCTGGAAAAATAAGTTGGTTGGTCAGTTGACCGGCGGCATTAAAACCTTGGTCACCAAAAACGGCGCCAAGGTGTTAGAAGGGACCGGCACCATCATGGGCACCAACAACCTGCGCGTGATGGCCGCGGACGGCTCCGAAACCAAAGTCAGTTTTGAAAACCTCATCATCGCCACCGGCTCCTCCCCGATTCACATTCCCACCTTCCCCGTCGGCAAACGCATCATCGACTCCACCGGCGCCTTAGGCCTCACCGAGATCCCAAAACACATGACGCTGATCGGCGGCGGCTACATCGGCCTGGAACTGGGTTTTGTGTACCGCAAGCTGGGCGCCGAGGTAACCGTGGTCGAAATGATGGACAGCGTGCTGCCCGGCTTTGATAAGGACGTGGTAAAGGCCATGACCCGCAAGCTGAAAAAAGGCAAGTTCCAGGTGTTGACCGGCGCCAAGGCCAAGGGTTACCAAGAAACGGAAAACGGCGTGCAATTGACGGTGGAACACAAAGGCAAAGACCTCACCATCGACACCGATTACGTATGTGTCACGGTCGGCCGTCGCCCCAACACGGGCGGGATCGGTCTGGAAAACGCGGGCATTCACTTGGACGACCACGGCTTTATTAAGATTGACGACCAACTGCGCACCAATGTACCCAACATCTTTGCCATCGGCGACGTGGCCGGTCAACCGATGCTGGCCCACCACGCGTCCTACCAAGGTGAAATCGCCGCCGAGGTCATCGCCGGCCACGCGGCCAAAGCCGACGCCAAGGTTTGCCCCGCGGTGGTTTTCACCGATCCCGAAATCGCCACGGTCGGCAAAAGCGAGGACGAGGCACGCGCCTCCGGCCGCGAAATTTCCGTCGGCAACTTCCCTTTTGCAGCCTTGGGTAAAGCCAAAGCAGGCAACGACACCGAGGGTTTTGTCAAGATCATCGCGGACAAAGAAACGGAAGAAGTGTTGGGCGTGGTCATTGTCGGCCACAACGCGGGCGATCTCATCGGCGAGGCGACCCTCGGCATCGAGATGGGCGCGTTCCTGGACGACCTCAGCCTGACCATCCACCCACACCCAACCTTAACCGAAGCGCTGATGGAAGCGGCCAAGAAAGCCAAAGGTCACGCGATTCACGTCTTAAATTAAAACAAAGACGGCGGTGATTCCCCGAATTCACCGCCGCCGACCAAGGACCTGTTCATGCAAACACCCCGACGTCGCATTGGTTTAGCCCTGACGGGCGCCAGTGGTGTCGCCTACTTTTTACGCACCTTGGAACGTCTGCGCGCCTTTCCCGAGCTCGAGCTGCATTTGGTCGCATCCGAGGGCGGCAAACGCGTGCTCCACGACGAAGAGAACATGAAGTGGGGCGACATCAATACCGAGGGCTGCGTGGTTCACGGCACGCGCAATATCGGCGCCTCCATCGCCTCCGGCTCCAATGGGTTGGAGAGTTTGGTGGTGGTCCCCTGCAGCATGAGCAGCTTAAGCGCCATGGCGATCGGGATGGCCGAAAACTTGGTGCATCGCGCGGCGGCGGTCCAGTTGAAGGAAGGCCGCACGTTGATTGTGGTCCCGCGGGAAACTCCGCTTTCCCTGATCAGCCTGCGCGCCATGGTCACCTTGCGCGAGGCCGGCGCGGTAATCATGCCCGCTTCACCGGGTTTTTACCATCAACCCCAAACCGTCACCGACTTGGTGGACTCGGTGGTCGACCGCATTATCGACCACTTAGAAGTCGCCGATCAGGCCGTCAGACGCTGGAACCCCACGCCCACGGGTCCACCCAATCCCCAAGCCTAACGAGGAGCCAACCATGACCGCGGCATTTGTAGAAACGATGAAAATGATCAAAATCGAACACAGCGTGTTTGCGCTGCCGTTCGCCTTGGTCGCGGCTTTTATGGCCGCCGGCGGCGTGCCGGAGTGGTCCACGCTCGCATTGATTGTGCTCGCCATGGTTTGCGCCCGCTCGGCGGCGATGGCGTTCAACCGCTGGCTCGACGCCGATATCGACGGCCAAAATCCGCGCACGGCAATGCGTTCCATTCCCGCCGGCCGCCTCAGCGCCGCCTACACCCTGGGTTTCACCATCGTTTGCAGCCTGTTATTTATCGCCTCGGCGTGGATGCTCAACCCACTGGCCTTCATGCTCTCCCCGCTGGTGCTTGCCTGGCTGTTGGGTTACAGCTTTACCAAACGATTTACCGCGCTGTGCCACGTCTGGCTGGGCGCCGCCTTGGGTCTGGCCCCCTTTGGCGCATGGGTCGCGGTCGCCGGCGAGATTCACCCACTGCCGTTGGCGTTGGGTTTGGCGGTCACGGGTTGGACGGCCGGTTTCGACATCATTTACGCCTGTCAGGATTTGGATTTTGACCGCGCCAACCGCCTCAACAGCATTCCAACCCGTCTGGGCGTACACAACAGCTTGCTGCTCTCCAAGGTTCTGCATGTGGCCATGATCGCGGTATTGGTCGCCATCGGTTTTAACACCCCGCTCCATCCCGTTTATTGGCTGGGTTTGGCAATGGTGGTCGCCTGTTTGGTTTACGAACACAACCTTGTGCGCGGCGGGAATTTGGAAAAGGTAGACATGGCTTTTTTCACCATGAACGGGGTGGTTTCCCTGGTTTTCGGTTTCACAACCTGCCTGGCCGTCGTACTCCACTAACCCGTCTCGCTCACGAGGGGATGTCGCGAAAAGCTGGAACCCTGGCGCGGGCGATGATTGCGACCGTGGGTCGGTCCAAGCGGTGCACCGCGGCCTCGCGGACGGCTTGATCGAGGAAGGCGGAAGGTCGCCCCCCGCAATCGCAAGGGTTGCCCTATGGCAGGCGCCCGCGTGAGCAATTCGGGCAGACCCCAAAAATCGATTCAAACCAAGCCAACCTACGACGACAAAGCCTACTTTCTACTGGCCGGCACGCGGTGCTTTCCGCTAGGCTGTAGGTTCACGATTGCGATCTTCACGCTGCTACAGGAGTCACCGCCATGGCGATGAATAAAAAAGTTTCCTGCTGTCTTTTCGGATGTTTGGGCACCGGCTTAACCCTGGTATTTCTCTCCCTCGGTTTCTTTTGGTTCCTCACCAAAACCGGTGACTTCGAGGAAGAGGCCACGGTTTTTGTTCCCGACGGCCAAAGCTACCTGCGCGTGATCGTCCGCCCGGAAGATGAAGCATTGATCGGTCTCTTCGCCGATTTGGCGTTGGTTGATCAAGAGGCCACCAACCGCAGAGTGCCGGAAGATTTCCGCTGGTTGAGTCAAATGGGCAACAAAGATCGCCCTACCCTGATCAAGGAACTCAAGTACTACACCCCGATAGAATTTGAAATGACCTACCTCGGTCCCAGCGAGGCAGGTGAGGACCTGTTCATTTTCGGTGTCGGCTTCGGTTCCAACAAAAACCTTTTCTCCCTGGGTTACAGCTTCTTCCGCATGGCGTTGCGCGAGGAGGGAAAAACCCGAACCATCAGCGGCAAGGAAATCATCGTTGTGGAAGAGCCCAACGAAACGGTGTTCATTCATTTAGAAGACGGCGTCTTTTACTTCTCCCTGTCGGAAGAACCGATGCGGATCGCCCTTGAAGGCGCGCAACGCCAGGTTGAAGTCAACGCGCGACTCAGTCCGCTGTACAACATCAACCCCGACGCTACCCTCTATGGCTTCCTCAAACAAGAAGCCCTGCGCCGGCTCCCCAACTTGTTAATCACGGACCCGGACACCGACGATTGGCTTTACAACGGGGACACGGAGCAACTGACCGCCTTTGACACCACCATCTCCCAGGTAGGATTCGACCTCAACGCGGAACAGGACAACCAGCTCTTACTGCGTTACCAGATCTTCTGTGATCCGGGCGAAGCCTTTGCCTCCCATCTCAATGAAATCGAACAGCGCATCGCGCAACGCGGGATCGAAGGCGAATTCAACGCAACGGTTCACCAACGGGACTACGGCTACGAGCTTCACCTGCAACTCTCTGATATCAGCAACCTGCTGCGCGATTTAGTTGAGAAAGCAGAAGAATTGGAGCACAGGGACAACGAGGTCGCCCCAGCGACAGAGGAAGCCACCCCGGTTGAAACGGAGACCTTTGATCAATAACACCGGATCCTGTCCGACGCCATACCCCGGCACTGATCGGTAAAACGCCGATCAGTGCTTGAACCTAAGTCGCGGGATACGTCCCGGTGATACTGACAGAACAATCAAATGAAACGCCGCGTCCTGGCGGGCCGGCCCGCATTTCTCACCAGAAGCGCTGCTCTGGCGCTGAAATAACTGCGATTACTTAGGTTCCTCGGTTGCACCGTTGCAAACCAACGGTGGGGCAGCCTCGACGTAGCACGGCTACGCCGCAAAGTCGGCCCCGCTACGTTTGCCCTCGGTCGTAACCCGTTTCCTCACAGTGATTTCAAAGCCTCGCAACGACTTCTGGTGAGAAATGCGGGCCCGTTCACGAGCCCCCCCGATGCCGGCGTTCCTGAAAGGGTGAATGCAGTCTGCGCCACCGATGAAAAAACAGGTAAAACCCAAACAATCATTGCGCCGAGGTCCGTTTTTAGTGACAATAGCCGGTTCGCGGTCGTTTTTTGGCCGCCGCGTTGCGGGCCCGCCCGTTTTACTTGGAGCATCGAATCGTCATGGAACCCAAAAAACCTCATTCCGAACCCGTCGCCCCTCGAGAGGGCGCCAAACCCTCAACGGGCCGCAAACCTTATTACAAAGCAACGCTGAGCAGTATTGAAGACCGCGAGTTACCGGTCGTCGCCGTGGTTGGCCAGCCCAACGTGGGCAAAAGCACGATATTTAACCGACTGACCCGCTCGCGCCGCGCCATTATCGACGCCACCCCCGGCATGACCCGTGACCGGTTATACGGTACCATCCATCGCGACATGGGTAGCTTCCGTTTGGTGGATACCGGCGGGATTGAAGAGCGTTCCGATCTGATTGCCGAAATGATCAAAGGCCAAACCCACCACGCCATTCTTGAAGCAGAAGTCATTGTTTTTATGGTCGACGGCCGCGCCGGCTTAACCGTTCCCGATGAGGAAATCGGCCAAGCCCTGCGCATGCAAAGCAAGCCGGTGATTCTGTTCCTGAACAAAATGGAAGGCCGTAGCCCCGAACAAATCGACCCCGAGTTTTACAAGTTCGGCTTCGATATTCTGGTAACCGGCTCCGCCGCCCACGGCGAGGGCATGGAAAACCTGATGATCGCGGTCGAAAACAAACTGGAAGGCAAGTGGCGCGATCCCAAAAAAGCGGTTGCGTCACCACCGATCCGTCTGGCAATTATCGGGCGTCCCAACGCGGGCAAAAGCAGCATTGTCAACAAAATGCTCAATGAGGAACGGGTGATGGTCAGCGACATTGCCGGCACCACCCGCGATCCGATTGACAGTTACCTTAATTACAACAAACAAACGTTTTGTTTGGTCGACACCGCCGGGATTCGCAAACGCGGCAAGATCAAGGGCAGTCAGGAAAGCTTGTCTGTCCTGATGGCCACCCGTCAGGTGGAGAACGCCGACGTGATCGCCTTGCTTGTGGACGCCTCCGATCCCGAGGCCGCCCAAGACGCGGCCATTGCCGGGATTGCCAACAAGGCCTACAAACCCATCATCGTGGTGGTCAACAAGTGGGACCTGGTCGAGGATAAAGAAACCAACACGGCCAAGAAATTCGAAGAACGCATCCGGCGCCGTCTTAAGTTCCTGGAAACAGCGCCCTTTGTTTTTGTTTCCGCGCTGACGGGTCAACGCGTTACCCGCGTGTTGGACCTCGCGGTTGAACTGCACGAGCGTGCGAGCCAACGGGTCACCACCGGCGTGCTCAACCGTTTTGTGGAGGACATTGCCAAAAACCACCGTGTCCCCCGCGCCAAGGGCCGCCACTTCAAAGTGTTTTACATGACCCAGGTCGAGGTTTCACCGCCGACCTTTGTCGCCGTGGTCAACACCAACCAGCCGCTGCACTTCACCCAAGAACGTTTTTTGGTAAACCGCATCCGCGAAGCCTTTGAGCTGGACGGGGTCCCCATCAAGCTGGTCATCAAACCACGCTCGGGTCGCAACGCGGACAAAGAGTAGCCACGCCCCTCCGGTCCCGCACAAAACCGGACCTTTCATGAGGGGTTCACAACCCGCGGTCCCGCGTCCGTGTTACATTAGCGTCATCCCACCAAAACAAGGATCGCCGTCATGAAACGCGTCAGTTTGTTTGTGCAATCGCTTGAGCAAGAGGATTTCGTCGAGCAGTGGCTTTGGTCCGACGGTGCTTTTTCCGTCTCGACCATGCCGCCTTCAAACCCGGACCGGCGGCTGGAAGCAGTTTACGAAGCACTCGACGAAAGCGACTTTGACCAACGCCTGCAGCAGGCGGCGGTCCACTGGCCGGGCGAGGCGCCGCCGATCAGCATTTGCGACATCGATCCACAGGATTGGCAAAACAACTGGCGCGAAAACTTTAAGCCCATCCAAGCCGGCCCTTTTAACTTGGTGGGCGAATGGGAAGGCGAAAGCTCTGACGACCACACCATTTTGATTTACCCCGGCCAAGCCTTCGGAACCGGCCAACACGAAACCACCCGCCTGGTACTCGAACACATGGAGACCTTGGATCTGGCGGGCAAACGCGTGCTGGATATCGGTTGCGGCACCGGCATTTTGTCCATCGCGGCCGAGAAGCTGGGCGCGGCCGAGGTGTTTGGTTTTGACATTGATCCCGATTGCCGCGAAAACATGCAACACCACCTGCGCATCAACAACAGCAGCAAGGTCACGCTTGAGATCGGCACGCTCAACGATGTCAACCTTCCCCATCCAAACTATGACCTGGTGCTGGCCAACATCACCCTCAACGTACTGCAAACGGTTTGGCCGCAAATCCCAGGGTTGCTGGCCGAGGGCGGGCACCTAATCAGCTCCGGCATTTTGATCGAACAAAAGGATACGGCCGAAGCATTACTCCACGAACAAGGTTTCACCATGTACCGACACACGGGCCTGGGTGAATGGCTACTCCTGGCGGCGCAGCGGCGATGAAACGGCTACTCGTCGACAGCATCCCCAGCGTCGGCACGGTGTTCCCGGCCCCAACCGACGAAGCGTTCCATTTGGTGCACGTCCTTCGTGCCAAGCAGGATGAAGCGGTGGAAGTGCTGGACGGCCGCGGCGGCGTCGCACAAGGCCGCATTCACCACATCAGCAAACGCACGTGCGATATTGAGATCGAAGCTGTCACCCGGGCCGAACGCGAATCGCCGTTGTGGCTGGGCGTGGTCGCGGCCTTACCGGTCCAGCGCAATACCTTCGACAGCCTGCTGCCAGGCCTGGTCCAACTGGGTGTCAACCATGTTGCGTTGGTGCAGACCGCATTCGGGGGGCGACTCAAAAAAGATCGCGACAAGTATCAAAAGCGCCTGGCCGATATCACCCGCCAAAGTCTCAAACAATGCGGCCGTTTGTTTTTACCGGAAATCAGCCTAGGCGCTACCTGGCCGGAAACCCTCGGCTTGCCGGCGGCGGACGAGGCGATGGGCTTTTTGTTCCATCCCTACAATCCCGCGTCAAGCGATCCCGCGTCAAGCGATCCCGCGTCAAGCGATCCCGCGTCAAGCGATCCCGCGTCAAGCGATCCCGCGTCAAGCGATCCCGCGTCAAGCGATCCCGCGTCAAAGGCGGCAGACGCGGGACGACCCCACCGCGTTTGGCTGGCGTTCGGCCCGGAAGGCGGATTCAGTGATGAGGAAGCGGCCGAGGCCCACGCGGCGGGTTGGACCCTGCAGAGCATGGGCCCCCGCATTCTGAAAATGGAGACCGCGGTCATCGGCGCCGCCTATTGGGCGCAAGCCCGCTGGGGGGACGGCCTGGGCAATCAAGACACGAACCCCACAACCGCGGTGAAATAAGCCCCCGACTAACCCGCATCTCTCACAAGGAATGCTGCTACCGGGCAGCCCATGCGATGACGTGGGGGCGGCCTTCCGCATTACTCGGTCGAGCCGCCTTCGCCTCAGCTGCTACGCCGAAAGGTCGGCCCCGCGAAAGGTCGGCCCCGCGAAAGGTCGGCCCCGCGAAAGGTCGGCCCCGCGAAAGGTCGGCCCCGCGAATGGTCGGCCCCGCGAATGGTCGGACCCGCGAAAGGTCGGACCCCTGTTCCGTCTCTCGGTCCTAATCTTCGTGTTCACAAGGCTTTCAGCGTCTCGCGACGAATCCTTGTGAAAGATGCGGGCTAACCTTCAGAATCGTCCTCGTCATCTCCGCCTTTTGGCGGCGGATCGTCGGGTGTGATGGGATCAACCACCATGCAGGGCACCCCGGGAGATTTGTCAAAATCAAAAATAAGCCGCTCTGTATCGCGGGGTTTCGCGATAAATACGCGGAACGGCCCCCTGCAATCGATCCGGTTGCTTTTCACAACTTCGCTTTTGGTATTAAAAACAACAGCATATTGGTTGCCGGGGCAAGCCAACAGCGTAAGGAAAAAGCTGTCGCCACAGGAGAGGTGCAGAATCACCTTTTCCCCGCTCCCTTTTTTGCCACCCTTCGGGGGGGGATCGTCCGGGGTGGGTGGATCCACAACCATGGCGCCAACCCTATTCGAGGTGTCGCCGAAACCAAAATTACCGCGCACCCCACCGTGCTCTCTTTCAATGAAGATGTCAAAAGAACCCTTAACCAAGCGTTCAAGCCCTTTGTTATCCTCTCCAAAGGAAAAAATCGTTTTAAATTTCTCTCCCCCCACGGCAACCAACTCAAAACGAAAGTTGATGCGGTTATCGATCACCAGTACCGGGGTTTCAACGGGGGTCACCCCTCCGATTTTAGGCTTGCTAGTCATGAGCGTTCTCCTTTAGTACCAACGTTGCGTCGGCGTCCCTGCTTGAGATGTTTGCGGGGTGTTGTTCTCCGCCCGCCCTTCACAGCAAACCCATCAAAGACACGCACAGTCCCCGGGGAAAAACCTTAGCGCGTTTTTCTGAGCGGCATCCACCAAAATGCCAAGCCATGATACGGACGATGCTGGACGCGTGCAAGGCTCAGGACCCAACCGAATGGCCCCCCACCTCACGACATCTTATCACCTAAGAAGCGCGATAACGCGCGGTGATTTTAGCTAAACCTCTGGCTTACAATGGCCTGCAAAAACATTCACTGCACCCGACGGGTGCGCGCCGTGCGCGACCCCGGTCCGCTTTTACCAAACCATTTGGCTCCAGATCATTAACCAAAATCCCACGCTTCGCGCCTCTTAGGTATCAGCAAAGAGCGTGGAACAAGTTTTTCACACCCCATTTATCTCAAGCAAGAATTCAACAAATTTCCTATCACAATTTGTAAAATTTCTGAAAATTATGTAAGACACGCCAACTGACGAAACGCCCTCTCCCGTCTTAAGGGGCGCAAAGGCTGCCAAGCGGTCATGCCGGCAAAAAAACCGAGGAGGTAGCAACAGTCATAAACGCGCGGTCCCAACCTGCAATCGCGCGCGAGAAAGGAAACACTTGGTTATTTTTTTCATTTTCTTCAACAGTTTTTTTACGGAAAAACGCTTTAATAAATGTGCATCCAAAAAAAGCACCTCATCCTCAAGTCTGATTAACCACGTCAATCCTCAACACGACGACAAAACCGCTCAAACCCTCTTGTAAAAGAGAAGCTCACCAACTTCTTGCACATTTTTTTGACACCTCATCCATTTCTTTGCCGCCTTGGCGGAACACAAAGAAAACTAAAAATAAGACTTTAATGCAAAACCAAAACCATAAAAATCCACCAATCCCAACAAAAATTCGACAAAGGCAACACACAATGCTAACTTTACGAGAATTTTCTTTAAGCCCTCTTTTCCGCCCTTATCTGTTACGCACAGCGTGCCCTATCGATCTGCCCTAAACATCGCGAACATGCTTCCCAAGCATTGGATCCCACACGTCATCATTGTGTAAAGGCCACCGCCCTACCATGGAGACCCTTGCTCCCGTGGTCCGCCACACAACGTCGCTCGAATGAAAACAGGGTTTGCGCGACCCGCGGTCGATCATCCCTGAAATAGACCGCGATAAGATGCCCCGGACGCCGCTACTTTTCAAAAAAAGACGGCACGTGGAAACCTCGCCTGAAGCAGAACAACAGGCACCCGCCCCTTCCGAATCAATAAGATAATTTCCTAGGAAGAACCAACATGGATAAAGAAGAAACACCCTACCCAGATCGCGATACCGATGCCTACGACTTGCCACCCTCGGGGAACGACGCGATGGATCGCGCCCACCATGCCGAATCCTTTGAATCGGCGCCTGCACCCACCGACGCGGATGAAGCCGCAGCCCCCGACGACACCGACACCCACACCGACACCGACACCGAGGATGCTTCCCAACTGTCGGAACACACAACCGTCTACACCCCGGAAGAACAAGAAATCATGGACCTCATCCAGAAGATGCTGGACCATCCGAAGCACACCACAAGAGACATCTTGGGTCTCCCCAGGATCGCCGACTACCTCGCCCAGTTATGCAGTCGGCAACTATGGGGTAAGTACAACACCATTAGTTTCAGCGATGACGATGTTTTTCAAGACACCATACTGGCCTTCATGACCATTCCTAAGTCCCAAATCGCGAACGCCCACCACTTCACAAACCTGTTTCGCAGAAAGGTGAGACACACGCTCCTCAACAAAATAAACCGAAACGCTCGCGAACGACGCGGTGGGAAGAATCACCGCGCCAATCTGATTCCCATCGATGCCGAAAACGCGAACAAATTAGCCCCGGACGCGCGCTACCACCCGGGCTCTTTCGATCTTTCTGTGGCGGTGAAACAAGCGATGGCCATGCTCCGTGAAGAAGACGAAACAACCTACCGGGTTGCCTACTTACGTTATGTCGAAGGTCGGAAGGTTGCCGAAATCGCGGAAATCACCGGCTTATCCCCTGCAACCGTCAACCGAAAATTGCGATACATCAAACGCTTCTTCGAAAGGTTCTTCGACATCTAAGCACCTACTTTAAACATACTTAACAAAACACAAGCGGGCCGTCGCGGCTCATTCCCTCAAAAAAACTTGCTTCATTTTTGAAAAAGCATGATCTATTTATTCAGCAAAGCTTGCAGTCAACTTAAGGCGGTGCCCGGTCCCACCTGAAGGCTCGGATAGCAGTGAGTTATCCGCCTTAACCCGCATTGTTGCCCCTTTGACACCGCAATTACGCCGTTGCATCAGCACATGACCGCGATCCCATCGTGGCATCCTGATGCGTCCGTTCGCCTACGAACAAAGTTACGCCGGCCGACGTACCGCTTTTTGCAAAACATTTTGGCAAGCAAGGTGGGCAGAGAACATGACGCCGCGACCCACCCATTCTACATGGTTCTCAAGGATTTCCATTATGACCGAACAAGCAAAATCGACCACATCGCAACCGGGTCAACCGGCAGGGCAACCATCCCGCCAAACAAAGCCCGGTTCCGACCCAGAGCAACACACGGAGAACCTGGATAAAACGGTCGACAGCGCGACGCCTGTCGGAAACCCGCCCTTGAACAAACACGATATTAAAGAAGAACTCTTTTGTGCCGGCGAACATGAAACGGACGAAGTTCGCAAGAAACTCATTGAAACCTACCGCCTTCGCTACCCCGACATCATGCCGGAAATCGAACCCATCGTGATCGAATTCTGGAACTACCTACCGGGAACCGGCGAGAACTCCGTCTCTGGATACGATACGGAAAGTTTGATTCAGGCAGCCTTTGAAGGCTTTGATTTCTCCTCGGTCGATGAAATCGCCAATTATGTGGACCGGGAAAAAAGAGAAACGGTCGGCCCGTACAAGGTTCTTAAGATACTGGGAAAAGGCGGCATGGGTGTCGTCTACCTTGCCGAGGACCCCGAAAACCAACAGAAAGTAGCAGTTAAAACCCTAAAAGCCACGGCCCTCATCGACCCGGTATATCTCGATAATGAACAAAAAAGTCTGGCCAAGCTCAACCACAGCTACATCGCCCATCTCAAACACACCTTCACCGGGGACGACGGCATTCAATACATCGTCATGGAGTATGTGGACGGCGTCAAAATCGACGATTATTGCGACAACCACCAGTTGACCATCCGCGAACGGGTTCGCTTGTTTAAACAGTTATGTGAAGGGGTGTATCACGCCCACGAGCACGGGCTGATGCACCTCGATTTAAAACCCATGAACATCTTGGTCAAACAAGAAAACAATACCGGGGTCCCCAAAATCATCGATTTCGGCATTTCGCAGATCAAAGACCATATCGATCAGCATCTCGGCCACTCAACCGGAACCGGAACCCCCGCCTATATGAGTCCGGAACAAACCAACAAACCCCGCAATGAACTCACCCAAAAATGTGATGTTTATTCGCTGGGGGTCATTTTACACGAACTGCTTTGCGGCAGGGTGCCCTTGGCGGATGAACTCAAAAACGCGGACAGCCGCAAGAAAATGGAACTGGTGCGCAAGTTATCACCGCGCCCGTTGGTAGACACCGCGGCGGACCTGGTCAACGCCGATATGGCCAAAAAACGCAACACCACGCCGCCCAAACTCATGAGCCAACTCAAGGGCGAGCTGACCTGGATCGTCACCAAAGCCCTCGCCAAGGACCCCGCTGATCGCTACAGCCTGCAAGCCTTGATCGCCGACCTTGAGGCCTTTTTAGACCGTCGCGAGGTTAGCCAGGGAAAACCCTACCGCTGGTATCGTTGGATGCACTATTTAAAGGCCCATCAGCATCTGGTCTCAACGGCCGCCACGCTTGCCATCGCGGTGATGATGCTTTCGGTCGGTGTTCGGACCAACATGGCCTTGGCCGCCAAAAATGCCAAAATTGCGTTGCTAGAAGAAGCACGGGCGGAGAACGGTCAAAACCTGGTCAATGTGCTGCTGGAACAAGCCAGCCCCTTTTTCGGCCCGGAACGCAAAGAAACCCTCTCCCTTGATGTGCTGCTGGAACGCCTTTCTGAAAAACTGAACGACCCCGAGGCCAAAAAAGATCGAAAACGCAACTTTGACCAGCGCTTAATGCTGGGCCGCACCTTGGAAGATCTCAACCATCTGGACCGAGCCGTGAAGGAACTGACGTCCCTTCGAGACGACGTTCAATCCTGGTACGGCGACGACTCGCGGGAATATTACGAGGTGCTCTCCTATCTCGAAACCTACCGCGCCATCCAAAATCCAAACCTATCCGACCAAAGCCTTTTGGAACAGGCTATTCCCCAAGCGGCGGAAATCTTTGGCCCCACCCATAAAACGACGCTTCGCATGCACGCGGCCAGAGGGCACATCCTGCTCAACTCGCGTCAACACAGTCTGGATGACGCGCTCACCGATCTTAATCAGGTGCTGGACAACACCGACTTCAACAAAACGTTACTTACCGACTATACCTACTCCTCGATGCTCAACCGCGGCAACGTTTATCTTCAGAAGGGCCAATATCGCAGAGCCAACCGTGACCTTAAGCGGCTGAAAAAATTATATTTAGATCGTTTCAAAGAAAATGATCCCTTCGTGGGGAGAATTAATTACACCCAAGGTCTGCTCTGCTTAAACCGAGAAGACTTCCCTCGCGCCGAGAAATTTATGAACACGGCGAAGACAATTTTTTCCAACACGCTGGGCCCTGATCATCCCGACACCCAAAAGGCGGATTTCATGCTGGCGTTTCGCCTGCCCGCGGCACAAGGTGGTTGCAGTGGTCTCATCGCGCAAATCGAAAAGGAACTGGCCGGCACGAACTTAACCAAGGATCAACGCATCTCCCATATGTCCCAACTGGTGGATTGTCTGATCAAAGCAAAAGCCTGGGATCAGGCCGAACCCGTCGCACGCCAAAACTGGGAGGAAGCACTGGCGCACAATGGTGCCGACTCCTTCCCCGAACTGGTCACCCGCTTAAACCGGCAGTGTATTCGCTACGGAAAAGGGGATCAGAAGGGCGCACAACAGGAGATCGACCTGATTTTCACACAAGCCGAGAAGATCAACCAACGCAAAGCCTTCGAAAAAGGCTG
This sequence comes from Acanthopleuribacter pedis, assembly GCF_017377855.1. Taxonomy (GTDB): domain Bacteria; phylum Acidobacteriota; class Holophagae; order Acanthopleuribacterales; family Acanthopleuribacteraceae; genus Acanthopleuribacter; species Acanthopleuribacter pedis. The sequence goes on from NZ_JAFREP010000020.1 coordinate 93,245, forward strand.
GCGCGACTTCCTCAAAACCATGCGTTAGGACACGGGCAAAGGTTCGTCGGCCACGATTTCCGGCGCGGTGGGGGCAACTTCGATGTAGCCGCCGCCGCGGTCCTTGGCCCTGGCCAAGGCGGCCTCGGCCCGGTCCATCATCAGTTCCACGGTTTCGTTGGCCCGGCCCAGGCTCGAAATACCGAACGAAATGGAAAAACGCAAATGCTCGTTGCCGTCGGACACTTCCAAGCTGTTGAGCAACTGGGCCAAGCGGTTGGTGAGGATCATCGCCGATTGACCGTCGGTTTCAGGCAAAAAGGCCCCAAAAACTTCGCTGGAAATACGTCCAAAGACATCAACTTCACGCAACGAGGCCACGCAGGTTGAAGCCACGGAACGCAATACCTCGTCACCCGTGTGGACGCCGTAGTTGGCGTTGATATCACCCAAACCCTCGATACCAATCAGCACCACGGATAAGGGTCGGTCAAAACGGCGCATGCGCGCCTGCTCATTCCAAGCCAACTCCATGAAATGACGGTAGTTAGAGACACCGGTCAGGTGGTCGCGGGAAGAGGCCTGCTCCACCTCGCGTTCGAGGCTGAAGCTGTAACGGAAACTCTGGTCCATGAGAAAACCGAACAAAATCCAGGCGGTACAACCCACCAACAGCGAGATATCTGCCTGAATTTGGATCAGCGGGTCCTGGGAAACCATGTGCATGTAGACCGCGGGCACCAAAAGCACCACGGTTTGGGCGGGCACCAAGGCACGGATACTGGGCGCCAAACCCACGGCAAACACGCCGACCACGAGCTGCGCCACCACCAGCACCAAGGCGTAGTGGGCGGGGTAAAAGGTAAAACTGTAGGCATTCGCCAAGCTAACCGCGGTGCTTACCAAAACCACCGCAATCTCGGGCTGAACCACCATTTTTCCGCGAATATAAAGCGCGGCCACCAACACACAGAAACCGGCAACACCGGCACGAATGGGAATTAAGGATTGCCACTCCGCCGGTAAAAACAAGGCATCGGCACCCAACAAAGCCGCGAACAGCAAACCACCAAGGGTAAGGCCGATGCGAATAAGCGGGACGGCGGATTCCAAGCGACGGCGATGGTAAAGGTATTCCAAATCCTTGTCGAATCGAATCGGCTTCCAGACCATCATTCGGATAATCCCCTGAGACCCAAACCCGGCTTGCCGGATTTTCGGACGACCCTGCTCCCAACCAACCGTGCGAACCACCGGCCAATCCCGTCGACCTGAGTTGCTGCATTTCACGGAATCGAGTTAACGGGCGCTCCACGCTGATCATGAGTGAAAACCGCTGAAACCAAACACCGTGACGGTACAAAGAAGGTGTGTTACGCCCAGCATACCCAGCGGATCAGTGTGAGGCAAGTGTGGAATAAAAATTATCTTCACCTGAAACGAGACATCTCCATCAGTGAGAAAACGCTCACCCCAGAAAAATGCGTAAAGAAATAAGTACAACACCCCGAACAGGCCCAGCCGCACCGGCCCGCATTTCTCACAAGGATTCGTCGCGAGAAGCTAAAAGCCTTGTGAATACGAAGATGACGACCGAGAGACGGCACAAGGGTCCGACCTATCGGGGTCCGACCTATCGGGGTCCGACCATTCGGGGTCCGACCTATCGGGGTCCGACCATTCGGGGTCCGACCATTCGGCGTAGCAGCTGAGGCGAAGACGGCTCGACCGAGTAATGCGGAAGGCCGCCCCCTCGTCATCGCATGGGTTGCCCCGCAGCAGAAATTCCGGTACCGAAGATCGCCACCGCAAAACCCAAGAAAATATCCGAATTCCCGAAAACTAACACAACAAACGCACGCCTAGACAAAAGATGGACAAAACCTAGTCAGGGGCGCCAAAACCATTGGAGCACGGCCTCAGGACGGCGAAAAAAATCGTTCTCACCTACGGTGACTTTCGAAAGATCACGCCAATAGATGGGCTTCCATTTTAAAAACTCAGGTCTTTTAACAGTCTCTTCGACTACCGTTCAAAGCAGATCAAACAGTTATCATCCAATCGCACCGCGCAAAAGGACTACTTAAAATCGGGTAATCAACGGAAAATCATCGACTGCCCAACCGAGGTTAACATCCCGTTAAAAAGTGAACCTTCTTTTTACACTACAGGGCGTAACTTAAAGACCAACCGTTGAGAAATAAACATAAATCACTTGTTTTAAACATATTATCTAAAATAAAATCAAAAATGTAATTATTAATTCACAAAGATATACCCATCTTTTTCACTGCTTAAAAAATTTCCCGCCTACAATGGCCGACCCACAGCGAGCTTCGACTTGAGGTACGACACCAAAGGCCGCCAACGCGACACAGGTCACACTTTTCGTTTTTCCTATGTGACCACCTCACAAAAGCTCATTTAGAGAAGGTGGACAAAAAGCAGTTCACCTATACTCCGCAACTGGATGGTTTGGAAGCGACGGGCCCGCCGAAAATTTCGCCCCTCGCGTTCCTCGATAAAACCCCGCCCCACCGCTCCGCCAGATGTTTTTCAAAACCACTCCCCTACACCCCCTATATTTTTCTGGAGGCCCCCATGTTTTGTCCGCCCTTTCAGGCAGAGAGAACAACACACAACTGGTTTAAGACGAAGGTTCACACCCCCATCTTCTTGGCTGCTTTGGCCGTTGTCGTATGTTTCGCACCCTTGCACGCGGGAGAACCCGCCGCCAAAATGCCCGTCTGCGACAATCCCGTTCCCTTGAGTTCATCCAAATCGTTTTTTATCGGCCACAGCTTGGTGAACTTCGACATGCCTTTAATGCTGGAGCGCTTGGTCGCCGATGCCGGTTTGAACGCGGAAGTCGGTACGCAGGTGAACAACGGCGCCCCCATCCGTTTCAACTGGTCGAACCGTTTCCGTGCATCCTTTCCCGGCGAATGGCCTCCTCCCAACTTTGCAGGCGACGACCTGCCCTCGGGCGATTGGGACGCGCTGATTATGACCGAAGGCATCCCGCTGCAAACCAACGTCACCTGGAACGAGTCGAGCCGTTATGCGGGCAACTTCGTTGACCTAGCCCGCCAACACAACAGCGCCACGCGCTCTTATATTTACGAAACATGGCACAGCCTTGACGAAGCAAACTGGCTGCAACGCATCGTCGACGATCTCCCCTTGTGGGAAAGCATCATGGAAGACGTCAACGCCACCCGCGACAATGACGCCATGTATTTGATCCCCGCGGGCCAAGCGCTGCGCAACCTCATCCTCATGATGGAAGGCGGCCAGATTCCCGGTTACACCAACCGCACGCAATTGTTTGTCGACGATATCCACATGAACGACCAAGGCAACTATCTGATTGCCTGTGTCATGTACGCCGCCCTTTACCGCCGTTCACCGGTCGGCTTGGACCACACCCTCATCGACCGATGGGGCCAGCCGTACAGCGCCCCTTCCGCGGCGATGGCCGCGGCCATGCAACAAGTAGCTTGGGACACGGTACGTAACTACGAGCACAACGGCTGGGTCTGCAGCGGCGGCGGCAACCAACGCCCCAACGGCACCATCGACAGCCCCGCTTCCAACCGCACCATCACCGCCGGTGAGTCCGTTTCCTTTGCCGGCTCCGCGAGTGACCCCGACAACAACACGCCCTTTAGTTATGTATGGAACTTCGACGGTGGTGCGGCCAACAGCACCCAGCAAGATCCCGGTTCCGTTCGTTTCGACACACCCGGCAGCTATGATGTCACCTTTACGGTCACCGATAGCCTCGGCCTCGCCGACAACACACCCGACACGGTGCGTATCACGGTTCAGGCGCCCGCCAACCAAGCACCCGACGGTTCCATCAGCCGCCCTTCCGGTAACCGGACGATTACCGCCGGCGATCAGGTCACCTTCACCGCCTCGGCGAGTGATCCCGACGGCAACACCCCGCTGAGCTACCTGTGGAACTTCGACGGCGGTGCCGCCAACAGCACCAACCGCGATCCCGGCAGCGTGCGTTTCAACACGCCCGGAACCTACGACGTGACCTTCACGGTTACCGACAGCCTCGGTCTTGCCGACCCCACCCCGGACACGGTGCGCATCACGGTTCAGGCGCCAGCCAACCAAGCACCTAACGGCATCATCGACACACCGACCGCCAACCGCACCATTACCGCCGGAGACACGGTATCTTTCACCGCATCCGCGAGCGACCCCGACAACCATACCCCGTTCACCTACTTCTGGAACTTCGACGGCGGCGCTGCCAACAGCACGGCCCAGGATCCCGGCTCGGTTCGTTTCAACACCCCGGGCACCTTCGATGTGACCTTCACGGTCACTGACAACCTTGGTCTTGCCGATCCTGCCCCGGACACGGTACGCATTACGGTTCAGGCACCCGCCAACCAGGCGCCCAACGGCACCATCGACAGCCCCGCTTCCAATGTGACCATTACCGAGGGAGAATCGGTTTTCTTTGCCGGCTCGGCGAGCGATCCCGACAACAACACGCCCTTTAGCTATGTGTGGCACTTCGGCGGCGGCGCTTCAAACAGCAGCGCCCAAGATCCCGGCAACGTGCGTTTCAGCACGCCCGGCACCTATACGGTTACCTTCACGGTCACCGACAGCCTCGGCCTCGCCGACCCCACGCCGGCCTCGGTACGGGTAACGGTAGAAGAAGCGGCCAACCAGGCACCCAACGGTACCATTGACACGCCCACCGGCAACGTCACCATCACCGAGGGCCAAACAGTTTCCTTTAGTGGCTCCGCGAGCGATCCCGACGGCGACACCCCGCTCACCTACGCGTGGAACTTCGGCGGCGGTGCTTCAAACAGCAGCGCCCAAGACCCCGGCGCCGTTCGCTTTAACAATCCCGGCACCTATACGGTGACCTTTACCGTTACCGACAGCCAGGGCTTGAGTGACCCAACCCCGGCTTCCGTGCGCGTCACCGTTGAAGCCGAAAACCGCGCCCCCAACGGCCGCATCGACAGCCCCGCTTCCGGCGCGGTCATTCAAGTAGGCGGCACCGTCACCTTCGCGGGCAGCGCGAGCGATCCCGACGGCGACACCAACTTCCGTTACCTCTGGAACTTTGACGGCGCGGCCGCGGACAGCAGCGCCCAAAACCCCGGCCAGATTCGCTTCGATCAGGAGGGCAGCTACACCATTACCTTGCGCGTATGGGACAGCGAAAACCTCGAGGATCCCAGCCCGGCCCAAACCACAATTCAAGTCACCCAGGGGAACCGCGCCCCCAACGGCACCATTGACTCTCCCGCCGGAAACCTGACCATCCAACCAGGTCAACAGGTCTTTTTCGCCGGCTCCGCTTCCGATCCAGACGGCGACAGCATGACCTACCACTGGAACTACAGCGGCGGCGTTTCCGACAGCACCCGCCAGGATCCAGGTTCACGCATGTTCACCCGACCGGGCCGATACGTTGTTACCTTCACCGTGACGGACGAACACGGCGTGAGCGATCCAAGCCCTGCACAAGTGGTGATCACCGTTGAAGAAAACGGTGGTAACGGATCGATTCCGACCATCGCCAGCCCGGCCAAAAGTATGTCGGTTGTTGCAGGCGGCTCGGTCATGTTCTCCGGTCTGGTGGGCGACCTGCCCAGCCCGTTGAGCTACCAGTGGAACTTCGGCGGCGGCGCGCCGGGCAGCAACGTGCTCAACCCCGGCCTGGTCACCTTCAACACGCCCGGCATGTACGAGGTTACCCTGACGGTGTTCAGCCAAAGCGTCAGTTACACCAGCCGCCCCCTCATGATTGAGGTGGTTACCTGCGAACAACCCCGCATTATGTACAACACGCTGATCCAAGGCCTGGCCCCGGTCGAGCTGGAAGCGGTCATGTGTGATTCCAGTGCCTACACGGTCACCTGGCAGAACCGCACCCGCGGCGGCATCATCGCCCGCGACACCGGCCTGCTCACCCTTGACCCGCAACTCACGGAAACCACGACCATTCGCCTCAACCTGTTCCACACCGCGTCCGGTAACAACTTCAACCACGACGTGACGGTATTGGTTCCGGCCAACGCCGAGCTGGCCGATTACGACGGCAACGGTTGCAACGACCTCGCCGACCTGCGCGGCTATGCGACGAACTGGCGCGACCGCAACAGCGCCATGGATGCCAACGGCGACGATGTGATTGACATCCGCGACCTGCTCCACATCAACACCATGGAAGAGGGCGCCTGCCCCTAAAGCCCTACCAAACCCAATTTTTGAGAGGCGGATCGCAAGGTCCGCCTTTTTTGGTTGCGGGCACACGTCTTATCAAACCGACAAAACTTAACGAACCAAACCCTGAGTTTTCCAAGTGATCATCCCCTTGTTTGTTGTCGCGTTGTACCAAAACGGAGCGATGTCCGGATCATCGCCGCTTGTTATTGGTTCGTCACGATCGCCTCCTTTCGTGGTGATTATGCGGCCAACTCATGCCTCGCGCGCTCCGCGAGAGAAGCGTGAAACACAAGCGCCGCTTGCGTTAGGCGGTAGGGACGGGAATGGATTGTCTCAAACATCACCACTCCCGTCAGGGTCTTCAGAACTACCGCCTGTCTCAATGATTTCTCCCGTCGACGGTGCCCCATCGGTTGCTTGACCTTCAGTGTCATGAGCCACGCTTCCATTAATATCAGGTACCAACCGCTTTTTAGTAGCAATAGAGGTCAAAACGAGATCCGCACCGCACGCTTGACAGGTCACACGCTTTTCGGGCATAACCAAGCGATAAAACACCCATAACGACATGAGCGAACCGATGAATACAGTGGATACAGGATCCACACCAAAGATCGTGACCAAAGGATAGCCTGCTCCCAAAGCAAAGGTCATTGAAAGCCCGAGGGAAAAACGTTTGTGAAGAAGTGTCAGTTTCATGCGCATCTTTATGCTCCTGAATTTCAGATTTGACCGACCGCGTGTTTGAACACGCCGAGGTCACCCTGTAATGCGCACCTGGCCGGAAATCGTCTCGCGTTTTTTGTTTTGAAAAACGCCACGCGCTCATTCAATCCTTCTTTCCTTAAACCTAAGAAGTGCGATAACTCGCGGTGATTGTGGCGAACCCGCATGCCTCACCAGTAGTTCTACCGCGTGTTTAAATAACTGTGATTACTTAGTTTACTTGACTTCACCGTTACAAAGAAACGGTGGGGCGGCCGCGACGTAGCGCTGTTACGCCGAAAGGTCGGCCCCGGCGTGCTTTTCCCATACCGTTTCGCTCCAGAACTTTAGCCAAAACCCCTCGCTTCAGGGCCTTTTACCTAAATTGAGCAATTCTAGGCGGCGCCCTCGCACAAGTATCGGCGCGTCCTGCGCCGTTACTTGTGCGATTGTATCCACCCGAATCGCACACTTTAGGTTTTTGGATAAAGTTAACATCTTCTAAAAAAGCACATTTCCATAAAGTTAAATATGATAGGATTTGAAAATTATATGACCTTAAAATGCGTTTTTTGGCGATCAATGACCAACGCTTGTTCCGCAAAGGTTGACCAACCCGCGCTTCACGCTTGAGAGCGATAGCTTCCCGCCGGCGTTCTTCAAGTTCCAGATGGGAGCGGCCCATGACACCGCGCTATTTGGGTTCTCCGGCCGGGTCTCACGGTTGCCGACTACGTATCGTCGAAATGATGAGGACAACCATTATGTCTGCAAAAACGGTGACCCGCCGGCTCCATGCCTGGCACGGCGGCGATGCAACAGCCTTCGAAGTATTGATCGAAGAACAATACACCCAGCTCAAGAAGCTGGGTCGCTCCCTCCTGGCCAAGGATCGCCTTGGCAATCACCTCCAGGCAACTGAGTTAATTTCCCTGGCCTTCATTTCGCTCAGCAAAAAACAAGCAATTTCATGGACCGACCGCCAACACTTTTTTCGTGTTGCAGCGCGAACCATGCGTCGTCTGCTCATCCAGGAGGCCCGCCGCCTGAACGCGGAAAAACGTGGCGCGGACCAGCAACATCAATCTCTAAACGAAGCCTTTACGGTCGCAAGTAATTACAGCGCGGAAGCACTCACCCTCCTCGACGCGGCGCTCTCCAGCCTTCACCAGGGTGACGCCGAGGCCGGCCAGGTTGTGGAATTGCGGTTTTTTGGCGGTTTTAGCGTAGCCGAGTGCGCCGAGATTCTCGCGGTATCCGAACCAACAATTAAACGCAAGTGGCGTTTCGCCAAGGCTTATCTGGCCTCGGCGCTCGCTGAAGCGCGGCCCTGATGACCGCCCATGACGTGGCTCGATTGGCACAGTGGTTCGACAAGCTTGCCCAACTAAAACCTGAAGAGCACGACACCTTTTTCGAACGCTGCCGACAAGAAGACCCGGAAACCGCGCGACAGCTTATTCTCCTCTGGAAACAGGATCAAGCTCGGGAAACGCCACTGGATAAGCCCGCGTTCGCACAACCGCTCGCGGCGCAATTTCGAGAGGAAACCGTGGATGGTCCTACCGAGGTACGTGCTCGCCTCAACCAGCTTCCCGAGGCGATACCACGGCAGATTGGCGAATACCAAATCCTGGCCCTGATCGGCAGCGGCGGTATGGGGACGGTTTATTTAGCACGCCAAAGCCAACCAGAACGCGACGTGGCGCTCAAGGTCCTCAACATGCAGTTGCCCGGCCAAAGAGAGAAAGAGCGTTTCATTGCTGAGGCAAATATTCTCGCAAAATTGAACCACCCAAACATCTCAACCATTCACCAAGTCGCCCTGGACGCGCAAGGCCACCCCTTTTTGGTCATGGAGCACGTTCAAGGAAAACGACTTACCGACTACTGCAATGCAAAGAAGCTCGATATTAGGACCCGTATCGAGCTATTCCTCGAAGTGTGTGACGCCCTAATTCTCGCGCACCAACGTGGCGTGATCCACCGCGACCTTAAACCCGACCATGTTCTGGTTCATGAAGGTAAAAAACCCGTTGTCAAGATTATTGATTTTGGTATTGCGCAAGCCGAGGAGGTCAAGCTTCAAACCGTGGACAACGGTGACGGTCCCTTGGGTACACCCTACTATGCAGCCCCGGAACAGCTTCAACCCGGCGAACCTGTTTTTGATATTCGTGTCGATGTATATGGGCTGGGTACCATTCTTTGGGAACTGCTGGTCGACATTCCCCATTGGGAGCATGAACTGAAGCACCCCGGCGAATGGGCGAAATGGCTTAAGGCGCGTTGTGAAGCGCCCCATCGTTCCGCCGCCGAACGGTTTGCAAATAATAGAGAAGCCTTGGAGCAAGCCGCACGGAACCGAGGGACGAACCCTAAGCAATTAAGGCTGTGGCTGGAACAAGACCTTGACTGGATTCTGGCGAAGGCTCTGGCGATTAATCCCGAACAGCGCTACGCGGGGGTCACCCAACTCCGGGACGACCTGGTCCTTTTCACCAAGAACAAACCCATCCTGGCCAGGGCCGCTCATACCCGTTACAAGCTCTACAAACTATTCAAGCGCCATGCATTCTCGCTTATCACCACGACGGTGGTTGCCACGGTACTCTTGATTTCCACGGTAAGCGCCGTCTACCAGGGACGTCAGGCAATTCACGCCAACAAAAAACTGCGTCTCCAAAATGAAAAACTCACCCGACAACAAGCGTTCCTTACCAACCTAATCACCGCCCCCCATCCCAATGTCGCCGGGCCGGAGTTAAAGGTCGTGGATCTCTTGCTGGAAAGAGAACCCACCTTAAAAACCGTTTTCGAGCGAGATCCTGAGATGGAAGCCCACGCACGCTACACGTTCGCAAAACTGTTTTTCGGAATAGACGCCTATCAACAGGCCCTGGACCAACTCGACCAAGCCTTAACCCTAAAAATGAATCTCCAAAAGCACCCCGACCTCGAAGCGCTGGCAATGATGATTCTCAAAGCGAAAACACTTAAGCGCCTGCGCAGTTTTGAGGCGTCAAACGAGCTCTATCGTCACATCATCCATCTGCTTGCCCCCCAAAATAATCCCGAATCGTCCCCAATGCTGGAAGCCGAACGCCTTCATTTTGAAGCGCTTGGCGACTACGCCCATTTGTTCTACCTGCGACACAAATTTATTGAGGCGGAGAAATACTACCGCGCCGCAATGCAGGGACAGATGCGCTTGCTTGGGGAAAGTCATGCGGATACGCCGCAAAACATCGCGGGCCTTGGCATGACCCTCATCAAGCTGCATCGCCTTGATGAGGGGGAAAATCTGTTGCGTCGCGCTTTGGAAATCCAAGATAAGATCTTGGATCACGGTCATCCGCAGCGACTCAGCACGCTGTCCAATTTAGCTTATGCCCTGCTGCAAACCCCGACCAAGGCGTCACAGGCCGCACGTTACTACCGTGAAGCTTGGCTTTTGAACCAAGCACATCGTGGCAAGAATCACCCCGTGACCAGACGCAGCTTAAACGGCTTGGTGCGGGCGCATATGGCGGAAGGTGATTACGCGGAGGCCGCCCATTTGGGTTCTCTTTTGTACCAAGAAGTATGCCGGCCGGATCAGTTGCATACGTCCGAATGCCTGAACGCGGTGACAAACCTTTCCGGTGCCTATGCCAAATTGGGCGCGCCTGATGTAGGCCTCGATTTAATTCGACAAAACCAAGCCGGCTTTTTACCAAGCAACCTTGATCCATTACCGGCCCACGCCAGGCTTCTGAACAACCTGGGTGACTACCTGATTAAAATGAATGATGATCGGGCCGCCGTACCCGTTCTTCAAAAAGCGGTTCAACAAAAAATAGAGATACACGGCGAAAAGACCATTCCAACCTGGAACTCAAAATGTAACCTTGGTTTGGCCTTGGTCAAATCCGGTCAGGTCGCGGCCGGGCTTTGCCTTCTCGATCAAGTGGTCGCTCAATCCACGGCTCAACTGGGCTCGCGCCAATGGTTGACGCTCTTGTACCAAACCTATCTCGCGGAAGCTTTAGCTGTTAGCGGATCGCCGTGGGAAGCCAAGGCGCTGCTTACCGCCGTTGACAAGGCCGCCGTCTCCAATCCCGATTTGAAGACGCGCCTCGATCTCGTCGCCACCATCCTGACGCGGTAACGTCCTTCGACACAGAAGGCGCAATGGACGGGTAGGATTTCGGCAAACAATTCAGCAGCCTTGTTCCAGGTGTCCGGCGGTCGCTGTGCCCGCTTGCCCTTCACCAGAAAGGCGCGTTAGTCACAAGCTGTTTGCCGAGCTTCCGAAGAAATCACCCATCGGCTTATAGGGATGTCGGGTGTCGTCTACAAAAACACCCTCCTCGCGAACCGATATGATTTTGCTCTCGGTAGACAGGGAAATCGCGGACCAGTGAACCTTAAAATCCGTCTCAGCATCGGACACCCGCTCAAGCACGATCACAATGTGAGATCCCACGAATAGGTCGATATCCCTCAGGCGAGAAACACGGTTTCGGGTGAGGCGCCGGCCCGAGTGAAAATCGATGTTGTGTCGACGGTCGGAAAACGAGAGTGGAAAGCCCGCCTCGTGAATCAAAAAAACGTCTCGCCCAAAAGATAAATCTAAATTCAGCCGCACCACGGATTTTGACAGCAAGGCATGCATGGGGATTTCTCCCAAAAAATTTCGCCGACGTGTTGCACCCTTTGTCAGCAAAACAACATCAAAAGAAAAAACCAGGGTTTCATCGGTGACAGATCGTTGGGATTCGTGGTCGTGGAAAGCCATTCGCGCAAACTTGGCACGAGGCAATAATTCAGTACTATAGCCTGTTTCTATGGCAAATTTTCCATCCTGATGGAGGTATTGAAAACGGTCATAAGGCGATAGATTAGGGCTGTAGTGGTATTCCAAACTACCCTGCATTTCAGCCCGACGTCCGTTTATCCAAAAGTGGCGACCCGACAGGCGACCGCGGCCTCGTTGAACCGTACCGTTCTGATCAGAGAGCAGGAGAAAGTCTACAATTTTTCCGGTAGGCGGCAAACAACGCGCCCGCCAAGCCCGTTGATCCGCTTCGAGTAACAACGGGCGACTCTTATCAGGGAATCGCTTTAACAGGGCGGCTAAATCTGAACGGGTGAACAGGTCGGGCAGGGATGCACGCATCATCTCGAATAAACGCTGTTGCCGCCGTGTATCTTCCGGCAAAAGTTCGACAATCTTTCCCTGGTAAAATAGCGCCTTATCAGGATCACGGTCTTGGTAACGATCCACCAACGCCGCAAGACGTTCCACCTCTTTGGCAACCACATCTGCATTTAAATCGGTACGCAGATTGGGATTCCCGCTGATGCGTTTCTTCGTTCGTGGTTTGCTTGACGGGGTGGAACCCGTCGCGCCTGGGTTACCCTGCAAACGAATATCAAGCCCTTCCTTAGGCGCGGCCGGTTCCAGTTGGCCAAAAATGTTGAGATCCCGACCAATCACCGTATTGTTGTCACCTGATTGACTGATGTTGTGATCACCGGATTGGCTGATCGCGTCCGCGACTTCACCGGCTTCTTCCGGCTCCTTGTCCGCGGGTTGTTCCCCACTCAAGCCACCTTGTCCGTCCCTTTGCCGTGCATGGGCCGGTTCGATCCGCGGCGAGGACGGGATCAATCCATCGTTGGACGGCCCCAGCAAAACACGCGTTAGAGGCCATAATCCACCAGCAACGGTCAAACAAAAAATCCAGAAAACCAACTTTAGACGACCTTTGCTGAAACGAGAAGGCGCGCCCCTGAGTGTCTTTTGCATGGATAAAAAAGCCTGTTCGGTAACCGGTGTTTTCCAAAAGTCGGGCGTGCTCGAAAAGCGATAATCAGGTACGTTCTCCAAATCGGCCAAAATTTTCGAGAGATCATCAAACATCGTTTCGACGCTTTGGTAGCGTTTATCGGGTTCAGGGTGCAACGCTTTGTAAAAAAATAGGTCAAGAGGCCGGACGCTTGAATCAGGGGCGTTTTGCGAGGGCACCCCGATGTCGGAATCATCACCCCCGTCGCGTTCGGGAAACATCTCCTCGCTTAAGGCACGCGTATCAAGGCTGATTTGGGGTAAAGCGCCGGTGAGTAATTCATGAAAAACAACGCCAACCGCGTATACGTCGCCACGGTGGTCGGCTTTATCACCGCGCTCTTGCTCGGGCGCCGCATACCAAGGTGTGAAACCCTCAAACCCTTGACGGGTCAAACCCGAATGTTCAAGCATACGGGCAACGCCAAAATCGAGAATCTTGATGCGGTTTTGCGCCGTTACCATAATATTGGTGGGTTTTATGTCAAGGTGTGCAACGTTATGTTCGTGGGCGAAGGCCAAACCATTCCGTATTTGAAGCATGTAGTCAATTACCCGCGTCAGGCTCAACCGATCATGGCGACGAATCACGCTGTCCAGCGTACGCCCCTCGATCCATTCCATTACGAGAAAGGCGCGCCCTTCCCATTCCCCCATTTCGTAAATTGCGGCAATATTTTCATGGTCTAATTTGCCGCTAATCTTACCCTCTTGATAAAAGCGCTGTCGGTTATCAGCCGAAAGGGAAACCTCATCGGGTGTTCGAATCACCTTCAATGCCACATAACGTTTCAATTTGTCATCGAAGGCTTGATACACGTCGCCAAAGCCACCCCGTCCTACTAGGTTCAGAATCTTGTAATGGCGGATGGTTTCCATTGCACCTTCTCCAAACTTTTTTCATGGGTTTCAGACTTAAACCAAAGAAGCGCTGACGCGGCGATTTCACAGGATGTCCCTCTGCCAAAGTGGGTGATCACTCAAGGCAAACGTGCTTGTCCTGAAAATCACCATGCTTAATACGCACACACTCGCCGGGCTCAAACTTCCAGCCGTCATACCAGCCCACCTCGTGACCCGCCCCCGCCGGCAAAAACAATTTGACGGTGCGCGACAAGCCACGCTCGTGGTTGATAAATTCAACCGTCACCCATAAACTCCGGTGGCCGTGGTTGTGCAGGCGAACCTTAATGCCTTCGGTACGCGGGGTTAAGTCATACTCCACCCTAACCGGCATGGCCGGTTGCGCCACGCAGGACGCCAGGAGCATGAGGCCCATAGCCGTTGATCGCCGGCGCCACGCATCCAGACAACGCAACAGCGCCTCGGGGTTGAAAACCAGGTGACACCCAAAAAGACCGCGCCGGCGCCACCCAGCACGCCGAAGAACACCGCGATGAACCATAATCTCCCTCCATCCGCGGCGATGCCGGATTGTTGCGCAAACCTGAGAACGAGGTGCCGCCACCGGCCAATGATTGGCGCGGTGGCAAGCTGACCCAGACCAGGTTCGCTCGGCCGAAATGGCGCGATTCTCGGCGGCGTACTTGCCCAGTCGCATCCACCCGAATCGCAACCGTTCGATGTGAGCGCCCCGCGTTAAAAGCGGTAACGACAACCCAAGGAGTAACTCAACGAATTTTGCGCCAAACTGAGCGTTGAGGAGGTGGTGTCGGGCTGGGTGACATAGTGGAGGCCGCTCGTTAGGGTCAGACGTTGGTTCCATTGGTAACCCGCAACCAACTCAAGACCAAGCGCAACCTCAAACTCGGAAACACTGTCAGACAGGCCGCCATATTCAAAATCGGTATTGAGCCACATGATAAGCGGACCGCCGGCCGCCCGAAGGTCCCAGCGTTCTTTCTGAAAGAGGTCCACAAAGACGCCCCCCTGACCGGTCAAGGTGGTGTTGGTCACTTCGAAGCGAAAGTCTTCTGCTACCGTCTCGGATATCGAAGACCGAGATAAACCGGCAGAAAACGAAAGCCCCCAGGGAAAACGTCCCCACTCACCCATGCCTCGCTGATAAATCCCTTCTATGCCCGAAGTTAAGGCCGAACCCGAGCCGAAACTTGATGAAACCTCGGAACCAGGACTGAATCGGAAGCGGAGTCCCCACACACCATCGGCAACATCAGCCGCCCAAAGGCGTCCCTGAAAGAGCAACAAAAACAGTAGGGTCAATTGAATTCCATGCCGACAGAACTGGGTACAAAACTTACCTTGCATTACATTCTCCTTAATTTAAAAAGGTTCCCACCGATGCCTGATTGGCGCGATTCTCAGCGGCGAAATCGCGCACCAGACCCAGGCGTGTGCAGCGCCGTTATTTGCGCGATTGCATCCACCCGCATCGCACCCTTTAGAGGCGGGCCGGCTTCGTACGAGTCAGGTCATGTTTTTGCATTCCGACATGGGGGCCACGCCCGTGGTCCCTTGCCGGCGTGCTGTTGTTATTTACCGAGGTGCGTTCCATGCGGCCTAGGGATCACCCAGATTAAAAAGATTGAAAAAAACAAGGTTGCCGGTCAGCAACCTAGAACCTAAGAGGCACTGAAGCGAGGGATTTTCGCGAAAGATCTGGAGCGAAAATGCTTGGAAAAAGCAGACCGGGGTCGCACACGACCGCACCCGCCGGGTGCGGTGAGCATTTTTACAGGCCGTTGAAACCCAGAGGTTTCGCTAAAATCAACGCGAGATATCGCGCTTCTTAGGTAGAGGGTTCAGTGATCCACGCTCTCGAAAATTTTGTTTTTAAGCAGCTTGTACTCTTTTTCGGAGATGAGTTTCTCTTCGTACAACGCACGGGCCTTGGCTAACCGCTCGGCCATGGTTAACCCCGCTTCGGTCTGATATCCCTGTAAAACCGACATCCGCTGTTCCCGGTACTCTTCAACATCAATAAGGCCGTCTTTACGCCAACCCTTTAACCGGCGCAGTTGACTTAACAATTGATCGCGGTCCTCTTCTAAACGAGCAGCCGTACTCGCTTCATGGGTGGCCGCACGGCGGGCAAGCAGCAACACGGCTAAGCCGTCGTCAATCGGTTCCAATTCAAAGGCACGCTCCAGGTGGTAAAGGGCCTTGTCGAAGCGACGCTCGAATAAATACAAGGCACCAATGTTGAAATGAAGCCGGCTCTGGTCCACGACCTTCACCTCGCCAAAGGCTTCCAAATCGGCTGCTGCTTGAAGCCCAACGTCCAAAGCGTGGGCCATATCACCCTGCTCGATGTGTTCTGCCATCACGCGCATGTTGCATTTTTTATCATTGAAAAAGTAAACGCTCACACGTTCCGTTACCGGTAAAAAGAGACCTAATACCTCACGGAAAAGGGCTTGTAGCGAGCGTTCCCGAATGGCCTGAGCCACGGCCCCACGCGGGGTTCCTTTGAGTTCGCTATCGGTGACCTCGTGGACAACTTCAATAAATTGAGGGTCGAAACGTTTTCCGGTTTTTAGGACCTGAATTTCGGCGCGCACTTGGTACGTCATCCGAGTCAGCGCCTGGTTGCGTGGAAAAAAGCCGCGTCTAAAACGTTGGCGGCTGTCATTCAAAATGCGCAAGCGCAATAGCACGCCACGCTCCCCAAGCAGACCGCTAACCAGCTGACTATCGGACCGGCTGGGTAAGCTTTCTAAGGTCACACCAAGCTGCTCCGCCCGGTCCTGAAGATCATCTGCACCGACAACTTGCAACCGCCCGTCGTTAAGGAAACCCGCCACAAGAACGGCATTCAAATCTTCGCGAAACGGGTGTGCGTCAATCAGCAAGCCCACTGTCTTAACATTTTCAATCACCCGAACTTTGTGTTGCATTTCAAACGGCCGCATCGGACGGCCTTTCGCCGAAACCTCGGCACAAACACAACAGAGAACGGCAAACCCAATGAGGCGTATCCTGTTCATTACCATGACTTTCACCTTGCATTTCTTGATGTTTGAGGCGAAGTTAGAGGTGTTGTTGTTCGGTTCTCCTCGCCCCTGCTGCTTGAAAGCACAAGCACCATACTTCAAGGTGCAGGCACCCCCTAAAAAGGATCAGCCACGTGTTCTGCATCGAAAAAAAGGAGAACCCATCATGGTGTCCCATCATCAAGGTGAAAACAGGGAAGCCCCCCGCGTCGAAGCATGGCTTCAACAATGGCGCGCGGGAAGTACCGAAGCATTTGGCCAGCTTTTTACGTTTTTTTATGAAGACTTAAAAACGATTGCGCACCACAAAATGCTACGCGAGCGGCAAGGCGGCATGCTTCAAACCACGGCTCTGGTTCACAGCCTGTACCGCAAGTGGGCCGAGGGCAAGCCCATAAAAGCGGAAACTGCCGGAGCCTTCAAAGGCTTTGCAAGCTGGGCGATGACCCAAATTTTGATTGACGAAGGCCGCAAAAGGCAACGGCGACCGCAAACGGAGAGCGGGGACGTCCCATTCCAAGTGATTGCCGCCACATCGAATGAGGCTCTGGAAATGCGGCTGACCGCCCATCAAGCCATGGCGCGTTTGATAGAAACACTTCCCGACCACGCCTACATTGCCATTTGCTATCTGCTAGAGGACATGACGCTTCAGGAAATTGCGGACGCCTATCAAATACCAAAAAGTACCGTCAACCGACACTGGCAACTGTGTAAACAGTTACTTGCACGGCATGTATCGGGTGGTCGACGACGTCACTAGCAAACATTGCGGCCTAACGCCCACAAGATCGATGCCGCAATGCCACGCTGCGTCGCACGATTCCGAACCGGTCACCCTTACAATGGGGACCGAATTAGAGTTGGCGGCTCAGTTGCCCAGGGGTGTCGCAGGCGATTTCAACCCGCTTGCGGCCCTTTTCTTTGGCTAGGTAGAGCGCGCGGTCGGCGCGATCCATCAGATTTTCCAAGGGTTCATCCGCGTCGGAAAGGGCAACGCCCGCGGAAAATGAAACGCGGAAACTGTTTTCACTGGTGCCGAAATGAATTTTGCTAAAGGCATGCTGCAACCGTTCCAAACCCACGGTGCAGGTCTCCTGGGAGGTATCGGTCACCATCACGGCAAATTCCTCGCCGCCGATGCGCGCAAAGACATCACAAAAACGCAGCTCGGTTTCGCCAAGGCGGCCAAAGGTTTGCAAAACCCGGTCACCCACGGCGTGGCCGTGATTGTCGTTGACGGCCTTGAAATGATCGAGATCGATGATCGCCACCGCATAGTTCATGTTCTTGCGCAGGCACCAAGCACGCAGTTCCTCGGCACGCGCAAAAAACTTACGGCGGTTGGCGATACCGGTCAATTCGTCGCGTTCCGCCAGGTCAGACAACTTTTTGAGTAGGTCTTGGTTTTCTAAATTCTTTTTGCGCAAACGCTTGCGCAGGAAACTGGTATAACCGGAAAAAAAGGCCAGCCACAACAACGAGGCCGAAAAAACCATGAGGTTAAAGGCCTCAAGGTGCAGGTCGATTTGATCATTTCGCCAGAGGTAAACACCCCAAAGCACAAAACAGTACAGACTGATGTTGTAAAGGGCCACCGCGAAGCACTGCCGGTAGGTCAACCGCAAAATGGAGAAATAGAAACCAAACAAGAAAAGAAACAACATCATGGCGCGACTTTCGGCGGTCATATAAAAGAGCGCGGGCGCATTCACGGTAATGGCCAAAATAATGTTGGGCATGGTCAGGCTGGCGTCTGCAAAACGCAGGTTCCACCCCTTGCGAACCACCAAAATGAACCCGATTTGAACGAAGATATGCAAGCTGATGATGGCAATACCAACCCGCGCGGGTAGCGACAAAAAGCCGAGGCGGTAGGCAAAAAACCACACTAAAAGCGCCACCCCGTAAGCGGCCAAACCTAAGTAGATCGAACGCAGGCGGGTCGCTTGCTTCCAGGCAAGACCCTCTTTTTCCAGGTCGTTGCTGTCATCTTCGTTGATTTCGAAATCCAAGGCGCACTCCGGGACCAAGTGCGAGGAGAACCCACCCGCGGTCATGCACGGCGGGTGTTTGAGATTCTGCACGGGGTTTTGGTATTTTTCCAGTTTATCAGATTTCTCCTTAACCAAAAAAAAGGATCCACAAGAAATGCAGCCCACCAAAGGATAACCTAACGCCACGCTTTACGCGCCCGACCCATCCCCGCGAATTGACCCACGAGGTTTGCCGCACGACCCGACGATCTCTCTGCTAAACCCATTCCCAAACCTGGGCGTAAAGAAGATGCCGCTCCCGGACTGCCGCCGCAACCACCTGGTTTTGGGGCGCGTCTCCTGGTTAAATAAGCGCATCGCCACCCGATGCCGACGGAATCCAACCCAAAAGGAACTTGCATGTCATCCTCCCTCGCCGCCTTATACGAAAACGCCGTTTTGGCGCATCCCCGCCGCTGCCTCCTCGCAATGGCGCTGGTGGTGGCGGCCTGCGCGGTTTTCATGCCGTCTTTTCGGCTCGATTCCGGCAGTGACTCCCTCATTCTTGAGGACGACGCCGACCTGCGCGCCTATATCCAGATCCGACAAACCTTTCCAGACGAACCTTTTTTGCTGGTGGCCTACCAACCCAAACACGATTTATTTGAACCCGCGACCCTGCAGGCATTGCGCGCACTCGTCGACGAGCTGGAACAGGTAGACGGTGTTGAACACGTGAATTCCATGCTCAACGCCCCACTGCTGCTCAGCCCACCCCTGCCGATTACCGCCTTGCTGCGCGGGATCCCCAATCTGGAAGACGAAAGGGTGGACAAAACCCTCGCGCGCAAGGAACTCACCGAAAGCCCCTTTTACAGCGAACAGTTAATCAGCCGTGATGGTGAAACCACCGCCATTCAACTGGTTCTCACCAAAAACCCGCCGCTGAGCGAAGCAATCATCGAGCGCGAGACGTTACGCGGGTCACGACGCAGCGCGGCCCTTTCGCCGGAAGAATCCGCGCGATTATCGGAGCTCGAAGAAAGGGTAAGCACGCTCACCGCGGCCGAGGCCGAGCAACAGGAAAAAATGGTGGCCGACATTCGCGCGGTCTTGGCGCGCCACCGCGATGCGGCCGACGTGTACCTAGGCGGCTTGCCCATGATCGTGGCCGATATGACCGCATTTGTACGTCGCGACCTGGTCGTCTTCGGCGCGGGCATGATCGCGTTCCTGGCGCTGGCCTTGTGGATCGTGTTCCGCAGCAAACGTTTTGTGTTTTTGCCGTTGCTCACCTGCGCCCTGGTCGTGGTTACCATGATCGGGTTGCTGGGCCTACTGGACAAACCCGCCACGGTCGTTTCTTCCAACTTCATTTCGCTGCTCCTGATTATCGGCATGTCGATGGCCATTCATATCGCGGTCCGCTTCGACAACCTCAAACAGTCCGGCAACGCGCGTACCAAACTCAAACAGGCCGTGGTAGACGTGGCCCTCCCCTGCTTCTTCTGCTCGTTAACCACCATGGTTGGTTTCGGTTCGCTGGTTTTTTCCGGGATCAAACCGGTGATGGATTTCGGATTGATGATGACGGCCGGGATCGCCGTCGCCTACGCCTTCATTTTCCTGGTGCTGGCCCCGCTGCTGGTGCTGACGACCGCGGAAACGGCGGGGAGCGGCGACGAAACAGCCGAAACCGAGGCCGAAAACCCTTTGATGCTGTGGCTCGCCAAGCTCACGGATGCCCACGGCGGCTTGCTGTTCATCGCGGCCTTGGTGCTCCTGGGCGTTTCGGTTTGGGGCACAACCCGCCTCAGTGTCGAAAACCGCTTTATCGATTATTTCCACGAAAACACCGAAATCCACCAGGGCATGCTGCTGATCGACAGCAAGCTAGGCGGCACGGTTCCCCTGGAGATCGTGATCGACGGCGGCGAAAAAAATTATTGGATCAACCCCGCCCATCGCGCCAAATTGCGCCAGGCCCATGAATACTTGGAACAACAGTCGGCCGTCGGCAAGGTGCTGTCGCTGGACGCCACGCTTAAGGTCGCCGAGGAGATCACGGGCAGCCGCCCCCTCAACAGTTTCCTGCTGGGCATGCTCAAAACCGCGCTGCCCGCGCGTTTCAAGGAGGCGGTGCTTGAGCCGTTTGTTGATCGCGACTTCCGCCAGGTCCGCCTGGTGGCGCGGGTCGTCGAAAGTGACCCCAACCTCAAGCGGCAGGAACTGCTGGACGGCATTCGCAACCACCTGATAAACGAGATTGGGTTCGAAGCAGATCAGGTGCGCATCACCGGCATGTACGTGCTTTACAACAATATGCTGCAAAGTTTGTTTGATTCCCAGATCAAAACCATCGGCGTGGTGTTTTTGGCGATTTTAATGATGTTCTTGATTTTGTTTCGCTCCTTTCCCGTCGCGATCATCGCTTTGGTCCCCAATGTGTTTCCTGTCTTTTTGGTGCTAGGGATTATGGGTTTATTGGGCATTCCCCTCGACCTCATGACGATCACCATCGCGGCGGTCAGTGTCGGCATCGCGGTGGACCACACCATCCACTACGTTTATCGGTTCCGGGCGGAATTTGAGATCCATCGCGATTACCGCGCCACCTTGTACCGCTGCCACGGCGGCGTCGGACGCGCCATGTTCTATACCTCGGTGACCATTGTGGCGGGCTTCATGATCCTGGCTGCCTCCAGTTTCCGACCCACCATCTATTTCGGGATTTTCACAAGCTTGGCGATGGTAACGGCCCTGTTCGCGGCCGTCACCTTGCTTCCCTACTTGCTGATCCGCCTGCGCCCCTTCGGCAGAGAACACCATTCTTAGCCCGCATTGCTTACAAGGATTCGGCTTCGTCGCAGAATTCCTTGGAAACAATGCGAGCGAGAACTCTGGGTGAGACGGGTGTGATCGACGGTACAGCCGGGCTCGCGGGCTAGCCCGCATCTCTCACCCGTGTTCGTCGCAAGCGTGTCAAAAAGTTTGGTAGCACAAGGCTTGCGACCGAAACCGGACACAGGCGTAGCAGGGCTACGTCGAAGGCCGGTTGACCAAGCAAACGTGGTGATAGCAGACTTTTTGGCTCGCGAAGCAGAAAACGGGTGAGAGATGCGGGCTAACCCATTGCATTCCATACTTGTCCCAGCTTCTGGAACCAAAGTACAATAGTCGATTCTGCCGTTGTTCCATTCGCGGGTTTGCCTTACAACGGCCCAGCCAATACATGCTGACGTGGAAAGGTTCGGGGGGACCGCGTCCGTCCCATCTTTGCCGCATGCAGGCGAGCCCCATCACCCGCCCTTTAAGTACGATCTTTCTTCTGGAGTGATAAGTGCCGAAGTACGACCATTTAACCATTGAACCCAAATGGCAAGCCTTTTGGGAAGAAAAGCAAAGTTTTAAAACACCCGAGTCCTTGTCCGGCCCCAAGTATTACGTGCTCGATATGTTCCCATACCCGTCCGGGTCGGGCCTACACGTCGGCCACCCCGAGGGTTACACGGCCACCGACATCGTGGCCCGTTACAAACGCGCCAATGGTTTTAACGTGTTGCATCCCATGGGTTGGGACGCCTTCGGCCTTCCGGCGGAACAGTTTGCGATCAAAACGGGGACCCATCCCGCGATTACCACGGCCCAAAATGTGGCCAACTTCAAGCGCCAGCTCAAATCGCTCGGCTTCAGTTACGACTGGGAACGCGAGGTCAACACCACCGATCCCGACTATTACAAATGGACCCAGTGGATCTTTTTGCAACTCTACAAAAAAGGGTTGGCCTACATCGCCGAGGTTCCGGTGAATTGGTGCCCGGCCCTGGGCACGGTACTCGCCAACGAAGAAGTCATCGACGGCAAAAGTGAACGCGGCGACCACCCGGTCATCCGTCAACCAATGAGCCAGTGGGTGCTGGCGATCACCAAATACGCCGACCGCCTCATCGAGGACCTGGAGCTGGTTGACTGGCCCGCGGGCGTTAAGAAAAAGCAAGTGGAATGGATTGGCCGTTCGCGCGGTTGCGACATCGTATTCAGCCTGCCCGGCCGCGACGAAACCATTCGCGTATTTACCACCCGACCCGACACGCTCTTCGGCGCAACCTACATGGTTCTCGCGCCGGAGCACCCGCTCGTCGATCTCTTAACACCCGACGAACACAAGGACGCGGTCAAGGCCTACCGCGACCAAGCCGCGCGTAAGTCCGACCTGGACCGTACCGAAAAGGCCAAGGACAAAACCGGCGTGCCCATCGGCGCCAATGCAATCAACCCCGCCACCGGCAAGGAAATCCCCATCTGGATCGCCGATTACGTGCTGATGTCCTACGGGACCGGCGCCATCATGGCCGTTCCCGGCCACGATACCCGCGACTGGGAATTCGCCGACAGGTTCGAGATCCCCATCGTCGAGGTGGTCAGCGGCGGCGACGTGACCAAGGAAGCCTACATCGGCGACGGTCTGATCGTGAACTCGGACTTCCTCAACGGGCTCAATGTGGCCGACGCCAAGGAAAAAATGATCAACTGGCTGGAAGAACGCGGCACGGGCAAAGCCGCCATCAACTACAAGTTACGGGATTGGCTGTTCAGCCGCCAACGCTACTGGGGCGAACCCTTCCCCATCCGCTTCGATGAGGAAGGCAACCATCACGCCCTTCCCGAGGACCAACTGCCGTTGTTATTGCCCGAGGTCGAGGACTACAGCCCGCCCCAAGGCGACGATCCCCAGCCCACGCTCAATAAAGCGACCGACTGGGTCAACTTCAAAGAAGACGGCAAATCCTGGCGGTACGAGACGAACACCATGCCGCAGTGGGCCGGCTCCTGCTGGTATTACCTGCGTTATATCGACCCCAAAAACGGCGACAAAGCCTGGGACCTCGAAAAAGAAAAGTACTGGATGCCGGTTGATCTCTACATCGGCGGCGCCGAACACGCGGTCCTCCACCTGCTTTACGCACGTTTCTGGCACAAGGTCCTCTATGACGCGGGCCTCGTTTCCACCAAGGAACCCTTCACCAAATTGGTTAACCAAGGCCTGATCACGGCGCAGAGCTACCGCGGCAAGGACGGGTATGTCCACGCCGATTTGGTCGACGAAACCAAACCCGGCACCTTCGTAAACCGCGAAACCGGCGAGGAACTCGAGGCCCAAATCGAGAAAATGGCCAAGTCCAAGGGCAACGTCGTCAGCCCCGACGTCATCGTTGCGCAGTACGGCGCCGATTCGTTCCGCCTGTACGAAATGTTCATGGGCCCACTGGAGCAGTCCAAACCCTGGAACACCCAAAGCATCGAAGGCGTGCGCCGCTTCCTCGAACGCACCTGGCGTCTCGTGCTCGACACCGAAAACGACAACCTGAACGCGGCACTGGTCGATGGCTGGGGCAATGACCAACAACTCATCAAAGAGGCCCACAAAACCATCAAAGGGGTCACGGGAGACATCGAAGGCATCCGCTTCAACACGGCCATTTCCAAGATGATGGTATTGGTCAACAGCCTCACCAAAGCCAAGCAAAAACCCCGCGACATCATCAACCGCCTGCTGATCCTGCTCAATCCGTTTGCCCCACACATCTGCGAAGAGCTGTGGGACCGACTCGGCCACGACACCCCAATCACGGCGGAAACCTGGCCCACCTTTGAGGAGGAACTCACCAAAGAGGAACTGATCCAAATGGTGGTCCAAGTGAACGGCAAGAAACGCGATACCTTGGAAATGGCGGCCGATACGGACAAGGACTCAGCCCTGGCCCAGGCCAAGGCCCTGGATAAAATCGCGGGTTATCTGGACGGCGCCCAAATCATCAAAGAAATCTTCGTCCCCGGCCGCCTGATTAACTTCGTGGTCAGGAAGTAAACCGCAACCAAGACCGATAAAATTACAAAAAGGCCTCGAATCCATGCGATTCGGGGCCTTTTTATTGTGGCACCCAACGACGGCCTTCAAACGTGGGTTCCGCGGGGAAACTAAACCGCCACGGGCGGATCCCAGGTGCTGATCAGCATCCCACCCGTTAAACGGTCCCCTTTTTTAAGATTTACAATATCAGAACCGAGTAAGAGAGCAGCAGCCGAATGAACAAGACCTTAATTAATACCGCTGCATCGGTGCGTGGAAAACAAGAGCCCCAAAATGCTATCGAAAATTCGCCGCACTAAAGAAGATACAAAATCGAGGAAAACATGAGGATGAAAATATATCTCTGGGTTAGAAATTTTACAGACCACGCTAAAATACGCACAAAAATGATTATCGGCTTTGGCTCAATCTTGATACTAACTGTAATTGTTTCCATCTTCTCGGTCTATGATCTTTACAAAGCGAATAATGTTTTTGAGTTATACCGCTCCTATGCGCTACAGACCAATCAAATGGGGCGTGTACAAGCGAATCTTCTCACGGCTCGTTTAAATGCTAAGGATTTCCTGATTAGCCAGAAGGATTCAGCAGAAGACGAAGTCCACGAACGCATAAAAAAAACCGCGGACATGATCAGCGAAACTGAAAAATTATTCTTGCGCGGCGATGCCGTAAAAACCATATCTAAAGCGAAATCGACGATAGCATCTTATGATAACTCGTTCACAGAAGTCGCCAATCTATCACGGGACCGGGAAAAACTCATCGGTCAATTAAATGATCTGGGTCCGCGGGCTGAGAAAAATATAACGGCGATCATGAAAAGTGCCTTTGAAGATAAGGACTCCACCGCCTCTTATCTTGCCGGCTTAAACCTAAGGAGTTTGTTGCTTGCACGCCTGTATGCAAACCGTTTCTTGGTGGATAACATCCCCGACAACGCAACGCGCGCGGAAAAAGAATTGCAGGAATTCGCCAGGCTTGCGTCAGAGATGAAACGAGAACTTCAGAACCCAAAACGAAGAGCACTATCCAACGAGCTTATTGAAATGGCACGTGGGTATGAAACCACCTTTAAGGAGGTTGTGGAATTATCCCAGAAAAGAAATCAAATTGTCAGCACGGTCCTTGATGTCGTAGGCCCGCAACTTGCCGACGAACTAGAGGTACTAAAATTAGAGAACAAACAGTTCCAAGATAGACTTGGTCAAGAGGCATCGGCGCAATTTACCCAATCTTTTTTCACCATTATTTTAAAGGTTCTCTTAATTATAGGTATCGGCATTTTTCTAGCTACAAAAATCGGCAAAATCATTGCCGAGCCGGTAGCCAATATGACGGACACGATGACGAATTTGGCAAAAGGCAATCTAGAATTCCAGGTTCCAGACTTGGACCGATCTGATGAAATCGGTGATATGGCCCGTGCCGTAAACGTGTTTAAAGACAATGCCATTGAAATGAAACAACAGGAACAGGCTTTGGCTAAGACCCGGAAAGACCACACACAGCGCGAAGCCATCGCCAAAGAAGCGCACCAGCGCGCGATCATGGAACTTGCCGACAGATTCGATTCTCAAATCTCCCATCTCATTGACAGCCTGGTCTCCTCTTCGACCAAAATGAAACAATCCTCGGCCGATATGAAAGATGTTGCACGGGAAACAACCGATGCAAGTGTCACCGTGGCTTCCGCCTCCGAACAATCGAGCACCAGTGTGACCCTCGTCTCACAGGAAATGAAAGAGATGGTGTCGTCCAGTGACGCCATCAGCGACCAAATCATAACGGCCCAGTCCAAATCAAAGGATGGGATGACTTATGTGGAAAAGGCGAATACCACCTTCATCAATTTAAATGAACGTATTCGGAGCATTGATGATTTTGTCGTATCGATTCAAAAAATCGCCGAGCAAACCAACTTATTGGCGCTCAATGCGACCATTGAGGCGGCACGCGCGGGCAAAGCAGGTGCGGGCTTTGCCGTTGTGGCCGAAGAAGTCAAAAACCTTGCAGCGGAGACGGCTGAAAAAACAGCCGATATCAGCAAAAAAGTTGACGAAATCCAATCGGCCTACGCCGGTTCCTTGGAAGTCATCGGCCAAATCGATGCGGTCATGAAGGGCATCGATGAGTCGGTCACAAGTGTTTCCTGTGCGGTCGAAGCACAACACACGACGTCAGAAAGTATCAATCGAAGCATTTTTGAGGCGAGCAAAGGTGTGCAGCAAGTGTCGGCGATTATTCAAGAGGTCAAGGAAGGCGCAACGGTTGCCGGGCATACCTCCAGCACGGTGCTGGACATCGCCGCCACCACGGCTCAAACATCGGAAGCATTAAAAGCCACGGTGGAACAGTTCCTCACGCAAATCCGATCAAATTACGGGCGCGCCAACGAGGCGGCGTAACCGGGACGACGGCACATCCTTCTCAACCCAAATACCGGAAATCCTCGCCGCAATTCAATCTGAAGATGCGATTCCTTTCGTCGCGTCCTCGGGTGGGTCCTAAACAGGGTCATCTCATCCGGTAAAACGACCGCGTCGATTGGGAACGGAACAACCTGACCCGAATTCACCCCGCTCAACCGAAAGCGGACTCGGGCCAAGGCGGGTTCTCACCTGAGGCCGTAACGCCCGTCAAAAAACCTCGACCATTCCATTTCCTTCAGCACTCGCCTCGCAACGTGCCCCAAATCCGTTCGGCGAACCCCTCCCGCTGACAGGCAAGGGATCTAATTCTTCTTTTTGGTATGCCCTGCCGGGCACACCAAAAAGAAACCCCCCGCCAAAAACTGACGGAGGGTGCTCGGTTTCTTAGGTTGTAGGAAGCGCCGCAATGGTTGCGGCGCCGGTGGCTTATCGTTTGAACTCAACCACGGTGATGCGGACATCGTCGGTGGCCAAGCTACCGCTGGTGTCGCGAACGATCAAGCGGAACTCGTAGCTGCCGCGCGTGGCCGTGAAGGTAGGCGTTGCGGTGTCGCCACCGGTCAACTCAACCGGCAGGCCGGAAAGCTGGGTCCACTGGTAGGTGAGCGCGTCGCCGTCGGGATCAAACGAACGAGAACCGTCGAGGGTAACCACCCGCTGACCAAAGAAGGATTGGTCGGCGCCGGCCGCCGCGATGGGCGGTTGGTTGGGGGGACCCACGTTAACCGTGACTTCCGCGGTGGCTGAGCCGGCGCTGTTGGTCGCGGTCAAGGTGTAGGTGACGGTTGCTTCAGGCGTCAGGATGACGGTGGCGGTTGCAGCCACTTGACCCAAGTTGCTGATGGTGACGGTTTCGGCGTTTTGGGTCGACCAAGACAAGGTCGTGAATTCACCCTGCTTGATGTCGTCCGGGGTCGCGGTGAAGAAACCAATGGTCGGCGTCGGCAATTGACGCACGGTCACGGTCACTTCCGCGGTAACGGAACCGGTCACGTTGGTTGCGGTCAAGGTGTAGGTGGTGGTGGCCTCGGGGCTCAAGAACAACACACCGCTGTCGTCAACCACGCCAATGCCGGAGATTTCCACTGAATCAGCGTCGGTCACGTTCCAAGACAAGTTGGAAATGCCGCCGAGGTCGATGGTGTCGGGGGTGGCGCGGAAGAAGGAAACGGTGGGAACCGGGATGGGGGCCGCTTCCATTTGGATGCGAACCAGGTCGGACGAAGAGCCGCCGAAGTTGTCACGAACGGTCAACTGGAAGGCGTAGGTTTCGCCGGCAACACCGGTGAACTGAGCGCGGGCACTTTCCGCGTTTTGGATTTCGACCGAGGGACCGGAAGTTTGGACCCACTGGTAGGTGAGCGCATCGGCCTCGGGATCGTAGGATTGCGAACCGTCCAGGACAACCGTGCCGGCGGGAACCTCGGTGCGGGAAGCACCGGCTTCGGCAATCGGCGCGGTGTTGCCGTTGCGAATGCGACGGGCCAGGATTTCGTAACGAACGCGAGGAATATCAACCGGTGAGAGGCCGGGCGTCGCGCGGTAGCGGTTAGAGGCCCAGGAACCCATTTTGATACCGGCCAAGTAACGGAAGGAATCGTCGTCGTTGATGAGGTGCGATTCGTTCATGTCGGCAGACAGGTACCAAGAGAAGTTGTCGCGGATCAAAACGTCGAGTTTCAGGCTCGCGGACAAACTGGCGTCGGATTCACCGTCAATGGCACCGAAGTGACCGCTGAAATCCACGGTGTCGGTCATGGAAAAACCAAAGTGCATGCCGTATTGGTTGGGCACGTTCACGTACCATTCATTGGCAAATGCGGTTTGGGTGGCCACGCCGGCGGGATTGGTGTTGAAGATTTGGGTGGTCGCAAGCACGTCGCCGTCGGCAAACGCGCTGGTGGCAAACAAACCGACCTTACCGCGCTCTAACTGGATATCGGCAATCAAAGCACCTTGACCCATACGCGCGGTATCAAAGCCGTCGATGCTGGCGTATTTGTAAGAACCGGCGGCGGCGATTTTGAAGTAACCCTGTTGGTAAACGAAGGCGGCGTCGAATTGACCCTCTTCTTCGCGGTTGTCGTAATAGTTCACATCACCTTGTAACTGAACGGCAAAGTGTTCAGAGACGGGTTTGAAGTACAAACCTTCGAGGCGACCGGTGAACTTGTTGTCGTTGTCCATGCCCAAACCGAAGCTCACACCGGACACGTTGTCCGGGGCGTTCCATTTGCCGGAAACACCACCGTGACCGATGGCAACCGGCGCGGCGGTGCCGTTGCCGGAGTCAGGCAGATTAAAGCTGTCTTTCAGCGCCTGAACCTCTTTTTCGAGGTCGGACAACTTTTTCAGGATCTCGTCCTGTTTGCCCAAGGCCATGCCGCCACTGGTGGATTCGGCTTGCGCCTCGGCAAATTCAGCTTTGCCAAAGAACAAAAACAGCAGACGCTCGTAGCTGACTTTGCGACGCGTACCGTTGGTGGTTTCAAATAGGAAAAGGCTGACCCGACGGTTCTGGAAGCGACCTTCGCGGTTTTGGTTGTTGTGCGTTGAATCAACGCCTTCGCCGCTGGTCGCAATCTTGGCGCCGGTGACGCCTTTGCCTTCCAAGTAACTTTTAACGGCGTTGGCACGTTGCAGGCTAAGCCGTTTGTTGTAAGCGGTGGTTCCGATGGAGTCGGTGTAACCCACGACTTCCAGATCGAGGTTGTTGTGTTTTTTCATGACCGCGGCAAGGAGGTCTAGGCCTTGAAAGCCATCCACAACAACGGAGGAGTTCAATGGAAAGTTGATGTCCTCCAGATTGTCGCTTGCGTGTGCCGGCGACAAAACGAAACCGAGAATTAAGGCAAAAGTAAGTGCTCGAATCATGGGGTGAATGCCCTCCAAGTCAAGATAATCAAAGTACATGTTGGTAAAAAGAGCGTCAGTTTTTGCATGGTGGACTAGGCGATTCTAGCATTGCCCCTAGGTAGGAACAACCGCTAACCCGCATTTATAAGGGTTGATCCTTAAAGCAAAGGCCGAGCGCGGGTTAAGCGGCCGGCTAAAGGTCGCCAAACAGAAGGGATTCCTCTGAAAAAACCCGCGTTTTTACCTAAGAAGCGCGATAAGCGTGAGGGATTTTGGCTAAAGATCTGGAGCGAAATGGTCTGGGAAAAGCGGGCCGGGGTTGCGCACGACGCCCACCCAATGGGTGCGGTGAGCATTTTCACAGACCGTTGCAGCCCAGAGGTTTAGCTAAAATCGCCGCGAGTTATCGCGCTTCTTAGGTTTTAACACCCTTGACCACCCTTCGCTTAACGATGGTGCGCGAAGGAAAAACAGAAATGGCCGCGGAAGCGCAGGTCCGGCCACACCTTAACCGTGTTCAGGCTAATCCTGTAGCGTCAATTCACGTAAAGAAATGCGATAGTGACGCAGCACACATTTCATCTCGCGACTGCCCAATTTTCGCACCAAATGTCTGCGTTTGGACCACATACGCGGCAGTTTCAGCAGAGCGTGCCAGTGGGCTTTGACCAGCGCACCCAACATGGCCGCGGTGCCGATATCGCCCGCGGCACCACCCGCGGCGCCTTTACCGCGCAGCACGGCCCAGGCGTTGGCAAGGTGGCGGAGCAAGCTGAACCAGGGCACCAGCAGCAACCAATCAAGCGGAAAGGTTTTCACGGCCAGCCACAATCGGTTGCGCTCTATGAAATACAGCTTGCGAGCGCTGAATTTGCCCAGGGTGGCGGAGTGTTGGTGAATCACCACGGCACGCGGTTGGTAGCGGCACTGGTAACCGGCCCAGCGCAAACGCATGCCCAATTCGGCATCCTCGGCGTAGAGGAAAAAGTCGTCGTCAAACAAACCCTCGGCGGTACGGCAGTATTCCAACGCGCTGCGCCGATAAAAGGCGGCACAACCGTCGGGCCACAAGGCCTCGTCGCTCCCATCGTATTGGCCGCGGTCGACCTGGCCGGTCCCGCGACCGCGGTTTTGGCCGTCGCGGTAAATCAGATGGCCGACCTTGTCGATATGGGTGCGATCCGCGCGCAGAATTTTACAGGCGACCATGCCGACGCGCGCGTCTTCAAACAAAGGCAAGGCCTCCGCCAGCCAAGTCGGCTCGGGCTCCGCGTCGTTGTTGAGCAGCACCACCACGTCGCCGCTCGCGACGCGATATCCCGCATTGTTCCCGCCGCTAAATCCAGTATTCTCAGCCAGAAAGACCGCTCTCAAGCCAGGAATTTCCTGCTGTTGTAGCCATGCCTGGGAACCGTCTTCACTGGCATTGTCGACCACAATGATTTCATCGGCGGGCCGGGTTTGGCGTTGCAGCGCGGCGAGACAGGACGGCAACAGATGCAAGCCGTTCCAGTTGACCACAATCACGGAAACACGCACCGGCGTTTACCCCAAAAACCGTTTGCGGGCGAGGAAAAGCAGGTTGCGAATTCCGTCACGGTAAGGCTGCAATTTGATTTCGCCTTTGCGCGCGGAATACTTGATGTGCTCCTCTTTGAAACGCACCTCTGGATTGCGAATGACCTCGATTTTGATCTCCTCGCTAAACGCCATCCCGGGTGAGGTGAGGTTAATTTTCTCGAGGATGTTGCGGCGGAAGACCCACATACCGGACTGACTGTCCTCAATCGGGAAGCGGAACAAAAGCGCCATGGCAAAGGAAAGAATTTTGTTGCCGATCCAGTGTTTGAAACTCATGGATTCCTGGTTGAGGATGGGGAAACGGCAGGCGCTCAGGAAATCAACCTCGTAATCGAGAAACACGTCGAGCAATCTACCCAAATCGTGGATCGGGTAGCTGTGGTCGCCGTCGAGGGTGCAGATAATATCGGTTTTGGCGTGTTTGAAACCACGCATGTAGGCGCGGCCGTAACCACGCAAATCTTCGCTAACGACGAATGCACCCAATTCGCGGGCGACGTCGGCGGTTCGGTCGGTCGATCCGTTGTCCACCACAATGACCTCGTCAACCCATTCAGGGGCCGCGCCGAGCACGGCGCGAATGCCGTCCTCTTCGTTGAGGCAAGGGATCACCACGGTGACCGATAGTCCTTTGTACATAGAATTGTGTCCTTCAACAAACAATAAAACGAGAAAGAAAGGAGCAATAACTGAGCCAATCATGCATCGCCGACGCATCATACCAAAGCGCACCGCCCGCCGCGCAATAATAATGATCGACACCCACCTGTCTCAACAGCCAGAGACCAGCCCACGACGCTTCAACCCTTGCGCGCGTGAATGGTGGTCATGCTCCCGGCACCGCACAACGCGGCCAAGGCTTCCCACGGCGCCGCGGCCCAGGTAAGCGCCAAGTAGAGCAACACAGGGAGGCCGCCGCCGCGACGGTTGATCAACCGCCAGGTGGGTTCGCCTTGGCGGAACAGCGAAGAAGACGCCGCCGGTGGGCCGTCACGCAAGGACCAGGTCGACCACCGGTCCAAGGTGAACCCCACTTCTTCCAACAACCGCAACAAAGCCTTGGGTTCGAACAAACACAGGTGGCGCGGAATCTCCAGGCCTTTCCAGTGTTTGCCGAACAGGCGGCCTTGCCAGCTATGGCGGTTGGGGACGCGCAACAAGATGCTGCCGCCGGGTTTGAGCGCGCCGTGGATTTTGGTCAACAGACCACGCGGGGAACGCACGTGTTCCAACAGGTGGAACAAACAAACGGCGTCAAAGCCCTCGCGATCCGGTGACCAATCGTCCACATCCCCCTGGCTAACCTTGAGCCCAAAGGTGTAGCGCGCAAACGCGACCGCGCGGGGATCACTCTCCAAACCTTCAACTTGGTAACCGGCCGCGGCGATGAGCGCGAGCCAATCGCCGCGGCTACAACCCAAGTCAATGAGTTTGGCGCCGGGCGCGAGGTTCAGGCGGGCGATCCAACCCATTAAATCGGCTTTGAGCATGGCTTGAATGTAAACCTGTTGGGCACGTGCCATCAGGCTTGATTCACCGGTTTGCTCTTGCCAGTATCCCGACGGGTAGAAATCGTTGATCTCGGCCCGCGAGGGCAGCGGCCAAACAAAGTCGGACCGGCAGCGACGACAGCGGTAAAGATCGACCTCGGCCTCGGTCACCCGATAAAAGGTGTCGCCGAACCGTCCCTCGTGCTCACCGGGCCCACCACACACCAAACAGGTCGCCTGTTCAGGTGCGGCGACAGGGGCCTGTATGGTCATTTCTGTTTCCCTTTACCGCCCTTGCGACCACCCTTTTTGCCCTTGTTGCTTTTGGCCCACAGTTTCCCGGGCGAGCTCTTGCGGGACGGCCCCTTTTTGCGCGGACCGCGACCTTCCTCACGCGCACCGTCTTGGCCTCTGCCGCCGTCGCGGCTACCGCGCGGCGCGCGCTCAGCCGACTTGGCGGAACGGCGCGGCCGGTTGGAGACACGGGTCGCGGAAGGTCCCATTTCAAGCTTTTCCCAACGGGACATGCTCGGCTCAAAATCGATTTTGCGGGTGATGTAATCCACGCGCAGTAAACGAACCTTAAGCGGATCGCCGGCCTTAAACTGCCGTCCATTGCGCGCGCCGACCAGCGCCAGAATTTCGGGCACGAATTCATATTCGCCGCCGGGTAAGGTCTCGACATGGACCAGGCCGGAGACAGGTAGGTCGTTGAGCCGCACAAACAAACCAAAGGATTTGACGTCGTCGATCACGCCTTCCATTTCGTCGCCGACATGTTCCTTGAGGTAACGCAACATTTTAAGCTGCACAAAGGTCTGTTCGGCACGTGCCGAGGCACGTTCGCGCTTGGAGATCTGCTTGCAAACGGCCTCCAGCTGTTCATCGTCGAAATGCTCGGGCAACACCCGTTCCCTGCCACCGGCCAAAACGGCGGTCAGGCGGCGGTGAATGATCAGATCGGCATAACGTCGAATCGGACTGGTGAAATGGGCGTAATATTCAGAGGCGAGGCCGAAGTGGCCGCGGTTCTCGATGTTGTATTCCGCCATTTTCATCGCCTTGAGCACCTGGGTCTGCATGACTTGGGCGTTTTCATGGCTTTTCAATTGCGCCAACACGGTATTGATGGCCCGCGCCGGATCATCGGCCAGAAAATGCGGCACGTCAACGCCGTGGGCCGAAAGCAACGCGGCCAAACGCTCGAGCCGCTCCTCGTCCGGTTGGTCGTGAATGCGGTAGGGCACGGTAATCCCCAAACCACTCATCTCCTCGGCGACACACTCGTTGGCCAAAACCATAAAGGCCTCGATCATGTGGTTGGCGGCGGTTTGGTGTTTTTCCTGAACCCGTTTCATCAACAGATCCTTGCCCAATTCCATGCGAACCTCGCCCATGTCGAGGTTGAAGCCGCCGCGTTTAATGCGCTCGCGGCGCATCTTTTGCGACAGCGAAATCGCCAGGTCCAAGCTGGGCACCACCTCTTCATAGCCGGCGCGCATGTTGGCGTCACCCTGGACGGAAACCGCATCAACAATCTCGTAAGTCAGGCGATAACTGCTGCAAATTAAGCCTTTGCAGAGTTCCCAATCCTTAACCACGCCGTCTTGATCAAGCCGCACCACGCAAGACAAGGTATAACGCGGCACGTTGGGTTTCAGCGAACACAACTCGTTCGACAGAATTTGCGGCAACATGGGAATCGCCTTGTGCGGCAGGTAGGTACTGTTGCCCCGTGCCCGCGCCCACAGGTCGAGCGGACTGTCCTCTTCAACGAAATGCGACACATCCGCGATGTGAATGCCGACCTCAATGTCACCTTGCCCGAGTTGTTTGAAGTGCAGGGCGTCGTCAAAGTCACGCGCGGTGGCACCGTCGACGGTAAACACCATTTCGTCACGAAAATCGCGCCGATCACCCAGCTCAAATTCGTAGGCGGGGTTAAAATCTGCAACCTGCTCCATGACGCGGGGATCAAAGCTGCCGGGAATCTCGTTTTCCGCCAACACAATCGCCTCGTCGACGACCGGGTCCTCGTAGGAACCGAGCACGCTGTCGAATTCAAACAAACCCCGTTCGTCACGCTTAAAGGTGGCGATTAATCCAGGCGTCACCTTCTCGGGTTCGCCCACCAATCGGTCGGGGTCGAGGTTGTAATCACTGAACGGGGTAAACACGATTTTCCCGGCAATCGGCTGATAGATGCCCACCAAAACGGAAACCCCGTAACTTTCAACGCCGATAATCTCGGCGCGCACCCGGCCGTAGGCATCGCCGCGCCGCTTGCGCGCCCGCACAATGTCGCCGTGCAGGGCACCGTTGAGGTCTTCCTCCTGAATCATCCAGTCGCGGCCCTTCTCGACGGCGACAAAACCGTAACCGGCGTTGGCAATGGACAAGCGCCCAACGGTTTCGTCGCGCGCGCGGGTTTTCTCGCGTTTAACGGCACGAGCACTTTCTTTTCCATTGGGAACCCAATAGAAGGAGCCGTTTTTAACCACCTTGCCCTCTTTCATCATTTCCCTGAGGATTTGGCGGATAAACTGGCGGTCGTTGGGCGGTAAGCCCAATGCTTTCAAAATGTTTTTCAGCTTAATCGGATCTTCTTGACGTCCGAGATACTGAAGGATCTGTGTTTCAAATTCTATTTTCATATGACAATGTACCTAATTATTCGGGCCGCACAACAAGGCGGCGTGAGCGCGTTGGTTAGAAAATCGCGCTGTTCTCTGAAATTCATGCAACGCGGCGGTGACGTGCATGGGCTTTCTAAACATTAACCTACCGAAAAAACGCATCACCGCTTTGGGGTGACGCCACCAAATAACATCGTTTTTCGGGGTGTGAACCCGACCCGTTTCGTTCCGGGTCGGCTGGAAAAAGACCAACATACGGTTGGTCTTTGGCGTGGGAAAACCGTTCGAGGCAAAAGCAGGTGCCCATGGTGGCGAATCCTGATTGAGACGTGCCTCGCGGCTTGAATCATCCGAGGTCGCGGTCGCCTTCACCAAGTGCTGCTTGGATGATGGTTTCATAGGCAACCTAAAACCGGCGCACTTCAGGTTCGTGCCCGACCGGTGCGGTAAACAACAATCATGATCGTATCGATCCTTTTTCAACAACGTCACAACGGAACCGGTCCGTCGACGCCCACATTTCTCATCAACATTCTTCAATCCATCGCCGCCAAGCGAACGCGGATGAGAAATGCGGGCACCCACATTGTACGGAGCCAAGGTGTAAATAGCTACCAAAAAAGGCCGATCCCCGCAAAATAGCAAGCATCGGCCCAGGAAAACAATGAGCGGTCAGCAGCAGACGACGCCGCTTCTTAGGTTTAATTCTTATCACCCATCTTTTTGTTGATGCGTTTGTAGTTTTTGACGCCGGCCTTGCGGGCTTGGGTGTCTACCTCACGCTTCTGTTTGGCGACTTCTTCCAGCTCGGCTTCAACCTTTTGCAACTCGGCACGCGCCCGCTCACCTTGCTCGTAAAGGTTGGTGGGGCCGTCGGCAAAGGCGGTGGAATCGTAAGCGGCAATGTTGCTACGCAATGACTCTGCCCGTTGACGCAGCAAGTTCTCTTTTTTCTCCAGTTCGGCCATGGCGCCGGCAAACTCACCGGCTTTTTGTTGACGCACGTTCGCGTTTAAAGTGGTATCGCCGCGCGGTCCGGCAAATTCGGCCTCGGACTGGGTAGGACGTGGGTTGTCATCCGAATAATTTTGCAAGGTGTCGCTGCCGATGGTCACGTTTTCTTTCATCGGGTTGTCGCCGGTACGGTTCTTCTGAACGATTTCAGCGATCTCAGCCATGGTCAACCCCTTCTTGGGCGGGTTGAGTGCCAATTGCTCGGCTTCTTTTCGGGCCTTTTCCTCGGCTTCCAACTTGGCGTGTAACTCGGCCGTCGCCAGCTTGGATTTCTCGATGTCAACAAGTTTGAGAGGAAGCTGCAGGGTTTCCTTCTTCTCAGTCTGGAAAACGACGTACTGGCCTTTGACCTCGTAACTTCCGTGAATAATCATTTGTTTGCCGTTTCGCAATACAATGACGTCCGCGTGCAGCGGTACCAAAAAGCAACAAAGCAAAACTGCTGTTTTCAAACCGTTCATTTCCCGGCCTCCTCATGCTAGGGCTTCATTCTAAGGGGGTTTCGGCAACATCTCCACCAGATTCACCGTCTTTCTCCACGGAAACCCTCCGGGGTGTATAAACCATCACCATCGACGGGCGAAAGGCCCCGGCCGTTTAAATTGTTATCGGCGAGACGCGGGGTTTCCTGAGCCCTAGCTCGGAAATCGGCCGACTATTTCTCGTCGGCCCACCACCAACGACGGCAGGCCCAGGCGAGGGTCAAGGCGCGCAACGCCATAAACCCCGACATCGCCCACCAAAGTGCTTCCTCGTTTCGGCCGAAAACAATCATCGGCAGGAACGGCAAAAACCCTAGAACCAAAGAGATCAGCATGCCGTTGCGCAAAATACGCCCCTTGGCAAGCCCGATAAAAAAACCGTCGAGAATGTAGGCGAACCCCGACAAACACAACATGCCGATGACGTAGGGCATGTAGCGCCGCCCGGTTTCAATCACGGCCTCGTGATGGGTTAACGCGGCCAACACCCAATCGCCGGCACCCAAGAGCACGGCGATAAACAGCACAATCGCGCCAATGTTCCAGGCCAAAGCGCTAAGCAAGGCGCGTTTCACCGCGGGCCGGTCCCCCGCCCCCTGGTATTTACCGGCCAAACTCTCGAGTGCGTAGGCCAAACCATCGATGAAATAAGCCGCGGTGTTTAGCAAGCGGAAAAGCACGGTGTTGGCGGCCAACAGAACCTGCCCAAAGGAAGAGGAAAGGTTGGTGAACAGGAAAAAGGCGCTAATCAGACAGAAACTACGAACGAAGATATCGCCCTGGAGCGCCATTAAGGGTCGAAAATCTTCCAGGCGACGCAACCAGCCTAATTGGAACGGTGGGTGATCCCCGAGGCGGCGCCAAACCAACAACAAACCCACCGCCACGGCCAGGTACTCGGCACACATCGTCGCCAGCCCCGCGCCGAAGGCACCCCACTTCAGACCGAATATAAAAAGGACGTCGAGCCCGATATTGGCACCGTACAACACGGAGGAAAACAGCAAAACGGCGCCGACCTGGTGACGGCCCAGCAACCAGCCGACCAACACATAACCGGTCAAGGTGGCGGGCGCCGACCAGATGCGCGCGTGGAAATAACTGAGCCCGGCCGCCTCGACGGCGGCCTCGCCCTGCATGAGTGCAAACCCGCCCCATCCCAAGGGCACCTGGAGCAGCACCAAACAACCGCCCAAAACCAGCGCGGTCGCCAGCGAACGGGCCAGGACCTGGGCCGAGCCGGTCAAATCGTCGGCGCCGTAAGCGTGGGCCGTGAGGGCGGTGGTACTCATGCGCAAAAAACCAAGCGACCAATAGCAATAATCAAAAATGAGGGTGCCCAGTGCGACCCCGGCCAAGGGGGTAACCGCCTCCAAATGACCCAACAACGCCATGTCGATCAAGCCGGCCAGGGGCACGGTTAAATTGGTCAAAATATTGGGAATCGCTAACTTTAAGAATTCACGCTGGGTAGGACGAGTCATGGGACGGGTCTCCGAGATGCAAGATCGCCCGCCACCATAACACAAGGCTGCACGGTTATGCCTGCATCGCAAGGTCGGGGGTAACCGGTGCCCGGATGACCCATGGCGGGAACCGGGCGGAATTCGCTGAAAATTTGACACAAAGATTCGGAAGAATCTACAAAACCCGATCTGAGTCAAGCGGGCCTCACAAACGCCAAAAAAAACCAAACCCATTATTTCAAACAACTTACAAGACATATCTACTTTTGGCACGCGACCTGCTACCAGGGAGGCAGAACAACGAAGGAGGCCACAGCCTGAAACAAATGATCCGTTCATGCATCCATCATGAATTGAGACAACAGGCTGTTTCTCCAAAGACAGCGCGCGCAATCCCGGTTGCATTTCACGGTGAATTAAACCGTACGGGCGTCGCTTTCAAGCACCGCTGACGCCACCCCAACAGGCCCGCACCCCTCGTTGCGTGCGCTCTCCTCAGAACCGCCGCGGTTCGACCTTGATGCTCACACCCAAGGTTAACCCGCTCAGGTTTCAAAGAATCACCGGCCTTGTCGGGCAACTCCGTGCGACCCAAGGGTAATCCGCCCTGCCGGCCCGCACGCATGCCGACGACGCATCCATCCACGCGCTTAACCCTTTGACCTAAATTGGGCGATTCTTGGCGATGCACTTGCACAATTGCATCCACCCGAATTGCACACTTTAGGTTCAATCGCTTACATAGAATGAATAAAGGAGTTTTTTATGAATTGGGATACTGCACAAGGTAACTGGGAAATTTTTAAAGGTAAAGCCCGCGCCAAGTGGGGCAAACTCACCGACGACGATCTCGAGACGGCTCGCGGTAAACGCGAGGAATTTGTGGGTCGCATTCGCAAACAATACGGTATAAAAAAAGATGAAGCGGAACAACAGGTAGACAACCTGCTCGCGAGCATGAACGCCTAATATCGCAAGGCTAAAACCTTCCGCATTCTCACCTATATCTCTTTACAACATAGCTTAAAGGAGGTTTTTATGAATTGGACAATTGCACAAGGCAACTGGGAAATCTTTAAGGGCAAAGCCCGCGCTAAATGGGGCAAGCTGACCGACGATGATTTCAAAACGGCGCGCGGCAAACGCGAGGAATTCGTGGGCCGCATCCGCAAACGCTACGGCCTTAAGAAGGACGAGGCGGAACACCAAGTAGACCGCCTGCTTTCGAAGATGAGTGCGTCGCACCCAACCTTCGGTAAGGCATTTTACCGTTCTATTTTCCATCGGTCTCACGCCCACTCATAAACCCAGTAACCACCATACAACATCACTCAATCTGTTAGGAGGATTTCCCTTGAAGTTTCGATTATTTATGGTCCTTATGGCCCTTGGTCTTGTCGCTACGACGCCCGCTGAAGCCGAATCAGACAACACCACCCTGGAAGACACACTTATTGCATCTAAGTTATGGGCCGGTTATGCACTTAGCGAAAGCTTAAATCCATTGACCATTGATATTGATGTCTCGGACGGTACGGTTTCTTTACACGGCGAGGTCGATAACCGCGCCGAGAAAAATCTGGCCGGCTCCATCGCGGAAGGCACCGAGGGTGTACGCGATGTCGAAAATTACCTGACCATCACCAACAAGCCGGACACCGGCCGATCCAAACAAAAGGATACGACCATGGTCGCTGAAGCGGTTGAATTTGTTAACGATACCGCGATTGGGGTTGCCGTTTCTTCACGGTTAATCGCCAACAAACACGTCTCCGGTTTCAAAATTGATGTCGAAGTAGAAGACGGTCACGTCAGCCTTGCCGGTAAGGTCTCCGACAAGCAAGAATTAAAAATCGCCAAAAGTATCGCCCGGAACACCAAGGGTGTCCAAACGGTAACCAGCCACCTGAACATTAACGAAGCGGATCGGGAAGAAAAAGACCGTCGTATCGAACAGATGATGAACAAACTCGATGACGCCTGGATTGGTACCAAAATCAACAGCCAATACGCCTTTACCCGCGGCGTCGATGCAACCGATATCGACATCGAAGTTGATAAAGGGATCGTTACCTTAAAAGGTGAAGTCGCCACCATGGGCGAAAAAGAATTGGCCCACCAAATCGCCACCGACACGATCGGGGTTCGCAAAGTCCATACCGACGCCCTCGAAATTAAATAATTTATCGGGAACCACCTAGCCCGCATTTTTCACGAGAATTCGTCGCGAGAAGCTGAAAACCTTGTGCGTACGGAGATGACGACCAAGCGCAAACGGAGCGGGTCCGACCTATCGGGGTCCGACCTATCGGGGTCCGACCTATCGGGGTCCGACCTATCGGGGTCCGACCTATCGGGGTCCGACCTATCGGGGTCCGACCTATCGGGGTCCGACCTATCGGCGTAGCAGCGCTACGTCGCGTATAGCTCGACTGAGTAAAGCGGAGGGCCGCCCCCGCGTAATCGCATGGGTTGCCCCGCGGCAGAACGCCTTGTGAGAAATGTGGGCTCGTTCGCACATCAATCGATGAATTCATGGGCACGTACGCGTGCCCATCTTTTTGAGGGGGTTTTTATGTTTACAAGTGCAATAGAAGCACTCAATTCGAAATTCAGCCAATGGCTGGATACGGCCGTGGCCCATTTTCCGAACTTTATGGTTGCGGTGCTGATTTTGATGATGTTCTTTTTGGTGGCCAAAGGGGTCGCCTTGGTCGTGAAACGGGTGACGCAACCCTTCAACCACAACCAAACCATCGTCGATCTCTTGGTTAAGCTGGCCCAGATCGTCTTTATTTGTGTCGGTTTGTTTGTCGCCATGGGTGTCCTCGGCCTGCAAAAAGCGGTCACCTCGCTCCTTGCCGGTGCCGGTCTGGTGGGTTTGGCCCTGGGTTTGGCATTTCAGGACTTGGTAACCAACCTGATCGCCGGGATTTTTTTGGGGATTCGCCAACCCTTTCGCCAAGGGGATGTCGTGGAAACAGGCGGCCTGCTAGGTACCGTCAAAAAACTCAGCCTACGCAATACCCTACTCGAGGATTTTAACGGCCGAATTTGCATTCTGCCCAACAACGAAGTTTTTCAAAAACCATTGATCAATTATTCGCTGAACGGAATTCGTCGCGTCGATATCCCGGTCGGCATCGCCTATGACAGTGACTTGCGACAAGCTTCGAACCTCGCGGTGGAAGCCGTGAGCGCCTTGGACTTCATCGACGAGGGTTTGGGCGCACCCGAGGGGGTGTTTACCCAATTTAACGACAGCAGTATCGACATGGAGGTTCGCTTCTGGATTCAGTTCCCGGGCCCGGTGTCCTTCCCCGAGGCGAAAAGCCAAGGGATCATCGCCATCCGAAAAGCATTCGCCGAGGCCGGCATCGAAATTCCGTTCCCCATTCGCACGCTCACCCTGGAGGAAGGCGCGGATGCGCTGCCCATCAACCTTTTCGATCAAAAACGTGAAAATCGCAAGTCCGCTTAATACCGCGCTGCGCTCGTGATGAAAACGGGTGAAACATCCCTTCAAATTGTGGGTAATTCGCATCACGGCCGTTCCGGGTTCAAGAAACAGCGTGGTTTCGGGACCCGGGCGGCCACCGCGGCGGTAACCGAAACCACCGGCTCATTCCTCGCGGTTCCCGCGAGGAAATAGTAAATCGCAAGGGGCGCTCGCGTTAAGAGGACCCAAACGGAGAACCCATCCCACCCGTCGCAATCACGGAACGCGAACTAATTGGTGGCCCAAGTTCAAAAGGCGACTTGGGCCGCTACGGACCGCTTATGAACCAGCGGCAGGTTGCAAAGAAAGGTTTAGCACTCGTATAGGTCGTCGGCAACAGCCGCACCCACACCGGACTCGAAATGGTGGGTCTGGTTCCACGACGTCATTTGATAAGGACCGTCTTCGTAGATGCGTTCAAAAACCGCAAAACTCCCGTGTGCCATCGAAAAACGTTTGGCGGCGTCGAGCGGTAAATCAAGCACGGCGCAACACAAAACACGCAGAACCGCGTCTTGAAGCACAAAGGCGATGGTTTCGTCGCTGTTGGTCTGTTGCACAATGTGCGCCAGATCGTTGTAGGCACGGGCATACACTTCACGCAAGGATTCGCCACCGGGCGTGGGGAAATTCGGGTCGGTCAACCATGCCTCGTAACGGCGTCGATCTCCATGGCGAATGTAACTGATCCGCCGATCTTCCCATTCACCGTAATCCATCGCATGGAAACCCGCGACCGGGTGCGGCGACAGATGGTGCACCTCAGCCAGCGGCAACGCGGTGGACACGGCACGCTTAAGCGGACTCAACGCCAAAAAAGAAATGCTGTACTTGTCCAGAGCATGACCCAGGGCCGAAGCCTGGTAGAAACCATTTTCATTGAGGTCCACGTCCATTCGCCCCAAAAAGGTTTCGCGCAGGAAGTAATCGGTCTCCCCTGGCCTTATAAAAATCAACCTTGGCATATCCTAACCTCCAAAAGATGAGGACACCTCGACCAACCAACGTCGATCAAGATTGACTACCTGGTTTAACGGTGGATTCACGAGTTGGTTCAAAAAACAGCAAACGGTGGCTGATGATTGGGTAAGCGAGTCGGTGTCGCGGGATGAACCAGGATTGTGCGAATAACCGCTCTGCGGATTCTTTCAAAAACAGTGCCGGTGCGGAAGGCCGTGTTTAAGTCTTCATACGGATGGAAACCGTTGGAGCTTTAATACAAATCGAATTTTCAACAAGAAAAGGAACCGACCGCGATCTAGGCCTACAGTCTAGCAGGGGTTTTGGCTTTCGTGAAAAGGAAGTTAACACAAAGGGAGTTTTTACTTAAAAAAAAACACCTGGTGTGAAAGCGACCCAACAAACAGGCGGCGCGACGGGTGCGAAGAGACCCATTTTTGACGACGCGGGGCCGGGCTACGAAACCATCGAGCCCCGTGAAAACAGAGCCGCCCCCAAAAGGCCACACCCCGCCGGCCCTCGGCGGACAAACCGCACCAGGTGAAACCCCCTCACTTTAAACGAGCTAGCCCGTATGTCTCACAAGGATTCGTCGCGAGAAGCTGAAAGCCTTATGCGTACGAAGACGACCACCGAGCGCCGGCGCAGGCCGACCTTTCGCGGGATCGACCTCGCGCGGGGCCGACCTCGCGGCGTAGCAGCCGAGGCGAAGTCGGCGTGACCGAGTATGCGGAGTAATCGCATGGCTTTCGGTTTCGTAGCAGAATTCCTTGTGAGAAATGCGGGCCGGCACTTAGCCCATGCCACCACCGCCCTGCTCGGGTATAATCGGCGCGGGTCACCCCGCGATACGGGCCGGTTTCACTTCCACCCGTCGCTTGCCGACTCATTTGGCGAACGGCGTTTTTCACGCTTTACTTTCCCAAATTAGCCGAGGTTATCCCGATCCAACTTGGTTTGCGCCGCCGCGACCCACTTCGTTCCGGCCCCCCTCCTCTTGTAATCCTGGACGAAGGGGGAAGCTAGCAAACCGTGTTATTTCCTCACCCTTTCCTCACGGTGCCGCAACGCGCGAGCACCCAATCCGGTTCCGATTTTTCACGTTCACCCGACTTCAGCGATTTTGGTCGGGTTTCGCTCAGGAGGCGAAGTCCCATGTCCGATTCACCCATCCGCGTCCGCATTGCGCCCTCCCCCACCGGCTCCCCCCACGTCGGCACCGCCTACATCGCCCTGTATAATTATTGTTTCGCCAAAGCCGGCGGCGGCAGCTTCATTTTGCGTATCGAGGACACCGACCAAAGCCGCTCCAAACCCGAATACGAGACCATGATCCTCGACGCCTTGCGCTGGACCGGTCTGCAGTGGGACGAGGGTCCCGATGTCGGCGGCGACTACGGTCCCTACCGCCAAAGCGAACGGACCGACATCTACCGCGAGCACGCGCAAACCCTGATTGACAACGGTCATGCTTACAAGTGCTTCTGCACGGAAGAACGCCTCAACGCGCTGCGCGAGGCGCAACGCCAAGCCGGCGGCAACATGGGTTACGACGGCCACTGCGCCACCCTCTCCGCCGAGGAAATCAAAGCCCAAGAAGACGCGGGCACGCCCTTCACGGTCCGCATGCAGGTTCCCCGCGAGGGGCAATTGGTGGTGAACGATACCTTGCGCGGTGATATCACCTTTGACCTCGCCACCATCGACCACCAAATTCTGCTCAAATCCGACGGCTTCCCCACCTACCACCTGGCCAACGTGGTCGACGATCACTTGATGAAGATCACCCACGTCTTGCGCGGCGAGGAATGGTTGCCCAGCCTGCCCAAGCACGTTCTCCTTTACCAATACTTCGGCTGGGAACCCACCCAGGTCATTCACCTGCCGCTGCTGCGCAACGCCGACGGCTCCAAGCTGTCCAAGCGTAAAAACCCCACCTCCATCCTTTATTACCGCGACATGGGCATCATTCCCGAGGCCTTGGTTAACTTCCTCGGCAACATGGCCTACAGCCAACCCGACGGCAGCGAAATTTTCGCCCTTGAAAAAAT
This sequence comes from Acanthopleuribacter pedis, assembly GCF_017377855.1. Classification (GTDB taxonomy): domain Bacteria; phylum Acidobacteriota; class Holophagae; order Acanthopleuribacterales; family Acanthopleuribacteraceae; genus Acanthopleuribacter; species Acanthopleuribacter pedis. The sequence goes on from NZ_JAFREP010000020.1 coordinate 138,207, forward strand.
GGTCGCCGATTTCGACATCAAACGCATCAGCCTGGGCGGTCCCATTTTCGATATGGACAAGCTCACCTGGGTCAACGGGCAACACCTCCAGGCCTTACCCGCCGAGGAACTGGTCGCTCGGTTGATGGGCTGGCGCTTTAACGAAACCTTTCTGCAACAGTTAATGCCGATGATGACCAAACGTTTGACCACCCTCGGCGATTTCACCAAGTACTGCGACATCTTTTTCCTCAGCCAGATCACCGTCGACAAGGAAACCATTCCACCCAAGGGCAAAGAGGCGGAAGATACCCGTGACTTCCTGCAAAAATTCATCTGGGAACTGGAAACGCTGGTTCAGTTTGATCGCGAAGCGATTGAACAAGCGTTCCGCATCGTGGGGGACATCCACGGTTGGTCGATGCGCGAAACCACCCACGCGGTACGTTTGGCGGTGACGGGCAAAACGGTGGTACCCCCCCTGTTCGACAGCATGGCGATCATCGGCAGTGATGTTTGCCGCAACCGGATGATGGCGGCGGTAACGCAGCTCGGCCCACTGGGCAAGAAGAAACTCAAAAAACTGCGCGAAAGTTGGGATCGCGCGCGTGCCGCGGTCGCCGGTGTGGATTAGCCCAAGGGCACCTCGAGGACTTGGCGCCAATGATCGAATGGGTGCCAGCCACGGGGACCCGGCGTGACCAAGGCGAGCCGATCAAACACCAGCGAGGCGGGTACTTCCGCCTCGTACCACCCTTGCTTTTCGAAAGATAGAGCCTGCTTGTCGGCGTCGGTAAGCGGCGCGTAAATCAAACTAAGATGGGGGTTGAGCCGGTAGTTTTTCGGGTTCCCCAAGGCGTCGGTGATTTCGGTAAACCAGTCCGCCAAAGCCGGCGTTGCACCCAGCGACAGAAACAAGGTTTGGAACAAAAAATCACCGTGGGTTAAGCCGGTGACAGGCAGCGTCAAGGGCACACACGCCGCGACCAGACGCCGGACCACCGCCTCAAGCGCCTCGTCCACCACGGCCTTACCGCCGTAAGCGGTGACGTGGGGCGTGAAGCGCGGCGCATCAAAACGCGCGGCAAGTCGGTGGATTTCGCCCTGCAACGACATGGCCGCTTCCCCCTCGGGAAGCAGCCATAACGCGAAATCCCAAGCCTCGCTAACGTCGGTCACTGCCGATTTCGATGACCCGTAGCAAGTTGGTGCTGCCGGAGGTCCACAACGGATAGCCGGCGGTGAGGATGGCGACATCACCGGAACGCACCAAACCCAGTTCGGTAATGCGGGCTTCCACTTCGCCGAACATCTCTTCAATGGTGGCCGGTTTTTTGAGCAGGATCGGGATAATGCCCCAGAAAGCGCGCATGCGTCGCGCGATGTGCTCGTGAATGGTGGCGCCGACGATAAAGGTGTCGGGATGTTTTTTGGATAGTTTGAGCGCCGAGTAACCCGAGTTGGTAAAGGCAACCAACAGACGCGCACCCATCAGACCGGCGGTATGAAACGCGGCGGTGCTGACCCCGTCGGGAATGTGGTGAATGCTGCCCTTGGGCATGGTCGGCGCCTGGTAGCGGTAAACCGCGTGGCTCTCGGCCTCCGAGGCGATTTTTGACATCATCTCAACGGCTTCAATCGGGTAGGCACCCGCGGCGGTTTCCGCCGACAACATACAGGCGTCGGTGCCATCCAAAATGGCGTTGGCCACATCGGATGCCTCGGCCCGCGTCGGCACCGGAATTTCGATCATGCTTTCCAACATCTGAGTCGCGGTAATGACAAACTTGCCGGACATGTTGGCGCGCATAATGATTTCTTTTTGTAGCAAGGGCACCCGTTCGGAACCAATTTCAACACCCAAATCACCGCGGGCCACCATCACCCCGTCGGAGTGACCGATAATCGGAATTAATTCTTCGATGGCCTCGGGACGTTCAATCTTGGCAATCAAAAACAGGTGGTTTTTGCCAAAACCATCGGCTGATTCGCGCACATGGATCATGTCCTGGGCATGGCGTACAAACGAAACCGCCACAAAATCAACCTGAAGGTCGACGGCCATTTTCAGATCGGCCAAATCTTTTTCACTGAGTGACGGCGCGGTAATTTTGGTGTCGGGCAGGTTGATCCCCTTGCGCTGCTTGAGCAGGCCGGGCACAACCACGGTGGCGGTGACCAACTTGTCATCAATCGATTCCACCCGCAGGCCGATTTTCCCGTCGTCGATCAATACCATTTCGCCAGGCTTAACGTCCTCGGCAAAATACTCGTAGGTGGTGAATAGCAGGTCAGGGCTGCCAACCCCGGAGCCGGTGGTGATGCGCAGCGTTTGCCCCGCAACAAGCTGAATCGGCTCATCGAGGCGACCCAAACGAATCTTGGGCCCCTGTAGATCGAACATAATCGGCAGAAAAAGCCCCAGTTCCGCTGAGACTTCGCGCACCAGCGCGGCGAGCGCGGCACGGTCCTCGGGTTCCCCATGGGAACAATTGATGCGGGCCAAATCCATGCCCGCCAACATCAACTCTTTGAGTTTTTCCCGGTTATTAACCGCCGGTCCCAAGGTACAGACGATTTTGGTTTTGCGTTTCCATTTGTAAGGCGTTACCCCGGCCATAGTTGCTCCTCATATTTTGACTTACTGTGACCTGTATCGATGCACTTCAACGCTTTCCTCGCGGGTTCCGCGAAAAAAGTGCTAAACGCAAACTTCGCTTGCGTCAGGCGTGGTAGGAAGCGAGAAAAACGCGCGGCGCCAAGCGCCGGACACGATCAGCCCACCCGCCGCGGCAAAAAAACCGAGACACCCGGTGAGCTATAAACGCCAATCAATCAAAAGGGCCAAATCCAAGAAGCCGGCACTTCTCCGTGAACACCAAACGGCCGTTATGGATCGCCGGGAATTTTGACCTTCCCAACCCGGCAATACCCAACCCTGGTCCACCGACCCTTCAAAAACGAGAGACACACGCCCATAAATTCGCACAGCGCCCGCCCTCATGCAACCACTTCGTGTGGGAAAAGCGCGAAGGCAAGGTCCCAGCCGGCACATGCCTCGCGGCGAACAACAGCAAACAAAGACGTTACACGGGAAGCAAGCCTATTGAAAGCCGGCGACGAAACAATGATGCATCCCCAGCGAATCGGGCCGCCGCGACCGCCCGCGCCAATCAAACCTTGTTGCCCAAAAACGAAAGATGTTATTTTAGGGGGAGGTTTCGTCCCCCTTCCAAGCCTTGTTTCCCCGCGGCGCGGTCAGGCCGAATGTGGCTCCGACCACTTGCGTCCGCACCACAAAGGTCACGCGAATCGTCAATCCAATGTGCGGGTATTATTTTGCATCATAAACTTTCAGAACTAGTTGCCGAACTTATTAATAACAACATCGACTTGCAGTTTGCCAAGAAAGAACTGGAGTCGACCTACATCCAGCAGATCTTAATGCAACACAACGGTAACATCGGCCATTCGGCCAAGGCCCTCGGCATGCACCGCAACACCTTATCCAAACGCATCAAGGACCTCAAAATTACCATTAACCCCGATGAAGCCTAATCGGGAACCGCGACCGAGTTCACCATGACACCCGCCCCACCCCACCTCACCCGTCCTTTTCGTCGCCTGCTATTGACGACCGGATCCCTCTGCCTGGCCGCCTCCAGCCTTGGCTGTTTCGAACGCAAGGCCCAAATCGATCCGTCCATTCTCCAACTCCAAGAACGCATCATCCTGTTGGAGCTCAAAATTAAGGAAGCGGAGCACAAAATCGCCCGCCTCGAGGCAATCCCCAGCGCGGAACACCAGACCACCCAAGCTCGAACAGACACCGCCGCGAACACCAAACCGGAGGCCACGGCATACGACGAACCGGAATCGCCCCCGCCGCCAGTGGTGGAAACGTTGCCTGAACCAAGCGAAGAAACCAGGGTCGCGGACGGCTCAGCGACCCAACCCGAGCCGGCGCAAACCAAAGAAAAGAGCGCGACTCAAACCCCGGAAGAAACGGCACCCCTGGTCGAAATGGGCGTTTACAACGTGGCAGACAAATACCGCGAAGCCTATGACCACTACAACCAGCGCCGCTACAGCGAAGCCAAAGCCATTTACCAAAACATCGCCGAAAACCACCGAACCCACAAACTGGCGGCAAACGCCTTTTACTGGTGGGGCGAGGTCGAATATGATCGCGGCAATTTTAACCAGGCCATCCTCGCGTTTCAACGGCTCCTCGACCGCTTCCCCAAATCGCACAAGGTACCCGACGCCCTGCTAAAACTGGGCAAGTCGCGTGAGCGGCTCGGCCAAATCAGTGAGGCACGCGAGGATTACAACCGCGTGATTACCCGCTACCCCGACAGCCGCGCGGCGACCATCGCCAAATCCTGGCTGTAGTGGTTCACCCCATATATATAATGTAATGATCCTCTGACCACCGGCGCGCGGCGCGGAAACCCCAAGCCGGCGGCGCTGTCGCCCCACCATGCCGGCCGTGTTTTCGGTCGCGCGTGTACCATCAACACACACCAGATCAGCCCCCAAGCGAAGATGGCGGGTGGCCGTGAGTGAAGACGGGGATCTTTTGCGTGTGAAGATGACGGTGGGGGTCGCGGACAAATGGGGACCGGGGCTTGATCCGGTTCGTCCTGAAAGGACGAACACACCCTGATGGGGGCCCACCATTTTTTTGAATGTTCGCCGAAGGCGGACCTCAACCCGCTGTCCTGAAAGGACTAACTATGGCAGCGAAGGGTCGGGCCCTTTGAAAAAGGGGCCTACCCTGGATCACCGCGGAACCCGAAAGGCAGGCACTGAAGGTGCCGGCAGAAGGGGGTCTTTGGGGAACCCGAAAGGCTGGCGCTGAAGGTGCCGGCAGAAATATTCCAGCGCCAGTGTTCCAGCGCCAGTCCCTTCAGGACTTGGGGAGCGGTGGATTGGGCGGTGTTCCTGCGCCAGTCCCTTCAGGACTTGGGGAGCGGTGGATTGGGCGGTGTTCCTGCGCCAGTCCCTTCAAGACTTGGGGAGCGGTGGATTGGGCGGTGTTCCTGCGCCAGTCCCTTCAGGACTTGGGGAGCGGTGGATTGGGGCGCCCTAGGGTGGCAGTCGCGTTGCTCCTTTACCCCAGGCTGTCATAGATAGTCCTTCCAGGACAGCTTGAGGTAGTTCGGCTCCGCCTCACAGATTAAATAAAGAAGGGTCCCCGCATAGCGGTGTGCGTGTACCTTCAGCACACGCCGGATCGGCAACCATCCAGCCATCATCCACCATTCCCCGCGGCAACCATCCAGCCATCATCCACCATTCCCCGCGCCAACCATCCAGCCATCATCCACCTGCCCGCGCACCAACCACACCACGCCACATAACACCCAACCCTATTCGCCCAAGCAACTTAGAACAAAATTCATTTTTTTTATTTTTTTCCTTGTACAGGAAGGGGTAATCAAGTATCCTTACGCCTGTTGCTTGAGGGGCCATAGCTCAGCTGGGAGAGCGTTGCACTGGCAGTGCAAAGGTCAGGGGTTCGAGCCCCCTTGGCTCCACTTCAAGCCCACACAACAAAAGCCACCCCACGGGGTGGCTTTTGTTGTTTATGGACACAACTTCGCAGCACAACTCACATCAACACATAAAAAAAGCGCCGCAACTTCTTTCGAAGCGCGGCGCTTTTTTATCTATGACGACCGTGGTCCCTAGTAGAACTTTTTCTTACCAGGCTTGCCTTGGCGCGCTTTAAACTTGGGGTTGGTCTTGTTGATGATAAAAGTAACCCCGCGGCGGCGAACGACTTTACAGTCTTTATGGCGGTTTTTCACGGTTTTGATGGAATTAACAACTTTCATTTCATCGGTTCCTTATTCAATTCAAGGGTAAACAATTAACCAGCCTCGACTTAACCGAGGCAGCGCATTACCAACTAGACTTGGTAACACCGGGGATCAAACCGGCAAGACCGAGTTCACGGAACTTGTTACGGCAGAGACGGAATTTGCGGTAGTTACCGCGGGGACGACCGGTCACCTCACAACGCAAACGAACGCGCGTAGGTGAGGCATCACGGGGAATGTTACGGAATTTACGCATCGCTTCTTCGCGCTCTTCATCACCAGCTTCAGGATTGTTGATGATTTTGAGCAACTGAATGCGGCGTTCGCGATACTTCTCCACCATCTTTTGACGGTGAATGTTTCTGGCAATTTTTGACTTCTTAGCCATTTGTGCTCCTAATGTCACTTAAAAGGGTAATCTTTTGGTCCTAAACAGGATACCTTGGAAAAAACGGTGGAATGGAGGAAGCGCAAATAAAGGCAGCTTCGACTCTTCATGAAACGTGGCGGGCAACTCTCACAGTACGGTAACAACCGCCAATTTTTCCACAACCTGCGCATCATAGCACAGGCAAGGCAAGCTGTCATCGCCAAGTTTCAACATTTTTAGTACCGGCAGGCTATTCGATCAGCCGCCGCCGGCGCACACCTTAACCCGTCCACTACAAAAGTAGAACCGGCTCGGCCGTCCCTTCACCCGATTTAACCGGTGCCGGCCGTCTCGCGCCGACCAAAACGTCTTTGGTCCGGCGATGAGTGTAGCACAGGAAACGGCTTGCGCCCAAGGCGATCCGGGCCATGAGTGAGCAACACCAGCCGTCGTAACAACCGGTTCCGAGGGTGATTTTCCCCACGCCTCGACCCACAACAACAGCCCCAAGGCCGCGCGGCCCCTTTGCCATTCCCCCAACCTAATATATATTGAGGGAAGCAAGAAAAACGACGCGTTAGGAGGGACGACAGCACAATGGCTCACTTCGACGAACACGTAGAAGTCATCCCCGAAACCAAAAAAAAAGTGAAGGTTCCCAAAAAGTACAAGGTCATTCTTCTCAATGACGACTACACCACCATGGAATTCGTGGTTTTTGTGCTTGAAACCATTTTTCACAAAACCCCGGCCCAGGCCAAAGGCCTCATGCTCGCAATCCACAACACCGGCAGCGGTGTCGCCGGCGTGTATTCCCACGAAATTGCCGAGACCAAGGTGGCCATCGTCACCGAAACGTCCAAGGCCAATGAGTACCCGCTGCGCTGTGTGATGGAAGAAGAATAAGGCCGTACAAACCGACCGCGACCCCGGCACGCAAACATCACGTGACACACCCCTTATCGGTCGCGACCCGTCGTATCCGGCAACAGACCCACCGGAGGGATCCCCCTATGATTAGCAAAGATTTGGAGCGCGCGATCCACATGGCTTACAGTGAAGCCAAACGCCGCAATCACGAATTTTTCACACTGGAACATTTGCTCTACGCCATGATCCAAACCCCCATGGCCAAAGAAATTCTCACCCACTGCGGCGCCAACCTAGAGCGGTTGCGCGCCGATTTGGAGAACTACCTCATTAACGACATCGAGAGCCTGCCCGACAACATCGACCAAGACCCCCAACAAACCTTGACGATTCAGCGCGTGCTGCAACGGGCCGCCCTGCATGTTCAGTCCTCCGGTCGCGGTGAAATGAACAGCGGCAATGTGCTGGTCAGCATGTTCCGTGAGGAAGACTCCCAGGCGGTTCACTTCCTCGAAAAACAGAACATTAGCCGATTTGATGTGGTCAGCTACATCTCTCACGGCGTTTCCAAGGTCGAAAACGCCTCCTACGAATTAGAAGAAGTCGGCGAGGAACCCCAAGAAGGCGGCGCCAAGGGAAAACCTCTTGAAAACTTTACAGTTGACCTGGTCGTCCAGGCAGCGGACGGCAAAATCGATCCACTGATCGGCCGTGACAAAGAGGTGAAACGCACCATTCAGGTATTGTGCCGCCGCAAGAAAAACAACCCCTTGTACATCGGCGATCCCGGTGTCGGCAAAACGGCATTGGCCGAGGGATTGGCACTGCTTATCCACAAGGGTGAGGTGCCCGACGTCCTCAAGGAAGCCCGCATCTTCGCCCTCGACATGGGCGCCTTGCTGGCCAACACCAAGTTCCGCGGCGAGTTTGAAGCACGCTTGAAGGCGGTGGTCAAAGAACTCCAGGCCATCCCCCACTCGGTTCTGTTCATCGATGAAATCCACACGATTGTCGGTGCCGGTGCCACCAGCGGCGGCAGCATGGATGCGTCCAACATCCTCAAACCGGCCCTGGCCAGTGGCGAACTCAAGTGCATTGGCTCAACCACCCACGAGGATTACCGCGCCAGCTTCGAAAAAGACCGCGCCCTCGCCCGTCGTTTCCAAAAAATCGATGTAAACGAACCCACCGCCGGCGAAACCTACCAAATCCTGCTGGGCCTGAAACCCAAATACGAAAAACACCACGAGGTGACCTACACCAATGAGGCCCTGCGCGCGGCGGCCGACTTGGCGGCCAAACACATCAACCACCGCCACTTACCCGATAAAGCCATCGATGTGGTCGACGAGGTCGGCGCGGCCCAACAACTGTTGCCGACCGAAGAGCGCCGCAACCGAATTGAGGTTCCCGACATTGAAACGGTTATCGCCGAAATGGCCAAGATCCCACCCAAAACAGTCACCACCACGGAGGGCGAGCGCCTGCAAAACCTCGAACGCGACTTGAAACTCATGGTTTACGGCCAAAACGAAGCCATCGACGTGCTGACCCGCGCCATTGTCATGAGCCGCTCCGGCCTGCGTACCGGCGACAAACCGGTGGGCAGTTTCTTGTTCACCGGCCCAACAGGCGTCGGGAAAACAGAAGTCGCCAAACAACTGGCCCACATTCTCGCGGTTAATTTCGTGCGGTTTGATATGAGTGAATACATGGAGAAACACTCGGTTTCCCGCTTGATCGGCGCGCCCCCGGGTTACGTCGGTTTCGACCAGGCGGGCCTGCTGACAGACGCGGTCAACAAAGCGCCTTATTCGGTGATTCTCTTGGACGAAATTGAAAAAGCCCACCCCGACATCTACAACATTTTGTTGCAGGTGATGGACCACGCCTCCTTAACCGACCACAACGGTAAAAAAGCCGACTTCCGCAACGCGATCATCATCATGACCAGCAACGCGGGCGCCGGCGAAATGGCGGCGGGTTCCATCGGCTTCGGCGGCAATGAGTCCGGCACCAAGTCCAAGGGCAAACAAGCACTGGAAAAACTGTTCACGCCGGAGTTCCGCAACCGTCTCGACGCCATCATCCACTTCAACCACCTCACCCCGGAAATTATGGAACGCGTGGTGGATAAGTTTGTAAGCGAACTGGATCATCAACTGCTCGACAAAGGCGTTGAGTTGAAGCTGACCGAGGCGGCCCGCGCCCAATTGGGCATCTTGGGTTACGACAAAGCCTTCGGCGCCCGCCCCTTGGGCCGCGTCATCGACCAGCACATCAAACAACGTTTGGCGAGCGAGTTACTGTTCGGCGAACTCAAAGACGGCGGCACCGCGGTCGTGGACTTCGAGAACGAAGAACTGAGCTTCCGCTTCGAACCAAAACCCAAAAGTGAACCCAAAAAAGAAAACACCCCGGAGGAAGAGACGCCTCCGGTATAAAACCCCACGGCGTTATCAAAAAGCGGCCAGGCACAAGCTTGACCGCTTTTTTTTATTCTGGGTCACCCGCGGTTTCGGTCACAAGGATTTGACAAAAGCGACCAGGTTGGCGCGTTCCGTCGCGCTCATGGCACGAAATCGCTCACGCGCCGCCGCTGCCTCGCCGCCGTGCCACAACACGGCCTCGGCCACCCCGCGCGCGCGTCCATCGTGCAACAGTTCCATGTGGCCGCTGACTGTTTCTAACAAGCCAATGCCCCACAAAGGCGGCGTGCGCCATTCGCGGCCATCGGCGCGATAATCCGCGCGATGATCAGCCAACGCCTCGCCCATGTCGTGCAATAAAAGGTCGGTATAGGGCCAAATTTTTTGGTTCGACAACTCGGGAAAATCCTCGCGAACGGGGGTCGTGTAGCTAGGCACGTGACAAGCCGTGCATTTTGCTTCATAGAACAACTTTTTTCCGGCCAACACGTTGGCCGCATCAGCATCCCGCCTGGCCGGCACGGCAAGGGTTTGCGAATAGAAGGTCACCTGATCAAGCATGCTTTCGCTGAGTTCAGGTTGACCGCCGTTGGGAGCCTTTGCGCAATCGTCCTGACCCTCGCCGCAATTTTCCGCTGAGAACAGCTCCGAGGTAATCCCGATGTCGCCCAAAAAGGCGCCGGCGGTTTGTTGACGCAGGTTAGGCTGGTTGGCTTTCCAACCGAAACGCCCCAAACGATGGGCGCCCGCGGCCGCGTCCCACACGAAGTTGGCGCGACCGGAAACGCCGTCGCCATCCGCATCCGCTTCGTCGACATTCGTCAGCAGATCGGCCTCGGAAATGCTCTCCAAAAGCCCCAAACCAATCATCGCGGGCGCCACCCGCGGCGAAACGGCCAAGGCTTGGCTGGGTGCTTGATAGGCCCAGTTATGAATTTCAATCTGGGGCCGACGCAGGCGGTAAGGCGTTCCATCAGCATAAGTTCCCGGCACTTCGGTATAGCTCAATCGCGTCTCGGCTTCGCCAGGGACCCCGGGTACCGAGCGTTCGTTAAGCTGGTCACCATAAGTCGGATGCGGCAGGGGTCCACCATGGGGGTCTTGGCCGGGAATACTAAGCCGCAACAGCATGGAGACCATCCCCTCCTGGTTACGCGGCGGCCGGCCGCGCCCGTCATGTAGATGGCAGGACGAACACGAACGCGCGTTAAACAGCGGACCAAGACCGTCTCGGCCTTGGGTAGAGGCCGGCGCAATCACCCAGTTTTGTTCGAAAAACGAGTTGCCCACCAAAAAGTCGGTGCGTCGCGCGGCGGACATGTTGCGCGCGGAAAAGGCAAAAGCATTGGGACCGGTGTCAAATACAGTGGTCGCCCCGCCGGCCAGTTCTTCACCCGGTTCAAGCGCGGTAAAACGCGGGTCGGATGGGGTCGGTAACAGGGAACAATGGGACAAAACCATCGCGAACAAGCTGAAACACAGTAGAACCCAAGGTTTGCGAATGGAGAGAGAAGGGTCAAACATCAAGGACTTACGCCTCCAAATTTAGGGTAATGTCCAACGCGCCGGCCACCTCGACAAACAACCGGGTCAGGGTACGCAGATCATCAATCGCGGTTTGCACGGCGGGTCGTGAGGCATCCTCTTGGACAGCACGATCAAAGGGAACCGGAATCGCCGCACAGCTTTGCATCACAGATTCCAATTGCGCCAAAACGCGTCGGTTTAAGTCGGCATTCACCACACCCATTAAGTCTTCGAGACCTGGACCGTCGTGCGCTTTGCCGGCAAGGGTCTCGTAGCGACCGCGATACACATTGTTCAAGGCGCGGGCGTTCATCAAAACGTCCATATGGGTATTGTCGCTAAAACAACTTTGCTCATCTTCTTGCTCACGGGTCGCCATCGGCACCGCCATCCGCTCGCCGGCCAGTTCCGCCCCGCACAAACGCCCGACCCCCTCAAGGATGTGATCCAACGCCCGATCACTGGCGACAAAGCCGGCACGGTAGTTATCGGCGGCATCCGGCGCCCAAGCATCCACCAAATACTGGAGGTCTTCCACCAGCATGGCGACCGTTAGAGAAAGGTACAAAGCACGGCGCTCGGCAAAATCGGCTCGGCCGCGCACAAAATCCGTATAAGGACGCGCGCCAGGACCCGTCTCGCTTAAATCCTGGCCCCACAACAGGAACTCAACCGCGTGGAATCCGGTAGCGATGTTGGCTTCGCCGTCTTTTTCATTTAGCGCGCGCAGCAGTTTTTTGGTGAGTTCGGGGTACCGCGTGGTGTCGGCGATAATGCCGCTAGAGGGAAATCCAACCACATAATCCACGTAACGCTCATCCATGGGCCACGCGTTAAGCAACCCCTCGGGCCCGTTCACATCGTCGATGGGACCGTCATAGAAGCGATAAGCCTCGCTTTGGAGGTAAGGAACCCGGCTCGCCAACCAGCGTTCTTTGGCAACCGAAAGTTTTTCTTCCGAGGGGTTTGCCAAAAAAGCTTTAACGGCTTCTTGCAAATTCAGCGCGGCCTGCAGGGCGTCCTGGTAATTGGTGTGAACCAAAGCGGCATAATTGGCAACCAGTTGTTGCTTAAGCACCGCGTGGGCGTCAACAGCGGGCGGCACCGGGGCTTGGGACTCGGCGGTGGGACGGGAACAGGTAGCCAACAACAGAAGCGGTGCAAGACGTAAGCCGGTGGGAACCCGTGACAAAAAAGAAAGCATGAGGAATGGTCACTCCATTAATTGAGATCAAGTATCAAAATCAATTCCAATTTATAGAAGCCCACCTTCCCTGTCAACCCGCATTCTCAAGCCGGCCAACGCCGACCCGCACCGCCTCAGGACCTTCGCTAAAGCAGGTAAGTCCAGACATGAAGCTCGGTTAAATTTTTGGCAAAATCACACCGCCCCTGCTTCACGCTTCTGTCAAAACCCTGGATAATAGGGGCCCAATGGCGCGGCACCGCCGCCCAATCCGACCAGCATCACCGGGAGGAAACGCCTTTGACACTTTTAATCGCCGGCATCGCCACCCTTTTCCTCGGGCCGATCCTTTACGGCCTTCTGTCGCAACGTAAATCCTGGCTTTCCCTGCTGGACGGGTTCATTTTCATCAGCATCGCCGGTCTGGTTCTCGCGGTCATTTTGCCGGAAACCCTGGCCGACGGCGGTTGGTGGTCACTTCTGTTTCTGTTCGTTGGTCTGATGTTGCCCTCCCTCTCGGAGCGGCTTTTCCACGGGCACACCCGAGAAACACACCTCATCGCGCTGGCCCTAGGTTTCCTAGGCTTAGCCATACACGCCGTGACCGACGGCGCCATTCTGGCCCTGCCGGAGGACCACCATCACGGCGGTGGTCACGACCACGGCGTCAGCGCCTGGAGCATGGCGCTCGGTGTGCTGCTGCACCGGTTTCCCATCGGCTTAACCATCTGGTGGTTTGTCCGCCCCAAACAAGGTTTGGCCTGGGCCCTGGCCGCGCTGGGTCTGATTGCGGTCGGCACCTTAATCGGCTTTTTCGCGGCGCCCCAAGTGGTCGCCGCCTTGTCAACCCAAGGCATGGCCTGGTTCCAAGCTTTTGTCGCCGGCAGCCTATTGCACGTGGTTTTCCATCAGCCCCACGGTGAAGAAAGCTGTTGTCCCACGGCCCAACGCCGCAATCTCTGGTTCGAAGGTTTCGGCAACCTCGCCGGTCTCGCCCTGCTCGTTTATATGGTTACCCATCACATCACGGAAGAAACGAACCCATGGCTTGTACAAATGAGCACCACCTTCGTGGATTTGGCCCGTGAAAGCGCACCCGCGCTCCTCATTGCCTACGTGCTCGCGGGTATCATTGCGGGCTTCATGCCGGACAGCTACATCAACTGGCTCAAGGGCGGGTCGCGCGTGGGCCAATCCATGCGCGGCATGATGGTCGGCCTGCCGCTGCCAATTTGTTCCTGCGGCGTAGTACCGCTTTACCACACCTTGATTCGCAAGGGTGCCCCACCCACCGCGGCGATGGCATTCCTCATCGCCACCCCGGAATTGGGCCTTGATGCATTACTGCTGTCCTTGCCCCTGCTGGGCGCTGAAATGACGCTGGCCCGCCTGATCGCGGCGGCGCTGGTCGCCCTACTGGTTGGGGTCGCGGTGGGAAGCTTGGCCCAAAACAAACAAGTCCAGGAAGAGAAAAAAAGTTGCTGCTCCGGCAACAAAACGAAACCGTCCTTCTCCGAGAAAATGCGCAAAGGGTTGCGAGAAGGCTTGGTCGATCTCGTGGATAACACCGGTCCCTGGATTCTCATCGGTCTCACCATCGCCGCCGTGGCCGACCCGCTAATGTCGACCGGCATGCTTCGGTCGATCCCTACCTGGGCGGAGATCCCCCTGTTCGCGTTACTGGGGATGCCGATTTACGTTTGCGCCGCGGGCGCCACGCCACTTATCGCGGTGTTCCTGCTGAACGGGGTCTCACCCGGGGCGGCCCTGGCGTTTTTGCTCACGGGCCCGGCGACCAATATCACCACCTTCGGCGTCTTGTCGGAATTACACGGACGCCGCACCGCCCTGTTATTCGGTTTGTTCACGCTTGGGTTTACGCTCATCGCGGCCTATTCCGCCAACCTGTTGCTACCAAATTTCACCGCAACGGCGGGGGGCCACGAGCACGCCCATTGGACCTGGTACCAAATCGCGGCATTCCCCTGTTTGCTGGCGCTTTACCTGTATTCCTTTGTCCGCCGCGGTGCGCGCAACTTCTTTGCCGGGCTGGTTGCCGAATTCAACTTCATCGGCAGGAAACACGCCCACTAAGCTGAGGCCGGCCTCGCAATTTCACCCCCAACGCGAACGAACCTGAAAACCTTGTGTACGGGTTAACGGCCCTTGCCACCGATCTGCCGCAGTTGTGCGATCAAGGCATCAACCGATTCAAACCGATCCCTGGGGTTGAGGTAGAAACAGCGCAGAATGGTGTTGGACAAAGCAACGGGAATTTTGGGTTCCAGTTTGTGGGGCGGCTCGGGCAAACCGTTGCCGGCGAATTTGGCGGAGGCGTTGTCCTGCCCGAAGGGTTCACGGCCGGTAGCCAACACATAGAAGGTGGCGCCCATCGAATAAATATCGGTTTGGAAGGTCGCCCGATCACCTAGAAACAGTTCCGGCGCCATAAAGGTCGGTGTGCCCCAAAGCTGTTGCGTTTGGTTGGTGTCGGAAACCTGCTTGGCCAAGCCAAAATCAAGAATTTTCACGGTTCGCGATTTGTTGACCATAATGTTGGTCGGTTTGATATCACGGTGGATAATACCCGCCTCGTGCGCATATTTAAGGCCGGTACACGCTTGGTGCCAGATGGCAACCATGCTTTTGAGCAAATTATCGGGCTGGCGCAAAGCAAGCTTGTCCAGCGTGGCACCTTTTACGTACTCCATCACCATGTAAAAGCAGCCCTTCTCCATCCCCGCGTCATAAAGCTGCACGATGTTGGGGTGGTTCAGCGAGGCAATCGAGCGCACCTCACGCTTAAAGAACAAAAGAACCTTGGGTTCGTGATTCAGTTCCGGGTGCAACATCTTCAGGGCAACCTTGCGGTCCAAGCGGGTGTCCAGTGCCTTGTAAACCCGGCCCATCCCGCCCTTACCCAGCTCTTTTATGATGCGGTAACGCCGCAAGGGGCCGTCGCGGGTTAAATCGTAAATGGACTCGTCATCCAAGGTAAGCGTGACTTCTCCCTGCTCCGACTCGGGCAAAAACGGATTTGCCACACGCTTGGCTCGGCCCGGGGGCGCGACAGCTTGAGGAACGGGCACGACGGGCGGCGCGACCGGGGTCGGAACGGGGAAAGGATCGACCGCGGGAAGCGGGGTCTGGGCCGCGGGATTGCGCCGGTTTTGGGGCACGGCCTTCATGCGCGGATCCGGCAACATGGGGGTTTCCACCAAATGACTCAGGGAAGAAGCAATGGACGCATTTTTAACGCGGTAGGTAATACCCACGCGCTGTCCAATGTTTTTGGCCAGTTGGACGGCGCTGTCGTCATTGGGATTTTGATCGGCCAAACGGAACGCCAGCTCGGCGGCCCGCTTCACATCGTCCAAGCGAAGCAACACATCAATAACCCGATGCACCATGGGCAAGAGGTTTTTTTCGGTTTCATGGCCGCGAATCATGGCCATGCCGCATTCCAAGGCGTCTTCAAGCCGTTTCTGTTCAGTGAGGATGCTAATAATTTGAACACACTCACGAATCTCATCCACACGCTGCCGGTTCACGAGACGCAGACAATCAATGGCCTGCGACAACTCGCCAATCATTAAATAAGCCCTGGCGGCGCGCACGTAGTCGCCGCCCTTGCGGAACAATTCGGCTTGGCGATCCTGCAAACCCAGCTCGGCGGCCAGCATGGCGGCCCGCTGGTATTGGCCGAGTTCCTGATAGCACTGCAGTGCTTTTTCTTCCTCGCCGACCTCCAGAAACAGTTCCAAAGCCTTGTCAAACCTTCGGTTGGTAAAAAAGCAGTGGGCCGCCTTGCGTTTCAAGTTCCCTTTTAGAAAAGCAAGTGCCGCCGCTTCGAAATCGCCGAGTTTCTCATAATAGGCCCCGGCTTGCGCCCATTCGCCTTGCTGCCCGGCAGCCTTGGCTTTTTCGATCCATACTTTTTGGGTTTCGCCGTGTTCCTCAGACACCTTGGTGGTGCCGGTAAAGGAGCCGGCTCGATCAAAAGCGGCGGCGGCTTCTTTGACCATGCCGGCCTTTTCAAAGGACTCCCCGGCTTTTTGGAACATTTCAAAGCGTAGGTAAATCTCGGCTGATTCTTCAAACCGACCCAGGTGAAACAGCGATTCCCCCCAGCGCTGCCCCCATTGGCTCACCCGTTCGCGATCCTCGAGAAAGCCGGAGGAGGGTTTCATTCGTGAAAAAGCTTCAACGGCCTTTTCCCAGTGGTTCCCAAAATAATAAGCGTTGCCCGCGCGTAAGTAGTTGCCGATGCGCGCGTAATAATCACCACCGCGCAAAAAGGCAGCGGCGGCGCGGCCGTGGTGTCCCCGCTGCACATACAACTTGCCGGCGCGGTAGCAGTATTCTTCGCCCAAGCTCTCTAAAATTTTGGCGGCTTTGCCGAGGCGCCCTTCTTCAACCAGTTGCTCGGCCCTGGCGATTTTTTTTCGCGCACGGGCGTCGCCCTGGGCGGCCATGGTTCCCGAAATGGTTTTTTCCGCGGCCGAAGGTGCGCAGCGAATTCGTTGCCACACCGGGGCACGGTAATAACCGAGCATGATGGCAATGCTCAGCACCACGAGAAAAAAGACGTTGGCGGTCGTGGCGTCGGTCTGGAACGTATAGCGGGAAATCGCGGAAGCAATCGCCAGGTAACCTTCACCGGCGGTGACGGCGTCCCCGTCGCTAAGCAAGTAAAGAATCAACTGGTTGACGTCAATACAGACGGCGACGGCACCAACCACCGCCACGCCGAACTGCAGGCCGCGCGGCACGTGCTGCCAACACATGCGCAGGCCCCACAAAAAGCCGCGGCCGATGCCGATGGTGCGATCCAGCAGAATGATAAAAGCGGAAAGCACCAGAATGTTGAGAACCAAACCCACGCTGGCCCCGATATAGGCCACGCTGTTCGCCATCCAGGAACCCGCCTCGGCCCAGCCGATCAGCATCTCATTCACAACGGGCACGCCGATAACAGAGGCGATCGCCAGAAAGAGAAACGCGATGTAAAGAAAGGGAGTAATCCGACTTTCGGGTTCCATTCAACACCTAAGCGATTGATTCCGAGTGATGCTCAAAACAAGGTTAACAGAGATCGGGCGAGAACCAAGCGGGACCTTGTTTTGAAATGAGAAAAAGTCCATCGAGGAACGGGCCGTTTCAACCGCCAAAGCGTAAAAACAGCTTTATCCCACAACCAAAACAATGCATGCTTTTCCCGGCCAGGTTCGGTTCAACCAAGCATCGCGCCTTGGACCACATGCGGCGGCGTTTCTTGGCGAGGTCGCATGTCAAAAGCGCAACATCTTGTGAAACAACAAGAACGCTGTTTCCCGACGTGAGGGATTCACCCGCATTTCTCACAAGGAATGCTGCTACGGGGCAACCCATGCGATTACGAGGGGCTGCCTTCCGCGGGGCGGCCATCCGCATTACTTGGTCGAGCCGCCTTCGCCTCAGCTGCTACCCCGAAAGGTCGGACCCCTGCACCGTGGCTTGGTCGCCATCTTCGTAGGCATAAGGCTTTCAACTTCTCGTGACGAATCCTTGTGAGAAATGCGGGTTAACCCTGCGAGGACAAGCGAGGTTCCAACATCTACGCGTTCAAGCCGGGACAACGATTCAGGAAGTTTAGCAAAAGTAGGCGCCGACTCGAAGGTGATAAGCGCGGAACAGTTTGGGAAAAACCCATTTGTGCGATTCTTCAACTTGACGAAAAGTTTTTTAAGATTTGGTCCAGCCCGCCTTTCGCATGAGGCTAGGTAGCAGAACGCCTTGTGATAATGGCGGGTTCAGGCCGAAGCGGTGGGGCCGCGCTTTAAACCAACCGCGACAGCCCGCCTCGCTTTCATATATGATGGAGCACCCACGGCGGTGATTTTGAGGCGGAGGCTGGACCTTGCTGCAGGAACTCCAAGAACATCTCGAATGGGCGTTTGCCCAGGCCGAACCTTTGAAACACGGCAAAAACGCGGGTTATATCCCGGCCCTCGCGGAAGTTGACCCAGAGCGCTTTAGCGCCTGTATTTGCACGACTTCCGGTGAAATTATTCGGGTCGGCGAAGACAACCCGTTTACCCTCCAATCCATGAGCAAACCCTTTCTTTACGCCGAGGCCTTGGCCACCTTCGGTATTGAGACGGTCCACCAGCACGTTGCGGTGGAGCCGACCGGAAAACCCTTTGACGCGCTCATCGATGTGCAGTCCGGTAGCAAACGCCCCCACAATCCAATGATCAATGCGGGGGCCATTGCCATCGCAAGCCTGTTCGCGCAAGGATCCGAGCGCGACCAAGTGCGACGGCTCGATCATCTGTTCGGGCGCTATTTAGGACGCACACCGATTCAATTTAATACGCGGGTTTATCTCAATGAACGGGACACGGCATTTGGTAACCGCGCGCTGGCCCACCTGATGAACCATTTCGGCATGCTCGGGGGCAGCGTTGAGGCGGCCCTGGATTTCTATTTCAAAGCCTGTTCCCTGCAACTCAATTGTCGCGATTTGTCGGTGATGGCGGCAACCCTCGCCAACGGCGGCCGGCACCCGCTCACGGGTCGTCGCGTGTTACCGGGCCGCTACCTACGCGATACGCTCACGGTCCAGGCCACCTGCGGTTTGTACGACTACTCAGGTCGTTTCTGGTTTGATGTGGGCGTGCCCGCCAAAAGCGGCGTCAGCGGTGGCATCTTTGCGGTCGTGCCGGGCAAGATGGGCATCGCGGTGTATGCACCGCGGCTGGACGAAAACGGCAACAGCGTACGCGGTTTGTCATTGTTAAAATCACTTTCACAAAAATGCCGTTTCCACGTTTTCGACCATGCGCCGCCACCCGCACCGGTCACCCAACCCCGTCCCGCCCCGCTCGCCCTAGAATGGGCCCTTAAACGCGCCGCCAACCTCGCCCTGTGCAACCGCCGCGGTCAAATCTCCGATTTCACCCCGGATTTAATGGCCGCCGACCCCAACGCATTGGTGGTTTCGCTTTGCACCGTTGACGGTCGCGAGGTCCACCTCGGCACCCAAGACACAACCTTCCTCCTACAGGCTGCCGCCACCCCGTTCACCTACCTAACCGCCTTGGATCGGTTCGGCATGGCCGCGGTCCACCAAAAAATCGGTGTCGAACCCAGCGGCAACCCTTTTCATGCGGTACAACTGGACCCCAAAACCAATTTGCCCTACAACCCACTCGCCAACGCGGGTGCGCTCTGCATCGCCAACATGCTGGCCTGCGACGACGCCGCCAAACGGCTGCAACGGTTGCTCGACAACCTAAACGCCATGGCCGGTCGGGGTGAATGCGATATCGACCTGATCGCGCTCGCGGCGGAGCGTACGGCAGGCGAACGCAACCGCGCCATCGCCTGCCTTCTCAAAAAGTTCGACTTGATCGACAACATCGAAGCGACCCTGGAGCTATACTTCCTCCAAAACAGCATTCGGACCAACACGGCAACCTTGGCCCGCATGGCGGCAACCCTCGCGGCAGCGGGCCGCAACCCGTTCACCGGCAGGCAAATTGTGGACCCGCGCCATGTCCCGCCGGTGCTTACGGTGATGAGCACCTGCGGTTTGCACGACGGCTCGGGTTGGTTTGCCTACGACGTGGGTCTCCCGGCCAAAAGCGGCGTTTCCGGTGCGATTCTGGCGGTTGCGCCGGGGCGCATGGGTGTGGCGGTATACGCCCCCCTGATCGACAAACACGGAACCAGTGAACGGGGAAAAACCTTACTGGCCACCCTGGCCCGCGACTTGGGCCTGCGTATGTTTACGACGGGCATCACGGAAGACGAGCCCGGTTAAAATCCGCCCATGGTGGACGCGGGGCGCGCTCCCAACCACGCCAAACTAGAAAAGGCGGCACGCTGGAGCGGCCGCCTTTTCTATTCAGTGAAAAAATTCAACTCATTTATGTATCTTTAAGACGAAAGTTAATTCTCAGGGTCACAATCACATCGGACGGTTTCCCATTAACTTGGCCAGGTTTGAATCTCCACCGTTTGACAGCACGAATTGCAGCCTCCTCGAAACCATAACGCCCGCGCCCGAGGGTGCGGATCACTTCGAGCCCTTCGATGCGCCCGTCGGCACGAAAAATCCCTTGGAGCGTAACCCAACCTTGGATGCCAAGGCCGCGCGCGGCTTCGGGATATTTGGGATAAACCTTACGGGTAACAACAGGCTTCTCGACCCCTTCCTGCCCGACACGCGGGATTTCAGATTCAGGAGCCGGAAATAAGGCATAGGCCGTGGGGAAGGATGCAAAAGCGCTTAAAAGGAGTAGCTTAACCAGCATATCGCAAGGCTCCTTTGAAGCTTGAATCGATTGATGAAAGAACCATTACCAACCCGCGAGCGGGCAGGCACCCAGTCACATAAAATAGCACAGGATTCGCGAAAGAATGCGAGCAAGCGTCAATGGAAGATGTGGACCGATGAGCGTTCAATGAGGATTTCTCCTGGTAAGCAAACCAAAAAGGACGGTTTGGCGCCCGGCAAAAAAGGCGACTCCCTTCATTGCGTTAAACCTAAGAGGCGTGAAGCGTAGGATTTTGGCTAAAGATCTGGAGCGAAATGGTTTGAAAAAAGCGGGCCGGGGTCGCGCACGACGCGCACCCGCCGGGTGCGTTGAGCATTTTTACAGGCCGTTGCAGCCCAGAGGTTTAGCTGAAATCACCGCGTCAGCGCTTCTTAGGTTAAAAAAGGTTGATCAGCGCGGGCACGCCGGATCCCGTCCAGGCTCTTTTGATGAAGCCACCAAAAGTGAGATGTTTGTTGCGTCGGCACCCAAGCCGTTCCGACAGATAACCCGTTTGAGGTCCTGCAATACAATGATCGGCTCGCGGCGGCTTCCGTTACATTTCTCTATATTAATATCTGGGAAAGGCCCCCTTCACGTAAAGCAAACAATCCGTAAAAATACCCTTTGCGTGATTTAGCAAGATCGCGTCACAACTCACACACACCAAAACACAACCCGAATTAGCTTTTATCCATACATAGAAAAATTTCACATCCAACTTTACTTACCACCACCTTTTAATCACAGCGTCATGTTTCACCACTTTTGCCTCTTTTCTCACCAACCGCGCTTGCCCCACCGCGCCGGCAGCCGGTTATAATACAATGCTTGCAGCCGCATCACGCCCGACAGCAGGGCGATCAAACAAACCCGGCGACGGCGTCACGGGCGTACCGCGGCTTACGGAAGGTGTCCTATCAGCGCTTCTACCTCTCGCTACATCGAAAAACGCATGCGTCGGCGCCGCATCATCGTGGTGCTCAGTCTTTTGCTGTTCCTGTCTTTCGTGGCGAGCACCTTGTTCGGCGATTCCGGCCTGCTTATGAACATGCAGGTCAAAAACGAGCATCAGCGTTTGGCGGAAGAACGCGGTCGCTTGGTCTCCGAAAACCACCGACTCCAGCGGGAAATTCAGGCGCTGAAAAACAATCCGCGCAAGATTGAAGCGGTCAGTCGCGCCGAGTATGGATTCGCGCGACCCGGCGAGGTCGTTTTTTATTTCCCGACGGACGAACAAGCGCCGGTTCAAGTTTACCAAAGGCCGAAGGATTCCCCCTGAAACCCGCCCAAGAGAGCCAAAAGAAAAACTATACCGAGGTGCCCGCTTCGGTTAAGATGGGCGCTTATTTAGAGCGGTAACTGCACATTCCGGTACGTACCGCCAGGCGGGAGAAACCATGTGGTCCCGCGGTGGAAGCATTTTTCCACGGGCATCGCACCTCGCATTGCCAAGCGGGCTTTCAACACAAAGTCAGGTTGGCAATGCGGCGCGCGACGCACGCTGAAGCCGAGATCGAACGCGTTCCAAAAACGGTCGCGTCCACCATCCCATATCACTGGGCCGACCAAACCGCGTCGTCAATCGGTCTCGACGTTTTTAAAAAACCCCCAAAAATTCAGGAGAGCAGCATGACGGGTAAAAAGGTTGGGATTACCGCGGTAGCAAGTTATTTCCCGCCCAACATCATCACCAATGATGATCTTGCAAAAGTAATGGATACCAATGATGAATGGATCCGCTCACGGACGGGCATCAGCCAACGTCACCACGCGGAGCCGGGCTTAGGCGCCTCGGATCTGGCGATCCCCGCCTGCCGCGAGGTTCTTGAGAAACGCGGCCTGACCCCGGAAGATATCGATTGCATTCTGGTCGCCACCGTCACACCCGACAACATGTTCCCCGCTACCGCTTGCCGTATCCAATCCGGGTTAGGTGCCACAAATGCTTGGGGTTTTGACCTTTCCGCGGCATGTAGCAGCTTTTTATACGCGCTTTCCACCGGCCAGGCCCTGGTTGCCGCCGGCCGCTCGCAACGCTGCCTGGTCGTGGGCGTCGACGTCATGTCGCGCATCATCAACATGGAAGACCGCACCACCGCCGTTTTGTTTGGCGACGGGGCCGGTGTCGCCTTGCTGGAAGAAGTTGAATCGGGCGGATGGATTGACGCCGAACTCCACATCGACGGCGCCGGCGCGGAGAACCTGTACATGCCGGCGGGCGGCAGTCGCAAACCTGCCAGCGCCGAGACGGTGGCCAACGGCGAGCATTACGTCCACCAAAACGGCCGTGAGGTGTTCAAATCCGCGGTTCGCGAAATGGCGGGTGTCAGTGTGTCCTTGATGGAAAAACACGGCAAAACCAACGACGATTTGGCCTTGTTCATCCCGCACCAAGCCAACATTCGTATTATTGAGGCCGCCGCCAACCGGCTCAACCTACCGGAAGAAAAAATCATGTTGAACATCGACCGCCGCGCCAACACCACCTCGGCGACCCTGCCCAGTTGCATGGACGAAGCGGTCAAAACCGGTCGTCTCAAAAAAGGTGACCTGTTGCTGCTCGCCACCTTTGGCGCGGGTTACACCTGGGGCAGTGCACTGTTGGAGTGGTCCTTCTAGAGTGCCCCCTGATCCGGCGTTTCCACGTGCACACGGATGCGCCGGGTCAATGGCAACACCCCGCCATTTACCGTTCACCCATTCCTAAACACCAATTCATGGGTTCCTCAACCGGGATCGGTTATCATGAACGGGCATCCTTTAACCAAGGCTACCGGTTATGACCGTTAACTCAGACGACATCCTTTTGTGGAAGCTGCGCCTCGAAACCTATTGGCACGACGCCCTGTGGCGCATCGAAACCAATAAGCTCCCCCTCCTCAAGGCGGAGGGCGTGCGTGGGTTGCGGGTCCTTTACATTGTGATACACGGCTTTCGTGGGCAGCAAGTCAACCTGCTCGGGGCCGCGCTCACCTTTACCTCACTGATGTCGCTGGTGCCGCTTTTGGCGCTGAGCCTTTCAGTCTTGAAAGGACTCGGCATCGGCAAGGCCCTGCTGCAACAGGCCGACGGTTACCTGGCCGATATGCCGCTACAGTTCCAGGAATTCACCAACCGCCTCATCGACTTGGTCACCAAAACCGATTTTGCCCAACTCGGCGGCATCGGCGGCCTCGTCTTGCTCACCATGGTGATCCAAATGCTGTCCCGTATCGAAACCGCCTTCAACCAAATTTGGGCGGTACGCGAACAGCGCTCCTGGAGCCGCAAAATCACCAATTACATCAGCGTGATCGTGGTGGTGCCCATCCTGTTGGTCGCGGCCATCACGGTCACGGCCCAGTACAAATTCGGCGACACCCTGGCTACCTTAGGGCTGCTGCGCGTCGTCCCCTTCTTGTTCACCTGGGCCGCCTTTGCCTTCCTTTACCAGTGCCTGCCCAACATCCGCGTTCAATTCAAAGCAAGCGTGCTCGGCGGCTTGGCCGGCGCGCTCTTGTGGCAAAGCTGGCTGCGGGTCTACATTTGGGTTCAGCCGGGCGTCACCAACTACAACGTCATATACGGAACCTTGGCCTCGGTACCAATTTTCCTAGCCTGGCTTTATATTAGCTGGCAGATTGTTTTACTCGGCGCCCTGGTTTCTCAAGCGATCCAAACCGAGGCTCATTTCGTGCGGGAACGTCGCCAAAGCCCAACCGGGCCGCGCCTCCATCTGATGGCCGCCTGGGCGATGCTCATCCACGCGGGTAAGGCCCTGCTCGGCGAAGAGGAAACGCTTTCACTCCACACCCTTGCTAAAAACACCAACCTCGATCAGCCCTTTCTACGCGGTGTGGCCGACAACCTGGTCGACCTCGACTTACTGGCACCAACCGGCGAGCCAGGCGAACACTACCTTCTCAAACGCCACCCGCAACACATCCAAATCGACGCGGTCTCCAAGGCATTACTCAGTGTTCACAACACCAACCTAGCCGGCGCGCCGCCCCCCTTTGATGCGTCCGTAAAAACCCTGAACAACCAACTCGACGCGGCGCTCACGAACAGCGATCTGCACCAAAGCTTGGCCGACATTTGTGCGCAGGGACCGCCCCCAAAAAGCGACGGGAGCGACGCGGTTTCCAACCCCGAAGCCGGTGACAAAGGTGAGTAATCGTCGAATTAAGTCACCTAATTCCTGAGCTTTCACTGTAAAAACGCGTTTTCTGAGCGCTCATTCATCTTTTAACTGTTTTTTCTCTTCTTTTGAGCTAGAGTAGGTTTTTCTTTAGCCCTGTCCTCACGGGTCTACCTTAAATTGACATCCCGCCCTCATAGAGCTATGCTCTTTTTCCAAGCTTTCCATTTTCAAACCTTCCAAAACATCTTGTCCTCTTGCCTGTAGCAGGCAGCGGCAAGTCACTTGACAGGAGTGTATCGTCATGAAAATTCCCTCAATGCTCCTCAAGAGGATGTATACCTACGCCTCTTTGAAAAACGACGCCGAGGGTTGTCGTTTCAGTATTAAAAACCGCTTGGCCGATGCGGTTTTGAACAACCTCATTTCCATCAAAATCGATGACAAAGACGTCGAACTTGAAACGGTCACGCTCCAGCTCGAGGACTCCACTCGGATTATGGCCCCCAAGGTCACCCCCGAAACCCCAATTGATTTCCCCATCGGCAAAGTGCTGCATGTACGCATGGGCGGCATGAAACTCACGACTGGCAAACACAAAATCTCCCTGAACTTCGATTCTTCCTACGGTTCGCTTTCTTTCACCGTCGAGGACAGTATTGCCGACCGCCCCACCGACCGCGTCACGGTTCCTTACGACAAGGAAAACGACTACGCGCCCAAGGCCATCGCCGAACGCCGCAAGTTCGTTGAAGATTACAGCGATTGCAACCTGGAACACGTGTCCCAGTACAGCTTTAACCCCGAGGATCTGCGCGGCAACATCGAAAACTTCACCGGCGTCGCCCAAATCCCTATCGGTTTCGCAGGCCCGGTCAAAATTAACGGCGAACACGCACAAGGGGAATTCATCGTACCGCTGGCCACAACGGAAGGTACCCTGGTCGCTTCCTACAACCGCGGCATTAAGGTCATCAACCTTTCCGGCGGTGTGAAAACCACGGTTGTCGCCGACTGCATGCAACGCGCACCGGTTTTCATTTTCGAAGACGCGCGCGCCTCCCGCGAGTTTAAGGTGTGGGTTGACGAGAACATGGAATCGATCACCGAATCGGCCGAGTCCACCTCACGTGTTGCCAAACTTCTGTACATCGACACTTACCTGGCAGGTCGCTTTGCCTACCTGCGCTTCAACTACGAAACGGGTGACGCCGCCGGTCAGAACATGGTTGGTCGCGCAACCTTCGCCGCCTGTTCTTGGATTTTGGACCACGCCAAAGGCATCAAAAAGTTCTACCTGGAATCCAACCTGGCCACGGACAAAAAGCACTCGCAGGTCAACATCATGCGCACCCGTGGTAAGCGGGTTGTCGCCGAGGCGGTCATCAAACGCGATGTGTTGATCCAGCAAATGCGCGTTGATCCCGAGGGTCTGTACTACCATTCCTGCATCTCGAATGTCGGCTCCATGCTGTCCGGCGCCAACAACAACGGCGCACACTCACCCAACGGCATCACCGCCATGTTTATCGCCACCGGCCAGGACGTTGCCAACGTTGCAGAATCCAGTGCCGCGATCATCTACAACGAGTTGACCCCGGAGAAAGATCTCTACATCTCCATCACCATCCCCTCGCTGATTGTGGCCACCTACGGCGGCGGCACCGGCCTGGCAACCCAAAAAGAATGTCTCGACAGCATGGGCTGTTTCGGTCGCGGTAAGGTCAAGAAATTGGCCGAAATCATCGCGGCGGTCACGCTCGCCGGCGAAATCTCGCTGGGCTCGGCCATTTCTTCCTTGGACTGGGTATCCAGTCACGAAACCTACGGCCGCAACCGCTAAACCCGGTAACGAACCGGCGCCGGAACAGGCCGCGCCCCCACCCTGGGGGCGGGTTAACCCGCGGGCGCCGGCCGATTTGGCCATAACACCTTTAGGTTGAACCTATATAATGGGGCTCTGGATCACCGTCGCGGTGCGGAGCCCCTTTCTCTTTGCGGGTCTCGCTACCCCGATTAACCCTATCCACACCACGCGTTTAAACCGCCTATAGCGGGCGTGGCCAACCGCGGGGTACAGATCCGACCACCATTCAACGAGACGACCAAAACGCTGCACCAGGCGTTCTGGCGCGATCCGACGCCATTCACTCTTCCGAAGGACGGCCGATGCAAGGCCAACAAACGGCACCTCTTGCCGAGCAAACCAGACAATCCAGCCTGACTGTCTCATTCGAACCGTTCGAAGAACGCGCGGTTCCCGGTTTGCTGCGCCGTTTCGTCACCACCTCGCGCCATTTGCTAGGCCTGTCATTGGGCGCCCTGGCGGCGCGGCTCAACCACGGTCCCCTCTCACAACGTCGCGGCATGGCCTACCCGATGTTCCGCATTTTGCTGCTTTTCGCCACCTATTTCTCCAACAAGGAATTGTTGAACCTGCGTTTTCCGGTGCAATTACGCCGCCGTTTGGAAATGCTGGGCCCGACCTACATCAAACTCGGCCAAGTGCTCAGCCTTCGCGAGGACATTCTGCCCAAGGCGATTACCGGTGAGTTAAAGAACTTGTTGGATCGCCTACCCGTGGTCAATTTTGAGCGCTACCAAGAGCTGATTGTCGAGGGGCTAAACCGACCGATCCACGAAATGTTCTCATGGATCTCACCGGAGCCGCTGGGCTCAGCCTCCATCGCGCAAATCCACCGCGCCCGTACTTTGGACGGCGAGGAGGTGATTCTTAAGGTGGTTAAACCGGGCATACGCAAGACTTTGGAAACAGACGCGGTGTTGATCGCGTTGCTGGGCCGGGTTTTGCAGCTGCTTCTGCCCCAATTCCAACCGCGTTTGGTCCTGCAAGAATTTACGGATTACACGCTTCGCGAGGCCGATTTACGCCTGGAGGCGGACAACGCCGAAACTTTCGCGGCCAACTTCAACGACATGGACGACATTCTGTTCCCGCGTATTTACCGCGACTACAGCAGCGAAACGGTGCTGTGCATGGAGTTTTTTAACGGGGTGAAACCGGACTCGGACGCGGCCAAGACGCTAACCAAGGAAGATCGGGAACACCTGGTCCACCGGGGCGCCGCGGCAATCGTCCGCATGCTGTACCAGGACGGTTTTTTCCACGCCGACCTGCACCCCGGCAATCTGATGATTTTGCCAGGTAACAAGTGTGGTTTCATTGACTTGGGCATGGTTGGTCGCTTCGAGGACGGGCTGCGCCAGAAAATGATGTACTACTACTACAGTTTGGTAATCGGGGACGCGGTAAGCGCGGCCCGCTACCTTACCACGGTGGCGCGGCCGGCACCGGGCGGCCAACCACGCGATTTCCAACGCGCGGTGGAAGATGCCGCCCGTCGCTGGCATCGATCCGCCAATTTCCACGACTTTTCCATCGGCCACTTGATCATGAATTCGGTGACCATGGGTGCGAAATACCGCATGTACTTTCCAATGGAAATGGTGTTGATGACCAAAGCGCTGGTGACGTTCGAGGGCGTGGGCAACATGCTGGTTCCGGGTTTTAACGTGGCCGAGGTCTCGCGGAAGGAAATCACCAAGGTGTTTTTTAACCAATTCCATCCGCTAAGCCTCCTCAAAAAAGGCTTGCGTGAATCACCCGAAATCCTGGAGGCGCTGGCCAAGACCCCGATGCTCATTTCACAATCGCTAAAAGTTTTGGAAGAGGTAACGCCGCAACAATCCCACCACCCGCTCAAAGGCCTGGGCGCCTCGATTTTTGGTGGATTTTGTCTGATGTCCGGCAGCGTGATGCTGGCGGTCAATTCCACCTTATGGATCCACGCGGCGCTGTTGATCGGCATGGCCATTGTACTGATCAGCCGCCGCGATTGAGACAGGCCCGGTTGGCTCGCTTCCGAAGCCATGGATCCGGGTCACTTGCGTGAGGGCCAATCCTTTTTTAAACTATCCCTATGATTTCCCCAACACCACTTTGGCATCATCCCGATCCACTTGTCCACACCGTGGGCCTGCTGGCCCTCGCCGCCGTGATCGCGCTCGTCGCCTACCAACTCCTCCGCCGACTGTTGCGCCACTTGGCGGCGAAAGAACCCAACTCCTGGCCCGGCCGACTGCACGAAATTCGCGGCCCCTTTAAACTGGTTCTCCCCTTATCCGCGATCCATATCGTCGCGCCCGGCTTGCAACTGCCGAGCCCCTATCAGGACCCTTGGTTGCGCCTGCTTAACCTGGCACTGATCTACAGTGTAACTTGGCTTTCGATTCGCCTGATCATCATGGGCGAAGCCCTTCTTCTGCAAAAGCACCCGCTCTCCGAAAAAAACAACCTGGCGGCACGGCGCGTTCACACCCAGGTGAACATAATGCGCAAAATCCTCATCCTCCTGCTGGTGATTCTGGGTTGCGGGGTCGGACTGATGAGCTTTGAAAAAGTGCGTCAATTAGGCACAACCTTGCTGGCCTCAGCCGGGGTCGCGGGCATCATTCTCGGGATTGCGGCTCAAAAATCCATTGCGACCTTGGTCGCGGGCATTCAAATGGCGATCACCCAACCCATTCGCATTGACGATGTCGTTATCGTGGAAGGCGAGTGGGGCCGCATCGAAGAAATCACCCTTACCTATGTCGTTGTCCAAATTTGGGATAAGCGCCGCATGGTCCTCCCGGTGACCCATTTTTTGGAGAAACCCTTTCAAAACTGGACGCGCGTCTCATCCGAAATCATCGGTTCGGTCATGCTTCACCTCGATTATTCAGTCCCACTGGAGGCACTGCGCGACGCGTTAAGTCGCGTACTGGAAAACGAGGCGTTATGGGACGGCGAAACCGCGGTATTGCAGGTCGTTAACAGCGGCCCCCACACGATGGAGGTGCGTATTTTGGTAAGCGCCGCGGATGCATCGCAGGCCTGGGATTTGCGCTGTTTGGTGCGCGAAAGCTTGATCACCTTCGTGCAACAAAACTACCCGGAAAGCTTGCCGCGGTTCCGAATCGAACCCCAAACATTGGAATCAGCCCGCTAAACCAGGGGAAACCCTTGGGGAACCGTGTAAAAGCGGCATCGCCGCTTCCTTTTTGGTGATTTATTCCCTAGAGTAAAAGACAATCGCACTTGCAACAACCACGCCCTCTCAGCTTCTACCAGCGAGGTACTCATGACGATTGTATGGGCCGGTTTAGCCCCTCACCCACCGGTGATTGTTCCAACGGTCGGCAAAACGCGGCTCAGCCAGGTCGCCGCAACCGTCGATGCCATGAAAGCATGGAGCCGCGATTGTATGGCCGCCGATCCCCAACGCGTGGTGGTGATTTCTCCCCACACCCTGCGCCCGTCCTTCGGGATCTCTTCCTGGCTGGACAACCGTCTGGATGGGAACTTCTCACGCTTTGGTGCCGCGGCAACCCAAATCAACTGCAACAACGACACGGCGTGGCTCAAACGGTTTCGCGAGCATTACCACGAGATTTTCGACCTTGCGCTGGAACCCCTGGACCACGGCGCCTTGGTCCCCCTTTATTTCCTGAAGGAAGCGGGCTGGGAAGGCCCCACGGTGGTGCTCGGCTTGCCCTTTGGCGGTGGCGCCCAACTGGAAGAAATCGGCGAGGCGATAAAAAAAACCTGTTTACCGGGCGAACGCACGGCGCTAATCGCCAGCGGCGACATGAGCCACTGCCTAATCCCCTCGGCCCCGGCCGGTTACGATCCGGCGGGCGCGGAATTCGACGAACGATTTGTGGACGCGGTTCGCGCCACCAATTACCAAGCGGCCCTCGACATCAGCCCGACCCTCCAACGCGACGCCAAACAAGACGTGGTCGCGTCCTGTGCCATAGCTTGGCATGCAACCGACTTCGATACGAACAACGCGCACTTCTACAGTTATGAAGGCCCCTTCGGCGTCGGCTACACGGTCATGAAGTTTTGCGGCGGCAACGCGGCCGTCGCCGGAGGTGCCCATGACTGATTACTGCCAACTCGCCCGCCAAGCACTGCACACCTATCTCAGCGACGGCGATACCTACGAACCGGACCAAAACGCGGGCGCCCGCGCGGGGTGTTTTGTCAGCTTACACACCCGTGAAGGCGATCTACGCGGCTGCATCGGCACGATTCAACCGCGCTACTTTGATTTACACGATGAAATTGTCGAAAACGCGATTGCGGCCGGCACGCGCGATCCGCGCTTCCCCCCCGTTTCCCTCAACGAACTAGCCTCGCTAACGCTCGATGTTAGCGTGCTGAAAGAACCCGAACCCGTAAACGGACTCTCCGAGCTGGACCCACAACGCTATGGTGTGATCATTCGCAACGGGCGCCGACGCGGGGTCTTGTTGCCGGGTTTGGACGGGGTTGATTCGGTGGATCAGCAACTGTCGATCACACGACGCAAGGCAGGCATCGGCGAGGCTGAACCCATTGAAATAAGTCGCTTCGAGGTGGAAAAATTCTTCGAGCCGGCCCATGAATGACGCGGCGGTGGAAACCCCATTCCCGGCCCGTTACTGGCAAACGGCGGACAACGGCCGCATTCGCTGTGAACTGTGCCCGCGATTTTGCCACATGCGCGAGGGCCAACGCGGCTTTTGTTACGTGCGCCAAAACCAAGGGGGGCGTTTGGTGCTCACCACCTACGGGCGCAGCAGCGGCTTCTGCGCGGATCCCATTGAAAAGAAACCCCTAAACCATTTTTATCCCGGTACCTCGGTCCTTTCATTTGGCACGGCCGGCTGTAATTTGGGCTGCAAATTCTGTCAAAACTGGGACATCAGCAAATCGCGATCCATGGACCGTTTGGCCGATTCGGCCACCCCCCAAGCCATTGCCGAGGCAGCCAAAACACGCGGCTGTCGTTCGGTAGCCTTTACCTACAACGATCCGGTGATTTTTGCGGAATACGCGGCGGATACCGCACTCGCCTGTCGGGCGTTGGGCGTCAAAACCGTGGTGGTCAGCGCGGGTTACATCACCCAAAAAGCGCGGGGCGATTTCTTCCGCCACGTGGATGCGGCCAATATCGACCTCAAAGCCTTTAGCACCCATTTTTATGAAAAGATTTGCTTCGGTGCGATCGAACCGGTCCTGGAAACCCTCAAATACCTCAAACACGAAACCGAGGTATGGTTCGAAATCACCACACTGCTAATTCCCGGCCAAAACGACAGCGACGAAGAGCTGCATCAACTCACCGATTGGATTGCCGAACAGCTCGGCCCGGGGGTCCCACTCCACTTCACCGCGTTCCACCCGGACTTCCGCATGACCGAACTGGGCCGCACCCCGCCGGAAACCTTGTTGCGCGCACGGTCCATCGCCAAAGAGAAAGGGCTGCATTACGTCTACGTGGGCAACGTCCACAACGCCGAGGCGAGCAGCACCTACTGTCCCCACTGCGGTGAAATGGTGATTGAACGCAACTGGTTCCGCCTCGGCCGCTACAAAATCCACGACGGCGGTAAGTGCGGTTATTGCGGCGGTCAAATCGCGGGCAAGTTCACCGACACCAAAGGCAACTGGCAAGGTTGGCGCGAGCGGGTTCGCTTTTAAACAGGGTCCAATTTAAGGCCGTCCATCGCCCGTTCGCGCCAGCGTTCCTGAAAGGGTTGGGGCCAGTACCAATAGGGCAAAACGGCCGCGATGTAGGGTTGGTGCGGCAAAACCAACAAAGGCAGCCAGGCAAAAGGCAACCAACCGATGGGTAGGTGTTCGCGGTGTACCAACAATGAAGAACAATAGACAGGAGGACCCGGCTCACCGGCATTCGTGAGGTTCGGGACGGGACGGCTGAACACCCGGCCGTGGGGATCGAGCAACACCCGCCGCAGCGCACCGTGGTCGCTGCCGGGACCGGTTTGGTCCAGCCAACGGCCGAGCCGTTTCGCGCACTCGGCCAAGGTATGGATGCCGACGGAGGCCCCGACCCCGCCGTGGAGCAACAGGGCCGCGTGGTTATCGCGCTCCGGCTCGAACAGGTCCTCATGGCCTTGAAGCACAAAACCCCAAACCAATTCGCCGGCGCGATACAGTTCTTTTTGAAACTGGTAAATCCCATGCAAAGGATCTTGCGGCCTTAGCTTCAGCCAGGCAGGCGGCTCCAAATAATTGTTGAGCCGCTGGAAAAAAGGGAACCGGCGGGGACGGCTATGCCCCAAGGCGTTGTTCATATGTTTGAGCCAAGCCTCGGCGGTTTCTTGCCGCGGCATGGGCGTTGTTACAGGAAACACGGGGGCTCCATCCTACCCAAGAATCGGCCCATAAGGGGCCGGCCGCCTATTGTAGCGCGGACAACCCAGCCCGTCTTGGGTTCAAAGGCTGCCGTGCGGGAGAACCCCTTTTCAGTAAGGCAAACGAACCGACGAACCGGCCGACCCCACCAAACAGCGGATCGACCGGAAACAGCGGGATCAAACCAGCCCAAGGGCGCGATCCCGCTGTTTGGGTTCTATGCGGGTTGGTGGGTTTCTCGCAGAAGGTCGTTAACGGTTTTCACGGGATTGAAGGTAATCAAGGGAACTTCCACAAAAACGGTGTTCCAATTCGCCATGGCACCATTCCAAAGCCCTGGCAACTCCAGTGCTTTCAGCGGTTTTCCGTCTTTTGATTTGTCGGAGATGAAACATGCATCGGGATCCACAAATTCGGTGAGATCGAATTTGTTGCCGCGATAATCACGAACCGCACACACGAGGTCAACCGGGTTGAAGTGGGTGCTGCCCTTGAGAATCTTCATTTGGGTGGCATCGCCGGCGTCGATCTGCGAACTTTCCACAATCTGCACACTCTGGCTGCCGTCTTTGGCACTGACCCAGAAGGGACCGCCGCCGGGCTCGCCTTCGTTTTTCACCATGCCGCACACACGTAACGGCCGGTTGAACAAACGCTGGAAATAAACGCGGGTTGCTTCCTCATCCAGGCTACCCACGGAATCAGGCACCTGACAGCCCAGCTTCTCGGCGGCAAATTGGGTGAACAGGGCGCGTTTGGCGGCGTCGACCGGGCCGTTGTCCAAATCAACCAAATACTGAAACAAGGCTTCCTGAATCTCGAGCAAGTAACCGGCGATCAGTTTTTTGTAGGTAACGGTGGTGTCTTTGAGGCGGTCCGGCACCACGTTGTCGATGTTTTTAATGAAAATCAAGTCGCCGTCGAGATCGTTGAGGTTCTCAATCAAAGCGCCGTGACCGCCGGGGCGAAACAACAATTCGTTGTTTTTGTCGCGGAACGGCTTGTTGTCGGGATCCACGGCGATGGTGTCGGTTTCCGGCTTTTGGAAACTGTAGCTAATATCCAAGAAGAAACCTTCGGTTTCATAGGTCTCGCGGTTTTCAGCAACCAAGGCTTCGAAGGCGGCTTTGTGTTCGGGCGATACGGTGAAATGCAAACGACCGCGTCCATCCGAATCAGCGGCATAGGCACGCGCTTCAACGAAATGTTCCTCGGCCGCGGTACGAACACCGCTTTCGTAGCGATGGAAGCTCAACAACCCCTTGGGCAAGGAGGCGTAAGCCATTTTGTCGCCGTCCAAGAGTTCGGCCAGAACCGCACCGCGTTGCGACGCGGCGGGCGGCTGTTCCAGAACCACAGCACGGTCGGCGAGGCGTTGCTTCAGTTCGTCATAAAAGGCAAAGTCCGCCAAACCCTCGATAAATTTGGCCAGGAAAGCGTCGTCGCATTCGCCTTTCTCGGAAAGGGTCGCGGCCGCGGCGTGAAGCGCTTTGAACATGCGTGAGGCGGCACCGGAGGCAGGCACAAATTTGGTGACGCGCCCGGCGGCCTGAGCTTTTTCGAAATGTTTGATGTACGGTTCATGATCACGTTCGGCAAGTCGCTCGATACCGTCTTGGACGGTACAGGCACGATCCAGTTGGAGGAAAGGGATACCGCGCTCA
Organism: Acanthopleuribacter pedis; assembly: GCF_017377855.1. Lineage (GTDB taxonomy): Bacteria > Acidobacteriota > Holophagae > Acanthopleuribacterales > Acanthopleuribacteraceae > Acanthopleuribacter > Acanthopleuribacter pedis. The sequence continues at coordinate 172,698 of NZ_JAFREP010000020.1, forward strand.
AACATGGCGATCTGCTGGTGGATGGCGTCGAGCGAACGCCCTTGAGCTTCGAGTTTTTTCAGGTCTTCGGCGGAAAATGGATTGGCACTCAAAACGACCTCACTACGTTAGAAAAATGGGGCGCGGTGGATGATGCGAGATCAACACGCGGATCGCGACCGCTGGGGCGGCGGGCCCGATGGTTCGCCCAATCGGTCTCCTATGAACCGGTCGGTTGCAGGTATGCGAGATGGTGGGCAAACCACCGCATGCACGGGAGCGGCACACACTTGGGGGGCACGGGCAAGGCAACGACCCTGTTACTTTAGGAAAACCGGCCTTTATTCTGACATATCCGGCGTTGCGGTGCCAGCTTCAGGTAGGGCCCCAACCGCAACTCACGTAAACCTCATTTTTACCGACAGTTAGCAGCTTCCTCCTGCTTCGCCCCAAGGCTCAAAACACGAGATAACCGCCTGACAAAAAACGGGTTGCTACGCCTTAGCCGGCGCTTGCAAACGCCCGCCTTTGCCCCCCCTGTCAGCGTCGCTTGACGACGGCCGTCGGGCAGCGTCAACCGGAATCGTGAGCGAACTCATTGCCCGATTTCAAAACCGGTTAGGATTTGCTAAGGTAGGCTGATCAGCGAATTTATACGTATTTGGTCCGACGATCAGACTTCAAGGTAGGTCTTTATATGAAGCGTGTGTTCTCTGTTTTTCTGGTTACGGCGTTCCTATGGCTCGCGGCATGTCAAACCCAAACGGAATCTCCCGAACCAACCCCCACCACGGCGCCACCCACCCAGAAAGCGATCATCCTTGCGATCAACGATGTGTACCGTATTGAAGGTGCCGCCAACGGAACCTTGGGCGGTTTGGCCAGGGTTCGCACCTTGAGGAAACAACTGGAGGCCGACGGCGCCCCCGTGCTGCTGCTCCACGCCGGTGATGCACTCTCGCCCAACACCATGAGCAAACACTTCAGCGGCGGCGAACAAATGATTGACATCCTCAACTTGATGGACGGCGCACGCGACACGGTCGACCCCTACATGGTGATGACCTTCGGCAACCATGAGTTTGACATCAAAGAAGCTGACATGCTCGACGCCCGCGTGGAGCAGTCGGAATTTACCTGGCTGGACACAAACATCGATTGGGCCGACACGCCGGACAGCAAAGAAGAGCTGGTCCAAGCCGACAACCTACTCGCAACCACGGTCATTCCCGTCGGCGACATGAAGATCGGCGTTTTCAGTTTAACCACCCCCGACACCCAGCCGGACTACATCGACGGTTTCGGCGCCCTGGAACAAACCACGCTTGAAGTCTGCGCCGCGTTGCGCGAACAAGGCGCGGATGTGGTGGTCGGTCTGACCCACCTGCGCGCCTCGGAAGACGAGGAACTGCTGCGCAAACTGGCGGCCAAGGGACCGGACCTGATTGTCGGCGGTCACGACCACACCGAAATCGCCCGCAACATCGACGGCCGCTGGTTGGTTAAGGCAGACGCCGACGCACTCTCGGCCCGCGTGGTCACCATCGAAAAAGACGGCGGCACCTTGCAAGTGAAACAAAACCTGGTGAAGTTGGGCGAGGGCGCTCTGGCCGAAAAAGACGAAACCGTTGAAGCGGCGGTGGTGGATTGGATGAAAAAGTTCGATCCCGAGGGCAAACGCCTTGAACCAGTCGGCACCACCCAAGTCGTGCTCACCGCGGAGGAACTGACGATCCGCAAGTACGAAACCAACATCGGCAACTGGATCGCGGACCAAATGCGCACGGCCTATCCCAACCAAAAGGTCGACCTGGCCTTGATCAATTCGGGTTCTCTGCGCCTTAACGATGTGATTCCCGTGGGCGCCGTTCGCAAAGGCCATATTGATGAATTGCTGCCCTACCAAACCGGGGTATTTGTGGTCGAACTCAGCGGCGCGGACGTCAAGCGCGCATTAAACCGAAGCATTGAGGACTGGACCGGCAGCGGCCACTACTTGCAGGTCAGCGGCATTCGTTTCACCCACAACGCCAAAGCGCAAACGGTGTCCGACATTCGCGTCGGCGACGGCGACCAAGCGGCACCCCTAGACGAACAGAAAACTTATGCGGTGGCGATCTCAAGCTATATCGCCGGCGGCGGGGACGGCTATCCCTATTTAAAAGACGCAACCCGCCTCGCCCAAGGCGTCGACCTGGAAGAACTGCTGCTGGAACGCCTGAAACAGGCAGGCGAAACCGGCATCGCCCCCAAGGTTGAAGGCCGCGTTAACACCATCGAATAAATCCTTTATCTTGCCTACGGAGTGCTATCGTGACATTCATGCGACATGCTTTTCAGACCGTTTTTGTGTGTTTGATGTTGAGCCAAGGATGGCTGGCCGCACAAAAAACCGGCTTGGTCTCCGGCCCAATGTTGGGTCATGTCGACCACGTCGAAGCCACTATTTGGGTGCAAACCCACGACACGGCCGAGGTAGTGGTGAAGTACGAACGCCAGGGCGAAGCGCGGCAGGAAAGCCGGGTGTTCCACGCCACGCAAGAAACCTACTTCACCGCGCATGTCCTGCTCACGGATTTGGCCGACGGCGCCACCTACAGCTATACGGTGTGGGTAAACGGCAAAAAGGCGGCGGGGCCCTTTGGGTTCACCACGCAAAAGCTTTGGAAATGGCGCACGCCGCCACCGGAGATTCGCTTCGCAATCGGCTCGTGTAATTTCGTCAACGACGAAACCTTCGACCGCCCCGGCCGCCCCTACGGCGCGCGGCACGACATTTTCAACACCATCGCGGACCAGAAACCGGATTTCATGATTTGGTTGGGCGACAATGTTTACTTTCGCGAAGGCGACTTCAACTCGGAAACGCGCCTCAATTACCGCCACAGGCGCGACCGCGCCTTGCCGGAAATGCAGCGCCTGCTCGCCGCAACGGCCCACTACGCCATATGGGACGACCACGACTACGGCCCCAACGATTCCGACCGCTCCTACCCCTATAAAGATGCGGCCCTGAAACTGTTTAAGCTCTACTATGCCAACCCACACTGGGGCATGCCCGATACCAAAGGGATTTTCGGCAAGGTGAGCTGGGCCGATTGCGATTTCTTCCTCATGGACTGCCGCTACCATCGCGCGCCCAACCGCTTAAAAGATCCCCATAAACCCTATTACGGCAAAGCCCAGTTGCAGTGGTTGAAAGATCAGTTAAGCCGCAGCCGCGCCAACTTCAAATTTATTGTCAACGGCAACCAGATGATCAACACCTACTGCCGCCACGAAGCCTACGCGGGCTTTAGCAGCGAGTACCACGATTTCATCAACTGGTTGGACGGCAGCGAGATCCCCGGTGTGGTGATCTTGTCCGGTGACCGCCACTACACCGAGTTGTTGCGCCGCCAACGCGCCAAGAACTACCCCTTGTACGAGTTCACCAGTTCGCCGTTAACCAGCGGTCTAATCAGCGACATGGGTTCGGAAGCGGACAACCCGATGCGCGTGCCCGGCACCTTGTTGACCGAAGAACGCAACTTCGGCCTGATCGAGGTGACCGGCAATGATCGCCGCAAGCGCACCTTGACCCTGAAGGCGGTCGACGCGGACGGCAAAGTCCGCTGGGAACACACCATCGAAAGCGCGGAATTACGCAAGCCGAGACCCAAACCAAACAAACCCAAATTCCCGGCCAAGGATAAAAAGAAAAAATAGGCGGGTTTGGGTTCTTGGTAGCAATCGGTGGCGAAAACTGGGCGGGGCTCGGTATAGGTTATTGCTTAGGCAGGATACATAGAGGATCGCGAAGTGCGGCTTTCCCTTGGCTGATGGATCGCGCATGGGGATCAAGCCGCGGCTTGGTTCAACCCAATTCACCGGGCCACCCTTGTTCCCAGGCAAAACGCATCGGCCGGCCCCCTCTCTGGCGGCTTCCTAAATGAAAGCAGGGTGTGAAAACTGAAAATGGTGGCTGAAAACCGGGCTTTCCTTTGACCCCGCGCGGCCTTCCGCGTTTCATAACGACAGAGGCAGCACAGGCCTAGCCCGCATTTCTCACAAGGATTCATCGCGAGAAGCAGAAAGCCTTGTGAGAAATGCGGACAAATTTTGAATGGCTGTCATCCTGAATTGGTCAGAGGTTACGTTATGGATTCATCAACACCTGTTTTTGTCCTGTGCAGTCCGCGTTGCGGCTCCACCCTGTTGCGCGTCATGCTGGCGGGCAACCGTTTTCTGTTTGCGCCCCCCGAACTCCATCTCATGCAATACGACAACCTAGCCGAACGCGACCAGCAAATGGACGCCGGCAAGTTTATGGCGGTCGGCCTGGTCAAAGCCTTGGCCGGTCTGGACGACATCACCATGAAAGCGGCCCAAAAACAGGTCCGCGCATGGTGTGACCAGGGTTTGTCGAGCGGCGAGGTTTACGCCCAACTCATCCAACGCTGTGCCCCGCGCGTTTTGGTCGACAAAACCCCGACCTACAGCGAAGAACCCGCGACCCTAGAACGCATTTACACCCTCTTCCCCAACGCCAAGTTCATTCACTTGATTCGGCATCCCTATGCCGTCATGGACTCGGTCATGCGCTTGAACCAGAAACCGCTGGTACGGCAATTTGTGTTCCGCGACGAAATCCACGGTCAACAACACGCGGAACAGGTGTGGCGCCAAGCCAACCAAAACTGCGTGCGCTTCCTGGGCGCGTTACCCGCGGAACAACACCTCAGTCTGCGCTACGAGGACTTGGTTCGCGACCCCGAAAACAGCATGGGCCGCGTGTGTACCTTCCTGGACGTTCCTTACGAAGAGGCGATGGTGCATCCTTACCAAGGAGACCGCATGACGGCGGGCATCGCCATCGGCGACGTCAATTTCCACAACCACAAAACCATCGACGCCGGTTTGGCCGATATCTGGCAAGAACGTGTACCCAATCAGCCGATTAGCAGCGAATCCCAGCAACTGGCGGCGGCCTTTGGCTATCGCTGCCCACAACCGGATGCGGCCTTGGTCGATTAACCGAGCACATCTCCTCCCGGTTGCATGGCCCAAGATTCAGGGAAGGCGGTCATGCAGCCGCGGTTTTTTTTAAAGCCGGCGGGGTGCATGGGTCGGCATGACAGAAAACACCCGAAATGCGTACCCATCGGGGTGAGACGCATATTGGCGGGTGTGGGATTCGAAACGCCTCTGATGTCAACGCCTTCAGCGTTTTACCGTCCGTGAACGCCCAGCACCCAGGGTGCGACCATTTTCAATGGTCGTACCCGGGGCTAACCTATGGCACCCCTCCGGGGTGCGTCCAGAGTGGCCGGGCCGAGCCCGGCGTTTATTCAAAGCATGGTCCCCACGGGGGGTTGTGCGGCCCGCTCAGGGGCTCGCATGCACAGATGCGTGTGCTCAAGTGCCGCGCCGGATTATGCCCCCAGCCACATGGGGTCGGGTTCGGATCATGCCCCCAGCCACACGCGGTCGGGTTCGGATCATGCCCCCAGCCACATGGGGTTGGGTTCGGATCATGCCCCCAGCCACACGCGGTCGGGTTCGGATCATACCCCCAGCCACACGCGGTTGGGTTCGGATCATACCCCCAGCCACACGCGGTTGGGTTCGGATCATGCCCCCAGCCACACGCGGTCGGGTTCGGATCATGCCCCCAGCCACACGCGGTTGGGTTCGGATCATGCCCCCAGCCACACGCGGTCGGGTTCGGATCATACCCCCAGCCACACGCGTGCGGTCGCCCTCTTTGCTCAAGCTATGCGGGACCCGTTTTGTAACAGCCTTGAACCTCGGCGGTTTCAGCTGCCTTCTTTGTGCTCGACATCCACCGACCGCTTGCGGCGACGGTGGGTCTTCACTTCGTCCTCTTGTTTGTACATATACTTGATGCAGTGTTTCATTATCATAAGATTCGGTTCTTTGTGGCGGTTTACCTTGAGGGTGTGACGGTCGTACCACTCAATCACGCCGCGAATCTGTTCGCCGTCCTGCAAAATGATCACCATCGGCGTTTTGGTCTGCATCTGCTTGAGGTAATAAAAGCTTTCGGCATTGGTTTGCTCGGCGGGGATGTGCTTGCGTCGTGCGCCCGCCGTATCACGTCCCTGGCTTACGCCGGGCGTTAGCGCCTGATTTTGCATTTCAGGAGCCTGGCCGGCCGTGTCTTTGACATTCTTCAAGCTAGGCCGAATTAACTTGCGGTGAATCGACATAAACAGTCCTCAAGCAATAGGTTGAATCAAACAGTATAGGATCGCAAACACGATCTAAACAAACTTTCAAACTCGTGGGCTTCACAAAAGTTGGCGGTATCATACCAAAAGCCAAGCCGCTAATTCAATGTCGGGCTCGCCTACAACGCGTAAATTAGCCAACTTTTACGCGTATTTGATCATCTTTGTGCAGCAAACCACACGCCTTTTCCCCGACCGGTCGTGCCGGATCGCCGGCCCGCTCCATCCCCCTGGGCCCGCTCCTTCATCCCGGCTCACCACAAAAGGGCTTTTTTATCCCAGCGCTTAACGGTAGGCTTGGGGCATTGTTTCACCCGAATCACCCCCTTCCGGTTTCAAAACGCGAGCAGCGCCTCGTTCCCGTCCCTGATCGATTTCGGTTGGGTGTGATGCCCGTTTCACGCGTCTTTTAATCCAAAACCCTTTGTGACCGCGCCCCCAAACGCTCCTTTTTTCGCGTCGGCCGGCATAAAGCTCGGTTGTGTCCCGTTCTTGCATGCAGGTGGCGGCAGATGATCCACCAAAGATTTGAGGAGTTACCCTATGAACCCATTCAGGCGAGCCCTGGTTTTGCTTTTGTTGCTTTTCGCCCCCGCCTCGGCCTGGGCTACCAAGGACATCCACTTCTTTACCCTTGAAGTTCAGCCGGACGGCGAGAACATGGTGGTTCGCGCCGCACCCGAACCGCTGATCGCCTTCAATCTGCTCAAAGACGACAACTACGCGATCAACCAAAACGACTTCACCGCCGTACTGGACAACCCCCTGCGCCAAACGGCCTTTTTGTTGCGCACCCTTGAGCGCAACCGCGGCACCATTTACGACGGCAAAAGCGATTACCTGCCCGTCATCAGTTACCGGTTTGAGTTGGCGGTCCGCGATGTGCGCGGCGAAATCATCAGCGACAAAAATTACAAGGTGATCCTCGGTCTCAACAAAACCGCCGGTGAAGGCGTGATCGTTTGCGACTGCCTTGAGGAACCCATCACCTTCCCGATCAACCAACTCAGCAATCCCACCACCTACCGCGAGTTCCTCATCAATACGGTGATGCCCTTTGGCAAAGCCGGTTTCCCAATGCCCTCCCAGGAAGAATTTTTGGTAGACCTTTATTTCCGCTGGCCCCAGGTCGAGGTCGCCAAAAAAGACTTCAACGTGTTTGACCTCTTCCCCTCACTGATCCTCTGGGACCGCGACCTGATCACCAAAATCAAAATCAACCTGGGTTCCACCTACGTCCACCAAAAAGACAACCTGATCAACCAAACCCAGGATTACCAACTCAAGGTCTACCAACAGGCCATTGCCCTATACGGTAAAGCGCTGGAAGACTTGAAGAAAGGTGCAAGCGAAGCGGTGCCGACCCTGGAGGATTACGTCAGCGTGATTCCCGACGACAAAAAAGCCCTGAAACGCTTGATGGAAAGTTATTTGGCGGTCGGCATGGACGACGAGGCCTTTAGTTTGATTTCACGCTTCCAACCGATGTTTGCCACCATTCGCGAGGGTTTGTCCAACCAACGGGATTTGGCCGGCAAGGCGGAAAGCCGTCGCAACCGTTTGATGGGCCGTTTGGGCCGTTTCGCCCGCAACAAACAGGTCAAGCTTAAAATCACCTCGCCCGAACCCAACGACCTGGTAACCGGCACCACCGATTTGACCTTTAGTCTGGCGGGCAATGAGGCGCCGGTGTTGGTGATTGAGTGTTATTTGGAAGAACAGCGCATCGCGCGTTTGACCAAACCGCCCTACAAAGTACCTTTTACCGTCGACGGAAACTTTGGCAAGTTGAGCCTGCGGGTTTCGGCCTATTTTGAGGACGAAACCTTTTCCGAGGACGAAATCGTGGTAGACACCTTGCGGGTTGATGAGGAAGAGCGGGTTCAGTTGGTGCCGCTGCACGCTTCGGTGTTTAACCTGCGCGCCAATGGGGAGCGCGAATTAACCAAAGAAGATTTCGTGCTGAAAGAGAACAAAAAGGTCAAAGAGATCGCCCACTTCCGCAAGGACACGGCGCCGCTGCGCATCGCGATTATTTTGGACACGTCGATCTCGATGTTCGGTGACAAGTTGTACCGCGCCATGTACGCGGTGAAAACCTTTCTGAGCAAGCTGTCCCCGGAAGACGCGGTCGCGATTTACACCTTCGACAGCAAAGTCTTGAAGATGACCGATTTCACCAACGAGTTCGACGAACTGGTACCGCGCGTGATGACCCTTAGCCCGCTTGGTGCGACGCGTTTGTACGACGCCATGTTGGTAGCCAACGACGCCCTGGTCGGCCAGAACGGAACCAAGGTCATGATTGTGGTATCGGACGGAGACGACAGCGATTCGGCCACCACCGACATTCACGTGGCCGGCGCGCTGCGCAACTCGCCGGTGATGGTGTACCCCATCATTTTGCCAGGCGGCGTGTTTCCCGAACCCCAGGAGGCCGCGATGTTTTTGGAAAGCATGGCGCGTTTAACCGGGTCCATTTATACGCGCGTCCGTCGGGTGGATAACCTGGACGAAAAGTTCGACCGGATTTACCAGGATTTTAAGTCGTTTTACTACATCGACTACTACAGTACCGAATTCAATCCCAACAAACGCGACTTGCGCCTCAACCTGAAAAAAGGCGGCACCCGGGTGCGTTTCCGCACGCTGAATTGAGGAATCGGGGCGTTCGCCCGGCCCCCCGTCGGAAAAACAACGCCCGACGGGTGGCGATGGGATCATGCTCCGAAACCGGCTTTAGCTTTTCTTTTTAACCGCGTTCCACAAGGCTTCTTGTTCGTCTAGGTCCAGGGCGTTAAAATCACGGCCTTGCTCGCCGGCCATGGTTTCCATCGCCTTGAAACGACGCACGAATTTGGCATTGGCCTGGCGCAAGGTTTCTTCCGGCTCAAAGCCGGCCTTGCGCACCAGGTTGCTGACGGCGAACAATAAATCGCCCAACTCTTCCTGCTGGTGGGTGCGGTCGTCGGCTTGGAAGGCCTGGCGAACCTCGCCGATTTCTTCCTCAATCTTATCCAGGACACGTTGCGGGTCGTCCCAATCGAAACCGACCTTGGCCGCTTTTTTGCCAATTTTGTAGCTTTCCAACAAGGCGGGCAACCCTTTGGTCAGGGTAGCAAATACAGAGACCGGCGCCGCCTCCCCTTTTTCCCGCTGCTTGAACTGATCCCAATTGGCCTCGACGTCTTTGGCCTCGGCCAACGAAAGGTCACCGAAGACGTGGGGATGACGTCCCACCATTTTTGAAACAATGCCCTCGAGCACGTCTTCAATGGCGAACTCGCCCCGTTCCTCCTGGATCTCGGCCTGAAACACGACTTGCAAAATAAAGTCGCCGAGTTCGTCTTCAAGCGCGCGCCAATCGCGGTTCTCAATCGCTTCCAGGACCTCGTAGCTTTCTTCAAGCACGTACTTTTTCAAGCTTTCCGGGGTTTGTTCGCGATCCCAGGGGCAACCGCGCCGCAACCGCCGCATCATGCACACCAGGGCGTAAAAACGCTGCTTAATTAGAACCTCACGTTCGGCGTCATACAGCGGCCGACCTTCTTGGTCTCGGGTCACATCGACGACGGGTTCTTGGGGCTGGACATTGTTTGGCGATTCCACGGGCAAAGCTCCTTCTTGGTTCCAATTCAACGACCTTTGTAACACAGGGTCGCGCGCGGGGCGAGCCGAGGCACAAGCGCTTTCATGGTTTTCTCACGGGCGGGTCGGATGCGCCACCTTTTCGCAACGGTAAAAAGAGCTGTCCGCATCCAAGCCGCCGGCCTAAACTGAGGCTCACCCCCGGCGATTGCAACCCGCGATTGCTTCCTGCACAAGGATTTCACCCATGGCACCCAACCAAAACCAAGTCGCCGTCGGCCTCGGCAGCAACCTCCACAACCGGTTCGATTTCCTGGTCCAGGCCGCGGAAGCCCTGTGCGCCCTACCTTTCTTGCGCGAACCCCAGTTCTCACCAATCTATGAAACAGCGGCGGTCGATTGCCCCGACCCGCGTCCCTTCCTCAACGCGGCCGCCTGTTTCCTATGCCACGAACATCCCGAGGTTTTGCTGACCGCGCTTCAGGGTATCGAACAACAACTGGACCGCCGGCGACCCTATCGCAATGCGCCGCGCACCATTGACCTCGACCTGCTGCTGTTCGGTAACCGCAAAATCGAAACCCCTCGGCTCCAAGTCCCCCATCCTCGTTTTCACCTGCGTTTGTTTGTAACCACCCCGCTGGCCCAGATCGCACCCGACCGGCGCCACCCCGACCTGAATTGCACGCTCGCGGAGCTCGATCAGCATTTGCGCCAAACCCAACAGGACGCGAATCCCTCCCCCACCCTGCACACCCGCCAGTGGTCGCGCACCTTCCACTAACCCGCATTTCTCACAAGGACTTCTGCTACGAAGCCGAAACCCGCGCGATTACTTCAATTATTCGGTCGAGCCGCCTTCGCCTCAGCCGCTACGCCGATAGGTCGGACCCCTGTCTCTCGGTCGTAATCGTCGTACTCACAAGGCGTTCAGCTTCTCGCGACGAATCCTTGTGAGAAATGAGGGCTAAACCAGCCTCGGGGCATGGAACAAACCAACACAAAAGGCCGAAAAAAGTGTAAGAAAGAGGACAGATCCCCTATTTGCGGACAGGGACGTCATTCAAAGGGGCCGGCCAAAACCAGCGCTAAACCGTAAACCACTGAAAACAAAAGACCACTTTCTTGGCACACTCTTTGCCTTAATAAGGGGCGACGAAAGGAGGTTCCCATGCGTCACACTGTTTTTTTGCTTCTTATTTCTCTGAGCATGACCGCTTGGGCCGGTAATTATCCCCCCCAAGAGGAGTTTGTCGACGATGTCACCCAAGAGGACACGACCCAGGGAGAAAACCTCGCCCGTCTTACCTTTGTCGGGAAAGATGTGAACCTGGTTCACGAGGACGGTTATGAAGAAAAAGCCGTTCGCAACCTTTCCATTGTCGCGGGTGACGCCTTAACCACCGGTCGGCGCGATTTCGCCGAGGTTGAATTTATCGACGGCAGCCTGTTGCAACTGGATCACGAGGCCCTGATCGAGTTCCAAGCAGTTAACGAAGTGTATCGTGAAGAAAGCCTGACCGTGATCAAGGTCCACCGCGGCAGCGTGTTCCTGCACGTCAACGACGACGAACACAGCCAAAGCAAACAGGTCTTCCGCATTGATACCAAGGACGGTTCGTCCTACATCGAAGGCCCCGGCATTTACCGCATCGACCAGCAGGGCCAACGCACGACCTTAAAGGTCTACCGGGGTTACGCCGAACTTTCCGGGGAAGAAGATTCCGAGGTCGTTTACAGCGGCGAGTACGCATCCATTCGCGACCTGTACGCCCCGAGTAACGCCCGCTCTTTCAACACCTTCAGCAGTGATCGCTTCGCGCGCTGGGCTTATGATCGTCGTCCCTGGCGCCGCAACAGCGCGGCCAAATACGTCCAACCCCACCTGGTTTACTACGCCCGTGATTTGGACGGCCACGGCGACTGGCGCTACTTACCTGAAATCGACGATTACGTGTGGTGTCCCACGGTCGCCACGTCCTGGCGCCCCTACTACAACGGCTACTGGACCCGTCGCCACGGGCGCCTGACCTGGGTTTCCTACGACACCTTCGGCTACGTCACCCACCACTACGGTCGCTGGAGTTGGAGTGTTGATTTCGGCTGGTATTGGAAACCAGGCCGCTACTACTCACCCGCTTGGGTTGCCTTTAACAGCTACGACAATTACATCGGCTGGTGCCCCTTGGGTTACACCAACCGCCCGTACTACTACACCAGCATTGGTTTCAACATCAACATTTACAAACGCCATTCGTTTAACTGGCACTACGTCCACACGGACCAATTCTTCTACCGCGGCCATCGTCGCGCTTACGTTCGCAACCTGCCCCGCTACGACCGCCGCGTCATCACGACCCGCCACATCTACGTGGAACGCGACGACTTCCGTAGCCCCACCCGCCTGACCCGCGCCATTCGCCAACCCACGATCAACCGTGACCGCGCAACCCGGGTCGCCGTCAATCGCGGCAGCATTCGCGTCAACCGCGGCGAGGCGGTGCGGGTTAATCGCGGCCCAAGTCGAAGCGTTGTCTCCCGTTCAACGGTGAACATCAACAGCCGCGACACCGGCACCCGCGCCGTATCACGCTACACCCGTCAGGTCGATAGCGGCAGCCGCCGCGGCAACATCGTCCGTCGCGAACGGGGCAACGTGGAAATCAAACGCACGACCCGCACCACCGTCGACCGGGGCGGTTCCAGTGTAACCACCACCGGCCGGCGCACCGTGGACGACGGCAACAGGACAACCGTCAATCGTTCCCGTACCACCACCGGAAACGGTACCTCGGTCAATCGTTCCCGTACCACCACCGGAAACGGTACCTCGGTCAATCGTTCCCGTACCACCACCCGTGAGAACGGCGGGACCTCGGTCAATCGCTCACGCACCACCACCCGCGAGAACGGCGGGACCTCGGTCAATCGCTCACGCACCACCACCCGCGAAAACGGCGGGACCTCGGTCAACCGCTCACGCACCACCACCCGCGAAAACGGCGGGACCTCGGTCAACCGCTCCCGTACCACCACCCGCGAAAACGGTGGGACCTCGGTCAACCGCTCACGCACCACAACGCGCGAGAACGAGGGTCCTTCGGCCAACCGCTCTCAGCCGACAACCCGTGAAAACGGCGGTACATCAATCAACCGCTCACGCACCACCTCCAAAGGCAACGAACGCGCAAGTTCCGGCATTCGCCGCACCTACCGTAACGACAACGACAGCCGCATCCAACAACGCGAACGCGGCTCACGGGCCATCCCCAATCCGTACCGCCCCGGCAGCCGCACTACCAACACCTCGCGGAGCACCGACACCACGCGAAGTACCAACACACGGAGCAGCGAGCGCTCTTCCGCGACCCGTCCCCAAACCTCATCGCGGAGCACGGCACAGCGCAACACCAGTCGCTCGGTAAACCGTTCGCGAAACAGCAGCAGCCCCGCGGCGAGCAACAGCCGCACCACCACCCAGCGCAACCGCTCCGCCACGGCACAGCGCAACACCGGCAACAGCAACCGTTCTCAAAGCGCAACCCGCTCCCGGTCAACGAGCACCAACCGGTCGCAAGCCACGCGCAGCGCCCCGAGTCGTCAGCGTACGGTCCAGCGCTCGCAACCCACCCAGGTACAGCGCCCTTCCAACAGTACGGCGACACGGAGCAACCGGCAACCGTCGCGAAGCACCAACACCCGCGCGACCTCAAGTCGGGATCGCGGTTCGGTTCGTTCGAACAATGCCTCAAGCGGCGCCGGTCAACGCGCCCCCGTTCGTCGTAATCAATAAACCCCAGCCTCATTAAAAGAAGCAAAGGCGGCCGTTCGAGGCCGCCTTTTTTTGTGGACCCATCCCTGAAAGATACGGGTTAACCCGCATTTCTCACAAGGATTCGTCGCGAGAAGCAGAAAGCCTTGTGAGTACGAGGATTACGACCGAGAGTCGGCGCAGGGGTCCGACCTTTCGCGGGGCCGACCTTTCGCGGGGCCGACCTTTCGCGGGGCCGACCTTTCTCGGGGCCGACCTTTCGCGGGGCCGACCTTTCGGCGTAGCAGCTGAGGCGAAGGCGGCTCGACCAAGTAATGCGGAAGGCCGCCCCGCGGATGGCCGCCCCCTCGTAATCGCATGGGTTGCCCCGTAGCAGAATTTCTTGTGAGAAATGCGGGTTAGGCGTGAAAAAGGTCGGGTGTGATTTCCATGATGGAACGACAACCACACAAGGCCAAGGTTCGGTCAAGTTCATCGCGGAGGATCGCGAACGTGTGACGCACGCCCGCTTCGCCACCGGCGGCCAACCCCCACAAAACGGGACGACCGATCAGCACCGCGTCGGCACCCGCGGCCAAAGCCTTCATCACATCGCTGCCGCGGCGAATACCACCGTCGACCAGCAAGCACGGCAATTGACCCGCCGCGTTGCTGCGACCGGCAAGAACCTGGGCAATGCGCGGCAACACGTCGATGGTGGCGGGGGCGCTGTCCAACTGACGCCCGCCGTGGTTGGACACGATCACGCCGCGCGCACCGTTGTCCAGGGCGGTCACCGCGTCGTCGCAGCGCACAATCCCTTTCACCATCACCGGCAAACCCGTTTCACCGGCCAACCAGCGAATGTCTTCCCAAGTGATATTGGGTTCGATCAATTCGGAGAAGTAGCGGGTCAACCCGGAAGTAGCCAGTTTGCGCCGCTCGCTTTCGGCGTCCCGCGGCAACAGGTTGTCCATGGAGAAATCAGGGGGTAACCGAAAGCCACAGCGTTCATCGCCCTCGCGTTTGCCGAGTACCGGCGCATCAACGGTAAACACGAGGCCGCTGCAGCCGGAAGCAACAACCCGCTCCAGCAAGGCACGGGTAATGCCGCGGTCCTTGTACATGTAAAGCTGGAACCAGAAAGGACACTTGGTCGCGGCCACCTCTTCGACAGACTTATTCGACAAGGTACTCAGGACGAACAGCGACTTTTCAGCTTTTACAGCCCTGGCGGTCGCCAATTCTCCGTCAGGGTGCGCCAATTGGTGGAAGGCGGTCGGCGCGGCGATAACCGGCATCGATAAACGATGGTCGAGCAAGGTGGTCGTCATATCGCGTTCACCCACCCCCCGCAAAACCCGGTAGTGTAACGCAATTTCCGCCAAAGCACGCAGGTTGCGGGCCAGGGCGGCTTCGTCCTCCGCGCCACCGGCGAAATAGCTAAAGGCGGAGGGTTCGAGCAACTTTTGCGCGAGGTTTTTGAGGTCGTTCACGTTGAGGCATTGGCGCAGATAGTGGTCCGCATGCGAAGGTTGGAGATCCGTCATGGCAACATCCAAATTCTTTTCGAGCCGGTCACGAGCCTGTTGTGGCACACAGCGACGGCGTTGTTCAGTTGGGTTAATTTCGGGAAACAGCTTATTTTCTCGCATAAGCTGCCGCTTGACCACCCTTTATCAACGGGAGCAGGGGCAAAGTGAAGGAAGCAACACCAAAACGCTGTCCGCTTGGCAACACCTCGGGGTCGTGTTAAGTTGAACCGTCATTAACCCGACGCTTAAGTCAACCCCCAAGTAACCGTGGAGAAACGCTCGCGGACGGACGCCCCCGCGGCGACCCACGCCGATCTTCTGATCGGTTGTCCGCACGCTCTGGATCGAGGTACCACTTTGCTCGCCGAACGCTATCAATTTATCGAAGCGTCTAAGGAAGGGCTGCCCGCCCATCTCTTGGTCAATATCGCCCTGCGGGATCGCAGCCATGCAAGCGCATACCCTTGGCTACTCACGGTTTCGTTTCCTTTTACCGCGCCCAACGAATGGGGCCTGTGCAGCAAAGAGGAATCAGATCGGCTATACGACTGCGAAGACCTGCTGCTCGAACAATTGAGCAGCGATGAATACTGCTACCTCGGCCACGTTTCTTGGAACGGTTCCCGCGATTGCATGCTCTACGTGGGCCAACCCGACGGGGTTCTTCAAAAAATCACCCTGGCCATGGAAAAAATTCCCTATAAAGAATTAAAAGTTACCAAAACGCACGACCCGGACTGGTCACTGACCTTGCAATACTTCCCCGTCGACGACGGACAACCCCCTTCCTGCTGAGGTGATCCATGAAACCCATCGCTGCACTCCTGATTTGGGCGGCCTGCTCCGGTCTTTTCCTTTTTGGCCACGGCGGCCATGCCGAGGACCACTTCACCACCGGCCTGCTCCATCCTTTTAGCGGGTGGGATCACCTCGCGGCTTGCGCCTTGGTCGGGCTCCTCGCGGGCCGTTTAAAAAACATCTGGCCCGCGCCCCTCATGTTCGCGGGCGGCCTCGCCGCGGGCTTGGCATTGACCCTGTTGTTACCGGGTCTCCCCTTGACAGGGGCCCTGGTTGTCCTGTCCCTGCTCATCCTGTTTTCCCTGCCGGCGCTTGACGTTCGCGATCTTTCCACCTGGCTAAGCTGCTGCCTGGTGATGATCGGCGCGGCCCACGGCTATGGACATGCGGCCGCAACCGGCCCGCAACCCGGCTTTTTGCTGGGCATGTTCTGCACCTCCCTGCTGCTGATCGGCGCTTTCGCCGCCATGATCAAAGCAGCCAAACACGCCGGTCGCTCGTTGCGTTTCCAATACATCGCCACGGCCGCGGGCGTGCTGTTCCTCCAAGTCACCCTTTACGCCTGGAGTTAAACCCTTGGTCAATATACTTGTTATCCAACCTGGCTTCCCCAATGAAGTTCCTTATTTTGTGCGCGGCTTGGCCCGTCAGGGCGCCGCGGTTTACGGCATCGGCGACCAACCGCCCCAAGCCATTCCCGAACCGGCCCGCGCGGCGTTACGCGATTACCTACAGGTTCCCAACCTCTGGAAACGAGAGGCGGTCATCCCGGCCCTGCGCCAATGGCGGCCCGACCTCAAAATTCACCGCATCGAATGTTTTTGGGAGGCGGCCATGGAACTGGCGGCCGACCTGCGTGAGGCCTTTAAAATCCCCGGCCTTTCCCCTAAAAAGACACGCGGCTTCCGCGACAAACACGTCATGCGGCAACTGCTAAACCAAGCCGGTGTGCGCAATCCACGCCAGGCCAAGGCGGAGTCCTATGCCCAAATAGAACAGGCGTTGGCCCACACCGGTTACCCAGCGATTGTCAAACCCGTCGCGGGCGCAGGCTCGGCCGACACCTACCGCCTCAACAGCCCAGAGGACTTCGAAAAAGTGAAACCGGCCCTAAAGAAGATTCAATCCGTGGTGGTTGAAGAATTCGTCACCGGCACGGAATACACCTTTGACACCATTTCGGTAAACGGCCGCATTCTGTTCGCCAATGTCGAACGCTACGTGCCCACCATGTTGCTGGCACGCAGCCAAGAACACATCAGCCCAATGACCATTTCACTGCGCGACCTAAGCGCACCCCACTTCCAAGAAGCGCGCAAAATGTGCGAAACGGCCTTGGATACCCTGGGCCTGGAACGCGGCTTCGCCCACATGGAATGGTTCCACACGGACAAGGGCGAGGTGGTTTTTGGCGAAATCGCGGCGCGACCGCCGGGCGGCGACGCGGGCATGTTGATGAACTACACCTGCGATTTCGATGTGTACAACGCCTACGCGGAGGCGATGGTCCACGGCCGAATTAACCAAAACATCGAACGCAAGTACAACGTGGCGGTCATCTTCAAACGCGCCAAGGGCAACGGCCGTATCAGCAGAATTGAAGGGCTGGTTCCCTTCCGCCAAAAATGGGGCGCCCACATTCTCAAGGAAGACCTATTGCCCGTGGGTGCCAAACGCCGCAACTGGCGACAAACCTTGCTTTCGGACGGGTACATCATGTTGCGCCACCCCGATTTGGCTACCACCCTGGAAATCGCGGGAGACGTGGCCGATCACATCACCTTGTACGCTTAGGCCCGCGTTTCTCACAAGGAATTCTGCTCCGGGCCATCCCATGGATTTTTGAGGGGGCGGTGTTACTCGGTCGAGCCGCCTTCGCCTCAGCCGCTACGCCGATAGGTCGGACCCCGATAGGTCGGACCCCGATCGGTCGGACCCCGATAGGTCGGACCCCGATCGGTCGGACCCCGATCGGGCGGACCCTGTTCCGTCTTTCGGACGTCATCTTCGTACGCCAAGGTTTAAAGCTTCTCGTGACGAATCCTGATGAGAACCGCGGACTAGAGCCACGTCAACTTTTCGGGATCGGGGAACGAGGTTTGCACGGTAATCCGCCCCTCGTGAACGAGGGCGACTGGGTCCTCAGCCAGGTCTGTCCCCAGTGTTTCCAGCATCGCCGGCTCAAGCGCCGGCCCCGCCTGCAGGCCGACCCAGCCATTGCGACCCGAGTTCTTGGCGGCGTACAAACCGGCGTCGGCGATCCGCACCACCTGCTCCCAATCAAGCCCGTCTGCCGCGGCCGTTAAGAAGGGGTAGTCGGCAAAACCGATAGAACAGGTCAGCCGCAACACTTTGTCGCCCACGTCAAACGGATGCTCGGCGACGAGGGTGCACATGCGCTCGGCGATGGCGGCCGCCCCTTCCCCCGCCGACTCTCGACCGACAATCAGAAATTCCTCGCCGCCCCAACGAATTAGCAAGTCTTCCTCTCGGGCGGCTTTCTCCATCAAGGGTTTCATTTGAGCCAACACCCGATCACCGGCCTCGTGACCGTGCTGGTCGTTCACCTGTTTGAAATGGTCGAGGTCGATGAGAACGAAGCTCAGCGAATGGAAACGCGGCCTGCTCTCGGCATTTTTGCGGCCCCGGTTCAAACGACTCAGTTCTTTCTCCAAAAACAGGCTCAGGAAGCGACGGTTCCCCATGCCGGTTAAAGAATCGGTGGTCGAAATCCGTTTCAAGCGTTGGTTCGCTTCTTGGAGCGCCTGGTTTTTTTCGTCCAATTCACGGGTGCGGGCGGCGACCTCGCGCTCCAAATAACGGTTGCTGCGCAGCAGGTTGAGATGGGTGCGCACCCGCAGAACCAACTCATTTTTGGAGACGGGTTTAATGACATAATCGTTGCCGCCGGCCAGAAAGCCGTTTTCCAAGTTCGGCAACTGGTTACGCGCGGTGATAAAAATAATCGGCAACTCGCTGACGCTGTACTTTTCACGCAACTTGCGGCACACCTCGTAACCGGACACCTTGGGCATCATGATGTCGAGCATGATCAAGTCCCAGGGTTTTTCCTCGGCAAACGCCTCGAGCACCGCGCCCCCGTCGGCCATCTCACCCAGCCTGAAATTTTCCAGCGACAGATGGTTGGCAAGCACCTGACGGTTCACCGGATCGTCGTCGACAATCAAAATACGGAAACGATCACCGCCGGTTTCCGTTTCGGCAACCGGCGGCAAAATGGGTTCGCTGACGGAGGGCATTTTGATTTGGGTAATGACGCTTTTAGCCTCCATCGACTCGGGTTCAACGGTGCCACGCCACACGGGCAGGCTAAATTCCAAACAGGCACCCGGCCCCTCCTTCGGCACCACGTTGATCCCGCCGCCGTGCAGCTGCACCAAACGCCGAGTCACGGCCAAACCGAGACCCGCACCGCTGTGACCGCGATTGGTGGCCCCGTCCAGTTGTTCGAAAGAATGGAATACCCGCTCGTAATCCTTGGCGGGAATGCCCACGCCGGTATCGTCGACACGAATTAAAACCATGTCTTCCTCGTGGCGTGCCGAAACCTTGACCACACCCCGTTCGGTGAATTTCACCGCGTTGCCGATCAAGTTGTAAAAGATTTGTTGCAGACGGTTTTCATCGGCGTCCACAAAAAAAGTTTCCTCATCCATGGTGTTAATCAGGTGCAATGCTTTGTTCTTGGCAAGTGGCCGCGACAGCGTCAACACCAGATCGGCGATCACCTTAACATCAACCCCTTTCCGCACCAGAACGAGGTCCGCGTTGCGTAGCTGGGAAAAATCGAGGATGTCGTTGATGAGGTTGGCGAGACGGCGCCCACTGTAGGAAATCATGGAGAGGTTGTGGGCCAAGCCGTGGTTTAGTTTGCCGGCCGCCCCCGCGAGCAGCGATTCCGTCAAACCAATGATCCCGTTCAACGGGGTACGCAACTCGTGGCTGGTATTGGCCAAGAATTCATCTTTCAGTCGATCCACCTGGCGTAACTTCTCGACGGTAATCCGTTCTTGTCTAAGCAAGTTCTGTTGCGAGTTTCGGTAGTGACGCAACATAATCAGCGCGGTAATCAGGGCGATGCCGACCACCAGCGAAACGTAACGGGAAAAGGTGCGTTGCCGCTCCAGTTCCTCAATGCGCCCGCGCATTTTCGACGCGCGGCTGCCGGATTGATTGCGCTCGGTCACCAAACGTTTCTCCAATTGATCGGCCAAGGCTTGCCGTGCCAGCGCACCGTCTAGCTCGAGCAACGCCCCGAAACGTTGTTGCGCCTCAAGGGCTTCTTCAAAGCGATCCAGGCCGGCCAACACCCGCGCTTTCAGGGACCAACCGCGGCGTTCCAAGTCGGAATACCCCCGGTCACGGGCTTGATCCAATGCAGCGGTAAGCGGCGCCAGGGCACCGTCGGGTGAACCCGATTTCAACAAAACCTCGGCATAGTCGGTTAGCACGGTACATAAAGTACGAGGTTCCTTGGCTACCGCCAAGCCGAGCGCCTCCTCAAAAGCGGCCGCGGCACGGTCGGGCTCGTTGCGTTCCAGGTAAAAACGACCGAGGTCACCAAGCAAGAACCAAAGGCCGGTACGCCGACCGGCCTGCTTGTAAAAAGCCAAACTCTTTTGAAACGCGTCTTGGGCAAGGGTCGCCTCGCCAAGTTCCTGATAGACGCGGCCCAAATGGTGAAAGGTCACCGCACGCAAAGCTTCCCGCCCGGAGAAGGTACTTTGATCGCGCGCCTGTTTGAGCATCTGAAGGGCCTTACGCGGACGAGACAACGACAACAGCAGCATGCCCGCGCGGTTGCGCAAATCAACCACGGCAATGCGATGTTGGGCTTCATCCAACCCGAGGAACGCGCGTTCGATTAGAGGCAACGCCTGATCCGGGCGGCCTCGCGCGGCGGCCATTTCGGCCTTTAGCAAGGTCAATCGGGCGGCATAACCGGGATCCTCGTGATTTTGAGCCAAGGGTTCCGCCCAACGCAGTGCCTCCTCGGCGGCTTCCAAACGACCGATGCGTAACTCGGCCTCGACGGTCACCAACTGACGACGCAGATGCAAAGTGCTCGCCCCACCCGCAACCTCGGCGGGCTGTGCCTCCAGCAACCGCAAGGCGGCCCGCGGGTGGTTGAAAACCAGCGCCTCGGCTTCGTCCAAGGTAGATTCCAGGTCCGCATCGGCTAGGCTTGGCGCTTGAACGGCGCGTAACGCCCAACCGGAACCCGCTAGAAGAAAGGCAACCAACAAAAAAAAGCGGAACCACACGATGAAATCAACCTCTCGCAACGATGAACGCTCGGTGAACCACCTTGCCTCGCAAAGGACGCCGGGCCGATCACCCGTGATTCGGAAATAAAAACGGAGAGGAATATTATGCCATGATTCAGGTTAATCAACGCGGAAGACACGGGTAAATGTCTGGTGCGGCGCAACCCCCACGTTGTTTTCTTCAAGCGCATGGTCAAAAAGGGCAATCAAATGGTTGCCGGCCCAGTCCTCCAACCGCGAACTAATGTGCAGCGCATAGGTTCCCGTCCGCCAGAGACGGTGCGGCACAAACGTCGCGGCGCGACCGTCGGGTTGAACCCACCAATCCCCGGGTAAAAAGGTACCCGAGGCATCGGCCACATCCAAAAAACGGGGAACCTGCTCGCGATCCAACGGCTCGTCAAAAACCACCCGCAACGGCGTTTGTCCCCCCGCGGGCGGCGGGTTCAACACCCAATCAGCCCGTTGCGGCGAACGACGATCCGCCTCGGTTACGCGGAAACGGTGACGGACATCCGCGCCAAGTGGCGAACCGTGCCGATCCGGCCAAGTACCGTCAATCACCAAAACGTAGGCGCGGCCTGCCTGCAAGGGCGACCCGTGTTCCAGATGGGGCCCCACCCCGCGTTTGATGCGGCCGGGATCCAGGAAGAGGGTGAGGCGGCGCCGGGCCGGGTCCCATAACTCCTCGGGCACGACCACAAAAGGCGAACCCATCAAGCGCCCTTGTTCATCCTCCAGCCGAATGTTCTGATAGGCGTAACCATGGGCCATGGGTTGGTCGAAAAACAGATACCAGCGCAACAGGTTTTCGGGAACCTGGTCGCTGTCGGGAAAAAGACCGACAAACTTCGCGGCGGGCGGTTTGGGCAGGTCCGGCAGGGAAAAAACCCAGGTAGACGGCGCTTGGTCAGCGCGCGGCTGGACCACCAGCAAATGATCGTAGCCGCGACTAAACGGGAAACGGCCCTGAAACACCAAACGCTGTTCCACCACACGCCAACGACCCATCATGGTCGGCTGATCCCCCCGTTCCGCCAACGAAGCGCGATCAAAATAAACGCGAACGGCTTCGTGCCCGGGAGCGGGCGCGCGTAAAAGCGCCAAATCGGCGTCGGAGAGACCGGTTACCGTAACAGTTTGCTCGGTCACGTCCAGTTGGATTTCACCTGTTGCGGGTGGCTGCAGCAACAGGGCGAGACAACACCAAAACACCGTGTAACTCCCAACGATTCATGGATTAAAGGCGGGCCGAGGCGACCCGCCGAATCAAAATTAGAGCCAGTCTTTGTTGTAGCAGTACAGGCCGAGTTTTCCCCCGGGCAAACGCTGCATCAACACGACGAATTTTTCGTTGAAGTCGGCAAGCTGTTGCACCTGCACGCCGGATAAATCCTTGTAGGGCACCCCGGCCTTGTGGTCGACTTCGGTGGTAATGCCCTCTTTTTGAGCGGCAATGTCGGCGGGATCAAAAATCATGATGGTGCGGTTGGAGTTGCTGAGAATGATTTTGGTTTTGCCCTTGTGGGTGTAGGCGATCATGTCCAGGGGTTGGTT
Source organism: Acanthopleuribacter pedis (assembly GCF_017377855.1). Lineage (GTDB taxonomy): Bacteria > Acidobacteriota > Holophagae > Acanthopleuribacterales > Acanthopleuribacteraceae > Acanthopleuribacter > Acanthopleuribacter pedis. Next base: position 195,427 of record NZ_JAFREP010000020.1, read on the forward strand.
GCGCGATCCCAGCTCGGCCAGGGTCTTGCCGCGTACCGCCTTGCCGTCTTCAAACTGATCCATCGTGAAGGATACCAGCGGGGTACACAGGTAGGCGGCCAGCATGTGTTGCTTGCCTTCAATTTCAAGCGGCAAGAAGGTGCGCACCGGTGAATTGGTTTCCCATTTACCGTGGGCACCGTGGTAAATCTCGAGTTGGGTTGCAGAATTTTGTTTCTTGAATGGAAAATCAAACACGCGCATGGTCGAGGCAAATTCCTCGTTGGACAAACCCGCAACGTACAATTTGTTATCGTGGAAGGCCAAATCGGTCACGGCGTCGACCCGCAATTTGGTTTTTTTCCAGCGGTGTTCCTTCTCGGCCGCCACGGGATTGGGTACGGCGACGACTGAAAAACGCGCCTTGTTCAGTTTTACTTCACTGAAATCGCCGCTTTTGTCCATGCGCAACAAAATGGAGGCGTTGCCAAGATCGTTCGGCAATAGGAAGGGCGAATTCCATTCACCACGTCCGCGCGAAACAGTTAGATAAATCGCCTGGGAAATCGGGTTGACGGCCATGTCGTGGATCAACACATCACCGGCCGGGATACCCAATTTCGCCCCGATTTTCCCCTCGAGATCGGCTTCTTGGGCGACGGGATCCATGTTGGCGGCAGGGGTGCGGTCCCCGGTATCCAACGCGAAAATCTGGGCGCCGACCGAATCGCCGATGAACAAGATGCCTTCGGGACCGAAGGTTAATGCACTCATGGACTTGGGCTCCATGGTGCCTTCATTAAATTCGGCGCGCGCCAAGAGGGTGGCGCCGGTCAGGTCGGCAACCAACAAAACGGTCGCCACAAGAACGAGCATGACTTTTAACGGGATAGAGCGCAAAGCTTCCTCCTAATCCATCAACAGGCGCAGGCTGTAACAGAGCTTGCAGCCTTCAAAAAATCGATTGTCTCTCAAAAGCGGCACCGCCCAACCGAGACAGCCGGCGCGGTTACATGGAACGGTCCGCGCGTACGACCCGACCGGTTGTGACGTTCGGGGGTCGTCTTCTGATCAAAGACCCGGTGTTTTGGACGGTGTTTCCTGTCAAAGCATACGTCATGGGCACGCGAATGATTCAAAAAAACCATTTCAGTTTTTACAAAAGCTACAAAATGGGGCGCGCCTGTTTTCATTGTCCCCTTCAGCGAGCACCCTAAATAACATATTTCAACCACTTTAAAAACCTTAAGCCCAGTTTAAGACCCGGCAGGAAAGCGCTTTGAAATACTGGAAGCCCAACGGCGCTCGGTCCGACAGGACCGCCCCCGTTTGTTCGGTTCCGCCATTTGGCGACCGGCAATCCCATTCATTGTTAAAAGAGCTTACGAGGAGAATACTCGATGTTTCCTTCATTTCGCGTCTCACCACGCCAAGCCTGCACCGCGCTGAGCCTGATTTGTTTGTTTTGGTTTCTCGTGGCCGCCCCACTCGCGGCCCACGGCGATCCCGCCGATTTTGATATTAAAAAACTGTTTAAGGGCGAAGCTTATATTAGCGACCGACAAGACATCATCACCCTGTACAAGGACGAGGCGATTCCGGTCATCGACATGCACATGCATTCCGGGACCTTCGACAACATGGGCCCCCTCGGCCGTGAATTTGTTTTGGGCGCCATCCCCCTGCCCCTGCCGGACAACCTCAAAGAAGGTTTGGCCCGCCTCATCGCCGACCTCACGCGCCACCCCTACACGCCCTTTGTCGGCATCCGCAACGAGTGCCGCAAAGCGGGCTTGTCGGCGGCGGTGCTGTTCGCGGTTTACACACCCGAGGCCTGGGGCGTTGAGGACAACGCCACGGTGATTGGGCACCTCGACGATCCCCGCAACATCTACCGCGGCAAACCGTTTTTCTACGGATTTGCTAGCATTAGCCAGGAAAACTGGCAAAACAACGAAAGCAATGCCCTGGCCGACTTGGACCGGGCGATGGCCCACCCGAAAATGGTCGGCGTCAAACTCGCTTTTGCCCACAACGTCGAACCCCTCGACAACCCCGCCTTCGATTCCATCTACCAACTGGCCGAACGCCACGACGCCCCGGTTTACCACCACATCGGCCCCAGCCCCCTGCGCCCCCTCGATCAGTTCCCCGACGACGCGGCTCGAGAAAGGTACATTCGCAGCTTCTACCCCACCTATGTGGAAAGCATCCTGCAACGGTTCCCTCGCGTGCGCTTCATCCTCGGCCACATGGGTTTCGACTTCGTCGATTCGGGCATTGACGGCATCGACGAGGTGTTCCGCCTGGCTCGCCAATACCCCAACGTCTACCTGGAAATATCGGCATTCGGTACCGACAGCCATGACCCGGACGGCACCGTGATGGACGACATCCTCGGCAAAGCCAAGGAATTCAACCTCATCGACCGCGTGATCTACGGCTCGGACGGTCCGGGATTCGCGGGCGCCACCGAAAAATACAAGGACAAAACCCTGGCGAGTATGGGACGCGTGGGCTACACCCCCGCGGAAGTCCGTTTGGTCATGGCGGAAAACTTCCTGGCGGTCACCGGTTTGGACCAAGATCCTAGCTTCCAACTGGCCCCGCTGAAGGCGGCGCAAGTGCCCAGCGAGGATTTGGACGTTCACCTGAACGAGGTGCCGATGGAGCACCACCCACACCGTCACTAATTCCCGTCTCGGTTCCGCAACAACGCTAACCGGGTCCGTTCCGGCAAAACCGGAGCGGGCCCTGTCACAAAAGCAAGCCGCCGCTTCCCGGGGCGGAATGCCCTTGCGCTTGTTTTATTTCTTCCTGGAGTTGATCGACAAAAGGTTTGTGCAGTCCGAACACCAAACGAAAGACGGCACCGCCGCCGGGACCGCTGCTGAGAACCGTCAGTTCACCGCCGAGCTCACGGGCCGCGTTGGCACAAAAGTGAAGCCCAAACCCGTTTCCGGTATTTTTGGTGGTAAACCCATGGCAGAAAATTTTGTTGAGGTTTTCGCGCCGAATGCCAACGCCGTTGTCAACCACGGTTGCCTCGATCAGCCCGGCATCCGTGAAGCCCAAGGTCATGGTTAAGGTTTTATCTTCATTGAGATCGTCGGCCATTAAGGCCTCACGTCCGTTTTTGATCAGATTAATGAAGATGTGCATCAACTTCACTTTCGATGTACGCAGATCGGGAACGGCCTGAAAATCGCGTACAACGCGAATGTGTTTGGCTTTCAGGGAAGGCGCTTCGAGGTTCAAGGCGTCCTCGATCACGACCTCTAAATTAACATCCTCATAGAGATCGACACCCTTGGCATAGATATGCTGGGTACTGATAATTTGTTTAATCGCTTCTACTTTCTCACGCAATTCAGCGAGCACGCCACCAAAGCGATTTACCTCTTTTTCATAAACCACCCCGAAGCGCATTAGGTATTTCAACAGCATGCGGCCGCGCTCGCTTTCCTCGAGAAACCTGCCGATTTGGTGCTGTTCTTTTTCCAGCATCTCGCAGGCTTGCAGATAGCCGTTGAGGTGGTTGGAAGACAGTTCGCCGTGCAGTTCTTCCACCGAAACATTGAGGCTGTTCAACACGTTGCCGATGTTGTGCAACACGCCGGTGGCGATTTCGGCCATCCCGGCCGCATGGGCGTTTTGCAGCGCGATCGCCTGACTGGCCTCCAATTCGCGGGTTCGCTCCATCACCTTGGCTTCCAAATCGCGGTTGATTTCCTGTAAATTGCGCTGAGCGGCAATGAGTTCCAAGGTCATTTGGTTAAAAACCTTGCTCAAACGCCGAATTTCTCCCTGGGCGCGTACCTCGACCAGGGGTTCAGCCATATCCGTGATCATACGGCCCTGCTGTAACTCGGAACCAATCGCCGCCGCTTTATCGGTAATCCCCTGGATCGGACGGACCACGGTCGAGTATTGATAGCTGAACCCCAGCACAAAAATAATCAGGCCGATCACCAAAATGTAACGCAAGATGGTGGTTTGAATTTGGTTCGCCACCATCGAATATTCTGAACGGGGTTTGACAATGACCGCTTTCCAGTAGGCGCCGGGAACGTGGAACACGGAAACCGTGACCGGTTCGCTCAGCAACATGTCGTTATCCAAGTGGACGGAATGCAATAGGTTGCTGCGCACAAGAGATTCGCGATAGGGGTCCAGCAAAACCGCGGTAATGAGTTCGGCGGAGTCGGGATCGATTTGGTAACTGCCGCGATGAATGTGTTCCACCAATGCCCGGCTGTAATAAGGGCGCCCGTGCGATGTCTGGATAAGTTGTTGGTTTAGGGATTCCAGTTCAGCGGCAATCGGTTGGAATTCGGGATGTTGGGCTGCAAAACCGGCGACCGTATGAAATTCCTCCGTCCGTTTGCCGCGGCTGTCTTGCGCGTAGACCTTTGCCAGTTCGGGACGTGGAAAGGTGATAAAGCGGTTGTTCCGGTCCAGCAGGAAGAGGTAGCCCCCGGTTTTTTCCGCCCAGGTGTGGGCCATGGCCTGCAAACCTTCCAGCTTGAGGTCCACGGTCGCCACCCCGATGAACTGCTGATCCGCGTCATGCAGGGCCACGGTTACGGTAACCATCGGCTGGTAGGAGTAAGGGTCCATGTAAGAACCCGACCACATGCCGCGCCCGGATTCGCTGAGATGCCGCACGACCACGTACCATTCCTCGTTGTGGTAACCGGGCGAATCCAGAAAAGCACGGCGAAAGCCCGGGTCGTTCTCGAAACGATCCGGGTCAAAAGTAGGACCGGGCGCGTTGTAACCCTCGTAAAAAACCAATTCGTTGCGGGTGTCGCGACCCCAAAAGAAGCTGTAGCGGTCGGTGTCGGCCTCAAACACGCCCGGCTCGAACCAAATGCCGCCGCCGGCGACATCATAATCCCCATCGGCGTCGAGCATGGCACGAATGGTTTGACGAAACATCATCGGATCACGCGGCAGGTTCTCCCCGGCGTTGGCCATGGCAGAGGTCAAGGCCTCGATCTTACCGAGCCGAGCCGCCATGCGACTCACGACGTAATTGCCGTTTTCCTCGATCAATTTAGTGGATTCATCCACAACGAGTTGGGTGCCGACCGTGTCCATCACACTCACAATGCCGAGGATCAACACCGTGTCAAACAACAACAAACCGAGCAAGACCCGCAAGGCGATGCTTTGGCGAAAGGGAACTTTGGTGTTAATTTTAGTTTGGGTCTTATGCGGCGAGGTATCCGGCGTCATCCCAACGTCCTAAGGTCACAGCAACCTGTTCGCGGTCCTCCGTCAACCCAAAAACATCGTCTGCGTCAAGAAGGTTTATTGCCAAAATAGTGCAAACCGCGGCTAAGGCTAGATGATCTGGAAACATGATTCGTAAAAACGTATCGCCACACCGCGCCGGAATATTGAGTACTGATCCCAAAATCGTGCCTTCCGAAAGTCCCCCTGCCAACCCTCGTCCCACCTCACCCGCGCACAGGAAACCCCCACCACCATGCCAACCCACATCGTTACCAACAATAGCCACCGGGATAGCTTGCAAGACTTTGCAGCAAGCACCTTCCTTGTAATCGCCCTAAAAACGACCGGCCGCCAGGTCCACAACCCACGGCAGGCTCAGCTTTCAACCATCCAAATCGGAAACGGCGAGACAATGGCCGTCATTGACGCCGAACAAGTTGATTGCCGCGAATTCCTACAGCCCCTTCTCGAAAACCCTTCGATTATCAAGGTGTTCCATCGCGCCAAATTCGCAATCAAGCATTTCCTACACCACTGGGAAACAGCCACCCAAGGTGTTTTCTGCACCTACCACGCAAGCCAGATTTTGGCGATGGGCGCACCTGGGCGTCGCCACCGCCTCGTCGATTTGAGTCGGGCCCAGCTCGGCCGCGATTCTGATTGCCCCTGGGAAACCCTATGGCAACGAAAGGGTCCCTTTTCACAGCAAGATGTACCGAATGCCGTCGAAGAACTTGAGTTGCTGACAGCACTGTACAAAGCGATGCAAGCCCGAATTCTCGAGCATAAACTCAAGCGGATTTCCCGCCTTGAATTCCGCACCATTCTTCCCGTCGCCGCCATGGAACTTAAAGGTATTTACATCGACATACCCGATCTAAATAACCTGCGTAAGAAATTTCAACAACGACGCGCGGAACAAGAACAAGCAGCAATCGACCAAATTCCCAATTTAGAGAAAAATTTATTGGGGCAGGCGGAACTGAATCTCAGCTCACCCAAGCAAGTTCTAAAAGCGCTGCAGGAAGCGGGCATTCCTCTAAAAGATACCTCCGAAAATCAATTGCGAATGCACCTTGACCAAAATCCTTGGCTCCAAGGTCTGCTCGATTACCGCCACCTATCCATCATTCTCCAGATGTTCGAGCAACTCGAAAACGCGGTCGATCCACAATCCGGGCGTGTCCATGCGACCTACCACCAAATCGCCTCGCCCTCCGGCCGTTTCGCCTGTAGCGATCCCAACATTCAACAGGTTCCGCGCGAAAAAGAAGTGCGCGCCCTGATTCGCCCGGAGGCAGGCTATACCTACATCGTCGCCGACTATTCCCAGGTCGAGCTGCGCGTGGCGGCGGGTTTGGCGGAGGACCCGGTGATGATGGAAGCGTACCGCAACGGTCAGGATCTTCACCGCCTCACCGCCGCGCTAACCATGGGCAAAGCCGTCGAAGCCGTTACCGCCGATGAACGTCAAGCCGCCAAGGCGATTAATTTCGGGCTGATCTACGCCATGGGCGCGGGCGGCCTGCAAGCCTCCGCCAAAAACTCTTACGGCGTCAGCCTGAGCGAGAACGAGGCGGCCACCTTCCGCCGTCGTTTTTTTGAGAACTACCACGGCATTGCCCGCTGGCAACGCGGCCTGGAAGCTTTTGCGAAAAAGTACCAACACGTACGCACCGCGGGCGGGCGCATCCGCGCCTACGGAGAAGGGCCGATGCGCATCACGGAAGTGTTCAACACCCCGGTGCAGGGCACGGCCGCGGAAGGCCTCAAAAGTGCGTTATGCTTGTTTTGGGATAAGACCCGCGCCCAAGCGGTGGACGCCGCAATCGTCGCCATCATCCATGATGAGATCATCGTCGAGGCCCACGCGGACCAAGTCGACCTGGCCAAAACCCTTCTTAACGAGGCCATGATCGAAGGCATTTCCTGGCTGGTCCCCAACGTCCCCTTCGTGGCGGACGCGGCGGTCACCGAAAGCTGGGCCGGAAAATAAACACGCACACGAACGGGCCCCGTCCCTAAACGGAAAAAGGCCCGAATCGGGGAACGTCACAACCCCGATTCGGGCAAGTTTGTCTTCGTGGCGACCTTTGGCGTGCGTGAGGTGAAACCCGAAGGACAAACGAAAAGAGGAACCGTCGCATTTACCTAGGTTTGGTGTGGTGGTAGAAGGTTTTGTTAGCGCTAGACAAAACGACGGTAACAGTCGGCCCGTGGGCCCTTATTTTGTTGCTTCCCCCTGCCAAACGACCGGGGCGCGATTCGGTTTAGTCAAAAAAAGGAAAAAAGGGAAAAAGTGGGGAACCTCGCGGGCCCCCCGCATCCGTCGCTCGGGTGAGGAACAACGGTTGTTTCGAAGAACTTCGTGGGAAACTCCTCGAGAGAGTTCGCTTCCCGAGAATCCTTACTCGAACTCGTACACTTTGGCTTTTTCGAGCAGGCCGCTTTTGGTGATTTGGTCGTTGCGGCACTGGTTCAGGTCGGTTTTGCGGAAAACATAAATCTTGTCTTTGCCACGCTCACCGGCGCGGGAAACGATGATGTTGATGTACTCGCTGTCGGGAATGTCGACGGAGGCACCGAACTCGCACATGGCTTCGGCCAATTGGCCTTCAAACACCGCGTACTTCGCCAAGTACTCTTTGCTCTGAACCTCGCGCAGTTTCTCGGCTTTGACGAGGTACTGCTTCACATCGGTTTCGACCTTGGTCTTAAACCCTTCCAGGCGCTCGATCAGTTCTTTGCGTTCCTGTTCGGTCATTTTCTTTTTGTTGATCATCTGGCGACGGGTTTCCAGGGCGACCCTACGGATTTCCTTACTCACCCGGCGCTGCTCTTCACGGATCCGGCGCATTTCGGTTTCGATTTCGCGGGAGGCGTGCAGGTTGCCCACTTCACCCAAGGTTTCGGCGGCGTCTTCAACCGCCTCGGCGGCATGTTCCGCGACTTCTTCCACCACTTCTTGGTAGGACTCCATCATCTCGCGGTACTGTTCGCGCAAGGCTTCTTCATCTTCCTCGCCGTTGGGCACGTAGATGGGGGGCACCGGTGGAATCACCATGGGCGGCACATTGACATTGATTCGTGAAAAGTGGCGGTAGTGGTGGCGACTACCGCCCATGTCAAAGATAAACACAACGCCTTGACCGTCGAGGTAGGTGTGGTTGATACGGTGGGGGCGCAATTCGCCGTCATCATGATGGCGGCGATGATGGCGGTCGTCATCACCGAAGGACGATTTGAGAATTTTATAAAGGATACGAATATCCTTGGCGATGCGATCATGGTCCGCGGCCGGGGCCAGGGGCACCAAAAGCGCGGCAATCATCACAAAACAAACGAACTTCTTCATTCACAAACTCCTGTCGGTGGGATCAATCATCGGACGGGGCGCGCTGTACCGCGTTCGCCAAGTCGTAAAGGGTGTCGTTGTTCAACGACTGTTGGTCTACCAAGAACGCCATGCGGTCCTCGATGTTGTCGAGATCGGTCAGGCGTTGGCGTTGCCAGTTGTTCACCAGCCTTTCCATATCGCGTGCCCGATCATTGGAAATTTCGTTTTTTTGAAATTCAAACAGCGAGGTCAGGTAGGTTTCTTGGTTTTCGTGGTAATCGGAAAGCCCTTTGCGGAACTCGACCAGCATGCGTTTATTTTGCTCGGCGAAACGTTGGTCGAGGTAGTCGGCCAGCTCGGCACGCGTCAGGGTAATGGTATCGGGGTCGGTGGTTTGCTCCGGGGTGGTGGTGGTGGCGGTTTCGGTTGCAGCGGCCGGGGCCCCAAACTCGATGCGCCAACCGCCGGCGTCGCTGATCACGCGACTCTGACCGACAAGCAGGGCAAACATGAGGATACACAAAAAGGCGGGCAACCATTGGGTAAACCAACGCGGGGTCGACGGGTTGGTGCTCGTCGCCATCGGCAAACGTGGCCAGGGCGGCGTACCTTCGTCTTGCCAGGCCTGGGCCGCGTCGCGAAGCCGCGCGCTGATTTGTTCCAATTCGGCCGGATCGTCACCGTTCCGACGCGCCTCCTCTTCCACAACTTTTTGAACTTCGGGATCAAGCACTGACCACCTCCGGAAGCGATTTCAGCTTACGCAAAGCAGCATATAAACGAGACTTAAGTGTATTGGTAGGAATACCAGTATGGGTAGACATCTCTTCAAAGGTTTGCTCTTGGAAATACTTCAGTTCGACCACCAGACGCTGTTCCGGTGTGAGTTGGTGAAGGAGGCGCAAAACCTCTTGGTTGGATTGGCGCCGCAAAACTTGATCGTAGGGGCTGTTGCCCCCGCCGGCGTCGAGTAACTCGGGTTCATCCAGCGAATCAACGGCTTTTTTGCGGCGGTAAAAATCGGTGGCGCGATGCGAGGCGATGGTGAAGATCCAGGATGAGAATTTGGCTTGTTGCCCGTACCGGTCGAGGTTGCGATAAACCGACAAAAATACTTCTTGAACCAAATCCAATGCGTCTTCTCGATTGCCCGTCATGCGGAGGGCGAAGTTGTAAATTTTGCTTTCGTAGCGGCGAATCAGGCGATCCCAGGATTCGTTTTTCCCCTGAAGGGCTTGTTTCACGAGCGTCATGTCTGAAGGTGAGCCAAACATCCTTGCTCCCGTTTTGTTCTCGCTGGGTAAGTCGCAGGGTGTCCGCAAATAGTTTGCGACCGGTTGAAAAAAAATAAAAAAAATGGGTAAGGATTGGATTCCGGGATCGTTGATTCAACATTAAACCCTTTTGGTTCAAGACGCTAGCGCGAAAACCGAAAAGCTTGTCCAACCCGACGATCCATTGCTAAGGTGGTGCGGTTCGACGTCCGGCCCCCGTTTGCACACCGGACTAAAAAAACAACCGGCAACGGCCGATGACTAATTATTCCCCCACTTTCATTTGGATGTCCCCCATTCAACCCGAACAAGGAGTTCCCCATGCAACCCTCGCAAGCAACCGAAACCTGGATCGCACGCGCGTGGCACACTCCTTACCAACAGGAGACGGTGACGGTCACCGGCTGCCCCATCAACACCCTGCGCTGGGGTAACCCCGACCATCCCGGCGTGCTGCTGGTCCACGGCGGATTGGCCCATGCCCAGTGGTGGCGCTTCATCGCACCGCTGCTCAGCGAACATTATTATGTGGTCGCCTTGGATTTGAGCGGACACGGCGACAGCGGACACCGCGACAGCTACGACGCCCATTGGCTGGAAGAAATCATCACCGTGCGGCACACCGCCGGGTTCAACGGACCGCCGGTCCTGGTCGGCCACAGCATGGGCGGCTTGTTGTCCGTCGGCGTGAGCGCCTTTTACCCAGACGCATGGCGCGCCACCCTGATCGTCGATTCACCAATCACCGGGTTTAGCGACAAAAACGACCGGAGCGATTCACCACGAGGCGGCCCGCGCCGTCGCTGTTACGATTCACTGGAGGCCGGTGTCAAACGCTTTCGCCTGTTGCCGCACCAGCCCTGCGAAAGCGCCGAACTCATGGGGTTCATCGCCGCGTCGAGCTTGCGGCGTCAGGAGGAAGGCTGGACCTGGAAATTCGATCCCCATGTTTTTGAAACCTCCGACCGTCGCCCAACCGCCCCGCTGCTGAACCATATCCGTTGTCCCTGGTGGCTGGTGCGCGGCGAACAATCACGGGTGGTGAAACCCGATATTGAGCAGGCGGTACGCGAACTGGGGTTGGCGGCGGTTCCGGTGATTTCGATTCCGCGCGCTCACCATCATTTATTGTTGGATCAGCCCTTGGCCTTCATTACGTTGCTGCGAACCTTCCTAGCCCTTCACCAACCCACGGCGCCGGCGTAACCATGCGCACGGGGGATCCCATTGAACGCGTCGGCACCTTGGACAAGGACGTGTTCCTCGAAGAATACGCGGAAGTGGGCCGGCCGTTGATCATCACGGATTTGATCGAAGCCTGGCCGGCACGGCACGATTGGAATCCCGAGTACCTGATTGAACGCTGCGGCGACCACCGCTTCAACCTCGACAACCAAAACTTCACCGCCGAAACCCTGTTCACCCGTTTGACCCAACCCGGCGAAGCACCCACGCCCTACCTCCACAACCATTATTTGGAAGAACAGCTACCGCACTTACCCGCCGACGTCACGCCGATGCCGGAACTGCTCAGGGACAACTGGTTGTGGCATCCCCGCCTACCGCGCCATCCGCTGAGCCGCAAGGGACGGATCGGCTTGTTTATCGGCGGACCGGGCAGCGCGTTTCCCGTGCTCCATCGCGATAACTTTCACACCCATGCCTTCATTTTCCAGATCTACGGCACCAAAAGGGTGTGGCTCTACCATCCCAATCAAAGCGAATTCCTCTATGTCCATCCCTTAATCCCCTGCCACTCGACCATCGAGGCCCCCCACCAACTGGACAGGACCCGATACCCTGACTTCGCCAAGGCCAAACCCTTAACGGCCACCCTGGCGCCGGGCGAAACCTTGTTTGTGCCCGATAACTGGTGGCATGCAACCTACATGGAGGACCTGTCGATTTCGCTTTCGCTGAACATGCTCAACCACACCAATTTCAAAGGTTTCGCCGCCGACTGCCGCCGCGAATGGCAACGCGTCTCCCCGATCAAAGCCTGGCTGCGCTACTTGCGCCTGCGAGCCTTCGCCGCGCGCGTCACCCGCACGCAAGCCGCCGGCTAGCCTCGCCGCGGCAATCTGCTTCGATTTTTTTTGACATGTTCGCCGGCCTCGGTCATCTTGAATGGCAACGCAACCGCTGAGGTGTTGGTTTGATACGCTCCCTGGTTCGGCACCCTCATTTCCGCAAAACCCTGTGGCTCCTCGGTTTGACGACCGCGCTCGCCTTGTTTCTCTTTTGGCGCTGCTTACCCGATCCGCTTTTTCGCAAACCCTACGCAACCGTGGTCGAGGATCGGGACGGCCGCTTGCTCGGCGCACGCATTGCCGGCGACCAGCAATGGCGGTTCCCGCGCGCTCAGGTCGTCCCCGAAAAATTCGCCGCCGCGTTGATTACCTTTGAAGACAAACGTTTTTACGCGCATCCCGGCGTCGACCCGCTCGCCGTGGCCCGCGCGGTCCGCCTCAACCTCGGCCGGGGACGGGTGGTCAGCGGCGCCAGTACCCTGACCATGCAGGTCATTCGTCTCGCGCGCGACGGCCAACCGCGTCGCCTCAGCGAAAAACTGATCGAAGCGATTTGGGCGACCCGGCTGGAACTGGCCGTCGACAAAGCAGAAATCCTGGGGCTGTACGCGGCCCACGCGCCGTTCGGTGGCAACGTGGTCGGGCTCGAAGCAGCCGCGTGGCGCTATTTTAAGCGCGCGCCCGCGCAATTATCCTGGGCCGAATCGGCCACCTTGGCGGTGTTGCCCAACAACCCGGCCCTGATTCACCCGGGCCGTAACCGCGATGCGCTTTTGGCCAAACGCAACCGTCTGTTAACCCGCCTGCACGAACGTGGCCTGTTTGACACGGTCACCTTGAGCCTGGCCAAAAGCGAGCCGCTGCCCGAGAAACCCTATCCCCTGCCCCGCTTGGCCGAGCATTTGGTGGACGGTTACCACGGGCGGCTGCCCAACGGCGGGCGCGTGGCGACCACGCTGCAAACCCCGCTGCAGCGCAACGCACAAGCCGTGATCAACCGTTTCCAAAAGAAGTTGGAGGAAAACGGGGTGTACAATGCGGCGGCCTTGATCCTCGATAACCGGGACAAATCCGTGCAGGCCTACATCGGCAACAGCACCACCCCGCTACGGCCGAGGGAGCGGGGCAACCACGGCCGCGCCGTCGATGTTGTGCCCGCCCCGCGCAGCACCGGCAGCACCTTGAAACCCTTCTTGTACGCGGAGGCGTTGGACGCCGGCTTGATCCTGCCCTGGAGCCTGGTGCGCGATGTCCCCAGCCATTTCGGCAGTTACCAACCCGAAAATTTCGACAGCGAATACAGCGGGGCGGTACCGGCGGATCGCGCCCTGGCCCGCTCACTCAACATCCCCGCGGTGCGCTTGCAGAACCAACTCACCAGCCTGCGTTTTCACGAAACCTTACGCGCGGTGGGCATGACCCACCTAACCAAACCCCCGCAACACTACGGGCTCACCCTCAGCCTAGGCGGCGCCGAGAGCAGTTTGTGGGAGCTGGCCGGGATGTACGCGGGCATCGCCTGGACACTCAATCAGGAGGTGCGGCGACCCAGCCAAAAGGCCGCGTGGCGCGCGCCGCACCTCCAGCGCGACGCGTCCTCCCCGGCCGAAACCGGCACGAGCGAACAGGCCGCGTTGAGCCGAGCGGCGCTGTGGCAGGTCACCGAGGCCCTGACCCAGGTGGACCGGCCGGAAAGCCACGGCCTGTGGCGCTATTTCAGCTCGGCACGCAAGGTGGCGTGGAAAACCGGCACCAGCTTCGGGTTCCGCGATGCCTGGTCCATCGGCTACACGCCGCGGTATACCGTGGCCGTTTGGGTGGGGAACGCGGACGGCGAAGGTCGGCCGGGTTTGACCGGGGTCAGCACCGCCGCACCGATTATGTTTGAGTTATTCCACTTGTTGCCGCGCGAAAATACTTGGTTCGCAAAACCCCACGACGCCATGGTTTCCATTGCCGTGTGCAACACGAGCGGTTACCGCGCGGCCACGGTCTGCCCGACCACAACGCGACGGGATGTGGCGCGCGGCGGATTACGGGTACCAAGCTGCCGGTACCACCACCGTATTCACCTCGACCCCACCGGACGCTACCGCGCCGACAGCGCCTGTTTCTCGCCCAGTGACCTAAAACAAGAAACCCGCTTCGTGCTGCCGCCGGTCGAGGCGTTTTACTACCAGCAGGAACACAGCGATTACCGCCCCTTACCGCCCTTGCACCCCGACTGCGCCGAGGCCGGTACGGGCGGGGCCAACATGGCCCTGGTTTACCCGCGCAAACAAACGCGCATCCAAATCCCGATCCGACTGGACGGGACCCGCGGAACCGCGGTGCTCAAAGCCGTGCATCGCCGCCCGGAAACCCGCATTTTCTGGCATCTCAACGAACGGTACCTGGGCGTCACCAGTTCGTTCCACCAAATGCCGGTCCAGCCGGAACAGGGCCGCCACCGACTGGTCCTGCTCGACGAACACGGCGAACGATTGGAACAGGAATTCACGGTAGCACGCTAGCCGGCCCACTTTTCTTCCCGTCCGCGCCGCAAAAGGCTAAAATCGGCGCGTGGTTGTCACAACCCACACCCACCTTTCGCAGAGGCGCCATGCAGATTACGCCCAACGTTCGCCGCATTACCAATCGCCTTAGCCGTCCGGTGCTGGCCTTTTTCCGCATGCCCGGTTCGCGCGGGTTCGGCGCCTTGATCTTCACCTTTCTGATGATTTTTGTCGGGGCGGTGGTCGACCTCAAACTCAATTACCGCGACCCAGGTACGGGCGCCGGTCTCGATTGGGTCAGTTCCGTCTACACCGTGTTCATGTTGCTTGTGTTTGAATCCCCGTTGCCTTTCCCCAAGGCGGGTTTGGCACGTTTGGCCTTTTTCCTGGTGCCGATCTCCGGCTTTTTGGTGCTGGGCCAAGGTATCTTTCGATTGGGCAACACTTTATTAAAACGAGATTTATGGGAAGCTGCCATGGCGTCAACGTACAACGATCACATCATTATTTGCGGCTTGGGTCGCATCAGCCAGCGCGTGATTGAACGCGTCCGCGACCTCGATCACGAGGTGGTCGTGATTGAGTCTGATCCCGACAACGAGTACATCGAACACTTTCGCAATCAAAAGATTCCGGTCATCATCGGCGACGCCCACAAACCGGAGATCCTCGCCCAAGCCAACATCCAAGATGCCGAATCGATTGTGCCCTGCACCAGCGACGACATGACCAACCTGAGCATCGCGCTGGAAGCACGGCGCATGGTGCCCGAACTCAAGATCGTCCTGCGCATGGCCGACACCCGTTTGGCCGAAAACGTGCGCACCGGGTTCGACATCCACACCGCCTTCAGCATCCCCGACATCGCGGCCCCGGCCTTTGCCGCCGCCTCGACCAAAGCGCCACTGGACCACGCCATCGCCTTCGATGTGGGCCAAAACCGCAACCTGATCACCATCACCGAATTCAACCTGGTCCCCGAATCCAGCCTGGTCGGCTGCACCGTTGGTCAGTTGGAAGACGAATTCGAAGTCGCGGTCCTCGCGCTCAGCCGCAAAGGCGAGTTCCAACTCCACCCACGCGACGAGGTAATGTTGTTGGCAGGCTGTAGTTTTGTGGTTTCGGCCACGATTGAAACCCTCAACAAGCTGGCCCAACTCACCCCGCCCACCCGCGAATACGAACACTACCTCAAAGGCCAATGGCACATCAAAACCTGACCCCACTTGGAGGACGTTCCATGGAATTTAAACAACTCGATTCGTTCTTGCGCGACCTACCCGCCGTTACGGTTGACATCAAATGGGAAAACAATTTGGTGTACAGCGTGGGCGATAAAATGTTTGCCGTCACGCGGGTGACCAAAACCTGTAGCGCCGAGGCGCCGGTGGTCGACGGCGAGGACGGCGTCCCCCGCCTCTCTTTTAAAACCGAACCCGGCCTGTTCGATATCCTCACCCAAAAAGAGGGCATCCAACCCGCGCCCTACCTCGCCCGCTACAAATGGGTGCTGCTCGAGCGTATCGATGTGCTCCAACCCGATCAGCTTTGCGATATGTTGCGTATGGCCCACCGGCTGACCCTCGAGAAACTGAGCAAAAAGAAACAAAAAGAACTGCTGGCCGGCCACCCATCAGGACAAAAGAGGTCTCTCCCATGAATGAACCCCACGATTCTTTTAGCCGCACCTACCAAGTTGAATGGCAAGACATCGATTTCAACGGGCACATGCGCAACACGGCCTACTTTGAACGGGCGAGCCACTTGCGCGTGTGTTTCCTCAGCGAACACGGCTTTTCAGCCGAACGCTTCGCCCAGCTCCGTATCGGCCCGGTCGTGTTCCAAGACACCATGCAGTATTTTAAGGAATCCCACCTGATGGATAGCTATCGCGTCCACCTGCAAATCGCCGCCCTCAGCGAAGACGCGCGCCGTTTCTCCCTGCTCAACCGCTTCTTCAATGAATCCGGTGAACCCCTGGCCCAACTCCAAAGCGACGGCGCCTGGCTGGACCTCAAAGCACGCAAAACCCGCGTCCCCCCGGAAGAACTCGCCGACGCGATGAAATGGATGCCGCGCGCTGAATCTTTCCAATGGCTACCCGCCAAACAAGCACGGTAACCGTGGTTCGGATTTCATCAGCATATGCCTCACGGTTCCCACGAGAAAAGCGCGAAGCGCAAGCGCCACTTGCGTTATTGAGGTGTCGACCCGAATGGGTCAAGGATACTCTCGCTTTACGGCAATCTACGCTAGAATAACGGCACTTTCGCGGCCCGCGGGTCGCAAAACCGGGAGTGTACCAAGCCTTGGCAGCAACGATTTTTTTGGGCGTTGAATCGTCCTGTGACGATACCTCCATTGCGGTGATCAACAACGAGGGCACCATTCTCGCCAACGTGGTTTCCTCGCAAATCAAAGAACACGCGCCCTTCGGCGGGGTGGTCCCCGAATTGGCGAGCCGCGCCCACCTTCGCAACATCCCCGTGGTGTTCCAACAAGCCATGGACCAAGCCCAAATCGGCCTGGACGACATCGATGTGGTCGCGGTGACCCACGGGCCCGGTCTGATTGGGTCCCTGCTCGTCGGGGTCAACTTCGCCAAATCACTGGCCTTCGGGCGCAACCTGCCGCTGGTCCCGGTCAACCACATCCGCGGCCATATTCGCGCCTTGTTTTTGGAGCATGGCGACCTGCCCCTGCCCGCGCTGACCCTGATCGTTTCCGGCGGCCACACCCACCTGTTCCTGGTGGAAACCCCGGACCATTTTGTGTTGCTCGCCAAAACCCGCGACGACGCGGCGGGCGAAGCGTTTGACAAATTGGCAAAAATGCTGGATCTCGGCTTTCCCGGCGGCGCCATTGTCGACAAGCTGGCCCAAAGCGGCGACCCCAAGGCGTTCCCCTTCAACATGCCGCGTTTTAGCGACGGCGCGCTGGACTACAGTTTTAGCGGTCTCAAAACCGCGGCGGCCCACCAATTACGCCGCGATCCACAACGCTTCTCCGAACCAGAGGGTCAGGCGATCCGCGATCTGTGCGCCTCGTTCCAATCGGCGGTGGTACGCCACCTACTGCAACGCGTGCGCCAAGCACTAAAAGTCGAAAAGGTCGCCTCGCTCTCACTGGGCGGCGGGGTCGCCTGCAACAGTCATTTGCGCCAGTCCTTCCGCGAATTGGGCGACAAATATCGCCTGCCGACCTACATCACAGCCCCCAAGCTCAGTACCGACAACGCGGCCATGATCGCGGCGGAAGGCCGTCACCTCTTTCAGCAAGGGATCACCGGCAGCCTCGACCTCAACCCCGAGGTACGCCTCAACGCCTTCGATGAAGTGCGCCTGTTAACGGGTCGTTAAATGGCCGATTCCAACCCGCTTTTTTATTCCGGCTGCCCGATGTGGGCCAACCGCGATTGGGTCGGGCGATTTTTCCGTTCCGACTGCAAACCCCGCGATTACCTGCGCCAGTACGCCTCGGTCTTTAACAGTGTCGAGGGCAACACCACCTTCTACGCCTTGCCCAAGGCCGACACGGTGTTGCAGTGGCGCGATGCGGTACCGGCCCATTTCCGGTTCTGCTTCAAATTTCCGCGCATCGTTTCCCACGACCTGCAACTGCTCGAGACCGATGCCGAATGCGATGCCTTTTTCACGCGCCTGCTGCCCTTGGGCCGCAAGCTGGGACCGTTTTTTTTGCAGTTGCCGCCCTCGTTTTGCGACGGCGAACGGCTGTTCACCTTCCTCTCGCGCCTGCCGCGCGACTTTGAGTACGCGGTGGAAGTACGCCATCCCCAATGGTTCCAGCCTGACTGGGAACGTGCCCTCGACCAGATGTTGATCGGTCAAGGTGTGAGCCGCGTCTTTTTTGATACCCATCGTTTGATGGCGTTGCGCGATGTGGACGCGGCCATTGCCACGGCCCAACGCAAAAAACCCACGGTGCCGCGCCGAACGCACCCGGTGGGTTCGACGCCGATCCTGCGTTTTGTCGGCGATCCCCACATCGAAAACGACGACGCGGTGGTCGCGGATTGGGCCGCGCACGTGGCCGCCTGGATCAGGCAGGGGCGACGGCCGTTTGTGTTCCTGCACCAAGCGCCCGACGACGAACGCGCCCCGGAATTGGGGCGCCGCTTTCACCAAATCCTGCGCAAACAACTCGCGGCGGTCGCACCCGAGCCGGAATGGCCGGTCGAGAGCGAACCGCCGCAAGAAGAGCAGTTGTCTTTGTTTTAGAAAGGGTTAGCCGTAGTGCATGCTGAGGGTCAGCATCTTGGGAACCCGATTCAGCACCCACAAGCCGAAAGGCAAGAAGATCACGGTCAAAACCAGCGCGTAACCCACGACCAAAGCGGCCATGCCCAGCGTCCAGCCAATCACAAAAAACCAGACGATGCGCAACAAAAGCGGCAATTCCTCGGAAGGATGGGTGTGGTCGCTGTACACTTCCTCACCGGGTTCGCGCAGGAACACAAAAGTCGGTAATCGGTTGAGCAGGACCACGCCAAAGGGTAATCCAATAATGGTGGAACAGAGCAGGTAACCCAAAATGGCGGCCAATCCGCCGAACCACCAGCCAATGGTTAAAAAGTAGAGTAACTGCAAAATCAACATGGCTTCCTCCTGATGCCGGGTTGAACATCCGCGGTTCAAAAAGAGACGCGCGGCGAACCGCACCAACCACCCTTGGTGCAGTTCCTATGATCCGCCTGTCGATCCCGCCGACAAACAGTCGGACGGTCTAACGGGCGAGGCCGCTATTTGGTTTATCGGCACAAAGCGCGAAAAAGTTGCCGGCCGGCAGCCGTAAAAAACGGCGCCGGCTACAAACAACCCGCCAAAAGAGACCCACCCTGCAAGGCGCAAGGGCGCGCAACAAGGGCCGAATTTATTCCATGGCGCGCGCATCCTGGGCACAGCGGAAGCCGGTAAAGTCATTGCATGTACGAGGATCGGCGCCATTGCGCGAGAATACGGTCAGGTCGCGCCCCCGGCTGCGGAACGAACCACCGCGGTAGGTTTTCAAGGAACCTTCATCCATGTTCACCGGATTCTCTTCACCCGCGCGCCGATAGAAGGTTTCATCGTAGGTGTCGGCCACCCACTCTTCCACATTGCCGAGAATTTCAAAAACCCCGTAACCGTTCTCGGGGAAGGAGCCCACCTTGGCGGGGCGCTTTTCGGGATAAAACTCGTAAACCGCCTGCTTGGCGTCAGAATAGTCACCCCACCAGTACTTCAGGCCTTTGGTGTTGCCGGTCGCTGCTTTTTCCCATTCGGCCTCGGTCGGCAAACGCTTGCCTTTCCAACGGGCGTAAGCCTCGGCGGCGTACCAGGACACAAAACGCACGGGTCGATTCATCATGTCGTCGCTGGGACGGCCGCCGCGCCAGTGGGCCAAATAATTGCCGTCGTGTTTGTCCGCGGCAATGCGGCCAGGTGCCCATTGTGGGTTGGCCTGTACAAAGGCCAAAAACTCGCCGTTGGTCACCTCGTGCTTGTCAATGTAGTAAGAACCCAGATAAACCCGACGCTTGGGTTTGGTCGCGCTAAAACGATTGTTGCCCATGATGAAAGAGCCAAGCGGTACGTAGGACATCCCCGCGGGTGGCGCCCAGGCGCGGTATTTTTGCCACTGCGCCCGCGTCGCCTCCGAGCTGTTGATTCGGTAGATCTCCTCGTAGGTGTCGGCCACTTCTTTGAAACGGCCGGCGGCTTTTTTCTCTTCAATCACGGATTCCAGGCGCGCGATCTCCTTGGTGATTCTGTCCATCGCATCCGTGGCCAACTGGTGCCCTGGCTCTAACTCACTGAGTTTATTAGCTAAATTGAATTGACGGTCGTATTGTTTGTTGGCGATGGCGCGTTCAAGGTTGCGCTGGACCGTGGTGATCTCCAAGCTCAACTCTTCCTCGCGGACCTCTTTGGCGAGCCGCTCGATTTTCGCGTCGCCGGGGGCCAGCAACAGGGCGCCGGCGTAGGAATCCCGCGCCAAGTCGAATTGCTTGCGAGAAACCGCGTCTTGACCGGCAGCCACCAAACCTTGTAACACCAAGGGTTTGGTTTTCTTCAAATACTTGGAGGCCGGATCAATTTGCTCCAGTTCGTTTAAAAAAGGCACGGCTTTTAGGAAATCATTGCGCGCGTAGAGCGTCTCAATTTTTTCCTGCAACACACCGGACTGCTCGTCCTTAAGTTTCTGCTTGAGCTGGTTGTACTGGTCGCGCACCTCGACGTCGCCTTTGTTGGCGTTAAACAAGGCGGCGAGTATTTTCAGCGCGTTCAGTTCTTCGTTGCGCCCCAGCAAGCTGTCAACACGTTTCAAGCCCTCTTGGCGAATTTCGTCCGCGGCGCCCTTGGCAACCCCATTCTGAGGCTCGAGACCGAGAACCCGGTAATAGGTACCGTACGCGTCGTTGTTGCCGTCAACCAAACCATTACCTTCCTCGCGGTAGGCATTGGCGCGGCTGAGCAACTCGGCTACCTGAGCCGATTGTTCGGAAATTTTGGTTTCGGCCTTGCCCCGCAACGAGCGCAACCGTTGCGTCACCCGGGAACCGGGATCGTCGCCCAACAGGGTGTCGATACGGCCCAGGGCCTGACGGTACTCGCGCGTATCGATCAGGTTTTGCACCTCGGCAATCATCGCCTCTTCGCGTTTCTTGCTTGCATTGCCGGACAACCAGAGGATGATGCCGCCAACGGCGACAACCGCCAGGCCCACGGTAATTGCCAACATTTTGGGATCAAACCGAAAGACACGACGCGCCTTGACGACCTTTTGCTCGCCGCTTTCCGCGGGGTCCTTTTCCGCCTTGGCAAGGTTCTCAGCCAAACCCTGCGCCGCGCCGCCGTCTTCCTCAACGGCTTCAAAGCTAAAGGCGCCGTCATCGGTGGTCACGCGTTCAGCCGAACCACCCGTGCCGGTGTCGCCGGCGAAGGGATCATCGAAACCACCCTCGCCAAAATCACTAAAGTCTTCGGCAGGTGCCGCGCTCGCCGGAGCGGCGGGTTTTTCATCAACCGCATCAAAGTCAAATGCGCCGCCCGCGTCATCAAAAGAAAAATCGCCCGCGTCGGCCGGGGGGGCTTCCTCGGCGCCGAAATCAAAGCTGCCGGCGGCACCGCCGGGGTCACCACCGAAATCGAAGGCATCTCCCCCACCGGCACCGGCCGCTTCGCTACCAAACTCAAAGGAATCGGCAACAGCGTTGTCGCCACCAAAATCAAAGTCACCACCGCCGGCGTCGCTCCCAAAGCCGAACGGATCATCACCATCTGCGCCGGCCGTGCCGGCCGAGCCCTCGGCAAAATCAAAACCGCCGACCTGGTTATTAACCGAACCGAGATCAGAACCGCCGTGGGTAATCGCAGGATCGGGAGTGGGGTCCATCGCGGGAGGTTCACCACCGCCGATGGTTTGGTCAAAGGCGGGATCATTGGCGAAATCCATGGGAACGGAAGAACCCCCGCCGAGACCGAAATCGGCATCGTCACCGCCAAGGTCGAAACTGCCACCGTCGTCAGCGCCGAAATCAAAGCCGCCTGAATTACCGGCACCGAAATCGCCACCGAGATCGTTGCCGCCGGGGCCACCGCCAAAATCGCCGCCGAGATCATTGCCGCCGCCGAAATCCAATCCGTCTCCGCCCGCCGGCTCGTTGCCACCGCCGCCGAAGTCAAATCCGTCTCCGCCCACGGGATCGTTGCCGCCGACGCCGAAGTCGCCGCCTAAATCATTGCCACCGCCAAAATCGCCGCCGAGATCGTTGCCACCACCGGCCGCTTCATTGCCGCCGCCGAAGTCAAATCCGTCTCCGCCCGCCGCTTCATTGCCGCCACCGAAGTCAAACCCGTCTCCGCCGCCGGCTTCATTGCCGCCGCCGAAATCGAAGCCGTCACCACCTGAGTTGCCGCCGGCGGGGTTTCCGCCAAAAGGGTCACCGCCAAAGGGATCGCCGGCGATGGTGTCGCCCCCAAAGGGATCACCACCGGCTTGATCACCGCCAAAAGGATCGGACCCGGCCGGGTTATCCGTGGGGCCACCGCCAAAGGGTTCGTCTTTTGCTTGATCACTGCCAAAATCGAATCCATCGTTGTTCCCGGATCCACCACCAAAATCTTTTTGCCCACCCATGCTTGCGTTCTCCGTGGCAGGTGGCGCGTCGCCACCGAAATCAAATGCGCCGTCATTGCCGAAATCAAAACCGCCGTTGTCGGCAATCTCATTCCCGCCGGCTTGTTGGGCGAGGTCCCCGCCGCCAAAGTCGCCGACACCACCCTGTGACTGAGTTGGATCCGCGGCGGCTTCAGAGGCCGAGGCGAAGCCAAAGTCCTGCCCGCCCAAGTCCGAATCCGGTTCACTTCCAAAAGTCTGTGAATCGGCGGCATCACCGAGGCTAAAACTACTCAGGTCTTCTTCGCCGAAATCCAGCCCGGCGGTTAATTCGCCGGCGTCGAACAGGTCGTCGCTTTTCTCCTCGGCCACGCCCCCGAAATCGAGACTCCCGGATGCGGAAATCGAGCTATCCCCGCCCATCTGACCACCGTCCGAGGTTTCCAACCCAAAATCGGCTTCGCCCATTTGGCCGAAGTCGGCGCCACCGTCGTCCATACTACCGCCGGCCGCACCGAAGTTGAGGTGATCGAGATCATTGGTGGTTTGGAAGGGGTCGTTTTGGGGCGGTTCGGGATTGCCGAAGGCGTCGACGGGCCGCGTTTCACCGGACCATTCGTTACCCACCGCCAAACCGCCCTCCCGCGCTTGGGCTTGAAGCCCGCTTAGAGATTGGGCGCGAACCGTTTGTTCCATATCAAAGCCGGCCAAGTTGTCACCGGGTTCGTCAAAGGCGGCGAGGGCGTCTTTTTCGCTGGGGAGGTTAAAAGCCAGGTCGGAGGCCGTGTCCTCGTTATCGTCCCCGGACCCGTTGGCAAAAGCGTCGACCCCGCTGGGCATAGCCACCACCGACGCCTCATGGGGCAAAGCGGCTTGGGTCTTGGCGATGTCTTTATAAAACTCGATGGCGTTTTGGAAGCGCCCCTCCGGTTGTCTGGCCAGGGCGCGGAGAATCGCTTGATTCAGCTCGGGCGGAACACTGGGGTTTAGCTCGCTCGGCGGCACCAGTGGATCGCGCTGCACGGCCTCTTGCAAATGGGGCCAGTCGTTGCCTTTAAAGGGTGGTTCCCCGGTAACCAGTTCGTAGAGGATGGCGCCGGCGGAATAAATATTGGCGCGAATGTCGGTAGTTTCAGGCTGACGGATGCGCTCGGCTGAGAAGTAGCGGCCGTAATAAAGTTTCTCCAGCGGGGTGAACATCTGTTCGCGAGCATGCTGGAGCACCGAGCCAAAACCCCAAACACGGACATCGCCCTCGGGTGTCACAATCACATTGGAGGGGTTGAGGAAGCGGTGAAGGTTCCCCTCGGAATGGGTGTACCCGATACCTTTCAGAATACCTTTGAGAATGTCAACGCTTTGTTTCAGCGGGAAGCGGCCGTGGGTGCGCATCATGCTGTCCAGGGTTTGGCCCTCGACATACTCGCGCACCAAAAAGGTACGGCCCTCGCCCTCGATCACATTAATGAGTGCAATCACATTGGGATGTTCAAACTTGATGACCTCGACGGCATCGTCATTGAGGGTGCGCCGAAAGGTTTCGTCCGCAAGCAGCCGAGGTGAGATTCCCTTGAGCACGAACTTGGCACCGTCTGAGACATGTACAGCCAAAAAAGTCTCGCCGGCGGCATTGTTCCCCAGCATTTGTACAATTTTGAACTGATCAATCGTTGCACCGATCATGTAGGCTCCCACGTAAGATTGATTAAATGGCGTTGTTTCCCGGGTTCGGTCGGCGAAGAACCGAGCTAGTTATGTTATCGAGCCGGGACGGTGACACTAAAGCACGAGGGGCGAAAAACCTACGCGGCGGGGTGAATTGGAGACCGTGACAGGTTGCACCCGAGCACCTCGGGAAACCGCCCGCTCCAACGAAACCCCCGAACAGGTCGGACGCCTTGGTTGGTTTACTGCAAGAGGCCCTTATTCTACCATCGGGCCGGCAGGGTGACAATTTCGCGAAGCATGTGAAAACAGGAAGCCTAACCCGAAAGCACGGGGAGCCCCTGCCCACATAAAAACCGAAAACAGCGGCTACCCCGCATTTCTCACCAGGAATTCTGCTACGAAGCCGAATTCCTGGTGAGAAATGCGGGCGAACTGTCGGCAGAAACCAAACCATGGTTCGTCAAATTACCGTCAAGAGCGAAAACACCCATGATAAAGAAGCGCGGGCGGCGGAGCAACGCCCTCACCGGGGCGGCCACAAAAAGTGTGGAACAGCTCACAATTCCCCCGATTTTCGGTTAGTATGAAGATCGAAAATTCAAGTGCGGGAACGCGGGCGCATTGATCGCCAAAAACGCGATCCACCCGATGGGTGGCCGGCCTTGATTTTCGAAAAATCCTGTTTCCAAAACGCGGCGGTCGGTTTCGTGCAAGCAGCATGAGGCGCAACGGTTCGGGGCCGCGTGTCGGGGGAGTTCGCGGATGACGACCAAAAGTTCGGTAAAAACCATCGCTTATATTTCACCAACCGAGTGCCAAAAGCACGACACCGGCCTGGGCCATCCCGAACGAAGCCAGCGCTTGGGCGCAATCGACCGCCGCCTGACCAAAACCGGTTTAATCCAAGACTTGTCGGAACATCACGCCCGTTTGGCCGACGACGAGGATCTGACCCGGGTCCACCCTTTGGGTTACGTGGAGTTCGTGACCAACACCATTCGCACGGGCGGCCGCTACCTGGACGGGGATACCGCGGTTTCGGAGGACTCGCTGAAAGCGGCCAAGCTGGCGGCGGGCGCGACCCTTATCGGGCTCGACTTGATGCAGGCGGGCAGCCACCAGAAGGTGTTTTGCGGGGTGCGCCCCCCGGGCCACCACGCGGAAGTTTCCCACGCGATGGGTTTCTGTATTTTCAACAACGTGGCGGTGGCGGCGCGGTACGCCCAGGAAAAGGGTTTGGCGGAACGGGTGTTGATCCTCGATTGGGACGTCCACCACGGCAACGGCACGCAGCACATTTTCGACGAGGACCCCAGCGTCTTTTATTATAGTTGCCATCAATTTCCCTTTTATCCGGGCACGGGCAAAGCGAGCGAGCGGGGTTTGAAGGACGGCGACGGTTTCACGCTGAACCGGCCGATGAAAGCGGGCAGCGGTGACCGCGAGTACCTGCACGCGTTGGAGGCGGATCTGCAAACGGTTTGCGACCAGTTCAAACCGGACCTGTTCATTATTTCGGCGGGTTTCGATGCGCACCACGACGATCCACTGGGCTCGATGCACGTCACGGAAGCAGGATTCGCGGAGATGACCAAAATGGTGTGCAGCGCGGCGGAAACCCACGCCCAAGGCCGGGTCCTTTCGGTGCTGGAAGGCGGCTACGACCTGGACGCACTGGCAAAATCGGTAGAGCAACACCTGATCGCGATGCAGGGGTAATACCTAAGAAGCGCGATAAGAGCAAGGGATTTTGGCTAAAAATCTGGAGCGAAATGGTTTGGAAAAAGCGGGCCGGGGTCGCGCACGACGCGCACCCAGTGGGTGCGGTGAGCATTTTTACAGGCCGTTGGAGCCCAGAAGTTTAGCTAAAATCACCGCGTCAGCGCTTCTTAGGTAGTAAGGTTCCAGCCGACTGTTGTTTGGATTCTTTGTATTTTTTGGCGACAGGGAATGGGACAGAGACAAAGCTAAATTCCATTGGTGGTGCGTTTTTCCCACGGGATCATCCGCATCCTTGACCAATCGCCTTATGGCGCTGATTCGAGCTTACGCCGACGGGGAATTACTGAATATCCGACACAGGATGCCCGTCGGCTGCTTTCATGATAGCGCCAACGCCGATTCCTCAAGGACCACTCCAGGAAAACCCGGCCCCTCCCACCGCCGCTTCGCAGCGGCGGGTCCCTCCCATTTTTCCTTCCGTTTGCTTCGCGTTTATGCCCGCGGTTTTCCGCCTCTGCTGGAACCCTGAATAGGCTTCTTCCCTGTTGATGGGGCTCGATCCAGAGTCTGATGCGCTTGTGCCTGAAAAGACCGCGGCCTCGGAAGAAAATAGGGAACCCAGGGTCGCGTTCCAGCCTTGACGCAAAAAGGGACACCCAACCCATCAAAAACAACGCGCTGAACCTGGGGCGAAAAGCCATTCATGGTGCGTTTTTCCCTCCGTTTGCTTCGCGTTCCTGCCCGCGGTTTTCCGCCTCTGCTGGAACCCTGAATAGGCTTCTTCCCTGTTGATGGGACTCGATCCAGAGCCTCTTGCGCTTGTACCGAGAAAGCCCGACGCCGCGGAAGTAAAGTACGCAAGCCAAGATCACGTTTCCAGCCTTGCTGCAAAAAGGGACGCCCAACCCATCAAAAACAACGCGCTGAAGACGACCCGGTGACAGTCATGCAAAATAGCCTGATTTTAATGGTTTTACACAGCATCAGTCATGCATCGCACATTCGAAAAGCCGAAGCCACGGCCTTATCCGCATGCACCATCCACCCCGCAAAGGCACAACAAACCCTCGCCATCCTCATTGCAGCCTCTTGTCCTGCGAAATAAGGAATACCAAGCAACGGTGCACCGCTTTGCGCACATCCCAGCTTCCTAAATGTATAATGAGGCGCCCCTCCGCGGCTTCCTGTTTGTACAACACTTCATTAAAGAGGCACATCATGAGCGAAACGAGAATCGAAAAAGACTCTATGGGCGAGGTCGAGGTGCCACGCGACGCACTGTACGGCGCACAGACGCAACGCGCCCACAACAACTTTCCCATCAGCGGGATTCGTTTCAACCGCGATTTCATTAAAGCACTGGGTTTGATTAAACAAACGGCGGCCGTTGTGAACGCCGAGTTGGGTTGTTTGGACGGCGAGGTTGCCGATTACATCAGTAAAGCAGCCCAAGAGGTAATTGACGGAACCCACGACAGCCATTTCGTGATCGACATTTTCCAGACAGGTTCCGGTACCAGCACCAACATGAACGCCAACGAAATTATTGCCCACCGCGCGACCGAGTTGGCCAAAAGCGACGGAAAAGATGTGGATGTGCACCCCAACGACCATGTCAATTATGGTCAGAGTTCCAACGACGTGATACCCACCGCGATTCGTGTTTCCGCGGTGTTGGCGATCCACGAAACCTTGATGCCCGGCCTGAAGCGTTTGGAAGAAGCGTTCCGTTCCAAGGGTGAAGCATTGGCCGGTGTAGTGAAAACGGGCCGTACCCACTTGATGGACGCCATGCCGATCACCTTCGCCCAGCAGTTCGGTGGTTACGCATCCATGGTTCGCGCGGGTCGCAAGCGGGTTGAGTCGACCATGGTCCGTCTGAGCGAGTTGCCCCAGGGCGGCACCGCGGTGGGAACCGGCATTAACACCCACACCGAATTCGGTTTCAAGTTTGCCGCGCGCATGTCCGAGGTGACAGGTTACAGCTTCATCGAAGCCCCCGACCATTTCGAAGCGCAATCAACGGTCGACGCCCCGGCCGAAACCAGTGCGCAGTTGAAAACCTACGCGTGTAGCCTGCTCAAGATCGCCAACGACCTGCGTTGGATGAATTCGGGCCCCTACAACGGCCTCGGCGAGATACAACTCCAGCCGATCCAGCCAGGTAGCTCAATTATGCCAGGAAAGGTGAATCCGGTGATTGAGGAGTCGACGGCGATGGTTTGCGCACAAGTGATTGGTAACGACGCGACCATCACCGTTGCCGCGCAGTCCGGTAACTTCGAGTTAAACGTGATGTTGCCCGTGGTTGCGTTCAACTTGCTGCAATCGATTGAGATTTTGGGCAAGGTGAGTGGCAACTTGGCAGAACGTTCGGTTGAAGTGTTGACCGTGAACGAGGAACACATTAAATCCTTGGTCGAGAAAAACCCGATTCTGGTGACCGCCTTGAACCCGGTCATTGGTTACGATTTGGGTGCAGCCATTGCGAAGAAGGCGTTTAAAGAGCGCCGAGCCTTAAAAGACGTCGCCAAGGAAATGACGGATTTGAGCGATGCGGACTTGGAGAGCTACCTGGATCCCATGAAAATGACCCGTGGTGGTTTTATCAGCTAAGCGTCCCAAAAGGGATCCACCCATGGGTGGGGCGGCACCCAAACAGTGCCGCCCATCGGCTTCCGGTACGACGGTAAATCGCGTAACTGTGGTAGGATGCTCGGATTTGCGTGTAGGCCGCGCCCGTCTGGATCACGGGCCGGAATCTTTGACTGCCGAGGACGGAGCCCTTTATGAAATACGTTGTGCTTATTTTGGTGCTGATGGTGGCCGGCGCCGCCGCTTATTTTTTCATGGTCGACCCAAGCGCGCTCGACCGACTCCAGGGCAAGGCGCCCGCGGCCGAGCCAACCACCAACAGCCAACCCGCGACGCGCGAGCCTACCCAATCGAAGCCGTCCCCGGCCAAACCAAAGGCGTCCAAAACTCCAACCTTCACCGCACCCGACAGCGAGATGGCGTGGTTTGTCAACGGTGAGCCGGTTCCCGCGGGCGGCGACCTCCAGGTGAAAGGCGACCATTGGGTGGTGACGGGCTACAAAGACGGCCGTTACAGCCATCACTCGGTGGCGGTCGGTGCCGATGCGCCGACGATCAGCCCGACCCCAAAAAGTACGTCGGCGAGCGCCGTGTGGGAAGCCTTCCAGGGCGACGGTTCTCGGCGCGGCTTGGTCGATGCGGTGGATCGCACCAGCTTGACCAAAGCCTGGGAATTGGACCTGGCCGACCGCATCAAAGCCTCGCCGGTCATTTACGGCGACCGCTTCTACATTTCCTCCAACAACCACCTGCTCAACGCAATCGATCTCAAGCAAGGCAAACTCTTGTGGCAAGCGGAGGGCATGGGTTCCACCGTCAGCCCGGTGGCCAATGCGAGCCATGTGTTCATGGGCAACGACGCGGGTCTGTTCAACGGGTACCTGATCAAAAACGGCAAGCAAAAAGGCGAAACCTCGCTGGAAAGCTACGCGGTCGCGCTGGCCCTGATCTCGGAAGAAGCGTTTTTGGCGACAACCCGCGACCACCAGGTCCTTTCAATCAAAACCAAAAAAGGGTTTTTCGGCAAGCTGCCACTGCGCGTCAACTGGAAGGTCGATTTACCCGAACTGGGCGCGGCCAATGCAACCCCGGTCCTGGTTGACGGCAAAGCGATTTTCGTGACGGAAAAAAGCGGTCTGGTCGCACTGGATACGGACAGCGGCAAACGGATTTGGCCGGCATCGGCCGCCGCGGGTAAAGCCGACTTCACCGGCGACGGCGATATGTCGCTGAGCTTCGTCAACCGCGACTTTTTCCTGACGCCCACGCCTGCGGCGGAAAACGGGGTGATCTACAGCGCGCTTGGCAAAACGTTGGTCGCCCAGAAGGTCACCGACGGCACCATCATCTGGAAAAAAGAACTCGACAACACGCCCACCTCGTCCCTGGCCCTCGCCAACGGTCTACTTTATTTTGGCGACAACGAAGGTCGCCTGCAGGCCCGCTCCCTGATTGACGGCGCCCCGATGTTCGCGGCCAAGGTCAGTGAGCAAGCGATCTTCGCCTCGCCCGCCCTGTTCAAGGACAAATGTTTGGTCGGCACCCAGGAAGGTAACCTCCTGTTGCTGCACGCCTTCACCGGCAAACAGGTGGCCAAATCGAACGCACTCGCGGGGGCGGCCGTTAAAAGCAGCCCGGCCGTCACCAGCAACGCGGTGCTGGCGGTCAACGAAAAAGGCAAAATCGTCTGTTTCCAATAAGCGCGGCCTCGCCGCCCCAAGCCAACCCCGCCTTTCTTGCCGGCATTCGGCGCCGGCAAGAAAGGCGGCTTGGTTCTTTGTCCCAATTTTTTGTGAGATCACCGACCGGCATGCGTTAAGCAGCGCGGATGTCAATCACACGGGTTTAATGCCATACCCCCGCGGTTTCCACGACCCGAGCGGCCATTTGGCAAAAATGCGGACCGGCTCAAACTTTTTGACCCGCCGCCACGACTGAACCCATATCGCCACCCGTTCATCGGAATTTAACGTGGTTTCCAAACCGGCCGCGGGGTTTTGACCCGCCCTATTTTCACCACAAGCGAGGATCTCTTGATCAGTTACCTTTTAGCAGCCACGCTCCTTTTTAGCGGCGACCTTCACATCGAGACGACCGACATTTTTCAACGCATGGACGTCGACGAGATCGCCGTTCGCGAGGACGGCGCTGTTTATATTCTCAACTTTGATGAATCACGCATTCAGTACTACGACGCCGAGGGCAAACTCATCAAAAACATCGGCAAGCGGGGACAGGGTCCCGGTGAATTCACCTTCCCCACCTACTTCCGCTTCGCCGACAACCACCTCTTCATCTACGACGAGTTAAGCGGCAAAATCAGCATCTTCGACAAAGAAGGCACCTTCCTCAAGCAAGTGACCCTGCCCGCGCGTGGTCTGCGCATGGTTCGCGGCAGTGGTGGTTGGTTCACCTGGACCACCGAACCCGGCCATGGGAAAGCGGGTCAGGTCGCATTTAGCAAAGACGAATTCGCCACGGAACAGAACGCGGCCAAACTGCCCGATGTTGTTTGGTTCAACCAAGGGCTGCGCATCAATAACAACAACGGGGAAATCGAAGGCCAATACAGCCCGTTGTCGCTGGCACCCATGCTCGCGGTCGCCCCCGACGGCAACACCATCTACCTGGTCCCCGACCCGCGCAAATTTGAAGTCAAGGTCATCGACGGCGCTACCGGCAAGATCACCGGCACCATTCGCAAAGACGCCAAGCCGGTTCCCTTCGATACCGAATGGGCCCAAGAGCAGTTCGCCGACTCGGCGCAATTCCTGAAACGCGAGGGGATTGGCGAAGGTAAAATCAAAAAGAACTTTCCCGACTTTTTCCCGATTATCCGTGAGATTCGCACGGATCCCAAGGGCAATTTGGTCGTCAATCGTTGGCGCGGTCGTCCCGACGACAACGATTACTCTATTACCCTGGACCGCGACGGCAACGAGGGTGACAACCCCTACAGCTGGCGCGAACTGCAGCGCATTGCCGGGTTTGTCGGCAGCCACGGTTACGTGGTGACCTACGACGGTGACGAAGCGGGTCTGGCCCGTGTTCCGCAAGCCGAGGTCAAAGCCTTTTTGGAAGGCCACCCGATTGAGGACTGGAGCCGTTCCCGTTCGATCAGCATCTCGCGCTAAGGTGCGGCGGCGGCCGGGTCGGCCGCATTGATACAACGTAACTTTGGGTCTTCGAAAAGCCGTTCGTGGGAAACCACGGGCGGCTTTGTTTTTTGGCTTTTGGATTATGGGTCGGCGCCCCCTCCGCGGCCTGCCCAAGGTGCAGCACATGTGGATGCACTTCACCCGCATTGCTCACAACAGGGCGCAATGCGGGCTAGCCAAACCCGATGAAGGAAAAAACCATGGAACTGCAACAACGGGTGTCACCGATGCTAACCATCCGCCAACCCGCGAGCGCACGCGATCCATCGCGTGCGGTTTTCCTTTTGGGATTGAATCTGACATAATGCGCGCTGCACCTGGAGGTCCTCATGCAACGGATTTTGATTTCATCCTGTTTGGTTGGCGAAAAAGTACGCCATGACGGTCGCGATAAATTAAACGGACACCCCCACCTGATCCGCTGGCAAAACGAAGGCCGTTTGGTCCCTTTTTGCCCCGAGATCGCGGGCGGTTTGCCCATCCCCCGTCCCCCGGCCGAGATCCAGGGCGGTGACGGCGCCGCGGTGCTGCGCGGTGACGCCGTGGTTGAAACCAACGCCGGCAACAATGTCACGGCAGCCTTCGTCAGCGGTGCCGAGCAGGCCTTGGCCCTCGCCAAAAAAGAAGGGGTCACCATGGCCGTGCTCAAGGCCAAAAGCCCGTCCTGCGGGGTCGGTATGATTTACGACGGCGGTTTTAACGGCACCCAAATTCCCGGCTCCGGGGTCACCGCGACCCTGCTTGAACAAAACGGTATTCGCGTCTTCCACGAGAACCAGCTCGATGAAGCCGGAGCCTTTTTCGCCGAATTAAACGGCGAACGTTAGGCGGCTCACCCGCCGAACGTGAATCTGACCACATTCTCCTCAAAAGAAACACATTGCATCGGCGCATCCATTAACTTGGATCGTGTTAGCAGTGAACGCGCGGAGCTTGCCCTTCAATTCGTGCCGCCTTAAAGCGTTTTTTCGCCGGAAACGCTCCTTTCCCGTTTTCTAAAAACGGGATGCTCAGCACGGATCCAAACGCGGTTCACCATCTACACCGGCGACCTTGGCATCGGCCCAGCTACCGCGCCTGTTCTGCTTCACGCGCAACAGGCGTAAGGATTGCGGCCTAACGGCTCCGCGCCGCTTTGCACTTCCGCGGAACCGGCAACCAAGCCGCCGCACTCGGCCTCACCCGCGCTGCATGCGTTCCCGGTTCAGCCGAACCGAGCAATTTTGAGGAGTCCACATTATGAATGGCTTCGCCACCCTTCCCAGGGTTTGGTCCTATCTGATCGTCACCACCTTTTTCTTATCGTTCTCACACCCCCTTCTTGGCAAAGGCCCGTTGGCAAATATCGATGCCGACAGCAAATTCATCGTTTACTACGGGGATGACTACTACACCCGCGACGCCGCGCACAACAAGGTTGTTAACCAAGCACTGATCAACGACTTACGCCGTTTCGACGTCGTCGTCTTACAACCCAATCAACCCAACTTCACCCCCGAAATCGTGGCCAAGCTGAAGGAATCACGCAACGGCGGCGCGGATCCCGGTGTCGCCTACGTGTTCGGTTACATCAGCATCGGCGAAGATTTCTTGGCCCTGGGCACCGCGCCCTGGGTCAGCCCTCGCCCCGAGGACAACACCGGCCCGCGGGTTTTGCGCGACGGCCGCCTGGTACCGTCCCACCCCGAGGGCGGCGGCCCCATGGCCTCGTACTACATCGACGTGGAAACGCAACGCTGGAACACCACCGATTGCGCCGCGCCCTACCTCGAAGTCGAACGCGACTGCGGCACCCGTACCTGTACCAATCCCGACCTGGTCTTGGCCACCTGCAACCCGCTGGAAGACAACGTCGCCGACCTCAACACCAACTTCCTCGGCTACATGGTTTATCCCGACGACCTTTGGTTGGAAATGCTGAAAACCATGCGCATCGGCGGCGGCGCCCCCTTCTCGGATCGCGTTACCAAAGCCGGTCTGTTACAAATCGTCGGTGACCGACCCGCGGACGCAAACCTGCTCACCGACCGCACCCAAAACTTCGGTATGGACGGCTTTTTCTTCGACACCATCGACACCGCCGGTCCCTATCAGGACATCAACTGGTACCCCTGGACCCAGGCCGCCATGAAAACCCTCATCAAAAACATCGCCGAGGATCCCGACTTCGCGGACGACAAGATCTTCGCCAACCGCGGCGGTTTCTACTTCCAAGCCGGCCTGCAAAGCCCGGCCACCGGCGCCTTCCCCATCGATGATTCCATCGCCCCTTACATCAACGCCTTTTTGTTCGAGAGTTACCTCTACGACAGCGCACCCGGCACCAACGAAGGGCCCCTGGGCGAAAGCGAGTTCTACACGGACAACCGCTTGGTGCAGTTGCCCAAAATCCTGGCCGAGGCGGCCCGACCCGAGGGTTTTACCGTCTTCACCCTTGAATACGATTCCGGCCGCGCCACCACATACGGTGAGGCCGTTCCCGACGCCGTCATCGCGCAAACCCGCGCCGCCTTCGGCGCCACCACCTACCTCGCCGACGACGGCAACCTCAACACCGTCAACCTGACCATGGTGAATGCCCTGGACCAAGTGGTTGCTCAAGACACCGAGGCCCCCGTTTGGAACAGCACCGCGCGGTTGTATTTGACCGGTGACGGTGCCGTGGACGAGGCCGTCCGCGTCGGCGCCCAGGCCGCCGTCGCCGGTGATGCAGCCGGTACCGCGATCATTCGTTGGGATGTGGCTCAGGATGCCTCCCTGCCCGTTCAATACGTGCTTTATTACGGCACCGCCGACACCATCAGTACCGCCCAATCACGCGTGCTCGACGCCGCGGACATCGATCGCGGCGAGGGTTACAACCACAACCCGCGCAACGCCTTCCCCTACCAAACCACCGTTTCTGAATTGGGCGACGGTACTTGGTATTTCTGGATCCGCGCCCGCGACGCCCACGGCCACGAGGATACCAACACCAACGTGCAGCGCTTAACCCTCGGCGCCGTTCCCAGCCATCCGACGCGGCGCATCGTGCTTGACGGCGACCTGTCCGAGTGGGCCGACTTCACCGGGTTCATTGGTGACAGCGCCGACATTGACCACCCGGTCGCGGGCGCGCAAATCGACCTGCTCGACCTGCGTTTCGCCCACGACGCCGAACGCCTGTTTGTCGCCTACGAACTCGAGTCCTTCACCACCTTCAACACCTGGGGTTTCAACCTCTACCTCGATACCGACAACGACCTTTCAACCGGTTTCACCAACTACGGGAACTTCGCAATCGGCGCCGATTACCTGGTGCAAAGCGGTAGCTTGTACCGTCGTGAAAACGAAGCTTGGGTGGCCACCGGGGCCGACGTTCAGGTCGGCACCGATCCCCACGTTGAGCTGTCGCTGCCCTTGGCCGCACTCGGCAATCCCGCCGAACTGCGCGCCGTCTTTGTGGGCAACAGCATCGCGCTGCCCAACGGCGTCGACGCAACCGATTATGTTCCCGACGGCGCCGCCGCCGCGGCCGGCGGCAACGCCTTCCAGAGCTACAGCACCGCCGCCGTCACCAACCCCGTGGCGGCAGGTGCAATCACCGTCGGCGACGGCAGCGCCGCGGACTTCGCACCGCTGACCGCCTTCCCCGAGGACGCCGACGACATCAACCTCCCCGCCGGTCAGGCTGAAAACATCGACTGGCGTTCCGTCACCACCGCCCACGATCCCAACAACCTCTACTTCCTCTACGAAGCCTATGGGTTGATTCAGGTCGATTACTTCCTGCAGGTCTTCATCGACACCGACGGCGACCGCACCACCGGTTACTCCGGCATCAGCGACGCATTCCCGCTTGGCGCGGAATACATGATCGAAGGCCAGTGGCTGTACCGCTTCGACAGCGACGACCAATCCCAGTGGAGCGGCGCCTGGACCTGGCTGGGCACCGTGGGTTACTCCTGGTTCAGCAACTACGGAGAAATCTTCATTCCCCGTCCCTGGATGAACAACCCGACCCGGCTCCAGATGTTCTTCAAAGGCCGCAACAACGACGGTACCGGCGTCGTCGAGGACCTCTATCCCGACCGCGCCCTGTCTCCTGAAGCCGCTCGCTTCGAATACGTGCTCGACTAAGCGAAACACCGAGAAAAACCATCCCAACGGCGCCGGTCCTTACCGGCGCTTTTTTTTATGTTAGAGTCACGGCAACACAAAGCAAGAGGTGAACCGTGACCCAAGCATCAGCCACCATCGATTGGGAACACTACCGTAACGAAACGCCCGCCTGCCGCGACATCCTCCATTTCAACAACGCCGGCGCGTCCTTAATGCCCGATCCCGTTCATCAAGCCGTTGTCGATCACCTCGAACTGGAGCGCACCCGCGGCGGTTACGAGGCCGCCGACCTCACCGAAGCAGCGCACGAGGCGTTTTACCCCGTTTTCGCGCGACTGCTCGGCGCCCAACCCGAGGAAATCGCCTACGTCGAAAACGCGACCCGCGCCTGGGACATGGCCTTTTACGCCGTCCCTTGGCAAGCGGGCGACCGCATCCTCACCCACGGTGTCGCCTACGCCTCCAATTACATGGCCTTCCTCCAAGTCGCCAAACGACACCGTGTTGCCATCGACCTCGTTCCCTCTGATGAAAGCGGCCAGGTTGACGTGAACGCCATGGCCGAGCGTGTCAACGCACGCACCAAACTGATTGCGCTCACCCACATCCCATCACAGGGCGGCCTGATTAATCCCGCGGCTGATGTAGGCGCCTTGGCCCGCGACCGCGGCATCTTGTTCCTCCTCGACGCCTGCCAATCCGCCGGCCAGCTTCCCTTAAATGTCGCGCACCTCGGTTGCCACATGTTGTCGGGCACCGGTCGCAAGTTCCTGCGCGGCCCGCGCGGCACCGGCTTCCTTTACGTGAGCAACGCCGTCATCGACCAACTCGACCCACCCTTCATCGACCTGCACTCGGCGACCTGGACCGCCGTCGACCAATTCGTCTTCCGCGCGGGCGCACGCCGCTTCGAAAACTGGGAGAGCTACCTGGCGGGCAAAATCGGCCTCCGTCACGCCGCGGAATACGCCATGGCCATCGGTCTCGACGCCATCCAAACCCGCAACCAATACCTGGCCGCCACCCTGCGCCGGCGGTTACGCGACATTCCCGGCGTCGCCGTCCACGACCAGGGCCGGAACCAATGCGCCATTGTCACCTTCACCAAGGCAAACGAGCCATGCCCCGAACTGGCCAAACGCCTGTTCGCCCAAAAAATCAACGTGTCGGTCAGCACCGTGCAAACCGGCCGCCTTGACTTCGCCCCGCGCGGCCTGAACACCGTCACCCGCGCCTCGGTTCACTATTACAACACCGAGGCGGAAATCGAACGTTTTTGCGAAGCAGTGGCGGACTAAACACAAGCATTTCTCAAAAAACAACTTAAACCACGCAAGAAATAAACCACACAAAACAGACATGCTTCACAAAAAAAGAAAACAACACAAAACACGGGTTATCCTTTAAAATACGAACCTAATCCAAACCCCTGTTAAAAACCGAATATCGCACACCCCACACCGAACGGCGTCGCCCTGTTTTGCACTTCTTCGATAACTTTGTTGCGGCACCTGCTTGGGGGGTCCTCTCTTAACGGGGCAATGGCTCATTTTTTTAAATTGTAGGTGTGTGGTTATGCCGCGGTCCTTCTTTGTTTGGCTTGCCTTGGCTTGTGCCGTCTGCTTCGCCCAAAACCCTCCTTCCGTTATACTCGACCCCTTGCCTGAATTCACCCGCGAGGACAGCGTCACCCTTTCCGGGACCGTGACACCCGCCGACAGTGTCGTGACGCTTGGGTCGCTGGCCGTCACCGTCAATCCCGACGGCACCTTTTCCCACGGCCTTGCGTTGAACGACGGTTTTAACAGCTTCTTTTTGGCCGCTACCCATGGCGATGATCCCCCGTTTCAACGCGGCATCACCCTCACCCGCGACACGCAACCGCCCACCTTGACCCTCACCGGCGTTTCCGACAGGGCGCGGGTCAACCGCACCCCGTACACACTCGTCGGGCGGGTCGCTGACGACCACGACGACCGGCTCACCCTCACCCGCGACGGCAACCCCGTCGTGTTGGAAAACGGTGCCTTCCGCGACCCCGACCTCGCCCTTCAACCCGGTGACAACCGCTTTACCTATCTGGTCACCGACCGCGCCGGCAACAGCGCCGAACAAAGCATCACCCTCTCTTTTAACGATCAGCCGCCGCAACCCATCATCACCGCCCCCGACCATCTTGCCGCCGGCGACAACTTCACTTTCGCCGTCTCCTTCGCCCAGCCCGAACACATCGCCACCTACCGCGTCAGCCTTAACCAAACCGCGCTGCATCAAGCCGAGGACGGTGCCCCCTTCCAAATCCAACAGGTCGCCGACGGGAACGAAACGCTGTTGCGTTTTTCCGTGCAGGCCGAGGATCTTTGGGGCAATAGCGCAAGCACCGAGCACCTTGTCCACATCGCCTTCCCCGCCTTCGGGTACGGTACCCTGCTCGACGACCGCGACAGCCGCCCCCTCGCCGGCGTCGCCCTGCGGGTCAGCACCCCGTTGCAAAGCCAAGACCTGGTCAGCGGGCCCGACGGCGATTACCAATTCGCCCTTTCCGGTTCGCCCGTCACCCTGGAAATTCGCGATCCCACCTACGTCCAGGCCCGTCGCCGCCTCGACACCCCCGCGGGCGGCGGGCGCCGCTTTGCCGATTGGCGCCTGACCCCGCGCGGCCCACCCCAATCCACCGCCGTGCCTTTCCAGAACGACCAGCTCGATCTGCGTTTCAGCGGATTCACCGGCACGCCCCGTGTCTCGCCTTTTACCGCCCAGGCCCAGCCCGTCCCGCTCCCGCTCGATTGGACCCCGCTCGCCGGCTTTGAACTGGCCGACGTCGGCGGCAGCGGCCGCATCGAGGCCGTTTTCCGGCGCCTGCCCTACACCGTACCCGCCGGCGCCACCCTGGTCCTGTTCCGCGCCGAGCAGGACGGCTGGCGCTTGGTATCCTTATTAAATGGAACCCTCGCCGCCACCGTCGACACCCGCGCCGGCGTCTTCCTGCTCGCCGCCCCCGCCGGTGCGACCAACCTCCCCGCCGTCGGTGACCTGATCCAGCGCACCCGCGACCACCACCTCGGGCTCAGCCAATTGAGCACCCTCACCATCGATCCCCCCGTCGTTTCGCTGCTCAAACAACCCCAAACCGAGGTCACCGTCACCGCCGCGCCCACCGCGCCTTCAGGCTCCTGGGCCCGCGTCCACGCCCGCGAACGCCACCAACACATCGCCGGCCCCATCGACCTCCCCGAACACACCCTCGACCTGCTCCTCTTTCGAAATCCCTTCGACCCCGCCGCGAGCATGCGCGGCTCCCTCGAGGTCCATACCCGCATGGACATCGACCGCACCCAAACCCGCAACGCCCATGTCCTGTTCACCGGCATCGCCTACCCACCCCCCGTCGACGGCTACCGTTTCCAAAACGAGGTGCGCCTGGAAACCCTGAAGCCTGACCTTCCCCAATGCCGGCAGCCAACCCGTCAACGCCTTCGCCGACACACC
>NZ_JAFREP010000021.1 GCF_017377855.1 Acanthopleuribacter pedis
TTTCACCGCCGGCCGGCATTGATTTTAGCGCGCCACCACCTGCGTCAAGGACCGCTCCGTGAAAAAATCGGCACCTCCCAACCGAGCAAGCTCGGTCGGGCCCCTCCAATTTTTCCCCTCCACTTGCGCTAGATTGACGCGGTTCGGCCTCCTGGAATCCTGATGTTTCACAATGAAGCAGGGTGACGGGCACGCAAACCTGGTGCCAAACCTGGGGACAGACACCCCAAATTGCCTGACTTTAAAGCGGAATGCATCGTGACTTCTTGTTGTCTGAGCTTTTGATCCCCGGGCGTTTCTCCTTTGCTGTCCCCAGCGACTCCTCACATCGCGTGAACCATCCGCTCCCCTCTCCCGACGAGGGTGGAACCGACCAAAGTGCAGGTGAAAATTGTGCGAAAAGCAACAGCGACGCTTTACGCGCCTGCCTGTTTTTGGTGAAATGAACTTATCCCTCTTGGCAAATTGACAGCCTCGGCGTTTTTACCCGCTTCTCCGCGAGCCGCGCCCCCTTTAAACCCGTCGATCCGGCACCTTGTCACAGTGTGACCGCGCACCTTGCCCACCACCCAAAACCGTGATCCGAACATCCCAGGGAGGTATCCCCATGCGTTTCGGCCTTTCCCTGCTCTTTTGCCTTGTTGCACCCCTCGTCGCCCAAGAAATCGTCATCAACCCACCTACACCCACGAACAACGGCCTGTTCGGCAACCGCACCGCATCCATCGCCGACCGGCTGTTCGTGACCGAATTGGGCAGCAACAACTTCACCGGCTCCGTTCATATCTACCGCGTTACCGGCGGACAACCCCAGTTTTTACAAACCTTGGACAACCCCGACGGCCAAGGCCGCAACTTTGGGTTCGCCCTGGACGCGGTCAGCACCGAGGCCGGTCTGTTCCTCGCCATTGGCGCGGCCTTTAACAATGTACCGGCCTCGCAAGGTCGCGGCGGCACGGTCCAGTCCGGCGAGGTTTTGATCTATTTTGATTCGGCCGCGGACATGGAGGACACCTTTACGCTGCTCTCCCGCTTGGATCTGCGCGAATTCAACCAAAGCGACATGGGTTTCGGTAATGCGCTCGACCTCGACCTGGTACCGGGCGGTTTTGAGCTGGCGGTCGGCGCCACGCGTTTTACCAACCCGAACTCGCAACTCCAGAGCGGGGCGGTCGCGATTTACACGTCAACCGACGCCACCACCTGGATGCGCGGTCAACTGATCCAACCGGACAACGTCACGGCGGGTGGGGAGTTCGGCCTACCCGTGGAACTTCAAGATTCACAGTTGTTTGTCGGCGCATCAAATGACTCGGTCGCCATGACCCAATCCGGTAGTTGTTACCTCTACACCCGATCCGCGCAAACCAAAAACCTCTTCCAAGAACAGGCCAAATTTCAAGCATCCGACGCCGATACCCTTCCCTTCGCCGCCTTTGGCGAAAATTTTACGCTTTTGCCCAACGGAACCCTGGTCATCGCCGCGCCGAGAACACCCGCCAACAACATCGTGCCGGGAAGGGTGTACGTGTTTAACGCGGAGGGGGCCCAGGGCGATGTCACGGAAACCCAGGCGATCAACCCAACCAATCCAGTTGACAACGGCTTCTTCGGCGTGGGTCTGACGTCCTCCCACGACAACCGTTTGTTCATCGGCGATCCATCCACGGTGCTCAACCAAAACAACAACGCGGGGTCGATCCTCGAATTTGGCTTGGAGGGCGGCACCTGGACCTTTGTCCAATCATTTACCCAAGGGGATCCGGCGGCGGAGGCCTTTTTTGGCGACACGATCAAATGGCTCCAAATCGGCGAACCCTTTTACCTCGCGGGTGGGGCACCGAGCCGCTCCAGCAAAGGGGCAGCGTTCTCGGGCCAAGTCTCCCTGTTTGAACAGGAAAGCGCCACGCCGATTTTCTCAGACGGCTTCGAGTCAGGAGATACCTCGGTCTGGTCGTCCAGCACACCCTTCGCCGACTTCGAGCTCGAGAAACAAGGCGAACTGCTTGCGGTCCTTCGCGGCGCGCGTTTCAAGGGCGCTTTCGGCATGCAGGTCGCGGGTAACGCGGGCACGGCCTTCGTGGAGAGCACCGGCGGCGATTCAGCCACGGATTTCCGCTGTCGCGTCCAGTTCAGCACCAACGATCTCGACCTGCCCATTAACAACCGTCTGCGCATTCTCGCGGCGGGTTCGCTTGAGAGCGGCAGGGTTCCCTGGCTGGCGGTCGAGCTTTATCGGGACGGACAGGGCACCAACCTCCAACTCCTCGCCCGCGAAGACAGCGCGCTGATGCGCATGTCGGATCCGATCACGCTCAGCGGTCCCTGGCACGGCGTCGAGGTCGCCCTCATTCCCGGTGATTCAAACGGATCGGTAAGTTTGCGCGTTAACAGCCAAACGGTGACGGTCGGTAGCTTGACCAACACGGGTGCCAACGTC
The DNA here is from genome assembly GCF_017377855.1 of Acanthopleuribacter pedis. GTDB lineage: Bacteria > Acidobacteriota > Holophagae > Acanthopleuribacterales > Acanthopleuribacteraceae > Acanthopleuribacter > Acanthopleuribacter pedis. The sequence goes on from NZ_JAFREP010000021.1 coordinate 2,441, forward strand.
GACTTCATGCGCATCGGCGTCATGCCCGCCTCCACCCCGGCAACCGAGACCATCACCGGTTCGGTGTATTTTGACGACTTTGCCGCGCAAGCGGGCGGCACCATCGGCAACGCCTGTCTCAACGACGCCGACTTCCGCACCCATGCCTCCGATTGGGACGGCGGTGACATTTTGTTCCTGGTCAGCCTGCTGAACCTGCCCTGTCAATAAACCCTGAAAAGGAAAAACGAAAAGGGCGGCACCCGCGCTGGGTGTCGTCTTTTTTATTGGGTTTTGCCGACACAAACCGACCGAGATTTGCTTCAATCAATCCCAAAGACACAACGAAGGAACGCCCGTGACGGATCGCATCTTTTTCTTTGGCAACCCTTGGCCGGGCGGCCACGCCATCATTGATTTCGCGTGGTCGGGACGACTCGACTCGGAAACCGGCCCTTTGGTTCGACCTCCACCTCGCCACCGAAGACTACGACGCTCAGGATGTTGCCGGGAACACCCCCTTTAACGATGAAGAGGAAGAAAAACTCTCTGATTGGGAAGGGCGAGCCGGTTGGTACAACACCCATTCCTGCACCCTTTCCTCCACGGAGTGGGGGACACGAGGGTTTTTTGGTTGGCACCCGCGAGCGCCCTTTTGACATCAATACCCTGTCGGAACAGCGTTATCGGGTCGGCCCTTTTGACCGTGTGTCCCCATCGGATGAGCCGCCCTTTCACATTTACCTGTTGGGCCATGACGCGGTGGGCGACATGCACATCCAGTTTGGGCCCCGTCACGAAGTCGACCGTTTCGGCCTGAGCTGGAAAGGTCGCATCGCGCGTTTCTACGCGGGTGAAAGGGATTTTCGTTATGGTTTTCGGGTCGAGATCAACTCATGCGCGTTTGAAGGGTTTGAGATCGAGGAATATCAGACGGACCAAGAAGCCTGGGCGCAATTCCGCCCTCTGGTCACCAACCCCGAGGCTTATGTTTTGAAAGACGGTATTTTTCTGCTTGAGGTGATGTAGGGACAGAGGTGATGCGGGGACAGGCATGTGTAAGCGTTTGATTCCCTTTGGCTTGCACCGGTGCGCCTTCAGCGCACTTCCCTTCTTTTGCCCCTTCCCCATGGTTGGCCACCGGCTGCTTCGCTCCGGTGCCCAACCATGGGCTTAAATCCGGCAAGGCTTCACCTTGCCAACGGTTTGCGCGCTTGCGTCCCCTTGGTTCTTGGCGGTTTGCGAGAGGGCATTGCGGGGACAGGCATGCGTAAGATGTTGACTACCTTTGACTTGTACCGGTGCGCCTTCAGCGCACTTCCCTTCTTTTGTCCCTTACCCATGGTTGGCCACCGGCTGCTTCGCTCCGGTGCCCAACCATGGGCTGAAATCCGGCAAGGCTTCACCTTGCCAACGGTTTGCGCGCTTGCGTCCCCTTGGTTCTTGGCGGTTTGCGAGAGGAGATAGCGGGGGAAGATTGCGGGTGCAATGCCCAACCGAAAATCGTGCACCCCGCATTGAAGCGCCGTGACAACGGTTACAAGGCGCCACGGGACCCTTCAAAAAACGCAACGCACTCCCGCGCGACCTCACCTAACCCGCAATGGCATCCAACGCCCGGCGGCCTCCTCCCCCCTGCTGTCGCACCTTTTTGAAGAAAGTGAGAGGAAAAGTGAGAGGAAAAGGCGATTGGTTTCGTTGCCCCCAAAAATGAAGCCCGGATCAGGGTCTGAAAATGGGCTAACGAGGAGTACCTGATGATGTTCCCCCGATGGATGATGTCTTTTTTAGTTGCGTTGCTTACCTGGGTCCTGTCAACCCCACCCGGTACCGCCGAGGACGACCCCCTGGTGACCTACCACCTCGGGGTTTACTTGGAAACCGACCAACCCGCCGCGGTCCAGCCGGCGCTACAACTGGATTGGCCGGCCTTTCAGCACCTCTTGCACACGCGGTGGGACCAGGGTTACCAAGTCGTCGATCTTGAAATTGCACCCGACAATGAACACTTTAGCGCGGTGTTCGGCTGGGGTTCGGCCAAACAAGAGATTCGCGTCGGCGCGACCCAGGCGGCCTTTGCCCAACACCTGACCAAACAAACCCAACGCGGCTTTACCCTCACCGATCTTGAGGTGACCCGCGACCCTCACGGCCGCATGCGGTACGCGGGCGTTTGGACCCACCTGGACGAACCCCGCCTGGTTTCCTACAACATGAGTTACAGCCAGTTCATGAACCTAAACGCGGCCCGCCAGGCGATGGGGTGGGAACTGGTCGATGTGGAATCGGCGGCATCCGAGGCACTTACGTTCCATTACGCGGCGATCTGGCAAGCCGCTGGCGCGCCCACACTCTGGATTGCACCGACCTCCTGGCCCGATTTCCATGCAACGTACCACGATCTCCACGGCCAAGGCTTCCGGCTGATCGATATGGAGCAACAAGCGGACGGCCGCTATTTTGGCGTTTTTGTCGCGTCCTGCGCGCCCGATTACCTTTGGGCCGGACGCACTTTTATGGGTTCACCCGCGGGGGTATCCGAACTGAGCGGGCCCATGTTGGGACCGGAACACCTGATTGATTACGAGGTGATCCAAGACCCCCATCAAAGCGCCGACCACCCCGAAAAGACCCCACCGGGACGGACTGCCTGCGGCTGGGTGGACACCCTCAACTGGGGCGGTCTGATAACCCTGCTTTACACAACGATTAATGAGTACCCGCTCCAGGCCGACATCGACGGCATTCCAAAAAACTTGCGCCTTCACAACACCGGCTCGGCCGGACCCGAGGATTAAACCGCCATGGTCGTTTTTATTCTATTGATGTGGGGATCCCCGGATCTTTTTGCCGCGTGTGACGACCTGGTTGCCCAAAACCCGCTCGGCCATCGCGGCCCGAGGTGTATCTACCAAAAGGGTCGCGAACCGGGCCAAAGCGACGCGGCGCGCCTGCACCTTGCCGCGCTGGCCAAGGCACGGCCCGAACTTCCCTGGGTTCACTTTTATTTGGGCAACTTGGCCCAAGATCAGGGACAGGCTGATGCGGTCGGCCACTATCGGCGCGCGCAGGCGCTCTTCCGCGACGGTGCGGATGAACAGGGCCAATTTTATACGGCGATCAACCTGCACCGATTGCACCGCGCCGCGCGGGCATGGCACCTCGCCGAAGCCGACCTACAACAAGCGGCGGCCATCGCGGTCAACGCGGGTAAACCCAAGTGGACGGCGGCAGCCACACGAGAACGGGCGGCGCTGTTGATCGCCAAAGGTTCACTGGTCGCGGCGCAAGGGCTCCTCACGGATCTGAGCGCGACCTGGTCCGACGAAACGCCCTACCACGAACAACGGGATGTGTTGCTTTCACTTGGCGACGTCCACGATCAATTGGGCGACCCCGACCGAGCCCGTTTCTTTTACCGACGTCTGGCAACAATGGCCGAGGACGCGGGCGATGCCTACGCGCGGGCAACGGCGGTCTACCAAGATTTCCTTTCCCACATGATCAACGGCCCGTGGCGGGAGACGACCCCGACCTGGGCGCGCGAGACGGCCGCCGCCCTTTTGCAGACGGGCGAGGCGTTAAATTACCGCGGCTTGATGGTGCGCGCCCACTATGAGTTGGGCCTGCTCCACCAAGGCCCACGCGCCGACCAACACCTCGCGGCGGGCCTGCGCTTGGCGCGGGACGCGGACGATCCGGTTTTGATCGGCCTGATCCAGCGGGCAATGGCTACCCGAGCGGTTAAGGCGCCGCCTGAAGCGCGGCGCCTCCTCGAAGCGGCCCTCGCCACAACCGCAAGCGCGGACGATTTACAGGCGACCCTGGCGCGCTGGTGCGATCAACTTTATGTCGATTGGGAAACCTTGCCGACGGATGAAGCCGTGGCGAAGAGCCTCGATCTTTTGAGCCAACTGGAAAGGGTGCGTTTGCAACAATCCTCCGATTTGGGGCGCGCGGGCTTTTTGTCGCATTTTGCCTTTCCCTACTACATCGTGTCGGGCCGGCTCCTGAACCGGTACCGGCAAAACCCCGACCGCGCCTCGCTGGAACAGAGTTTTGCAGTGATGGAACGGTTGCGTGCCCAGAGTTTCCAGGAAGGGCGCGACCCATTTACAGACGGCACGCACGAAGAGCCCGGCGCGCATCCAGACGAACCCTTTCGTGGCGAACCCTTGTTGGCTTTAAGCGAGGTTCAAAGCGAGCTGGCGACGAATCAGGCGATGCTCGCTTTTCAGTTAGCCTACCAACAGGATCCCTACGGTCGTTTTGCGGGCGGCTCCCAGCTTTGGGTGATCACCCACGATCAGGTAACCACGGTGCCACTCAGCAACCGCGCGGTGCTGGAAGACGCGGTGGCGGTTTACCGCGATTTGATTACCGCGGCCTCGCCGCCGTCCTTATTGAAGCGGGCGGCGGTGGATCTGTACCAGCATCTGCTCGCCGACGGCATCGCCGCGCTGCCACCCAAGATTACCCGGTTGGTGCTGATTCCCGACGGCGCCCTGTCGCGACTGCCCTTCCCCATGTTGCGCGCCGCCCAAGAAGCACCGCCGCTCGGGGCGCGTTTCACCCTGTCCGTGGTTCCTTCGGCGGCTTTTTGGTTTCATGTAAAAGCGAAAACGCTTGGTGCGCAAACGAGCCATGCCTTGGTGCTCGCCGATCCGTCTTTTTCGCGGGCCGACTTGCCCGCGCCCCTAGCCGGCCCAGGCCAAAGCCGTAACCTGGCCAAACTACCGCGCCCGCTGACCCATGCCCGCGAGGAGGGACGCAACATCGCGGCGCGTTTGGGTTCCCAAACGGAGCTTTGGTTGGGTGCCGAGGCACGCAAGGAACGGCTGCTCAACCGCGAGCCGGCAGCCCACGGGATCATCCATTTGGCCGCCCATGCGATGGTCGACGCCCATCGGCCCGAACAGGCGGCGGTCCTGCTGGCGGCCGGACACGACGGCGATTCGGGTTTGTTAACCGCCGCGGAAATCGAACACCTGGACTTTTCAGGGACCCTGATCGTGTTGTCGACCTGCAGCAGCGCGGACGGCATGCCCTTTCGCGGCGAAGGGGTGATGAGTCTGGCGCGGGCCTTCCTCCGGGCCGGCGCGACGACGGTGGTCGCCACCCTCTTGCCTGTCTCGGACGAAGGCGGTGTCGTCCGCTTTGACCGATTCTACGGGTTGTTACAGGGCGGCCTTCCCGTGGCCGAGGCGGTACGCGCCCTGTACCCGCACCAAGCCAACCCGGACGCCTGGCACAGCCTGACGGTGTTCGGCAACGGCGACGCGACGCCTTTCCCCGGCGGGTTCAACCAGCCGGCCGGATCGGCCGCCGCGATGCGCCGAGGGTGGCCGTGGTTCGCGCTTTTGGCGGCAATCGGCACCGCCCTTTGGGGTCGGCTTCGCGGGAGAGAACATGGATAATCCAGTCGGGTTCACCTTCGCGGATCCGCCCCAAACCGCGCCAAGACCCCATGAGCTGCACGAGGGGAGCGACCCGCCGTGGTTGTCCCCGGAACGCGTGGCCGAACTTCGCCTTGAATTGGGCCGGGCGATTCAACGCATGTGCCCGCCCCGGTTGGCGGCCCAGGCCGACGACCTCATCCAAATCAGCCTGCTCCGGCTGGTGGAACGGTTGCGGAAAACCCAGGGAAAACAAGACTTCAACCTCGCTTACATCAAACGCACCGCCTTGTGTGCCCTGATCGATGAAATCCGTCGGGTGCGTGCCCGCGGCGAAACCGCGTTTGAACCCGAGGACGGCGGAGAACCGGCCCACCCCCATCGCGACGCCGACCCGCAACAGCAACTGTGGGCCCGTCAAATCGGCGACCACATTCGCGATTGTTTGGCCAACCTGATCACACCGCGACGCTTGGCGGTTCTTCTCAAGCTGCAGGGTGAAAGCGGCCGGGAAACAGCAACCATTTTGGGCTGGACCCTTCGCAAAACCGAGAACCTGATTTCGCGCGGGATGGCGGACTTGCGGCAATGCCTCAAAGGAAAAGGACACGGTTAAGGGGTTAACTTTGGGTTTTCACGATTCAGAATTACAGCATCACTTTCAACAGGCGGCGGCCGTTGCGCCCGACCAAAGCTGTCCTACCGCCGAGGATCTTTGGCGTGCGCGCTTGGGCGAACTGAGCCCCGGCAGAACCCGGCGGATCGCCGCGCATCTGCGCACCTGCAGCGGGTGCGCCGAGGATTGGCGATTGGTCCAGTTCCAACAACGCCAAGACGGCATGAACCCGGCGCGGCCGATAGGGCAAAGCCGCGCCTGGACAACCTTGGCGGCGGCGGTTCTTTTAACGGCGGCCGGGTTTTGGCTGGTCCAACACCGCGTGGAGCGGGCCGAACCCACGCGGGTGATGCGCGGCGAACAACAGCCAGGAGACCTGATCAGCCGGCAACAGGGCGCGGCGCTTTCTCGCGAAGCCTGCTTGCTTGCATGGTCGGTCCAAACCCCCGCGCCGCCGGTTTCCCATTATGCGGTGCGCGTCTCCACGGACGATATTTTTGAGGTGGTGTTTGCGGCCAAGAACCTGAGCGAACCACGGATCACCATCCCCCCGCAACGCTTGGCGGCCCTGCCGCGGGGAACGGCTTTGACCTGGCGGGTCACGGTTTATTTTGAGAACGGCACCCAGGTCTCGCGGGTCTTCCACGCTCGCTTGGACTAGCCCGCCCAAACCGGCGGCGAAGCCCTGGAAATTAAAAAGGCCGCACCGGTGTGTTTGCAGCAAAGAACCTAAGCGAACCACGGATGGTTTGATCAAAAACCGGGCCGACGATACAGGCTCACGCACACCCGGCCGAATAAGGTTCACCTCCGCTTGCTTCCTTCAGACCTAAGAAACGCTGAAGCGAGGGGTTTTCGCTAAAGATCTGGACCGAAGTGGCTTGAATCAATGTCGCACAGGACCGCACCCACCGGGTGCGTTGCGAATTTTTAAGGGCTGTTGCAGCCCAGGTGGTGTGTTGTGGGTTTGGTTACGAGGAGCAATCTCAGGTTCCCCCGTTGCTATTAGAGCCAGGCATACTACGGCCTAGCGGCCGCTGAGGTGGCCGTGTTGAGCGAGGGCATTTTTTCTCCTCAAAAACCTTCTTTTTGTGAAAGGCTTTTGAGGAGAAAAAATGCTGTTGGGTTTGAGGCCTGCTAGAGACCGCGGTTAAGGTGTCGCGCGGCGGTCCTTGCCGCGTTCATTCGAGAAAGGATACGGTTCTTCCGAGGCCAGAGGTTTCGCTAAAATCACCACGCGTTATCGCGCTTCTTCGGACAGTCCCCGCTGCTGCCGGCGACGCCCTCGCGGTTCGGATTGTCTTCCCCCGATTGGGGCGATGCCGACTTGGGTTAGTCGGCCGGGTTTGCCCGCTGCGCCGGGCAAACCCAAAAAAGGCGGGACACAAGGTCCCGCCTCTTCCGTTTACCTCAAACCGCATCCTTCGCGATTCGACGTTGTTGGGTTAGGGGTTGGCCAACAGCAAACGGGCTTCCGTGCCGGTGTAAATGATGTCCAAAAAGCCGTCGTTGTTGAAATCGGCGACTTCAAAATCGGTAGCGTTCAGCGTATTGATCACATTGCCCGAGGAAAACGAACCATTGCCGTTGCCCAGGTAAATGTTCATGGTGGTGTTGCCTTCGTTGGTGATGATATCCACAAAGCCGTCATCGTCCATATCATGGAGTTGAACCTTGAACAACGCACCGGTGTCGAGGTCCGCGAACACGGGGTTGCGGTACCCGCCCGACCCGGTCCGACGCACCAATACCATTTGGTTATACCCGTGATTGGCCACGATGTCGCGGTAGCCGTCGCCATCCACATCGGCAGTAGCAATCGACGGGAAAGCGGTGTTGCCGGAGGGCGAAGTAACCAAGGTGGTAGGGCTGCCAAAAGAACCGGAACCATTGTTCAAACGCAGGCGCAGGCGGCCGGCACCGTCGTGGAGGATGTCCAGATCGCCGTCGTTGTTCATGTCGGCCAAGGCCACGGTACTGTTGCCGGCGCCGACATACAGGGTGGTGAGGCGGAAACCGGAACCGGAGCGTTTAACGCCAACGGTGATGGTGTCGTCGCCGGTATTGGCGGTGACGAAATCGTCGCGGCCGTCGCCGTTCAGATCGCCGACGACCAATTCGCGCGGACCATCGCCGGTTTTGTAGAAGGACCAGGTTTGCCAGTTGTTATGGCCCCAACGGATGCGTACGCGATCTTTGTGCAGATTGGTGGCCATGATGTCGGTGATGCCGTCGTTGTTGAAATCACCCATTTTGATGTCGGTAGGACCATCACCCATCGAGCGGGTTTGCGTGTTGTAGAAGGTGCCCGCGCCGGTGCCCAAACTGGAAATCATGCGGTCGAGCAACCATTGGCTCACCACGAAATCAACGTTTGACCCGCCGTTGAGGCGGCCGACGTCGATCCCGGAAATAGAACTGCCCGGAGGCGCAAGCGCAACCGAGGAGCTGTAGCAAAGTTCCCCGTCCTCCTGGTTGCCGTCGCCACAGGTCGCCAATTTTTGGCTGACACCACGGGTTTGAATAAAGGATTCGGAGGGGCCGGTGGCGGCAGGGCCGGTGGCGGCGGGGCCGATGGCGGCAGGGCCGGTTGCGGCAGGGGGTTCGTCCCAATAGACGACGCCTTCGCGCGGTTCTTGCGCGGAGACGGTGAGGCCGGCTAGGACCAGAAAGCTAGCGAGGGTCAGGACCATCGAACGAACGAATAGGTTTCTCATAAAGTACTCCGTGAACAAATGGTTACGAGGGAGCCCGGCGCTTTAGGAACGGCGGGTTTACTCGAAAAACCCCACGGGGCTCTGATTGCACGGGGCAACCAGAAGCGACCGATGTGGGATCGACCCTTCAACGAAGCGACTTTTTGATTCCTCTCATTCACGGTGATTTTTTTTGGCTTGGGGTGGTCCGCCTCCGGCACTTGTTCGAAAAATGAGGGTCACCCCAAGACAGCGGGCGTGACCTTTTAGCCCGCATAGCTCACAAGGAATCGTCGCGAGAAGCTGAAAGCCTTGTGCGTACGAAGATTACGACCGAGAGACGGCACAGGGGTCCGACCTTTCGCGGGGCCGACCTTTCGCGGGGCCGACCTTTCGCGGGGCCGACCTTTCGGCGTAGCAGCTGAGGCGAAGGCGGCTCGACCGAGTAATGCGGAAGGCAAACCCTCGCAATCGCATGGGTTGCCCCGTAGCAGAATTCCTTGTGAGATAGGCGGGTTAGCCCAGGCGTCGACCGTCCCCTTCCTTATATTGGGGGCGTTCATCGGGTTGGGTTGTGGCGACGAAATTCCCACGGATCCTTGGCCCGCGGGGATTTTACCGGATTGTTGGTCGGGTTAGGCGAGGATGCGGGGGCCGGCGGAACGCATCCAATCGCGGCCGCTGCCGCGCGCGGGCTCAGCCGCGACCTGAGCCGCCGGTTTTTGGGGGGCTTTGCTCAGTAATTCCTGTTTGGCGAGGGCGAGCTCGCCCAGGGTTTCGAACCAGGTTTTGAGTTGTTCCGGGTTGTCGATTTCCTCGGCCGGGCGGACGGCCACGAGGGTGAGCTTTTCGTTGTCGGGGTTGATCGCCCACTTGGCGCCGTCCATTTCGGCGCCGAACCAGTTGGCCTTCAACAGATCACGCAGGACGTGGGCTTGGCGTTGGTCGTCGACGGCGCCCACGGTGAGTTCCACAAACAACGAGGTTCCCGACCAAATCCCCATTAACAACGGGACCCGGTCCTGGTAACTGATCCATAAAAAACGATCCTTGGTCAGGGCCTCGTCGGGCAGGTCGTAGGTTTGGATAAAACCCTGCACGAGATTGAGGTAATGCGCACCATAATCCATGTCTTCATCTCCTTTTACCCACCGCCGACTGCCACGGGCCGCGGCGGCGGTTTCCTGTTCCATCGGTTGGGTTTTATTCGAACGCTTTGGCGTGAGAGACACTGCCGGTGTATTGCACCTTGGTTTGGTGGGCGGCCAGATCCACGAAGATCTCCTTGAGTTCTCCCCAGCGCGCTTCCTTGGCGGCACCGCGCGCGCTTTTGTATTGGGCGAGTTTGTCGCGCATCGCGGTCAGGATTTCGCGCGTCGGGTGGTTTTCCGCCTCGTTGCGCGCGACCCGACCTTGGTCCAGCTCCATCAATTCCTGCATTTCGTAGGGCGCACCGCTGAAATGATCAACCGGATCCAAACCCTTGACCATGTTGCCCATCATCTCGGTGAAGGCGCCCTGGTGCTTGTCCATACGCGCCATGAAGGCGGCGTTGGCGGCTGTTGCGTCGGGGTTGGCGCGCAGGTCGAAGTGGTACAAATTCATGACGTAGTTGGTGGTGTTGGTACCCAAGTACTCGGCGACCACGTTGGCGCCGGTGGCGGTGGCGGTGACGGGACCGGCGGAGAAGTCGGCGTCAAGGCCCGCTTGCATCTGCACCGAACGCACCTCGTAAGGCGCCAGGATCTTGCCGGTTTGCTGGGCGTCGATGCGAATGGTCACCGCGCCGCCGGCGGTGAGCGGCGGCAAACCGGTCAGGTCCAGCCCGCTCCCCTCGAAAAACTTGGTGAGCGTTTGGTTGATGTCGGCGCCCGCGCCGATGCGCAGGATGTGGGTCTGGAAACGGCCCTCGTTGTCGGGGTTGCTGTCTTTCCAAACGGTGGTATCGGTGCGTTCAAAACCAACCTTCACCTTGAGCAGGTCGGTGGCCTGAACCTGCACCTCGCCGCGCACGGTACCGCTGGTGAAGCGGCCGCCGTTGGTTTCCGCGGTGGTTAAGGTGTAGGGGCTGTTTTTCTCCAGCGCGTATTCGGGGAATTTTAAGTGGTTGAGCCGCGCGGTGATCACCTTGAGCCCGGCCTTCTCGCCGGCGCCGACGTCGGGCGGCAACGAGGCCTGGTAGAGATGGGTCAGCGCCATCATGGAGTGAAACAGCTCGCGACGCATGCGGGCGCGGTCGCTGCGCATGTTGGCCCGCGCGGTGACACTAAAACTTACGCCCATTTGCGTTTCCAGCTCTTTTTTGCGGCGCTTGGCCTCGGCGCGTTTGCCGGCATCGGGATGGCTGTCGGCGGCAATCACGGTTTGCGAATACTCGTGCCAAATTTCGGTTAATCCCCGGGAGAATTCGAGGATTTGGTGGCGCTGCGCTTCCAGTTCCGGGCGCGCATCCTCGCCGGCGGCCACCAGGTCCACGATGTCACGGTGCCATTTCTGCAATTCGACGTCGCCCTTTTCCTTGCGATCCTCGAAACCGGGCATTTTGAAGGTGCGGTTGGCGTCCAGCTCAAAGTGGTCGCGGGCGTCCTGGGCGGTGGCGGGCAACTTCTTGTCCAGCGGCGCCCGTTTCCAAGCGCGTTTGGCACTTGCTTTACCGGTGCCCAACAACATGGCTTTGGCCAATTTGCCCAGCTTGGCCATGCCTTTGACCTTCACCCCGGCTTCGCCGCCGACCTCGATTTTGGGCACGAAGGCCTCGCGCTGCTTGGTGCCCGAAAACTTGAGGCCGAGTTGGTCTTTGAGTTTGGCGGTCGCGGCGGCCAAGGCCTTGGGTTTCTCAAGGGCGGCGGCCCGGCGGACGTCCTTGCTGTCGGCCGAAACGCCTAACAGCTTGCTGCTTATCAGGTTATGCGTGGCCGAACTGTTGATGATTTTGTCGGTTAGGTAGGTTGCCAGTTCGCCGACGTTGCTGAACTTTTTGTTGGTGAACAGGGTAATCGGCAGGGTGGCCTGGGCACCGGTGCCACTGGTATCGGCGCCGGGTGTGGTGACACCGATTTCGAAGGTGTAGCCTTTTTTAAGGTTGATGCTGCCGTCCGGCTTCACAAAAGCCTCGTGCTTAAAGCGGGCGGCCAGCTTCAAACCAGGCGCCGCCGTATCGAGGCTGAGCCCCAGGGTCAGGTCGCCGCGGGTGCCAGGTTGATCCCAACCCGCCTTGGTGAGTTCGGCGAGGAGTTCGCCGCGCAGTTCGCGACGCAGGGCCATGAATTCGCCGTTGCGTTTCAGGACGTCGAAGGGTTCCTTGATTTCGCTGATTTTGAAATAGCCGTCGGCCTCCAGCGAGGAAAGGCTGCTGATGCTGAATTTGCGGTCCCCGGAGCTTTTGCGGGCGGCGGCATCACCTTGCTTTTCCCGTTTCTCGGCCCGTGCCGCCAAGTCCTCCTGGGCGGCGGCCTGCTTGTCGAGCAATTGGCTCAAGGTACCGTGGCGCGCTTCCAAACCTTCGATTTCCCGGTAAATACCGCGCACCACGGCCTCGTATTGGTTGGGAAAGGATTCGAAATCGGCGGGGTCCATACCCATTTGATCGGTGAGGAAGTCGAGGTGCTCCTGAAAAGCGGTGAAGCGTTTGAGGTCCTCGGCGTCGAGTTTTTTACCCGCGGCCTGGTGGTCGCCCATGGCTTCCATTTCATAACGCAGGGTTTCCAATTCGACGACGACCTCGCCCCAGGTATCCATTTGGACCTGAACCTCTTCCATCAAGCGCCCGGTTCGAAAGGTTTCGACGCCCATGGCGTCGGCGCGTTGTTGCAGGGAATCGGCGGCTTCGTGGTAGGCGGCGACCTCGGCCAACTTGGCCTCGTGGCGCAACGCGTAGAGATCGGCTTCACTGCCGTAAACAAAAGGCTGCGCCAAGACGGCGTGGATCTGTTCGATGTCCAGCTTTTGCACGGCCTCGGGGCTCATGGCGGCCATTTCGTACACCAAACCCAGCACCTTTTCGCGGCCGTGACTGGTTTGCAGGGCGTCTTTCACCGCGGGCGATGCATTGAGTTTGGCTTCAATCAGCTCGCCGTGCAGGCTCCCGCTTGAGGCAACGGCACGGGACAAATAAGTGGCCGGGTTGGGATCGTCGAGCGAAACCGAACCCCTGGCTTGCATTTGACTCAGTTTCTCACCCATGGAAGCACGCCCGGCATCGAATCGTGGCCGCGTGGCGCCAAAGGTGGAGCGGGTTTCGGTGGTGGACTCTGGATTTCGGTTAAACATGGAGGTCAGTTTCTTCGCCATTCGGGCGCGAAGGGTTTCGGGACGGCCACCACCGGTGACTTTGGTGGTGTGGGTCGGCATACCTGGAAACACGGTTGCTCCTTTATGATTCATACAAGGTGGACGGTATAAAATGAGACGTCCGCGTGAGGCGGACGGCGGGCGCGAGATCCCTATCTCTAGCACGCAAAAAAGGCGGCCGAGGCAGCTTATTTCCGCACCTTCATCATAAATTCACACGCCCTATTTCATGCGGTGACCCAACCCCGGCAAACCGCAAACCGCTCGCGCAAAAACATCACAAAAAAACAACAACCCCGACAGCGGTGCTGCCGCCGTCGGGGTTATCTCGTTTCGGTCAAGGCCGGCGCAAAGCCGGCCTGACGGTCATCATTCGTAACAGTCCGTGGTGGTCGGGGTGAAGGTGCCCGAGCAGATTCTGTTGTCGACGCCGTTGATCTGAGTCACCGGGGTGGTAATGTTGGTGAAGTTCATGCGATCCACATGCCATTCCCTGGTATCGCGCAGGGTCACGCCGCCGAAATCGCTGTCCACGCAGGTGGGGGAATAAACAGAGGTCCGCGTGATCCGACCATCCTTACCGCCGCCTGCATAAACATGGTTCTGACGCCAAAAAAGTTTTCCGTGCAACGTGGTGGTGGGCGTTTCCATGAGTTGACCGAAAATCCAGTTGTTATCCACGTAGGTACCATTGGTATGGAAGAGGACGATCCCACCCCAAATAAAAGGTTTGGCTGTGTAGAGCGGATTGGTGGTGGGATTGTTGGGATTGCCGTTGCTGATGGTGTTGCCTTGAACACTGTTCCCGTGGGTCGGCGAATCGCTTTCACCCCATAACAACACACCGGTAACTTTTGAACCCATGATGGTGTTGTTGAGAATATGAATGCTGTCGAACGAACCCCCCTTACCATCGACGGAGGCACCAATGCCGGTTTCGGTGTTGTACAGCTTGTTGTCGTTTACGGTTACCCCAGAAATGAGCCCCTGACTCACAAAACGAATGCCTTCGCGAACCTCGCGAATGGTGTTGCGGGCAATGGTAGCACCCTCCAGCACGTGGGCTTTGATCGCGGTGGTCCCGTTGTTGGTGAAGATGTTGTCGGTCACGGTCGCATTCAAACCATTGATGCGCAACCCGTTGATGTTGGTGTTGTAAATGCGGTTATCATGCACAACCACGTTTTTGATGGAACTCGCTTCCTGACCGATGTAAATGCCGCTATTGCCAATGGTTAAACCGTCGGCGCGCGGGGTATCGGAACCCAGGTATAAGTCGATGGTGTTGTCTTCAATGTGCAAACCATTGCTCGCACTGCCCAAGAAAATGCCACCGCGCGCGATTTCCAGCATGTGGTTGGTTTGGATGGTACCCGTCACCGCCCCAAGCGCCACGGCCCAACCACGCACCCGAATGCCGTCCGACTCCATGCGGCCGGCTAGACCCGACTTGAAAAAACCATTGTGGGTCATGGTCACCTGGGGAACATGAAATACAGAAATCAGGTCCTCGGCACTGCCGTTGATTTCACAGCCCTTCATGACAAATTTTGAACTGTTGGCAATGGCCACCAAAGCGGTCCCTTGAATCTCTCCGTCCACATCAGTGTTGTTAATCCCTTTAAAAGCAAGAGATTCCAAAGAGACGTCCGCCACATCACGGGGATAAAACTTGTCGGTCAAAATGACGGTCCGACCCTTGCCCGCTCCTTTGATTTTTACCGAACGGATGTTCGAACCGGACCCACGAAGATCGAAGTCTTGGATCAGGAAGGTACCCTCCGGCATCTCAATGATTTCCCCATTCTTGGCATCCATGAGGGCTTGGATTAACGCCTGGGTACAATCGACGCGCCCGGTTGTATCGGCATAGTAGTCTCTGAAGTCAATTTGCGCATAGCTTGGCAATACAGTTAAAAAACAACCAAAAAACACCCATAAAAGGACTCTCATCAAAAGCAACTCCAAAAGGTAATTTCAGACACAGCGTTACCTCGCACAAAGTCGCTGCATCCATGTCACCTAGGAATTCCTGTTCTTCCGAAAAAACCGCCAAGTTATTTCGAAAAACCGCGGTGCCGAATGCACCCCTTCCTTCCATGAGGTGGAACCCACCGGGCACGGCACCGCATAGGCGGTGCAAGAGCCGCCGGGTTTCACAAACCGGTCCTTTTCGCCAAGGTTGTCATCAGGGCAAAAATCCTTGGTCGCAGGGGCAAAAATCCGCGGTGAAAGGAGATACAACAGCCCCGGCGACGGGCCCATCCCCATTTTTTTTGCCCCACCGCGGCCCTCTTGAGCCGATTCCCTCGCCGGGCTTAGTGACAAGGGCAACCGTCAGGGACTGGCGAACCAGATCTTTTTCATTCACAGGCCGTTTGAAACCAATTACCGAAACGAAACCCGGCCGCTTCGCCAGAAATTGACACTCCTTGCAAATCTTTGTAGGAGGTCTTTCCCATGATTGTGGAAAAACAACGCAAAACCCTTCCCGGCATCCCCTTTCTTGCCATCACGATCACCAGCTTGATCGCCGTGTTCATCCTGTTTGTGACCGCCATCGGCAGCGGCGCCAAACCCATGGTGGTCCTCACCTTATTTTTGGGCCTTCTCAACATCAGTCTGTTCGCGGGCTTCTTTTACGTGGCCCCCAACCGCGGCAAGGTCCTCACCCTGTTTGGCAAATACAAGGGCACCTGCCGCGAGCCCGGCCTGCACTGGGCCAACATTTTCTTTGCCAAACAAGATGTGTCCCTGCGCGTTCACAACTTCGACACCAACCACCTGAAAGTCAATGACCAGACGGGGAACCCCATTGAAATCGGCGCGGTCGTCGTGTGGCGCGTGGTCGACACGGCGGAGGCGGTGTTCGAGGTGGAGAACTTCAGCAACTACGTGCATGTCCAGTCGGAGGCGGCCCTGCGTGGCCTGGCAACCCGCTATCCCTACGTTGCTTACGAGGAGGATACGGACAGCTTAACCGGCAACATGGAATCCATCTCGGAGCAACTGAAAGCGGAAATCCAAGAGCGTCTCGCCAAGGCGGGCGTCGATGTGCTCGAAGCCCGCATCAGCCACCTGGCCTACGCACCGGAAATCGCGGCGGCGATGTTGCAGCGGCAGCAAGCCTCGGCGGTGGTCGCGGCCCGGACGGAGATCGTCGAAGGCGCGGTGGGCATGGTTGAACTCGCGCTGCAACGCCTCAAAGACGACGGCATGGTTCAGCTCGACGCGGAGAAACAAGCGGCGATGGTCAGCAACCTGATGGTGGTACTGTGCAGTGATCGCGCGGCCCAACCGGTGATCAACACGACCGCATCCCCGACGCCCCACCCGCGCTAGCATCCCGCCGGTGAAACGAAGGTAACCAACGAGCATCTGTAAAAAAAACGAACACCTTAAAAACCAAGCCCCATGTCGGTATTCACCGCGTGGGGCTTTTTTCGTGTGTTGGGATTGGTGCTGCCTGAAGGAAGGGAAGGCACCGGATTGACTGGTTAGGACCGAGACATGGGGTTTACCTCCGATGCCCGAAACTACGCCACGCCGTGATCCGCTTGGGCAAAAACACGTAACGCTGTCCCTGCTTGGCCGTGGATTGGTGATGAAGGGTATCGGTTCCGCCGCACACCGCGATCATGGTTGGGACCCTGACCGTCGCCGCCCGCGTCGCCTGTCCGTGTCCCATCCACAATCGCTCCGTTTCTTTTTTCTGGTTAGGAACCTCCGGCGGGCCGGAAGCCCTGGTCCTGCCAAGCCCTGACCGGCGCGTACACGTACCGGTAGGCGGAACGGCAGTACCTCGCGGGGTTGAAAAAACCGCCACCGCGCACCACGCGCTTGACGCCTTCGGGAGGACCCGAGGGGTCGATTAGCTCCTGATCATCATAGGATCCATACCAATCCAAACACCATTCATCCACATTGCCGTGCATTTGGTACAAACCCCAGGGATTACACGGCAGCGCTTTCACCGCAACGGTTTCACCAGGGTATTCTTGATCTGGTTCGTCGGGCAGATAACGAAAATTTCCATTAAAATTAACCTGTTCGGTAGTGATCGTTTCACCAAAGGAAAACGGCGTGGTGGTTCCTGCACGACACGCGTACTCCCACTCCGCCTCGGTTGGTAATCGCAGAGGAAAATCGGGACACAAAACCTCCCATCGCACAAAGAATTCCGCCACATCGTCATAAGAAACGAATGCCACGGGAAATTGATCCTCGCGAAATTCACTGGGATTGGTTCCCATCACCGCGGACCACAAGACCTGCGGACAGGCGGTGTCGGCCAGCCAAAACCCACGGCTCAGGGTAATCTCTCGTTGGACCTCATCTTCACCGCGAAGGTGTTCCGTTTCCAGGGATCCCATGGTGAAACGACCAGGCGGGCACCAGCGAAAGGTCTGTGCCACATCCTTCACCGCAACCGTCTGCCAAATCCCGTAGGCGTCCCGACCGTAGGCAACGGTGCTGGGATAAGGAAAATCGTCGGGCGGGGCTATCCGCCGAACCCGTGTCACCAAAACACCCTCCAAAAACGTCCGAGCAAGCCGGATCGCGGCCAGCCATGACAAAACGCGTAACGGATTCGCCACAAACCCACGGCCACCAAAAACCGGTCCATCCTCACACCACCCACCAAAAAGGCAATCAAAGGCGCCATCATCACAATAAAAAACCCAACCCAGTCATAGGGATTCATCTTAGGCCAATTCGACCCAAACCAGCACCAAAAACGCGAATCCGACACGGAACCAGTAATTCCCACCCCATTCCACGCCTGCATTGGGTGAAACCCACTTATTTGGTTAACGCATCAGTTTTGTGGATCTTCTCTCTTCGGTCTGTCTCTTCTGCAAATTATTTCCTGAGTAAACAAAGTTTAATCGCTTGGGGATCATAAGAAAAAACAGAACCTTTAAGCTGCATGTTGCCTAATTCAATAGACACATCGTCTCCTACACCGAGTAAGGGAACCGTTCGCGAAACGCCGGTTTTTTGGCAGACAGCAACGAGAGGGTAGGTAAAAGCGCCGCTATTCCGTTCAGGATTGAAGTGTAGGATTACGCTCAGATCCTCAAAGACTTTGGGGGTACCCGCGTTCAAGGAAATGACTTCACAACCAGCTTCGTTGGGTAAAGGGGTACCCGCATCACCCGTCGTTTCCAGCCATGGTTTCTGACCCAAGGGCTTTTTGGCTTTTACGCTAAGTGAAGGCCGGTTTTGCGAGGATCCATCACGCGAAACAGGTGGTTTTATTTCAGACGGTGGTACCTCATAAGGATTCATGTAAATATAAAGGGTTACGCCTAAACTGAGCAAGCCGACCAAAGTGCCGAGTAGCACCCCAAGTCCACCCCACCAGGGGCGCGTCAATAAGTCTTTCGCAAGGTTCCATTTCATTGCTTTCCCCTACTTACTGGTCAACCCTGATATTACGAAATTGAATTTTGTAATCTGCATTTTCTAATTTATACCGAAGCTCTAGCACTCTTAATAATTTGGAATCTTTAACGCCGTTCCCAAATACAACGGAAACTCTGGTGGGTACACCTGTTATCAAATTGAAGTTAAACCAACCAGACCTCCAGACCCCACCACCATTAACAAAATCGGTACTCTTAGACGAATGTCCAACTTGGTTTGTCATCACTGAATGGCTTCGGTAAAAACCTATGTTCTTATCTTCGGACATATTCGTCAGCAAAACATCACACCGAATATTTTTTCCCTGAACACGGCACTTCTGGATCTGAAAATGAACCTGGTTTTGCGTACCTTCGGTGACGGTCTCTTGTGGAATGACATAGGTTTCCCCTCGATCATCGGTAATTTCCGGTATGTCCTTTGGCACCAAAATGCTTTTGATATCTTCCGTTTTTGGCAACTTCTGAGACACAGAACACAAGCTCTCCGCGGTTTCAACATGAATCACTTGAACCGTAACCAAGATAAATTCACCGAACTCACGGTATTTACCCACAACCAACGCATCAATTGAAGAAAACTTACCAAGCTTTTTTTGGTTCTCAGGATCCATCAAACCACTCAATTTCAGTTTATGTTCCTTGAGAATCAAATCAAACTGGGTACGCGTTACCGTATCAATATCGGTTTTTTGCTGAATAACTTCTAAAATCAGCTCTGGAACGATTTGCGCAAACTCAGTCGGTCCTTCCGAACTCTGTAGATCCAGCAGCGAAATTTTTTCTACTTTCTTTTTTTCATCAATACAGGTCGCAAGCTGAGTGCCAATAGCGCGACTTACGTCAAAGAAATCTTGACCCTGAAGCGCTGATAATGAAAGCAAACAAGAAACAAAAATCACCCGAAACATGTTCCAACCTCTTCTCTGTTTCATTCCGAACAACATACCAAAGATCCAAATCAATATTTTCAATTTCTCAAAAACTTTTTCGAAATCCGCCAACGAGGCAACGGTTATCATTCACTTCTCCCCCAACCCAAGGAAGTGCGCGCTAATAAAGCGCTTTCAACGCACCCACCCAATCGCCCTGAATGCGCTTTTTTAAACCAAGACCCTTTTCCAATTAAAGAACGTTACCATTCGGGTCGAATGCCGGCGGCCAACCAAAAAACTTTGGTTCTCACCCGTAAACCGTCCCTGACTACAAGGCGCAGTCCCACAAAAAAAAGGACATACGAACCCATTAATAGAACGATAAAACCAAACCCTTAATGGTTAACCAAACGCGAACCAAACATGATGGGGCGTGTTACATCGCATTCTTTGGTTAAGAACCTCCGGCGGGCCGGAAGCCCTGGCTCCGCCAAGTCCCGCCTGGGTCGCCCGCGCTCCGGTAGGCGGAACGGCAGCCCCCCGCACTGCCGTCGAAGCCGCCACCGCGTACCACGCGCAGGCCGCCCTCGGGAGGACCCGAGGGGTCGATTAGCTCCTGATCATCATTGGATCCATACCAATCCGAACAGCATTCATCCACATTGCCGTGCCTTTGGTACAAACCCCATGGATTACACGGCAGCGCTTTCACAGCAACGGTTTCACCACGGTATTCTTGATCTGGTTCGTCGGGCAGATAGCGAGCGCCTCCATAAAAATTTACTTGTTCGGTATTGATCGTTTCACCGAAGGAAAACGGCGTGGTGGTTCCTGCACGACACGCGTACTCCCACTCCGCCTCGGTTGGTAATCGCAATGGAAAATCGGGACACAAAACCCGCCATCGCCCAAAAAATTCCGTCAGATCGTCATAAGAAACGGATGCCACGGGGAATTGATCCCCGCGAAATCCAGTGGGGTTGGTTCCCATCACCACGGACCACAAGGCCTGGGGACAGGCGGTATCGGCGAGCCAAAACCCACGGCTCAGGGTAATTTCTCGTTGGACCTCATCTTCACCGCGATGCCGTTCCGTTGCAGGGGATCCCATGGTGAAACGACCGGGTGAGCACCAGCGAAAGGTTTGTTCCACATCCTTCACCGCAATCGTCTGCCAAATCCCATAGGCGTCCCGTCCGTAAGCTTGGGTACTGGGATAAGGGAAGTCGTCGGGCGGGGCGATTCCCCGCGGTGGGATTTGGGTCATGTCAGCACCAGTCCTGGTACACGCTTAGACGGCCGTCCGGGTGTTGGTAGCGGTAGGTGCCGTCGGCTTGGCGTTCCATGGCCGCGACGGGGATTTTGCCGGTGCCGTCGGGGAGGTCGATCACGTAACGCGGGTTTTGCTCGGGGTCGAGGGTTTGGGTCATGGCGGTGTACAAGCGGCGGCCTTGTTCGATGGAGACGCGGAACGGGGCGTTGCCCGCCACGCGGTCCGGGTGGTGCAGGTAGCGTGGTTTCACGCCGGCGGCGGCCAGGCCTTGCCACAAGGCCTGTTGCGCGGCGAGGCTGTCGTTGACGCCCTGTAGCAGAACCGCCTGGTTTTCAACTTGGACGCCCGCCGCTTGCAACCGCGCAACCGCGGCCAGGCTTTGCGGGGTTTGTTCGTCGCGGTGGTTGAAGTGGCAGACGAGGCGCAGCGGCAGGCGGCCCTGCAACGCCGCGGTTAAACCAGTCGTCACCCGCGCGGGGTAATGGACCGGGGCGCGGCTGTGGATGCGCCAGTGGGTGACGGAAGGAATGGTTTCCAGCTCGGACCGAACCCAAGCCAGGTGTTCGTCCGTTAGGGTCAGCGGATCGCCGCCGCTGAGGATCGGTTCTTTGATGTCGGGATTGGCACGCAGGAAATCGAAAATGCACCGCCAATCGGCGCGGCTCAACTCCATCGCCCGCGCGACGGGTTCCTCGCGTCGGAAGCAAAACCGGCAGTAGAAATGGCATTTCTTGGTGGCGAGGATGATGACGCGGTCGGCGTGTTTTTGGACCACGAAGGGAACGGGCCGTTGTCGGCGGTCGGCAATGGGGTCGGCGATGTCGCCCTGATCCTGCACTAACTCGGTGAGGCGGGGCCGACCCATGCGCGCCACGGCGGAGTCGGGACCCTGCTGTTCGGCGAGGTCGAGGTAGTAACGGGGCCATTGAACGGGAAACACACGGCGCACCTGGTCAGTGACCTCGGCGGGCACGTCCAGAACACGGTTGATGTCGGGACGCGGCGCAAAACCCTCGGCGGCCGGGGTCGTGGACGCCGCCGCATCGGCCGATTCGGCTTGGCGATCGGCAACGGCGTGAAGGGACGAAAAAGACGGGTTAGCCATGGTTTTCCTCGGAACAAAACGGGGTCGGTGTGTCGCAAAACACACGGTGACGTATCTTACCCGAGCACAGCCCGGCGCGTCAGAATCATTTTTTGGGCTACTCGCCCAAGACGGAGGCGGCTAAAATGAAGGGAACGGTCCCACGGCTGTGCGCGGTGTTTTTTCCAACAGGGTAAAGCACTGCATCCGTGCCTTTTACACCGCTTGTTTGCGCGGCGGGACCGTTTGACAAACCAATAAGGGAGGGACCTATGCGCGACCCGTCGTCGGACACTCAAGCGCCACCACCACGGACGGAACCCTCCCAAACACCGCCCAACAAAGCGGCCAAACGGCGTCCCAGGCGGCGACGCAAGCCAAAGGCGACACCGGCCGCCACCCCTCAATCCCTGGAAAACCTGCTGATTGAAACGGTGCGGGCCAAATACCAAGCCATGTTCGGGAAAGCGGCCAACGACATACCCATCGACCTCAATTTAAGCTTTCAGGTGGTCCCCGGCGATCCGTGGCGGCTCGATTTTGATCCCCCGCTTGAAGAACAACTGGGCGATGTTTTGGAACAACACGAGGCCCGCCAGTCCTGCTTCACCCAGGGACGGGTTTACTGCTTCCAGTGTGATGCGGCGGATTGTGACCATGGGGTGCCGGGTTCACCGAGCGAGGTATTCGCGGGTTACGATCCGGTGGGCCAACCGCGCTGGTGCGACATGGCGCAATTCCTTCTGGACTTGAAGGACGAGCGGGTCGACCAGCTTTACCGCGAGAACGGTCAGGTGGTGGCCCGGCAACTGGCGGGCCACCATCTCAAAAACCGCCAGCTCTCGCCCTTTGGCAAGTCTTCCAAACGGTTTTCCTTAATCGGTCAGGTCATCTTGGGGTATCTCAGCATGGTGGGTCACGGCGGCGAGCGGGAGCGCCTGGCGATCAGCTTCCAGGCGGTGGAGTCGCGCACGCCACAGGGTCTGATCCGGCTCCATTTGAATGTGGTCATGCACGGCGAGGACCGCGACGAGTTGGAAACCCGACTGGAGGAGCAATACGGCTGGATCCGCCGGGCGCGGCGCCAGGCGGAAGAACGTCTGGCCGGGCTGGAGCAACAGTTGGCGCAGCTCAAAAAGAAAGGGAGCGGCGTGAAACCGCGCCAGTTGTTGCGCCAGGTGCCCGAAATCTTGCAACAACTGCGGCAACAGCTCCAGCAGGGATACCGGCAGCGGCAGCGGCGCACCAAACATGCGGAGGAACGGCGCGCGTTGTTGCGGCCGATTGACAAGGCGATGGCGGACGTGGAAACGGCGCGAATGGAAGATTTTTTCTTCGATACACGCGAGGAGACGGTGATCCTGCGCGGCAGGCGCGGTCGGTGTCACGTGTTCACCCAGGCGGGCAAACACGTGACCAGTTTCGTGATCGGCGAAAACGCGACCCACGGCCGTTTCCGCCGCGGGCGCTGGGAACCGATGGACCAAAACCAGTGTGAATCCTTTTTAACCACCTTGGCCCGGCTGGGTTCCGGGGGAAGCTCGGCCTCGGGATAGGGTTCAGGGTTGTTCCGTCCGTGAACCCCGAGCCCCTAGGATGCGTGCAGCGTGGCCGGGCGCAGCCCGGCGTTCATGCGTCCCCGTTTTTTGCGGCGCGCCGGGTCGAGGTCACAACCAAATAGGAATCGTACCGAATCAACCGAGGGTGCCATGCTTGGATGGGGGCGATCCGGCGTTGGGATTGTTGGCGTGGATGATCCCGGTGCCATTGGATATTGGCGGGGATGATCAAACGGGCGTTGCAGTTGATGGTTCTGTGACCGACGCCTTCAGCGTCTGCACGACGGGAACCCCCATGGACCCAGAGCAATCGGTTGTTCCACAACCGCTTGATCTGGGCTGAAATCACCGGCGCCCTCGGCGCCTTTGCGCCTTCAGCGCAGCCGGTTGTCGCGCGCCTCCGGCGCACGGTTCAAATTTTTTTGTGGTCCACGGATTTCGGCGTGCGAACCCTTCCGGGGTTCGCCGGGTCAGCCCCATCCAAACATTGTTTCCTCGGGCGATCCGGCGCGGCGATTCGACCGGAATGTGCCCCGCCAACAATCGATTGGACCGGGATCATCCACGCGGGGTTGTGGATCCGTAACGCCTGGGGTGTCGGCCCCTCCAGGGAGCTTCCAGGGTGGCCGGGCTGCGCCCGGCGTTCATTCGAAGCACAGCCCGTGGTTGGGGTTGGGCGGCCCTCGTTGGGGCGTGCAGGATCACCGCGTGCGCGGCCCAGAATAAAACAAACCCAATCCCAACAGCCCACCATCTAAAAAAGAAATAGATTCTTGGGTTCCACAGGGTCATTTGCTATGCTGCTAGATTGGGTAGTTCATCGCAATCACGAGCCTTGGGTCACCACGCGGCTACCCGCCCGGTTTTTGCCGGGTTCGACGCGGCAGGTTCGTTTCGCTTCGCTATTTCCGCGTTCCATTTTTTTAAGAGAAGGGTTCTCACGGCATGATTAAGACCGACCAATTTAGAAAACGTTTAAAGATTGAAATTAACAACGAGCCATACGTCATGTTGGACGTCGACTTTGTGCGTCCCGGCAAAGGCCAGGGTTTTGTGCGCACCAAGCTGAAGAACTTGATGACCGGTTCTACTACCGAACGGACCTTTAAATCGAACGAAACCGCCAAACCGGCGACGGTCAACGACTACGACATGCAGTTCCTCTACAACGACGGCGACGGCTACACCTTCATGAACATGGAAACCTACGATCAGGTGTCCATCATGGAAGACGTTCTGGCCGATGCGGTGAACTACCTGTACGAGAACATGGAAGTCAACGTTTCCTTTTACAACGACATGCCAATCAGCGTAGAAGTCCCCAACTTTGTCGAGATGGAAATTACCGATTGCGAACCCGGCATTAAAGGCAACTCGGCCACCAACACGCTGAAACCGGCCGTGGTCAGCAGTGGTTACCGCTTGAACGTTCCCCTGTTCATCGACCAAAACGAGTGGATTCGCATCGACACCCGCGACGGCAGTTACGTGGAACGCTGCAAAAGACCCGAGGGTCGCTAAGCTTGCCGCAACACATCGGATCCTTTAAAAGCCGCATCTCGATTGCGGCTTTTTTACGTTCAGGGCACGGCCTTGTCGCGGGTCGCGTCACCTGGCGAAAAACCGGGGACGCATCCGGGGCGGCGGTGCTGCAAGACGACTCCGGCTCGTTGCCGCTGCCGGCGGCGGTCGCGGTGCAACTGCCGTCGGCCTCGCCAAGCTGGGCGGCGATACGCTTGGATCACGACGGGTGGCATTTGGTGTATCAAGCGCCGATTGCAGTCAACGAGGCCACGGGTCCGTTGTTCGCCAAGCAAGCGATGCTGAAACGCCGAGGCCGCATCCACCAAAAGGTTCGCCGCTTTTTTCTCAACGCCGATTTTCTGGAATGCGACACACCGGTGAAAGTGGCCTGTCCCGGCATGGAACCCTACCTGGACACCTTCGCCGCCGGGGACCAATGGCTGCGCACCTCACCGGAACTCCACATGAAACGGCTGCTGGCGGGCGGGCTGGAAAAGGTGTTCCAATTTGCAGCCAGTTTTCGCGCGGGCGACATCGGTCGCATGCACCGCGAAGAATTTATCATGCTGGAATGGTATCGCTTGTGGGCCGACCTGGACCGGCTCCAGGAGGATGTGCAGGGATTGTTTGCCGAGCTTGCGGAGGAGGCAACGGATCCGGCCTACTTCCGTCGGCCCATTGAGGTGGTAACCTGCGCGGGCCTGTTCGAACGTTATTTGGACCTACCCTTACGGGACCATCACAACCGCGATCCGCTGCGGGCCTGCCTGGAAGCCAAGGGTTTACCTTGGTCGGAAGAAGACGATTGGGACACGTTGTATTTTCAATTGTTTCTCAACTTTATCGAACCGCGGCTGGGTTTCGAGCAACCGACCCTGGTCACGGCTTATCCGGCCTCGCAAGCGGCTTTGGCCAAAAAAATGCCGGTGGTCGCCGGGGAAATGCCCGCCTGCTATCGCTTCGAAATCTATGTAAAAGGGATTGAATTGGCCAACGCCTTTTACGAAGTCACCGATCATGGGGTGCAACGGGCTCGCTTCGCGGCGGACCAGGAAGAACGACGCGCCTTGGGTAAAGCGGTTTATCCGATGGACGAAGCCTTTCTGGCGGCGTTGGCGTCGGGAATGCCACCGGCGGCGGGGATTGCGCTGGGCCTGGACCGTTTGGTGTTGGCGCTGTTGGGCGGCGATGATTTGGCGACGATTTTACCGTTTTGAAACGGGTGACGCGGCTAAGCCGATACGGCCGAAAAACACAGCCTGGTACCATAAGAAACGCGGGGATCAGGGTGATCGCCTCATCGGATAAAACCCCGGCCCAGAGAGGCAGCGCGGTCGCGACCGGCTCCTACCTGCGCCAATCAGGGTTTCTTTAAGGTTTCCAAGACCAAGGCGACAAATGAAGCGAGACGAATGGGTTTGGCCAAAAAACCGTCAAAACCACAGTCCAAGAACCAGCGGCGATCCTCATCGGCCGAAAAAGCCGTGACCGCGAGGGCCGGCACTTTGGCCGCGGGCACGTCCATCACACGCAGTTCCTTAATCGCCGTATCACCATGTAAATTCGGCATTTGGATATCAAATACGTACAGATCGTAGTTGTTTTTCAAGGCCATGGTGACGGCTTCGCGCCCGTCGGTGACAATATCAAAATCGCAACCGGTTCGGGACAAAAGGCGAGACATCACCCGTTGGTTCACCTTGTTGTCCTCGGCCACGAGCAGGCGATAACCGGCAAGAGACGGGATTTCTTTTAGCCGCGTTTCCTTGGCTTTTGGCGGTGCGCCGCCCTTGTGCGGCATGGGTGGAACCGGAAGGGTCACCCGCATAAGCGCGCCGCCGCGATCACTTTCGTCAATCTCGAGCCTCCCATTCATAATCTGCAACAGCCCTCTTACAATGCTCAAACCCAAACCTACACCGTTGGTTTTTTCGTGGAGGGCCGCCCCACTTTGGTGAAACGCTTCCAAAACCTTGCCGCGTTCCTCCGGGGCAATGCCCTTGCCGGCGTCGGCAATGTTCATCACCAACTGCCGCGACGCTTGATCCGTGCCGTTCAGTTGCATCGCCACATCCACATGTTCCCCGGAAGGTGAATGCTTCATGGCGTTGGAAATGAGATTGTTGAGGATTTGAACAACGCGGTCGGCATCCATCCAAACCGGTTCATCGAAGGAACCCAGCCACCGGAACGCAAGCGGCACCTTGGTTTTTTTGGTCAAACCGAGCAAGGCGGCGCGCACCTTTTTCTCGAGGTCCGGCACACGGAAGGAGCTGGGTTTTAAGGAAACATGCCCAGCATCCAAACGCGCCTGGTCAAGCAAATCGTTGAGCAAACGGGTCAACAACACGGATGAACTCACGATATCGGCCGTCATCTCCAGGAGTTCCGGGTTCTCCAACTCCTGTTCCAAGAGTTCAGCATTGGCGAGGATGCCGTGGATCGGGGTGCGCAAGTCGTGGCTCACATTGCCCAGCAAGCGTTCCTTGGCCCGTCGTGCCTCGTTGGCACGGGACAGCAACCCGACCAATTCGTGATTGCCCAGTTCATGCAACACCATCACCATTTCGTCACGCAAGGCCAGGGCGAGATCGATTTCATAGGTTTGCCAGGGTGCGGAGAACCCTCTCACCTGCTCGACCCAAAGGGAGAACGACGCCCGCGGCATCAACCGCTTGTCGGGATCTTGGAGATCGGCTACCTTTACCGGCTTCCCGGCCCATTTAATCTTTTGGGTGATTTCACCGCGAAACCACATGAGGTAAGCCGCTTTTCGTCGCCCCAACCGCAAGGCAAGCACACCCGCCGCCTGATCAACCACTTCTTGCGCCGGGGGAAACACCGCGGCGAGTCTGCGGTGGAAATAAACCGGCAGGTGACCGTGGTGTTCCTGTAACCAAAGGGTTAGCGCACGCAGGACGGGTTCCGGGGGACACAATCCCGAGGTGACCAACCGTTCGGGAGAAATCAAAACCGCCCCGTCGGAAGGGATCATTTCAGAAAGATGGGCCACCTCGTTCATGGCACCATCGATATCGACGGCATCGAGCATGTGCTCCAAAAGAACCTCGTGGCGGTGCTTTAGCATCAAAATGTGATTGCGGTTGACGCGCTCGTTCAGTTCGTGGGCCAGTTCCATGAAGTTCTGGCAGAACATGCGCAGTTCGCGAAGCGTTCGCAAACCCAAACGCAGCGGCTTGTTGTATTTCCATAACGAAAAGAAACCCCACAAACGCTGCCGATGGAGCAGCGAACCAACCATGGCGCCATGAACGCCCATATTGCAGTAATAGCGGGAACACATCACCGAGGGGGCGCGCCCGACAGCGCGGGAAAGGTCAACCGGAATTTTGGAAGGTTCTCGAAAGACAAGGGCTTGCCCTTCCTTGCTGTGGTTCTGGACCAAACCCACCGGTCGTTTGGCCATCACAATGCGGGCGGGCAAGGGAATGTCTGAATCGGGAAACCAAAGCCCTTTGTACGCCTGCAAATGTTCTTCGCGCGCCTCAGCCAAAGCTTCGCCGTTGTAGTTATTGTCAAAGCGGTAGAGAATCGCTTGGTCCACGTGAAGGGCCCGTTTTAAAACACGGCATGCTTCATGGTAAAGCTCGGCGGGCTGTTCAATGCCAATCGCCATTTCCAGCAAAGAGTCCACCAGGTGCGGCGCCTCGAATTCCTCCGTAAACCACTCTAAAACAAGATGTTCTCCCGCGCGATGGAGGGCGAGATCAAAGCGAACTTTTCGGTTCCAGGGGAAGGATTGACTGAATCTTTGCAACGGAATTTCCTGGTTGCTTTCAAAGACTTCACGCGCCAACCGCAACAGTTGCCAGCCCAAGACGTCCGATAGCGGACGCGCCATGAAGGTGCTTGGCGACATGCCGGCGATTTGGTTGATGTTGGCGGATACCGCGGCAGGTTGCAGGCTCAACCCATCGACACCGGTGCCGGCCAAAACAAAAACCCAAATCCCTTCTTGAATTCGGTCAATGAATTGAACGGCTTCCCGGTCACAGTTGGTCAGGGTGACCTCGGTGCCGGGGTTTAGGTATTGAAAATCCTCGGGGATCTGTAGCGTTTTCTTCAAAGGATCTCCTGCTCCGGTTGGGCCATTCGGTCAAACAGTGCCATCATCAGGTGAAAGGTATTGCGCGCGGACGAGACGGCCCGCCGAAGTGTCTGGGTTTGGGTGAGTTCCGCGTTAAGCCAGGCCTGGACACGGGGCCAACGGGTTCCCGCAACACGGCCGGCCTCGGTAAAAAAGGCAAGAGGGTAACCCAAAGGCTTCAGGCGTTTGGCCAAAACCGCGTTCCCCAGGTTGGACCCCTCGACCACGTAAAGAACGCCGGCTATGTCGCCGGGCGTCGCGCACCAGTCAAATGCTAACGGGACGGGGGCCGCGCGGTTGAGGGTAGGCTTCAATTGGTCGAGATCCGCGCGAATCAGGGCGGCATGCGCCATGGGTGGTGGCAGTTCGGGGGCGCGTAACATCGCGTGTTGGCTGATCATCAATTCCCACCCCATGTGAAACCGCTCAAAACCTTGTAAACAAAGCCCGTATTCGAAACGATCCAAAGCGGCCTCGCCAAGTTTTTTAACGAGCGGATGGCGTTCCAGGTCACGGTGGGCGTCGAACGTGGCCGACTTCAAAGTTCGGGCCGGATGCATCGGAACTCCTGTCCACGAAATACAAAAAGTCGGATTGGAGAAACGACTTTTAGATTTTTGAATGGATTTGCGCAATTGTAGCGCCTAAGGCGGTTTCGCTCAAGAGCAGGGAACCAGCCCCGGCTAAGTACTACCAAATGGATATGTTTTTCTGCAACAATCGCTGAAATAGACGGCCCATCACCACCTTCCACAAACCAAACGGATGTCACTTTTGACTGAATTTGGGTATTTTGGCCAAGATAATCTTTTCCATCTCATGAAACAAAGCTACCACCAGCGAGGCACTCGATGCGACGGCTCCTTCTTCTCTTCTTCATAGTTTCTGTTTTACCCGCGACCGCCTTCCAAGCGCCGGGCCAAGCAACCCTCATCGTTCCCAAAGACGTGCTCAACCACCTCAGGCTTGCAGAAACCGCGGTGTTCCAGCAGTTTTATAAAGGCGAACCCTCGGGTTCCATGGTGTTGTCGCGCGAGGTGAACGACGGGCAGCTCACTATTCGCGACAAAACCCTGGTTCCGGTATTTAAAGTGGCGGAAGAATTGGTTAGCGTGGTCGCCCTCGCCGACGGCGGCCTGACCCAACTCACCGGCGACGGCTATTTCGGAAAAGCCGCGGTCGATGTCGCCCTGAACACCAAGGACGGCGTTTTAAGCGGCCATGTCCAAATGGGCGACAACCGTCGCGAAATCAATCAACCGCTGTCCAGCCAAACCTTCTCACGGGTCGGCTTGTTCGCTTTGCTGCCGTTGTTTCCGTTTGAAGCGGGAAAACCCTACCAAGCCCAAATGCTGGATAGCTTGGATGGGCGCGTTTATACGATTGAAATTGGGGTCACCGCGGTCGCGGACGGGCTGCGCGTGGAACTCAACGGCCACAAAGCACGCCAGGCCTTTTTCATCAGCGCGGGTAAAACCCAACGCATCGAGGTGCTCGACACAACCTGGCGCTACGAACGGGTGGCGAATGAGGCCGCCCTGCAACCGGCGAAACAACCGGAACCCCGTTGACCTTAAGCGGCGTTATTCCCGGCGCCGCACCCCGTTCAGCGTAACCTCGGTAACCCAAGCCACCATTTCTTCGACCCGTTGTGGCTCGTCGGCGGGAAGATCGCGAATTTGGTCGGCCAGCAACAGCATCACCAAACCGTGAACACTCGACCACAGCGTTAGCGCCAAGGGGCGAATCGGATCATCACGGAAAACGCCCGCCCGTTGGCCCGCGGCGATAATGGCCTGTAGCCCGTCAAAAGCCCGCTGTCCCGCTTCCTGAAAAAGCGGGTCCTCGCCGTCGAGCGGCACATTACCACCGAACATCAGCATCGCCCGCGCCGGGTTGGCCAGGGATTGCACCACGTAACAGCGCCCGGCCTCGCGGAGTTGGCGCGCCGGATCGTCGGCAAAGGCGGCCGCCGCCGCGGCCGTCCCTTCCGCCAGAGCGACAAAACCACGGGCCGCAACCGCGGTCAGCAAGGCGGCTTTGTTGGGAAAGTGGCGGTAGGGCGCGGTGTGACTGACCCCGGCGCGTTTGGCCGCGGCCCGCAAACTCAACCCGGCCGCCCCTTTCTCCGCGAGCAGGGTTTCCGCGGCATCCAACAACGCGGCTCGTAGATCGCCGTGGTGATAGGCCTTTTTTTCCACGATGAACCTCCTTCTCAAGTAATCGGGTGCGCTAGGGGAGCGAAGAGACCCTAAAAAACGCCCGATATGTTGACATCGACAACATCGGTCATTATATTCCCTGTACGCCATGTTGACACTGGCAACATAAGGAGATTTAAAATGACCTACGCGACGGTAAAAATGTTCCATCTTTTGGGCGTGGTTCTTTTCCTTGGCAACATTATCGTGACCGCCTTTTGGAAAACGCTGGCCGACCGCACCGGTGATGTAGCGATCATTCGGTTTAGCCAACAGTTGGTGAACCTGACCGACATGGTGTTCACCGCCGGCGGCGCCTCGTTAATTGTGGCGACCGGACTTTGGCTGGTGCCGTCGTGGGACGCCCTGCTCCAACAAGCGTGGTTGTTTTGGAGCTTGGCGGCCTTTGGCGCCTCGGCGGTTATTTGGTTGGGTCTTCTGGTTCCCATCCAGTGGCGTCAAACCCAACTGCTTCGCGAAATGTCGCCGGACGGCGATATAGACGGCCGTTACCAACGACTCACCCGCTGGTGGACCATATTCGGGATGATCGCCACGATCCTGCCCTTCCTACCGCTTTGGTTGATGGTCCACAAGGGTTAACCGACTTTAGAACAACCATTCGCAATGATGGAACGCCGCGTTGGTGCAATCGGGAAGAGCCAGGGCGGCGGGAATCAAGGCAACCGCCAAGCGTGCATTTTCGTGCGTTTTCAACCACACGCATTATATCTGCAAGAAACCACCGAAACTTTGGTGAAAAAAACCATCTTTTTTTCCAAGAAGAGACGTCGCCATTGGATGCAGCGCACAATTTCCACTTTTTTTCCATTTCCTGAACGTTTTCACCGCTAGATCACGCTAAAGTACTATAGAGGGCGCTATTTGGTGATCTACCGCACATTTGCCAGGCGCGCCTTTGTCCTTGACCAGCCACCGCAAACCGCGATAAGTAAGGGTCAAGCAGTCCAAAATGGTTGCCCAACAACCCCGGGTGACACCCCTTCCCTGAGCTAACGCCTTCATTTATTTCCGGTTCTGAAGCTTTTATGTCATCTTGCGAACTTTTCAAAAAATCCACCGTTACCTGTCTCCGCGGACCCAGCCTTTTTTCGGCCGCCTCGAACATGAAAGCCAAGCGCTATGCCTCCATTTCATTCCGTTCTTATAGTGTGACCCAAATGGGTCATATAACTGAAATATAAGGTGTTTTTCGTGATGAACGCCGCGACCCAAGTCACCTCCCCCACAGCCTTACCCATTCGGATGACCATGCCGACACCCTCAGGAGTGAACCATGGGTTTGTTTGAGCACCGCATCGAAACCGTTTTGCGTGAAGGCGCCACCATGCGGCCCGACAGCACCGCGCTGATTGACGGCGATACGCACTGGACCTACGCCGCTTGCGCCGCGGCCGCCCGTCAATACGCGCGCATGCTCCAACACCATGACCTGGGCTATGGAGATCGGGTCGCCCTGCTGTTGGACAAATCACGCGACACTGTTGCAGCCTTCTTTGGGGCTTGGATCGCCGGCGGGATCGTCGTCCCCGTCAACACCGAACTCAAACAACACCAAATCGATCATATCCTCTGCGACAGCGGCGCACGGCTCTTGGTCACCACTTCACGGAAGCTGCGGCAGCTAGACACCGCCGCCTTTGCGGGACAGGTTTTGTGCATCGACGAACCCATGGAAGAAACGCTTCCCGCGTTGACCGCGATCCCCGACCAAGCTAATCCCGACGATCCGGCCGTGATCCTCTACACCTCCGGCTCAACCGGCAAACCCAAGGGTATTTTGGTCAGCCATCGCAACCTCTTCGCCGGCGCCCGCATTGTCGCCGGTTACCTCGGATTGCAACCCGAGGACCGCATTCTATGCGTTTTGCCCTTTAACTTCGACTACGGCCTCAACCAAATGTTGAGCGGCTTTTACACGGGCGCGCGCATCGTGCTTCACAACGGCGCCTTGCCCGCCGACATCTGTCGTGCATTGGTGGACCATCGCATCACCGTCTTCGCCGGGGTACCGCCCTTGTGGTTACAACTGATGAGCCGCTTCTCCCCGCTCAAACAAACCGCCTTGCCCGATTTACGGTTAATCACCAACTCCGGCGGCGCCTTTCCCCAAAACCTGTTGGCCGCCTACCGAGAAACCCTGCCCCATTGCCACATCGTGCTAATGTACGGCCTGACCGAGGCATTCCGCTCCAGCTATTTGCCACCGGAAGAGCTGGCGGCCCGTCCCGGCTCCATGGGGCGCGCCATTCCCCACACCCGCCTGAGCGTGGTCGACGCGGCCGGCGATCCCTGCCCCGCCGACACACCGGGTGAATTGCTTCACCAAGGCCCCACCGTCGCGCTCGGTTATTGGAACAACGCGCGCGCCACCGCCGCCGTCTTCCGGCCCGACCCGATGGCCGACACCGCCGGCGCGCGCGCCGTTTATTCCGGCGATGTGGTGCGCCGCGACCGCGAGGGTTGGTTCACCTTCGTCGCGCGCGCCGACCAAATGCTGAAGGTTCAGGGCTTCCGCCTCAGCCCGGAGGAAGTGGAGGAAGTCGCTTATGCCTCCAACCTGGTAACCGAAGTGATTGTTGTGCCTTTTTACGACGCCCAACAGCACTGCCGCCTGCGCCTGCACGTGGTCCCCAAGGAGGCCGCAACCTTTCAAAAGGCCGCCTTGGCCGCTTATTGCCGCCAACACATGCCCCGTTACATGGTTCCGCACGACATCGTCCTCCACCAAGCCCTACCCCGCACCGCAACGGGAAAAATTGACCGCAAACAGGTGTCCTCATGAAACGTTTCCTCTCCGACGATGTGCTGCATTACCTCGCCACCCAGGAACGATTTGAGTCCCTGCGGCTGGCCACCATCCAGCAGCACGGTCGGAATCTGTGCGACCTGGCCTATGCGAACCCCTACGACGGGCCGGTTCCCGAGGCGATTGAGGCCATGCAAAACGCGCTGGAAACAACCCATCGGCTCAACCTGCAATACACGCCCTACGGCGGCAACACCATGACCCGTCGTCTCATCGCCCAACACCTTTCCAAGAGCCATGGCAAACGCTTTCCCTGGCGCAACGTGGTGCTGACGCCGGGTTCCATGGCGGCGCTGAATCTGGTGTTTCGCTCGATGTTTCGCAAATGGTTCCAAAGCAAATGTTTGATCATTACCCCGTGCTGGCTTGACTACCCGCTCTACCTGACCAACCTCGGCATTGAACCGGTCATGGTCCCGGTCGATCCGGTCACCAAAAGGCTTGACCTGAACGCAATTGAGGCCGCGCTGGACGAACGGGTCCACGGCGTCATCCTCTCGCAACCGGCCAATCCCTCCGGCCTGATTTACAATGAGGAAGAATTGCGTGGCCTCGGCGAAGTACTCAACCGCGCGCCCAATCCGCCGCTGCTGATTTCCGACGAATGCCACCGCGGCATTATTTTCGACGATACACCTTTTGTTTCGCCCGTCACTTATTACCCCAATACCTGTGTCGCCTATTCCTTTGGCAAAAGCCTGCAAATCCAGGGTCAGCGTATTGGTTACGTCGCCGTCAACCCCGACATGGAGCGGGCCGACGAGTACGCGGTCATTCTGGAACGCCTTTGTCGCATCATGGGTTTTTGCACACCCACCGCCCTGATGCAAATCGCCATTCGCGAACTTTTGGACGCGGGACCCGACATGACCCGTCTGCAAAAACGCCGCGACGCCCTTTACGCCGCCTTAACCGGCGCCGGCTACCAGGTCGTCAAACCCCAGTCGACCTTTTTCATGTTCCCCAAGGCGGGCGAGGCCGACGATTTCCATTTCGCACGGGAATTGGCACAACACGGTGTCTTGGTCACACCCTCCAGCTTGTTTCACTACCCCGGCCATTTCCGCGTCTCGATTACCTGTAGCGATGAAATGCTTGAGCGCGCTTTGCCGATTTTCCAACAAGTTCTCGCGGGATGTTGTTCATGAGTTTCACAACCGTCACCCCACTCGGCAAACCGCTGCCGCCCATCCTGTTACACCAAACCCAAAAGCAACCACCGGCGGCCTTTTTTGAGGCTTGGCGGCAACAGCCGGAATTCATCAACGAAATCGACGGCCATTTTGCCACCGTGCTTGTGGACGACGACGGCACCTATCACCTGCTGCGCGATCCCCTGGGTGTCCACAAACTTTTTTTTGCGTTTGATCCCGAACGGGGTTTCGCGTGGTCGCCGCTGCTGCACGCGTTGCGGGAGGCCGGTTATCCGCCGCGCACGATTTGGTCGCTGCCTTCCGCCTGTTGCGCCCGGTTCAACCCGAGCCAACGACGCTGGTCCTTGCAACGCTATCGGGAATGGGATTACGGCGCCTGGTCGGGCGAATCCGCCACAACCATCACCGGCCGCATTCGCGCACGACTGGACCGGGTGTTTGCGCAACTGGCCGCCGCGCTCGGGGACATTCCCGTGTGGGTTACCCTTTCAGGCGGGCTCGACAGCACCGGCATCGCCGCCATGGCACGGCGCTTTTTTAGCAAGGTTGAGGGCGTCACCTTTGCCCTTGATTTGGACCGCCGCCATGTCGCCGCCGGCGAGGATCTCCACTACGCGCGTTTGGCCGCCGACCACCTGTCCATCCCGCTCCGGGAAATCCATGTCGACGGCGACACCATGGCCGAGCAACTCAACAACGCCCTCATCCACGGCCAGGACTGGCGCGATTTTAATGTTCACTGTGCCTTGGTGAACGCCTGCATCGGCGCGCACGGCGATTTGCCCCCGGGTTCGGTTTTGCTGACCGGCGATACCATGAACGAACTTGTGGCCGACTACAGCCCCGTCCCTTTCGCCGGCCAAACCTTTTACCCCTTACCGCGTTTGAAACCGGGCCGGCTCAGACGTTTTCTGGTCAGCGGCCTCGACAGCGGCGACCGCGAGGTCGGCGTGTTCCATCATTTTGATCTGACCGCCATCCAACCCTACGCGCTTTGCGCCGATGCCTACACCGCCCTACCGGATGCGTGGCTCGCCAACGACGACGCCAAAAGTGCGTTGGTCCGCCAAGTGATGGGCGACCTTATTCCAGCGGCGATTTACGCGCGCCCCAAGGTGCGCGCCCAAGTCGGCAACGACCAACAGCAAGGGGGCACCCTGGCCGCGATGGTGGCGCGTGGCATCAACGGCGACCACCTCAAAGAACGGTTCGCCGCCCAGCTCAATTGCGCGCCGGCCTTCCTCGACAGTTTTTTACGCGCGGGCATTTATCGCTCACCCCTCGGCCCCGACCAAATTTGGGCCGACCCATCAGCCTGACCCGCCCCGCCCTGACCAACTTCACCCAACCATCTTTGAATAAAAGGACCCAACCGATGACTGCCAACACCGAAGTCGCCGAAAAGTTAGAAAGCTACATCCGCGCGCAATTTTTTGTCGCCGACGACGACGATTTTTTCACCCGAGACGTCCACCTGTGGAAAGAGGGGTACGTGGACAGTACCGGCGCCGTCGAGGTCATCGCCTTCCTTGAAGATGAATTCCAGATCCGCCTACCCGACGAGGTTTTGTTTGATCCCAACTTCACCACCATCAACGGCATGGCCGACCGCGTGGCGGGCCTGATCCATGGCTGAAGCGGCCGGCCAAGAGGCCGAACGCGCGACGGAACGCCAAACCGCGGCGCCCCCGTCGCCACAACCCGGTTTGTGGCGGGAACTGCGCGAGGCCTACGCACTCCATGAACGCCGCCTCATGAACCCCGCTTTTTGGGCGGTGGCCAACTACCGCTTCGGCGTGTGGTCGGCGCGGCGCGGCTTCACCCCCTGGCGCAAACTCACCTCGCTGCTGTACGGCTGGTGTTTTTTCTGGATTGATTTGATTACCGGCATCGCCATCAACCGCGAGGCGGAAATCGGGCCGGCCTTCCACTTGATCCATCACGGCAACGTAAAAATTCACCCGGAAGCGCGGATCGGCGCTCGCTGCGGCATGATGCACGACGTCACCCTCGGCCTCTCACCCGGCCGCGAAGGCGCACCCGTCATTGGCAACGATGTGTTTATCGGGGCCGGCGCAAAAATTGTCGGACCCGTGGAAATCGGCGACGGAGCCATGATTGGCGCCAATTCACTGGTGATCAACCATGTGCCCGCCGGGGCCACCGCCCTGGGTGTCCCGGCAAGGGCAATGCCGGGCTCACGGGGCGCCCCCAAACGCCAGGTTTCATCCACAAAAACACAACAATAAGGTAAGCCGAACGACCGTTTTAGGTTATGCTCCCCTACATATTCGGGACCCCTCGGTTCACCGCGAATCGGTCCCTGATGACGATCCCCGTGTCCCTTGGATGGAGCTTCTGAATGCAACAAAATGAACACGAAACACCCAACCTGCGGCCCATGCGCGCGGAAGACATCGACCGCGTTTTGGAAATCATCTACGATCACGACGAGGACGATGCCGCGACCGCCGAGTACACCTACCGCGAGTCGGGCCTTACCGATAAATTCGTGTTGGTCCACGAAGACGACATCCTCGGCACCACCGGTTTTAACGCGGTCGAAGATACCGACCGAACCTATTGGCTTTCCTGGACCTATCTCGACGATGATTACCAGGGGAAAGGCTACGGCCGTTTGATGATGGAAGGGTTGTTCGACATCCTGCAAGCCCGATCCGCCCGCAAAATCTTTTTGACCACCAGCGATTACCAGGACGAAGAGGACGGTGATATTTACGAAAGCGCCCGTGCCTTTTACGTTGCCCTCGGTTTTGTGGAAGAGTTGCGCCACAAGGATTTTTACGCCCCCGGCGAAACCATGATTTACTACGGCTACCGCTTCCCGGGGCTTGCCGAGGCCGAGCCCGTCTCCGAGGCCGAGCAAGCGGAAGAAAAAGAACTGGGCGAAGATGAGGAACCCCTGATTCCCGGCGCCTTGATCACCGGTATCTCGGAAATCCCCGAAACCAAAGACGCTTACGGACTGGAATGGCGCTACACGCAAGACGGCACCTACTTCGACGCCGCCATGATCGAAAAGGTGCTCGCGAAGGCTCGTGAATGGAACGCACGCACCTTGTTCGCCAGTTTCCCCAGCGATTTGGAAGCCATCGAAGCTTTGTTGGGACCCAAGGGTTTCAAACAACACGGCCGCCTGGTTGATTTCTTTGAGGACGGCATTGACGATTGCCATTGGCGATTCGATTTCCAATCCGCGCCCAATGGAGGCGCCGCCAAGGGCAAGCCCCATCACGGCGGGAATAAAAAACGACGCGGCAAGGGCGGCCGGCGCTAACCACAAATTCACAAAGCGCGTAGCCCCTTCCCTGCCATGAGGCAGGCTTCCCAAGGGTTCTTCGTCCGAACCCGAACCAGGCTAAAGTTCATCGCGCGGGCTCGCGATATAATCAACATGTTCTTATCCAAAAAAAGCGACCCTATTTCGCCCTAATTTCGCCTTTACGGGCGCAATGGTGTTCGCTCAATGAGAGATTCTTAAATGAGTTTGGGAGCTTATGAGTCCACAGAAAGAAATTACCCAGTTGCTATACGATTGGCAAAAAGGGGATCAGCAGGCGTTTGAAGAGCTGGTTCCGATTGTGTACGAGGAACTTCGCGGTTTGTCGCGACGGTTTTTGGCGCGTGAACGCAAGGGCCACACCTTTGCCAGCTCCGATTTGGTCAACGAGGCCTACCTGCGTTTGGCCAAACAAGATCGCGCCGATTGGAAAAACCGCTCGCATTTCTTTGGGGTCGCGGCGACCATGATGCGCCGGATCCTCATTACCCACGCGCGCGAACGCAACGCCGAGAAACGCGGCGGCGATATGGTGCGTGTCACCTTGTCCCTGAACGAGGGTGAAGGCAACGAGTTCGACGTGGAGCGTTTGCTGGCGCTGGATCAAGCCCTTGAGCTGCTCCAACAACAGGACGAGCGCAAGGCAAAGGTGGTTGAACTCAAATATTTCGGTGGCTTAACCGAGGATGAAATCGCGGAAATCATGGATGTCTCCAGTTCAACGGTGCGCAGCGATTGGCGCTTCGCCAGGGCGTTCTTGTTCAGCCGCTTGAACGCCAAAGATAACGACAAGAAGTAAGCGGGGGAACTTCGATTTCTCAAGCAAAAAACCAAAGGCGGGCCGCGTGCCCGCCTTTGGTTTTTACCTAAGAAGCGCGATAAGAGTGAGGGACTTTGGCTAAAGATCTGAAGCGAAATGGTTTGGAAAAAGCGGGCCGGGGTCACGCACGACGCGCACCCGGTGGCCCTGAGCATTTTTACACGCCGTTGCAGCCCAGAGGTTTAGCCAAAATCGCCGCGAGTTATTGCGCTTCTTAGGTTTTAGGCAAAA
Organism: Acanthopleuribacter pedis; assembly: GCF_017377855.1. GTDB lineage: Bacteria > Acidobacteriota > Holophagae > Acanthopleuribacterales > Acanthopleuribacteraceae > Acanthopleuribacter > Acanthopleuribacter pedis. Next base: position 41,807 of record NZ_JAFREP010000021.1, read on the forward strand.
GATGTATAATCAATTTTATTCTTTGGCTTTGATCACGATGAGCCGTGCTTCTTCATTTCTTTATCTGTGTTTCCGTTCATTAAGCGGGTGTGGACGCACCCCCCCGGTTGGCAATCCCGAGGCATCCCACGGGGCAACAACCAGCCGGATTTGTCTAGCAGAAGGTTTCCATGTCGCCATCTCTCCCCCCTCGCCCTAAGGGACAGGGTTCGCCCGACCCACTCATCGGCCGAAGCCTTGGCCCGTATCGCGTCGTGCGTCTGATCGGATCAGGCGGCATGGGTCGCGTTTACGAGGGGCACCAAACCGGTGCGATCAAAAAGAAAGTCGCCCTCAAGGTCATGCGACGCGACCATCGTTCGGAATTAATGCGCCGCCGTTTCGAATTAGAACTACAGACCTTGGCCTCGCTGAGCCATCCCAACATCGCCACCATTTTGGTGTCGGGCGCCCGCGACGACGGTGAAAACTGGTTCGCGATGGAGTACGTGGAGGGCAGCGACCTGATCACCTACTGCGAGGAGAAACGACTCAAGGCCCCGGCCCGACTCAAGCTGTTCATCAAAATTTGCGACGCGGTCCACTACGCCCACCAGCGGGGAATCATCCACCGCGACCTCAAGCCGGCCAACATTCTCATTCGCGAGGTAGACGGATTAGCCGAGCCCAAAATCATTGATTTCGGCATCGCCAAGGTCACCGCCGAGGAAAAACCCAAATTTGATCAGGCAACCATGGTCACCGAGGTCACCGCACCGGGCATGACCGTGGGCACCGTGGGTTACATGAGCCCGGAACAAACCCACCTGGGCGAAGACACCATCGACGTACGCTGTGATATTTACAGCTTGGGTGTGGTGCTCTACGAATTATTGGTAGGAAACCGCCCCCTGGACGATAAACGCATTCAATCCGGCACCTGGGACCAGGCCTTTGCCTTGGTGCGCGAACACGAACCGGAAAGACCGAGTAAAGCGGTCAAACAAACCGCAATCGAGGAGACCACGACCCTGATTGACGTAAGTTCGGTTTCGGGGCTCAGCAAATACTATCGCGGTGATTTGGATTGGATCGTGCTTAAAGCGATGGAAAAGGACCGCGAGCGCCGTTACCAAGGCGCCGACCTCTTCGCCAAAGACATCCACAACTTCCTGGGTCGCTTACCGATTACCGCGGGTCCCCCAACCTGGCGATACCAAACCAAACGTTTCGCCCAAAGAAACAAAGCCCTGGTCGCCGGCCTAGCCTTCGTATTGGTCGGCATCATCGCCGGCATGTACGGTTTGGTTTACGGTTACATCCAGGCCAAAGAAAGGGAAGCACAGGCGATTAGAGAAGCAACTTCTTCCCAAGAGACGCTAAGGTTTCTTCAAGGTGCTATTGGTTCAAATAAGGTCTATCTTGGACCAACAACCAGGATCATCGACCGATTCACACAGACAACCGATGAGGTCAATGAACTCAACATCTTACCAAGTACAAAAGCAAGAATATTATACTTTTTTGCCAAAACTCACAAAAAGACAGGCAACTACAATAGTGCCGAGTCCTTCATAACAGAAGGTTTAAAAATCCAAACCAACACACAAAACAAAACAAAATTACTTCTCGATTCAAAATACGAACTTCTTTCTATAAAAAAGTTCCAACGAAGTTCAACCGATTTCACAAGAGAAATCCAAGAACTCCTTACACAGTACAGTTCTATCCTTCCAAAACACCACGAAAAAATCATAAGAATGACCTGTGAGCTTAGTTACTCATTCACAAAAAAAAGAGAATTCAAAAAAGCCCTAGAGACACTCAACACCTTAAGTGGAATTAAATGGAATTCCATAGACAACGGAAACTCATTTTACGCGCTTTACAAAGCAAATCTAGGAAGCATCTATTACCATAAAGGCGACTACAACAAAGCCATACCCATACTCGGAGAATCTTTTTCAATTCTAAAAAATTCACATTTAACGACGTCTCACATGGTTACAGAATGTATACTTAATTTACCTTGGGCTCTTGGCAGAACAGGAAAAATAGAAGAGGCTATCATAGCACATGAAGATATCTCATCAGAAATGATAAAACTATGGGGACACGATCACCCTCGAATTCTTGTCACCAATTTAAATTCCCATACTTTTTACATTGCAAACAAAGAATACATCAAAAGCATTAACATCATCATCAACACACTATCATTGCTAGGAAAACATAAGGATTCATACAAGTACAATGTCTTACTTTCTCTGTCCAACCTCGGATACTTACTAAATGTCTTAGGATATAAAAACGAGGCAATACATATATATGAAGAAGTGTTAACCGAAAAAGAAGAGTCTTTCGGATCAATTGCGAGAACGACGATAAATAGCCTAGAGAAACTTGCCGAGCTTTATCAAGAGTCAAACCCTTCTGAAATTCCAAACTTACTTCCAAGGTTTCTTTATTTATTACTTGAACAAGAAGGCGACTACTTAATTTTTATTCAACGTTTGATTCCAATCCTTACCAGGTCTTTAAAGGACGAGAGTAAGTATGAAGAAGCATATGCATGGGAATGCGCCTTTCTAGACAAGCTTCTTGAAAACCAAAATTCAAATCTAGAATTAATTGAGGAACAGTATCTCAAAATTGAAGAGATATTCAACTCAATAAAAGCCGGGTCACCTTTCCGTTCCAGTCAATAACCTGTAAAAAAGGGAGGCTCGCGCCTCCCCTAAATTAATTTTTGTTTTTTTGTTGCTGAATGGATAGAACTAATCGGATGATATTCTCGTTTTTGCAGTTGCTCAACTGATTAATGGCAAAAATATCCGCTTCTGGGTTATTCTGAGTGTACTCATTCAGAAACGTTTCAAAAGCGCTGGATTCCTGAATACTTCCGTCAAGCGGTGTTTGGGTAGAAACAATAGGATTAACGAGAGTTCCTTCACCACCACCTGGATTGTTGGGCCACTCGATGTCGATACCATGATCCAAATTGGGAGAGTACATTTTTCCTACATCACCGCCGCCAGGGTTATCGGGCCACTCGGGTGGCGCTTCCTGAGACAGAGCAAAAGGGGTGAACAGTACAAAAACGAAAAGAAATAAAACATTGCGTAACATAACTACCTCCAAACAAGGGAGTAACGGACCAAATACGTAAGATGGGCTGAGTGTTTGAGGTAGATCTAGATCTGATCGGACGCCAAAGCGACCTATTGTCGACTCGGTTATTATACCAAAAAGACGTCATCTTGACTCTAAAAAGATGTCTTTTTTCGGTTTTTTTTGTAAGATTCCGAGTCTCAGGGGCTCACCGAGGGTTGGATCCGCGGCGAGAAGGCGTGAGGCACCGCTCGAATCCGGGTGCTGTTGTCCGAAAACACACCCTTCATCAAGACGCACCTCCGGCAACAACCGGCCAAGCAAACCGGGGTTCCCGCCACGGGACGATTTCCATGTTGATGAGACTGAAAATATCTAGATCAGGACCACTGCAAAAACGTTCATCCAAATGAACGTGGTGGATTTACCTTGTTGGGCAAAAGGATGATTGCGCACGTTAACCGCTCTAGAATCGAATGATCTTAGCTGGGTGACGACCACTCATGAAAATCGCGATTCTAGTCGCGTTAACGACAAGCCTCTTATTTCAAAATAATTACCGGCAAGCGAAACCCCAACCGATGGTTTGGAAACGGCGGAAATTCGTTGCACTTTATTTATTGGGGTCGAAAACGACCAGGTTCGCTCCCGCAAAACGCTCAAACGCTTGGCGTTACCGCTTTTCTAAAAACACCGTCCGCGAGTCTTCGGTCTTTTTTAAACAAAAAACCGACCCAACACCGGCCCCCCCCCGCCCATTGAGCGAAAGAAGCCAGCCCCCAAACAACAAGACCCCGGCCCTCTCCCTCGGAAGAAAGTCGGCTTTGGCCATCGGCTTGGTGGAATACCGGCTTGGGTTGTGGCGGCGTTCCTTTAACGGATGCTGTTTTTCTGAATTTTGCGTTCGGTTACGTCTCAACCATGCGTTGTTCTGTTTTTCGCATTTGATGAGGTCGGCGTAACCGCGGGATAACGGTCAGACGACTCTGTGTCCGTACCGGTGGCGCGTGGGTTCACCGTGGGTGCTCACCGCTGCTTGGGCCAACAGACTGTCGTTGGCACATTCTAAAAACATGAAAGCAGGTATGATGGCTTGAAACGTTTTCTGGTAATCAAGGTGTGTGTGCTTTTTAAATTTTTTAACCATAGCGTCCTACCTTTCCGCGACTCGCGCAGGTGCACCGCGTGCTGCTTCACAATTCACCCTTCCAGGCGCCGGCCCAAAATCAACAGGGCCAAAAAATCGACGTAAGACCGGCAAATCTCAGTCATCACTTAAAGTTGCCACCTTATCCATAGCGCCTGAACCTGGCCTGAAACGACGTCGGTGGATTTCGGTAAAAATCCACACGCGGTGTTCACCTTGGTTTTTACCGAACCCTCGCCGATGTCTCGACTCAGGTCGGCAGGTTCGTGTTCTCACGTTTCATCAGTGTCGGCCCCCACCGACACAGTCACAAGCGGTTATCCATTTAAAAAGGTCTCAAAAAATTTCGAATGTTCGGGCGCTTGCCCACGGCCTACTTGAAAAAGGCAGACCAACTCGCGCCGACCTGCGCCACGAGCTCATTATATATAGGTCGCTTGTTCACGGCTTTCAAGCGGTTCCCCCACTTTTTCCAAGATTTATCCGCGCCGACCCCAAAACGAGCATGTCCCCCATGGGTTCACACCACGTTCCTAACACCTGTTAATTACGCGGATTTCGCATATTTCGGAAAATCCACATTCTCTTTTCAAACTTTTGTCACATATTTACGAATACCTAGAACGGGTATCGCCTTAAGTTGCGCGTATAGAAAGTAAGGGGCGGTAAACAATCGGACCTCATTCAGACCTTTTAGGATACGCATATGGAAGAACACGTTTCCTGGCAGCAGTTAGAACATCATTTTCACCTCTGCTTGGCGATGGACGCCGAACAGCAGAGCCACTACTTGCGCGCGCTAAAACAGCATGACGCGGACATGGTCGACGAACTGCTTGTTCTGCTACAAGGCGATGCGGAAGCCGAATCGGAACAATTCTTCGAGGAAAATCCACTCGACCCTTTTTACGGGTGCGCCGAGGCGAACCCCAGCAGCAATCACTTTGAGCGCCTTCTCAACACCCCACTCCCCCGTCTCAAACTATCTGCCAAAAACCGACTGCTCCTGGCCGCGGTCAGCCGCCGTTAAACCGCCCGCTGGCCACGGCGGGCGAAACAAATAGGTTTGAAGCGAGACGCTCATTCGTCTACTGACTTTTAAGCCCGGCCACAATCGGCGCCGAGGCGGTTTGCCATACGGAAGCCAGGGTCGCCAACAACCCCACGCAAAATACCAACACCAGCGTTCCGGCGACCTCGAAGGTTTGCGCTCCCAAACCCACCTTTAAGAGCTGGGGTATTGCCGCAACCGTGGCCGACACGGCACCAACCGCAATGCCTTGCACCAGAATCAGGGTTGCTTCACCGAATTGCATCCACATAATGCGCCGTTGCGGGAAACCAACCGCACGCAGCAAGGCAAACTCGGCACGGCGCTCCATCGCATTGCGCAAAACAATCACGGCCAGGCCCAAGGTACCGAGGAGAAGCCCCAGCCCACCCAATGCCTGAAATATGGAAATATAGGTATTTTCAATGCGGTGAAAGGCCTGCAGCAGATCGTTGCTTGTGGTCATGTCCAGGCCGTAGTCCTCATAGGCAGCTTCCAATTGATTGGCCAAGGCAAGGGTGTCATGGTCGTCCTTGGGGTCGATATAAAAAGATCGGTAGCCGCTTTCGTCTGGGAACGCCTTTAAAAACGCGGATTCAGCCATAATCAATTCACTTTGGAAAATGCTTTTGTTCACCAAACCCACGATGCGCAGGCGGACTTCACCGCCACCCGGTTTGGGGTAAAGAATGTCTTTGCCCAAGCCGGACTTAAGAATCCACTGCACCGAGTTAAAGTCGCCGATAACGGGCACGGCACCGTCTTCAAAAGTTTTGTCCAGCAACCGCCAGGGCTGATCCGTGGGTTCAATGGTTGCGGTAAAGGTGAATCGCCCCTCGGGCCATGCGGTGTCGGGCAAGGCCAGCAACCGCGGTCGCTGGGGCGCAAACAGGTTAAGGCAACTGCTGTCATCGCCGGGAAGAAAACGCATCGGCACAACCTCGCCCACGGCGCGCATGGCGGCGGCAACCTCGTCCTCGGAGCCGGTGCGCCACGCGGAGGCCTCGCGATAGAGCGGAACATCGCTGTGTCCAATCAGCGCAAAACCACCGGCGGGACCTTCCGGTTTATTGACATCGTAATCACCGTGATACTTGCTCAAACCGGTCATTACCAGGGTAAAACAGGCAAAGGCAACCAGGGAGACGGCCAGCAGGAAACGGCCGGAAAACCGGATCATGTTGCGGCGCGACAAGGCCATCCACCCATCGAAGGCGGCGCCTTCCCGCGCGCGGGAGAGGCGCAACGAGAGATGGGCCAAGTAGCCGAACAACAGCGCGCTACCGAGGCCGAAGTAGGCCGGAACCGCGCGTGGCTCCATCGCGATCCCCACCGCGGCGGCGGCGAACCCAACGGCCGCTAGCGCGCGAATGACGGTCGCGACGGTACCGCGCCCCTGGTGGGAGGCGGAAAAACGCATCGCCAGCAAACGAACCGGTGCGGTCTGGGTCAGGGCGCGTACGGACCAGCCAATGGTTAAAAGGGAAATGACAACGGAGACAAACCAACCGATGAGCGCGGTTTGGGGCAAAAACACCCACTCAAGCGGCACCTCACCGAGGGCCCACCAATGCTGCAAACCGTACATTATGACGCGACCGTACAAAGCGGCACCGGCGACGCCGAATAACGCGGCGACGGCGGTTAGAAGCAAACCTTCCTTGAGGAATTGACGCCGAACCTTGGTGACGGTGAACCCCGTGGCCAGGCGCAGGCCGATTTCGCGGGAGCGCATGGCCACGGCAAGACGCATCAGCATGCCGACCAAACCCAAGGCGGCGGCAATCAGGAAAAAAGAAAGCGCGGTGAACAGCCCGGTAAAGTCGGTCGATCCACGCGAACCGGCCCGCGCCGCCTCACGCAGCATAAACGGCACCCAGCCCCCGTCGATGGGGCGCAAACCGGCCAACAGTTCCTTGGCGACGGCGTCACGGGTTTGCCCCGGCGATTCGGAAACGAAACGAAACCCAGTGGCGTCGCCGAAGCGATTTTCCCACATGACGCGGGCGCGATTTGGGTGAATGAAGGCCTTGGGTGCGGCGCGATAGTCGTCCCAATAGGTTTCATCCACGGGGCGCACGGCGTCGAGATCCATTTCAAAGGGTGGGTTCCAGTCGGCAATGTTCTCGGCATCTTCAATACCGGGGAATACGGGCACCAAATGGTCGTCCACGGCCAGGCCGTCCATGGCGACCACGCCTTCGACAGTAAAGGTCGCGGTTTCTTCCTCGCTGCGTCCATCACCCTGAACGGCATAATACCGCATGGTGACGGTGTCGCCGACGGCGGCCCCCATGTCGTCGGCCGCCCATTGGTTCAGCCACATACCGTTTTCACTGAGCGCGCCGGAACCGGCGGTAAAGGTAAACAAGGGTTTGGTTACCCGCGGATCAAGCGCGGCCACGGTCGTATAGGGCACCACCTTTTCGCCTTTGCGAATGCTGTTGGCAAGGTAGGCAAAAATAGGAAAATGCGGATTATCGCCGGCAGCAACGCGCGTCAAGCGATCAATCACGGGATTAGGCAGAAAAAAAGCATTACTTTCAAAGGTGACTTGGCCCTCGGCCTGACGCGTGGTAATGCCGTAGTCGGCCAAACTCAGTTGCGAAGCGAGGTCTTCGACCAACTGATCCCCACCGGGCGCGGCCCCGCGAATGAGCAGCATGTTGGCCTGATCAGGGCGTTCGAGTTGGCGCTGGAGCCGCTTAATCGGAACAAAGGCATTGTAAATGCCGGCCTGGGCGGCACGGGGTGAAAAACCACCGGCGCCGCGATCAGGAACAATCATCGCGACGCGAAGCCGCAAGCGCCCATGGCTCTGACTCTCATCCTTATGGGCCAAAACAGCCTCGCGGTTCACCTCGCTCGGGTTGGCGAACTGAAACAAGACATCGTCGCCGACCTTCACCTGAAGGGCGTCGGCAAGCGGCTGATTGAGCATCACGGGCGGAAAGCCGGGCTGTCGCGGGGGGAAGGCCGGCAACGGGTCGCTGTCGAACAGTTTCTCGTAGCCTTCCTCGACGCCGATAATCTGTAGGTTGGAGACACGCGCCTTGTCGCTTCGTGCAAAACCGGGAATCAAAACGACGGGGGCGACAACCCGCGCCTGGTCACCGGAACTTTTTTGCAAGCGGTCGGCTAATTCGACCGGGAAAAACCGCCCCGGGGTTAAAGCGGCATCGACTTGGCCCAAACGTGCCAGCGCCATTTGGGCGAGGCTCAAACGAACCGAATCGCCCACCATGAGGGCACCGATCAATATTGAAGCGGCGATCACCACGCCTAAAAACACGGCACTATGAATTCGCCAATAATGAAGTAATGCGCGCAATGGATCGCCTCCCTTATGGTTCACCAAACATGGTCACTCTTTTCAACAACGCAACGGAACCGTGACTGGAACCGACGGCGGCAGCACGGCCGCAACATCCATCAACATCTTGAAACAAGTCCCTCATTTTACTACGGAACCAGCCGGAACATCGTTGCCAATCCCCCGGGGAACCCATCGACACCAAGTAGCCGCTCTCAGCGGGGACGCGGGCACGCGCGGGAAACGCGGGGCTTTCTCTAGGAAAGCATAAACAACACAGCGAAACAGCTCACTTACAGGAAGTTAACAACTCAAGACAAAATTCAATTCGACATCCAATCCCACGAAAACAACAGGTGCAAGGTAAAAAAATTCCTAAAATTGAAAATCGTTAACTTTGTCTGTCACCTTCTGCCGGTGTTTATCGCTATTTAAGGGTAGATGCGGTGCATCTTTTCTTAGGAACATGCACGTGAGCCCGCAACCCACGCCCGCCGCAACTCACCTATGGAGTAAGGGTCGTATCCAAACCTATCCTAGAGGATATTCGAACCGACGTTCGACCGTGACGGTGATTTCAAGGTTGGTCCCAAGGCCCGGGATCGACCTTGAAATCATCCGGCAAAAAGTCACATAAAAAAATCGAAGCGTAAGTTCAATTCAATGTATCCGTCTCGGGCCAATAAGGTACTCAGTGAAATGTGAACCAACCCACCAAGTACAAACTGTATCCGCTCAAAGAAGTGGAACAGCATTTGCTTAACTATCCACCATAAGCTGTCTCTGGGAGCAAAACCATGCCCTGTTCCTCAATCCCCACGCCGATTTCGACGCCCCCTAACCGCGACAGGGTTCATGCGATTTGCATGTACTGTCAGGCCGCCCGTGTGAACAAAACCACCTGGTTGCCCCTCCAGGAAGGCGAGAAACCTTTACCCCGTGTCAGCCACGGCGTGTGTCCGAGTTGTTACGACCAAGCGGTCAAACAACTGGTACTCGAGATCAGAGGCCTCTCCGCATAACGGAGCCGAGGAACCCCCTCTCCCACAATACCCAGTCCGCTGCATAGAAATGCCGGCGAACAGCCTGGGCAAGTGCCGGCTCGTACCGATCAGGCACCATTTACATTCTTAATCGCGGCGCGTCAAGTTCACCAAGGAATCGAGAGCCGCGCCATGGTGACGCCCAACCCAGGGAGAGCGCTTAAAGAACCATGCAAAGCCCAGCCCGGACAAGCCGGCCCAGAAAACCGGCGGCGGCGCGCAACAAGGCGCCCACCGCGCGCGAAGCCGTGAAACGCACACCCTTGAACCTAAATTGAGCGATTCTTGGCGACGCCCTTGCACAAATATCGGCGCAGGACCCGCCGATACTGGAGCGATTGCATCCACCCGAATCGCACACTTTCGGTTGAAAAACAAGGGCTCAAGAAAAGGTACAACCCGCGTCAACAGTTCTAACTGTATATGGTCTATGTTGATGCATAACCAACGCACACAACAAGATAATGTGTTCTATTCGGCTTGGGCAGGTGTTTTGGGGGGACCCGTTAGCACATGGCGCGACGGCGCGAGGTGTAGTGCATGATGCTTTCAATGGGCACCCGCGAGTATTCATGGAATGGAATGTCTTTAGCAAAAGCTTCCAATTCGGTGAGTTGCTGTTCCGCCAAGTTGCCAATCGGTTTGAGTTGAACTTCGTTTTCGTCAGTAATAAACAGGTTAGCCACCAGGTGTTGCGGACGATCCAAATCGACAATCCCCCCTAACAAAAAGGGCGGACTAAGCTCCGAGCCTGGGAAAAATTTGAAGCGCATTTTCCCTCCAAGAAGAAGACAAAAGATAGATGAATGATCTTTAGAACAGTTAAAGGCACTATAACGATTATTTTTTAGGATGCCAAGTAAAAAAACACAGGATTTCAAGCACTTTACCCTGATTTTCCACAAGTTAGACTGTTCTTGTGGAAAACCAATCCGTCGGCGAACCCCCGCGCCTCCCACCCCACTACCGGAAAATAATTTGCTTTCACTCGTGAAACAATCGACCCATCCTGATTATTATCTGCACGTTACACATTTCTAGCCCACCTGTTTTTTTCACTTCTTTGCCGGCGATTGCGGCCACCACGGCGCGCAAACACCCGTTTTACAACCCACGATGACGGCACAGACGCGCCGTGCTTTTTTCAGAAAAATCGAGACGAGCGCCCCGTCAAATAAGCATTTCTTTCTCTGGACAAACGTTTTTCCGCTCAGGGCCCCCTGTCCGAACTGTTTGGAAAATCTACCCAACAGCGGCGATTTTACCGATTAGAAATTTTTAAACCCTTTGGACTTTATCGCCAAAGAGATCCCACAACCGCCGTCATCTTGCCATTCAGCCCGGGCGGCGTGCGTTTTGTCACACGGGTAGTACACTTTCGCACGGGTTTTACCAGGGCGTGATCACTTTGAAACATTGTCCAGGCGGATGCTTCATATAAGATAGGCGCGAGGTGACTTTATGACGACCCCGTCTGCTTCCGATGCACATTCACCCATCAACCTGTCGATTGACCTAGCCATGGCACTCCAGCGTTACGGCCTGCCTTCCCACCGTATCGAAGACGCCATGGACCATATCAACCAGGTACTGGGTTTAACCGGCCAATTTTATGTGGCGCCGACTTCAATTTTCGCCACCTTTGGCGAGGGCGAATCGCGCCGAACCTATTTCATCCGCGGGGTCGCGGCCGACATCAATCTTGAAAAGCTGGATGCGGTGGACCAAGTCGCCCAGGGATTGGGCAACAAAAGCATTTCGGTTGGTGCGGCGCGCATGCGCCTGGAAGCGATCCAAGCTCAACCCGAACGGTATGGGCCACTGCTTACCCTGCTGTGTTTTATGCTGGGTTCCGCGGGAGCCGGCCGCCTTTTCGGCGGTGGATGGCGCGAAGTGTTGGTCAGCGGCTTGATCGGCACCATGGTGGGGGTGTTGGTCCTGCTGGCACCGCGTCTGGAAGCGGTCGGGCGCCTGATCGCCCCGCTTGCCGCCATTGGCGCGGTCGCGCTGGCGAAAAGCGCAACCTTGGTATTGGGTCCCATGTCAATTTACATCCCAACGGTGACCGGGCTCATCGTGTTGTTGCCAGGCCTGAGTTTAACCGTGGGCATGGTTGAATTGGCCACGGGCCACCTGGTCTCGGGAACCTCCCGTTTGGCCAATTCGGCCGTATTTTTTCTGCTGCTCGGTTTTGGCATCGGGCTCGGCGGTCAAATCGAGCGCCTGTTGCCTTTTGCGGTCCAAGTCGCGGCCCCCCAAGCACTGCCGGGCTGGACGGAATGGCCGGCCCTCATCACGGTGGCGCTCTCGTTTGCGGTCTTGTTTCGCGCCAACCCGCGTCACGTCGGCTGGGTGTTCCTTTCCGGGGTTACCTCGTTCCTCGCCTCGAAGCACGCGAGCACCCTGATTGACGCGCAACTGGGCGGGTTTCTGGCCGCGCTTTATCTCGGCTTGTTGAGCAACGTATTCGCACGAATGGCCAAGCGACCGGCAACGATTATGTTGGTACCGGGCATTATGTTGTTGGTTCCTGGAAGTATCGGCTTCAGGAGTATCTCGTCGCTGCTGGAGAAACAAACCCTGATTGGGGTTGAAACGGGGTTTGCCATGACGTTTGCGGGCATCGCCCTGGTCGCGGGCCTGATCTTCGCGAACGTGCTGTTACCGCCGAAGACGCCGTTTTAGCCGCCTGGCTCCCAAAAAGAATGCAGGCCAAAACAAAAAAGCTCGCTTGGGGAAGGTCATCCCCAAGCGAGCTTTCTTCTAATTATCAGGCGAGATTAATCGTCGAACAAGCGCATTTGATCGAGGCCTTCGACCATTTTTTGGTATTTGCGATTTCGCGGGGTCATGCGGGACGAACCAGCCGGGGGACGCTGAGGTTGTAGGTGCGGCGGCAAACCCATGGCCTGACCGTCCATGAAGCGCTGGTTGGCGGCGGCAATAAATGCCTGCTCGCGTCGGGCGCGCTCGGCCTCAACCATTTCTTGAAAATCGGCGGGTAATTCAGCCTTGGGGAAACTGCGCAGGAGTTCATCCCAAACGGGGTAAAAAGGGCGGGTGGCGTCGATCAACCCGAAACCTGCCTGCTTGCGTTGTTGCATGTGCTGCAGCGCGCCGTTCAGGAAGTAATTGACAACGGTTGAATGGGTTGGCGCGGTCGCCAAGGTTTGCACCTGCCAAGGGTCGCTGAGCCGAGAGACGGCGTCTTCAAGCACAAAATGCTCTTCACCGCGAATGACCCGTAACCCGTAACGCAGCTCGCAACGATCAAAAATATGTTTTTCCGGCCGGTAATGCGCCAGACGAACTTTGCCAATCGGTTCGGTTAATAACATAACGTCATCTCCTTCAATGCACGACACGGAACATTGATCATAACGGTTTCCACGGGCGAAGCTAAATAGTTTCCGGTTAAAATGCGTCATTTTTTTACATAAGGTGACGCTGAAAGGGGCATCGTTGCACCATTTCTCGAAATGCCCCGCGTTTTCGCCGGCGAAAACCGATAGTATCAGGGGATTCCGCAAGCGCCGAGCGCACCAAGGTTGCAACCTTTCTGAGGCTAAAACCTAAGAAGCGCGATAACTCACGGTGATTTTAGCTAAATCTCTGGGCTGCAACGGCCTGTGAAAATGCTCACCGCACCCAGTGGGTGCGCTTCCGCTTTTCCCAAGCCATTTCGCTCCAGATCTTTAGCCAGAATCCCTCGCTCTCATCGCGCCTCTTAGGTAGAACCCCACGATTCAATCAGCAAAAAATCCCGGCGTTGTCCCAGTGGAACCACCACGAGGACACCCAGTTACAAGGCCTGCTCGAAGTGGCGCAAATATTAAAAAAGCATTGAAAGCCGCGAGCGCGCTTGTAAGAATCGCCCCTGTTGCGTCGATGGCCCTTTTGACCCGGCCGGGAACCACGGACACACGCCCATTTTCATTGGCACGCCGAAACCACCCGGCAACCGCACCCCACCAAGCACCCTGTTAAAACATCGACGCCCCGTGAGATTCATGGAAACGAGGAATTTATGATTTTGCCATTCACCGGAGCCGAATACCTGGACAGCCTCAACGACGATCGTGAGGTTTGGCTTTACGGTGAGCGTATCACCCGCGTGAGCGACCACCCGGCCTTCGCCCTGTCCGCGCGCATGATCGCCCGCATGTACGATTCACTGCACGACCCAGCCCAGCAGGAAACGCTGACCGTGCCGCTGGAAAACGGCGGTTTCACCCACCGTTTCTTTTGCCCGGCAAAAAGTGCCGCGGATTTGACAGCGATCCAAGGCGCCATGAGGGCCTGGTCACGCATGTCCTACGGCTGGATGGGCCGCTCGCTGGAATACAAAGGCAGCCTGCTCTCGACGCTCGGGGTGAATGCTGAATTTTACGGCCGCTTTGCCGACAACGCCCGCCGCTGGTACCGCCGCGGCCAAGAACGCATGCTGTATTTCAACCATGCGATTGTGAATCCCCCGGTCGACCGCCACCTCAAGGCAGACGAAACCGAGGACGTCTTCCTCAGCCTCGATCGCGAAACAGACGGCGGCATCATCGTCAGCGGCGCCAAGGCGGTGGCCACGGGTTCCGCGCTAACCCACGTCAACTTTGTGGGACAAACCAGCCCGGTCACCAATCCCGATATGGCACTCAGCTTTATGGTCCCCATGGATCGTGAGGGTGTGAAACTCATTTGTCGTCCTGCTTACCCGGTGGCGGCGATGCATACCGGCAGCCCCTTTGACTATCCCCTCTCCAGCCGGTTCGACGAAAACGACGCGGTTCTGGTGCTGGACAAGGTCTTCATTCCTTGGGAAGACGTGTTTATTTTCCGCGACACAACCAAAGCCAAAGAGTACATGGGCAAGTCCGGCTTTGTGCCCAACACCTGTTTTCAGGCCTGCACCCGTCTTAGCGTCAAAATGGATTTCCTGATCGGGATTCTGGTCAAAGGACTCAAAACCACGGGCAGCATCGAATTTCGCGGGGTCCGCGCCCAAGTGGGTGAGCTCATCGCCTGGCGCAATACCTTGGGCGCCTTGTGCGACGCGATGGCCCTCAACCCGGATCCCTGGGTCGGCGACACGGTTTTGCCCAACAGCCGTTACGCCCAATCCTACCGCGTCATCTCCACGGAAGCCTACGGGCGCTACCGCGAGGTGGCACGGCAAACCCTGGCCAGTGGGTTGATTTACATGAACTCCTCGGCGGCGGATTTTCATCAAGAAGCCTTGCGTCCTTACCTTGACCGGTACTATCGCGGCTCCGAGGGCGATGCCGAAGCCCGCATGAAAATCATGAAGCTGATTTGGGACGCGACGGGTTCCGAATTCGGTGGTCGCCACGAACTCTACGAGCACAACTACCTGGGTAGCCACGAGTTCGTCCGTCTAGAAGCCTTTTTCTCGAGCATGAACAACGGATACTTATCCGAATGCGAAGCTTTGGCGGACGAATGCATGGCGTCCTACAACCTCGACGGCTGGTGTGACAAGGATTTGGCTGAAGCCGACCGTCTGGCACGCGCGGTTCGCGATGCCGGGGTCTCCACCCATCGCGGCAATTAGGGGAAGGCTGTTTGGGTGAAGAATACGCGGCCGGTATGCCTTGGTTTGCGGTTTCTTCCACGGATGCCTGGATCGACGCAGGATGGGCGGTTTTCCTTTTTCCCACCCATGCACCAAGGCCCGTGTGTCGTTTCACACCAAAAAGTGACATAGATTTCACCAAAAATCAGCTTTCATCACACAGATCCTCTTTACACAAATCAATTGAAAAAAGATTTTAAAGATTGCGCTATTTTAGGGCTCCTTTGGCCGGTTTCGGCCTAATCTGCCCTATGCCCGTACAACGGCCTGAAATTGTTTTTCAGGTCGGGCCGTTCCCGAGGACGGCCGCGAACGGGCCCGTGGACGAATGGAAGAGCGGTTCCGAGTTGGGTCTTCGTTCAGCCGTATTTCGTTTTGTTCCACAAGGAGTCACCATTGAACATGACCTTCTCTATCAACCGCGCGACCCGTTTCGTGTTTTTGCTCGGCTTTTTTGCACCTTCCTTCGTTTGCTCTGCCCAAGATCTCTTCTTTGATGCGCCCACTACCGGCAAAAACAACGACACGCGCTGGATCAGCCACATCACCCGCGAGGGTGGCGGCTTCGAAACAAGTGTGTACATGGCCAATCCCACCGCAACCGACACCTCGGTTACCATCCGCGGTTACCTTGCCAACGGTACCCTGATCGGTACCCACACGCTGGAAGTCTCCGCGATGGCGGATCGCCTGATTCCCCTGGTTCTGTTCTTTGAGGACCAACAACCAAGCCACCTGGCGGTCATCGGCGAAACAGCCGCGATTGTCACGGCCCGTTACCGCTTGGCGGATGCCGACGGTCTGTCCGCACACGTTTCCGACACGGCCGCGGTCGGTACCCGTTTCAGCCTGCGCATGGGTGAGCCCGACCAGGTGTTTGACGGGGTGGTGGTTGTCAACACCAGCGACAGCCCGGTCACCATTCAGGCAACCTTGGTCAGCGACGAAGGTTTGACGGAAACGCTGGTGCGCGAGCTGGCGCCAAACGGTAAAGCGGTCGCCGACCTGTCGAACCGTTTTGCCGATGCCGAAAACAGCAGTGTTCTGATCGAAGCCGACGGCCAGGTCCTGGTTACCGCCCTGCGCGGCAGCCGGCCGGGAAGCGATGTGGCCGTTTTGTTCGCCAACCCGGTCACGGTGGTTGAATAAATTCGCGGTTCTCATCGGCGACAAACACCGACAAAACGCGATTCAAGACAACCAAATCCGCCGTGCAACCTGACAACACCAGGTCCTCACGGGATTTGAGCGACGCGAATCGCCGACTTCAAAAAAGACGGATTCATCCTGAATCCGTCTTTTTTTTATCTTTTTTGAAATAAATAAAGTCAATATGTCGTTATCCGCATGAGACAGCGCACAAGATTCGACACTCCTCCGATTCTTGCCGGAACGGGATTAGGCCCCCATTCCCAAGGCACCGTTTCAAAACAAATACCTTCGCGAAGGTAAATGAACGATCCCTTTGTATTGGTTCAACTGTGGGCCCACATTCCTCACGAGGATTCGTCGCGAGAAGCTGAAAGCCTTGTGAGTACGAAGATTACGCCCGAGAGCAAACGGAGCGGGGCCGACCCTTCGGCGTCGCAGCGCTACGTCGCGTATTGCTCGACTGAGTAATGCGGAGGGCCGCCCCCTCGTAATCGCATGGCTTGCCCCGTAGCAGAATTCCTTGTGAGGAATGTGGGTTAGATGCAAAAACCGTTGCGCCATAAAGAAAGGCCCGGAATGGTGGTACCAAACCGGGCCTTGTTTTTTTGGCGCCTGTTTTAGAAACCGGCGGCGCCGCCGTCGTTACGGGGATCGGCCATGCCTTGGAACACACCGTCAACCACACGGATGGTGTTGGCGTCGCCCAGTTTCCAACGGGCTTTGACCAAATCCTTATGACCCATACCCTCGAGCAGCTTATGGGTGTCGGGCGAGAAACACCAAGGCTCGAAAATAATCCGATCCGGCTTCCACTGATGGTGAAAACGCGGTAAACCCACGGCATCATTCACCTTCATCTCGTGATCAATGGTGTTGACAATCACCTGAAAAACGGTGGTGATAATGGTGGAGCCGCCTGGCGAACCGGTCACCAAAACCACCTCGTCGTCTTGGGTCACAATGGTTGGTGACATCGAACTCAACATGCGTTTTTTGGGTTGGATCTCGTTGGCGACACGGCCCAGCAACCCGTAGGTATTGGGTGTGTCCGCTTTGACGGAAAAGTCGTCCATTTCATTGTTGAGCAGGAAACCGGCGCCTTCGACAACGATTCGGTTTCCGTAACCCCAGTTCAAAGTGGTGGTGACCGCTACCGCATTACCCTTGGCGTCAATCACGGAATAATGGGTGGTTTCGCGGCTTTCTTTGACCACTTTTCCGGCACCAATGGCTTCGCTGTCACTCGCCTTGTCGACTTGGTAGTCGGCCATGCGTTGGATCGCGTAGGCTTTGTCGGTCAACTTCGCGAGGGGAACCTTTACGAAATCGGTGTCACCCAGGTACTCGGCGCGGTCGGCATAAGCGCGGCGCTCGGCTTCAATCATTAAATGAACAGCAGCGGCGGATCCGAAACCCATGGCGCGAATATCGTGAGGCTCCAGCATGTTGAGCATTTGCACCAACAATACTCCGCCGGAAGAAGGCGGCGGCATGGACCAGATTTGGTAACCGCGGTAATCGCCTTTGATGGGATCGCGCCAGACCGAACGGTACTCAGCCAAATCCCGCGCGGAGATCAATCCGTTGCCGCGTTTCATTTCGGCCACGATCAGATCGGCGGTTTTGCCTTTGTAAAAACCGTCGCGTCCTTTTTCGGCAATCAATTTGAGGGTTTTGGCCAAATCGGTTTGCTTGAAGCGATCACCGGCCACAAAAGGTTCACCGCCTTTGCTGAACTGCGCCATGGAGGCGGGGTAGTCTTTCATGAAACGCAATTGGCGTTTGAATTGACGGGCCAAATCGGGACTGAGCTCAAAACCTTCCTCGGCAAGTTTGACAGCCGGGGCAATCACCTTGGCCAACGGCAGGGTCCCATGTTTTTCAAGTGCTTCAATCAGGCCGTCGACGCTGCCGGGAACCCCGGAGGCCTTGCGCGATTTGGTCGATTGACCTTTGATGGGATCACCCTTCTCGTCGAGGTACATGTCGCGACTGGCGGCGGCCGGGGCGGTTTCGCGGAAATCCAAGGTTTTCACGCTGCCGTCGGCCAGACGCATCACCATAAAACCACCCCCGCCCAGGTTACCGGCGGAAGGATAGGTAACAGCCAAAGCAAAACCGGTGGCCACCGCGGCGTCCACGGCGTTGCCGCCTTGGCGCATGATTTCGGCACCCACTTGGGAAGCAATCATCGAGCGCGAGGCGACCATCCCGTTTTCGCCCAACACGGGTTCGGGGTTGGCCGCAAAATTCGCGGGGACAAACAAACACAACACGATTAAAATCAACATCAATCGTTTCAAGCTACGACTCCTTGGGCTGGGGCCGCCACCACAAAAAACCGTTGCCGACGCATCGTGTGCGCCGAGGTGGGGCCCTTTGGTTCGGATGCCTAGCTTAGCACAGCGAACCACGGCAAAGGTTTCGCGAACCAACTGGATCATTTTGGTAACAAGGACGTTGCGGATGTCATTCCAACCCAAGAACAGCCAAGCGGCCGGCCCGTTCTGAGAAGCGCTCGCGCTTGTTTGAACGGGACGCATCTTCCCACTTCAGGCTCTAACCTAAGCAGCGCGAAAACTCGCGGTGTTCTTAGGTCTAATTCGAAGGACAGTTCATGAAAGAGTATTTCGTCAACGCCGGCCACGCGCTCCTCCACCTCTTTGAAGATTTGCGCGCCTTTCTCATCAACCCACCACCCAGCGCGGAAATAAAAGCGTTTGTGCGACGGACCTGGGCCGCGGTTTTGATCGCACTAACCTGGGACGGCCTCTTGGATTTTGCCCTGCCGGTCCTCCTCCCCCACCTTGACGAAATCACGTGGCTCAGAATTCTGGCGCCGGGTTTGGTGCCGATGTTGGCAGGCGGCCAGGCGATCTTTGGTTACTGGGCGACCTACGATACCCATCGAACCCGCGGGCGGGGTCACCAAATCGACAAGGCCCATGTTTTCATCCCTTTGCTATTCAGCGCTTTTGTTCTGGGCCTGTTGCTGGCGCTAAAAGATTTGTTGTTCATCCATTCCTATTTCGCGACAGGCTTTACCCCCCTCCGAGGACTGTTGTTTCCGTTTGCCCTCCTTCAATTTGCCCTTTTTCACGCGGCCTATTCCGTTGCGGTTTGGTATGCCTGGACCTTTTTCAAAAATACCAGCAAGATCTTTTTCCTCATTCAGGTCCACGTTACGCTTCAAATCACCATTTGGGTAACCCTATTTATCGGGTCGTTTTTCAAACACTTACCCTTGATTTCAAAGACCAGAGGTACAGGGTTGGAGGTCAGTGTGCAAAGCATGGGCTTGCTGCGTTTCGACCGCCTGGTCCCAGAGACCTTGTCCAATTCGTTTTTAGAAATCTGCATTTATTTGATCGTACTCGGCCTGCTTTCAGCCCACGTGGAAAAGAAGATGAACCAACAGCCCGATGGACCGAACCAAACGCCGCCCTCCGCCTCGCAAGGGGGACCGCCGCCGCTACCCAAACCACCACCGCCGCCACCGCCGCCAATTCCCAAGCTCCCCGGGGCATGAACCTTTTTTGGCGCCGAAGGCGACGGATTGGCTAAAATGGGGCAACACAACCCCTCTAACAAAATTCGTCGACAAAGGTGGATTCATGTCATCGCGTCAGCTCTTGTTTGTTCCGCTCGGTTTGTTGTGCTTGTTTGGCGTTCACTGTAACCAAGGTTCGCAATCACCAACCCCGACCCAGTCCGAAACCCCAACCCAAACGGCGGGGGCAACGGCCTGCCGCGGCATTGATGTGTCTCATTACAGTGGCGCGGTTGACTGGACCAAAGTCAAAAGTGACGGGTATGCCTTTGCCTTTACCAAGGCGACCGAGGGTGTGGACTGGATCGATCCCGAACTCGGCACCAACTTGCCCGGTATCAAGGCGGCAGGCCTGGTGCGTGGGGCGTACCATTTTTATGTCGTTGGTGACGATCCCCATCAGCAAGCACAAAATTTCATCAAAAATACGCCGCTCGTTAAAGGCGATTTGGTACCGGTGGTCGACATCGAAACAGCCAATCAGAACATTTCGGAACCCCTGCTGGCCGAGGACTTGCGCACGTTTCTCGATGTGCTCGAAACCCATTTCGGCGGGGTTCCCGCAATCTATACCGGTCCTTCATTTTGGAACCAACACTTGAGCGATGAAGACTTTACGCGTTATCCGTTGTGGCTGGCGCAGTACGAGGTGAGCAAACCGCAACCTCCCGGCAAGTGGACGTCCTATTGGTTGTGGCAATCGGCCGAGAACCAAACCGTGGCCGGGGTAACCAACAACGCGGACCTGAACCAATGTGGCGAGGATTCGCAAGCCTTCTTTTCAAAAACCTTGCAATAGCAAAACAGAACAGCCTCCTAAAACAAAAATGCACAGCCATTTAGACAAAGGAACAACGAGTCTGCCAAACACCGGATCAATTTTTTGTAAAAACAGGGAAACTTTTTTCACTTTTTTTCGAAGGATTGATTCCCCCGCCCGACACTCATCTGTATAAGCTAAGCGTGAATCGTTTCCACGCGGCTATGGACCTGATCGTTCAGGTTCATGCATTGCATTCATTCGTGCTCCCAAACAAGGTCTACCATCCATCCCACACTGCTCAAGCTTGTGCGCAAGGCTTGTGGAGGCTTCATTGTTCAAACGTGTGACCGGTGAGCAAGCACTCATCAAACGCATGCTAAAAGGTGACCAACAGGCATTCACCAGTTTCTTTGACGAATACTTTCCCCGTTTGTACCGATTCGCCTTGGTACGTTTGAAAAACGACGCCAGGGCGGCCGAAGATGTGGCGCAAGCCACGCTTTGTACCGCCATGGATCGCTTGGACACCTTCCGAGGTGAGGCGGCGATTTTCACCTGGATGTGTACCATTTGCCGCTACGAAATTAGCGCGTGGTATCGCAAGAACCAGCGTTACCAAGAGTCGCCGTCCCTGGCCGAGGATCAGGACGATTTGCGCGCCGTGCTCGAATCGCTGACCAGTCTGGACGCGGATCAAACGGAGATCATGGAACGCAAGGAAGTGGTTCGCTTGGTCCACGTCACCCTTGATCACTTGAAGCCAAACCACCGCAAGGTGTTGATGTTGAAGTACATCCAGGATTGGCCGGTTCAGGATATCGCGAACGAACTCGATCTCAAACTCAAGGCCACCGAATCCCTGCTCACCCGAGCCCGTCAAGCGTTTCGAGACGGATTCCAAACGCTTGTAACCCAACTCAACACCGGAGGACTGACATGAATCAATCTGATTCCAAAGACATGGACGCGCTTGGCCAATTGCTGCGGACGGCAGGCGCGCCCAAGGAACCCGACGAGGTTCAGACCGCCCGTGTTCGAGCTTCGGTTCAAGCGCATTGGCAAAACCGTGTCGCCCAACAGCAGCGGCGCACGCGTTTGCGCTACGGCCTCGGCGGCCTCAGCGCGGTTGCGGCGGTTGCGGCGGTTTACTTTTTGGCGGTGGTTACCCCGTGGCAAGCGCCGGTGGTGGTGCCGGCCGAGGGCGGCGCGATGGTCACCCGGCTCGAAGGCAAGGTATTTCTGCAATTGGGCACCACACCCACCAGCCACGTCCTATCGGTTGGCGACGAAATTCCGCCGGGCGCCACCATTGTTTCCGGCGCGGGTGAACGCCTGGCCGCCAAACTCAGCAACGGTATGTCGTTGCGCTTGGATCAAGCCTCACGTCTGGTTTACCAAGACCCTCGCAATTTGAAGCTGGAACAAGGCGCGGTGTATTTCTCCTCCGCCACCGGTGGTACCACCACCGGAGAATCCATTACCGTTCATACCAGCCTGGGTGATGTGCGTGACATTGGCACCCAATTCGAGGTTCGCCTCGACGGCGAGGGATTAAGCGTTCGTGTGCGAGAAGGTGAGATCGAGTTAAGTCATGGTTCGGGAAAAGCTTTTGCAAATGCTAGAACCGAACTTCGCCTCGGTGCCTCAGGTGTGGTAAAACGCATAATGAATCTTGATGCCCACGACGCTTCGTGGGACTGGGTCAGCGGGATCGCCCCGATTCCAACGTTTGAAGGCAAAAATCTGGGGTTCTTTATTGATTGGTACGCCCGTGAACGCGGCTTCGATATGGTGTTCGAAGACACGGCCGTCGCCGCCAACCACCGACTCACCGAAATAAACGGCGACTTTGCCGGCTTCTCACCCGACACGCTTCTCGAAGTGGTTCTACCTGCATGCGGCCTTGAGCACGAACGCCAAGGCGGCAAAATCCTGATCAAGGAAGCATCTGGAGCACACCTGTAATGGCCCATGGCTTGACTGCCCTCATTCGACCAATCTTTTTGTCGCTTATCCTCATCCTCCCCAACACCCTTCCCGCCCTCGCCGCCAAAGACCGCGTTAAGGTCAAAAAGTGGAAAGGCACCAAGCTGGGAAAGGTTTTGAAACAACTGCGTGAGTACGACCTCAACATTGTTTACTCCAGTGCCCTGGTGAAACGCCGTATGAAGGTACGCGCCCAACCGCAAAGCGCGGTTGGTCCACTGGAAAGCATGACCGATCAGCAACGACGCGCCTTTTTGGACGAGGTTCTCGCCCAGCACGGTTTGGCCGTGCGCGACGGCCCCTCGAAAACCTTAATTGTCATCAAGAAAAACGACCGTGCCGCTTTGGATTTTACGCCGCAATCCAACGGCACGGTTTTACATCGTGACACGGGTCGACCCGTCGCGGGCGTGCGCATCATCGCCGACCAGGATCAACGCCGCGCCGTCACCAGTAACAAACGCGGCGGCTTTGTTTTGCCCTGGCGCGCCGAACCGCCGAAAACCTTAACCCTCGAAAAAGAGGGTTTTTTGCCGTTACAGTACCGACTCACCGTGCAGGACCGCTTCAAACATTTCAATATTGAATTGGCGCCGATTCCCGTCATGCTCGAACAACTGGTGGTCACCCCAAGCACCTATACCCTGCTTAGCGAAGGTCCCGAAAGTCAGGTCGTTTTCACCAAAGCGGAAATCGATTTGTTGCCGAGGCTTTCCGACGACCTGTACCGCGCCATCGGCCGTCTCCCCGGCATCGCCGGCGGGGATTTTTCATCAAAATTCTCCATTCGCGGCGGCGAGGAAAACGAGGTGATGGTGCTCCTGGACGGTATCGAAATCTACGATCCCTTCCACCTCAAAGACCTGCAAAACATTTTTAGCGTGTTTGACTCAGAAGCAATTGACGAGGTCACCTTTCTGGCGGGCGGTTATCCCGCCGATTACGGCAATGCGCTCAGCGGCGTGATCGACCTCAAAACCAAACAGCCACAAGATCCATGGCAAACCGAGATCGGCCTGAGTTTCCTCAACTCACACGTACGCAGTTCGGATCGATTCGCGGAAGGTCGCGGTCGCTGGCTGGTTTCCTTCCGCAACGGCTACCTCGACCTAGCCCGCGCGCTCGACAAAATTGCCGACTTCAACTTCAGCCTGACCGACGAGGGCCCCAACCAAGAGCTCGAAACAGGTGAACGCTTTAAGTTCCGCGATATTTTAGCCAAAGTTGCGTTTGCCCCCAACGCGAAATGGGACTTCTCACTCAACGTCCTGTCCATTGACGACTTGGTACGTTACGACGAGGAAAACGGCCTGTTCGGTACCAACTTGCTGGGCAACATTACCGACGCCAATTTCCAATCCAACGACCATTACGTATGGTTCCGTGCCGAACACCAACTGAACGAAAAAGTCGAACTCTCGAGCCTGGCGGCCTATTCCGAGGCCAACCGCGAACGCGCCGGCTTTCAGGAACGTACCAACCGCATGGGCCGACTCGAATCCCAATTCCGTTTGGACGACGCCCGCGAAACCAAATTCTTCGAGGTCCAGCAACGCCTGGCGTGGCAGCAAAGCGACCGAAGACACTGGCGCTTCGGCCTGGTGTTTCGCACCCAATCAACCGAATATTTCTACGTCTCGGAAGGATTTAACAACGAATCGCTGGTAGCCCACCAAAATGAACCGATTGACTTGAACCGCGCCCTGTTCCTGAAACCCTCCGGTGAACAAGCCTACGCCTTCGCGGCCATGCGCACCGAGCTAAGCGAAAAATGGCAGGCCGATGTGGGCCTCCGCTACGATTGGCAATCCTATATCGAAGACGACGCCCATCAGATCAGCCCACGCCTTAATTTGAGTTACCGACCTAATGACCACACCAGCTTTCGCTTCGCCTGGGGTTTGTTCCAGCAAGCGCCGCGTACCCCGGAGTTGGCCATCGGTGACGGCCAAACGGAATTCGGGCCGGTGCAAAAGGCACAGCACTGGGTAGCGGCCGTCGAACAAAAATGGCGGTACGGTTGGTTGATGCGCGGCGAGGTCTACTACAAGCTGGTGGACGATCCCCGTTGGCGTTACGAAAACCGCTACACCCCGGTGGCCCTGTTCCCCGAATCGGAGGACGACCGCCTGCTGGTGGACCCGGAATCGGCCAAGGCCTACGGCGCCGAGCTGTTTATTAAATCCAACCCGGCCTATCCGGTGTCAACCTGGTTTTCCTACAGCTACGGAAGCAGCCGCGAAAAAATCGATGATGTTTGGTATGCGCGCAACCGCGACCAACGTCACGCGGCCCAGCTTGGGCTCAATTTCGCATTTTCGCCGCGCTGGCACCTCAACTTGGCCGGCTCCTACCACACGGGCTGGCCGATCACACCGCTGTACGTGCTGCCGCGCACCAACGACGACGGCTCCCTCGACCTGGTCCCCTTCTTCGGCGAACGCAACAGCGAACGCATGCGGGACTTTTCGCGCGTTGATCTGCGCTTGAGCCACACCATTCCGCGACGTCGCGGGAGTTGGAACTTCTTCATTGAGGTCAACAATATCCTGGGCGCGGACAACCTATGCTGTATCGACCATGAGTTCTTCTACTCGGAAGAGACCGGGTTCAATCTGTACATCACCGAGGACTACTGGTTGCCTCTGATCCCATCGTTCGGGGTTACCCGACGTTTCTAACGCATCAAACAAAGGGAAAGGCGCCGTTTCAACCTAGCCCGCACTTCTCACAAGGAATTCTGCTACGAAGCCGAAAGCCATGCGATTACGAGGGGGCGGCCTTCCGTGTTACTCGGTCGAGCCGCCTTCGCCTCAGCTGCTACGCCGAATGGTCAGACCCCTGTGCCGTCTCTCGGTCGTAATCTTGGTACTCAGAAGGCTTTCTGCTTCTCGCGACGAATCCTTGTGAGAAGTGCGGGCTAGGCAGCGGCGCCTTTTTAATTTTCAGTCGGGAAAAAGTATTTCAGAAAAAACGAAGGATCTCGCGCCAGGGAGACACCTACCACTATCGGTTGCTAAAACCTAAGAAGCGCTGACGCGGTGATTTTAGCTAAACCTCTGGGCTGCAACGGCCTGTAAAAATGCTTAGGGCCACCGGGTGTGCGTCGTGCGCGACCCCGGCCCGCTTTTTCCAAGCCATTTCGCTCTAGATTTTTAGCCAAAATCCCTCGCTTCAGCGCCTCTTAGGTAAAAACCGATGATTGTTCTCAGCCAAGGGCCTTAGCCCGCGGCGGGTGAGGTGAATCTTATGATAGCGACATCCTTTGGTTCGGTACAAAACCGCATAACCGATCATCTGCTGACCCCAATCCGCCATCATTTGACCGCGATGATTGAACCGGGTACCACCGTCCTGGAAGCGGGTTGCCGCTCCGGTGATTTGTTGTTTCGCGCCGCGCCCAAGATTCACCGCGGTCTCGGTTTGGACCTCAATCCCGCCATGATCCGCGAGGCCCACCGACGCCGCGCCTCATGCGCCTTGCGCCATGTGGATTTTGTGCATCAGGATCCGGCCGAGATGCGCGCCCACCTCACGCCCCGCTTTGATTTCGCGGCGGTAACCCTGTGCCTGCACAGCATGGCCTACGATCAGGCAGTGGAATCGCTGCAGCGCATGTTTCAAGTTGCGGATCGCCTGGTGGTCGCGGAATTGGACCAACCACAAACCCGCCGCGCAACCTGGCGCATGGAAATCGACGAATGGACCGCGGGCCACTACAGCCAATTTCGCACCTTTCGCCGCAAAGGCTGGTTTCCGGCCATGGTAGAAACAGCCGGTTTGCACATTCTGAGAAGCCACAAAACCGAGGTCGACGGCATTCGTATCTTTGAAATTGTCTAAACCAAACCAGCTTCTGGTTTGCGAACCATGCGCGACTTGACAGCGATCATGCCGACCATGTAAGTTCAATGCAGACGTAAAAACGACCACACCGGACAAAACACACAACCCTATTCTACCTAAACAGATAGCTGTTTCGTGAGGCCCAACGGTGTGGTGGTTCCAGCCGTCAGATGATCAGGGCAAGGTGGGCACATCATGGACATCACACGTTGTATCGAGGGCCTCTGCTACGGCGTTCCCGACGCCAAGGGCCAATTGGTCAACCAGCTTACCGGCGAACCCATTGAGGAAGTCGCCCAATTCGTCCATTCTCAGTTCCGGCACATGGTGCTCTCACCCCAGTTTTCCTGTGTTGGTGCCAAATCCGCGGTTAAAAGCAACATGTACCGCTTCACCCTATATAAAGAAATGGGCACGCCCGAAACCACCGCTGATTTGGCACGAGACCTCGCGCTGTTCGTCAAAGACCAGGAGAGTTTGGGTTCCATCAACACCTTTATCGCCTGTTTTGACAAACCCTACCCCACCAGCGAACAGCATTTTGAGGACATGATGTGGCATCAGTTGCAGCATTTGCACGATGAAGATTTGATTCCGTGGGATCAATGCGTGAGCCAGGATCCCAACGATCCTCATTTCTCCTACAGTTTCTTCGGACGCGCCTTTTTTGTGGTGGGCATGCACCCGGCCGCGTCCCGTTACGCGCGCCGCTTCGCTTATCCTTGCTTGGTGTTTAACGCCCACCACATGTTCCAACACCTGCGCGATGCCGGTAAATTCGACAGCTTCCAAAAAGCGATCCGCCGCAAAGAGTTCAGTCTCCAAAAAGGATTGAACCCAAACCTCACCGATTTCGGCGACGCCTCGGACGCCCGCCAATACAGCGGCGTTCACCACCCGGGCGATTGGCAACCCCCGTTTCAAGCCAAAGACAAAGACAAAGAAGAAACGCCTGAATAACGTCCATGGCGCGATGCGGCAACCTCGCCCGCCCTTCGTCACGCCCACCGTTCGGAAAAGTGGTTTGAGCCCGTTAATGAAAACGTGTTGTGTCTGCAAAGTACCTATCTATTATGATCGGTTGTACCCGACGCCAAAACATTTTTCTTTTTTCCCACTTGACTTTGCCATTTTATTTGATTACTTTATGAGTGTCTTAGATTTTTTATGGGGTTACGCCATGCGTTTTTCAACTTTTTCTTCAGCATCACTGTTTGGTTCATTCGGCTTCTCGTCGGATGATGCATGGCGTCAAGCTGATCAGCCCCCGCTGATGATCGCCTAAAACGCGACCGACCAAATTACCGAAAGAGGGGGGCACATCGCCCCCCTTTTTTATTTCCTGCCATTGCTGTACCTCCGCTTAATCCTTTCTTTTATTGAAGTTAGGATCAGGATGCGGGTGACAAACTGTGCCTATTGGTTGGGTTAAACCGCAAGCAACAGAGCCCGCTCTCAACATCAGCGTTTCTCGTTTCGCCGCGGATCTGTACCCCATGAGCGGTTCGCCTTTTGCTTGGATCGGCATCACCCGCCGCCAGACAAATACCGAACCCTTCAACAAAATACCGACCCTTGTTGCCGGCGGCCTTCGGCTGCTCCAGACACAAGCGTTAGTATGTTTCTAAGTTCTTCTTTAATTATTTAAACAGGAGTGTCCCATGAAAATGCACGTCAACGTGGGCACTATTGGTCACGTGGACCATGGAAAAACCACGCTGACCACCGTGCTCACCCAATTGCAAGCCCAGACATACGGCGGTAAAGCGCTGCAGTTCGATCAGATTGATCGCGCCAAGGAAGAGCGCGAGCGCGGCATTACCATCAACGCCTCGCACGTCAGCTACGAATCCGCGACCCGCTGTTACGCCCACATCGATTGCCCCGGCCACGCCGACTACGTCAAAAACATGATTACCGGCGCCTCGCAAATGGACGGCGGCATTCTGTTGGTCGACGCCACCGAGGGTCCTGCCAAGCAAACGGTAGAGCACATCATTTTGGCCAAGCAAGTGGGTGTCGCCCACATGGTGGTGTTCGTCAACAAGATGGACTGCATCAACGCGGACGAACTTGAAGAAACGGCCGAATTGATCGAGCTGGTGGTTGGCGAGCAATTGGCCGCCCATGATTACCACGACGTGCCTTTTGTCTTCGGCAGCGCCTTGCAGGCGTTGCTGGCGATTCAACGCGGCGAATGGGACGCCCCGGAAACGGAAGCGATCAAATCCTTGGTGGAAACCTTGGATCGCGCGATTCCCGATCCGGTTCGTGATTACGAGGGTCCCTTCATGATGCCGATTGAGGACGTGATGACTATTGGCGGTCGCGGCACGGTGGTGACCGGGCGCATTGAGCGCGGTCGCGTTCGGGTCGGCGACGAGGTGGCCTTGGTCGGTTTAGGCGACGGTGAGCGCACCTTGGTGGTCACCGGTGCCCAGAGTTTCCACCAAGACGTTGCGGTGGCGGAAGCGGGTATGAACGTCGGCTTGCTGCTTCGCGGTCTCAAGCGTGAAGAAGTCTGTCGCGGCCAGGTGTTGACCGCACCGGGCGTGCTGCAACCGCGCACCACCGCCAAGGCGCACATTTACGTTCTGAGCAAGGAGGAAGGTGGTCGCCACACGCCCTTCGGCAGTGGTTACCAGCCCCAGTTTTTCTTCGGTACCACCGACGTCACCGGTGTGATTGATGTTGGTGATCCAGGTGTGTTCGTGAGTCCGGGAGATCAGCAAGACATCAGCTTCACGTTGATGAAACCCGTTGGGTTAGAGCCTGGTATCCGATTCGCGATCCGCGAAGGAAGTAAAACAGTAGGGGCCGGTATGGTCACCGAGGTACTCGCGTGAACCAGCTGGACCGGTCGCGGTTTGGACTTAGCAGGTTCGAGGTCCGCGGCCGGTTTCCCCGCGAATCCACGAAAACGTCAGAACAACATTATTGGGAGCGGCATCTACCCCGCTCTCCCCTTTTGAGGCGTGCGTCGAAACCACGCCCACAACCGGGCATGGGTTTGGTCGCCCATGCCCGTTTCCATTCCGCAACTTTATTTTTCCGTAACGTTCAAGTTAACCAACACGAATGACAAAGGCGAACAATTATGTAAACCGAACAAAGCCAACACATGATCTAAAATACTTGAACTGAAAATAATTCCACGCGTACAATAAATAACCTGTGTCGTTCGGCTAACGGAGACACTTAAACCTTTCAAGCGCAATATGCCGCGGTTTTTTCAGCTAAACCTCCGGGTTGAAACCTAAGAGGCGCTGAAGCGAAAGGGTTTGGCTAAAGATCTGGAGCGAAACGGCTTGGGAAAAGCGGGCCGGGGTCGCGCACGACGTGCACCCACTGGGTGCAGTGAGCATTTTCACTAGCCGTTGGAACCCAGACGTTTAGCCATAACCACCGCGAGTTATCGCGGTTCTTAGGTGAAATTGCCTGTAAGACTTTTTACCGCACCTGCCGGGGCTGATCGCACGCGGCCCCGACTTGCTTTATACCTAGGCTGTACAACCCATTCCGCGCCAAATCCTCGCGCCTATCGCGCCTTTTAGGTTCAACTTTGTTTCATTTTATGTACGAGGTCCTATGTTTCGCTTCATCCTTCCGGCCCTGCTGACGGTAGCGGCCACACTCCCCCTACATGCCCGATTTTTGCAAGTCGATCCAAAACGTCAATATGTTTCGTCTTATACCTACACTGCCAACAAACCCACCACCGCCGTCGACCCGGACGGCAAGGAAGATGTCGTGGTCTCCGGCGGAGAGCACAATAAAGACCGTTATAAATATAATTTTATTGAAACAGCGATCAAACAAATCAACGAATTCAAAAAAGAGAAAAGCGGCGAACCCATCACATGGCTTGTAATGGATGCCGGCTACAGTCTTTACGGCAAAGCCGCTATCAAAAACACGGCCAAAGGTTTGGACGTCAAACTCGTCTTCTTAAGTTCAGCCAAAGAACTGAGTAACTACCTTAATTCAAAAAACGTGGACAACAAAGACCTAAGCCCGAGCAGGTTGGCCGATCCCGTCACCAACCTTGTGTTTATGGGCCATGGTTATGTAGGTAGTTTTGAAGGCGCCCACGGACAAAAAAACAAAGGTAACTTCAGCTGGGGCTTCCCCGAGATTCGCCAACTATCGCCCGGCGCTTTTTCTGAAACGGGCGAATGTCAGTTCTACTCATGCAAATCAGCAGCGACGAACGCGACTTTTGATACATCGATGTCAGAGAAGCTTTCTCAACAAATCCCCGGCCTCAGTGTTTGGGGATTCACCGGCTATACCAGCTACAGCTACGGCACGGTTAATAAAGACGAACAAATGATTCACAAAATTTTCCGTCTTAACGGCTTTAACACCCTGGGTAGTCGAAACCTGCCCGGCCCATGGAATGATAAATCGGCAAACGTGAACTTTCGCGTCTCCCCCCCAAACCAACCATAACTCGACCCAAAACCGCCACACCTGGAAAGACAAGCACCTGAAACCAAGTTGACTTCAGGTTACCGGGTGTGGTGGGCGTGCCGCGACATGGACCCCAAAAGCGCTTGATCACAAAGCTCCGGTAATCAGTTTGTTAGGTCTAAACCGAATGGTATCAGAATCCGAACCTAATACTCGGGTGGTGCGTCTAGAAAAAAACCGATATCCGCTGAACCTCGATTAAGCGGCATAAAAACAACCCGCAGGTTATATTCATTCGCACTAAAATGATAATATCGCTTCCGTTGAAAATATGAACGATAGGTTCGGCCATTTTTTGGAAACAAAACCTCAAGACGCAGCGTCGTTGCATCACCATGGGGAATACCCATCACAAAACGCTCTTGAAAAGGTCCATGATAAAGCGTTTCCTCACCGGCGGTAAAAATTAGTTCAGTTCGGTTATCAAAAGCGTAGGGGTTGTTATCAAACTGAACATGAATCACACCACATTCCCGACCGGTGATCATCTCCCGGGAGCGCCGCACCATTTCGGATGATTCAAGTGTAATCGGCGTCCCATAAGGATCGGGAACAACAACTTCCTCAAAGCGATCGTACATTATGGAAACCAAATACCAAACACAAAGAAACAGAGCCGTGCCGGCAACAAGGTACTCTCCAAAGTAGTATTTCATGCAAGCCTCACGTCAAGGTTTGATCTGTTTGATAGTAAAAACCAATTCGATTGCCGGCGGAGCTCCAAGGCATGAAGGTAATATTTAAAGTCTGATGATCCATTCGAAAGGGACGCGCTGGAAGGTTGGTAAATTCGTAGATCAAGCAGGCACCATCCGTGTGAAAAATCAGGGCCAGGGTCAACGGGGTTCCATCAATTCCCGGCGGCACCAAAAGGTCCATATAGTCGGCATAACGACCATAATAGAGAACGTGTTCTTCAGCCCGGATCATCAGGGATGTTGTTTGTGGATCAACGTGGTACACATTGTTTTGAATGCGGCAGGAAATCGTTCGCGCGCCTGATTCTTCAGAAGAAAAAGTCAGATTCGTCTGAATCTCGGTTTGGAACATCTCCAATGTCATCTCTCGCTGGTAGTCGGCAACAAGGGAAACCATCTCCCGAGGCGGTGGATAAATAGAGAGAAACAGGGCCAGGCCCAACACGAATAGGATCACGGCAAAATATAAATCAAAACGAGACCGCCGATTAAAGAAATAACCCAAGACACGTCTTTTTTCGGTCATGAAGGCGTGTTCTCCTATGCGCTGATCTGAAACAGTGTACAGACACCATAACATAAGTCGTATGGCGCGAATGAACCGTCTCATATCCCATGTCGCGGTCATAAAAAAAGCCCCGGACCTTCAGGTATCCGG
Source organism: Acanthopleuribacter pedis (assembly GCF_017377855.1). GTDB lineage: Bacteria > Acidobacteriota > Holophagae > Acanthopleuribacterales > Acanthopleuribacteraceae > Acanthopleuribacter > Acanthopleuribacter pedis. The sequence goes on from NZ_JAFREP010000021.1 coordinate 74,164, forward strand.
GGCAATTCCAAGTCGTGCCATGAGCGCGAATGGAAACTTTGGTGATGGTGGTGGAGCGGGTTAGCGGTGATGAGAAAAAAAGTTCATGCTTTACTCACTTCTTCTGAGGGCGCGGACGCGGCTTCTTTGGCGAAGGACTCGAACACTGTGCCGCCCTTGGTTGTTGTTAAAGTTAGTCAGCGAGTAAGGAAAAAATGGGGAGACAATGTGAAATTCGACCTCTCCCCCGTGACAAGGAACACATCCGGGACCCACGCCCTACGAAAACACCCGCTACAAGCCGATTTTACGAAGCATGATTGGGTGCATTTCCGACCCAACCTTTTCAATTTTCGGAGATTCAATGGGAATCGGAACCAGAAAACGCAGGTTGTCTCCACATTTCGCGCTTCGTTGCCACAAACAAGGGTTCGGTTCTTAATGATCAAGCTGAAAACCGCGGCCCGCTTCTCCGCTGCTCACGGGACAAACCGAAAAAGCATTCCAGATAATGCGCCGACTCGGCTAGAATCAAGCTAACGCAACCATTTGCCGCTATTTACACAGGAGCTCCCTTTGAAGGAATACGATGCTTATGACGGTATCGGCCTGGCCGGGCTGGTACGAAACGGTGAAGTTAGCCCGCAAGAACTGCTCGAAGCGGCGGTGGAACGCATCGAACAACACAACCCAGCCCTTAACGCGGTGGTCCACACCATGTTCGATCAGGCCCGCGCCGCGCTTGCCGAATTACCGCGCGGCCCCTTCCACGGGGTCCCCTTTCTCCTCAAGGATTTGGAAGTCGCGGTAGCGGGCGAGCCGCTGAGCATGGGCAGCCGCGCGCTCGACGGTTTCCGACCTCCAGCCGACAATGAGGTGGCGCGCCGACTGCGCGCCACCGGCCTCAACTTTCTCGGTAAAACCAATTGCCCCGAGTTCGGCCTGATGGGTATTACCGAGCCGGAACGCTGGGGACCTTGTCGCAACCCGTTTAACCCGAACCACACACCGGGCGGCTCAAGCGGCGGCTCGGCGGCGGCGGTCGCGGCGGGCATGGTCCCGATGGCCTCCGGCGGTGACGGCGGCGGCTCCCTGCGCATCCCCGCTTCCTGTTGCGGTTTGCTCGGGCTCAAGCCGAGCCGCGGCCGAGTTCCGGTTGGTCCCAATCACGGCGAAATTTGGGAGGGCGCGGTGGTCGGCCATGTTCTGACCCGCACGGTCCGCGATTGCGCGGCCATGCTCGATATCCTGGAAGGCCCGGATTGCGGGGCGCCGTTTGACATCGCACGACCGGTCCGCCCTTACAGCGAGGAAATCCAAACCTCGTTAGAACCGCAAAAAATCGCCTTCAGTACCCAATCACCCCTGGGCGGCCCGGTCGATCCGATCTGCGTCGAGGCGGTCACACGCACGGCCCGTTTTCTGGAAGACCAGGGCCACATCGTTGAAGAAGCGGCACCCGACCACGACGGCGCTTATTTGGCCGAGTCATATATTATTATGTACCAGGGTCAAATCGACGCCACCATCCGCTATTTGGAACATTTATTGGAACGACGCATCAAACCAGCGGACGTCGAAGTCGGCACCTGGGCGCTGCGTTTGCTGGGCCGTAAGCTCAGCGCGGGGGAATATGCCTTCCGTCGCGCAACCTGGAACCGCTCGGCGCGAAGCCTGGGTAACCTCATGCAAAATTACGATTTATGGCTTACCCCGACCCTTGCCGCGCCGCCCATGAAAATCGGCGAGCTGGCGATGTCGCCGGGCGAAAAACGTTTGTTGGGCCTCATCAATCGCCTTAACCTGACGGGGCTGTTAAAAAAACGTATTCGCGAAGAAAGCCTCAAAAACTTGCATAAAATGCCCTTCACGCAACTGGCCAACATGACGGGTGTGCCGGCTGTCTCGCTACCACTCCACCATCACGGTGACTTACCGATCGGCGTGCAGTTCACCGCGCGCTTCGGCGATGAGGCCAGGCTGTTGCGTTTGGCGGCCATGTTCGAACAAAGCGAACTGTGGATGCCGATCAACGCCTTGCCCAAGGCCGATTAAAAAAGGTTCGTTCATAGCCACGCGGCAATTAATTTTTACTTTTTGAGACGGATTCCCATAGAAATTGCGCTATCTAAGGTAGGGGTTGTATGATTTCCCCCTTACAATGCGGCTTATAACCGCGTCAGTCCTCCTCTGATCAAACCGACCGGAGCGCCTAACTTCTATGATTTTTATTGAAGGGTTACGCAAAACCTACGTCATGGGCGAGAGTCAGGTAACCGCCCTCAACCATATCGACCTGAACATTGAGCGCGGTGAGTTCGTGGCCGTGATGGGTTCATCAGGCAGCGGCAAATCAACCTTGCTCAATATCCTTGGCTGTCTCGATACCTTTGACACGGGTAGCTACCAGCTCAACGGCACCGAGGTGCGCCGTTTCGACGACGACGAACTGGCCGCCATTCGCAACCGCGAAATCGGGTTCATTTTCCAGAATTTCAACCTGCTCCCGCGCAAATCCGCCCTGCGCAACGCGGCGCTGCCCCTGTTGTACCGTCGCGGTGAACGCATTGATTGGTCACTCGCCGAAACCATGTTGCGCAAAGTCGGCCTGGGCGAGCGCATGCACCACCGTCCCATGGAACTTTCCGGTGGACAACGGCAACGGGTCGCCATTGCTCGGGCCTTAATCAACCAGCCCGCGATCCTGCTGGCGGACGAGCCAACCGGCAACCTCGACAGCAAAACCTCGGCCGAAATCATGGCGCTTTTTTGTGAGTTGAACCAAGGCGGCCACACGATTGTGATGGTCACCCACGAGGAAGATATCGCCGAATACGCACATCGCGTGGTACGCCTGAAAGACGGCGCGATTCTCAGTGACGAACGTACCGGGGGCGCCCCATGAGCAGGGTCATTTTGTTTTTGATATGCGCCGGTCCCCTCGCGGCGGCAACACCGCTAAAGGTAATGCGCGGCGATCTGCAGACCAAGTTGGTGCTCACCGGTCGCATCAAAGCGGTGAGCGGCGAGAAAATCATCGCCCCGGTCACGGATAACTGGCAGGTCAAAATCGATTGGATGCTACCCGAGGGCGACATCGCGGCACCCGGCGACGTGGTGGTTCGTTTTGACAACAAACAAGATCGGCTCAACCTGAACCAACTGGAACAAGACCTTGTCAACGCGGAAGCCAACTTGCGCACTCAGGAAGAAGAGCTGACGGATCGCCTGCAACAGTTCGCCAAAGACTTGGAAAGCAGCCAACTGGATCTGGCCCTTGCCGAAATCGACGCCCGCATTCCCGCCGAACTACAGGAACGCAAAGAATACGAAAAGAAGCAGTTGGACAAGCTCAGGGCGGAAGGCACCTTGGCCCTCAAAAAACGACAAATAGAACTGGATACGCGGGTTGAGCGGAACAAATTGGCATCGTCACGTATCCAGATCCGACGCCTGCAGGAAGAGATCAAGCAGCAGCGGGAAACCATCGCCAAGCTCTCGCTTACCACGCAAAACGGCGGCGTCATTGTTTATGCCGATACCACCGATTCATCGCGGAAACTGAACATCGGCGATACGGTGTATCCCGGAGCCACCATCGTCACCATCCCCAAATTGGACGAACTTGAGTTAGAAACCTGGCTTACGGAGCAGGAGTGGGTGCGCGTCCGCCAGGGCATGAAGGTCGCGGCGCGCCTTGACGCCTACCCGGAAAACCGGCTGACCGGTCGCATCAGAACGATCTCAGCCCAAGGCAAAGAAAAAAAGAACTGGAGCCGAGGTGTGTACTTTCACACCTTGATTGAACTGGATCACGTGGACACCGACCGCATGAAACCCGGCATGAGTGCCCAAACCGAACTTTTGCTCGACCGCCACCAAGATGTTTTGTTGGTGCCCCTCCAAGCGATTCGGTTGGAACAAGGCGCCTATCAGGTACAACCGGAGGGCGGTGAACCCATGACGGTCAATCCCCTCGGATGGGATGCGTTCCACATGGCCGTTGAGGCCCAACAAAACCTGGCTGAAGGCACGACCTTAATGCCTATCACGCGAGGGGGCACCCCATGAAACCCATTAAAACGCAGGCGGCGCAGGCGCGTTTCATCGGTTTTTGCCTGCTGCTTTTCGGGACCGCCGCTTGCGCGCCCTCGACTTCAGACGAATCAACCTATACTTTGGTCCGCGCCGACAAAGCGGTCACCATCCAGGCTACCGGGACCTTGGTTTCCAAGAATTCGGCCTACCTGGTGGTCCCCCAAATCCCGCGTATGTGGAACTTCCGCATCGATTTCTTAGCCCCGGAGGGCCAATTGGTCAAGGAAGGTGATTCCGTGATCCGCTTTAACAGCCAGGAATTGAATCGCCGGTTACAAGACGAGCGAATGGGCCTGCAAGGGAAAGAAACGGAACTGACCAGTTACCAACTGCGGGCCAAGGAGCGACGCGAGAGCTTGGCACTTCAGGTCGCCGAAAAGCGGGCTCAAGCAAAAAAGCTCGAATACAAGCTGATGGTGCCGGAACATTTGGTGGAACGGGCCGAACTGGAAAAAGACCGCATCCGCGCCCAAAAAGCGGTCCTGGCTTTGCAACGGATTGAAACCGAACAGCGCAACCTCGCGTCGGAAATCAAAAAGCGAACCACCAACCTTGAGCGCGGTATCAGCAAAAACAAAGAAACCATCAACCAAATGGAACAGCATCTGGCCCTGTTAAACGTCCGCGCAACGCGCGACGGCATGGTGGTCCACAAAAAGAATTGGCGCGGGAAACGCTGGCAAGTCGGTGACGAAGCCTACCCCGGCGCCACCATCGCGGAAATTCCCGATTTAACCGCGATGGAAGTCAAAGCCGTGGTGGACGAGGTAGACGCGGGTCGCGTCGCGATGGAACAGAAGGTGGACGTTCGTCTGGACGCCTATCCCGACCAAAGCTTTCGCGCCAAGGTCGACCGTATGGGCCAAATTTTCCGAACCAAGGCGTACAACAAACCCAGCATCGTTTTCGATGCGGTGGTTTCGCTGCTCGAAACCGATCCCGAGCTGATGCGACCAGGCATGGCCACCACCATAAAGCTCCATGTGGAGAACCTCACGGATGTGTTGTTTGTGCCCCGCGACTGCGTGGCCTTCCGCGACGGACAGGCCTTTGTGCAGCAACCCGACGGCTGGCGCGGTATTGCGGAAACCCCGATTCAGTTGGGACGGCGCGGTGATGATTGGTTTGAAATCGTGGCCGGCATTGAGGCCGGGGTCACCATCCTGCGTCAACATCACGATGAGGAGGCAGCCCCATGACGGCGCCGACACGACGCTTGCTGGGCGTCTTATTTACGGCAATCTTGGCCCTTGGCTGCGGTTCCGACGCGCAAACAACCACCATGACGATTCCGGTCGAATTAAAACCCTTTCGCATCGTGGTCCGGGCCGACGGCACCTTTACCGCCGCCAAAAGTACCCCGCTCAATGCCGACCCAAACGCGGGTCGCACCGCCATCCTGTCCTTAACCCCGGAAGGTCGCATGGTGGATCAAGACGAGGTGGTGATTGTCCTCGACGGCAGCAAAATGACCTCGGAGCTAAACATGCAAGAATTTGCCCTTGAGGAAGGCGCGGTGAAAGTGGCCTCCATGCGCCTGACAGCCTCAAAAGAAAAGGACAACCTGGACCACACCCTCGCGATGCTCGAGCGCGAACTGGATTTTACCGAGCGTTTTGCGCGCCGCGATCCCGAGCAATTCAGCCGCATGGATCGAGAAACAGACGAGGCCGACTTAACCCTGCTTCGCTATAAATTGGCGCACAACCGCACCAAGAAGGCGCGCCATGATAAGAAGCTGCAGGCCTCGGTGGCCGCCCAGGAGGCACGCCTGTCCTTTTCGCGCACCCGCACCGAACGCCTCAAAAAACAACTGGCAAGCCTTGAGATACACGCGCCCCATTCGGGAACCTTTTTCCATGAACGGAAGTGGCGGGGAACCATTGGTGTCGGCGATACGGTATTCCCCGGCATGAAACTGGCCAATATCCCTGATTTGAGTTCGATGGTGGTCGACGCTTATGTGTTGGAATCGGAGGCTTCCGGCATCGAAGAAGGCACCGCGGTGGAAATCAGCGCCGCGGCCTCACCGGACCTGCTGTTGACGGGAACCGTCTTGTCGATCAACCCCTTTGCCGAGCAGCGTTCACGGAACGACCCCACCAAATATTTTCGCGTGCGGGTTGGCTTTGAGAAACCGGACGTTGCTTGGATCAAACCCATGGGCGAGGTAAAGGTTCGTTTTCTCGTGGCCGACATCGCCGCGGCACTGGCGGTCCCCAACCAAGCGTTGTTCTCCGAGGCGGGCGAAACCTGGGTTTACCGTCGTGTCGGAGGACGCTTTGAAAAACAGATCGTTCAACTGGGCCAACGGGGACCGAACCGCACGATCATTTTAGAAGGCTTGACGGCGGGCGACCATATCGCCACGGCCCAACCCACGGAGGGCGAACTTGAATGAATGGCGCCTCGATTTTGAAGAGGCTTTGGAAAAGTTAGCGACCCAGAAACTCCGCACCTTCTTAACCCTGCTGGGGATGGTGTTCGGCGTAGGCGCGGTGATTGCCATGCAAAGCATCGGCGAAGGTGCTGAACGCGAGGCGCTTAGCTTAATTGAAGCGATGGGCACCCGCAATGTCATCGCCAAAAACCGACCTTTTGATCCCGACCAACTTCGCGAAATCCGCGAGCAATCGCGCGGTTTGAACCTCGATGATATGGAAGCGGCACGGGCCACGCTTTCTTTTGTCTCAGAAACCATCGCGGTGAAAAAGGTCCAAGCGCAGACCATCTTCAGCGCGGCCGGGAAAAGTGACGCCATGGTGGTTGGGCAAACCAGCGCGGGTCAAACGCTTGCCATGCGCCTGGGCCGCCCGCTCCTCCCTCACGACGACGTGACCGTCGCCAAGGTTTGCGTCATCGGCAGCCAGACCGCATTCGACCTGTTCGGCAACCGCGACCCATTGGGCGAGCGGCTAAGGATCAATCACCTGTGGCTGACCGTGGTGGGTGTGGTTGAGGACCGCATCTTGGACAAAGAGGAGTTCCAGGGAGTGGCGATTGAGAACCCGCGCAACCGTATTTACGTGCCTTTGAGCACCGCGCTCAACCACTTCAAATCCCAACCCTTGGACGCCGAACTGGACGAAATCCACTTCTCCATTGAACGGGGTTACGCGACCGCCGCGGCGGGACGAGCCTTGGCGCGATTGTTACATACGCGCCACCGCGAGGCCGATGATTTCGATTTGGTGGTACCGGAACAACTGCTGCAACAGCATCGACGCACCCAGGACATTTTTAACATTGTCATGGCGGCCATCGCGGGCATTTCGCTTTTGGTCGGCGGGATTGGCATTATGAACATCATGTTGGCCAACGTGCTGGAGCGCACCCGCGAAATCGGTTTACGCCGGGCTTTGGGCGCGCGACGCGGCGATATTCGTCGCCTGTTTATGATCGAAGCCTTTTTGATCGCCGGCCTGGGTGGTTTTCTGGGGTTAGTGATCGGATTCGCCATTGCCGAGGGCATTTCACTGTATTCCGGCTGGTCGGTGGCCTGGTCGCCGGGCGTGGTTTTGCCGGCAATCGCGGTTTGCGCGGCGGTCGGTTTGATCTTTGGGATTTACCCGGCGGTGAAGGCGGCTCAGTTGGATCCGATTCAGGCATTGCGCCACGATTAGTCCGAAAGAAAAAAGAAAAAGCGCCGCGAGGAGCATGCAACCCTCGCGGCGCTTTTTTATGATCGGCCGGGACAAAATCGGGTGATACCCGAAACGATCCTAGGTGATTAAAGTCTGGACGACAGGATGAAACAGGATCCGGTCTGGTTGATCCATTGGGTTAAATCCAGCACGTTGAATCGTGAATCCTCGTTGTAGTCATTGGCTTCCCGCGCGCCGTCGGCGACGGAGGCGTCATCGTGCCACACCAAGTTGAGGTAAATCAAATCTTGGAGATCGACCGCGTTGTCGGTGTTCGGATCACGGGTCGCATCATAGGGACAGGCGAAGTCGCAGGTTTCGGATTGATCGAACCGCGCCGGGTTGTACGCGCCGCCGTTTGGAATAGGGCGCCCATCAGAAAGGCCCACCAAGCAATCAACAGGCGCAATATCAAGGTAGGTCATCCGAATTCGGCCGTCATCAAAAAACAGCTCGACCTGAACATTGACAGGTTTCGGTTGGAAAAGCAGGGGTACCCACTCAGTCACATTTTGGAAAGTCACCACAACACGATCATCTAAGATTTCATAGCTTACGATACCGGGCTCTGGATCGGAAGCAAGAGAGCCAGGATCAAGATCGTCCCAAAAAAAGGCGATACGAGGTACCGTAAAATGTCGCTCGATGTCCTCTGTCGAAGGGCTTCCTGTGGGATCGTTACTGCCAAAAGTAATGAAACCGTTAGACATTAGGATAAAATCATTGTAATTGACACCGTAGAAGTTAAATGGCTGTGGAAGTGGAATATACCTTGCGTCTTCATCGCCAAACCCTTCAATAACCGTCGCATTTTCGGTGGAGTAGTTCCATTCCCCATCTCCTTCCTCGATACACGATTCGTATTCAGAGAAGTTAGAATTTGGGGAAAAAATCAGCACCCGGTTTTGAAGTTCCGTAGCATTTACTCCTTCACCCTCAAACAATTGGGCCGGAATGTCGGGCGCACCTTGGGTAATAAACCCCCGCCCCTCGGATACGACCTGACCACAAGAATTCGAGCTAATCACACGCCAGTAGTGCTGAATCCCAACCCGCAACGGGGTTTCTGTTTGGAAAACCGTAGTGTTTGTACGACCCGTGAGAACAATGTCGCTAAAACGCTCATTCAAGGATACCTCAACCGTGTATTCAACGCCCTCGGAACTATCGTCCCAACTGAACAAAGGCAGATAAGAGACATTGCGCTCCTCTGAAGAGGGTAGCTTGAGGGTAACCGGTGTAGGTGTTGCCGAGATCACCTGGAAGTTAAAGGGGAAATCCCGTTGCGTTTCGCCGTCGTCCAGTCTCAATGTCACGGAGTAATTACCAGAGATGAGGCCGCTTGAGTTCGCGACTGTCAAGCGCACAAGCGCGGGGAACTCCGTAAAAGTCGTTTCGTTCAAGGAGAATTCGGCCCCCTGTGGAGCATCAACCAGCGAAGCGCTCACGGTCCCAGACCAAAGCCCGCCAATCCCAAAATCAAAGGTTTTGTCCGCCCCGGCACACACCTCGCGGTCATTGCCACGAAAGGCGCCAAAGGAACAGGTTTCTGGCATGTCGTAACTGGCAAAACCGTCAGTGGTTGAACCGGAAAAACCCTCGCTAGCGGAGAAACCTAAACCTCGACGGGCAAAGGCTTCCCAAATCAAACATTGATTCGCACCGCCGGTAAGGTTTTGATCGGCTTGAAGAATAGCGTTCCGGCCCTCAACAAAACCAGGCAGGCAGCTTTGCAATTTCATGCCGTCAATTACCAGTTGCAGCGCCAAGTTATTGCCGCCGTTTTGCCAACCCGCAGTGAAGTCTTCCTCAAAACCGTGGGCATCAACCAAATCCCAATAAAGCTCCCACAACATAGTCGCCCATATGTAGCCAACCCCGTGAGGAATGGTTGCCCCAGGTAAATCCTCATAGGTAGCCCCGTTCAGTTGCATGTCGGTGGTATAGGGGGCTGGGCGAATACCCTGCCCATTGGCATCCTCACCCTGGACATAGGTACCAACACCGCGGGAGGTCGTGCGTGTATCGCTAGCTTTAGCGGTCAGCACAAGGCCGACGAAATCACTCCAACCCTCACCCATTTGCTCCGTATTTCGCAAACAATTGGGTTCGGTGCGCCCACCAGTCAAACGCGTGGACAAACCATGCGCATATTCGTGAGCGATAATCATGTTTGAAAAACTGCCATCACGACGGGGCGTGGTGTAGTTCCAAACGTACATGTTCATAAATGCAGGAACACCGTCGGTCGTGATCAAAAAAGTAGCGTTATTGAGTGTCGGCCGATCCGCCTCGGCTTGGGCACGCGCAAGAACAGGGTCACCGTCACCGGGTCCACCGCCATTGTTGGTGTTTTGGTAGTTACCAGCCGTTTCATTGAAACCATACAAGTAGAGAATGTCGTGCAGGTAGTTTGTCCAAAAAAACAGGTTAACGGCGGCAGCGGCTTGGTTGGCATCGGGACCCAAGTTAAGGTTCAACGGAACCAACGATCCAGTGAAATCAAGATTCACGCCGCCGTCAAGGCTAACCCCTTCGTCGGGTGCACGATCATTGTTTCGATCAAGAAAGGTATGGGTGTTGTTGCCGCGGGTGGTGGTAAAGGTACCACCGTCGGCCGCACCGTTTTCATCGTGCCAGCCGAAAGGCGAGGCGGTTTGGTTGGCGGGGTTGCTGACGATGACGCGGGGGCCGTCGTCGGGATACTCCATCGGCGGTGGAAACACCTCGTATTGCGGCCCACCGAGGCCTAAGCTATCGATAAACAAGGAAGGGGCCAGGGATTGATCTCGCGTTACCTCGTGGCTGTGGCCCGGTACATGAAACGAATCTTCGATTTTGTAATTGCGTTGTTCAATGACGTACCCCAGGGTGGCGTCAACCATCCACTCGACACGGTCATCCGACTCGGGCACGTCGACCAGCCAAATGGCCCGCAAACGGTCAGGTCCAATGGGTAAGTAGGCGCGTTTTGCCTTCACCAAGTCAGCCGCAAAATCGGCCTCAAATAGGGTTTCAAAATCTTCACCGACGGCACCTTGGATCTGACGAACCGCTGTCGGCTCGGCCGCAAGACCCATCTGCCGGGCACCGGCTAGGGTCGCAACCAACGCGTTGAGTTCAAAACGGCTATCCACTTTTTCGGCACCCTGCTCAATAAAAGCAGCGTCGGCTTTGATCACACTGCCGTCGCGGGCGATATGGATGCTCATGGAACTGCCCAAAACCCGCAGCCCGTCGACCTCTTGCGCCATATAAATGTGGGTTACACCGGATTGAGGCGATACGTGGGCGCTGGTGATCACCGCGTTCGCCAAATCAGTTGCGGTGACACCTAAGCCATCGGCGTTTTCGTTGAGGTACCGCATGGCGATTTCATGGGCGTCGCCCTCTTGCGGTCCGGTCAGGTTCTGAGCTAAGCGATTGGTTAGTTTTTGGTTAGGGATGACATAGGCTTGCGGCTTTTGGATATCCTGGGCTGCTACGGACCACAGAATACAAAAAACCAACAGCGGGCGCAAAATGGCCAAACGACGTAATATGCTCACGAGCGGAAATCTCCTCAGTACTTCTTTTCAAGATAGTGATCGATAAACCTTAATCAAGAAAGGTGGCATTCATCATCCAAATAGCAGGACAAAAGTAAATCAAGGATGACACAACCTTAACATTCGGGACAACCCCAAATCACCAGCCGTGCCGACGATCACTTATCAGAATTTGTTCTTACATCAATAAATACCGCCTTCCTCAAATCAGATACCTGACCGATCCAGTCACTTAGAGCGAAATAGGGTGGCGTAGCAAATGCATCGACACGCCTCCGCCACCTCGCCAAACAGCAGTGTGCAGCCATCCCCAAGAACTAAAAACAGACAAAACGACTTTAAGTCGCTTTATTTAAGTTACTTACATAAGATAAGAACTTTACAATACAGAAGTAAAGATTGGCATCGCTTCCGCGCCATGCACGATTCACAGATACCAGAACCGGCACCAAACGCCGCCACGATCAAAAAACATGGAACAGGTCCTGCCCGCGAACCCACATCGAAAACAAAAAGTTCACGCGGCATACAACGCATGGGTCGCCGAGTGGCCCCATTCTTCCGGCCGCCGACTGCAAGGTCTGATCACGACGCGGTAACTGATCACACCTAATTACACAAACTTTACCTTTTGATTAAAACGAACAAAGACAGCTAGGTCACATGAATAAGTACTATTGTTCTAAATATCATTAAACGGTTACCCGGCCACGAGACCACCCAGAATAAACAACCCAAAACGCCTTTGCCGGCGTTCTTTAAGGGGTCTTTTTAAGCTGATTCTGTACCGCTTGGCTGAGCACACGCCCCCCTTTTTGGTGGCGCGGTGTAAACGGGCAATGGCGGCATCCATTGCCACAACAAATCCCTCGTTTTACGTGGAAACGCTCCGTGAAAACCATGTACCCCTGTTCGTTGGTGTAATGGTCATATTCTAACCGCCGCGCGAGATCAGCTTCCGCAACCTGATGACTGTTGATCTTCACTTCGCCCCCGAACCTTTGAAAAATCGGCCAATCACGACACTTACCTAAAATCGTTAGCCCGCATTTCTTACAAGGATTCGTCGCGAGGAGCTGAAAGCCTTGTGAGTACGAAGATTACGACCGAGAGACGGCACAGGGGTCCGACCTATCGGCGTAGCAGCGCTACGGCGAAGGCGGCTCGACCGAGTAATGCGGAAGGCCGCCCCCTCGTAATCGCATGGCTTTCGGCTTCGTAGCAGAATTCCTTGTGAGATATGCGGGTTAGGCCGATACGTAAAAAGAACCTATCAATACGCGACTCGGCCGAGCCAAATAGAATCGACCGAGCCGAGCGTTTTGTCAAGCGGGTTCATTAGGGAATCAGCAACGCCTGATTGGGATAGATTTTGTCTCGTTTGCTCAGTTGATTCGCGGCCAACAGTTTGCGCAGGCTGATCCCGTGTTTTGCCGCAATCTTGGCCAAGGTATCGCCCCTGCGCACGCGGTAGGTCTTTTTGCCGGCGGGTTGTTGCTTAATTTTGAGCTGCTGGCCCAAGCTCAAACGGGAACCCGACATTTGGTTCCATTGTTTGATCCGCTGCACCGTGGTTCCGTATTGTTCCGCCAAACGCCACAGGTTGTCACCGCGACGCACCTTGTGGGTTACCCAATCACCGGAACCCCCGCCCGGCGCCGGCATGACACGCCCCCGTCGTCCGGGAATGACCAGCTTTTGGCCAGGCCAGATTTGGTCGCGACTTTTTAGTTTATTGGCCTGAACCAGACGGGTCACCGAGGTGCCGTAGCGTTTGGCAATCGCCGAAAGGGAATCACCGCGGCGCACGCGGTGTACACCCGAGGTATCCACGGGGATTTGACCGGGCTCCATGTTGGCCACGGCCGCGGTGGTCGCCTCAACTTGGCCACTGGGTACTTTGAGCATGTAGCCGTCGCCGGGCGTTAAGCCATACCGCAATTCGGGGTTCAACATCTTAAGGCTCTTCGCGGTCAAACCCAGGCGTTTTTCAAGCTCGGAAAGGTAGACGGACTGTTCGATTTTCACGGTTTCGAAATCGAGCGGTGGGTATTGTTCGGGCAAGTCAAATCCGTATTTGGCAGGATCCTCGAGGATCGCCAAGGTCGCGATGAAGCGCGGCACATAACGGGCTGTTTCGCGAGGTAAGTTGTTGTAAAGGTCCCAGAAATGGTCGAGGTAATTCAAACGCTGGCGATTGATCGTTCGCTGAACACGGCCCTCGCCACAGTTGTAGGCGGCAAGCGCGGTCAACCAATCACCGAACAAACCGTGCAAATCCTGGAGATAAGCAATCGCTGAATTGGTGGATTTGACAGGATCCATTCGTTCGTCGACAAAACGGTTGCGCTCCATGCCGTAGCGGTATCCGGTAGAAGGAATAAACTGCCACATGCCCAAAGCCCGTGCGCGTGACAAAGCGTTGGTTTTAAACCCACTTTCGATGAGTGGCAACCACGCCAATTGCGCCGGCATGCCGTTTTCAGCCAATACCTTTTCGATCATGGGTAGATACCGGCCCGCGCGTTTGTAGGATTCAATAAAAAAGCGGCGTTCACGTTTTTGGAAACTGCGGATTTCGGCTTCAACGTGTTCGTTGATTTCGATGGGAATGGATTTGCGCAAATCACCGACGGAGGTGGTACGGCTGGCGTAAATCTCGACCACACGTTTGGAAATCAAGTAACGTAAGTCGTCTTTTTCCTGAAGGATATCGGGATGTTCTTTCTCATCAACCGACATTACCCCTTCATAAGCCGCGTCGAGGTGACCAACGGCCGTCTCTAAATCGCCCTGGAGCCATGCTTCCCGGGCCAGTTCATAGGCACTCAAGGCACCTTCCAAACGTTCCCGTGCGGTCAGTTCCGGCACGACCGGCTCAGGTAACGGGCTTGGATCGGGGTCTTGCCAAACCTCGGGCTCCACCTCGGCGAGGGCGGTTTCTTGCGGAGGAAGGGTCGCTTCTTCGACTGTTTCCATTTGCTCGGAGGGCGTGGGCTCCTCGGAAACGGTCGTGTCGACCTTGGGTGTCGGCTCGGGCAAGCCCTGGGTTTGCAGCGATTGCTTGGGACCACAACTAAGGAAACCAAACCCAATTAACAGCAGAAAAGGAACAAAACGCGCGACAGGCAAGGGCAAAAGCAAAGTGTGCACCACCAAAAAATCATTTGGAAAACCCGGTAGAGCATGGAAGCACCGGCCTTCTTAACCAATGAACCAACCGCATTCAAAAAACCGGGGAAAAAGCGGCATGATACCGAACCCGCATAGCTCACAAGGCTTTCAGCTTCTCGCGACGAATCCTTGTGAGCAAAGCAGGCTCACCGCGAATTAAAACCATACAAAAGGAGTACGGACCTTGTCCAGCCTTGTTTCAGGAGGTGGCCCTGACCTGTTGGGCGACAAAAAAGCGTCGTGCCGCCCTAAGGAGAACCCCGGCAAGGATTCCCCCTGGCGAAACCATTAGGTTGTGGATGAAGGCTGGGAAACGGTCAAACCCAGTGCCTCGTGGATCAACCGTTCCTGGTTAACCCGGTGGTTGGCGGCACTACCGGTGGCGGGGCTGGCGGCCTCTGGACGGCTCACACAGAACAAGTGGTGCGAACCGCCGCCCTCAATGTAGTTCCCCAGCTTCAGCTTCAGGAAAGGCCAGGCCCCCATGTTGTGAGGCTCTTCCTGAACCCAGTAAACAGGTACGTCCGATTTGTAGGACGACAACACGCGTTTCAGCAAATCAGAAGGGAACGGATAATATTGCTCTAATCGCAAAATAGCCACATGGTGCATGTCGTTCTCACGCCGTGCCGCAAGCAGTTCGTAATACACTTTACCGCTGCACAACAGGATGCGTGAGACCTTGTCGGGATCCACCTCATCATCAGCGATCACCCGTTGGAAGCCACCCTCCGCCAAATCAGAAAGCGGCGAAACCGCCTCCGGGTGACGCAACAAACTTTTGGGCGACATCACAATCAGCGGTTTCCGCCATGGCCGCAGAACTTGTCGCCGCAGACAGTGGAACAACTGGGCGGGCGTGGTCAGGTTGACGACCTGGATGTTGTCATCGGCGGCCAGCATCAAAAACCGCTCCAAACGGGCGCTGGAGTGTTCCGGCCCCTGGCCTTCGAATCCGTGGGGGAGGAACAACGCCAAACCGCTGAGGCGGCGCCATTTCTCTTCACTCGTGCTGATGAACTGGTCGATGATAACCTGGGCCACGTTGCTGAAATCGCCGAACTGGGCTTCCCAGATGGTCAGCGCCTCGGGGTAATCCAAACTGTAGCCGTATTCAAAACCCATAACCGCCACTTCACTGAGCGGGCTGTTGTAAATCTCGAGGAACGCCCCGTTTTGGGCGACCTGGGCCAAGGGTGTGAAGAGTTCGTTGTTCCGGCTGTCGTGGAGCACGGCATGTCGGTGACTGAAAGTGCCGCGTTGGACATCCTGACCGGTGAACCGCACCGGATAACCCTCGTCCAATAAAGTCGCAAAAGCCAAAGCTTCACCATTGCCCCAGCTCAATAAGCGCTCACCTTCGGCCATTTCTTTTTGTTGCTTGAGGAAACGCTGAATTTTGGTGTGGGGTTTAAAGGTGTCAGGGTACTCGGAAATCTTGATCAGCAATTTACGCAACTTCTCCAGGCGAACCTTGGTATCCACCTCGGGAACCTCTTTGTCCAAACCGCCGCGGTAGGGTTTCCACAAACCCTGACCCATCTCAATCTCGATGTAGGCGCCGTCAGGATCCTCGGCATGTTGGTATTCAGCTTCCAAATGGGCCTTGGATTCCTCCTGAATACGGTCGGCTTCTTCCTGGGAGATTCCACCCAATTTGAGCAGGTTCTTGACGTAGAACTCGCGGACGGTCGGCCGTTTTTTGATTTTTTGGTACAGGGTCGGTTGCGTGAAACCAGGGTCGTCGCCCTCGTTGTGGCCGTATTTCCGGTAGCTGTACATATCGATCACGATGTCCTTGCGGAACTTTTTGCGGAAATCCATGGCGATGCGGATCGAGCGCGCAACGGCCTCGGGATCTTCCCCGTTCACGTGGAAAATGGGAATTTGCAGCATGCGCGCGACATCGGTGGCGTATTGGGTTGATCGCGCATCGCTGGGATCCGTGGTGAACCCGACCTGGTTGTTGAGAATGATATGAACGGTACCACCCGTACAGTAACCGTTGAGTTCACTGAGATTGAGCATCTCCTGAACCACGCCCTGCCCCGCAAAAGCGGCATCGCCGTGGATCACCAGCGCCAGCGCGCGCGCGCGGCCCACATCGCCGAAACGGTCCTGCTTGGCGCGAGCCCGACCCATGCAAACCGGGCCGACAAATTCAAGGTGACTGGGGTTAAAACACAAACTCAGGTGCAAATTCTTACCAGAAGCGGTGCGGTGATCGCTACCGTACCCCAGGTGGTATTTCACGTCGCCGCGCCCACCGTGGGTATCAGGCGAGGTATCTTTAAACTCGCGAAACACCTGGCTGGCCGGCTTACCCATGATGTTCACCAACACGTTTAAACGACCGCGGTGGGCCATGCCGATAATGACCTCGTCAGTGTCATGGGCGCCGGCTTCCTCAATCGCGTTTTCCAACAAGGGAATCAGGCTTTCAGCGCCCTCCAGCGAGAAGCGTTTGGCGCCGACAAATTTGCGGTGCAAAAAGCTCTCGAAATTCTCGGCATCAGCCAGCTTGCGCAGAATATGTTTTTGTTCTTCCGCCGTCATGCGCATGCGTAAAGAAGGGTCTTCCATACGCAGGCGAATCCACTCTTGGATGTCCAAATCATCAATGTGGGTATATTGCACACCAATAGAGCGGCAGTAAGTATCTTCCAGGTGATTAATAATGTCACGCAGGCTTCGGCTTACGGAGGCTTTGCCAATTTTGACGGTTAATTTAAGGTCGAGATCTTCTTGACGGAAACCATAGTGTTCCAAGGTTAATTCGGGGTGCTCAATTTGATCCAAAATACCCAGCGGATCAATGTGCGCTTTGACGTGGCCCCGCTCGCGGTAAGCAGTTACCAAACGGTCGGCACGTTCCTGGCGGAAGGCGGCGTCGCGCAAACGCGCGGCAAGCACATGCACCAATCCGAGATCAAGACTGCTGCGCGCTTGCATCACCTGGTAAAGACGATCCCTTTGAATATGGATCAGGCGACAGGCGGTTTTAGCCACCATGGTCGCGGAACGGGGACGATCATCAAATACGGCCAATTCTCCGATCATTTCACCGGCACCGAGGAAGTTAATCTCCACGCCTTTTTTGATAATGGCAACCAAACCCTCGATGATATAGAAAAAATCGTTGGCCGCTTGCCCGGTTTGGCTGATGATCTCGCCTTCGTTTTTCTCGACGAGGTCGGTAATGGCGGCTATCGCTTTTAAATCCTCGGCCGTCACCAGTTCAAATAGGGAGATCTGGTTGAGGTAGGCCAGAACCGTGTCGCTTTGTGCCAATTGGGCGCGTTTCTCTTCCTCATGTGCGCCCAGGGACAGCGCCGGGGCGCCGGCCGTGGTTGGCGAAACAGGCGCAAAGTCATCTGTTTTTGCCGGTCGCGCCGGCACGGGGGCGGCGCCGAGGCTCGCCGCGGGACGCGCTGGTGTCGGAGTCGGCGATGCAGGTACCTCGCCGTCGCTTTCAAAGTAACGGCGCCATTCCGGCGAGACACGCTCGGGATCTTCCAAATAACTTTCGTAAATCGATTCAACATAGACCAAGTTCTGGCTGTAAAAGGGAAAATTACGCACGCACCCACTCCCCAACAAAGAGATTTTCGGAGGACCCGAGCAACAACCACCACCTGTTTTCCGCGTTTAAACCGCACGAGACGGCCGACCGATGCCAACGTTCCCCCTTGGCATACCGACCAAACACAGAAGTTCCGCGAACGGCCCAACCAGAACCGTACTAGGTTGGCAAGCGCCAACCGCGGGCTACACGTCGTGGATGCTGAATGTGGGCAGTATAGCGAACATCGGCAACCAGATCAATCGAGCAAACGGCGTCACATCAGGGTATTGGCGGAACAACCCAGGCTTGAATGAACGGCTCGCTTTGGGTCCGACCCAACAAAAGCAGCAATCGTCCGTCATAACTGAATTCAAGCCTGGTTCCGTGCGCATCCGCCCCGGCAAACGTCGCCAGGGTTTGACCCGTATTCATTTCGTATAATGTCAATTCACCCGCGCGATTTTTGGCGGCAATCCAGGATCGCCGGGGATGGCAACGGAGAAGATCAACCACTCCCGCGGGCCATTCTTTTCGGACTTGGTTGGCCACTGCATCCCACACCATCAGGCGATCACCCGAGGCCAGCACCAATTGGTCTTCCATTCGGTCGAAATCCATGGCACGAATGCGATCCGCATCCACCCGCATCAGCCGGCCTTGATTGAGACCCCAGTTATCCCAGACCACCAAGTCAGAGGCAGGCGACTGAACACCCGGCGCCGAGTAACGCAACACCGCGATCCGCTCCTCCCGTTGGCTAAAAGCCAATGCCTGAATAGGGGGGTTGTCGCCGCGATAAACAGCATCACGCGGAACGCCGCCGAAATCGCCGAGAACCACACCGTCCTGACCGTCGTACAGGAGCAACCCGCCGCCATGACGTGGCATGGTATAGAAGTTGCCGAGCGGAGACCAAGAAGGCACAAACGCGGCCCCCTTCTGAACATTGAAATGGTGTTCTTTGAGCAATACTGCTTTTTGGGACATCGTCGGCCGCTCCTGGTAGGGATCGAGCTCAACCCGCCACAAACGCACCGCGCCTTTCTCGTCTAGGGTCAGCAAACGGCGGCGATGATGGTTCAAGGTGGCGCGCATAACCGGCTCAGGATGGCTCAAGCGCCATTGGAACAGGGATCCCGGCTTGGAGAGGTTTAGCCGCGCCAGGGAAATCTCACCCGGGGCAGCCGCGTTTTGCTGGACGACGAACAGGTTTTGGCCGTGACGCATCCAGTCCACGACCGGCCAGGCAGGTAAATCCGTTTCGAGGCGCGCCTTTTCCACCGCGCGGCTCTTGTCAAAGGCCGTAAAAATCAGGGTTTTGTCCTCGACCTGCCATTGAAGCACCCCTTGGCTGAGCCGGCGTTCCAAAGCCGGCGGGGCTTGCCTCCAGGAATAACGCGGTTCCTGAACCGGAGCCGACCCCATCCAAGCGCTTTGGATTACTGCCGCAAACAGTCCCAGCATCATGCCCATCCCCTGCCTCCTTAGCCTGTTACAGCCGATTAATCCGGTCTCCCGGTCCTTGCCGTAACCAGGGCCGTCCCGAGGAAAGCCCCATCATGCCATTGCCGACCTAACGTATCAAGTCTTGCGCGCCGTGATCCTTTGGCCCGATGCCGCCACGCCGAGCCAATTTGCGGACAAGGCTGGGTCATTCTGCTGGAATCGGTTAAGATGCGCGGTATGGTTCCAAGGGAGAAAGTAAGCGATGTTTGAATTCCTTAAAAAATCGAGGTCCAGCGACCCAGCCGCCACCGATGATCCGGCCACCCCCGCCGAAATCGCGGGCGAACCACGGGCCCACCACTTCACCTTTTCTCAGGTTGTGGTCCCACAAGTGGCCTGGCGCGATCCCATGACGTTCTTCGGCGGCATCAAGATGGATCGAGAACGGTTCATCAATTATTTGTTAGATGTGAATCGCGACATTAACCAGAAAAATCGCGATCCCTTTCGCATGCATGCCGAGGCACTCGCCATCAAAACAACGGTCATCCGGCCCTGGCCATGTATCTTAATCCAGATGCCCGAACCCTTGTTTGTCGGCGAGTCCTACATGATCGCCCTGGTTTTGCTGGCGGACCCCAAGGCGGAAGAGCGGGACATCGATCCCGAAAAAGGCCCCGGCATCGCACTTTTCAACCTGGACCGTGACCAGGAAGGAACGCTGGTCAGTCAATGGCGCGGCGAAACGCGAAAGGTGCACCAACCCGGTCCTCCGCCCACGGAAGAACGCTTCCTCCACTGGATTGCCGCCACCTTGGCCGACCGTCGTGGATAACCTAAATTTAGATATAAAACACCAAGGGGGAAAACCTTCCCCGATATGATGATTAGCTATTAGGAGTGATCGCAATGACATGGATTTCCTCTGCGCCCCGCGCCCTGTTCTGGGTGGTTCTGTTCTTTAGCCTGCCCGCCGCGGCTCAAACAACCCAAGCGGAACGCGACGCCGCCGAAAACCGCCAACGCACCAGTTTGTCTTACGGTAAGGACCGAAACATTAAAGTTCACTTCCGCGGCCGTGCCGGCAACATCGAACTGAAGGCTTCCAACCAACAAGGCCAAGGAGAAGCGGTTACCTATTTTCAAAAAGGACGCGGTTACAGCGCCTTTGATCGAGAGAAGCAGGTGTTCAAATGGGAAACAAGTATTCCGTACACACTCAATCGATTGGCCGGCCACATCCAAAAAACCGCGCCCAACATGCGCGCGGAAATCCCCAACGGAGCCGAACTCGATTTCAACATGTCGATTAATTCGGTGGGCTATGGTTCGTTAAATTTTGCAGATCTCAACATCAGCCGCTTTCGCGCCCGTGCTTCTTACGGTGACATGGACATCAATTTCCCCACGGTGAATCAATCGATTGTCAGAGGTCGGGCAACCTTCGGCCTGCTGGCCGGGGACCTGGAAATTAACAATCTGGCCAACTTAAAAGCCGACAAGATCAAAATCAACGGCGGCGTCGGCGAACTTAGCGTGGATTTCGGTCCGAAAATCCTCATCGATACCCAGATCAAACTCGACCTAGACATCGGAAAAGCGGCGCTGACCTTCCCGCGTGGAACCCAAGTCCTTATTCGCGGTACTTCCCGCGATTTAACCCAGTACGGTTTCGTTAAAAACGACAAAACATGGGAACCGGAATCCTTTTCCCCAAACAGCCCCAAACTGGAAATTGTCATGAAGGGTCCGGTCGGCGAGTTAGCCGTCGACTGGAAATAAGCACACCCGGCCGGGTCACGCCCCACGAATGGGCGTGTCCCGAGGCGTGTGGATCACGGCTACCGGCGTGGCTTACTCTTGGAAAAAAGCCACACCCAGGGCACCCTCGCCAAGGCGGTAACCGGCAATGGGTCCCATTTGACGCAAAGGTGCGCGGGTGGTGGATAACCGACGCCCCAACTCCAACCGCAAAGCTTCTCCTTGCTGACGGTTACGAACGTGGCCAATCGCCATGTGAAGCCCGGACTTATGATCGAGGCGGCGTTCTACATGCTGGGCCAAGGCGTTGATTGGGTTCTCTTTTTTGTCGAGTTTTTCAATCAGTTCAAAGTCTTCACCGTTCCAGTAAAGAATGGAAAAGCCCTTTTTGGCCAAAAAGCTGCGGTCGGCATTGACCGCAAAAATCATATGGAGCTGAGAAATCGCCGTAATTAGGCGTTCTTCCACCTGTTCCGCCTGGAGCGATTGACCCACTAAATCAGCGGCATAACGCACCAAAAGCCCCAATCCTAAGGAAAAGGAATGGCTGTTGATGGTGGTCGTCTCATTGGCGAGCAAGCTCTTGCCATCCAAACCGGTCGCTTGTAGCTTGGCGACATTTTTATCCACGGCCTCAAACATGGGACCGACCTTTTCACCCATGGTGATGGTGACACAGTCGTACTTGGGCAGAAAATTCACGTAGCGATCGAGAATGGTTTCGTTGTCAGGCGGCAAAATGGTGACCTGCTCGAGCACTTTCGATTTGCTGCTGTAAACCACATCCTCGGTTTTGGGATCAGTGGCCAGCAGTTGCTCGGAACCAAGCTTGAGGGAAACGGAGAAACAGGAAACGCCTAAGTCGTAAAGTTCTTCCTGGGGCAAATCACAACTCGCATCGGTCACCACTTTGACGGGTTTGTGTTCGGTAACCAACTCAATGATTTCGCGTTCCAAGAACGTATGTAAATATTCGTAACAAACAACATCGGGAAGGTTGAGGCGGTCCACATAGGTACCAATGCGCGGGTATTTTTTAATGATCTCCAACGCGGCCCGGACAGCCGGTTTAAAGTTGGTGGATTGCAGCGCGGATGGATTACCGATCCGCACCCGGTAATTGGCATTGGGCAATTTGTGCCAATTGGCCATGAGTTTTTCGTTCGAAACCCTGGCTTCCTCGAGTAGGTCGTCGAGCTCCTCTTCAATCGAGTATTCGATCACTTGGCTGTCCGCCTGGAAATGAAAGGCGGCCTCGGCAATGCGCAGACAACGGAACAGGGCTTTTTTGCCCAAGGTGATGCCATGGCGTGCGTGCACTATTTGACCGTCACGCATATGAATTTCCATAAGCAGCGGGCCGTCAATGGTGATGCATCCCGAGCTTTTCTCATCAGATAGCTGCATAATCAAATCGATAATCTTGAGGCGCGCCAATTGGCCGGAAATGCCCACCGACGTTTTTTTGATGGCGCGGCGGTGCAAGTTCACGGTTTCTTTGACCCGTTTCAGGAGCTGTGTTGGGTCAAGATCCTTGGTAAGGTAATCGGCCGCACCTAAGGACATCACGTTGTTACGGTCACTATCGCTGGCCTGACTGGTAATCACCATGACCGGAATATTCGAGAGGTCGGTAGAACTTTTAACAGTTTGAATCAAATGATCGGCGTCGCCGTCGGGCAAATGCATATCACATAAAACCATGTCAAAGTCAGCCACACGCAGTGCGGACAAGCCCTCTTTCAGTTTGGAGACAGGCATCACTTCATAACCATTGGAGAACAAAAGAATGACCAGCTTCTTCTTATCCTCAAAATGGTTGTCCAAATACAAAATATGTGGAATCGGCATACCGCCCCCTTCCTGTGTTTGTTTCCGGCTATTTGATCCTCATATTTTACACGGTTCAACGAGGATGCCGAACGCGTTTTTTGCCTAGAACCATACAAATGGGGCACTTAGCCCGCATTTCTCACCAAGGATTCGTCTTCGTAGCAGAATTCCTTATAACCACTTTGCTTTCTCGGTCGGTTATACCTCGCCCCAGCTCTGCCGGACCCGCGTTTCGCATCGGTCGCAACCGTCTTGCTAACAACCATTTCAGCCCCTTGCAACCAATCCTGGTGCGTCATGCCGGTCCCCGTTATTTACGGGAGCATCACGCAAAAAAGAAAACGGCGTACGTTCCAGAGAAGTACGCCGTCATTGAAAAGTGACGTTTCTATTTGATGGTGAAACCCGAAGCCTTGTTCGGCGCGAGCTAATACGCCGACCTTACGGGGTGGCCACCAGGAAGTAGGACTCAACGGGTTGCCAATCGACAAACGCGGGAAAGGTTTTATTGCCGATTTTGCCGGCCAGGTCGCCTGAACCGCCAAAAGGTGAAAAGGATTCCACAACACTAATCTCACCCGCATCGCTAACCTTTACAACACCGTAGGCCGAACGGAAACCGGTTTCGGTTCCAGAGCCTTTGGGGCGTAGGTCCAAACGTGGCGCAATCGGCATCTGTTGGATCTCGTGTTTGAAAAACTGTTTTTTGAGATCGGCAATGGCCCGCGCGGCAGGCATGGCTTTTTTAATGTCGTCAACCTTCTTTCTACAGGTTTTGTGATCAGCCATGAGTTCGAGCAAGTTGGGCGCGCCGGCGAGGATAGCGCGGTCGATCAGAAGGGGAATTAACTTGCGGCGACGTTGATCGAGCAAGTTGGTATAGATATCGTCATTACGTGGACCAGCCAGGTAAATGGACACCATCACGGCACCAAGAGGTGCCTTTTTGTCTTCTAATTTGGATTTGGTGTAGAGGAAAAAACCGCGGTTTTCCGCGGAGATTTCTGCGAATGCAAAATCATCTTGACCGGTGATGGGATCGAAGGTCGCTTTTTCGGCGATTTCGACGAAGCGGTCGTAAGCAGCGGGTCGTTGCGCTTGGATCAAACCACTCATGGCGGCCAAACGCAGTTGAATAGGGTTCTCTTCGTTGGCGACATAAGGCTCGAAAATTTCGGGGTTGAGCCGTTCCCCGAAGGTTGCGAGCAAACGCAAAGCCACCATGCGCGCCACATCATTGGGCGCTTCAATAAGATTGGCGTTTAAGTCGTTGCGAAAGCGGAAAAGATCCATGTGCCGG
The DNA here is from genome assembly GCF_017377855.1 of Acanthopleuribacter pedis. GTDB lineage: Bacteria > Acidobacteriota > Holophagae > Acanthopleuribacterales > Acanthopleuribacteraceae > Acanthopleuribacter > Acanthopleuribacter pedis. The sequence continues at coordinate 98,512 of NZ_JAFREP010000021.1, forward strand.
AGCACATGCATATATTGAATTTTCTTCTCATCCGGTAATCTGTTTAAGTTGCGCACCACGGTACGCAAACCACCCATCTGGAAGTGTTTGATTAACTCCTGGGTGGCAAAATCGGAATCGGAGGATGAGCCCTCAACCAATTTTTTAACTAAAGCGTCGCGATCTGGTAATTGCCCCAAACAAAAGGTGGTCATACACAAAGCAATCGCGAAAAATCTCACAAGCATGCTGCCCCCGAAACTTTATTTAGGCGAACGATAGAATGGAACCATGCCTAACAAATGTCTTTCATTCAACCCGATTTTTGCACGGCATGCAAGAACCAATCTGCGTAAACCTTTTACAACTCGTTACTTCTCATGCACTTACAATAACACCCAGCATGCAGATTTTATGACACAGGTTTTGCATACCCGTGCTAATCGACCGTTAAGAAGTCGTATCTCGGGTTGATTCAAGCCGACAAAAGCGGACAAAAAGGGGGCCGAAACCCCCTCAATCGGTCGATTGGGTTATGCCGCGGCCTCGCCGGCTTCGGCTTGGTGGACCACGATTTGTGCAAACGGAATCTCAATGCCGGCGGCGTTGAGGTCGTCGTAAACAGCGACCCGAACCTGGTGCAGCATGGCGTGGTAATCGGGCGTTTTGGAATGGGCATGAATGGCAAAATCAAGTGAGCTGGCGCCAAAGTTTGTGAAGGCAATAATGGGTTTGGGATCTTCCAGAACCAGATCGCAACGATCAGCCGCTTTATCCAAAACCTCGATCACGGCTTCCATTTCAACCCCATAGGCAACCCCAACTTCAATGGTTCCGCGTCGAATACCCTCGGCGGTGTAGTTGGTAATCGGACCGCCAAGAACCGCGCCGTTGGGAATGATAATTCGATGCTTTTGCGGCGTAAGCAGAACGGTGGTAAATATGCCGATGTCTTCCACAACCCCGGATTCTCCGGCGGCTGTAATGAAGTCCTTGAGGTCGAAGGGGCGGAAGAACAGGATCATCACACCCGAGGCAAAGTTGGAGAGACTGCCTTGCAACGCCAAACCAATGGCGATACCGGCGGAAGCCAAAACGGCCACCAAGCTGGTGGTTTCAATGCCGACCGTGCCTAGCGCGGAAATGATCGCAAGAGCCAGGGTCGCATATTGAGACAAACCGCTCAAAAAGCGGCTTAGGGCTTCGTCAACCTTACGGTTTCGCAACGCCATGAGCACGATGCGGTTGACCCATTTACTCAAAACCCAGCCGACGACGAGAATAAGAACAGCAATTAAGATGTTCTGTAGAAGGTCGACATAGTGGTTGTTCACGATACTTGGTTGTTCATTCATGTCATCCGTCCTCTTTCAGACAATATTGGGGAATACCGAGGTACATTGGTGGGAAACAAGACAGCGGCGAGATACCGAACCAAACAGCAAACGCTTCCCGACGCCGATGGGGTCTCGCAAATCAGGGCGTGGGACCCTTCGCACCGTACAAGAAAACATCGCGGGGAGGGCTTTGAACCGTATTGGTGAGCGTGGTGGGCCCTGTTGCTTTTGGAGAAAGACTCCACCCAATCTATCACCCATCACCAATTTTGCAAGTGCTTTGGCGAGAACATCGCGATGCGGCATGGGCCGCGCAACCCGTCGACTCAGGCAAGACCGGAGGATTCCGGCTTAGAACCTAATAAGCGCGATCAATCGCGGTACATCGGTTACAACACCATCGAGGAGGACTGAATGAAATCAGAGAAAATCACCTTCCCCAATACCCAAGGCCACCAATTGGCGGCCCGAGTCGACCTGCCCGATTCGGGTGCGGTGCGCGCCTCCGCGCTGTTCGCTCACTGTTTTACCTGTTCCAAAAACTTATTGGCCGTCTCACACATCGCGCGTGCATTAACCGCACAGGGCATCGCCGTTTTTCGCTTTGACTTCACCGGGCTCGGGGACAGCGAGGGCGATTTTGCGGCGACCAACTTTTCCACCAACCTGTTGGATTTGGCGGAAGCGGCCAGACATATGGCCGATATCCATCGTGCCCCCCAAATCCTGATCGGTCATTCTTTGGGCGGCGCCGCCGTCATTCGAGTAGCCAAAAAACTCGAATCCGTTCGCGCCGTGGTCACCATCGGCGCCCCGGCCGATCCACAACACGTCGCCCACTTGGTTGGATCGAAAGAACAGTCCATTCGAAACGCGGGCGAAGCCGAGGTCCATATTGGTGGGCGCCCCTTCACCATTCGACGTCAATTCCTGGATGACCTGGCGCAACAAGACACCATTGAACGAATCGGGCGATTGGGCAAAGCATTGTTGGTTTGCCACGCGCCGATGGACAATACGGTCGGCATCGAAAACGCGGCGGCAATCTTCGGCGCGGCCAAACATCCCAAAAGCTTCCTAAGCTTGGACCAGGCCGACCACCTACTGAGCAAAAAAGACGATGCAGTATACGTCGGCAAGATGATCGCCGCATGGGCGGAACGCTATGTCGATTAACCCACAAGCAGCCTTCGATCAGTCTGGTTAAAAAGAGAAACCGAGACCGTCAAGGGTCGTCTCGTTCTGAGCCAAATGGCGACGCACAAAAGCTTCAAACTGATCGGGGGGCAGGGGTTTGGCGAAGTGGTAGCCCTGAATTTCATCGCACTGGAAAGCGCGCAGGATAATGAGGTGCTCGCGGGTTTCGACCCCCTCGGCGATCACTTCCATGTTGAACTTATGTGCCAACGAGATGATGGTGGAACACAAAGCGGCATCGCGGCTGTCGCTGGTAAGGTCCATGACAAAAGCACGGTCGATTTTTAAGGTATCCAGGGGGAACTTTTTCAAATAACTTAAGGAAGAGTAGCCTGTGCCAAAGTCGTCGAGGGCAACCTTGCAGCCCAATCGGCCGAAGGCCTGGAGCGTTTTTGACGTTTGTTCGGGATCCTCGACAAAAATGCTTTCGGTAAGCTCGAGTTCCAAATATTCGGCGGGCAGCCCGGTTTCGCCCAGAATGTGTTCCACGGTGTTCACCAGATTTCGGGCACGAAATTGCCGTTCGGACAGGTTTACCGATACCCTTAGAGGTCCCAAGCCCTTTTGGATCAAGTCTTGGGTGAACAAACAGGCTTCGCGCAAAACCCATTCGCCAATCGGCAAGATCAGGTCGGTTTCCTCGGCTACCGGAATAAACTCACCGGGCGAGATCATTCGCCCCTCGTTTTCCCATCGGATGAGCGCTTCCATCCCGGAAATACTGCCGGTTTCCAGACACAGCTGGGGTTGATAAAACACCCGAAACTCATTTCGATCAAGCGCGGAACGTAACTTGACCTCCAGTTCAAGCATTTGGCGGCTAACCCCGTCCATATCGGGATTGTACAGTTCAGAGTGGCCGGATCCGAGCCGGCGAGCATATTTCATGGCGGTTTGGGCCCGCCGCAGCAACTCCTCCGTATTGTGGGTTTCCCCGGTGACCTGGGCGATGCCGATACTCGCCTTGGTAAAAACATCGGTTTCAGCGAGATGAAAAGGGGCGATCAATTGAAGGTGAATTTGGTTGGCGACGGCCAGCCCGTGCGATGCGTCCTGAAAGTCCTCAACCAGTACCACAAAACTGTCGCCACCCAGGAAAGCCAGGGTATCACCGTCGCGCAAGCAATGTTCTAATCGTTTGGCAAAAGCAACCAGCACCGTATCAACAATACTGTAACCAAAACCCTCGCTCAGCACCTTGAAACGATCAATATCTATATATAAAAGGCTGTAGCGAACCTGCTGATTGAATTGGGTTCGGGTGACGGCCTGGCTCAAACGTTCCATAAAAAAACCGCGAAAAGGTAAGCCGGTACGGGTATCGTGAATACTGCGATTGGTGAGATCGGTAATCATGCCGGCCAAACGCCGAGAAACCCCTTCCTTGCGTTCGTTGGCCGATCCCCGACACAGTACCCAAATATACTCACCATTCGCGGCACGGATTCGGTATTGGTACTCCAGATTTTCGGTAACCCCTTCCAAATGCAAAGCAAGTTTTGATCGAAGCGCGTCGCGATCATCCGGGTGAACCCGTTCAAACCAGTCTTCTTGACTGCGCAAATAAACATCGGGCGGAAGCTGTAAAAGGTGCCGCCATTCTTCGCTAAAATAAATTTCACCGGAATCAAGATCCCAATCAAACAAGCCGTCGTTGGTACCGCGTGCCGCCAGTAAATAACGCTGCATATCGTCGCGGACTTTATCAAACTGGGTACGGGTCTCTATCGCTAAACACAACTTGGCACGGATAAAAGAGAAATCGTAGGGGAAAAAGAAAATATCCGAGGCACCCGCTTGTAAAGCCGCTACCCCCTGAGCGCGCAAGGGTTCCGCCGCTAGAACAAAAATAGGCAAATCCTCTCGGGTCTTTTCGTTGCGGACTTGTTGGAGGGTTTCAATCACGGGCTGGTCTTCCCGTCCCCACAGAAAAACGGCCGCGGAATAATTTCTCGACACCAACAACAGCCCTGCAACTTCCCAATCCCGCGGGCATTCAAAATGAAAACCAGGCTCCAACAAGGACTGTAGATCATCCTGGGAAACGCCGTCATGTTCGCCGACCTGGAGCAGGGTTTTGGGTGAATGGAACAAAAGCCGCCCGCCTTCCGATACAAAGATCTTTCAGGATTGCTATCGGCACGGGCACGCGATGTATCAAGTAACAATCTGGTGGGCAGGCGGTGAGACGGGGCACCTTCCTGGACTTAAGCAGGGCTAACGCGCGGAGATTACGACGAAACCCGTGGGTGGCAATAGCCCGTAAAAAGCTCACAGCTCGCAACGGGTATGGTCGTGCGCGACCCGGTACCCTTTCTCCAAACCATTTCGCTCCAGATCTTTTGCTCCCCCTCTCGGTTCAGTTCCGCTTCGGTTAGACACACATGGGCTTTCACCTAAGAAGCGCGATAACTCGCGGCGATTTTGGCTAAACCTCTGGGCTGCAACGGTCTGTGAAAATGCTCACCGCACCCAATGGGTGCGCTTCCGCTTTCCCCAAACCATTTCGCTCCAGATCTTTAGCCAAAATCCCTCGCTCTTATCGCGCTTCTTAGGTTTCATCATTCGGCCCCCCGGCGCAAGGGATTTTCGCCCCGGGCCGGCGCGCCCCGCGTCCCCACATCAGGGTGAACGATTAAACAGCCGCCGTGGTTCCTTCCACCCTGAACCGGAGGGGTGCCGCGCAGTTTGGCAGGCATCATCCCATGCGGCGCTCACAAAAAGATCATCACATCAATAAACTTCTGAAAATCCACGGTTTTCCCTCGTATTCGAATTATGTGGAGAAACCAATCACAAACTTTCTGAATTGATTTATTTTTTATCTTCGTTTAAGATCCTGGTCGTGTTTGCCATATACGGCGTATTTCGTCGTTTGCCCAGCCGGTACCCCGGCATATCCCCGTAAACGTATTTTTCGCATATGAAATCCACATTGCCCACCGCGGTTCGCTGTCGCCGGATAAGGGTGTGTCTTTTTATGTGACCTAACCTATGGAGAACCTTTATGTTTTCTCGCCTCTGTCGCGGGCCGGCATTTATTGCCCTAGCCCTCCTTCCGCTTTACGCGCAAACGACCGGTGCCACCGCACCGGAAGTGACCCAGTTCGAGCCGGTTGACATCACCGACCTGGTGAATCTTTCCTCGGGAGACTTTCAGTATGCCTTACCGGTCGGCGACCTGCCCGGCGCACCCGGCGGATCCTTTCCCTTGTCGTTGAATTACAAGGCGGGTATTCGTTTGGCGCAGGAAGCAAGTTGGGTCGGTTTGGGTTGGAACCTGCAGCCTGGCTCCATTTCCCGCGCGGTTCGGGCCTATCCCGATGACTACCGCGCGGCGCCGATCCTCACCTCGGAAGTCACCAACTCCACCTACAGCTATTCCGTGGGGATTGGATTTAAGGGCGGCAACGTGGGCGTGAACTGGGACAACCACGGTGGCTTTGGCGGCCAGGTCGGCTACAGCCTCGGCCAATCGGGCGTCAACGCCCAATTGGGTTTTGGCCGGGACGGGAAAGGCAACACTTACGGCTCCTGGTCGGCAAGTTACTCGGGGAGCATCGGCGAGACGGGGATGGGTTTCTCCGCGTCCGTCGGCAGTGACGGCGCGGGTTTGTCGCTCAGCCACGCGGACAGCGGGACCAGTATTAGCTCATCCGGGAACGTGGGCATTCAAGGCGTGACCGTCCACCGTCCCAACACCCAGTATTCGCCATATATCACCAAACAGAGCGGTGGTTCGGCCTCGTTGCTCGGCATGAATTTGGGCATTTTTAAATCACGTGCCTACCGCCGCTCGGCCTCTCACGCCTATGGCTACCTTCACATGGACAGGGTCGGTCGCGAGGTGTCCGGCGCCCACACACCACGCTTAAACGGGACCGGCAAAAACACCGTGATCGCCTCGGAAGTCGGCGTGCTGGGCATCCCCGCCGAAATTAAAGCGGAGAAAGTACTGAACCATTCCGATTTGGACCGAACTTATACCGATGCCACCGGGAATAACATTTCACTCGATACGTTTTACCAAGATTTTAACGCCGCCTACATTGCCCCCTACCAGGAAGGCGAAGACCGCGACGCACTCAACCAAGCAAACGCACTGCAGGCCAACTACCTCACCGGTAGTTTCGACCTGTACTCCGTTGCGGCGCCCGGTTTGTCCGGCGTTGCCAAGCCGGTTTACCAAAAACGCGGCCTGTTGTTACCACCCGAAAACAGCACCACTTCCCTTCCCAACACCGGGTTCTTCCAGTTCCACCCTTACCGCAACTTGATGGTCGCCTTGGAAGAGGGCCGTCTGGCCAACTGGCCGGAGGTCGTTCGCGATTATTTTCATGAAGACGATTGGCACCATTTCGAGACCACCTCGTTCGCCGGAAAAGGCCCGGACAACATGGTCTTTTTGAACGATCCCGCCTTGGCCGAGGATCATGACCCCTACAACTTGCGCGGCACCATGAGCGACCAGCAGATCAAACGGTGGCGACACTACCGCCGCCATCATCAATCGCAACGGATTCGTTACCACCTCGACGATCAGGGTCGCATCGAACGCATCACCGTCGTGAAAAACGACGGCATTCGTTATGTCTTCGGGGTCATGCGCGACAACCACGGCCTGGTTACGGCCGGCGCCGCCCCGCGCAACTACGAGGAAGAACGTCATTCACGCACCACGGAAAGCCTCGATCCGGCCGGGCCTGAGCGCAAGAGCGTCGAACGAATGACACAACCCTATGCCTACGCTTGGTATTTGGCCGCGGTGACCAGCCCCGATTTTGTGGACAGGCACCCCCACGGACACTACGGTCCCGAGGATTTCGGCGATTACATTACCTTCCAATACGGCTTGGCCAACCCCTCGTTTAATTGGCTCAACCCCTTTCCCAGTACCGGTGAACCCGGCGACGGGGAAGCCGACTTCAATTTCAACGGACGTGACCGCACCGAGGGTTATTTTTCGTTTGAAAGGAGTCGCGGATCAAAAGACCTCTACGTACCCCTTTTCGCAAAAACGCGCACCCACCTGGCCGCCTTTGATTACAGTGCAAACCGCACGGATAACCGCGGTGCAACCTGGGACAAAAACGCAACACCGCCGCAAGCGATTGAACGACCTTATTACCGTTTTCGGCCGGGGCATTACCAAATGCTGGATAGCAGCCTCAGCGATGAGGCCGGCAATCCCCATCCCCTGATCAGCCAAATCGAGAACTGGGCTTCGTCACGCGTTACCCTTTCCGAGGGTCATCTGGTCCTTTTCCGACCCGGAACCGCCCACTTAATCGGCCTGACCGAATCCGGCCAAAGCATGCCGGTCACGCTTTCAGACGGCAGGCAACCGGGCATGATTTACCTGGGCACTTTGCCCTACACCCACGGTGACCTGTTTTATGTGTACAGTTGCGCGGTGTTCGATGGAAACCCATGTAATTTCAATTCGATCACCGCCGACGTCTCGGCGACACGACCCGGACAGCTCAATGGCTCGGTGAAACTGGATCGCATCCGTATTTACGGTCGATCCACCAAAAACAACGCCTTGTTCACCACGGCTTACGGTCAAACCCTTGACCTACAGACCTTTAATCAGTACCAAGAAACAGTTCTCGGCGAAGAATATCTGCGAAAAACCGATTTCACCTACACCTATGAGTTGGGTCATTTGGTTCCGAACTCGGCCAATGGCGGGCGGTTGAGCTTAACCCAGGTTCAATTCAGTGGCGTCGGCAGCACGAGCAACCCCTTCAAGTTTGGCTATTATATCGACAAAACCGCCGCGACCCATCCAACCGGTTACCAGGGTGCCTATTACCAAAAAGACCCTTGGGGTTTTCCATCTCCCGAAAGCAGTCGCTTCCGCAGCTTGGTCTCGCCGCGAACCTTTATGGACGGTGATGTGACGGTCCCTATCCAAGCCAATTTCAGTTTGAAAAGCATTCAAACCCCGGTTGGCACTGAAATATCCCTGCAATACGAAAGTGACCGCTACAGCCGCGCCCAGGATCGCCTGGCGGTAAACGCCCGTGTTTCACCAAGCGACCCCGTCGGCGTGCTTCAGCAAAACGCGGGCGGGATGATCCACTGGCAGGCAGACATCGAAACATTGGTCGGCACGCGCCTCAACCCTAAATCCTTTCGCGAGGTACGCGATGCCTTATCGGGCATTCCGCTTGACTGGAGCCGTGCCACCGGCGCCTACCCCGGCCAGGTCATTGTTTTTGCGCGCGGCATGTCGATTCCCGAGGACTGCACCTGGATCGATGCATCAGGTACCTGCCGTCCCCCTACCGCCGAATACCCTTCACCCAACATTCACCGCTTTGTGGTGCCGCTGGATGTGCCCGCAAGCCCCACCATGGCCGCGGCACACAACAGCTTGGACGAGCTGGCGCGATGGTTGGTCACCGAGACGGCTCACCCGGACGGACGGGTCATGGGCTTGGCCGTGTGGGCGATTCCCGAACAGAACGGGCAACCGATTCCCTACCAAGCGGGTTTAAGCCAAAATCCCGATCTGTCCGTGGGCGAGTTCGGCGGCGGTCTGCGTGTTTCCCAAATGAAAACAGCACCCCTCGCTTGGCCTGGCAACGCGACCGAACCACCTGCCGATCAAGTTCGGCTGCTGCGTTACAGCTACACATCCGCCGCGGACGGTCTCGATTCGGGTACCATCTTCAGCGATCCCAGCGCCTTCCGCTATGGGATCGGTGGTGATCAGCGATTGATCGTCTCAAATGCGCATCCCTACTACAACATGCCCGGCAGTGAAATCGTGTACGGTGAAGTCACGGTCTCGACCCACAACAACGCCGGTCAGCCCTTGGGCGGAAGCACCCGCTATCGGTTCATCACCGCCTCAGAACAGCAGGTCATCAAACCCTTTAACCACGCGGATCCGACCAACGGGCATTACAGCAATTATCAAGAACGGATTGATGAACACCAAATCGGCACCACCTTCTGGTGGCGCGATCCCAGCATCACCGAGCGAACCCGCTACGAAAACACGGAAGTAACCGCGGGCGTCGCCCTGTCACACGCTGTGAATCCGATGTTCCGCTGGAAGTTACGCCGCAACAGCGAGGGTAACCTGGATGTGAGCAACCCCTTCGAAATCGCGGGCCACAACTATGAATCCCCCGTGGGTTTCCTGTTGCGGTATTCGGCCGATGCTCTGGTGATCAACAACAGCAGCTTGATCGGAAAATTGCAGGAACAAACAACCCTCGATGCCGAGGGGCGACCCGTTCAGGAGACCTTGTACGAATTCCGGCCCAGCTTCACGCTGGACGGAAACGGTCCAACGGTTGCGCGCTTCACAAGAGGAAGCGACGGTCGCTTGGCGGCCACCACACCCCAAGCCGCCTTTGATAGCAATGCGTCTAACTTAAATGGATACCAACCGCTCACCGAACCCTTTAGCAAGCGCCTGTCTCAAGGGGTTCATACCGAGAAAAGCCAAGCGTTGGTCATCGCGCGTGCGGATGGCGACGGTTACTTCTACAATGTGGGCATTCGCGCACAAGATGAAGTATGGAACCAGTTTGTGCAGTACCGGACCACGGTTCGTCACCACGAACCCCTGGGTAATCGCACCAAGGTGGTGCGTGCCCGAAAGGAAATGCTGGCTTACGACTACAGTAGCGGGAATCCGATGTTGGTGGAGACGACCTCGGTCAATGGCGACGGCAGTCCCATGTACCGTTACGAATGGATGATTCCGGCCCACGAGGTTTGGGACACCAATGGAAGCCTTGACGGCATGAAAAGCACAAACATGCTGAATCAAAAAGGTTATGTGTTGACAGCCGAAAGCCGTGTTCGTTTGCATGACCAATTCGATGCGGGCTGGACAACCCGTCTCGCGGGCAATGATGTACAGGTTTTGGGTGCCAACGTAGGCCATTGGCGAAACAATGGTTACCCAAATCGTGCCGCCGCATGGTTTAAAGACGCGAACCTCTCGTTTTTCCACACCAACACGGACAACAGCAGCAACGGTTGGGCCGTCATCCCGGACCAACGACAGGCCGGTTTCATCAAAGACACCCAGTACCTTTACGATGGCAGCGGTGCGCCGGACGGCCGATGGGAGATCAGCGGACAAAACACGGTTTGGAACAGCCATGGCCAGGTGCTGGAGTACCGAGACCGCTTGGGTAATTTCAACAGCGCGGTGTACGACAGCAGTGGAACCTTCCTCAAGGCGAGTTTCACCCATGCACGACGTGATGAAGTTTACTACGAAGACTTCGAACACTGGGCCGACAATCCGACGAACACCTATCCACCCAAATCGCAGATACCTAGCGGTTTATCGCTTACCGGCTGGACCACGGAACAAGATGACATGAGCAACCTAAACCACAGAATGTCACGCTCTTATACAGGTCGTTATGGAGCCAGGGGATCATTGAACATATCCTTTATTCCGGGTGAAGGAAGGCCGGCTGATCAGCCACCACCTACAGCGCAAACTTATTGGTTGCGACTCTATGCGAAGCCCGGGACCGGCCACGGACAGCACCATCTCGTCATCAACGGGTTAACCATTCCTTTGGTCAATTCACAACCAAGAGCAGAGCAAGACACGTTTTCTGTTTCCCGCGTGGATTTTGGTTGGTACATGATCAAAATAAAAATCCCAACTGCTTCACTCGCCAATCTCAACATCGCGACGGGTGCAACCAACTGCACGATTGACAATATCGCAATTTACCCGGGTGCAACGACTGGAAAAGCGCGTAGCTCGGTTGCCCACTACGATTACCATTCGGCGACGAGACAGATTACGGCCATGACAGACGCCAGAGGCCGCACCGCTCGTTTTCAATACAACAAACAAGGCCAACTGGTACGCGTTATTGATCTGGAAGGTAATCCGAGTAAGGAGCACCATCGTCTGGAATATACGCCCTTGGGTACTACACCCTAATTACCATAAGTATTTTGAGATTCACAAACCATAGCCAGGAATATTCAAAAGGGTTATCAGCATGTTAAGAATCATGTTCATCTTCTCGCTTCTCACCTCATTGCCTTTGTGGGCAAATAAATCATTTGAGGTCAATTTTGGTTCTACCGAGGACCGTTCCATCGATTCAAATATCAGCGCGCCTGTTGTCATCGAATCGCACATGCTTCGCTATGACGAACAAGTAAACACACCAATCCTTGTTATGTTTGAAGATGCTGACAACCCAAGAACCTACTGGGCAGGTTCTGATTGGACGACAACACCGACACGGTTCAACAGCTCTCACGCAAGCCCCCATCCATTCTGGCGATTCATGGACATTGACCGCATTAGTGATGATACGTGGAATAATAATTCTTTTGGTTTCTACAGGGTGGTGAATGACAGAATCCGAATTACCCTGGCTCAAAATGACCTGACCGAGGCCTTCTGGCAAGGACAACCGTCAAAAAGAATCAAAGTTCGCGTGGGCCATAACCTCAACGGCAACGATCTTTACAGCGACGCGATTGTGACGCTCAACCGAAGGAACCAAACCCGACTTGAAATCGACAAAGAACAGACCGGCTTTAACGTCACCTTGGGTGGAGACGCACAACTCAGGATCAAGGCATCATTAACCTATGATGCCCTGCTGGAACCTGAAAAAGTATCTTACCGATTACACCGCCAAAGGATCACGGAAACGGCGTACTGGAATCGCTCTGGATGGAGCAATACAACTGAATGGCGGCCGTTAACCGATGCCAACCAAAGTAACGGCGATCTATTCCAGGCCAGACAGGCTAACTCGGATGATGACTTGGCCAATCTGGAAATGACCCAAACCGATTTCATTCAAGCATTTTGGAACCAGCCCGAATGGCGCTACTACTTGGCGCTGCGTTACGATGGCGCCAACACGCCCATTGAATCCGAACCCGTTCTGCTTCGTTTTGAAATTGTACCGCCGGCACCGGTTCCCGATCTTGAATTTAAGCCGGGTAATCCGCCGAAGATATCCTGGAATGGATCACCGAACTATAACTCGGAGATCGTGAAACAAGCTTTTGCGGTTGCCATTCAAAAACTAGAGGATGGAACTTGGCTTAACGAAGATTGGCGCAATCCCATCCATTGGTATACAACCGAAGAACAGGACCTTAGCATCCTCAATTTAGATTATGAAACAACCTATCGCGCGATTGTCTACAGTATTTTTTATACGCGTATTAGTGCGGATCCTGATCCAAACGAACCCAGCCAAGCCCCTACCGGGGTTCGTCCCGAGGATATTGAGCAATTTAAGTTTGCGAACGAAGCCCCTGCTATAGAATTTCGGTTGAGCAAACCCGCGCTGCCCAACATCGATGCCTACACGGACCTAGAGATTGCGCCCATCGATACCTACCACCTGACAAACCGATTACCCCACTTCCAAATCGAACGGACCGGAAATACCCCGATCCGCGGCCAGTGGTACGTTGGCCTTAAAGATGAAACGGGTGAATGGCTCGACCCAATTTGGCACCAAAGGCCGGAACCCCAGGTGTACGTCCCCATGAAAAACGGCATGGTTTACGATGTCTACCTTCAAAACGAATATTTGGATCGACGAACCCCGGTGCAACACATGGGCCAGGTCCGATTTCTTGATGATAAGGTTATTGGCACAGATAGGTACAATACTGATCCAAGCACAATTACTCCTACATCAACAGTCACCTTTGACTTAATCGGACTAACACAAGAGCCAGATCAGAATGAAATATTTATAAAGCTAGCTTACACTACGTCAGTACGCGATCCTTACAACTCTAACTCATCTCAGAGAAGAGAGAGGATCTTCAACGGAACTCGTTTTTTGAGTCCATATAAATCATCTGATTTCCCTCTAATGACTCTCGATAAAATAAAAAAGTTTTCAATTTTCCATGGATCGAAACTTGAAAAAATCTCAAATACTCACTATCGAGTTCATATCAACTTCACTAATTTGATGTTTCACAACTACGACCTTTTAAACGCTACACATACCACACCTACAGAACTTGAGATCACCTACAAAGACATTAAAACCCATAAGCAAGTTGTCATACCATATGAGAATTATATTATTGCACGACCGACTTATTTAATTGAAGAAGACAGTGCACATTTTCTTTTTGACAATACACCTTTCTTAATAGGTGATAAAACTATCGAATGGCTTTGGCAAGACATAGATACCGAAGAATATTGGGACGGGCACCGCTGGCTACCAGCTAATGATATCCCTCCCTGGAGTAGAATCCCTTGGAGCAGCAGCAACTCAAATTTTTGGCCCTATATCAACTTTGGACCATTCAAAAATGGTTTTGCCGCTATCTACGATCCATCGTTCATTCGTTCGAACTTCATAGATGGCTTCAAAACTAGAAAACTAAAAGTCTTTTTTCGTTCTTCGGAAATTTCCATTAATCAGTTTTCAACTAGTTCGCTCGCTTTTTCCATTCAACCCTACGACAAAACACTGACAGCAGATATTTCATCGACAAAATGGGGGTTTCAGCACCAATCTTCAGAAACTAGCCTTTTCCTTCGAAAGTCAGATAAACCGCCAATACCTGAAAACACCATTGCTGGCATTGAAAACGAGAATGACACCTACCACACTGTTGAACTTAAAAACAACAAACACTTAGTTTTCACCATTTACAAAAAAGAAACAACGGGCAACACCGTGACTTACGCCAAATGGTTACGCAGTAACCTTATCTCTTTAAAGAAATCAAACAATCAATTCACATCGTCCTTTGTACATGACACGCTTACCCGACTCCTTTACGAGGGCGACGTAAACACCGTTAACATCACGGACAAAGAGAATCCCTACTATTTAACGGCTTCGATTGTGGCTTATGATGATCTGGACCCAAGTGGGATCACCTCGGGCTGGCCTGCTTACCCCCAAGATCTTCCTCCCGATTGGGATATCAACATTTCCATTAATGGCATCCACCTTCCGTTGCTGACCCGTGACCAAGCGCTGAATTATGACGGCTCGGTTGGGATCCCCATTCATTATCGCCTTTTTGGCGAACTTGATATCCAGGGCATCGACCTCGCCCGCGACCCGGAAAGCGATCCCGTTCTTTTTTCCTTCCCGGAAAACCTGAATGCAACGGCATGGGTCAGTAAGGGCGATATCCTTAAAGCACGGGTCGCTGACGTTTATGGCAATGACAATCCCGAACGCTTCAACCCAACCTGGGAAATCTTTCGCTGGGACGCTGCTTCCCAAGATTGGACACTGGTTGAGCGTCGCATTGATGTGGACACCTTTCAGTTCGATCAAACCTATATCGCCGGAATCCCCTACCGGGTCATCTATTCCGTTCGTGACGCCTACGGCTTTACCGAACAGATGGTTCAAGATTTTGGGTTTGTCCGTGATCTCAGTAACATCACCGCCACCTTCCAGCTATCCCTTCGAAATGTTTCCGCGGATGAACGCAAGTTCATGCGCGTCAAGCTTCGCGAATCAAGCAACTTCACCACCCAACTTTTCGGGGGCGAAAATTCAGAAGGCTTCAAAATATCCGTTACCGACCTAGAACAGGACATCTACAACGAAAACGGTATCGAAAAGACGGTTCCCTACCCCGGCCTTGACCTTCGCTTTACCGTTCGAAACCATCTCCCCGAATCAGGTAGAACGTTCACAAGGTACAACCAAACCGGTTGGCAATTCACCAGCTATAACTGGATCGGTGAATGCGATTATATGCGCGTATCTCAAACCGAGACGCCAAGACCAGAACCTGACCTTGCTCCTTTCCCCGTGGAGATGTGGAACTTTGTGGTAACCGATACTTGGACCGGTCGTGAGCACGCCTTTGACGTCGCCAACACCTTAAGCGTTACCTACGATGGATTATTTGAGTGCGAAACCAATGATCCATTACCTAGCAGCACCATCATCCCGGTAACCAAAGAGGAACCTTGGTATTACTCAGATGACCAAGTCGCCGATTTCGTCATCGAAACAGAGGCCATCCTCAACCACACTACCTACCAAGCCAACCCGGCTAATTTCACACTTCAAGTGGTCATCGAACCTGAATTAAACACCGATGAAACCCAAATTTTGGTTAATACCCCGCTGCACGCGTACCTAGCAGCTACCGGCCAATCCTTTGAAACATTCGATGTGAACCTCAACCATATTGCAACCGGTCGCCTTCGTATTCAGTTCAATGCCATCGAACCGAAGCCCGGAAATACACAAGAAGTCCCCACCCAATGGCGCGATACCTTTGTCACGGCAAAGATGTTGAACCCCAATACGAAAGATACGATCACCCGTCGCTTTCGCTTCTACATCGTCAACAGCACTTCCAACGAAGTCCTGACCTCGTCCGATAATTACCGTGGTGACGGCTTCCCCATCACCCTCAGCTACGGCAGTCCACCCGAGACACTGGGCATTTCCCAATTAAGCTTCCGGTCGGTGAACAAAGAACGGGTTCTTTTTCGTGACGACGTAAACGAAACGGCAACCTTCATCCAGGAAGTAACGCCCAATAGCGACCTAAACGTCGCTATGGTCAACTGGGAGAATTTTTACTGGAAATGGGAGAACGAGGGCGAAGCTTGGGATGGCCAAGCCTGGGTACCCAGCGCGCAGACGGCCGGCGTGCAAATCGGCGCTGCCAACGGCTCCCTGGCCCAAAGCACCGTTACCTACGACAGCGCGGGTAAGCTCATCCGCATCTACGGTCGCATCCCGATCAACACGCTAGGCGAGGCCTTTTGGGCCAAGGGTAACGCGATTCCGGTCGCACTTTCGCTGTCCTACCGTGGTCGGAATGGGACCGTCATCTCGCCCGAAAACACCGCCGAACGCCAACGCTACACCACCCAGTTCACCCTCTATCGCAACGACAGCACCCTCATCGACGCGCCGCAAAACCTCTCCTCCGGCCTCGGCGTGAACCACGGTTCCGCGCTCGAAACCCTCGCATCCGTCGCCCCCGGCAGCGACCTCGGCCAAGCCCTTGCCGCGGCCTACGCACCGGAACCCTTCACCCTCGCCTCGGAGAATGTGCAGGACCAAGCGCAACACACCTGGGTCCTCGGCAAAGAAGCACTTGCCATCAACGACCTGGCCACCACGCCCAACCTCAACAGCCTCGGAAGCTACGCCTACCTGACGATCCCCTTCACCCCGAATCAAAATCAAAATGAACGCCACCTGGTGTTCCTCGTCCCCTACCCGGAAGCTACCGCGAGCGCCATGCCCTTCACCTACGCCAACCGCCAGGCGACCACACTGAATGCCGCGCAAACTACCTGGCAACAGCAGTACAATGTTTTTTGGCGCAACCAACCCGGCGACAACCTCAACCCCGCCCAATTCCAAATCGTGGTGTTTATCCCAGAAAACGAGTTGGTTCGCAGCCCACTCGCCCCGGTCGACCGCACCTTCCTTCAGAACAACGTCGAACTCCAAATGCCCAACAGCGATGCCTCGAATTTTGGCCAAAGCACGGATCACAACCGCATCGTCACCATCACTTACCCGGATCGCGAGGATCCCAGCCACCGGATCGTGACGGTTCTTTTCAGTGACCTGACCGGTCGCGCCCAGGAAACCCGCACCATGGCGACCAAGGTTTCGGCGGAAATGCGCAACAAGGTGGTGATCTCCGGGGTCACCGAATTTGACAGCCTCGGCCGCCAAACCAAAACCGGGAAAACCTTTTTGGCCGATATCGGTCAAAACCCCTACATCGGCAACGGCAGCCTGCAAAACGCGGCCGCAACCATGCCGCTGGAATTGGCCGCGGCCGGCAGCCGCACCGACACCTTTGCCGCCGGCACCCGCTTCTGGCACACCGGCAACGCCCGTCCCGGCGGCCCCGACAACCTTTCCTACATCGTCCAAAAGGACAGTGCCCCCGTCGTCGAGACCCTTTACGAACAAGACCCAACCCGCGCCCGCGTCCTCGGCACCATTCCCATGGGCGAACAAGCGCGGAGTCAAACCGACCCGCTCCGCTTTGAGCGCTACCACTTTTTCACCATCAGTGCCCAACAGAGCGGCTCGGCCCTGCCCACGCAACGTGACCTGCTCATCGAAAACCTCGAGACCGGCAACAACCTGCTCCCGCTCGACGAAGGCGGCGCCACGGCGCAGCCCGGCCTCAAAGGATCCCTCGCCATCGATCCCAATGGATTGATGAGTATGACCCTGGTCGGCCAAGAAGATCGCAAGCTGTTCGACATCGTCAACCCGGAAGTTTCGATGTTAACCGATTGGGGTTTCGACGTTCGCGTCGGTGAACACCCGGCACGCATTGAGAACCACGTGATCTACCTGCCTTCCGACTACGCGGATCGCCTTGGCACGGTCGCCAACCCCGGCCAAGCGGCCGCCTCAGGGAACTGGCCGAACGACCGCAACCTGGTCACCTTCCACCAGTTCGACCGCAAAGGCCGAATGGTGGCAACCTGGCCACCCCGCGCCTTGAGCCTTCGCAAATCCGCCGGCGGGCCCTGGGCGATTGCGCCAACCGCCTCGGGCGCCAATCTAACGACCCGTTTCGAATACGACGCCCACGACCGCATGATCGCCACCCACGAGCCCGATGCGGGTACAAGCTGGTTCGTCTACGACCGCCACGGCCGCGTCCGTCTCCACCAACAAGGCAACACCGCCGGCGGCACCCTCTGGCGCGAAACGATCTATGATCCCGAGGGGCGCGTGGTCGCGCTGCAAACCCTCGACCTCTCCGCGTTCCCCGGCGGCGCCACCCGCGCATCGCTGCAAAACACTTTGAACCCCAATCAATCCGGCGCCCTCGCCCCGGCCGATTTCGGCCCGCTGGCGAACACCGGTGAACCCATCAACGACAGCTTCGTCGAAACCCTCTACGACGTTTACGACACCTTCAACCGTCGCCAACCCTTTGTACGCCACACGGAAACGGGACCCAGCGCAAGCAACAACGCGTTTTGGCCCAACTTCTTCGACCTCCAAGCCGCTTATCCCTGGGATGAAGACGGGATCCTTTTTGCCGACCCCATCGGGCAAATTGTAGAAACCAACAGCGCCCACAGCGCGGAACGGGTTTATTACGACTTCAAAGGCCGTGCAGTCTGTCGCGTCTACCTGGTTCGCGGCGTGCTGGAACCCCAAATCACCTGGTTGCAATACGACAACCGCGATTTGGTGACGGCCTTCTACAACCAAACCCACCACCAAGGCCTGGGCTTCCAGTACGACGCCTTCGGCCGGCTCGTCCACACCCTCGATCTGACCCCGCTCTCGGATCGCATGCAGATCGCGGTCACCCACCGCCAGGTCGGCGCCGAATTCACCACACCGGTGGCCTCAGCCCACGCGGTGCTCGGACCCCTGATTGATGAAACGGCCAACATCAGCATGGACGAAACCCAACGTACCTTAACCACCTGGACCTACACACCCACCGGCCACATCGACGAGGTGACCTACGGCGACGGCGCCGGCGTTCAAGTGGGCAACCGCTACCGCTACGACGTGCGCGACTGGCTCTACACCCACGACGTCCGGGTCGGGAATCTGCAAACCTATCAAGTCGAATTGGATTACTTCGGGCTCAACGATTGCTTCACCGGCGACTGTGGTCAAAACGGGAACCCGCTAAACGAAGGCGTGCGCCGCATGTTCGACGGCACCATCGCCATCCTCAACGAAACCTACCACCACACAACGGAAGTCGAGGCGCTTGGTTCCGGTTCAGACAGCATCATCAGGCCCCAGGTCCTGCGCCACGAGTTCGGCTACGACGGTATCTACCAACTCACCCACGCCCACCACTCCTGGCCGCAACCCTACAGCCAAACCTACCAATACGACCGCAACGGCAACCGCATTCGTGAAATCCAAAACAACAAACCCTCTTTTGATAGCAACCCGCCGATCTCCACCACGCTCAACCACAGCATCAACGGCAACAACAACCAGCTGACCTACCTCTCCTCCACCAACGGCGGTTACGGCTGGGATCAAATGGCCTTTGGTTACGACAACCTCGGCAACGTCACCACCCTGGAGCACTTCAACTTCACGGGCGGTTTGCAAAACACCTTCAGACAAGACATGGTCTACAACGATCAGCGATTCCCGCAACTTCCCACCCAAATCAACCAGTCCAAACAGAACGAAACCGCGGCCGATGAATTGGACGCGCACAACCGCACCTTCCGCTACGACCACAACGGCGCCCGTGTGTTCCGCCAAATCGGCGCGGGCGCAACGGCAAAAACCACCTTCTTCGTGCCGGCCGGTAACGACAACGCGGTCGAACTGGACGCCTGGGGCCGCGCCAAACGCTATTACCTCTTTAACGGCGAAGAACGGTTCGGCTACAAAAGCAAATACAACACGGGCCTGTATGTCAAAGACCACCTCGGCAGCACCAAAATGGTGCTGGCCGCCAACCGCAACCTTCCCGCCCCAGACCTGACCCAAACCCCGCCCCCCACGGCGACACCCGGGTTAGAAGCGGCGCAACCCCTGGTCGCCATGGCCTTCGAAGGCAACCTGACCAACGAGGGTTTGCTGGCGGACGGCAGCGCGGTCGGTACCGAACGCTATATGTCCCGTGACGGCCGTCGCGCCTTGTGGTTGGAACAGGGCGACCGCATCACGCTCGCCAACGACACGCGCCTGGAACGGCTTAGCCAAGCCTTCAGCCTGGTGCTTTGGGTTTACGATGCGGACGAACGCGACGGCGTGGAAGACTACGCCTCCATGATTTGCGTCGGAACCCAGCGCAGCATCCGTTACAACACGATCAACTTCTACCTCGCCTCCTCCAAACAGCCCGTCCTTCTCGTGGGCGGCGGCGCCGAGGGCTGGCAATATTTGTCCCAGTGGCCGCTGCTACCGCATCGGACCTGGACCCAACTGGCGGTGACCTTCGACGGTCGTTTGGTTCGCTTCTATCAGAACGGCGAAGAAGTCGGCGAGCCCCAAGAGGTGACCTTGCCGGCGCTGTACCCCGCCCAAGACATCGCGCTGGGTGACTGGCCGACCTACGATGGATACCGCATGCACGGTTCGCTGGATCAGGTTGAAATCCACGACCGCGTGCTGGGCCTCGAAGAGATTCGCGCCCACTACAACAACGCCTTCATCTTGCACGACCCCATGGCCGGCACCCAAGAAGCGGTGGCCCAACCCTCGGCCTACAACCAAATCCGCGAGCTTATGGTGATGCGCTTGGGTGATACCGATCCCTACGGCAACACCCTGCGGGAAGAGTACCCGAGCGACACCCCGGAAGACGGCAAGGAGCCCCACCAGTTCACGGGGCAGGAGCGCGAGCACGGCACCGGCTTGACCTACATGGGCGGCCGTTGGTACCATCCCGCCGCGGGCCGCTTCGTGCAAACGGATCCCGCGCGCGAGTTCGTAAATCCCTACAGCTACGCGGCCAACAATCCCCAAAAGTACACGGACCCCACGGGTGAAACGCTTTTCTTTCATAAAAATGTCCCACCCGCGGAACGCGCGTTCTTCTTAAGTGAGCTTCAGAAAATAAGCAATCACAAGCTGGCACTCAAAAATGACCAAATCATAATTGAAAAGTGCGCACAGAATGTAACAAAGCCACAAGGAACACTTCTCTCAGAACGTGTGATTGAATCGCCACATAAAACAATCATTTTACGTGACCCAAACAAAACCGAACTCAAACGCCCAAAACCCGGAAAAGTAAAAAAAGGGAAAGTAGAAAACCGGAAAATATTTTACTGGGCCCCAAACAAGACACCTGGAACCCTAGATGCTACAGCGGACGGCAAAACAGCTTTATCCGAGTACACTCCGATGTTTGTAATTCTTGCACATGAGTTAATTCACGCTGATCGCGACAATCGTGGCGTGTTTTACCCACCCGAAAAAACAACAACAAACACAGTAAACCTTCAAAGCATTAAGAAACCATACGATATCCTCACAAGGATCGAAGAGCTAGCCACAATAGGCATCAAAAACCATAATAAAGAGGGCGACATCACTGAAAATGAAATCCGTAAAGAAAACGGTCTTCTTGACAGAAAAGCTCATTGAGGTTCAAGCATGACTACATATTTTTTCCTTCTGACTTGCTGCTGGTTGTCCTCCAACACGCCACTTTTCATCCATTTGTCCCCAGATCAGCAAAGTCCCTCGTCAAATTACTGGAAAGTAGAAAGAAGTGACTTTAATCTTATCAAAAAAAATTTAAGGACCTTCGTCAAAGAAAATGTCAACCCGAACCACACTATCTTAAAAAACTGGAATGACTACACGATCCAAGTTGTCGGAGCGACTTCATTTGAGAACGAACCTGTGATTTTCATCAACGCCTATTGTGAATCACCAAACAAATCAATCATCGAGTTAAACAAAGATCCAAGAATTAATATTGCACCAATTAATGAGCAAACACAGCTTGTCGATACCGTCGATGGAGGTGCATGTTATTTTAATGTTTGGTTTGATCCCATATCAAAAACCTTCACCGGCTTTACAACCAATGAATGGGGCAAAACCTATCCAGAAAAGTGATTCAGGCAGCTTTCCTGTGCTTTGCCTTTCCGGTGCACTCTGTGTCACCATAGCCGCGCCGGAAAGGAGTTAGGCCGTGCTTGTTGATGCCCATGTTCTTGCCAAGAACCGAACCCAATCACTCAAAATTGCGGGGGCTCTCGCCCTGCCACTGCTCTTCCTCGCCGCTTTTTTCACACAACAACCCGGCGTCGCCGCCACGCTAGCCATCATCGCGGTCGTCCTCGGCGTGGTCGCCTTTCGGCGCTTCACGGCCAGAACGCGCCGTCGTTTTGCCTTGCTCCAACAACCGCTTCCCACTGAAGATATCGGCTTGCTCGAAGAACAGGTTGCCTATTACAACTGCCTCGAACCGGCCGATCAAAAACGCTTCCAGCAGTTGGTGCAGGTCTTTTTGGCAGAAACACCGATCACCGGCATTGATGTCGAAGTGACGCCTCTCCACCGCATCCTGGTCGCGGCGTCCGCGGTGATCCCCATCATGGGCCTGCCCCATTGGGAATACGCCTACCTCAGCGAGGTGCTGCTTTACCCCGCCCATTTCAACGCGGATTACGAAAGCGGTGACGGCGAGGACAACCGTATCCTCGGTCTGGTCCACGGCTCACTCAGCAACGGCGTGGTGATCCTTTCCGCCCCGGCGCTGATCTCCGGGTTCGCCAATCCCCACGACCGTCGCAATGTGGGGATTCACGAGTTCGCCCACATGGTCGACAAACGCGACGGCAGCATCGACGGCGTCGCCGCGGCCCTGCCCCGCGACCTGATCGCGCCCTGGCGCAACCTGATGCGCGAGAAAATGGCGGAAGACCAAAAGGGCCGCGGTGCGATCGACCCCTACGCCCATACCAACGAACAAGAGTTCCTGGCGGTCACCACGGAATACTTTTTCGAGAACCCCGAGCGATTGGCCCGCGAACACCCGCGCGTTTACGCCAAGCTCAGCACATTGTACGGCCAAGACCCGGCCACCTTGCTCACCGAGGAATACCGCTTCCTGCGTCGCAAACCACTGGGCCGCAACGACCCGTGCCCTTGCGGCAGCCGCCGCAAATACAAGCGCTGCTGCCTCCCGAAAAAAAAGGCGTGACCGGGTTCATCCGACGGTAAGTCGGCTTGCCAGTCCCCGACGGCCACGCCTTCTCAATGCCCTGGAGAGCAAGAAACACCTTAATCTAGTGAACGTTTTCCCGGTTGAGATCCTCGATCTGAGCCCAGACGGCCCAACCGCCGAAGCGCTCGTGAACCATGGCCATGATTTCGTTTTTGCCCTTCTTCAGATCGACATAAACCACGTCGTTCAAACCGACAATGCCGAGGTAGGTTTGGTCGTGGGAGCGGAATTCACCAATCCCCCGGAACACCTTTTCGCCATTTACAAACAAATCCACGCGATCACTGTAACCAATCTTGAGCCGAACCCGCTTGGCCTGGTCGGCATTGACCTCGGCCCGCGCCAATACGGTGGCCCAGCCGCGTTCTTTGGCGTGGACTTTGGAAATATTCGCCCAGCCGGGGCCGTCGACGCTCACGGTTTGCCACTTATCGCCGGCCACTTTGCCAGGATATACCTCGGTATCCAGATCCTCGGTTTTGAGCACGGGCGAAAGCTGCCATTGGCGAACGGTTCCCTCGGCAATGGCGACCGTTTCCGCCGGCTCCCCGCCCGCCGCTTCCCGCGGCGTGTATTTAAAATTGGTATACCAAGCATGGCCTTTTGGCGCGGCATTCAACAAAATCCCCCCGCCGTCGCCCTCGTGTTTCAAAGGCATCTTCATGATCTTCTGGCCGTCAATGGTCAGTTCGGCCCAGTCGCCGTGGATGTCCAGCTTCAGACGCATCCATTTCAAAGGAGGCAGGTGCGCGCGTCCGGTGTAGCCGGGGCCGCTGTAAAGCTGCCATTCCACCATGCCTTTGTTGGAGGGCGCATATTGGACGGCGTCGGGTAAGTTATTTTTGTGTGGCCGCACGTAAACGGATTCAAAATCGCCGTCGTCGACCATGCGAAACCGAATCCCGGGGAAACCACGCATGCCGGTCACGGCCAAATCCACCTCAATGGTTCCGTTCCGCATGGCAACGTCCTTGAGTCGCACGGCGCCGGAGATGGCGGAGCGCCCCAAAAAGTCCCCGGCAATCGCATCGACATTCTCCCAGTGTTCTTCGTCGAAGGGCACCTCGCCGGCACTCAGCGAACCCATCATCAACAGAGAAATCAAACCCACACACAACCATCGTTTCATCGTTCAACGCTCCTTCTTTGAATGATTCCCAAGTCCCAAGACCCGTGGTGATCCACCAAAACAACCAACAATTCCCGAGGATGCCGCCGCCGGGTGGTATGATGCCTACAGGCGAGAGACTTGTGATCTCGTTTGCATGAAGCTTACGTAAGCGACTGGAACCAAAGTCGTTCAAATGCCGTTCAAGTTTCATTCAAATGCCGTTCAGGTGAAGAAAATGCCGATTCCCCTCCACGAAACCCTCCATTTCTGCAAAAACCAAATCGAGGCGCAACTCGATTGGGGCGAATCCGCCGGCTGGAAGCAAAGGGACTACGAACGTTTGAGTGGGCTGATTTTGAAAGAGACGGAGATCTCGATCAGCCTGTCAACATTACGGCGCCTGTGGAAACCGGAATACGCGGCCACCCCCCACCCCTCCACCCTAGAAGCCTTGGCCCAATTCGCGGGTTTTGAGAGCTGGCATGCCTGCCAACAACAGTTGCATCAGCGCCAAGAAGCAGCGCCGCCGACCGCGCAATCCGAACCCGAGCCAACCCCGAACCCACCGCCGCCGCCAAGCAGCGCGATGTCGGCGCCAAGCAACCAGGGGCCGGTCTCGGACGCCTCCCGATTTGCGCCCTGGATCGGCTCGGCCCTTTTGGTCGGGGCCGTGGTGCTGGTTTTGTTCTCGATGTTCGCCAACCACCCGGCCGAATCCTTTGAAGCGGCGCCGCTACCCGAGGTCGCCTTTGACCACCGCACCACGGTTACCCGCGCCCTGCCCAATACGGTCATTTTCGACTTCGATCTGGCCCCGCTGGAAACCAAAGAAGCCACCTTCCAGCAGTCCTGGAATGAAGCGGAACGGGTGCCACTCACCCCGGACCAGCGCCACCATGCCGCGGTTTATTACTATCCCGGTTTCCACCGCGCACGCCTGATGGTCGACGGGCGCATCGTGGCCGACCGCCGCGTGCACATCCAAACCGAGGGTTGGTTGCCGCTGGCACGCTACAAAAGACGCGACACGCGGCCTTTTTACCTTCCCCTTGAGGCCTTCAAGGCAAACGGCATCATGGGCGTCCAACCGGAAACCCTGGACGGGGTTCAACTGGACCGCTCGCGGAACCGCTATTGGGTCAGCTATTACAACGTGCGCGACTTCGGCGAACTTACCGGCAATGATTTTCAGTTAGCGGCACGCCTGCGCAACCGCCTGGAAGACGGCGGCTTAACCTGTCAACAGAGCGAGCTATTCGTCTTCTGTGAAAACGGTGTTTACCTGATTCCCATGGCATTCGCGGGTTGTGTGAGCAACCTGTCGCTGTGGTTTCCCGGCGAATCGCTTTCGGGCCGAAAACACGATTTCAGTGCATTCGGTCGCGATTTATCCGAATGGCGCGAACTCTCCCTAACGGCCGAGGCGGGTAGGGTTACCATCCACATCGACGGCGACCCGGTTTACCAACACCAACTGGCGCTGGATGCGGGCCCCATCAAAGGCCTGCAATTTCGGTTTTTGGGAACCGGCTCGGTCGACTGGGTCGAACTCAAATCCCCCCATGGCGAGACGGTGTACCGCGACGACTTTTAATCAGAGCGTGGCACCCGCACCCCAGCCGGAAACGAAAGCCGAACCACCCAACGCGCCGCCTCCATGCCGTACACCAGCGACCACCCGCCGGGAAACGATTCCTCGAGGCGCGCCCTTACGTAACGAAGGCCGACCCCTTCCTCGCCCAACACATCGTCGCTCTGTTGCAGCAAGGATCCGCCGTTGGCCAACACAACCAGACACCGGCGCGCCTCCTCCGTGATATGAAGGGAAAAAGTGCCGCTCTCACCGGGCGCAAACGCATGGGTCAAGGCATTTTCGATTAAGGTGTGCAGAAGCAGCGGCGGCACGGCGGGTTCCTCGCCGACGCACACCACATCCAGTTGGTAATCCGCATCTTTCCGGCCCCCCATAATTGCCAAATGGGCGCGACAGAGTTCGAGTTCCTCGGCCAGCGGGACCAAGGGTTCGGCGGAAATGCGGTCAATAATGCGGAACTCGTCGGCTAAGGCGCGCACCATGGCAATGGCCCGGCTGGGTTGGTCCTCAATCCAAGAGATAATCGACAGCAGGGTGTTCATCAGGAAATGGGGCTGGATATTTTTTTTAAGGAGCTGGGTTTCCAATCGGGCCGAACGCATCTCAGCCTGCCGGTGGGCGCGCTCCCGCGCCTGGATTTGCAGACTCATCGAAAGCGTCATACAGAACAAAAAAAGAATCAGGACAAGACTGTAACTGGGCGAAAGCACTTGCCCAAAACCTTGAAAGTAGAGGGTAATGCCGGCCAAGCCCAGGGCGGCGGGCCACGCTCCGGGAACCCGTTGGGTGCCTTGCCAAATCACCAAACCCAGCGGATACCAGAAGGGTGACAACGGCAATCCCAGTCCAGTCGACACGCCAACCACCGCGACCATGATCGCCAGGTGACGTCGCCGTTCACCTATATTGAAATTGCTTAGGAAAAACACGTGGAGCAGGAACGCATTGATACCGGGTAACCACGTATAAAAGGCATTTTTCCAAGGAAGATGGGTAATCGGATGGGGAAAAAACGAAAGCCAAAGATAGCCGATTATTTCACCCATAACCGCCATGCAAAACAGGGTAAACCACAGAATGGCAGCGTGCCGGCGGCCGCCCAAAAACAAGGCGACACACAGGGCAAAGGCCAAAAACCAAATACCGAGATTGATGAGCTTGAGGTAGTAGGCGTCGGTTTGGCGCCCGCGAAAATGGTTAAGCGTGCCTATTTCGACGGCGGGTAAACGGTATAAATCCGGCAACGCGTGACAGGAGAGCCGCACGGCCAGCAGATGCCGTCCCGGCGAACTCGCCTCACGCGGTATCGCGTGATAGCCGAGCAGGGTGCCCGGCCGCTCTTCTTCGCGGCTCGCGGCAACCCGACCGTTTTGATCCAACAGACGGCCGTTCCAATAGAGTTCGTAGGCGACCGGTTGTTCTTCAAGATAAAGTCCGAGAAATTGGGTTTCGCCCAAAGTTCCTTCCAAGAGGACGTCGCGACGAAACCAGACGACGCCCTCGGGCGCGGCGACGGCCGTACCGTCGGCCACCACAACCGGTAGGTCGCCGTCGGAAAACATCGGATCGGCAAAAGCCGGATCATCCGACGCCAGATACCGCCAGGACTGGACCAGGCTCCCTTTCCAGACCGGGGCCAGGTCGTGGCGGTGGGGCGCCGGCCCCTCATCCGCGAGCACCAGACACAGGGTCATCGGGAGCAACCAAAACCAAGCGAGGCGCCGCAATTAGGACTCCTCGCCGCACAGGAGCGCATGGAGCTGTTTGTATTTGGTGCGGCTGAGGGGAAGCACCTGACCGGATTGGGTGGTCACCTGATAGCGACCGCCACCACAGTGCCGGTACTCGGCCACCCGAGCAAGGGCAACGATGGCAGAGCGATGGATGCGCAAAAAACCGTCTGGAAGAAGTTGCTCCAGCCGATCCAAGGTTTTATCCAAAAGTTCGCAGCGGCCGTCGGCGAGAACGGCCTCGACATAGGCGTCGGCCGCCCGAAAAAAAACAACATCTTCTAAAGCGAGGGTTTGATAGCCGCCGGCTTTGCGAACGGAAAGCCATTTCATCTCGCGGACGGCGGGCGCAACACGACCGGAAAACCGTTGCAGCGCGAGATCCAAACGGTTTTGGTCAAAGGGTTTGGGGATAAAATCGAGGACCCCGTATTGAAACGCATGAATCGCTTGGTCGGTATGGGCAGACACGATGATGGTGTGAAACGGCCCGGCAAGCGCGCTGGAGAAGAGCTGGAACCCGCTCCGGCCATTGAGGTTGAGATCGAGGAAACACAGATCAATGGAATACTCGGCCAAATAAGCGGCCGCGGCATCCAAGGTGTAACACAATTCGATATGGGCCAGTTGGTCAGCGAGCAACGTACGGCATAGTCGCGCCAAGTATTTGGCAATCGGTGGTTCGTCTTCCACAATGAGCACGTGCATGGGCGTCACCTAATCAGCGGGGTGGTTTTTCTCTCGTATCGCGTGAATTGCCGCGCGGCATAAGCCGGCATTCCCGCGCGGCAAAATACCTCAATGGGTTTCAACGCGCTGGTAAACACCGCGCATGGCGGGACGCCATGTTTTCCCGGCGTCGGTGGAAACGGAAATCAGGCTACGCGGTTTCCCCTCATCCAATCCACTTAAGCGTACTCGCCAGTGGAGGGACTCCCCTTTCTGATTGGGCGTGGTGGTATCGGCGAGGAGGTTATCGAACACAATCGCGTCCCCGTCGGCATGACCGCGAAACATGTCAATTAAGCCGGAGATTTCGTCCAAGGTCACCAATTGGTAGAATTTGCCGTACTTGTTGTAGCTGTAGGTAATTTCCATACCCCAATTGACTTTGGCGCCCGGCGTTTTATGGTGGGAGCGAATGTAGCCGTTTTTGTGCAGCACCAAACTAGCAAAGGTGGGATGGTTCGCGGCCTTCCAGGTACCGTCGGGTTGCCGCAATTCCATATCGATACGCCATTCACCAATGAGGTTTTTCAGTTTTTTAAATTCCGGGACCTCCCCCGCGCCGGGCGAACCCGCCCAAGCCGCGGTCACACTCCAAAGCAAACACAACACACCAGTCAACACGTATTTCATGACAAAGCCTCCTCGGTTCTTTTGCGGCAAGCCGCCGCGTGGTTCACAGGAGGTTTACGCCGCGCACCGGTGGTCGTCCTTACCGGACCCGGTGAACTGCAACAATCACCGGATCAACGGCAACGGGGCACGTTTTACCAGGGCTTGAGGTAAAGCTTCATGCCGTCGTGGGTCGCTTCGAAACCGAGGGCGTCGTAGAAATCGCGGGCGCGATCCCGTTGTTTGTTGGTGGTGAGCTGAACCACATGACAATCGCGTCCCTTCGCGCGCTCAATCGCCCATTCGAAAAAACGTCGCCCCAAGCCGCGACCGCGAAAATCGCGGTGAACCCGCACGGCTTCAACTTGGGCACGCGTCCCACCTTTAAAGGTTAAATAAGGAATGAAGGTCAGTTGAAGCGTGCCGACAATGCGCCCCTCCCCTTCCGCGACCATCAATTCATTATGGGCGTCGGCTTGAATGGCCGCAAAAGCGGTGTAATAGAACTCGGGCAAGGGATCGGCGTAGGCCTCGCGTTGATGACCGAGGGCGTCGTCGGCCAACATGGCCACAATCACGGGGACGTCGTCACGGGTTGCGGCGCGAAAGGTCAGTTCCATCATCACTCCTGTTTCCCATTGCTTACGGGGCATTCAACAAAAAACACCCCGTAGAAAAGGTGACCTAATCGTTTGGAATAAACCCATTACAACACAACCCGCGGCTTCACGCTACCAACCGGAATCCTGCTTGGGTTCCTCGGGGATCGGCAGGAAAAAATGGGTCATGTAACGGGAACGTTCGTCCTGCGAGGTGATCGTCTCTTGCATCAGTTCGACCAACGACTTATTGCCCCAATCCGCGACGCGACGCAACAGGTAAGGCGTCGGGCTGTGGGGTTCGGTCGCCTCGAGGAAATCGGCAATTTTGGTAATCAGTTGGTAGGCCTGATCGCGACTTTGAATCGCCCCCCGCATGGACAAAACCCCTGATTCCCCGCCGGCTTCCGTGGATGCTTCCTCTGGTTCGGGATCGCTTTCAAGCCCATCGTGGCGGGTGGCGAGCGGTTCGGCCAAACGGCGTTGCAGCAATTCAAGCATGTCACGCACGGTTTTGAAACTGGGTGCGGCGCGACCCATCAATTCATCCAAGGATGTTTCCAAATGATCCACGGCTTCGCCCAAGGCGGCAAACCCAGCCTGCAAAGCGCGTAAGTCCGCGGTGGCGGTCGCTTTTAAAGCTTTGTCAAAGGCGGCGGGATCGATTTCACCCTCGGGTAACCCGTCCTTGTGATCGGCGTTGCGGGTCTTAACGACGCGTTCCCAATCGCTCAAGGAAACGGGCTGCATCGCCTCCAACGCGAACAAAGGATAGTGCAACACGCCCAAGTGCAAACGCCGATCCAACCATTCACACAGATCGAGACGGGCCTCGTAGTCTTCGTCCTCGTCTTGCGGGAATGCTTCTTTCCAAAAGGTTAGGCTTATTTCACGCAGCATGTGCACGCCACAAGCCGCCGCCGCGGGCCCCCTGTTCTTGAGCAAGGCCTCAACCAACCAGGCGGCGACCCGCAAATCTTTGGATTGGGCACCCAGCGCTTGCTCGCACAGCTCACACACCTCGCGCCAATCGGCCCGCTTGAGTTCGGTTTCCCAATCGCCGCGCGGCAAATGGAGGTCGTCCTCGCGCTGCGCCTCGCGAATGTCGTCATAAATTGGTTCGTAGCGCAGGTTGATCCCGGCCGGTTCTTGTTCGGAAATCGGTTTGAGTAAGTGGTCATAGGACCACGCCGTGCTGTCAACAGCGGTCATCTCGGCCTCCCTTGGCTGTGAATAAATGGGTTTTTAATCGTTTCGCTCGCGGCCGTAACGACCGAGATGCACGGGTTCGCTGTGCAACCGTTCCCCTCCGCGACGGAGCGAGACCGACGGGGCGCGGTGGGGGAAATCGGGCAGTTCGGTTAGGGTCGCCTCACCCGCTTCTTCAATGCGCAGTCGTGAAAACACAATCGCGTGGGTGGTTTCGCCGCCGGCCTGAAGCGGGATCTCGAAACGCAGCAGGTGCGTGTCACCCCGTTGCAAGGCATGCTCGGCCACACCATGGCGTTGCAGCAACCGCAACAACCCGTAACGTCCGCTAAAAGAAAAAACCACCTCGCGGCCTTCCACCCGATACCAAGGCGTGCGCAGCGACGGGTCCGGTTGATGGGGCGCGTTTTTGGCCCAGCGCAAACGCAGCTCAATCGGCGTGTCGACCTGCCAGTCGGCCACGGCGGCCTCCTCGCGAAAGGGAAGCGCGCTTGGGCCGATCCGCAAGTGCCACGAGACAATGTGGTTGCCCAAGGCTTCGGCCTCGTGTTCAACCCGCTCGCGGAAACGCAGACGCAACCGACGCGGCTTTTGACCTTGTCGACCCTCGAGCTGGTGCAGCAGGCGGTACGCCGCCTGGAAGCGCCGACTAAAATCCAGCGCGGCCGGCGCCGCGGCGTCCGGGTCACCGTCAAAATCAACCGAGGCGGCCAAATCAGGGGCGAGACGTTCATTCGCGGCGGCGATTTGCGCCATCACGGTGCCGTCGATCTCACCTGGGGTATCGGCCGCGGCGAAGGGGAACGAACCCGCCAGCCAGGTATTAAAAGGTTCGATTACACCCTCGGAAAATGCGCGGCGGCGCCGGGGAAAACGCACCTGGTGCCGGTTCTGGTCCAAGGTCGTCAGGTGCTCTAGAAGCAAACGTTTCACGTGGTTGATGCGTTCCAAGAAGTAATTACTGGAAGGACGAATGTCCGCCAATAAACGTTGGTAATTGTCCAGATGGATGCGGTTGCTATCGCGCCGGAAAAACACTTCCAAACGCCGCACGGCGGGGTAAGGTTTGCGCGCCTGATAGGCTTCAATCTCCTCCAGAATGCCGCGCCAACGAACCACCAAAGCCCCGCCGGCCACGGCGGGATCGCTGTTGCTTTGTTCCAATACGGCCAACAGCGGTGCCACCCCGTTTAAACCAAGGTGCCACAGATGATTGCGTGTCGCGTCAAGCCAGGCTTGCAGGGCCTTGTGATCGTCAAACCCAAAACCCTTGGGCGCGATGGGACCCAGTCCGTCCCAGCCACTGATGTCCAGGTCCAAATAAAGGTCGCGGGGCAAAAAGGCGTCGGCGCGAAACAGCAGGCCGAGCGCGGTTTCGGTAAGGTAGGCGTTGACGGCCTCACGCGATTCGGTCAAACCGCGCTCATCAAAAAATTGCGCCAAGGTGGCGAGATCACGGGCGGCGGCGTGGAAGCCGCGAACGCTATGGGTCAAATCCTTCTCGGAAAAGGGTTGCACGGTGCCCATCGGCAAGATCGGCGCCCGTGCAATCAGTTGGTTAACGGCTTCTTCCAAACATTCCAGCGCGAGTTTGTCCAACAGAGCGGCCCATTGACCCCGCCCACCGGCACCGAGCCAACGGCGCCGGTAGTTTTGGTAAACCTGATGGTGGCGTAAAGCTTGGTATACGTCTGCTTTGCGCCAATCGTCGAAGGATTCGCGGTACACCACGGCATCCGCGACATCCCCGCCCTGAATAAAAGACAACCCGAAAAAGGCACGCATCGGTTCCCGGCGGGCAACGGCCTCTTGGAGCAAGTTCAGATCGAGCCGGTCCCGACCCGCGAACAAACGTTCCCGGAAACGGCCCGCCAAAACCTCGTCCAAGTTCTCTTCCAGCAAGTTGTTCTGTTTGAAACGCTTGAGCAGCGACGGCCACGCGGCCCCGAGCACGGGTTCGGCTTCGCCGAGTAAACCAAAAGGTTCCTTGCCCAGCAACCGTTCGGTGTTTTTCAACCGCAAGGTCACGGCGCGCAAAGCGGCCAAAAAGTCTGAGCGGTCCTCGCCCCAGTCATGTTGTTGTTGCAAAACCTGTTGCAAGGCTTCCTGATCGCGCACCAATTGGTCGGCGGGATAAAACAGATCGTCGAGAAAAATCGCAAACAAAGCGCGGGCGCGTGCCCCGGCCTCGTAACGACGGTCGAAGGTAACGGTCCCGAAACGACGGAAATCGATGTCCATCGCGGCCAACCGGCGCAAACCGGCATCGGGCATTTCGAAATCGAAACAATAGCGGATCAGATCGCGCAGCACGTCCAAATCAAGGGTTTTGCGCAGGTTGTTGTAATCCTTAATGTGCTTTTCAAGCTCGGCCAAGTCGCGGCTGTAATCGGCCAAATCACGAAAAGCGGCCAAATCGGTCAGCGTTTGCGGCAAGGGACTGGTGGCGTCGGGCGGCGGCCCAGACCGTTCACGAACCGCGGTAAGCGCCTCGGCACGTTTTTGAAGCTGTTGCCCCAAGCCGTCCAGCAAAATTTTCTCAAAGGCGACCGTGGTTGCCCGATCCACGTCACCATTGATGTCGGAAACCCAGGAGGCAGGCACGAACGAAGACAAGAAGTGCGGCTCTTGAAAACGTTTCATGGCCAAGAACAAAGGGTTGTTTTTACCCGTAAACCAAAGGTGGTCAAAACGACCGTTTTGTTTCTCCTCCAACACGCGATGCATGCCGCGCAACGAACCGGATAATTCATGCCGGGTTTGCAGCATGTGATGAAAGGCCCACAAGGAGCCCAACAAACAGAGCAGGGCGGCACCCAGGGTCGCACCGCGCAACCAAAGCACCTGACGGTTCAAACTTTTGAGCTTGTGCCGGGTCGGTCGGGCCTGGGATTTTTCGGGAAAAATTCGCGCCGCCAGCAGGTCACGCACAAAGCGGGGTACCCGCGGTTGCTGCTCGGAACCCACGGCTTGCGGCAGAGCGCCGCGCGCGTCACCGGTGAAGTAGATCCCACGCAGCACAATCGGATCGTGGTAGCTGGTTGGGGTAAAAATCCCATCGAGAAAGATTTGTAAAGCGGGCTTGAGTGTTTGCAAGGTCTCGGGGAACAGGAAAAAAGCGGCGGTATCTTGATCGCGCCGGAAGCCGCGAAAAGCGGTTTCCAATTGAATCTGTCCCAATCGGTGGCTCAGCGATGCAAAGGCCTGGCCGACCCAGGTCGCGCTGTACTGGTGGTGGGGATCGTAAGGCACGGACCAGCCGAAGATATGATCGCGTTGTTCGGGCTCAATTTGGCTACACAATTCGGCAAAACCGTCGAGTGCATCGCATTGGGTCACCACGACATACACGGGAAATACCATGCCGGTCTCTTGCTGCAGGGCAACCAGTTGTTCGTAGCGATGGGCGACCTCGGCTTTGAGCGCGGCCGTGTCGGCGGCGTCGCCGTGAAGTAAGCGGGTCACGGGCAAAGCCAGGATCACGCCGTCCAGCGCGCGCTCACGGCGCGCACGTACCAGCATCTTGGAAAAACGGCCCCACAACTTTTGCGCTTCGGCATCGCGTTGTTGCAGGGCGCCTTTGATATCAAGGACCACGGCTTGGTCGTAAAACCACCAGGACAGAGGTGCTTCGGCCCCATCGCGGTCCTGTTTGGGCGGCCCCAGCGGTAACTTGAGTCCGCTGTGCTGCATCAAACTGGTTTTGCCGGCGCCGCTTTCGCCCAACAGCAAAAACCAAGGCAGGCGGTAAAGCGAACGACCACCGGGAAAGGTTCCTTTCAGCAAGGAAACCCCTTGCTGAAAGGCGTGCTTCACGTGGCCGCGTCCCCGTCGCCGCGTGCGGTTGCGACGCCACCATGAGGTTTTTTCGGGTGTGTCGGCGGCGTCCGGCTTGGGTTCGCTTTTCTTGCGTTTAAGGAAAAATCCGCCGGTTTCACCACCTTGGGCGAGCCGCCGTTTGTTCAGCCAGGTGAGCAAAGAACCAAGGAAACCCGCAATCGCGACAAAGGCAATCGCCGTATTCATGTCGACGACCATCAAAAGGTTATAAATCATTTCGGTCATGGGACCTCCTTCACGTACGGGATCAGCGGGTTAACGAAACTGAATAACTTGGGCGATCAAGGCGCGCACCGGCGCCGACAAGGACCACCAGGCCAGGCTGGTACCCAGCAGCCACAGCGCGGCCACCGCGGCGCCGGCTTGGAGCCAACGCTGGATGGTGGGCAGGTGTTGCGGCGGTTCGTCGCCACAACCCACCTCTTGGTTTTGCGGGAACAGCGGTCGCGGCGCGCCGTGCGGGTCATGTTTAAAGATGAAGTGATACAGCCGATGCTGGTACACGGCGACCTCGCCGTTGGGATCCCCGACACGGTAACGGCCGCGGAACCCCAAGGCCAGCGCGGTTAAATACACTTTGGCCAAATCCTCGTAAACGGGACCGTTCAAAGCGAGTAAAGCGTCGAGCCGCGAGAAAAACAAATCACCGGCGGCCTGGGACCCAAACATCTGCTCTTCCAAGAGATGATCGCCCCAGGCATCGCGGTGCGCCCACTGCAAATCGAGAAAAAGTTCATCGGCGACGGCCACCATCACGTAACGGGTTTCATCATAAAGCCGGGGCTCGACGGCCCCGCGGTTACCGGCAACCAAAGCGGCCTGCCGATCCAGCACCAGCATCAGCTTGTCGCTAACGGTTTTGCGATTCAGCGATTCGTAATCACCGGGTATTTCGTCGCGGCGCTCGGGATCGGCTTGGATTTGAATGCGATGCACCAGGGCGGCGGTTTCGCGGTAAAACTGCAAAAACTGACGGTACAAAAAGGAACGGGTTGGATCATTCATGGCGCGTGCTCCTTATTGCTTTAAATCGTTTTTGTTGCGGACGAACAGGATGAGTCGGGGTGGTTTCATATCACCGGAAAAAGCCACGGACGGCGAGATCACCAAATCCTCGCCCGGCGCCAATTCTTGTTCGTCGAAGGAAAGCGGGAACAGCACGGTGTCGCGCCCGGGCGCCAATCCTGGCAGCTTCTCCACAAAGGTGCGTTTGAAACCCAGTACACGGTTGCGCCGCAAGGTGGGAATGGCGCGGCGGTTGCCGATCAGGGCGCCGTTCATCCATGCCAACACATCGCGCTGACTGGTGTCGGCGTCTTTGCCAAGCCCGAGCACCAGCTCGCACCCTTCCCACTCGGGGCGGAAGGCGACCACGTAGGTCTCGCCCTCGCGCTGGAAGGGTTCCACCGAAAAGGCCTCGTGAATGCGGGCGTCGATAATGGACGCGATGTAATCACGCACCTCGCGAAAGGCGTTAATCGGCTGATCGTGGTTGTAGACACCCAGGAGCGGCGGCACCTTGGAGCGGCTCAAGGGCACCAAGGCGCTCATCAACTGAACCAAGGCCTGGTACAGGCGAAACGGGTGCTGACGGCCGGCGTTCAACAGGGTTTCAAACAAAGGCAAACCGGCAACCAAACAGGCCAAGGTTTCGCGGGTATCGCGGCGAAAACCGTCGTCCCCGTGGTTCTCATCCGCGAGCATGGCCGAAAGGTTGCCGGCCTTGCGGCGCAGCCCGGCGGATAAATCGCGACACATGCGCATCATTTCAGGATTGCGGTCGGCGGCCAACACGGGATGCACAAAATCGGTGACCTCGGGAACCTCGCCTTTGACGGTGAGTTCCAACAGCGGCAGGGCGCTGTACATGTCGCTCGGCCGCCCCAGGAACAGCGCCAAACGGGGCGCCAAGCGGGGGATGCGAACCCGCCCGCCGGCCAGCATGTCGACGACGGGCACCCCGGCCACGCTGTCGAAACGCCGCAAGGAAACGCTCGCGCCGTCGGTGTCGGCCTCGTGAATGACCCCGAGGAAGACTTTTTGCGGCGCGGCGCGCAGGCTGTCGCGGTGATCGCCCAAACGCAGCACGGGTTCGGCGGCGGACGGGTCGGCACCGCGTCGGTAGGCGACCACCAAGCCGTCGGGCAACACACAATCGACGGCGGTCAAACGCAACTCGCCCTCGGTCAGGGCCGCCTCGTCGATGCGCAGGTGGTTGACACCCCAGTAGTAGGGCTCCAGGTTTTGGGCGTGAAAGCGGAACAGACCTTCAATGCGGCGGTCCTGTTCCTGGAAATGTTGCGGCGACAACAACATGCCCTCGTGCCAGGAGATCGCCGGCGGTACAACCGATGTTTCGTACATGGGAACCTCGCTCTAACGCCGACGCAGCGGCGAACGTTGGGATGAAATAACAGCAGGGGTGGGGGTGGTAGAACGGTTCTCCGGCAGGAGATGGTTTTGGGGAAAACGACCCGGAACCTTTTCGGCAACAGCCGGTAAAGGCGGTAAAGCTTTGGAGAGAGATGAACCGTCAGCGACGGCACGCACCAGAAAGCGGCGTTTCTCAAAGCTCAGCCGAAAATGGCGCATATCGCGCAGCACAACCGCCTGAGTTCCCTCGCGGCGGTAATCGGCAAAAATTAAATAAACGGGTCGGCGAACACCGTGAAGCGACACACCATGGGGCAGTTCTTGACCGGGCACCCATTCCCAAGCGTGCAGGAAACCGGCGTCCTTGGCGAGCAAGGCACGGCCCTGACGCGCAAACCAACGTCGCGCCTCACGCGGACCCAAGCTGTTGGGCACATCCCGCGCGTGGAACACGGCGATTTGAACCGGTAAAGCACGGTCATCGTTCAGGTCGTCGGCCAGGGTCACCGCGATGCGGGTCGGGCTCTTGGGCGCACAGGCCGCGAGCAGCGACAGCATCAACAGCACAAGGGGTTGGGTACCGGGTAACTTGACAATCACGGAATCCTCCAAGATGAGGTGGGGCGACGCGTTTTATACAGCGTCTTGGGTTGTCCTTTCGAGCTTGACGCCCTCGCGGTAAGCAACCCGTTCGGTTTCGTTGCCGTCACGGTCGAAGCGAATCACCTCGCCGTGGAGCAGGTTTTGTTGGTAGGGGGCGCGCTCGCGCACGGACCCATCGGATTCGTAATCAACGGTTTCCCCGTCGAGCAGACCGTCGCGGTATTCACTGGTGCGGATCAACCCGCCTTCCTCGTTAAACCAGGAAGAGAGGCCGTCCTGTTTGCCGCCGCGAAAACGCAGCCGGGCCATCACCCGACCGGCGTCGTTATGCTGCACAAACATGCCGTGAATTTCACCGTCACGATACTCGATCAAATAACGTAAAGCACCCTCTGCATAGTACTTAGCCTCGCCGTGGGCCAGGCCGCGACGGTAGGGCACTTCGTGTTCGAGGCAACCGCCCGCGTCAAAAACGCGGAACGAACCGTGTAAGTCACCGTCTTGATAATTGGCGTCTTGAATCACCTGGCCTTCATCGCCGAACTGCATCGACATGCCGTGCAAACGGCCTTCTTTGAAGTGGGCGATGGAGACCGGGTTGCCTTGTCGGTCGAATTCGCGGAGAGGGCCGTGCAACAAACCGTCGTGCATGGTTTTCTCCAGTGATAGGGTTCCGTCGGGGTAGTATTCCCGAACGATTTCTTGGTCCATGGGACGCTCCTTGGTCAAGCCGCCGAGGCGGCACGTTCCGGCTAGTTGATTTTCACCAACCCGCCTTTCAACATCAGCATGCCGCCTCCCTGAACCTGCGCCATGGCACCGGCCTTGAGCTTGGCGGTGGCACCGGACTTGAGTTCCAAATCCGCGCCCGCCTGGGCTTTGAGGCTGATCCCCGCTTTTTGCGTCAAACTGGTCCCGGCATTTTGTTTGATGTCGGTCCCCGCTTTCAGGCTCAGGCTTTGCCCGCTCTGCAGCGTCAGGTTGCGGCCTGCTTTGATGGTGATGTTGCCCATCGCTTCGATGGTCAGATCGCCGTTGATGCGCAAGGTATAGTCACCCCGCACCTCGTGGCGGTAATCGGCATTGTTGCGGTGCGCCTCGTCGCGCGTCACCTCGATCACACGCTCCTTCACCGTTTCCCGTCGGACCCCCTTGGGGACCTTTAGGTTGGCGTCGCCCTTGGCCACTTCCAAGGTGTCGTGCCCTTTTTCTACCAACGCCTTGCGATGGTTGCCGACCTTCTCCGAGGCGTCGTTGCGCACGGTCACCTGCATGTCTTTCTGCGCATGCAGGGTCAACTGCTCGTGATCTTTTTTGTCTTCAAAACTGATTTGGTTAAATCCCGCACCGCCTT
This sequence comes from Acanthopleuribacter pedis, assembly GCF_017377855.1. Classification (GTDB taxonomy): domain Bacteria; phylum Acidobacteriota; class Holophagae; order Acanthopleuribacterales; family Acanthopleuribacteraceae; genus Acanthopleuribacter; species Acanthopleuribacter pedis. The sequence goes on from NZ_JAFREP010000021.1 coordinate 137,437, forward strand.
TGCTGGTGTTGGTTTTGACGGTGCTCCGCGTCTGCTGACCCGGCAATTGCAGGGGCACGGTTTGTTGGGCGTTGTAGACGGCCCCGGTAATCAGCGGCCGGTCGGGGTTCCCATCCAAAAAGGTAACCACCACTTCCTGGCCGATGCGCGGCAAGAAAAAACTGCCGTACTGTTTGCCGGCCCAACCTTGAGAAACGCGCACCCAGCAAGATGAATTCTCATCGCGCCGGCCCTCGCGGTCCCAATGGAACTGAACCTTGACGCGGCCGTAGCGGTCGGTCCAAATCTCCTCGCCTTTTTTGCCGACCACCACCGCGGTTTGCGCGCCGAAAATCCGCGGACGCGGCGTGTTCGGAAGCGGCCGGAAAACGTGGTCGACAGGAAACGCGCTAAACCGGTTGCGGTACCCTTTTTTGTCGCCCTGGTGATGCACATCGTGAACGATGTAATCACCGTTCAGCGCCTCGCGCGGGTGCTCCAACATCGTAAACTTACCGCCCGCGGTAAGGCCGCCCGCAACACTGTTGGCGCTGAGCCGTTCACCCGAAAAAGCGTAGGCCTCACGCAACAACTTGGCTCGTGCCTCACCGGCGCCTTGCTCGCGGAACCCGCCGGGATAGCGGTACACCACGCCGGCGCGGCCCTGATCGCCGGCACGTGCCAGCAAGGCGGCCGAGGGCGCCTCGAAATCATAATCGTCCAACACCACGCCGCCGACCGTCATGCCGCCGCTAAACTCGCACTTCTCCATGCTGCTCCCCTTCTCGACATCGTTGGGGAAGGGTCGGTATTCCAGTTGCTTGGAGCCGACACAATCGAGATAGGCGTCGGCCTCGTCGGCCAGGATCATCGTGTGTTTGCCGACCTCAAAGCGGAAGAAGAAAAAGATGCCTTCCTCCTCTAACAGCCGCTTGACAAAGTTGAGCGCGTTCTCCATGTACATCACGCAGTATTCGCGTTTGGCGTATTTGCGACGCAATCGGAACTCAAAATCACCAAAGCCGTAATCGCGAAACAGGGTTTTCACCATCTCGGGAACGGTTTTGTTTTGGAAAATGCGGCAATCGTTGGTCAGCGAGCACTGCCACAGCCAAGGCCGTACCACCGCGATGTAGCGCACCCCGTCCTCCGCCAAACCGGCATGGCGAAATTCGGTCACCAACCCGTCGATCACCCGCTCTTGGTTGCGGGCAACCCCCACCGACAAACTCAGGTGGCGGCCGACAATCCGCTTAAAATCGAGTTGGTGGTTGGCCGAAAGCATGGTGACCTGGAACTGATACAGGCCCGACATCAGCTCACGCCCTTCAAAACGGAGCGGGCGAAGTTCATCGCCAAAAGGCGTGGTCAGGGAAAAACCCGGGTTGTCGAAATCTACAGACATACATCCTCCTCGGTATCAAAAACCCCGTCCGTCGGCGCGATACGGTCCGGGTAAAGCGTGACCACCGCCGGGGTGAGCGGCGCGCTTGCAGCGAGCAAGGTATTCCAGCCCAAGGCCGCGCCGCCGGTGCCCTCGCTTGCGGTCAACAGGGCGCCGCGCGGTTGCAACGGGGCGATCTGTAGTTCAAGCCTAAAATCCAGGTCCGCGCCGCTGTGAAAACGCAGCAAGCGAACCAGCGCCGCGTAATCGGCACCACCGGGACAAAAATCAGCGAGTCGCGCCAGGGAAAGGTTTTCAAGGCAAACCGCAAAACGGCTGTTGCAATCCCAGGCCCGTTTGCCAAGCGCGCCCGAGCAGCCCAAACGGGCGCCGTGCCGGGCGGACAAAACGGCGCGATCCTCGCGGCTGACGGTCAGCGGGCCGCCGACAAAGGGTTTCACGCGACAGGTCACCCCGAAATGAAAGCGAACCAGCCGCGCCAAATCCTCGGCGGGGATGCGAACCCGCGTGGGCAGACCCACGCCGCCGAGCAAGGCCGTGTCGACCGGACCGAACGGGTCTTTGAAGCTGTCGAGGCCCAGACCGGCAAAGGCGAATAACTGACGCAGGTAGTCGCTCTCCGCGGCGGGCACGGCATTGAGTTCGGGCTGAATGGCTTTGCAGATCTTGATCCACAAGGTCACCAAGCGGTGGTGAAACACATCCAGAAATTCACGACCGGCCTCGTCGCCTTCACTCAATCGCCGCATGATCCGTTCGCTGTAAACCGAGGGCATTGGACCGAAGCGGCCGAGCAGGGTCAGCACCCGACTGGTCAACACATAAGCCGGCCCTTCACCCACGGCCGCGCCGGTCGCTTCCAGTTGGTCCACTTGGGCGCCGGGAAAACCAAAATCGACCCGACCGCGAAAGCGCACTACTTCCCGATTGGGTTCGGGTGTGTCGCCAACCGCCGGTCGGTCGCGTTCGGCGTTCTCCAGCAAGCGGATCAGTTGAAGAAACGCGCACTGTTCCAGTGCCACCGCGGGCATCGAGGTCGTCATCACAGCCACCCCGCCTAAATCAGCGCGGCGGCGCCGGCACGGGGCCGCCACACATGCCACGCATGTTCACGGTTCACACGGTGCGCCGCGAGCTGGGTAAAGGCATTGACCGAGGCGTACAAACCAAAGAAGTGGTTGAGTACCGCGCCGAACAGGTAAAACCCGGTACCGGTGTAAAAGGACTCGTCAAAGGCCAACTCAAGCCGCAAGCCGCGACAAAAACCTCGCCAGGCCGCGTCGCCGAGATGGGCCGTCGCGGGGCGCGATGCGAACCCGCGCAGGCCGCGGATCTGACGTTCGGCATGGGCCGAATCGGCGGGCGCATACAAGGCCAACATTTCCTTCAAGGCGGCCAAACCGGTCTCGCCCTGTAGCGAGAGATAGTTTAACGACAACTGCGAAATCAGCCGCCAGACGCCTTCTTTGCCGGTTTGGGGACGGCCTGGCAGCGTTGGTTTGGTGAGCAATTCACCCGCGGCGAGTGGCGAGGGTCGATCAATCACCAGCGGGGTACCACCCGCCAGTTCCGCCGCCAATTCGCGGTTGGTGCACAAGGTGTGGGCGTAGACGATCATATCGCGACCCGATTCAGAGGGGGCCGCCAACGCGGCGCCACCCAGATCCACCAGGCTCAACATCATTTCCGTTCCCGGCATATCCTCTTGAAAACAGGCGCGTCGTTTGAGGGTGTAAAACAGCGACGCGTGACCCTGGTCGCCGTAGTGGCGGTAACCAAAATAAGGCGGAATGTCGGTATCGCGTTGGTCGGGCAGTGGCGAACGCGATACACGCGACACACTGTGAATTTCCGTGGTGCGGCGCCGCACCGAGTCGGGCTCCAGCGAATACGCCACGTCGGTATGGTCGATGCGAATCGGGTCACTTGTTTGCTCGAACAAATTAATGACCGGTACAGATCCCAAACACAGGGTATTGCGGTCGACGTAGAGGTTGCCGGGGTTGCGGTCAAACAGGAACAGAATTTCCAACTGTTGACAACGACCGCGCCGCGCCAGCCCGGACACCTCAAAGAATTGGAATTTTTGCGGGAAATGAAAGTATTCCTGCAGCAAACGGTAACCGGCGTGGGCCGTGTCGGGGTACGGCAGCAGCGCCTCGTCCTGGTCGAAACCCACATGGGTCAGTGCCTCGGGCGCCAACCAAACCGCACGCTGTTCGTCGCCGTCCGGCAACAGCACCACCCCGCGTAATCCGCGAAACAACAGGTCCACCAAGGTCGGCACCGCGGCGCGGTCGCCGTTGATAAAAAACCGCAGCCGGTCCAGTTCCAACTCGGGCAAGCTATCGCCCTCGACCGCCAAGGTCAGGTGCAACACGCCGCCGACATCCGGCGTCCCGTCCAAACACAGAAAGCGGTTGGGCGAGACCAGTGCAAGTTGGGCTACGTCAAGCGGCCAGAGTTCCAGGGGGGCGCCGGTTAAAAAGCGGCAGGCGTGGTCGCCGTCGCCCGTCACCAACCGCGTGTGGCGCGGCACGTTATAAGCGGTGGTCATTTGCGAGGCTTTGTCGGAGAGGCCGAACCGAGCAATCGCCATCGATGGAACGGTAGTGGTTAATTGGGGATACAAAATATCGAGCAGGGTTTCGGCAATACGGCCGTGACCGGAATCAATGCGATCATGCAAGCGGCCCGTTAACATGGCAAAACCCTCGAGTAAGCGCTCCACATGGGGATCGGCGCATTCGTTGGCTTCCAGCTGGAGCCGCGCGGCCACCTTGGGGTGACGGCGCGCAAAGGCGGCACCCATGCGGCGCAGGTACGCCAGTTCGGATAAGTAGGTTGACAAAGCTTCGCTCATGATCGGCCTCGCATGAAAGGGGTTGGTTTGGTTAAGGTTCCATGCAGGTGAAGGCACCCGGAACGTTAATGCTGATGACACCGGCCCACATGCACATGCATTTGGAGCTGTTGTTCAGCGCGGGCATGTTGCCGACGTGAACCGTGGGCGAACCCGGCACCCAAGGCGCAACCGTCATCGGCATGCAGGGCATCGGCGTGAGCACACCCAGCGCGGCGGCGGTGGCGGCGGCCACGGTGGGATTGGCGAGTGAAGAGCACATGCCGAACGGCATGACGTTCATCAGGGGTTTGTGATCCATAATGTTGGCGGCCGGTTTACCCTCGACCAAGGTTCGTGAAACGGGCAGCACATTCAGCACCGAGGGCGCGGCCCCAAAGGTGCATTGGGTAACCGCCGCGGCGGCAACTTGAAAAGCCATGGAAACCTCCGTTATGCGTTCGTCTAACTCACAGAAAGCTTTTGGAAATAAGGACTAAGACAGAATGCAGGGGAAGGAAATCGGTTCGACCAAATCCGCGAGTAACATCTGCCCCGTCAGCATCACTTGAAAACGGCCGGGTGGGCCCTTGCGAGGTTGCACCGTCACCTCGGGATCGCGCAGACGCGGCTCGAAGTGGTGGACCGCGTCGGCAATCACCATCTTGACCAGATCGCGGTGATTGGGATTTTGGGGACTGAGATCGGAGAAATCGGGCAAACCGAAGTTGTGAACCGTTTTGGGCTGCGCCAGCCAAGCGCGCGCACCCATCGGTACCCGCGTGGCCAACAACCCGTCGATCTCTTCCTTGAGGGACGCCAGCAACCCGTCGCGATCCAAGGTTCGCAGCGGCTGCGCCTCGCGAAGCTGCTCCCGGTCCAGATCGATGAGTCTGGCCAACAAAGGCACCGGCGCACCCGGCTTGGGTCGTAGTTCATTCATAACAACCTCCCACACAGCAGGGTTGGTGCGATGCGGAACCCGCGATCCGCATCGCCCTGTTGGGGGCCGTGCCAAGGCACGGCCCCATTGCTTACTTGACCATGTACTCTTTGTTGGCTCGGATGTCCCAACCGCCGGCTTTTTGGCCCGCGTGTTTCGCGTCTTGCTTCTGATCGCGGTAGGTCCAGCTAATCGTGCGGTAGTTCAACGTCAGGGTTTCGGAGGGGTTGGCACCGCCGCCGGCGGAGAAGTTGTAAGAGCTAACCAGAACATCTTCAATGGTGAACACGATGATCGGCAGCAACACCGAGTCTTTCTCGCGGCAAATGCTGATGGTCGCTTTTTTAATGGGCTTGGCTTCCATGCAGTAGCGCTTGAACAGGTAGGAGCTGCCGTCCATCACCTTGCTCAGGGTAACGTCGTTGTGGTGGGCGTAGCCCTGGGTACGACCTTCTTTACCAGGCTGACAGAAGGCGTTCATGCTGACGCCGTGGTTCATCGAATGGATACCAATTTGGTTCGTGAAGCCCTCGGTACGAACATCCCCGGGAATATCATCGATTTTCATGAAAATATTGAACATAATAATCTCCTGTGTCTTGGTTTTGGGTAGCGGGCCTACGGACAAGGTCTAAGTAAATCCCGGTTCCCGTTGACGGTTTGTGACGAAACGTGAATGAGGAACGGTCGCCGTCGGGTTGTGACGAACCAGGCGGCGCGGGCAACGGCCCCTACCCAAAATCCAAGCAGGGAGCACCACCCGACCGGCGGTTAGGCCGGGTTTTTAACCACCCGCGGGGGGTGGTAATTCGGCGACGAGCCGCAACGAAACGCTCAACTCGTCTAATTGGAAGTGGGGCCGCAAAAAGGCGACCGCGCGGAAGCAACCGGGACGGGCGGGGTCGTCGGAGACATCAATGCGACCCTCACGCAACGGAAATTTGGCTTTGACTTCCAAACCCGCGGTGTCGTCCAACAGCACGTATTGGCTGATCCAGTTGTTCAGGTAAGACTCAACCTGTTCGCGGTTGACGAAGGTCCCGATTTTGTCGCGCATCATCGATTTCAGGTAATGGGCGAAACGGCTGGAAGCCATGATGTAGGGCAACATCGAGGAGATGCGCGCGTTGGACGTGGCCGCGTCGTTGCTGTAAACCTTGGGTTTGTTGGTAGTTTGCGCCGAGAAAAAGGCCGCGTAATCGGTGCCTTTGCAGTGAACCAGCGGTATAAAACCCAGATCGGCCAATTCTTTTTCGCGCCGGTCGGTAATCGCCACCTCGGTGGGGCACTTCAGTTCGACATCGCCCTCGTCGGTCTTAAAACTGTGGGCCGGCAAGTCGTGCACCGCGCCGCCGCCTTCTACGCCGCGGATCGCCGCGCACCATTTGTATTTGGTGAACGATTCGGTCATGCGTTGGCCCAAGGCCCAAGCCGCGTTGCCCCACAGGTATTTGTTATGCTCTTTGCCGGTTACGTTCTCCACGAAATGAAAATCTTCAACCGGAACCGTGTCCGGCCCATAGGGCAAACGCATCAAAATGTGCGGCAGCGCCAAAACGAAGAAGCGGGAATCGTCGGTTTCGCGGAAGGAACGCCACTTGGCCAGTTCCGTGCTTTCCATCAGCTTGGCCATATCGCGGGGATTGTCCAGATCGGTGAAGCTGTCCATGTCGAACATTTGCGGCGCGGCCGAGGAAATGAAGGGCGCGTGGGCGGAAGCGGCCACCTGGCTGATCATGCGCGCCAAGGCCACGTCGCGCGGGCCGCGGCCAAATTGGTAATCGCCCAGCAGCATCGAAAACGGATGACCGCCGTAGGTACCGAACTCTTGGCTGTAGACCTTTTTGAACAAGGTACTTTGGTCGAACTCGGACGCTTTTTCCAAATCGTTTTGCAGCTCGTCGCGGCTCGCGTTGAGCACCTTAATTTTGAGGTCGGCACCCGTGTTGCTTTTGCTGACCAGGAAGTCCAAACCCCGCCAGGTGCTTTCCAATTGTTGGAACTTCTCGTCGTGCAACACCTCGTTGAGCTGATCGCTGATCAAGCTGTCGATTTGCGCGATGCGTTCGTTGAGCATGGCGATGGTGTCGTGGCTGACATTGATCTTGCTGTTGTCGGCCACTTCTTGCACAAAACTTTCGATCAATTCCTTGGCACGTTTTTGTTGCACCTCGTTGCGGGCCATGTGGCCTTCTTCGATGATTTGATCGAGCAGGCCGCGCTCCGCGACCGCCGCGCCGACTTGTTCTTCGCTACCTTGCTGTTGGTCCATTTCGGCGATCTCACTCATGGTTGCCTCCCAATTCATCTTTCAATTTGCCAACACTGGTCGTGTTGTTGATGACCTCTTGCAGCAGGCCGTCCAGTTCCTCGTTGCCGTCTAGCTTCGAGATCAAATCTTTGAGTTTGGTGCGGGTTTCCAACAACTCGCGCAAGGGTTCGATTTGGTTCACCACGCGGGTCGGGTTGAAGTCCTCGAGTTCTTTGAACTGGAGCTTGACCTCGAAGCGGCCGTCGCCCGTAAGCTTGTTGGCGACACGAAAGTTCAGGCTCGGCTCAGCGGAACGCATGACCTTGTTAAAATTTTCACCGTCGATTTCGGTGAACTTGCGTTGCTTGAGGGAGGGCAGTTCCTTGTTGCCGTCGCCGGAAAGGTCGGCCAGGACACCCGCCACGAAGGGCAGTTCCTTGGATTCCGTGTTGTCACCGACCTCGACGTCGTAGGTAATGTGGACACGCGGTGCGCGTAAATTGTCCAATTTGTGTTGGGTATTGCTCATAGCATTCTCCTTGGGGTGGGTTGAATAAGTTGTGGGTTATTCGATGATGCGGACGACTTGGGCCGAGGTGTCGCGGACCCCGTATTCATCGATGATGGTGAGACGAACCGAGTATTCGCCGGCCTCGAAATAGGTGTGGGTTGTTTCAACGCCAACGCCTGGCTGACCGTCGCCGAAGTTCCATTCGTAGGTTTCGATGCGCGATTCCTCGGAGGTCGAAGCACGGGCGCTGAAGCGAAGGGTGGTTCCAGCTTTCACCTCAATTTCCGGTTCAAAACCGAAACTCGCGCGGGGTGGTTGCCGATGGGTAACAGCCAGGGTCGTGGTCGCATAATCAACCGCCCCGCGACTGTCGCGAACCATCACTCGGGCGAGGTAAACCCCTTGTTCCGTGTAGCTATGGCTCAGGGTTGGCGTGTTTTGCGTACGGCGGCTGCTGCCGTCGCCAAAGTCGAAGGAATAGGTGGTCAGCGCATCGCCGTCGGGGTCGCTGGATTCGGATGCATCGAAGGAAACCGGCTCGCCGGGACGGAAGACCTCACCGGCCGCCTTCAGCGCCGCAACCGGTGCTTTGTTGCCCGCAACCGTCACCTTGGCCGTGGTGGAGGTGCGCGCGCCCAGGTCGTCCTCAACCGTGAGCGTGGCCGTGTATTCTCCCGCGCCGGGGTACACCCGGCTGACCTGCACGCCTTCTTCCTGGAAACCGTCGCCGAAAAGCCAGCGGTAGGCCACAATCTCGCCGTCGCTATCGCCGCTGCGTTCCCCGTTAAAAATAACCTCCTCGCCGTCGCGAGGATCCGTCGGAGAGACCGTGATGACCGCGGTGGGTGCGACGTTGGGTTCAGGTGGTTCGACCGTAACCGTTTTGGTGGCCGTCACCGCCGCGCCCAGCGCGTCGGTCATGGTCAGGGTGGCCGCATAGGTTCCCGGCCGGGTGTAAGTGTGTTCGACGCTCAGCCCTTTGGCCGCGGCAGAGTTGTCGCCAAAGCGCCATTCCATTTGCCCCGGATCGAGGGGACGGCTGTCGTCTGGATCGGACGAAGCCGCGCCGTTAAACACCACCGTTTGGCCGATCTCCGCCGTTGCGTGCGAAACATGGATCTCGGGTTTGGGGTTTTGGTTGGGGGTGATCGTGATCAGCTTGTCGTCGATCACCAGGTCGCGAACGCGGAAGGTCAAACCGATTTCTTCGGGATGTTGCTGTTGCGCGGGCACCGTCAACGTCTGGTTAACCCAGCCGTCCAAATCCGTCTTCTGTGCGCTCCGCCCCGGGGCCAGGCTTCCGTAAGATACTGACATGATGACGGTTTCCCCGGGAAGGGGTAGGTTGTTTTCGCCGATGACCCGCACGCGGATGTCGACCGTGCCGCCGGCCGCCGTGAGGTTGGTGGGGCTGTAACTGATATAAGGTTCGCCGAGGGGCACCACGCTGTCGATCACCGAAACCGTTTCGCTCGCATCCGAGCCTCCGGGTGTCCGCCCCGCCGTGAGGGTGACCGAGCCGATGCGTTCGTCGCTGCGGAAGTAGACCTCGGCCGTGCCGTCCGTGAGGGTGACTTTCTCCGGCAGGCTGCCGCGGTCCGCGCCCAACCAAATCGTGGTGCCGTCGTAGGCCGGTTGGCCGTCGACCATGGCACGAACCAACACACGGGTCGTATCACCGTTGTTTTTGAGGGTGTTGGGCACCGCCGAAAGCGACAGGGACGCTTCCGAATCGAGCACCGGCGCGCCGCTCCCGCAGCTCACCAGGAGCATGCCCGCGCCGACCAGTTGCGGCAAGAGAAGACGGCGTCGCGCCGGGGTAAAAAATGGGTTTTTCATGGGTTACCTCGTGGTTGGGAAATGCAGGTTAGGGCGTCTGTTCCGGTAAGGGTTCGGGAATCGTTGTGCGCGGTTCCGGTTTGGGTGCGAGGGCGCGCAGTTTCGCCAACTTGGCCGCTTTTTTGGCCTCGCGTTTGGCCCGTCGCGCCGCGCGCCGTTCCTCGCGGTTCATCTTGCGAACCTCGCTGATACGGGGGTCCATCACACGCGGATCGTCAACGTATTCAGGGCTTTGCTCACCGCCGTAGTAGATGTGCGGGGTGATGTAAATAACCATTTCGTCCAAGGTCGTGGCCCAGGTGCGGTCCCGAAACAGCTTGCCCAGCAGCGGCAACTTGCTAATGCCCGGCAGGCTCTTTTCGTCGCGGTCGCGGGTGTTTACCGTCAAGCCGCCGAGTACAATGGTTTCGCCGTTGCGCAAGCGGACCGAGGAGCGCATGGTGTTGACATCAATCGGCGGCGGCACATTGTCCGTCACCGAGCCGTCGAAGGAGTTGAACTCGGTGTAGATTTCAATGGTGGCCGTGTCTTTGCCCATCACCCAAGGCCGGATCTGGAGCAGGGTCACGGCGTTAACCGCTTCGACTTTTTCCGTGGTGCGAACGCGGGGGTTCTCGTCGCCGACCATCTCCTCCGTTTTAATGCGGTAGTGCAAGGTCGCACCGAGCTCCATCGTGGCCTCGTGGCCGCTGAGCGCCGCGATTTTCGGTTGGGTCACCACCCGGACCAATTTGTCGTTTTCCATCAACTTCAATTTCAGTTTGAAATCGGAGGGCAAGCGCATGATGCGGAAGTTGCCACCCGCCTCGCGGAAACCGTTGATTTCCACATTCGCATTGGGAAAGATTTGGTTTTCGCCGTTGCTGAGGTCCAAGCCCACGTTCAGCTTTTCTTCGTCTTTGAACTCGACCACCACCACTTCCAACAGCACTTGCGGCACCGTTTGGTCCAGTTGGGCGACCACCTCGGCGACCGTGGCGACCTGGGTCGGGTGCCCGGTTATCAAGAGGCTGTTGGTTTCCTTGACCGCCACCATTTCGACCTTGCTCAGCAGGCTCTCCGGGATCATGGAGGGGATCAGCCCCACGTGGATCTTCTCGAAGCGCACGATGCGGGTTTCGTTGAGGACGACCGAATCTTCGCCGCCGATCACATGAACCCCGTCGCGACGGTGGTAGCGGTAGGGCGTGTCGGCCACGAGCAGCGGCAGCAAGGTTTCCAGGGTGACACCCTTGAGATCGACACTCACCGAACCTTCCAGACCGTCGGAGATCATGATCGGGAACGCGCCTTCCGCGGCCAAGGCGTGCAACACCTCGGCCAAAGGTTTGTGTTCAAACCAGATATCAATCAACCCTCGGTTCACCCGAACACCGGGAACCCGGCCGATGAAAAAGATGTTGTTTTGCTGTTTGACGCCGAACTGGTTGGCGCGCATCAGCTCGGTTAAAGCCTCCGCAAAAGGCAGGGCGGCCAAGGTGCCGTGGACGCGTTTGTCGGTGAGTGCGCTAACCGAATCATCGAGGAACACGTTTTTTCCCGTGACCGCGATCAGTTGATCGGCGAAATCGCGCGGGGTCATGCCGTCGAGAGCGACCGCCAGCGTATCGCCCGCGGGATCGTAGCGCAGGTCGTTGACCTGTTTGGGTTTGGGATTCGGTCGCACGTAGACAAAGGAACCGATCCGTTCGCAACTAATCGGGTACAGGTGGACCAGCATGTTCAGCAACTGGTTCATGCCTGTCCGTGGATCGGTAATGTCGAGGTCGAGCTGGATATCGATGCTTCCGTCGACCACCAGGTTCAATTTCTGTTCGCGGGCCAAGGTGCGCAGGTAACCGACCAGGTCGTGGTTGTGGGTGATGACGCGGCCAAGGAGCACATCGGGTTCGAAGAAAGGGGTGTGGGCCTCGGATAAGGTGGTTTGCGGCGGTTCCGGTTGGACGGCTTCCACCGGCTCATCGGTTTTAACCGGCTCCGGCTCGGACGCTGTTTCGGATCGCGTTTCTGGTTTGGATGCTTGTTTCGGTTCTTGTTTTGGTTCTTGTTTTGGTTCTTGGTTGGCCTCGGCGGCCGTGGTTTGGGATGGGGCGGCCGCGGAACCTTGATCAGATGGTGTGGATTGGGGTTCAGCCTGAGCCGCGTTTTCTCGAGCAGGCTCAGGTTGTGCCGCCGCGGCGGGCGGGCTGGTGGTTTCCACCGATTTCGCGGCAGGCTGTTCACCCTCCCGACGATCAGATGCATTCGCTGGAATAGTAAGGAAACCGATCAGCAACACTGTTACCAACAGCGTGAACACACTATGTTTTCTTATATAAGCAGCGTGCATAATTCCTCGGTTGCCACCCAATTTCGGCCAGACGACGCCCATACCGCCTGAAGCGGCTTGGTTAAGCTAAGTGTTTGACTTTGATCATGTTCTTAGTCGACGACAGGAATTAAAAGTCCTGCCGATTCTCGTGACGAACACGCTTTACGAAAGTGCCTTAATTATTTAAGGCTAAGGAGCCTTGGGTAAGGCGTGTACCGCATCGTTGCGGTTACTATCCCCATTAGCAACGGCAATGCCACTTTTTAAAAGCAAGTAAAAAATAAAAACCTAAACCACTCCTATAAAACAAGTTGCCTCGCTAAAAGTCGTTTTAACGGTCCGCAACATGTCGCCACGCCGGGCCCCGTAGCCGCCGCCGATGTCACCGGTGAAGTTTCACCTGATAACTCGCCCGGATACACCTCACCCGGGACACTCCCCTCTCACCCAGAATTTTCGGTTCTCAGAACGCCACATCCCTCCACCCAATTAAAAACCCAAGTGGAACTTTTTCAACCAAGCCCGTTTCTTCGCAAAATAATGCGTTTTTTGAGCACCATCGCTCGCTTCATGAATCTGGCTCGGCTAAAATGGCACCAATGATAAAGAGGGAGCAAACCTGCATTCCCATCTTGATTCAGGCCCCCGTACTTTTAATGAATCGAGCAGGTCCCCAGCTTTTGACGCCGTTTGGGTTCGACAATTCAGGGAAACCCGTCCTACCTCCCCCGTTTCCCACGTCACCGAACATGCCCGATCTCAAGCCGACCGCCCGCCCGGATAGTCCGGTCCCCGTCCGTTTTGCCGTTGCCTCGAGCAGCTTTTCCCCGCGATACCCGGACCATTTTGTTTTGATAAAGGACGTGATGCCATGAGCGTATTCAATAAAAAGGCGCTTAAAGCCTCAAAAACCGCCGACGCCAAACCCAAAAACCACACCATCCTGGTGGTTGACGACGAACCGTCCAACGTCATGATTTTGGAGCAGTTACTCCAAAAAGAACACCAGGTCCTCACCGCCCACGACGGCCGTGCCGCGCTCGACCTACTCAAAGAATTGCCCGAACCCCAGCGCGTCCATCTCATCATTACCGACCAACGCATGCCGCGTATGTCCGGCCTCGATTTCCTGCGCGAGGCCAAACACATCGTGCCCCAAGCCAAACGCATTATCCTGACCGGTTACACCGATTTTGAGGTGGTCGTCCAGGCCATTAACCAGGAGCAGGTCTTCCGGTTCATGATGAAACCCTTTGACCGCAATGAATTGCGCGAAGCCGTCAGTTCCGCGCTCGAAGCCTACCGCGCCGGCATGCAGCCGGATCGCGGCATCGGCTACATCGTCGGCCAACACCCCAAGCTGCTGCACGCCATGGAAATGGTGAACAAGGTCGCCGACGCCGATTCACCCGTGCTCGTGCTTGGCGAAACCGGGACCGGCAAAGAACTCGTAGGCCGCGCGTTGTACGAACACAGCTCACGTTGCAGCAAGCCTTATGTTGTATTGCACTGTTCCGCGTTACCCGAAACGCTGTTCGAATCGGAACTGTTTGGCCATAAACGCGGCGCCTTCACGGGGGCGACCAGCGACCGGCTCGGCCGCATCGCCCAGGCCGACGGCGGCACGCTTTTTATTGACGAGGTCGCCGAAATCCCCATGGTGGTCCAAGCCAAGCTCCTGCGTTTCCTGCAGTTTGGTGAATTCCAACGGGTCGGTTCCGACCGCGTCGAATCCGTCGACGTACGCGTTATTTCGGCCACCCACCAAAACATCCCGCAAATGATTGAAGCCGGCACCTTCCGCCGCGACCTCTACTACCGGCTCAACGTGGTGGAAATCAACCTGCCCCCGCTGCGCGAGCGCAAAAGCGACATCCCGATTTTGGCCGAATACTTTTTGAAAAAGCACTGGAAACGCCGCGGCGAAGGCCGCCTCGCCTCCGACACGCTTAAAATTCTGGAATCCTATGATTTCCCTGGCAATGTTCGCGAGTTGAGCCACATCATCGAGCGCTGCTGCCTGCTCAGCGAAAGCGCGGTCATCGGTCCCAACCTCCTACCGCCTGCGGTATTGGTCGCCTACGGCAAAAGCCTCAGCGGTGTTGAAACAACCACCATCGAGGAAGCGGCGGAGAAGCAGGCGATCCATTTCGAAACCCTCAACAACGAGGTCCTAAAACGGGTGCGCGAGGAAGCGCGCCAACGCGCGGCAGACGAGGTCGAAAAACAATTTTTGGCCATTCTCATGGAAGAAAACGCACAAAACGTCTCAGCCGCGGCACGCGAGGCCGACATGCAACGCAGCTACCTCCACCGCCTCCTCAGCAAGCACGGCTTCAAAACCAGTTAAACGGGCACCTGATTCCTCCGATCTCTTCGCGCCGGCTTCCCCTGCAAGTGGTCACGATGAAATGTGGCCCAATCATCTAATGATGAATGGGAACGCTTGCCCACAATGCGTGCATGGGGCTAGAATCCGGTAAGTCTTCACACCATGAGGCATTTATGAGGATCCAGAAACTCCAACTTTCTGAAGTCGGCCCTTTTCAAGGACTGGATTTAACCTTTCCAAAATGTGGCGATAAAGAACACGCCGAAGTTCATATCTTCACAGGCCCCAATGGATGCGGCAAAACAACCCTTTTGTATGCCTTGGCCGCCGCTTTTGATTTTGACTACGAACTCGAACGGAGATTTTGGCTGAATGGTACACATCCACACCTACGCGCGATTTTGGATCATCCCAAATCATCAGATGAAAGCGCTTCCCAAGGTACCAACCAAGTCTACTTAGGGATTCCCGATGAGGCGATGAGAAAAACGGTTACTTCAGAAGATATAATGAAGTTTCAGCGCCGAAATGAAACAAACCTTTTCCGAATCCCTGTAATTGATCGTTTCTCCCAACTTTTTAAGCACCAAAGACGACGTAATAGTAACCCCGAACCAGACACAGATTGGGCCGCTTTTTCTTATGCCGGCCGCTATGCCACCTTACCCGAGCCTTATATTCAAGGCCTGGAAGAGCTCGAAATCGGCCCACTTCAAGGCGCTTTGGACTTTCAACAGAAACCGGAAGAATTGCTAAAGTGGATCGCACTCACCGCCTCTAAAGCGGCTATTGAACAAAGCAACGGGAATTTCCAACAAGCCGAGCGCTTCAGAAAACCGATTAGGCAATTAGAACGCGCTCTGGAGATCATGCTGGAAGAGGATGTAAAAATTAAACTCCAAACATCACCATTTATTGTGGCGCTTTTGGTAAATGGTCGAAGTCTGGAGGTCGGCATTCTACCCGACGGCATCAAATCCTTTTTAGGCTGGCTGGGCGACCTCGTCAGTCGTTTGGACCGCGTTAAATGGGAAAAACCAGGCGATATTCTTTCGCAAAATTTTATTCTTTTTCTTGATGAAATTGCCATCCACATGCATCCATCTTGGCAACGCAAAGTGTTGCGGGTTGTGCAACAACTCTTCCCTAACGCCCAAATTTTTTGCTCTACCCATTCCCCATTTGTTGTGAACTCCGTTGACAATGCAACCGTCCACCAATTTCGCATCCAAAACGGGCTTTCCATCCTGGTCGATTCAACAACGACCAGTGAAGGCGTTAGTGTCGACCGTGTCTTGCGATATACCTTCGATATTGATGCGCGGTTCGGAAAAACCGTTGAGGATCAGCTTGACCAATTTTCCAAGCTCAGGGATGACATACTGCAAGGTGATCACGGGAAACTGGATGCGTTAACCGCTTTGGCTGCATCCCTAGTGGAAACCGGGCCGGAAATCAAACAGATCGTCGCTTTTGAAATCAATCAGTTGTCTCGCATCCTTCAGCAGGACATCACCCTATGATGCCCATGAAACGAGACGCCGCCCCCGAGGTTTTGGCTAAAGCCGAAACCTATCGCGATGCGTATCTCAAACGGTTAAACGATTACGCCGCTTTACCCAAGGCAGAACAAAAAAAGAAACAAAAGCCCAAATTCCAATGGCCGAAAGTTCGCAAGGAACCCATCAACAAAGCGAATTCAGCGCACCTTGTCGCACTTACCCACAATCACTGTAACTATTGCGACGGCCACCCACTTGCCGCTACCTCGCGACGCACCCTTGATCATTTCAAAGTAAGGAACACTATCCCGAGGAGGCTTTTTCCTGGGAAAACCTCTTCCTCTGTTGCGACCAATGCCAAGAGGCGAAAGGCACCGATTACTCTGAGCGGTTACTCAAACCCGATGTCCAGGGTTATCAGTTCCACACATATTTTTTATTTGACCCACGAACGGGCAAAATTGAGATCAACCCCAGCGCCTCGTTACCTGACCAGCAACGAGCCCGGGAAACCATCAAAACCTTGGGTCTGAACGACGCGGAAGGTATTCGAGCCGGCCACCGCCGTCAAATCTTTGAACAAATGATCCATAACGAGGATTACCCACCGGAATCTTTGCCCTACCGCTTCATCTTCCTCTAACAGCCTGGTAGAAACCGAGTAAAAGAACAAACGGCCGTCGCCCCACTAGGGATGACGGCCGTATCAATTTAAATGAGCGGTCGGGATTAAACGGACGGTTTGTCGACGACGTCTTTGCTGGACATGTCGAACCAGGGGCCACGCAGCATCTTGGTCAACATGCCTTTGATGTGGCTAAAGTACTCCGTGTAATCTTCTTGGCTGCGTTTGATGACCTCAAAGGCCTCCTCGCGGCTGTAGATCTCGGGGATCTCAACGATGCGGTTGTTGCTCTGGTCGGTCAGGTAGTCCGGCGCTTCTTTGTACGTCAGGAAGTAGTGACGCAAGCGGTCGAGCAACGGCTTAGGCAAATCGTCGATGTCGCGCATGTGCCCGTACAAACGGTCGTCCTTCATCACGGCCACGATCTTTTCGTCGGCCTCGTTGCCGTCCAGCATGCGCAAGCCGCCGATGGGAATCGCCTGCAAGAAGAAGTTGCCATGGTTGATGTTCTTTTCCGTCAAGACGCAGATGTCCAGCGGATCGTGGTCACCCACGATGTCGTTGCGGCCCAGCGCCTCGTTACAACGGTCGGCAACCTTCTCGGCGCAGTAAGTTTGCGGTACCAACCCGTACAGCGTGGGGCAAATGTTGGAGTACTTCTGCGGACGATCAACTTTTAAGTGACCGGTCACCTTGTCCAATTCGTACTTGATGGTGTCGTTGGAAACCATCTCCACGTAGCAGGTGATCATCTCGGGCGACTCAGGCCCGATGGTCACGCCGTGCCAAGGGTGTTGCTGAAACAATTGGCCCATCATATCCCAAATAGGATCGGTCGGTATCATCATGGTATGTCCTTCAAACGATTGAATAGTGAAACCTTGTTGCGGCAATCGGCAAAAGCTTCTTCGGCGGCCTGAACGATTCGTTTGGCGGACGTCACTCGGGTTTTTGGGGAACCACCGTTCCGAACCTGGTCGAAAGGGTCGCACCCACGCGTCACGCCCCAACCCTTCAGGTCAAAGCTGCAAGCGCCGCGGTAGGCTCCCCCGCTCGTCGACGCGGGGTAAACCAGACCTGATTGGGGCCATTTATAACATTGATTCAAGGCAAAACGGGCGATAAGCTTGGCGGTTTTTTGCCACAAACGGACATAAAAAAATGACGGTGCGCGTGCATTCCGGTCGGGAAATCCACCGCGATTCACACAAACCTCACGGCGGCAGCTACTTGAAAAAAAACCGCTGTCGCTGGTTTTTGGCGGAAGCAGGTTCACCAACGCGCGGCGGGCCCGTCGCCGGCTCAGCACTTTTTTGTGAACAGAAGGCCTTTTCTCTACATGGTGAAATCCACCTTGGGACCCAGCCCCATTTTGCCAAAACCGGTTCGCCACCTTTAATTCATACCCGCCTATTCACTGAACCCCAGCTAGGAGCTTGTTTATGTTTCGTGTTGCCGCTCTCTTTTTTTTCGCCTCTTTCCCGCTTTGGGCCGGCAGTTTATCCGGCACGGTCACCGACGCCGCGGGCAACCCCATCGAACGGGTTTACGTGAAGGTCTTTGACCCGGTCGGGCTGTGCACCATGGCCTACGTGGCCCCGGATATCACCGGAACCTATCATGTTCCTGATTTACCCGACGGGGATTACTACGTGGCCTACGACGGCGACACCGTGCTCACCCGCTTCGTCGGCAACCAAAACGGTTTTACCCTTGCCGATGCGCGCCTGATCACCATCGCGGGCGACAGGGTGCTCAACATCACCCCAAAACGCGGCGGGACCCTCACCACGCGCGTTTACCTCACCGATACCTCGGAAAACGACGTCCTCGTCCGATTGGTCGATCCGGTGACCCTTCAGGCGGTCCGCCCGGCATCAAGCAGCAACAGCCTGGCTGCCCGCCTCACCAACGGGGAGGCCACCCTAAGCGGCGTTGATCCGGGTGATTACCTGATCGGCCTTTCCTATAAATCCTCGCCGTTTAACCACGGTGCGCCGGTATATTTTTATCCGGGCACCACGGATCCCGCCAACGCGGATCGGATCAGGATCACCGAGGGCGCCAACGTATCCGGTTTCGACATCTTTTTCAACGCCAAGATCTTGGGAACCCTGACCTTGACCTACAACGACGATGCCGAACCCCTGCCGACGGGCGCGGGTGTGCTTGGCACGGTAACCCTGATCGAACGCGGTGGTCGCACCTTCCAATTTCGGCCCCAAACCTCACAGACGACCCACTATCTGCCAAAAGGTGAATACCGCCTGGGCTCCTTCTCCACGGGCGCCTTCCACAACCTGGTCCACCCGGAACCCATCTGGGTCTTTCCCGGCACCAACACCCCCGTCACCCTTAACATACATCCAGGAAATAAGTTACGCGGATTGGTCACGCTGCCGCCAGGGGTGTTTGAGGGGGAATTGATCATGGTGGCCCGCGACGCCGAGACGCGCGCATGGGTCGGTACCGATTTGATCGAGGTGACTTTTGAAGAACCGGCCCCCTATGAAATTAAGGGTTTGCGCGATGGTCAATACGTTCTCGAGGCTTTGCCGATGCCGCCGACCAACGACGGTTACGCCGCCACCTACTTTGGCGGCACCTCCGCCGGCACGGCCACGGTTCTTTCGTTGCAAGGGAACCAAACCCGCGAGGGCGTGGACCTCTTGCTCGCGCCAGGCGGTGAAATCCGCGGGAGCGTGCGTTTAGAAAACGGGACCATTCCGCGCATCAACAAAATTGCCGCGATCAACCGCGACAACGGCGAACAATTCTTCGGCAGCCTCGATTCAAGTGACGGTACCTATCGCATTGACGGCTTGCACGAGGGTCTTTTTGATATTGCGATTGACCCCGAAATTCCCGCCACGGTTGGGCTTGGCGAACTCTTGTTCTGGACCCTCAATTTCGGCTGCCTTAACGCGGGCGTCACCTACTATGCCGACGCGGAAACCCCAGCCGCCGCAACACCGGTCGCACTTGCCGCGGGCGCGTTACGAACCGACATCGACCTGCACCCAAGGGCCGGCGGTTGGCTTTCCGGCGACCTCAAATCGGCGGATTGCAGCGCTGCAACGCAAAACGAGGTCGTTGCCGTTTTCGACGGGGAGCGGCTCCTCAAGGTGGTTTTTGCGTTGGGCGGTACCTTCTTTATCGGCGGCTTGCCGAGCGGAAGCTACACCCTCAAATCCCTTAATTACACCACCTTGGTCGATTTCGAAACCGACCCCAACAGCTTGGCGAACGCCCACTTCCTGACCATGCTCGAGCGCTACGGGGACACCTATCCCGAGCAAGTAACGGTTGAAGCGGGCGCGGGCCAATCCATCGGCGCGTGGTGCCTCAATCGCACCCTGCAAGGTAACCGCATCGAAACCGATGCGGCAACGTCCAAGCTGCTTTACGCGTGGATCTCCAACAACGCGTCCTTCGAAAGCCTGTTGCTTGCCAACAACCCCGGCCAAACCGAGGCGGTCGTCACCCTGACCGCCACCCGCGGCGAAGGGGAAACCGCAACCGCCACCCGCACCATCCCGGCACGGGGTTTTATGCGCGCTTCAGCCGCCGATCTGTTTCCCGATTTGGCCTCGGGCTACAGCGTGGTGCTGCGTAGCGAACAACGCCATCTGCGCGGGAGCTGGGTAACTTATAACCGGCAAAGCGGCAGCGGTTCCGGCCAAAGCCCGTCCCTCGCCAACGCCATCGACCTGAACGCGACCGACAACGCGGCGCTGGGTCAAGAGGTGGCCTTCGGCTTCCTGCCCTCTAGCGAGGGTTTTCTCTCGGCCCCGGTTTTGGTGAATGTGGGCCTCGATCCCAGCGACGTTACCCTCACCCTGTTCGACACCGCCGGCAACGCCATCGGCAGCAGGGTGCTTCACGCCGTGCAACCCTACGTCCCCATTGCACAGATTGCGAGCGACTTGTTAACAGTCCCGCAAGACGCGGTCATGATCGCCACGGCGCACAACGGACGCTTAACCGGCGTGAACTTTGTGTTTAACGAGGCCCGTGAATCGGCCATGGCCAACGTGACCCGCGTGGACCGCGGCCGCACCGGGCCGCAAACCTTGCTTTACCCCTGGGTCTCCCATAATGTCGGCGCATTCGAAAGCGTCATCGTGGCGGCCAACACGGGCACCACCGCGGTCAGGGTCGTCCTGACCGCACGCCGCGAGGGCGGCGTTTCCCAAGCGGTGACGCGAACCATCCCGGCCGGCGGGTTCCTGCGCGAGGCGGCGGGTTCCTTGTTTACCGAACTGGGTTCCGGTCCCGGCTACAGCGTCACGCTGGAAGCACCCACCGGCGGCCTGATCGGTTCCTGGGTCACCGCCAACACGGCGGTCGGCCAATCGCCCAGCCAAGGTGTGGCGGTGGATCCGGCCCGCGCCGGCGGGCGCGCGAGCGGGCGGTTGCTTTACGGCTTCCTGCCCAACAGCAACGGCTTCATCGCGGCCCCGGTTTTCCTCCACACCGGTGAAACGGCGGTGGATCTCACCTTGCGATTCTTCGACGCGGCCGGAAATGAGGTAGCGCCCGGTACGGTGCTGCGTGGCACGCACCCCTGGGAACCGACGGCACGAACCCTCACCGAGCTGGTCGGCGCCGGTCAAGGCGATGTGAGCCTGGTGGTTGAAGCCGCGGACGGACGCCTGCTGACCGGGGTCGTTTTCGTGTTTAACGAGGCGGGCGAGCCGGCCATCGCCAATGCAAGCACGGCGGACCCGGTACCCTAAGCCGACCGAGCCGTCCTTAGCTCCTGACCCAACCAACGGTAGCGTTTCACTCGGTTTTCGTGGAAACCGCGTGAAACGCACCGCGGTTGCTTTCCACCACCGCGCCAATTCGAACCAAACCCAACGCGCTTCCAGGCGGGTCGCCCCCCTCCTGGAGGCAAATTCAACGGCTCGCAACCCATGCCGACGCCCCTAACAAGCGAACCAGGCAAACCATCGCCGCAACTAAATAAAAGAAGTGACCGGTTTTTTGCAAAAAGAGGACGTGAACTGGAGAAGGCAGGCGGGCGCCTTCTTCACGAACCCATAGCATTCGATTCTCGCGTCTCACCGGAACGGTACGATCTCAATTTATCTTTTTTCGGCCGCATTCCCTACCTCTATTGGACCCCTACCGGATTCGAACATCGCTTGCGGTTACCCATTCATCCAACCCCATGGCCTCCCAACATGGGTCCGAAACAGGCAACGCCATGCGCCGACCGTCTTTAGCAAAGACGCCGTGCATACAAAGTTGCGAGAGGTTTTTATTATGAAATGTAACACCCTTTTCCTCCGACTCGTCCTGGCGGCGATGTCGGTATGCCTGCCGCCGATTGCATCGGCCAATCCCGGTGTCAATCCCGATCCCGTTCCCGATCCCACGCTGTTCTCACCAAGCACCATCACGGACGCGCGCCTGTTGTATATTCCGTTTGAAGATGACACCACCGACGGCTTGGGGTTTCAACCCCCGGGCCCTGTCCCGTCTATTAAATACGGATCGACCAACGACTTTGAATTTACCGACTGCGGCGGCATCAAGGGCAACGCCCTGAAACTCTATACCGGGCCCTTCCCCGCCTACTCGCCGGGGAACCTGATCGAAATCGAGGCGGGCACCATCAGTTTCTGGCTGAAGGACGATGCATGGGCCGTCAACGACGAGGACCCGGAAGATGTCTTTCTCATCGACACCGACTACCGACGCTTTTTTCAGTTCGGAAATAACCTGGCTCAAGGCGTTATTGTCCTCAACAAAAGTGCCGGACTCGACCCCCTGACACCCGTGCGGATCACCGCGCAAAACACCTTCAACGAGGATCAAATCTTTTTCGTCGACACCTTGGTCCAGGATTGGCAGATTGGCCAATGGAACCACGTCGCCATGACCTGGAACGGGGGCCTGGTCAGCCTTTACCTAAACGGCACACTCGCCGGCCGAACCCAGCTCCCTACCGACGACCTTCTCCCTGTTTTATCCGACACCCTGGTGTTCGGGAACCCTTGGAATCCTTCGATCGCCGGGGACACGCTCATGGACGAAGTCTATATTTTTGATCGCGCGCTGAGCAGTGACGAAATCGCCCTTCTGAATGCCACACCCGACTTAACCCAACTAACGGCCGATTACACCTCTGATCAACTGGAAGTGACCCAGCTTTACCACCATCCGAGCGAAGATTTTGTCCACCTCGAAGGTTTTCTACCTTTTGTGCCTACCGACGATAACAGCGGCTTTTCCCTGGAACTCAGCTTCACCGATCCCACTGAAGAAACGCCCGTCAAATGCATCACCTACAGCGCCGCGCAAGGGAACACCTTCAGGGTTAGGGAACCCGTCACCGAGTTGGTTGTTGATACGACCTACGATCTTAGAATCGATTTGGTAAGGGGCGGTACAACGGTTGCTTCCCAAACCTTTTCCATCAAAAAGAAACCCGTACCGGCGTGGTCGGGCAATAACCTCGGCCGCACCGGCGAGGTTCCTCAACCCTGGACCGGCGTGACTTTCTCGAACAATCCCCTTAACCAAGCTTCCGTTTGGGGACGTCAGTACCAGTTTGGCGACAACCTACAGCCCAGCCAAATCACCGCATTAGGCACCGACCTACTCGCCGGCTCCATGACGCTGTTGCTCGACAACCAGCCGGCGACGGTAACTTCATCCAACTGGACCCAAACCTCGCCAAAAGCAGCAACCCTGACCCTGGACGGCACCTTCCCCGGCAATGTCCAGCTCACCCAATCCTGGGAAATCGCCTACGACGGCCTGGCCTATTGTCGGTTAACCGTCTCCGGCAACGGGAATCAGAGCTTCGACAACCTGCTTCTGCGCATTCCCATTCGCCGCGAGATTGCCGAGGTCGGTTATTCCTTGATGGAAGGCAGAGCCCCCGACATGATCGGCCCCATTGTTGATCAGCTCATCCACTTGGATGCCGCCCAAAAACCCTCGATCTGGATCGGAAACCAAAAGGTCGGTCTGTACTGGTTTGCCGAAACGGTCCGGGATTGGCCGGTAAGCAGCAACGACGGCCTGGTGTACCTGGACGCACGCGGCGTCGGGGGTGACGTCTATCTGGAAATCACCCTCGCCAACCAAAACTTTGATCTGAGCGAACCGCTTGAACTGGCATTCGGCATTCAGGCCACCCCGGTCAAACCACGCGATCCGCTTAGCCGGGAAACCTTGTCACCATTGCATCACAACAATTCTAACTGGCATATCAACAACTACTTCAACCGGCTGAATCCGTTGGAATCGGGCTGGGAGGATTGGTTTGAGCGGCATCAGGATCGTCCCCTGATGTACATGAACCTGCACTACCTGTGGCCGGGTACCCAGGATTTAGAAGGTTATGCCGCCGAATGGATCTCGGGTGCCTCCTTCACGGGCGGGTATCGGCACGATGCTCCGGCCAATACCCGCATCTCAACAACCCTTGCTTCAACGTCTTACCAAAACTACCTGCTGTGGCAGATTAAATCGCTTTTTGACAATCATCCTCGGCTTGCGGAGGCCGTCGGCGGCCTCTACCTCGACACCGCCGATTCCGGTTTCACCCTTAACCGCGAAATCGGTATTGCCCAGCCGGCCCGTGACGGGTTCCTTTCCGGCGAATATTCGGTATTTGCCAACCGCGAATTCCGAGAACGCTTAACACTCATGTTGGCGGAACACTACCCGCACATGGTGGTCAAATACCACAACACCGGTTTCCCTGAGCCGCCGCTCGCCGGCTTTGCTGATTTCTTTCTGGACGGCGAATCCATCGGGGATTTCAAGGCCCAACTCGAGACCGACTTTCATTACCAAAACCTCCCTTGGTTCGACCACGGTCCCATGACGGCCATGTATATCGCTTCCCAGGGCGGTGCCCCGGTATTTATTCCCGAGATCTCGCGCCTCGCCGCGCACGGGGGTCTAAACGCAGCTCAAACCAACCAGAAAGTCTTCGGCGACCCCGGTATCGGTCCCGCCGAGCACATCGTCGGCATGAGCCTGGTTCACGACATCCGGCTCTGGGATGACCACATCCACCGCATGCCCTTGGCCAGGGCCGGTCAGATCATGGTCCGCTTCGGCCATGATCGCTTCACCGAACACCTTCCCTGGGGCGCTGATCTGCCCGTCACACTCGCCGATCCCAACGCGGAAACACCCTTGATTTGGTCCGTCTACCGGCGACCGGGTAAGGCGTTGCTGGTGATCATGAACAACGAAGAAACGGCTGAAGAAGTCTGCCTCAACCTGGATCTCGCGGAACTCGGTTTGTCCGATGGGGTTGATCAAGCCCTGGACCTTTATCGCGACATCTCCGTTTCGGTTTCCGCCTGGGACCCACTTGCCGGACCGCCTGAACCAGGTGGTGATCCCGTTGGTGAAATGGTGTGCTCAACCTGGACCGGTGCAACCCATTACGTACCCCTTGATCCCGGTTCCGGCCCGGGCCAAAAGAGCCTCATGGTTGAGGTTCCCGCCCACAACTTCCTCGCGCTTGAGGTAAAGGAACCGAACACCTTTGACACGGAAACCGTTTTGAATCTGGGGATGGAATGGTCAAGTGTGAACGAAAGCCTGGACCTTTCGGCATACGAAAACCATGCAACAGCGTCAAGAATCCATCCCGCCATAGGAAAATTCACCGGCGGTGTGCAATTCCACGCAACCTCGGATATGTATGTGAACAAGGAAGCGGGTGATTTCGCCGACCCCAGCCTGTTTTTTGGCCGCGATTCATACACTGTCTCCAGTTGGATCAAAACCACCCAGACCCGTGCCCCCGGCATCATCGGTCGCGGATTCCCCAACCATTCGGAGCCGGACCTCGCCGGTTGGGTGCTCGCCCTCGACGGCGACGGGCAGCCCACGCTTCGCCTCAAGAGCGGCCCAACCACGGTAGGGCTTACCGTCCCCGAGATCGCGAACGACGGCGCTTGGCACCAGTTGACCGCGGTTATTGACCGCCAAGCTGGAGAAGTGCGGCTCTATCTGGACGGCGCTAACGAAGTCACCGCCCCGATTCCCGCGGCGGAACTGACGCCCCGTTTCGACCAATCCGACCAACCCCTGGTCATTGGTGATTGGCCCGGTCAAACGGAACGCGAATTCATCGGTGTGCTTGATGACATTCGCATCATTCGCAAAGCGCTTTCCGCGGATCAAATCGCCAATGACTTCGCCCTGGCCGCCCGCTGGGATTTTGAAGGTGCGACGCTCACTGACACCTCCGGCCACGCCGTCCCGACTACCGTTCAGGGCGCCGTCACCCCGGTGGCGGGCGTGAGCGGTCAAGCAGGGGCGTTCGACGGCGCGACCTTTGCGGAAATCGACAGCACCCACCTTCAATTCGCGTCGGGATCCTTTTCGGTTTCCGGTTTCTTCAAAACCTCGCCAAACAGTGATTCTAGGGGCATCATCCGTTCAGGTTACCACCCCGAAAACGATACCCAAAACGGCTGGAGCCTGGGCGTGGCCAACAATTTTCTGGTGTTCCTCGCACGCTCGGGCGGCATTCAGACCCAATTGAACCACGACCAAATCGTTGGAAACGATGACTGGCATCATGCCGTGGCGGTGGTTGATCGGACGTCGGCGGAATTCCGGCTGTACCTCAACGGCGAACGGGTCGACCAACAACCCATTCCCGCGGGAACCGTCGATTTCGACAACGCCGAACCGGGCGCCGTCGGCGCCGCCATGTTCAGCAACGCGCTCACCCCATTCATCGGCGCCCTCGACCAAATCGAGGTGCGCAAAACAGCCCTCACCGACGACGACGTTCAGCGGCTCTACGGCCGGGTCGGTCGCTGGCGGCCGGGAACAGAAGAACGGGTGGAGGACCTTTCGGGTTACGCCAACCACGGCCTGGTCCGCGGCCATGTGCCCCAGCCCACAAATTGCACAAATGGTTCGGTAACGCAATTCGAAGGCGCCACCGCCGTTGAACTCGAACAAAGCGCAAGCCTCGCATTCGGCGAAGACGCCTTCCGCACCAACACCACCTTGGCCATTCAACTGGGAACGGGGGAACCCGACCAAGACTTGGGCGTGGTCGGTCGCGGAACACCTTGGTCCAGCACCCCCGGGGTGCGCGGCTGGTTGGTCGGTATCTCGCAATTCGGCCTGCAGCCGTTTTTCCAAGTGCGCGACGGCAACACCACAACCACTGTCTTTGCCGGGGTATCCATGGCGCGGGGCACAACCTACCGCGTTGAAGCTGGCCTGAACCGCTTCACCCATCAGATATGGATCGAGCTGTTTAGCCAGGACGGGGTGTCTCTCGTCCGAAGGGTCGAGGACCTTGCACCGGGTTTTGGAAGCGTGGACACCGACACGGCCGTTACCCTTGGCCGCTACGGCGATTTTCCCGATTTGGATTTCATCGGTGAAATCCAAGAAGTCGTCATCGACCGCGGTCCCCTCGCCTTGCAAACCGACAAATGAGGAAAAGGGGTCGTCATCATGGCGGCCCCGCCCCTTGCGTCCCTTTACAACCGATCATCCGCGGCCGGGGTTCCGGCACGGTGAACCCCGCCGCAAACAACAAAACCACAACCCTGCAAAAAATTTCCTGAGCCGGCGACGTGACCGGGAGATGGGGATCACCTTTGCTAACTTTTTGATAAATATAAGGAAATCGGTAAATTACTACCAAACGCCTCCAAAAAATTAAAGTGTGGCGGCTGGTTTATACGAAAAGTTACAATGTGGAAAAATCCCCTACCCCACTCGCAAATTTTTGGTTACTTTGACACAGCCGCAACCCGGCTCAGGAGTTTTTGCATGCTTCGTTGGTCCTCGTTCCTTCTCTGTTTTTTCGCACCGCTTTGGGCGGGCAGTCTCACCGGCATCGTCAGCGACGGTAACGGCAGCCCCGCCCGCGACGTCAGCGTCATCCTCTACGATGTTGAACTGGTTTGCGCGGCCGGTTTCGGCCTCACCAACAGCAGCGGCGCCTACACGGTTAACGATGTTCCCGACGGCGAATACTACGTGCTTTACTCCGGTCAAAATGTTCTCACCCGTTACGCGGGCAACGCCGCCGGCCGCGATTTGGCCGACGCCCAACGCGTGGCGGTGAGCGGTTCTTCCACCTTCAGCTTCAGCGCCCGCTCCGGCGCAAGCCTCAGTGGTCGTGTCACCGTTACCGGCGGCAGCTTGGACCGCGCCTCCCTCCAACTGGTCGATCCCGTCACCTTGGTACCTGTATTCAGCCTCTCCGCCGAGGATGCAAGCAACGCAATCTCCTCAGACGGCTCATTCAGCTTAAACCAAGTCAATCCTGGCTGTTACCTGGTTGGGGTCGGCTACGATTTAGCAGGGACCGGCGACACCTATCCGGTGATCTATTATCCCAATGCCGCGAATCCCGCCGACGCGACGCGCGTGGAAGTCGCCGCCGGCGACGCCCGTTCGGGGCTCGACATCAATGTTGATCTCAGTCGGCTCGGCACGCTTGAAGTTCAAATCAACGGCAGCCTCGGCGGCACCGATCCCTTTGTTTCCGTGGTTGAACGCGACGGCCGCGTCTTTTCCCAAAGTGCAAGCGAGACCGGCCCCACCCGTCTGCTGCTGCCGCCGGGGGAATACCGCGTCGGTGCCTCCTTCGGAAATACCTATCGCGAAACCGTCAACACCGGATCGGTGAATGTCACCGCGGGCGCCACCACTAACGAAACGCTTAATCCCGTCGAAGGCAACCGCATTCGCGGCAACATTACCCTCCCCGCCAACATCTTTTCCACCAGCGCGGAGGTCCAGGTTCGCGACGCGACCACTGGGACCAACATCGCCCAAACCTTCTTCTCACCCATACCCGGCGCGCCCGTCCCCTACGAGGTAAGCGGTTTGCCCGACGGTACTTTTGTCGTCCGGGTCGTCCCCGGTAGCAGTTTCGGCGGCGCGCCCCTGCCCAGCTTTGCGCGCACCTACCACGGCGATGTCGGCAGCGCCGCCAATGCAACCCGCGTTTCCCTAAGCGGCGGGCAAACCGCCGACGGCGTCGACATCAACCCCACCGCCGGCGGCAGCATCAGCGGCAGCCTGGTCGGTGAGAACGGCACCATTGCCGGCACTCTGGTTGCCGTCAACGCGATTGACAGCAACAGCGGCGAACGCTTTGAAGGAACCTTCAGCTCGGTTCTGGGTACCTACACCGTCAACGGCCTGCCAGGTGGTAATTATGTCGTGGCCGTCAACCCCGAAATCGGCGCATCGGAGCAATTTGAAGCGGTTACCGGGTTGGTCTTTAACACCGGTTTGTCCGGCTGTACCAACCTCGCCACGAGCTTCCACCCCAACGCGTCGACCCAAGCCGGCGCCAACGTGCTGAATCTTCCCGCCGGCGCGTCCTTAACCGGCATCAATGTCGCGGTCGGACCGGGCGGCATCATTTCCGGAACCATTAAAGATGCGAACTGCGATTGCATCGTGCAAAACAACCTGGTCGCGGCCTACAACAGCGACAACGGCTTGGCCGCGGTCGGCTTCTCCCTCGGCGGCCAATTCCAAATCGGCGGCATGCCCAGCGGCAATTACACCTTGCGTACCGTCAGCTTCGCGCCGCCACTTGATTTTGATAGCGATGTCACTTCCATCGGCACCCTCAATTTCCGCGAATTCATCGAACAATTCGGCGAAGCCTACCCCACCACCGTCGCGGTCGGCGGCGGCACCATCACCACCATCGACGACTGGTGCATCAGCAACAGCGCAACCGGCGGTAGTGACGGCGGCGACGGCGGCGACGGCGGTGACGGCGGCGATGGCGGCGACGGCGGTGACGGCGGCGATGGCGGCGACGGCGGTGACGGCGGCGATGGCGGTGACGGCGGCAACGCCCCCAGCGACCTGCTCTATTCTTGGATCTCCAACAACGACCTGTTCGAAAGTATTTTGATCGTCAACAATCCCGGCGCGAGCGCCGCCAATGTCACGCTAAACGCCACCCGCGGCAACGGCGAAACGGCAAGTGCGACCCGCACCATCCCGGCGCGCGGCTTTTTGCGCGAATCCGCGGCGCAACTGTTCCCCAACCTCGGCTCCGGTTACACCGTGCGCCTTAGCGGCGACCAAGCCGGCCTGCGCGGGCGTTGGGTCACCAACAACCTGCAAAGCACAAGCGGCACCGGGCAAAGCCCCTCCCAAGCCGTGGCCGTGGACCTCAACAACACCACGACCAACGACACCGTTGGTCAAGAAGTGGTCTTCGGGTTCCTACCCTCCACCGACGGCTTCATTTCGGCCCCGGTTGTGGTGAACGTGGGCGACACCGCCACCGAC
This sequence comes from Acanthopleuribacter pedis, assembly GCF_017377855.1. Taxonomy (GTDB): domain Bacteria; phylum Acidobacteriota; class Holophagae; order Acanthopleuribacterales; family Acanthopleuribacteraceae; genus Acanthopleuribacter; species Acanthopleuribacter pedis. Next base: position 167,264 of record NZ_JAFREP010000021.1, read on the forward strand.
ATCACCCTTAACTTTTACGACCAAAGCGGCAACCGCATCGGCAACACGCTGGTGACCAATGTCGCGCCCAACGTGCCCGTCGCCCGAGTCGCGAGCGATTTGCTCGACACCGTCGCGGACGCGTACATGATCGCCACCGCCGCAAACGGGTCGCTCACCGGGGTGAACTTCGTGTTTAACGAGGCGCGCGAATCGGCCATGGGCAACGTCACCCGCCTCAACCGCACCGACAGCGGCGCCAAAAACCTAATCTACCCCTGGGTCTCCAACAACGTCGGCCAATTCGAAAGCCTGGTCGTGGCCGCCAACTACGGTGCGGCGCCCGCCACCGTCTCGCTCACCGCGCGGCGCGAGGGCGGCGAAAGCCAAACGGTGCAGCGCACCATCCCCGCCAATGGGTTCCTGCGGGAAGACGCGGGCACCCTTTTTGACGCGCTGGGCTCCGGCAGCGGCTACACCGTGGAACTCACCGCGAACACCAGCTTGCTAAACGGCCTGTGGGTCACCTTTAACACCGCGCGCGGCAAATCGCCCAGCCAAGGCGTCGCCGTCGACCTATTGACCGCCAACAGCCGCAAAGGCCGCCAAATCCTTTACGGGTTCCTGCCCAACACCGGCGGCTTTATCTCCGCCCCGGTGTTTGTCAACACCGGCAACGACGCCGTCGCCATCAACCTCAGCTTTTTCGACGCCGCCGGTAACCCGGTCCAACAGGGCGCCGTCATCAACGGGGCCGCGAGCAAGGAACCCGTCGCCCGCGTTTTGGAATCGCTCGTCGGCGCCGTGGACGGCGACCTGACCGTCATCGCCGAGGCCGCTGACGGGCGCGACCTCACCGGCGTGGTCTTTGTCTTTAACGGCGCCCAGGAGCCTGCCATCGGCAACGCGACCGCGGCGACCCTAAGCCCCTAAACCCAAGCGAAGCGGCCTGCTCTCAGATTATTGGGAACAGGCCGCCCAATCCCCGGGTACCATGCCGCCAAATCCAAAAGGGCCGCCGGCATCATCGCGTCGCTCCGACTAAATACTGCCAAAACAGGAAACACCTCGTGAAAGAACGCATCAGCCGGTTCGACCACTTGGACCGCGAGGAACTTGTCCTCAAGCTTGAAGCATTGGAAACCGAACTGGCGCCTTATGCGGAGATCGAGGTGGAACGCGCCCGTTTGGAGGCGGAGGAAAGGGCGCTACGCCAAAAACGCGACGCGGCCTTGGCTGAGGCGGCACGACCCGCCGCGACCGAGAAGCCGCAACCAACCTTTTTGTCCCGTTTCAAAGGGCTGTTTGGGGGTTCGGCGACCCCGCCGGAACCCGCGTCGGCCGAGGCTGATTCCGGGCAAATCGAACAGCGCTTGGCGGACGTTCGCGCCCGTATTGCATCCGTGCAGGAAAAAAGGGACCTATCGGGCGCGCGTGCCGAACTGGAAGCACTGGTTTTGCTATGCCGCGCCAAGATCGACCACATCGATCAAATCGCCGCGGCGACGGTGTTGCGCGACCACCACATCGCCATCGCCGAGCACCATCAAAACCGCCAATACGCCGAGCTGGGTTTGGAGGCCGCGCGGGCCTGCCTACGGGCGGCGGATGAAATGGTGGATTTGGCAGAACGGGAGGCGGCCAATCCCCTCCCCGACCCGATTCGTTTCGAACGGGAGAACCGGCTGATCGCGGTCAACCTGGCCGGGCACCATTTGCACGTGCAACAAATCGCCGATCGCTTGGGGATCGATACCCAACTCCCCGCGGATCTCAAACTAGAAGACGAAGCACCGGGCGGTGACGCGGTGACGGCCATGATCGAAGGGGGTGCCGCTTCGGCGGCGGCCGATCCATTAACAGCGGTACGTCGGCGTTATCCCGTCATCATTGAAGCATTTACCGCGGCCGGCAACCACCACGCGGAGGCCGCGAAACAGCGACAGGCCGTGGTCGATCAGTTCGAATCACGCTGAAAAACAGGTGGTTTTGCGGTATTCACCGACGGCAATCGCTTTGGTGAGGCGATCTTGCCAAACGTGAACCGAAACCGCCAGGATGGTTTTACAACCGCCACATTGGGCCGCACCTTCGCTGACACAATGACCGTCCGCGGGCCGGCCACCCATTTCGAAAGGAACACCTTCGCGCCAGGCAAGGGTTTCGCCCAGTCGGTAGCCATCACCGTTGGGGCGCCCGAACGGCAGGGCAACCGCCGCCTCGGAAATCATCCAGCATTGGGGACATTGCAATTCACAGTGCAACTTATTAAAACGACGGGTCGACGTTTCGGCGCTTTCCTGAGCATCGACCGGTACCACAACCATCATTTCCAACATTGTCGTTATCCTGTTTCATCTCAAAAATTGATCGGTCGCCCGAGGGGCCTAGTTTCTGAAGTACGCCGGGTGAGCGAAAAAAAGGCGCAAAAGAAACAACAAGGGTGTCGGCCAAAAAGCCGGAAAAGGGTTTCGGTCGCACACCATTTCCCTTTCAAAGTTTCACATTTTTCGTTTTTACGCAATAACTCTGATTACCCAAACCGGAATTATCTCCGTTTAAACAGCCAACTGTGAATAAAGCGACATCCAAGACAGCAAGATTGGGATACGTAATCTTCGTGAATTCCCTCGCTCTTGCCATTTGCCAAAAAAACGCGTCAGTCACATCAAGATCCCATGCCGGTACCGGCTTTACAAGTGGCCGGAAAGGAAATGTGCCATTGGGAACCTTTCTCAAAATGGGTACGAAAGATATATCACAAAGTTGCCCATCAACTGTAAGACCGCCAACCTACCTCCTTAAAGCCAGAGCGTGAACCGGGTCCGCCAAAACGGCAACGACCACGTCGCTCAGGCCTCACCCCAGGATTGGCGCCCTTCAAAGCGGCCCGTATACCCATCTCCGCTTTCCGGCCAAACGCCCGAGGAGGGAACCCGTCCGATCCAAAACGCTGAAAACGAGATTCAAGCTTCACCATGGCGTCGCCTCAGCTTTTTTGGCAAGATGGGTCACCCCGGAGGAGCGCAGACCCTGTATGGAACATGATTCTCGTCAACCAACCACGGAGAACCCAACAACCAACAACACGGAACATCGCCCGAACGGCGCAGACGGCGACAGGCGGCACCGGCAACATTGGCCGTTGGTCTTGCTGTGCACCATCCTCCACCGCGTCGGCTTGGTACTCATCGCCGCAACCCTCTTCTCCTTCGCGGGCGATGTGTGGTGGTTCTTTGAACTGTTCAGTCATTTTCGCGTCCAGTATGTCGTCGGCCTCATCGCCTGTTTGCCGCTCCTTCTGATCGCGAAACAGTTCCGTCTGGGCACCGTGGTGGGCGTTGCATTGCTCCTGAACCTCAGTACCGTTGCACCGATCTTTTTCCCCACCGGCGCCACACCGGACGATGGGGAATGGAACCGGGTCCTTTTTGCCAACGTCCTTTCGGCCAATCAGCAAAAAGATCGCCTGCTTGAATTGGTTCACAAAGAAGACCCGGACTTCATTGTGCTACAGGAAGTAACCGAGGCCTGGATGACGGGGCTCAAACCCTTGGCATCGAGGTATCCCCATGTTCTGGCCGAACCGCGAGACGACAATTTCGGGATCGCGCTCCTCAGCAAAAAACCATGGCGCACCGCGGACGTCGTTTATGGGGACGGCATTGATTTGCCCATGATCGAAGCGCGCTTCGCGGGCGAAGGACAGGTTCCCTTCACCCTGTTTTCGATGCACCCGGTTCCGCCGATTGGGGAAGCGATGGCGAAGCTGCGTAACCGTCACATGCAGGCGCTCGCCGGGCACTTGCGAGAATGGCACCAACCCGTGCTGTTGGTAGGCGACCTGAACACAACGCCCTGGTCGCCACGCTACCGTGCCTTCCAGGACGCATCCGGTCTCACCGGCACCATCCGAGGAAATGGATGGCAGCCAACCTGGCCGACGGGTTTTGCGCCGCTGTACATTCCCCTCGACCACTGCTTCCATTCGAAAACCATCATCATCGGCGCCAAAAGGGTCGGCCCCGATATCGGCTCCGATCATTTCCCCCTGATCATCGATTTTCGCGTGTCCTTCTAGCCCAAATCGCGCCGGTGCTCAATCGCGCTGGAGTAAAACCAGCCATTCCGCATGTTTGCTTTGGGGAAACTGATCGATGCCCACCACCCGTTGCGGCCGATAGCCCAGCTTCCCCAAGGCGGCGACATCAACCGTCAGGCTCTCCGCGAAGCAGGAAAGGTAAAGGAAATAGCGGGGCCGCTCCGCGCGGGGCGTGGCGCCCAGGAACTGGGGAAATCCACGTAAGCCGGAACGGGGCGGATCGGCGAACACGGCATCGTGGTCGGAAATCAGCGCGGCGGGCACCGCGGCTTGGGTGTGCATGTTCCCCCGCCAGGCCGTGATCTGTGCGGCAAGGCCGCATTCGGAAGCCGAGCGAGCGAGCATGGCCAGGGCGAGTGGATCCATTTCAAGCGCCGTAACTTGTTTGCCCGCGGCCGCGAGCGGCAGGCTGAAATTGCCGATGCCGGCGCCCAGCTCGAGCCAGCGTGCCGCGGGCAGCGGTTCAACCCAATCGCGCACAAGATCGACCAGCACGTGATTGGCTCGGTAGCCCGGCTGGGTAAAGGAACCGACGGTACAGTAGAGCGGCACGGCCCGCTCGCCGATATAGGTCTCAAACCAGGGACGCGGTTTCGGTTTTTCACCGAGCCGAACCGATCCGCCTTCAACTTCAAGGGGTAACCGCCGTTGCCCGACCTCAACCACGGCCGTCTCGGCCAAGGCACTTAGCCATTGCGCCTCCTTGATCAGCGCATCGATGGTTTTATTGGGGAAATCGAGCCAAATCCCGCGCGTCCCATCCGGGGCGACCCGCAGCCGGACGTTGCCGAACTGGATGGGCGGAATGATGGAACGAAAGGCCGCAAACCAAGCCGCCAGCGGCTCGCTCATCTGCGGACAGCGCGCCAAATCCAATATTTCGGACCGATCCCGATCCCACAACCCCAAACGGGTGATCCCTTGTTCGCGATGCAAGGTCATGTCGCAGCGATCTCGCAACCCAAACGGCTGGATCGTATGGAACCGGAACCCCGGTGGTTGCTCGCCAAGACCTTGCCCCCGCCATAGCGCGCGGAACCGATCGGTTTTCTCATTGATTTGCCACGGGTAGGGTTCAAGAATCCAGGGACATCCCCCACAAATACCGGCATAGTCACAAACACTTGGCGCCAAACAGATACCCTCCACCAAAAGTGCCCCCAATCTAACAAGCAGGCGACCCGCGGCGCAATCCTCGGAACAGGGTTCCTTGCCGGCGTCGGAAATCATTCAGGCACGCCACCGGCCCGATGGTTTGGCGCACCCGAACCAATTGCATCGAGTTGGCGCGATGCTACCAACGCTCAAGCAGTCGGGGAAAGCGCAATTCGCGCGGTAGGTAACTTGCGACGCCGCCGCGTCCCCTATGGTTGGTGCGCCAGGATAGGTTTAGGTTGGTGGCTTGGTCGTCGGGGTCGAAGGAGAGGCGTAGGCCGGTGAAGTGGTGGCGTCCGTCGGTGTCGCCGTGCCACCAGCCGATTTGGAGGCTGGGCTGCCATTGGCGGCGGGCTTCGCCGCGGTCGCCGTCCGCGGTTAGGTAACGGAAGCGGGCGCCGAGCGCGGCTTCCCAGCGGCCGAGGTGTTGTGACCAGGCCGCGCCGATTCGGTAAAAATCAACCGGGGACGCGGCAAGGGTTTCGTTGGTCACCAGCAACGCGTCCAGATCGAGGCGGCCGTCGAGAACCGGTTGGTAGCGCAGGTTTTGGCCGACCCTTAAACCGTGCTGGTGGTCGACGCGGTAAGCGGTGACCACATCCCAATCCAGCGACCCCGGCGGCAAGACGTCAAAACCCAGGTAGTGGTAAAAGGCGGTCACCTCGGTTTGGTAGGACCACCGATTTTGGTGGTGCCGACGCGAATTCCAGCCCAAGAACATCCGCGTCGCGTAGGGATCGTCGAAATTGCGCCGAACCGGAACCGCGCCGTCCAAGCGTACGCTTTCCAAGAACTGAACCGTGCCGCCAAGCGTGAGGGACAGATCGTAGCGAGGTCGGCGCAGCAGAAACGTCTGGGACAGGTTCAACGAATGACCGACCGCCTCGCGCAAACGCAAAGCGGCGCGGCTTCGGCTGAATAAATCATGAGCCTGCCAATGCCTTCTCAAGCTGTAACCCACCTGGAAATAACGGTCACGGCCCGCGTTTTCCGCGCTCTCGTCGTCGGACAATTCGCGTTGGACCAGGCTTGCCTCGAGAAACCCCGACCAGGGGCCTCCCGCGGCCGGCTGTAGATGGGTCGGCGGCGGTGGCGGTGTTCGCCGCCCCGCCGTCGGGGTCGTGGGGTAAGGCCCGCCTAACCAAGGTTTTGCGGCGGTGACCGGGGGCTCGGGAATGGGATGAAAACGCGGCACCAACTTGGCGAGGCGATAGAGCGCGGGTTCATCGCCGGCTTCAAGCCGGAAGCGAAACGGGGTTGCTTCTACATCCAGTTCGGTGAACCGCACGCCGTCGCGCAGGACCTGTTCCAGGCGCAGCAGGCTCGGTTCGTACAGCACGAGTTCCAAGGGCTCGGCCTGGTCTACGACCCGATAATACCGCGTCGGCGGCGGGCCCTCGGGTGCCGTGAATCGGTCACCTTGTAACTCGCTGATCTGGAGGCGCAGTAGTTGGTTGGCCGGCGGGTTCACCATGCCGATGGTCAGCCGTTTGGCTTGCGGCGGCGGGGTCAGCACCCATTCGTGCCATGCCGTGTCGGCCGACAGGCGCCGGCTTTGTGGGCTTTCGTCGTCCCACTGCCATTGGAGCTCGATGGCGACGGGTCGCAGGCGTTGCGGGCGCTCCACCGAGGCCCGCACCCGCAAGGTCCGCGGTTGTTCGTGTTCGAAGACCACCATTTGCCGTTGGCGGCCGATGAGGAGGATGGATTGCGGGTCGGGCGCGACCAAGGCGGCGCGAACCGCGGCAGCGGGACTGACAGCTTCGGCTTCCACCGGTTGGACCTGTTGTCCGCGGTCAAAATGCTGGACGTTTTCCCAGGTGAACCCACGGAGGATGGGCGCGGCCAACCGACGTACCCAGCCACTCGCCGGAAAGCGCGCGGCCAAACGGTAGGCGCGGCGATGGTGTTCAGGCAAGGGCCGCGTTTCGCCGATCAGATCGCCCAGCGCGGTCAGCGCGCGCACCGCCTCGGTTTCATCGGCAACCGGGACCATCGCCGCTTCCCACCCACGCTGTTGGGCAAGCAGCCAAGCTCTTTGCGCGGACGGTGATTGGGCCGCCCGTTGTGCGCCGTATTTCGTCGGCTCACGGGCCGCGAATTGTTGCAGCAAGGTGTCTCGTTCGGCGGGTGGGAGCGGCAATTCCAAAGCGGAGGGCGGTGCGGGTTGGTTCAAACGCAAGGCGATTCGCGTTTGTTCCGACGCATCGGGTTGCCAAGCGCGCCTTTTGACCACCGGCAAGGCGCACCAGCCGTCGGGTGCTTCCTCGTCGGCCCTCGGTTGCAGCCAGGCTGTGATTCGCGCACGTTGACCCTGGTTTTCGGGAGCGACCCTACGCGCACCCGGAAACCAATCGCATGAAAACCGGCGTTGCGCGTTCTCCTTGTCCACCAACACCCATTGGCGCGCGGGAAAGGGTTGGGGCGTTTCTGGACCGGCGAGCACGGCCTCTAGCAATTCGGCAGAGGGCGGCGGCAGTTCGGGTACCACCAGCGCGGGGCGGAGGATTTCGGCGCGGACGAGCAAATCCCGATCCCCTTGCACCGCGAACTGATGCAGGCCGGGCCCGAGTTGGAAAGTGCGCTGGATGAGCCCGCCCACCCGGGTTTCTTCCTCACCCACGATGAAGAAGTTGGCGGAGATCGGGTTGTCGCGGTAACGCTCGCGGAAAGGCAAGCCGTTTTGGGAGAGGGTCACCACGCCGTCAACGAGTGCGCCGCGATCCTCGCGCCGGTGCAGCGGTCGCACGGAAAAGCGGACGGTGGCCGGGCCGCAAAGGGTCCAGGCGGCGGGTTCGGCGGTGGTTGTCCGCACAAATAAGTTTTCGCGATCCAAGGCCTGCCGGTGTACACGCACCCGTTCCGCCGCGGCGGTAAGGCCGAACCAGGCGGGCTCAAAACCCCACGGCCCGGACGCGGCTTGCCACCAATCCTCCAAGGCAAGGTAGGCGTCCCAACGTGCTTGTGGGTCCGGGTCAACCAGCGCGCGGCGGATTTGCCAACCCCGGTCCGCGTGGCGAAGCAGCGCGGCGCCTTCCTCGCCGGCAGCGCGCCAGGCCGCGGCGGCAGCGGCGGGATCGTGGCGCAGCGCGGCACGCAGGCCTTGCTGTAACAAATCCTCCCGCGACGGGATCGCGGTCGGGATCGCCGCCGGGTCAGATTCCGCACGCACCGCCAGAATCGCCGTGTGACCGATATCCGCACGCGGGCACAGCCGCCAAGAATCCAAGGCGTCACGCCACAAACCACGCTGTTCCAAATCCCGCGCCGCGGCTTCCAGGTAAACCGGATCACCGTCGAACAGAAACATGCTCGCGGTAAGCCCGGCAAGGTTGTTGGGTTCGTTGGCCGCCTGGTACCAATCCCGCAAAAGATGGTAAGCGTCGCGGCGAATAACGGGATCGCGCGTTTCGAAAAAGAGGGCACGCAAGTCTTGCTCACCCAAATAAGCTTCCCCCAATTCCCACAACAGGACGCCCCGCGCCAACCGTGCTTCGTCCAATCCGTTGCGCGTGACCAGGGCACCCAACCGGGTCAGCGCCGCCAACGGGACATCCTCGGCGAGCAGCCGTTCGGCCTCGGCCAGGTAAGTATGAACCTGCTCACCCGACAAGGGCGCGGGTTCCACCGGCGAAATCGGGTAACAATCGGGATCCCCGCCGTAGGCGTGGGCGCGCGCCAACAGCAGTCTGGCCAAGGGTTCGTAATGCAACAGCCAAGCGGCGCGCGCCGGGTCGGTTTCCGGCGCAGCCTTTCCCTCGAACCGTTTTTGCAGGAATTCGTGAAAAGTCTGCAACGCGGTCTTGGGAAAGGCTGCCGCAATCGATTGCAATCGATTGGCTTCCAACCGCCGTGGCACGCCGCGAAGCTGGTCAAGCGCGACCCAAACCGGGCCGCCGTCCACTGTCAGGGTCAAACGACGGGTACCCGCGGGCACCTCAAATTCGATGGTGCCCACCTCGGCGAGGGGCGGCAAGCCGCGCGGCAGGAAACGGCCCAAGTCAGGTTCATAAGCCCATGTCGCCGGGAAGCCGTCTTCGTGAGCAAAGGTCGATCCCTCCGCGGCGCCGCTGAACACCATCGCCTCCCCTAACGTTTTGTTCAATTGAAGGCGGAAGGCTGCATCCGGCTGTGTCGGGGACACCCGCAACCGCAAACGCGGCCTGCCCGGAACCTCGGCCAAGGACACCGCCATCGGATGATCTTCGGTTAACCGCGCAAACGAGGCCTGTTGCAGGGCCGGTTGTTCCTGGGCCAGAAATTGGGTGGTGGTGAAACGAGGCCCGTTCGCATCGGGATCCGGCAAACGGTTCTCGAAAAAATGCAACAGGCGCCATGCTAGCGGCCGCGCGCCGGCAAGCGCGACCGGCGAAAACGCGGCCATGCCGTCGGCGACCCGATCCACGAGGCGCGGTGTCAAAAGCGGGCGGCCGTGGGCGTCACGACGGTTGGCCAGGTGCTCGCGCCAGACAAGCCCTTCCTCACGGGGACCCAGCAACCAGGTGTCGTGCCGCTCGGGAACGGGATGCGGTCCATCCGGGTACGCATCGTAAGGCGCGGGCAAGAATAGCGGGCGACGCGGCGCCTCGAAATCGCCCAGCCGGGTGAAGCGTGGGTCCGGCTGAACCGGATCAGGCCGCGCCCACCCGTAACCCAACCGCGGCGCGGAAAGCCGCACCAACAAGGGCGCATCGGCGGTCAGCAACCAAGCATCACCGGGCTCGGGCAGTTCGGCAACAACATCGCGGGCAAACCCGATCAAGGCGGTTCGGTTGTCAAAGGTTGCGGTTGCGTTGGCCGGCCCGCTCGAAAAGGAGAACCCACGTTGAAAAGCGCCTTGCTGAACCTGAACCGCAACGTGGCGACGGGGCCGACCGTCCTCGGCGTCGAACAACGCCCGACATTGCAGCCAAAAGGTGCCGTCCCCACCCGGCCCATCAACGCGAACCGGCACACCGGCCGCTAAATGAAGGAAATCACGCCGGTGGTGTGCATCATCAAAAACCACGGCAACCCGTCGACCGGCGTGGCCCAAATCACGCGGCGGCCACAAGGGTGCCGCCGGAAAAGGGACACGGCGGAAGACACGGGGCGGCGCCACATCGCCCTCGGACAGGAAACCACGCAACCGCAGCAAACCCGGTCCATCGACCCACACATAGGACCGCGTGCCGTCGGCATCCGCACGCGCCGTCAGCGCACGAAACAGCCGACCGTCCTGGGAAAAAGATAGTCGCAGGTTGGCCAAGGTCTCGGCAGCGCCCACCAACGTCAGCCAATCCGCCTCGCCTTCATACCTTATATATAGGGATTCATCGGCGGAAAACGGGCGGCGCGCGTCCCGGACACGCAACGCGCCATGCTCGGTCACCGACAGCAGTGGCAAGGATTCGAGGCGCTCGCGTTGGGGCGGTGGCTGATGCTCGGAAGCCAATCCGAACAACCCCGCCCAACACCCGAGAACCAGCACCAGGCCGAGCAGCCGGCGCGGCAGGCACGCAACGGCGAGCAACCCTTCCGGCCGCTTCAGCCGTCGCCATCTTTTCCAAGCATCCCGCATGCCCACCTATCCTTTCCCCGCATCAACCCATTCGCGTCGCCCGCGCTGAGGAGGCCGGCGGGTCCGTCGACGCCTGGCACCGACACAACACCCACACCATCGGAAAACGGGCAAAAAACTTGAAATACACGGCTTGGAAAAAACGGCCGAATACTGCTCACCCGGACGACTCGCGGGTTCTCCGCACGATTTCGCCCGTTTCCAGCTACAATAAGGACACGATCCCCCACACCGCTCTCAGCACGAGGTGCCCATGAAGATCACGGGCCTAATCCCCCTGATCACCGCGATCCTAATTGCCTCCACAATCTTGGGTTGTTCCGGTTCCTACGACGGCGAAACGCCGGTTGTCACCGAGCCACCGCCACCGACCAACCAGGCGGGTTATTCGGTGCATTTCCTGTTCCAAGACGAAAACGGCGATCCGGTTGCCAACGCGGTGGCTTTCGACGGCACCCGCTCCTATCGCGGCGACGCCTCCGGTCGGGTCACGGTTGACAACCTCAACGGCCCCACGGCGCTGGTGGTCACCGCGCCCGACATCCTCGACGAACCCATGGTGGCCGACCCGACTTGGGCGGAAACACAACAGACCCGTCGTCTGTGGCGCCGCGCCGGCGGCACCCGCTGGAGCATGCACGCGGGCGGCGACGCCATGTTCGGGCGCCGTTACCTAAACCCGGCCTTTGGCGAACCCCTCATTCGCGAGGACCAACAAGCGGCCGATGCGGCGGCGGTGATCCAAGCGTTACAACCGCTTTTTGTGGCGGCGGACTTCCGCACGGTCAACCTGGAAACCAGTGTCAGCGACCTCGACGAAACCTTCGCATATCCTGGCAAACGCTTTATTCTCAACGCCCCAACCCAAACGATGGCGGCACTGATCGCCTTGGGGACCGACCTCGTCATCCTCGCCAACAACCACGTGCGCGACTATGGCGATACCGGTGTGGCCGCCACCCTTCAAGCACTCGACCGCGCCGGCCTCACCACCCAAGGCGCGGGCATGGACGAAACAACCGCCACCACCCCGACCATCCAAACCGTGGCCGGCACCCGCATCGGCACCCTCTCCTACACCACGGTCACGGGCAGTTTCGTCAACGACAACTACCCCGGCGCCGACGACCCGATCCCCGACGACCTGCCCCCCACGGAGGCTTGGCAATACGAGGCGCGCTCCTGGCAATTCGACGCGCCCGGCTGGCAGGTGCCGGCGGCACAACGACGCATCGGCGTGGCCTGGCGCCTCTTCAGCGAAGCCGAATCCGATCTCGAGCAGGCCGAACGCGACGCGGCCTGGGCCTCGCTGGAAAGGGTTTACCCCGAACTCCAAGATTGGGTCGCCCGTCGCGGTCACGGCGGCGCGGCCTTTTGGCGCACCGCCGACGTACGCACGGCGATTGAAACGCTGGCCGCCCGCACCGACCTGGTAATAATCCAACTCCACGCCGGTTTCCAGTACCAAGAAGTCCCCTCCGAGAGCCTGCGCCGCAACGCACGACGCGCCATCGACGCGGGCGCCGACATCGTCATCTGCCACCATCCCCACGTGCTGCAAAGCGTGGAATGGTACCGCGGCAAACTCATCGCCTACAGCCTGGGTAACTTCGTGTTTGATCAGGACTTTTTGGTCACCTTCCCATCCGCCTTCCTGCGCACGGTCTGGGAAGGCAACCAACTCCTGGAAGCGCGCCTGGTTCCCTTTGAAATCCAGCGCTACCAACCCGCGGGCGTGGCCGGACCCGCCGCAACACGTACCTTACTCAACCTGTGGGAAATGAACCGCAACAACGCCCAATCCCTGCGCGACGCCGGCGGCACGGTGCGTCCCGTCGCCATCGAACCCGACGACGAAACCGTCGCGGCCGACCTGATCCGCATCGGCAACCAAGCAGGGATCGTGACCCGCTCGGTCGCCCCGCAAACCCGGCAAATCACGCTTGGGCCGGGCGAAAACGCGGCGCTCCCCGACAACGTCCTGGTCCACGCGCGGCTCGGCCTCGGCGCCGAAGATACGGGGGTGGAAATCGGGCGCGATCTCTACGGCTGGGGCCGCTTTGAGGACGACATCGCCGACGGTGCCGCGCGCGGCGATACCCACTGGAATCTGGACGGCGTTAACAGCGCGGTGATCAACGGCGACGCGCGTTCCGGCAACGGCTTCCTGCGCATCCAAACCCAGTCCAACGAGAGCGAAGCGCGCCTGATCCGACCCTTGGCCAGGGTCCCGCTCCCCGAACATCGACTTTACCGGGAAGGCGAGAACGGGGTGGCCTGGCCGCTGGATCCTCCCGCCGCCTACAGCCTGCGCTTTTTTGCGCGCCGCACGGGCGAGGCCGTCGTCTGGACCCGTTTTGATCTGTATGAATTTATCGATACCGACCCCACTGCCGAACCGGAATCGACCCTGCTCCGCACGATTGAACGCGCGCTGTCGCTTCCCGCGGACGGCGCCTGGCACGCCCAGACGGTCGCGCTCAGCGCCGCCGACGTCACCAGCGAATCGGTCCGCGCCAACGCACTCAACTTCTACGCGGTGCTCGGCCCGGCACAAACAGCCCAGGCCCGCCTGGAAATCGACGACTTGGCCTTTATCGAATGGCGCCGCGCCGGCGCCATGCCGGACCGCTTCGGCCGCTACGAACGGGTGCGCAACAACGGCACCACCCCCATCGTCCTGACCTTCGAGGTACTGCCCTTATGATGAACCTGCTGCTAGGATGCCTGCTCATGTCCCTCTCCCCCGCCGACCGCCTGGACCAATTGCTCGATCAGCCGCGCGACACGGCCTTCATCACGCCCGACAGAACGGAATACCAACAGGCGGTGACCCTGTTCGCGCAAAGCCTAAGCAATCCCGCGGCGGGCGACTTGCCGCAAGCCTGGTCGGCCCTGGGTTTCGCCATGGAGGAAGCGGTAGCGGGCCAAATTTGGGCCGTGCGCGACACGCGTAAGCGCGGCGGCGGGTTGTACCTGTTCCGAAAACAAGGCCACCTCTGCATGCAAATCCCCCATCGGTTTTTCGACCGTCACACGGGCGTCATTGGGCTGGAACTGTTCCGCGCCGGCCCCTTCCGCGCGGCAGCTTGGAACACCAGCTCGCGCAAGGTCCACGCCCATGGAACCACCACCAAAGCGGACCTGGCCCGCTTCCCCGGCGCCTTTTTCCAAGCATTCCACGAGGCCTGGTTGAACCGCGACGCGGGCCGCATCATACAAATCCACGGCTACGCGCGCGGCAAGCGCAAAAGCGCCGCGGGCAGAAAAGCCCACATCATCCTCAGCAGCGGCGCCCAATTTCCCTTGGCTTTTGTCCGCGACGGCGCCCAAGCCCTGCAAAAAGCCGGCTTCGACGGCGTCATGGTGTTCGGCGACGGCGTCTTCGAACTCGGCGGCACCACCAACCTCCAAGCCCAATCGGCGCTCAAGCGCGGTCGCCCCTTCCTCCACATCGAACTGTCCAGCGAAACCCGCAAAATCCTAACCACGGACCCGGCCCGCCGCCAAAAGTTCCTCGAAGCACTCAGCACTCCCTGAACCATGGGCTAAAAAGAACCGACCGGATTCCGCCTCCACGGAACCCGGTTAGCCCGCGATTCTCACAAGGATTCGTCGCGAGAAGCAGAAGGCCTTGTGAGAAATGCGGGCCGGCCCATGGCTAAAGTTGGCAGTCGCCGCCGTTGTTCATCGCGGCGACGAAACGCAGCACACTGGGGTTTCGGGTATCGCAAAACCGACCGTCGCTTTGCCACAACGCGTAACCTTGCACCAAATCGCAAACGGTCGGCGCCACCATCACGGGTTCGGTTACCTGAACCCCGCAATCACCGCGCACCTCGCAATGGTACATCACGTCCTGTTCCGTGACTTCCACGGTTAAGCGCGCGAAGGCACCGTTGCTCACCGGTTCACCGTCCGCATACCACTGGTAATTCAGGTTTTGGCCCTCGGCCTCGACGATTAAATCCGTGATCATCCGATCACACAAGAAACGCGGGCCGGTTGGTACCGCCGTGAGTTGCGGCGGTTGACACAAGGATGCTTCCAGCACCGCCAAACGGTTGGGGCAATTTAGGCCGGCCAAGAGCCGGCCGTCCACCAGCCGAAATCCCGAGTAACCTTTGCTCCCCACCAAAGGAACGGCTTCAAAACGGTTTTGGTCGCTGATCCGATAAACCAACATTTCATTCAACTGATGGTAATACACAAAGGAATCGGCAACACCGGCCAGGGGCCTTCGCGAGGTCGTCACCTGTTGCGGGTCAACCCTATCCAGCGGCCGCGGCGTACCAGGATCACTGATATCGTAAAGGGCCAAGGACGAATACAAACCCACAATCAGGTGATCGTTTTGCTTTTCAAGTTGTTCAACCGAAGCAAATGCACTCACTTCAAATTCCGAGACAAACCGGTACGCCCCCTCCTGAAACTGGTACACCAGAATCCAGGAGGCATTCCCAACAACAACCAGGTCCTCTTGCAAAAGCAGGCCTCGGTAGTACCGCCGCTCATAGGTTTCGTATTTGGGTAAACGGATCACGCCGATGGTTTGGAGGTTGGCCGGATCGGAAGCATCTTGCACGGTAATGGTTGGGGAAGGACCGTCATTCAAAAAGACCAAACGATTGCCGTCCACGGCGAAATCATGGTTGCTAAACTCCCCGAGAAAAACCGGATCGGTCGGATCGGTCACCCGGTACAAACGCAGCCGATCTGAAAATCCGCTTGCATTTTGCACGTAAAGGATGTCACCCACCAATTCGAGGTGCGCGTCGTAGAAGGGAATGGCAATCTCGGCGAGAACGGACAAAGCGCCCTTTCCTTCCGGCCGCGCCAGCACCAGCCGACGCGAGGCGGTGGCGGCAATCAAATCATCGCGCCGCGCGAAACCTTCAAAGTTACTGATGAAATCGCGCAACACGACTTCACGATGGGCGAGGGTGCCTTCCAGTAGCGGGCTCACCAGGTTCACGCGATCCTGATTCGCCGTCAGCAAAAGATCGCGGTTGCCATCATAGTGGGCATGGATACTCTGGGCGACATAACCATACTGGGGTTCAAAGGTGACATTGTTGAAATTACTTAAATCGATCAGGTGAATCTGCCATTGATCCAAGAGAATCGCCCGATCCCCATGGACGGTGAGCGAATGGGTGGGATAACTGAAGAAGGTCAATCGCCGGGATGCCGAAAGGTCGGTGCCATCCACGAAATAGAGACCGTCCTGCGAATTCACCAGCACCCCACCGTTGTAGAAGACGGGTGCATGGGGGTCGTACATGCCTTCCATCAGATGGGTGCGCCGATTCTCAGGCATCCCCGCTGGATCGAGATCGTAGCGCCACATTTCGCCACTGACAACCACGTACAAAGCCTGTTCGTTGAACAACCAGTGGTCGGTGAATCGCGGAAAAGGTTCGGGCAGATGAAGCGGTTCAAATTGGGCGCGACCATCAGACAAGTCCAAACGGAACAGAACCAGCAGCGCGGGTGGGACGAGGTTGTCGCGATGGACTCCGCCAACGATCACCTGGTTCCCGGCCAGACGCATTTGGTAGGGCACAAAGCCTTCCGGTAAGGCTTGTTTGCGGGCGAGCCGAGGTTGGGCCGGTGTGCTCGCATCAATCACGGACAGGTGGCTTTCGCTCAGAAACACCATCGCGTCGCCCCAGAAAAGGGTTACCACGGAGCGTTCATTAATTGGGAATTCCCCCACCACGTCAAGGGTCGTCACATCGGTGGTGTCGTAAAACACCAAACCCTCACAGGGCAGCTCGCCGACGAGTAGGTGATCATTGGTGGTCCAGCCGCTATAGTGTTGCCGAGAAAAAGAGGCGATCTCCTCAAACAAAGGCACTTGCGCTTGCAGCGTGGCTATAACGAGGCAGGCCACGCCAAACCAAATATTTTTCAGCATGATACGGTTCTCCAAAAAAAGGTTCGCATCAATCCGCATCGCGATTCGGGAACCGCAACGGATCAATGAGGCGCGAGACGACAAGGGAGAAGCAGCATTGGATCGGCTGAAAACCCGCTGGACAAACGGGTGATTTGATATGAATAAGCAACCAAAAGTCCCGCCGACATGGCGGCGGGGTGGTTATCAAAACGGGCCTATTCTAGCAGGGTTAACCCGATTTCTCACAAGGATTCGTCGCGAGAAGCAGGAGGCCTTGTGAGAAAGGCGGGTTAAGTACGCGAAACAGGTCCTTTTTTACAAAAATTAGGTACAGGCACCGCCGTTGTTCATCGCGGCAATGAAGGCAAAAAGCGTTGGGTTTTGGTTTTGCAAAAGGTGGAACTAGTGACCAATCCGGGGATTATTCCTGAAAAAATTTTGGGGTCGGCGCGGCGGGGGCGGGGCGAAGGCTTGTGGGACGCCGCGTCAGCGATTGCTGTCGCGTCACCCGCACCAAACGCGCGGGACCTTCGACCTTCTCCAACCACAGGCGATAGGTGCCGGCGGGTAAGTCGTCACCGAGCGGCACAAAAAACCGTTGCCCCGCGTCGTAGCGCGGCTCACCCTGCCCAAGGGCGTCGTCCTCGGCGGGTTGTACGGTGAAGCGACCCTCGCGTGGGGTGAAGGCGGTACCGCCCCGACGCGGATCGACGCCCTCCAGGCGCGTCACCACCAGGGTGTTTTCCGTGGCGGGCCGCGGCGTGAACAAGGTAACGACCAGCGAAACAGCGCTGTCCGCCTCCTTCTCCACATCCACCCACAGCGGTTGGTCCAAGGTCCTGGCGAAAACCCGCAACAGGTAGTTGTCTTCGGGCAAACGGTGGTTGAGGAACAAACGGGTCGCGGGATCCGCCTCAACCCGCAACACATGGGTACCGGCGCTAACCGGCGGCAGGGAAAGCACGCCAAAAGGCGCGGAAGTGGTCAGGCTTTGTTGGTGTTTTCCTTCCAGAAAAATTTTGAGTGAACCCGGTTCAGGCGGACGCACAAACAAGAGCGCGGGCGCCAACGCGGCGCGGCCGTCCGCGATAAAGTCCACGGAAACGGCTTGGCCGACAGGCAAGGCCAGGTAGGTTGCGGCGGCGGCGCGCGTTTCAAAAAATCCATCGCGGGCGCGCGGCAGCCACAGGACACGACCCGCCCCGGCCGGTTCCAGATCCAACGCCTCGTTCCAAGCGGTACCGGTCAGCAGTTCAGGCGCGAGCTCCGGCGGCCGCTGCTGCCGCACGAGCCAAAAGGCGTGATCCGCGCGGCGCAGGGCTGCCGCTTGCCGCGGCGCCAAGCTGAACCACAGCGGAATCGGCCGGCTTTCGCCCTGGTAGTCGGCATAATCGCCGGGCACCGCGCGGACCAAAGGGAGATCGGCGGGACGCAGCGCGACCTGGACCAGCGCGGCGGTGTCCACTTCCACCAGCCGTGTGCCGGGCGGACAGGTGAACACCCGCACCAGGGGGATGCCGAGCGGCACGCCAAGCGCGAGCGGCGCGAGGCTGGTGTAAGGATCGGGCGCCGGGCGCCACACCAGGGTTTGTTGGTCCAAAATGCGGCCGTCGGCATTTTTGAAGCGCACCTCGGCGCGGCTCTGGGTCGGCAGCACGGGGCCGGCCTGGTCGACGGCGGCAAAATCGGCGGGCAAAGCGATCAGGTTCAGCCGCAACGCGGTCGCCTCGTTGGGTGATCCGTGGAAGCCAAATTGCAACGGCGTTTGCGGCCGCGCCCGCCAGGTTTCGATGCGGGTTAAGGGCGGCGTAATGTCCCATTCGGCGGCGCGCTCGCGATCCTCACCCGGCGACGCGGGCGGTGGGCGATTCAGCGTCACCCGCAACAAGGCGGGCTCTTCGGAGCGCAGTTCGATCATGCGGTCGCCGGGCTGCACATCCAGTTGAACCCCATTTTCCACGCCGATTTGCAGCGGGACAACCCGCGTCAGCGGGGTGTCGCCGCGCCGGTGCAGGGTCCAAAACAAACGGGGCGCGGCGGTGGGGGTGATGGTCGCGGGCAGAGGCACGCTCAGCGGTGTGAGGGTCATGGACAGGCAGCCGCCGCTTTCGGGAAGGGGCACGGTAACGGCCCGGCCGGGGCCGAGCACGGGCACCTCGGGTTGGGCGATAAGCACCTCGGGCGCGGCAGGCGGCACATGCCGAGGGATGAACACCCGCCGCATGCGGTAATCGCGGTCTTTAATGCCGACGGGGCCGATGGGCCGCCAAATCGTACGCACCAGCGCGGCGATTTCCCGTGCCGGCAAAAAACGGTAATCCTCAATGGTGGCCCCGGCGATACGTTGTTTTTCGACGCGGCGCAAGCGTTGCCAAGCCACCTGCTCCGTTCCCGGCGTTAAGGTGTTCGGCCCATAAAGGCGCAGCACCACATCCACCAGGCCGGGCGGTCCTTCTCCTGGCTCAAACTGCACGGAGGCGGTACCGGACGGCGGGTAAAGCAGCGCGATGCGCAGATCCAGGGCGACGCGGTCGGGTTCCTCGAAGGAGACGGCGGCAAGCGGTGGCGCCGCGTCCCGCGGGTACAAGGTACGACCGGCGCGGAAAAAAACAGACTCCCGGCCGAGCACAAGCCCCGATTCGTCGCGGTAGGTACCGATCAGCGAAAAACGGGTCTCGGGAACCGGTTGCGGCCCGTTCCAGGCACCATTGACGAGGACGCGCAAGCGGTCGGCACCGGGCGGCAGGCGAAAGCCGGGCTGGGTATCCTCGGCAACAACATAACCCAAGCCGACCTCGTGATCGGCAAAATCGGCGGGCGCCTCCAGGCGCAGCAAGGGCACCGAAAGACGCTGCCACAACCCGTGGCCGACCCACAACAACGCGGCCGAAACCAACGCGGCGACGGCCGCGAGCCACAGACGCCTCATGGTGTCGCCCCAAACAGGAGCAAACCCTCACGCCGTTGGATGAAGCGGGTAATTTGTGCGGATGGATCGCGACCGGCATCCAATTGGATCGGGGTGTCCGGCTCGCGCACGGCCAAGTTGGCCAGCGCCTTGGGACGGCCGTCGGCACCGGTCACCAGCAGAAAACGCGCGCCGGTTTTTTCGGCAAAACCGTGAAACAGGTTGAGGCGCGAATCCGCCTGGAGGGCGGCCAGCGCGGTAACGTCGCCGTATGCGGTGAACCGCCGCAAGGTGGCCACCTGCTCGGCGGGCAAGGCGCCACCCGCGTTCCCAAAAAGCGGCAGTTGTTCGAGCGGCAGGGTCGGAATCGCCAGGGCCGCCAAGGCGCCGGTCAGCGCCGTGTCACTCAAATCGCGAAAGCGGTTGCGCCGGGTGTCGGAAAACCGCAGCGCGGCCATGTGGTGGTTGGGCAGGTGGGCCAGGTAACGGCGCTGAGGACTGCCGCCCAAACCGTAACCCGCCGTGGCCGCGCCGCCGTCCACCAGCGCCACCCGTTCGCCGTCGGCACGGAGCCGATCAACCAACTGACGCGCCAGGCCGTCGGCCGCGGTCATCGCCGCGACACCGCGGTCAAAAGCAGCCACCACGGTGGTGTCCCCGTGCAGCGCCGGATCGGGCGCCCAGCCGCGCACCTGCACCGCCAGGAAGGCTTCGTCAAAAGCCGCTTTGTGCAAACTTTGGTAGACCTGGTTGAGCACGGTGAAACGGTTATCCGGGGCGAGCGCATCGGCGGCCCCGTCACGCCTGGCGGCGAAATGGGCGCCGTGCACCAGCAAGGCGCGCGCCCGCAGCGCGGCAAACAAGGACAACCCCAGGTCAAGCGTGTGCCGTTCGAACACCGGCCGCGCAACGGTCAGACTGTAGGGCGCTGAAGCACCCAAACGAAACACGTAAAAACCCTGGTGGCGGCGCGGCCGATCCGCGCCCTCGTGCAACAGCAAACAAGGGGCGCCGTCGGCGGTTTCGGCCCGTTGGAGCGACCAACCCAAGGCCGCGGCACGCCCGGCGATAAAACGCAAATCCTCCTCAAATTGTTCCGGCGCAAGGGTTTCGTAGTCAAAAACCAAGGTATGGAGCGGGTTCAATAGCATGTCGTTCATCAGGAGCAACGCGGGTCGATCCGGCGCCTGATAGGCCTCGCCACCGGCGGCGGCAAACCCATCTTGTTGCCTCGCCGCCCATAGCTCGAGGGGTTCGCCGAGCTGTTCGGAAACAACGGCCTCGGGTTGTTCCGAGACCGGTGCCGCCAAGAGGCGACGCAAGCCGGAACGGTCGAGAAAGAGCTCAACAAAACCACGATCCACCTGATCCCGCTGGTAATTGTCGAAGGGACCGTGGCTGAAATAGGTCTGAAACTCCCCGACCACCGTTGCCAACACCTGCAACGGCAAGGGTTCCGGCACGGCGCGTTTCACGAACAACAAGGCCTCGGGTCGGCGGCGGTCGTAGTCGGCCACATTCGCGGCCAAAATCCGGCGATTGGCCAAGGTTTGCTCGCGCAATTGCAGGGTCCGGCCCGCGCCGGTCAGGCGACGGCACACGGAATAAAAGGAAAAAGGGCTGCCTAGCGGGTCGACGGCCACGGCTTGCGCGGTTTGGGTCGAGGTCCCATTCACGGCCAGAACCCGTGCACCCAAACGACGGAAAAGGTTGAGCCCCGCGGGCAAGGTCAGCGATTCTTCCAGCGGCGCGTTCACCTGCAACAACAGGTCCCGTTGCGGCCGGCTATCAATCAGGTACAGGCCCCAACCCCGCACGGGTTCGGTTTCGTGCAGGTAAAACCAGCGATCCTCCAAAATGCTTAAACCGTAGCCGAGGCCGCGCAGGCGTTCGCGCGCCTTTGCCACGGTCGCATCGGCGCTGTCGGCGGGCGCATCCAACAGCAGGGTGAGCGCCTCGCCAAAGCGCACCAGTTCCCAACCGTCGGGACGGCGGCTTTGGGTGACGGCGTTGCCGCGGTAAAGCATCAACGGCATGTGCCGGTTCAAGTCGGTAAAACGCCCCGCGGGTTCGGGCAAACCGCGTTCCTGCTCCGGCGCTTCCACCGCAAGCGCGTGGGGCACATAGGTCAGCAGAAATCCGATGCCGTTGGCGATTAAGGCGGCGGTAAAAGAAACCTGAAGCGTGGCGCGCGTCATCGGCAACAACAAATCCTTGTCGTGCATCTTGACGGCGAGCAAGGTGGTAATTAAATAACCGATCCCGAAAAAATCCGTGGTTTTGAGATCGGGCGCGACGGCGGCGAGCAAAAAGCCCAACCCCATTTTGTAAAGGAACCCGATGTTAAAAAACAACAGCAGCTTGCGCGCGCCCTCAACGGTTACCCCGGCAAACAAACGGCTGCGCAAAAGCAAGGTACCCATGCCCAAAACCAGCGCCGCTTCCAACAGGGAAATCACCAGCTTGGCGGGTTGGTACCACAACAGCGCCATCAGCGAGGGCACCAAAATCCCGTTGAACTCCCAGCCATACAACAGGTTCATGCGCGAGGCGATGAAGGCGGCGGTGATTAAGATAATGTAGGCCTTGGGCGCGGCCAAAATATCGCCGGCCACATCCTCGTACAGGTATTCCACGTTGGAAATCGAAAAGTTGGTGTAGGGCAACAACACAAAACGCACCAGCAAGTAGGTCACGGTCAACACGACGCCAAAGGGGACGAAGCCGCGGCGAACCCCCTGGCCCCAAAAGTAGTTAGCGATCAAAGCGACGATGATTAACCCAAAACTGTGCAGTTGACCGCGTACCTCAAACGGAATGCTGTACCAGCGATCCAACTCGGTTAACACCCAGGGCAACACAAAACCGTCACCGAGCACCCGCACGATCACACTCAGCAACACCAACATAAAAAAGCGGTCGCGGCCGAAGACGGACCAACCGATCCCCCAACGCGGCAGAACCTTAAACAAAAAGGCACCAAGAACATAGGTGACGACGCCCTCGAGCAAAATCACCGTGGCGGAGACCGGCTTAAGCACCATCAGGGGTACCAGGTAACCGGGAATAATCAACCCGGACAAGGACCAGCCCAGCCGCAGGTTAAAAAACACAATCACCCAAATGCCCAGCCAAACGGTGGTGATGACCGACTGGGAGAGGCTACCCGGCGGAAAAAGATTGAGCACAAAATCCAAACCTCACCCCACCGTTTCACCTAGCCCGCATTTCTCACAAGGATTCGTCGCGAGAAGCTGAAAGCCTTGTGAGTACGAAGGTTACGACCGAGAGACTGCACAGGGGTCCGACCTTTCGCGGGTCCGACCATTCGGCGTAGCAGCTGAGGCGAAGGCGGCTCGACCGAGTAAAGCGGATGGCCGCCCCGCGGAAGGCCGCCCCGCGGAAGGCCGCCCCCTCGTAATCGCATGGTTTTCGGCTTCATAGCAGAATTCCTCGTGAGAAATGCGGGCTATCTTAAGGCGTCGTCAATCGCCTCCCGTAGCACGCTAAGCGCCACCGGTTTCTGCAGGAACCGCGCGGCACCTTTCTCGAGCGTACGCTGGATATCATGCTCTTCGTCAGAACCGGAACAAACTATAATCGGCGCCGCCCCGGCGTAGTGTTGCAAAAAAGCCAAACCGTCCATTTCCGGCATGTACAAATCAAGCACGATGACATCGGGGGTAAAGGTAGCCAAGGCGCTCATGCCCTGCAACCCATTGGCGCAAGCACGAACCTCGAAACCCGCGGCTTTTAAGCCGTAGGCCAACATGTGGCGGATGGTATCGTCGTCGTCCACCAATAAAATGCGCGACGCACGTGGGGTTTGCGCCCCCTGCTCCGGCTTCTCGCTCATCCGAACACCTTCAATCTGATCGTACATGAGGTTCCTTTCCCAATCTCCGAAGAAAGCTGGTAATCGCCCTGCCAATCGGCTAAATAACGCAAGTTCCGCTGGAGGTCACGGCCGGTTTTGTGGTCGAGGTCCCGGTCTGTACCGCGAATTTTGGCCAATTGCCGTTCGGGAATACCGTAACCCTGGTTCACAAAACGCAGGGATAACAAACCATCTTTTTCGCCGATGCGCAGTGACAGAACACTCTTTTTCTCAGCATCTTCAGCCATCAAACGAAAAACCGCCAGAAGCAGATCTTTGAGTTGGTTCGGCGACGCCAACACGAAGTTCATCAGTTCCGGTTTCTCCAGATCCAGCGTCAGGTCACGCTGGGCCAACAGCTTCTCGGCCTCACCCACGACCTGCTGCAACAAACCGGCGAATTCGATGGGGAAAAACGGACTGCTCGTATCAAAAGACGAGGTTTTCAGGTAACCACTGCCCTCTTCCAGCAACTGTTTCAGCGAGGCCATTTTCTCGTTGGCAATCGCCATCATCTGTTGTTTGTCGGCCTCCGGCACGTCGGGCTGGGTGATCAACTCGTGGGCCATGGACAGCCCCATGATGTCGTTGCGCAGCACCATGGTGGTCTGCCGAATCATCTTCTCCTTGACCTGACTGAGCCTGGCCAAATCGGTGATGTCGACCATTTCACAGAGCACGCCCAGCTTGCTGAACGGCGAGGCCTCGACCTCCTCGCTCAGGGACCGCAGGGGGCGCAGCACCAGCAGCACGCTGCGCTGGTTGGAGAGGTTGAGTGGGAAACTAAACTGTTGGTCGCGCCGCAAAATGTCGAGCACCAGCCGTTTGGCCTGCACGTCGTCGTAACCGCCGAGTAATTGCAAAAGATCGGCGAGCGAATTGTCGTAGGGCGCGAAATCCACCCCGCTCAGCGCCTCGGCCATGCCGTCGTTGATCATCAGCACTTGGCCGAACATGTCGTAAATCAGCACGCCGGTATGTTGCCCGTGGAAAATACTTTCGAACCGCAACACGTGGCGTTCCATGAGCGCGGTGGATTCGCGCAGCAGTTGCGCCAACGCGCGATCCTGGTTAAACGCGAGCAGCTCGGGGAGCAAGCTTTTTTCGGACTCGGCCTCCATGAAGCGCCGCCGGTGGTACAACATTTCGGCAATTTCCACGGCCGTTTCACCCAGGGCCGCTTCGAATTGGGCCACGTCGCCGATGTCCTCTTCCTCAATGCCCAGCGCCCAAAAACCATTGACCTCACCGGCGAACACCAGGGGAATCAAATACTGGGCCTCGTTTTCGGGTTGATCCTTGAGGTAGGTGCGTTGCATGCGAATCGGGCCGTTGGCGTCGAGCGCCAGGGTGTAGGGCGTGCGTTCGTAATCACGCCGCATTTCGTAAATGTCCTCCAAGGAGCAGTTGACCGCGATCACCTCGCGGCAGCGGTGGTCGCCAACGACCCGGTCCAGAAAAATGGTGCGGCGGATGTGCAGCATTTGTTTGATCATGTTGGCCACTTGCGACCAGTGTTCCTCGGTGGCGTAAAAGGATTTGGGCGTGTACCGTCGTTGCATGAACCCGGAGGTATCGAGAATCTGGCGGTTGAGGGTGGCGGCCAGAATGGTGTTTTCCTGGAGCACCAAAAAGAAGACGACCCAGAGGTTGAGCAGCATCAAGTCGGCCACGAACAACCACAGGTTGGCAAAGAGCAGCAGCCAGGCGAGGAGCGGCAGGCCCAAGGCAATGAGGAGCGCCGCGCGGAAGGTGGCGCGGGTGGGCAAACGCTGGTAGAGCGCGGTGAGCGCCAAGGCGGCGATGAGCAGCGCCGGCCAAACCAACCAGGGGGCGGCCTCCAGGGGTTCGGCCCTGTTTTGCAGCGTGGTTAATCCCGTCATGTGGTAAGCCAGGCGCGAGACCAGTTGACCGCCGCTCGCGGGTAAGCGCGCAAATTCCGCGTCCTCCGGCGGGAGACGCCGCGCGATCAGGACCGTTTTGTCGGCGAGCGTCGCGGCGGGAAATTCACCGGCGGCCAGCGCCCGCGCCGTGCCCAGCACCGCCGGATAACGGCCGCGCGCCGGGTAGCGCAAGCGGAAACGCCGCGCTTGGCCAACCGGCTGATCCGGTCGCGCCAGTTTGTATTCCAGGGTCGGCAACCAGGTGCCGTCCACCGCGTAACTCGTTTGTTGGAAGTGAACGCCGCCCGCCCCAAAAGCGCTCAGCGCCCACGGCAGGTTTGCGAGCGCGGCCGGAACGGATTGCACCTGGTAAACACCGTCCTCGCGCGGCAACAGGGCGCGACCCAACAGCAGGTTTTCCTGTTGCGCTAGGAGCGCCGTCACCGCGTCGTCCTCGGGTACAAACAGCAGCACCACCCGTGCCGGGCCGGCGGCGTTCAGGGTTTGCCAAAAGGCGGGATCGCCCAAATCAGCGGGTTGCGCGCTGAGACCGACCACGCGCGCCTCGCTGAGCGGCGCTTGCGGGCGCCAGGTAGCCAGCAGGTGGAACAAAAAGCGGTCGAGGCCGGCGGTCATGCCGAACCAACCCGCGAGCAGGGACACCAGCAACGCGGCGCCGATCACCGCCAGCCCGCGGCCCAGATCGCGCTCTGGGGAGGTGGCGAACGTCTCAGCCACGAGCCCCTCCTTCGGCGCAAAGCTTACACCGCATCATCGCCGCCCCCGCCGCGTCCTTTGCGCAAGGCCGTCAACCGTTTCCATAACCAACCACCTTTTTGGCGCCGATTCAGTTCAGCGAGTTCATTCAGCGCCGCCGCGCGCGAGATGCGCCCGTTCACCAAATCGCGGTAGAGCGCGTGTGCTTGCTTGCGGCGCCGTACCGCATCGCCCAAATCAACAAAGGTTTCAATCGCGTGAACCAACCGCGGCAGCAACGCCTCTTGCTGCACCGTCACCTGTAACCGCCGCGCCAGGTCGGCGCGCGCTTGACGGAACCGGGTTTCGATCACCGCGAGTTGTGCTTGAAACCGTTCATTCTGGGCAATCGAACGGTGCTTGGCCGCCTCGATGCCCGCCGCGGCCTGTTCGATTTCCAGCAAACCGTAACCGCGTTTGGTCAGGAGGTGTTTCAGGCCTTCGCCGAAGGCGTCGACGTCCCCGTCGGTGAGTTGGACCACCGCATCGTGGGTTTTGGCCCAATCCTGAAAGCGGTACACGAAATCGAGCCCGGTGCCTTTGATGTTCTGCAGGCCCATGACGCGGTGGGTCATACCGGGTGGGGTGTGATCAATGATGGTTTGGATGATTTGATCGCCGGTCGCGTAAAAATCCTCGATCACCACGATTTTGGCAAAAAACCATTGTTCCAACTGCTTTTTGGCCGCGCTCTCCCAAGCTTCGTCGCCCGCCTCGGCCGCCGCCAGGAGTTTCTGGTAACGCTGGTATTGGTCGAGCAGCGGCGCGTAGAAACGATCAACCCAATCCACCGCGACATCGTCAAGCGCCGCCAACGCCTCGGCCAGCGCCGTCGGTTGCGCCCAGTGCGCGGCGAGCGCGGCCCGTTGGGCATCGTCGGTGCTTTCCGGCAACACCGCCGCCAGCATGCACGCCAAACGCGCCCGGACCTGCTGCTCGGTGTGGGGGATGCGCAAACGCAGGGCCACGCCGGCGAAGCGTTCACGCGGCGTGCGTGCGGTGCCGACGAGGCGCAAATCCTCGGCAAAAGCGGCCCAGCTATCGGCCAAATACCCTTGCAGGCCCGCGAGGTTGGAGCCGATCAGGAAGAGGCGGTCGACCGCCAAATCCTTGACCATCAACCCCGCAAAAATTTGCGAGCGCGAAATGCGGTCGGCGCGGTTGTTTACCACCCCGCCGATCAGCGTATCGGGGTGGTCGTCAAGCGAAACCTCCAGCCAGCCCAAGCGCCGCCAGTTGGACAGACAGCCGTGGCGCTCGTTGGCCGACATGCCGTTGGCAAACACCAAGCGGCGCCCTTGAATCGGCGCGGGCGCAAAGGTTTTGAGCACGCCCAGGTCCGGCACCACGTGGTCCGCCATTTCGCGCAGGGCGAAATCGCGTTCGATGCCCAGATGCGCGGCCATGGCCAGCACCAGCGCGATGTTGTAGGGGTGTTCCTCGTAGGGAAAACGCGCCAGCACGTCCGGCGTCAACAGGCCCGCCTCCAGCCAACCCACCGCGTGCAGATCGGTCCCGAGCCGGCCCGCCGCATCTTCAAGGATCGGCAGCATCGACTCTTCCGAGGTGAACAGGGTCGCTTTTTTGGGGATAAACTCGGTCATCACCCGGGGAATGTTGTAGCCCGCCGGTCCCTGGATGTCCTCGTGGTCGGGGTAGGTGTTGGTGATGGTGGCGAAGTCGTCGCGCATCCACTGGCGCTGTAAAATCGACACGTAGGTATCGCGCAGCGCCATGCATTCCCACAAAAAGACCTCGCAGCCAAACCCTGCCGCCAGGCGCACCACGTCGCCTTGTTCCCAAATCGAAGCTTTGTCGAACGGCCGGAAGAGCGGCATTTCCAGCAGTTTCTCAAAAGGCGCACCGTAGACAAACATCGCCTCACAGCCCGTGGTTTTCGAAAACACGCTAAAACCCATCGCCGAAAACAGCGCCGCCTTGAGCCGTTCCGTACCCGACTTGCCGCGCGTGCCCCAACCACCGATCACCAGCGGCAGGCGCCGACGCGCCCAACGGATGCGACCGTTGTTGTAGCAGTGCCGCGTCAGGAAGGCCGCGCTCGCCAGCACCAAAAACACGATCAGTTCGTGCAGGGTGTTGCCGTAGACGCTCACCAAATAATCCTGCAAGCGGCGAAACAAGCCGGGTTCCAGGACCGGCGCGGGGAGCTGGAAGTACTTGGCCACGCCCGGCCGCACCGGCCGTTGCGGATCGGTCGCTTCCAGGGAAACCTCAAAGCCGAGTTTGCGCAGCGAAACCACGTAGGCCGCTTCCGAGGTGCCGCCGTCGCCCACGCTGTTGCGCAGGCCCGCGTAATGGGGAAACCGACGCGTCAAGGTGGCGAAGGCGCGCAACCGCCGCCAAAAACCGCGCGGCGCCGTCACCACCGTCACCCCTTCACTGGTGTAAAACCGCATCGCGCGGCGGAACAGATGACCATCCAACAGCGAGAGCACATCGTCAACCAACGGCAAAAAAGGCCGCCAGCCACCCTCGCGACCATTGACCAAGGGTTCGCCCGGCACATTCGCCGGCGCCAACTCACCCAGCAGGGGCGAGGGCGCGCGCAACAAACTCGGCGTGACCCGGCCGACGAGATGCGAGGTCGTGGTGCGTTTGGCGGGATCGGGATGGCGGAGTTCGTGCAAAAAACGCCACCAGCGAAACCCAAACACCGGGCCGCGGCGCACGCGGCGTCCGACTTCCACATCCAGCCCAAACCCTTCCATGGCCAACACCGCCAGCACGCGGCCGAGCACCGCCGGTTCCAAACGCCGCAGCCCCGGCGGCAGGACGGCGGTGCGTCCCGGCCGGGTCAGCCGCAAGCGCGCGCGCAGCAGCGCCACATCCGCTTGGTATCCTTGCTCCTGCTGTAACCACACGTGCTCCAGGGTTTGCGACAGTTCGCGGTCGACCTGGTCCGGGCAGGCATCGCCCAAACGCGTGCGCAACCCGGCAAACCAACCGCACAGACGTTGGTAAAACGCGGGCCGATCCGCCTCACGATGCGCGGTCGCCAACATCCGCGCCACCTGACAGGCGACGCGCAGCACAAAGGGATCGTCGTTGTTCAGCAAGGCTTCCTCAACCAAATCACACACCGACGCCAAGCCAAGCTTGTTCGCGTTGCGGCCCATCTGCAGCAACGCCGCCGCCCGCACCGGCTCACTTGGATCACAACACGCCAACTGCGCCAGCCACATGCGCGCGAATTCGGGTTCCCCCCCGCACACCGCCTCGGCAAAAGCTTGGCGCACATGGGGACTGCGGTCACCGGCGATCACCATCGCCCGTTCGCTCAGTTCCGGCCGGTCCGGCAACAACTCGCCCCATAATTTGGCGGTGCGCGCGCGGAAGAAAATGGCATCGCCCGCCTCGTTCTCGTCAAACCAACGAACCAACACCTTGTCGAACGAATCCGGCGCCAATCGGGCCAGCAACTTAATCGCCTCCAGGTGGTACCACACCTGCTCGCGTTTCTCCATCGAGGCGCGGTACACCGCGTGCACGGTTTGGTCACTCACCACCCGGTCAATTTGCGCCGGCGACAACACCGCCAGCGAGCGGGTGAGCGCCGTAAAAGCCTCCTTGCGCAGCATCGGGTTGCCCGCGTAATCCCACAACTCGCGACAGGAGCCTTCTATTTCAAGCTGCGCCCACAGTGCATCGGCCTTGTCCGGCGCCTTGGCCAGAACCGCCGCGGCCAGCACGCCGTACCGTTCCAGGCAAAACACCATGGCGCGTTCCTGCTCGCGCACCCGCAGCATGTACCGGTCGGCCAAGGCGTCCGCGTCCAAATGACGGCGCAAGGCGCGCCGGTCCCCAATCAAGCGCCAACCCCGCGCACCCAGTTGCCTGGCGAAGGTCAGCAAATAGTCGCGGCGCTCGCTCCGGCTCGCCGCCCGCGAGTTTCGGTTCTGAAAGGCTTGGTAATCCTGATGGTATTGCTGGACCAACTGCCGCCGGCGACGCAGTTCCCGCGTCAAAAAACGACACATCTCGCGGGCGACCGACCAACCGTCGCCGTCGTCGAGCGGTAAGGCGTTGTCCACCACCCAATTGAGAAAAGCGCGCACCGTTTGCCGGATACGCCGCCGCTCGACCCGTTGCCAATGGGACAACATGCCGAGCGTAAAGGTCGCCTCGAGCCGTTGAAGACGCGCGCGGTCCAACCAAGCCGGACGGCGTTTGGCGCGGTCGGGCGAACGGCCTGACTTCGCCATCACTTAGATCGCCCACTTGGTTTTGGCTTGCAGTCGATGCGCGTTATTCATTCATTCCACCCCAAGAACCCGCGTGCTGAGAAGCGAGCTAACGCTTTAAATATCATCCCTTCGTCTATCGGACAGCGCGGGGAAAACCTTACATACGCCGGAGCCGGGGGAATGAATTCAGCCACGACACGCAATTCACCTCTTGTTACACAGATGTAACACATGGTACATTCACGCATCGAACGCGGGAGGTGTCCCCTGGCCAACACGGCAGATCGCATCGTCCAAGCAGCTGTCACCTGTTTGGCCCACAACCCAAAGGCAACCCTAACCGAACTGGCCGAAAGCGCGGGCGTCAGCCGCATGACCTTGCACCGCCACTTCAAAACGCGCGAGCTGCTGTTGGAAGCGGTCCAGCATCACCTGGTCACCAAAACCCTCGCCATCGTGGCCGAGGCGGCCGCCGGTGACGCCGATCCCCGCGACCAATTGCGCCACATCATTGAAGCCTGCGTGCGCCGTCAAAACGGCTTTCATTTATTAATGCAAGGCGCCGGCAGCCACGAGGACCACGACCGCGACACCTGTCCTTTCGCCGAGATGAACCGCCGTATTCTCACCCTGATCGAAACCCTGCAAGCGCGCGGCGACATCCGCCCCGACTTGCCGGTGGACTGGGTCTTCCACAGCTTTGACGGCGTAATTTATGTCGCCTGGGAATGCCTGCAACGGGGCACCGTCGCCCCGCGCGACGTGCCGCGCTTAGCTTGGGAAACCTTCAGCGGCGGCGTTTTTACCCATACACCCGATTAAACAAAGGAGCACATTATGAACGAACAAAAACCTTACCTCCAAGACATTTGGGAATCCTATTACCAACAAGCCGACGGCACCATCGCCGACCCCGAACCCCTGTTAATAGAATGGGTCGCGCCCCTCAGCCCTGGCCGCGCGGTTGATCTCGGCGCGGGTGACGGCGCCAACGCCCTCTGGCTGGCACAACAGGGATGGCAGGTAACGGCCGTCGATTATGCGAGCCAAGCCTTAAACGCGGCCGGTGAACGCGCCGCGGCCAACGGCCTGGATCTCCGTATTTGCGTGGGCGACCTGCTCGCTTTCCAACCGGAACAACCGGTGGACCTGGTTTTTTTCGGCTACATCCACTTGCCCGCCGAGCAGCGCGCGCGGATGCTGCAACAGGCCGCGGCCATGCTCAGCCCCGGCGGCACGATGATTTACGTCGGCATCACCGACATGGAACCACCCATCGACGAGGTACCCGCCGACCTCTTCGCCCCATTAAGTGAAGTCGTCGCCGACCTACCCCCGACCCTGACGGCGATCTGTAGCGAGCAGCAAAAGAAAAAGGTAAGCTACGACGGCAGCGACCACGAACACACCGGCGTGCTTCTGGTCGCCCGACGCGACCCGCGGGGATAGGCGTTGATCCGGCGCGCCCCGGAGCGGGCCGCACCACCCCATCTAGGGACCATGCTTTGATTAAACGCGAGACAACGTCTCGCCTCCCTGGACGCACGCTGGAGGCGTGCCATAGGTTAGCCTAGGGTGCGTCCATTGGAAATGGACGCACCCTAGGTGCTGGGAGTTCACGGAGGGGAAAACGCTGAAGGCGTTGACGCCGGAAACGTGGCAACCCACAACCCCCGTGGGGATTGCCAATCCGGGTTCGATTTATCGGTTTTTCGATGCCGCCGGCCGTTTCGGTTTTTGGTGCCGCCGGTCGTTTGGTTTTTTTGTGCCGCCGGCCGTTTCGGGTTTTTGATTCCGCCGGCCGTTTGGTTTTTTTGTGCCGCCGGCCGTTTCGGGTTTTTGATTCCGCCGGCCGTTTGGTTTTTTTGTGCCGCCGGTCGTTTGGTTTTTTGTGCCGCCGGTCGTTTCGGGTTTTTGTGCCGCCGGCCGTTTGGTTTTTTGTGCCGCCGGTCGTTTGGTTTTTTGTGCCGCCGGTCGTTTGGTTTTTTGGTGCCGCCGGTCGTTTCGGTTTTTTGGTGCCGCCGGTCGTTTCGGTTTTTTGGTGTTGTGCCGGCGCCTTCAGCGGCCTACACTACGGGAACCCCCGGGGACCCAGGGTAAACGGTTGTTTCACAACCATTTACCCTGGGCTGAAATCCGTAAGGCCTTCAGCCAAACCAGTCGATGTTCGCCTCTGGCTCACGTTTAAAATTAGTGGTGGTCCCCACATGGCGGTGTGCGAACCCACGTCGGGGTTCGCCGGGTCAATCCACGTCCAATCCGTTTCGGTCACCCGGTCAGCCCCCACCCATTTCGTTTCCGTCACCCGGTCAACCCACGTCCAATCCGTTCCGGTTGCCCGGTCAGCCCCCACCCATTTCGTTTCCATCACCCGGTCAACCCGCGTCCAATCCGTTCCGATTGCCCGGTCAGCCCCCACCCATTTCGTTTCCGTCACCCGGCCAACCCACGTCCAATCCGTTCCGGTTGCCCGGTCAGCCCCCACCCATTTCGTTTCCGTCACCCGGCCAACCCACGTCCAATCCGTTCCGGTTGCCCGGTCAGCCCCCACCCATTTCGTTTCCGTCACCCGGCCAACCCACGTCCAAGCCGTTCCGAGTGCCC
>NZ_JAFREP010000001.1 GCF_017377855.1 Acanthopleuribacter pedis
ATCCGCAAGGGCCGGATTTCGTCCAAGTCATCGACCTGGCGCGGTTTCATCCATACAACGGCAACAACTTGAGCGCCGCCTATGATTTGGATCGTTGCCAATCAAAGGGCTGTAACGAAACCTTGCGCGCCATGACGGCGCCCGAGTTGGACCAACGCCATGGATTTGACGGCCAGGTCTTCACCACCACCGACGCCTACCTGACCTCGTTCGAGCAGAACACGCGATCCTTCGCACAATATCCCAACGTACCCTTCTTCGCGATCCAAGCGGTTGACAGTCTCGGTCGCCCTCGGCTCCACCGCCTGTTCGACATCCTCTCGACCGGCGACGCCCTTTTTACCGAAGCCACCATCCAGTACAACGCCTTCGGGTTCGTAGACCATTTGATTCGGCGCGACAACCTGTTCAGCTCGCGCTTGTTTTTCTACGACTACACCGAGCTGGGCCAACTCGCGAAACTCACCATGGGTCCGGCGACGGTTGATTACCGCTACGATCCACGCGGGAACTTGATTTCCCGATCCGGGTTAAACACAAACGTCGGCGGCGATACCCTGCAACTGCCAAGCTTTTCCGCGAGTTACAGCGGGGGCAACCCGTATCATCATGACAGCAACGGGATGGACTACGACGGGGCCGGACGCCTAACGCGGAAGTTCGCCTCGGAACATCACTACGACGCCGCCGGTTTTTTTGAGCTGGGGAAAAAGGCCGGAACCACGACCCAAGGCGCCGCCCAAACCGATGATTGGGAGGAATACTACCTCTACGACGCGTTCGGCCAACGGGTCGCCAAATGGGAAACCGCGTCCAACAAGGTGACCTATTCGGTGCGCGACTTAAACGGCGCCATCCTGACCGAGGAGGACTTCAGCACCGCCGCGACAAACAAAGGCCAACTGAAAAGCCGGCGCCAGTACATCCTATTCGACGACAAAGCGGTGTACACCGAGGAAACAAGCTTCTCAGCCAAAGGCACGCAAACCGGCCGCAAGGAAACCTACCGTTTCCATGATCGCTTAGGCAACCCGGCAGTCATTTGGGACGCGGACCAGGAACAACCCCAATCCCAGTTCTACGAGCCCTACGGAACACCAACGGTTTCGTCGGTGAAAACCAAAGGGGCTCACGGATTCACCGGCCACGACGAGGACAACACCGGCCTGGTGTACATGAAGGCACGTTACTACGAGCCGAGGATGGGCTGTTTCCTGCAACCCGATGAAGCGCGTGACTTCAATCCATTCCTACCCAACAGCTACAACCTCTACAGCTACACGTACCAAAACCCGGCCAACGCCTACGATCCCGACGGGAACGCGGTAGAAACGGCATGGGATGTCGCCAATATCGGAATCGGCGTGGCGTCCTTTGTGTACAACGTGAGCGAGGGTAATTGGTTGGACGCAACCATTGACGCGGGTGGCGTGATCATCGACACCGCGGCAGCTGCAACGCCTTTTGTGCCGGGTGGGGCCGGTGCGGTGATCAAAGCGGCTCGGGCTGGTGATAAAATAGCCGATGGTGCTCGGGCTGCAGACAATGTAATTGATGTGCGACAAGCCGCCTCTGCCGCGGACACAGCAAGTGACACAAGCAAAACGGTAAAGAAGCCCCCAAGAAACCCATATGGTTCCAAGGGAAAACCCGATCACCAAAAGAAGGTTCGGGAGCTTCAGGGAAAGGCTAGATCAGAGACAAAGCCGGGCGAGCAAGTCTTAAGCGAAAGGAGAATTCAAGGCCACCCATCTAACCGAAGGCCTGATGTTCAAATCTTGAACAAAGATGGCACAACCCGAAAGGTGTTTGAGGCAGAACGAAAACCCAATAGCAAGAGAAACAAAAATCGAGAAAAAGAGTACGATGACCTTAGTATAGAACACGAAACCCATGGCCTTTGAATCCACTTTCAATAATTACACAAAGAGAGCAGGTAAAACACATGTCCCAGTGTGACTTTTTTATAGAAGACAAGGATTTCGAAAATATAGTCTCCTTCTTTCTGGAGAGATCTTGCTCGCTCGTTCCTGACCTGGATTACGAGGAGCCGAAACTAAAAACTTTCAAAAGCCTTGATGAAATAACCGAGACTAGGAAAACAAAAATGTGTGCTCTCTTCTTCGTGATCCATGATGAATGGCTTGAAATGCCATTGAACTTTTCTGAAATCAAGAAAGATGGGCGCACCGTCTACTTCATCCCCCAGCGAGATGGAGGGCCGTCTATTCATTTGTTTTCCCCATTAGAATACAAGAATGCGAATAGAGCTTTTCTGCCCCACGGATTTCTCGGGCTTTACAAAAGCTACTGGAACTATAAAACAGAAACTTTTGTTGAAAACCCCGAGAAAATCAAAGCTGCATACAAAGTCGCACTGAAGTTCATGAAGACCAATTCAAAGAGAATACGAACAAGGAAGCGAGCTTACTTTGTTTGCCAAAATGCACTTAGACGGACTAGCTCAACGCTCTTTCTTGGAGCGCCCTTTGATGAACTAACCCAACCGCACCTTAAAGACTAGTCTCGCAGGAATTCCAACCATGGTAAGCAGCCCCTTCCTTTAGGGATGAGCGCTAGACTTGTTGAACCATATGGAGACTTTGTGCGTGACAATATTGAAGAACTGATTTCAAAATTAGATGGATCAGATAGTGAACGGGAAATAGTTGATCGATTAAAACGGATTTTGGCTAAAGATCTGGAGCGAAATGGTTTGGAAAAAGCGGAGGCGCACCCGTTGGGTGCGGTGAGCATTTTTACAGGCCGTTGCAGCCCAGAGGTTTAGCCAAAATCACCGCGAGTTATCGCGCTTCTTAGGTTAAAGGTTGGCATCTCGCTGCATGTAAAGTCTGAAATCCAGCCCTTGAATGGCTTGAGACACCAACCCGAAAAGGGAACTTCAGGATGGTACATATGGGCGGGGGTCGAAATCGTCTGTTTTTGGCATATAGCCGGGAAGGTCCCATACTTGGTGCAATGAAGTGGACGTCCATTTGGGTGTTTTTTTATTAGATGGAGAAAGCGAACACTGCTGTTTTGGTGATGCACTAGCGTAAAAAAATGATTTAAATAAAATACTCAGTATTGGCTTTCTCTATCCCTTTCACCCCTGGTCTTCTTCGCGGGTTAGGCGTCGACGATTTGCGCTTCCTCCCGGCATTGGTCCGCCGCCTCGAAAACTGCTTGCAGGTCGGTGTCGAGTTGGGCGATTAATGCGGCCAAACCTTCTCGCTCTTGTCCCTTCAGGCGTTTTTCCAAGGGGAGGATGGTTTGGTACAGCTTGTCCGCGCCCAGGTTCCCGCCGACACCTTTTAAATTGTGGACAATGGTGGCGGCTTCGAGGAAGGCCTCCTCTGCAACCGCGGCTTTGATGCGGGCGATTGCGTCGCGATGTTCGTTGCAAAACGA
This sequence comes from Acanthopleuribacter pedis, assembly GCF_017377855.1. Classification (GTDB taxonomy): domain Bacteria; phylum Acidobacteriota; class Holophagae; order Acanthopleuribacterales; family Acanthopleuribacteraceae; genus Acanthopleuribacter; species Acanthopleuribacter pedis. The sequence continues at coordinate 3,412 of NZ_JAFREP010000001.1, forward strand.
GGCCAAGACCCGCAGGTACAATGCACGGTTGTTGCCCATGCGGTGAATGCCCATGGCCGTGTCGAGGATGCTTGCTTCCCCCGCTCGGGGCGTTGGGGATGCGGTGGGGTTGTTTGAGGTGGCCGGCGGGCCCTCGCCTTGCCAACCCGCCCAACAGGCCAGCGTTTCAAACAGCACCGCCGGTTCGATGGGTTTGCTGACGAAGGCGTCCATGCCCGAGGCGAAGCAGCGTTCGCTTTCGCCGTCCATGGCGTGGGCGGTGAGCGCGATGATCGGCAGGCGGCCTTTTTCGGTTCCTCGTGTTTGCTCCCATTCGCGGACGGCCCGCGTGGCTTGGTGCCCGTCCAAAACCGGCATTTGCAAATCCATTAGCACCGCGTGCCAGGCGGGCCTGTTGGGGTCTTGGATGCGGTCAAGCGCCTCGCGACCGTTCTCGGCCAGGTCGACGATGACGCCCTCGCCTCGCAAGAGCTCGCTAACGACCTGGCGGTTGATTTCGTTGTCTTCCACAACCAAAACGCGCAAACCGGAGAGGCCGACCCTTGTGGTTGACGGGCCGCGGACCCGGTGGGGTTGGACCTCTTGGGCGCGGCCCCGTCCAAGCGCGGCCACCACGGCATCAAACAAAGAGGAAGGCGTGACCGGTTTGGTGAGAAACAAGGTGGTACCGGCCGAGACGGCTTTGACGCGGTCCTCCTCCGAATACAGGGTCGGCACCATGGTGATCAGCACGGCTTGGGTGAGCGCGGCGTGGGCTTTGACGGTGCGCCACAGCGCGAGCCCGTCGCGGCCTGCCAAGGTGCGGTTGAGCAGGACCAATTCGAAACGGGGCGGTTGTCTGCGGTGCAACACGGTACGCAAGGTTTCGGGGCTGTCGGCACCGGCGACCACCAAACCGAAGTGTTTGAGCAGTTGGGTGAGCGTGGCCAGCACGGCGGGGTTGTCCTCACAAACCAAAATGCGTGAGCCGGCCAGGTATGGTGGACACAGGAAACGTTGCGGTGCAGGGTGTTTGGGCATGGGGAACCGCGCGGTGAAGGTGAAGGTACTGCCTTCGCCCTCGGCACTGTTCACCGAAATCTCGCCGTCCATGAGTTCCACCAGGTACTTCGAAATGGTGAGACCCAGGCCGGTGCCGCCGTATTTACGGGTGATCGAGTTGTCGGCCTGGGAGAACGACTGGAAAAGTTTGTCGATTTGGGTTTGGGACATGCCGATCCCGCTGTCTTCGATATAAAAACGAACGGTGCAGATTGCCGCCGGCCCTTCACTCGGCGCGCGTTCCAGGGTGGCGCGCACGGTGACCATGCCTGTCTCGGTAAATTTCACGGCGTTGCCCGCCAGGTTGAGCAGCACCTGACCAAGACGCAAGGGATCACCGCACAACTGGACCGGCACGTCCAGGTCGATGTCGAAATGAATTTCCAGCCCTTTTTCCTCCGCGCGAAAGGCGATCACGTTGGCCAAGTTCTGAAACACGTTTTCCATGTTGAAGGCCACTGTTTCTAGTTCCATTTTGCCGGCTTCGATTTTTGAAAAATCCAAAATGTCGTTGATGATGCCGAGCAGGTTTTTGGCGGCCAGTTCAATTTTTGAAAGGTAGTCAAACAGCTTGGGCGGCAGGTTACCGCGCAAGGCGAGGCCGGAGAAGCCGATGATGGCGTTCATCGGCGTGCGGATTTCGTGGCTCATGTTGGCCAGGAATTCTGATTTGGTCTGGCTGGCTTTTTCCGCGATTTGTTTGGCGCTGGTCAACTCGGTGCTGACCTGTTTAAGGTGGGCGGTCATGTCGTTGAAATCACCGGCGAGGGTGCCCAGGTCGTCGTCCGCGAAAATCCGTGCGCGACGGTCGAAATTACCCATCTTGACTTCACCGACGGATTCGATGAGCTCGTCAATGGGTACTTTGATCAGGTTTTGCAGCAGAATCACGACCATCAGCGTGGTCATGGCCATGGTTAGGATGACCATGGAAATCAGGAACCAACGAACCTGGCGCACCTCCTCGAGGAGGTCGTCGGCTTTAAAGGTCATCACAACTTCCCCGATGGGGATGCCCTTGCTTTGGTTCCCGGCTTTGATGTAAATGGTGTTGCGGTATTCCACGGTTTGGAAGGCACGCGTGGTCGCGGCGGATTTGGCGGGAATGAGGTTGATGCCTTTGTCGTTGTAAACGGCGATTTGCTCCAAATTTTCGCTTTCGAGGAAACCGAGCGTTAGGGAGAGCACCGTGGCGTAATCGCTTTGGGCCAGGGGCGAGGCGTAGATGTCGGCCGCGAGTTTGCAAAGGTAACTGTTTTGCTCATCGTGTTCCTCGCGAAGATGTTTGACGATGAGTTCAATAAAAAAGAGTCCGGGAACCAGCATGAAACAGACGAGGCAACCAATCACCACCAGGTTCATTTTGGCGGAAATGGAACGCCGATTGATCCATTTCATGGGCTTACTCGTCGACAGCTTTGGCCGCGGCCTGACGCCAGGCCGAGGTGACTGAAATTTCGCCGGCGATGATCGCGGCTTTGGCGGCGGCGACCTTGGCGTGGGTCTCGGCGGGGATTTGTTCGTAGGTGTACCGCATGGGTGAGAGGCTGACGCCGTCTTGGGCCAAACCCGCGCCGTGGGCACCGGCGAGGAAGCGTCCGTTCACACATTGTTTGACGGTTTGCTCAAGCACGGTATCGAGTTTTTTGATGACGCTGGTGAGGATCACGCCCTTGGCGAGATGATCCTGGTCGGTATCGCAGCCAATGGCTTTGATGCCCAGCTCTTTGCATTTGTTAAATACGCCGAGATTGGATCCGCCGGCAACTGCAAACACGATGTCGGCGCGGTGTTCTTCCGCGAGCGCCTGGGTCAGGTTGGCGGCGGTGACCGGGTTGAACCAAGGCAGGGTGGTGGGGTCGGCGGCGTCGACCCAGCGTTTTTCGATGACGATGTCGGGGCGGGTCGCTTTGGCACCCTGCTCGAAACCGACCACAAAATCCAAGACGGTGTTTTCTTGTTTGCCACCGACGATCCCGAGCACCCCGCTTTGACTGAGGTCGGCCGCGATGATTCCGGCCAGGTAAGCCGCCTCCGCCGTGATGAAGTAGCGTGAAGTGAGGTTGGGCAGACCTTCGACTACTTTTTCGTCCATGAGAATGAAGCGGCGGTCGGGATGGACGGCGGCCAAACGTTCGACGGGTTCTTTGACCGAATAACCCTCGGTGGTGAGGATGATTTTACAATCGGCGGCGATGCATTTTTCGAGCACGCGTTCGCTGGGGGTTTCGTTGTCGGGGGTGAATAGTTCGAGGCGAAAGCCTTCCTCGACTTGTGCTTTGGCCATGGCGGTGTACTGCATGTCGTTAAAACCCTTATCGCCGAGTTGGTACTCTTGGAAGGCCATGCACACGCGCGGTCGCGTGGGATCATGGGCGACTTGGTTCGGCGTGGCGGGTTCGGGCGGTTGCGGCTGCTGGGAACAGTGGCACAAACAAACGGCAAGCAAGACGGCAAACCAGATGGTCCGTTTCACGTGATTTCCCCCAATGACATTTCCATGGTTGGTACTCTATAAACTGTCGGCACCGGGACGAATAAATTCAAATAAAAGATGTGTGAGAAAAACTTCGCATGGGGGTGCCTTCGCGGCAATGCGTTAGAATGGGGTCTCTCGATCATGGCAGCCCGTTTCACGGTTCTTTGTTCCTAAGTGCCATGTTGTTTCGATCCGGTGTGTGCACTGCCGGTGATCTCCATTTCGTTCGCCATGGGTGTAAAAGGTGTCGGTCAAAGTCGTTGTGGCCGTGGCACGGTCGACGCGGTTCTTCAAAAACGCCTCAGCCCCGGCGATGGTGGGAGGGTCCCGAAAAATTCGCGCACCCTGGACGCAAGCCACTATCTCATCAAAGGATTTCGACCATGGATTATCAGTCCCTGATTCGCGATATTCCCGACTTTCCCAAACCCGGTATTATTTTTAAAGACATCACGCCCCTGCTCGCCAACGCCGAGGCGCTTGACGCGGTTATTAAAGACATGGCGGCCCCGTTTAAAGACCAAAAAATCGACCTGGTGGTTGGTATCGAATCGCGCGGGTTCATTTTTGGACCCGGCGTGGCCCGTCAGTTAGGCTGTGGTTTCGCCCCGGTTCGCAAACCTGGCAAACTTCCCTACCACACGCATTCGCTAACCTACGATTTGGAGTACGGTACGGATACCTTGGAAATCCATGTGGATGCGGTGGTTAAAGACCACCGTGTACTGATCATCGATGACTTGCTGGCCACGGGCGGCACGGCGGAGGCGGCCGGTAAACTGATCGCCAAAATCGATGGGATTGTGGTCGGTTTCGGGTTCGTGATCGAACTCGGGTTCCTTAACGGCCGTGAAAAACTCGGCAACACCCAAGTTGAATCTCTGATTAACTACACCTAAGTAGGGGAAAAGGTGTGGCCGTCGTCCGATCACACCTTTTCCGCGTTAGGGCGTGGGCGCGCCTTTTTGTTCCGCTTCTTGTGGGACGGTTACCGTGGTGATGCGGCTGCCGCGGCCGCGTTGATCAAAGACGGCCAAGCGTACGCTTTGTGTTGCCCGAAAGGGTTTTGTATAGACGGGCGATTGCTCGGTGGGCGCGCCGCCGTCGGTGCTGTAGCGGATGGTCAGCCCGGGAAAGGCGGTGTTGGCGTGCACCAAACCGTCGCGCAATACGGCGCCGGGTGGCGGCAGGCGGTAGGCATAACCGCCGTTCAGTCGGTCCAGGCGCGGTAGTTCGACCTGTCCCAAACGGTGGGCGAAGCGGCGCCAGTCACGGAACAAGGCCTGTTCGCGCCCTGGCGAAGTGGGCAGCATTTCCCAAGCGGGTTTGGGGGACCATGCCCGTTCGGCCAGCCCGAAGAGTTTCGGTAACATCATGTATTCGAGCCGTTCCCGGTTGGGTACGGTTTCGCTCCACAACTGGCCTTGAATACCGATCACCCGTTTGCTGCCGGCTTCACTCAGGCGTTCGTGCCGGGTGTAAAAGGCGGGATCGATGGGTCGGCCCATGCGGTCAAAGGCGCCGCCCGCGTAAACGTTGTGGGGTGAAAACCGGAACACCTTAAAGGTATCGGTGTAGCCGGCCCAGTAATAGCCCGGCTCGAGATAATCCTTTTCGTAGGCCAAATCGAAGTAGAGATGGGCGGCCGAGGACAAAACCACCTCAAATCCGTTGTTGGCCAGTTGGTAGGCCAGCGCCTCGCGACCGAAACCGGGGATATCGTTCCACACGTGGGTTCTGGCGGGGGGTTGCTTGAGTTTTGGGTTGAATTCGCGGTTGGGATCGTCGGCGCCGTGGTCCTCCAGCAGCGCGATTTCTTCCCAGCCGGCCAGCGTGACACCGCGCTTGGTTAGGGCGGCGTGCAGTTGCTCGAAAAAGAAGGCAAACAGGTGTTTGCTTTCGGTGAAGCCGTGTTTGGCCATAAAGGTTTTGCAGGCGGGTGAATCGAGCCAAGCGCCCTTGGGGACCTCGTCACCGCCGGCGTGGACCACCTTCAGCGTCAAACCGGCTTCCCGATACATGGCCTCCAAGTCGGTGATCACGCTTTCGATGAAGCGGTAGCTGTCGGGACGGCAGACGCAGATGACGTTGTCTTTCCAGCCTTGCACCGATTTGTATTCGGACTGATCCTCGGGGTCGCGCAGGTTGGTGACTTGCTCGAAGGGTTTGGTCGCGGAGTCGCCACCTTTCTGCGCGCGTTTCTCAATGGCCTGAATGGCGGCTCGTGCGTGGCCTGGCAAATCAATTTCGGGGATGACCTCGATGTGGCGTTCGGCGGCGTAGCGCAGTAAGGAAACAAAGGTTTCGCGATCATAGGCGCCTGAACCGGCGTCGTTGTCGCGGGCGCCACTGCCGAAGCTGGGCAGGAGGTCGTCGGGACCGGTGCCGCGGGTGGCGCCGTAGTTGGTGAGTTCGGGGTAGTCCTTAATCGCCAAACGCCAGCCCTCGTCGTCGGTGAGGTGGAAATGGAATCGGTTCAGTTTGTACAGTGCCATCACGTCGAGGGTGCGGCGCACGGATTCGGGGCCGTGGAAATGGCGCGCTACATCGAGATGAAAACCGCGGTAAGCAAAGCGCGGTTCGTCGTCGACGCTGATCTCCGGCAAGCGCAAGGTGTCCGCCTTGCCGCCGTAGGCGGCGGGTGGAACCAAGGTCAACAGGCTTTGCAGTGCGTAAAACACACCGGCGGGAGCGTGAGCGGCGGCTTCAATGGGTTGGCCCTTGGCGATGCGGAGTTGGTACCCTTCCTCGCGTTTGCGCGGGGAATCGGCCGTGTTTTTTTCGAGGCGGCGCAGCAGGATGTGTCCGGCTTTGGCGGTTTGCCCTTCTTTGAGGGAGGCGCGGTGTTGAAAACGCTGTTGCAAGGTGTTTTGGAGGAAACGAGCCTCCGCGGCGAAATCGGGATGGTAGACAATCACGGTGTTGGCGCCGAGGTTGACGAACCCGGCGCCGAGGGTCTGTTGTTTGGGGGTTGGGAAAACGCCGGCGACGTCGACTTCTGCTTCCCCGTCGGCTTTCTGATTGCGTTGGAAGCGGTCGCTCGCGTCGGCCGCGGGCATGGTGTCGACCGGGCCGCGGCTAAGCAAGGAGGCGGGCGGGGTGGTATGGCTGACGGTAAGTGGGGTGACCGGTTGCTCGGCGGCGGGCCGGAAATAAGCGCCGTTGGGACCGAGGCTGAAATTCAGTGCCGCGGCCTCGAAAGCGAGTTCTAGGGCGAACGATTTGCCAGGTTTGAAGGTTTTTAGAGGCGCGATTTCCCAGACATCGCCGTTGACATGGTGCAGAAGCAAACCTGTTTCGGGTGCGAGCGGTTGGAACGCGAGCGGGAAATTAAAACGCAAAGACCAGGTGGGTGCGCTGAGATCAAAGCGCGTGTGACTGGGCCATTCGAGCCGGGCGCGGCTCCCGGGATTGTTCGTGTCGGGTGCGGCGGTAAGCCGCCAGGTCAAATCGCTGGGTGGGGTGGCGTGGAGAAACGCACACCAAATTGGAAGGAAAAGGACAAAAAGGGCGGGACGAAAAGGAGACATCGTGCTCACTCCCGAATTTGTTTTGTTAATTAACTAACATACTCGTGCGATTCTGCCAAGCTTTGGTCGCACCTGTTGGAAAAAAGCACGCTTTGTGAACGAATTGGCGCGGGGGCACAGCTTTTGATTGATTCAGTGCGGGTCTTTGCTAAGATGAGACGGTGTTAAACCTCGGAAACATCAGTCGGATATTTTGTGAATAAAGTTATTTCAGCCTCTCAAAAAGCCACGCGCGAGCAGACCAAAGAGCACAATAAACGCTTTATTTTGAAGATGATTTACGAGCGCGATCCGATCAGTCGGGCCGACTTGGCGCGATTGACAAAGCTGACCCGTGCCTCGATTTCCAACGTGGTTGGTACCTTATTGGAAGAAGGCATGGTGTCCGAGGTGGGCCTCGCCAAAAAAAGCGTGGGCAAACCACCGACCTTGCTTAGTTTCAACAAAGACGCGCGCCAGTTGATCACGCTTGATTTGGCGAGTGACATGTTTCGCGGCAGCTTGATGAACCTGCGCGGCGAGGTTTTGGAGCGCGTTAAGGTTTCCTTGGGTGAGCAACGCGGCCCGGCCGCGGTGGAACAGGTCATTGCCTTGATTGAGCAGTTGCAGGAACGCGCGACCCAGCCCGTGTTGGGGATCGGCATTGGGACACCGGGTGTGGTTGAGCCGTACCAAGGTGTGGTCAAAAATGCGATTAACCTCAACTGGACCGACCTAGCGCTGCGGGATGTGTTGGAAGAACGTTTTTCGTTGCCCGTGTATTTGGCCAACGATGCACAGTTGGCGGCGCTGGCCCAATTCCTTTTTTCTTCACGGGAAGACGGCATCCAAAACCTGATTTTGGTGAAGGTGGGCCGCGGCATCGGTTCCGGTATCATTTTCGGCGGCGAGATCTTTTTTGGCGACGGCTTTTCCGCCGGCGAGATCGGCCATGTGGTGGTGGACCCCAACGGTAAGTTATGTACCTGTGGGCACAAGGGTTGTCTTGAAACCGTGGCTTCAACACGGGCGTTGTCCGAGCAAATGTCGCAAATTGCCGCCGCCAATCCCAGCTCCAAGTTGCACCAGACCGTGCGCAACGGTGAGCCACTTAGCTCCAACGCCATTTTACAAGCCTACCTGGATCACGATTTTACGGTACAGCCGGTGATTGAACGCTCCGGTCGCTCTCTGGGGGCGGCCATGGCCCACCTGGTGGGCGCGATGAACATTCGCCATATTTACATCGCCGGCAGCATGGCTCGGTTCGGCGACGCCTTCCTCGAACCCATTCGCCAGGAAGTGTTTCGGCGCTCTTATCCGGTGTTGATCAACCAAATTGAAATCAAAATCTCCGAGCTTGGCGCGGACATTGTCTTGTTGGGCGCGGCCGCCTTGGTGCTGAACTTCGAACTCGGCATTGTTTAGCTAAAACCATCGCGACCGAGTTAACCGAAAGGCTGTGGTTCTGCTCGCGGTTTGACGTGTCGACGTTTCGTCGGCCTTTTTGCGCGTACTCCCAATAAGGGCGTTTGCTTGAGTCGTGCAACCGGTCTTAACGCCGCGCGGTATCCTCGATGATATCCGGCTTTATTTGGAGTTTCTCGTGTCTCATTTAAATTGGTTAGGGTGTTGTATCTTATTTTTCTGGGGGGGCGCTGTTGTCTTGGCCGCCGGTTCCGCGATTCCCGCCGACGTGCAAGTTGTGGTTCATGAAAAGTCCCATGAGCTGGCTGATCCAGACCAGCGCTTGGTCGATTTAGAACAAAAGATTTGGTGGACCGCCGAGGGCAGGTCGCTCAAGCTTGTTCAAGCGGTAAATGAACCGGGTTTGCCTATTTACTCCTATTTTAAAGACATTGAATACACCGTGGTGAACCCGGAAACCGGGGACACCGCTTTTTTTGCGAAGCATCGCTTTCTGCAAAATAAGAAAGTTGGTTTGTTTGTGTTGTCGGCCGACGGGCGGCTTGAGGTGGTCTTTCCCTACAGTCGAAGTGAAGGGCCCAAAAAGACAGGTTCCTACGCGGCGGCTTGTGCGGATTACATGGACACGGTGACGGTGCCGAATACCGTCAAACACCCGATTAAGAGAAAGGGCAAACCTGTTAAATCCGGGAGCCTGCGCAAAGCCTATCAGAGTGGTTATCGGCGGTTGGCCTGGATACCCGGTACCCGAAACCTGATGTTGATCGGACAAAAGCATCTTTGGATTTTGGACCGGGAGCAGGGCGAAATTCGCGAAATTAAAGCCAAAAAGTACCTTTGCAAGCCTTTTAACCAAGACCATTACCTCAATGTGGTGGGTGGTCAACGCTTTGAAGAACCTTTCTTTATCTGGCATCGTAGCGGCCTGTTGCGTGTTGAATGGGACGGGAAGCTCACCAAAATGTTTGAGGCTCGAAAGGGAACGGCGCAATCGGATGTATTCGGCAGGAGCAAGGTCGATCTGGGAGATAGTCTGTCTACCGCTGCTTTTGAGGTTTTTCAACGGGGCGCCTATTTCCGTATCGGAAAACAGGTTTACAATGCCGAGGGCGAAGCGTTGTATGCGTTTAAACCCAAGCAAACGCGGATTGAGATTGCCTTGGATCAGCCGACCATGGCCGCGGTGAAGCAGACACGCAAAATCTTGTGGCTAATCGATTTGGAATCGGGCGAAAAGCGCGGGCAGGCCAAACTGAAGAGAAAGGTGTCTGACGTGATCCTATCTCCCGACGGGACTTTGGTTTCAGTACGTTATACGGCTTTTTATGGAACCGAGGAGCCTGAGTTTGCAGTGTTTCAGTTGCAAGAAGAGGGCTTGATCGAAGTCCTTGCCGGTAAAAGCCTGTTTACGCCTATTCTGGTGCGCGACCACATTTTTTATCTGTCTGACAAGCAGTTATTCGTGCAGAAAATAGGAGAGGCAGCTTGGTCTTCCGCTCCCTTTCAAGGGCGACCTACCGATTGGTTCTTGAAAGTGAACAACGAGGTGGTGTTTAGTTCCCTGAGTCCGATCGACGAAGAGGCGATCTTGCGGCGGAGTGCGCATCTGAACCCGATATTTCCAAACTAAGTCGAGCAATTGAAGCTCTTATTTTGCCCCGCCGTTCCTAACCCAATCGAAAGTTGTACTTTGTTTTTTTGAGGCGGTTCACGGCACGCGGGATCTGAAAAGGCCTGCCGACCCGAAGGTTGATCGTGGCGGGCGCGATTAATCGGTGTTCCTCAAGCAGATCGACAAAAAAGGCACGCCGAGGCGTGCCTTTTCCGGCTCATGGTTCATGGTCCATGGTTAGCAACCGCCGGCGGGGCCGACGTCTTCCCAGACCGAGGCGCGACCCGGTTCTTCACCGCGGGTCCACCACTTGGCGCGCCAGCGGCGACCGTTGTGGTCAACCTCGTCACCGCCGTTGTAGGCCTTTTGGTTGTTCCATTCGGCCGAGCGCGACATGGCTTCCCATACATCGCTCGCCCCGGGTTCATTACCCTGCGACCACCACTTGGCGCGGTACACTTTTTCCATGTAGGAAACCATGTCGCCGCCTTGGTAGGTCGCGGCGGCGTCCCATGCCGGGTAATCGTTGGGGTCGTAGTCGTCGGGGCAGTCATCGCTCGGTTGAACCCGCAACATCACGACCTGGCTGTCGCTCAGTTGGCCGTCGGAAACGCGCAGGGTCAGCTCGAAGGTGGTTTCGCTCGCGACCACGGGGGCGCTGAAACCCAACACGGCGTCGTCGGTTACCGGGGCGTCAATCTCGCGGGGGACGTCCCAAGAAAAGCTGATCGGGTCGCCGTCGGGATCGCTGGAGCCACCCGCGTCAAAACGCACGCGGTCGCCGGATTTGACCGTGTCGGGGCCGGTTACGCGCGCCTCCGGTGCTTGGTTCACACCGCGCGGGTCGAGGATGACCACCACGCTGTCGCGGTCGCTCAGCTCGCCGTCGGATACGGTCAGGCTGAAGATGTAGGTGGTGGTGTCGCTGAGCGCATCCACGCTGAAGCGCGGGGTGGCGGTATCCGCGCCGGTCAAGGTCACGCGGGGGCCGTCTTCCTGAATCCAGCTAAAGGTGATGGGGTCGTTGTCGGGATCGCTGCCCGCGCCCATCAGGGTGATTTCGGCCGGGGCGGTGCCGCGTTGGTCCCGGCCCGCGTCGGCGTTGGGTGCGCGGTTGGCGACGGGCGGCAACAGGGTGATGGTCACTTGATCGCTGACACGGTGTTCGCTGTCGGCCACGGTCAGTTCAAATACCAAACGGGTTTCGGCGGTGATCGCGGGGGTATCGAAACCCGCGACCGCTTGGTCCGCGTTGCGCAAAGCAACGCTTGGGCCGCTTACCTGGGTCCATTGGTAGGTGAGGCGTTCGCCCTCGGGATCGCTGGAGCCGCCGCCGTCGAGGCGAACCTCGGCCGGTACACGATAGCTCGCGTCGGGGCCCGCATCCGCCGTGGGGGCGCGGTTGCCGGGTTCTACCTCAAAGCTGGATGCTTTGCCGTTGAGCACAAACAAACGCGGGCCGCCCGAGAAGGTCAGTTTCATCATGCCCTGTAGGGTGATCGATGCGCCAGGTTCGATGTTTTGCCAGCCCGAGCCGGTTACCTCGTAGCGTTGGAAATCGTCGTGTTCACCCACGCGGGTGAAGGTGGCGCCCCAAACCGAGGTTAAGGTGGTGGTTTTGGGCAAGCTAAAAGCCAGTTTCCAACCGCCCGCGATGGTTTCGGTGCCGTGGTTGGTCAGGTTCAGCGCAAAGGTGTAGTTGGGGTGGTCGTAATTGCCGCCGAAGGTGATTTCGTAATCGGCGGTTTCCGCGGGAAGTGGGAAGGTGCTCATGCGGGGATCGGCGGGCGGTACGCCGCGCAACAGGTTGGCGGCCAGCGTGGTTAGCGTGGCGCCCATGCCGTACTCACCGTTGGGTTTGCGTTCGTAATCGCCCGCAAATTCCCACATCATGATGCCGCCCAATCCTTTTTCCACCACGTAATCGATGCGGTGGCGCAGCGATTCCTCGTCTTCAAGGCTGAGGAACACCCGTTTGTTTTCGTTCCAGACGTAAGGCACCTTGGAGACATCGTCGAAAAACCGTTCGTAGGTGCCGCCCAAATCGGGATCAAAACCCCAGTCGGCCGCGTAACTCAGGTTTTGGCGGTTTTCGGCAAGGTTCATCACGTGCCACAGCGGGTTGGCGCCGGCGGGAATTTCCACGCCGTTTTCGTCCTTGTCGTGCCAGATATTGTCGATGCCCACGGCGCCGCCGTTGCTTTGCGCGGCGCTGCCGTACAGACCGCCGGGAAGGCTGCCTTTGTTGACGTTACGCCAGCCGCGGGTGTAGTAAGGCACACCCATGGTGATTTTGGACGGGGGAATAATGCCGCGGAAGTAACGGTAGGCCCAGTCGACGTTTAACACGGGCACGCCGAGGGGGCGGGTTTCGGGATCGCGGTCGTCGGGGAGTAAGGCGGAGTTGTGGCCGACGAAGCCGTTCCAGGCGCCGTGGAAGTCGTAGGTCATCATGTTCACGAAATCCATGTATTCGGCGTATTCGCCCATCATCATGCCGCCGAGGATCCAGGAGGAGGCGGGCGCGGCCATGGTCAGCAGGTATTCACGACCGTCTTCGCGGCCTGCTTGGTCCAGACGCTCGCGAAGTAACTTTACCAGTTCCAGGTAGTCGGCGTACAAGCGGCCGCGGCGGGGTTCAGCCACGTCTTGATCGTTGGGGTTGCCGGCCTGGGCGGTGGAGGTGGGGTATTCATAATCGATGTCGAGGCCGTCGAAATCGTAATCGCGCAGGAATTGGACGGCGCTGTCGGCGAACGCCTCGCGGCCCGCGGCCGTTTCACACATGGTGTAAAACCCACGCGACGCGGCCCAGCCACCCACGGCGATCAGGGTTTTGACGTGGGGGTAGCGTTGTTTGTGACTGCTCAATTGGTTGAAATGGCCCGCGTAGGGGTAGGCGTCCGAGTTGCCGGGGAATTCGGTTTCCACGGCCGCGACCCGGTCGATGAAATCGATGCGGTTGGTGGTTTCATTGACTTGGGCAAAGGCGTAGTTGATGTGGGTGATGTGTTCCCAGGGAATGTCCTCGACCATATAGGTGGGTAACCCGTTGGAACCATTGCGCCATTCAGCGAAATAGCCGACGATGCGGCGGTTGGGCGGCTCGGCGGCCGCAAGGGGAACCAGAAGTTGGCCGATCACACACAGGATCAGCACGAATTGCCAACGAAAGCGAAGCATATTTTCTCCTCATGGTAGGCCACGCCGGGGTGGCGTGATTGAAGTGGGAAACTTAGGGCGGGGATGGAAGCGGCCGTCGTCGGGGCATAGCTCGACCCTCGCCGCCGGACGGGGATGGAACGGGGCATGGGTGATGGGGAAACCAACGACGGGTGAAGGACGACAATCGGTGCATCCGAGGACGGGGGGCGTGACAGCGCGGGTGGGTGCGAATGAAGCACACAAACCCAGCGGGTTAGCCCGAGGACAAAGTGGCAGCAGAGGCGGGTGGACCACCGAATTGATTTTGTAAATTCACTGTACTTAAAAAGTACACCCTAAACTAGTTTCCATCCGTCGGCTTGTCAATAGGCCGCGTGTGCTTTTTTTGGGGAGGGTGATCGGGCCTACACTTGGATTCACGACGGGTCCAAAGAAAACAACGATCACATCTTTTTTGAGGCGATCCTTTATATTGATGTGAATCCGAGCTATCCATCACCGCGGCTTTTGTTGTGTACCAGCGCATCAGAAGGCGACAAGATGGCAGGCTTGCTGGTGGCGCTTGCTCCGCGGAAAAATAGCGCTTTGCGAAAAACGGCGCATTCTGTAAAATCATGCTTGCTCTGCCCGTGTGGTGCACCTGTCGCGACGCGTCCCCGCGTCAACCAACCTGGAGGTGTGACGCACGGTTTTTTTGAGGAATCTTTGTTTGTTCACTTGACAAACTAATCTAGGCTCCCCATAATTCCTTCAATTGGACGTGATCTCTACATGTTTCTCTTTATCGGTGTTCATGAGAGGCGATCATTTACCGCGTCTCACGCGTTTCCCCCTCGCCCTTTCCGCTAGAAAAGGGCGAAACGCAATCAACGGTTGCGTTAGGAGGGTTCCGCGTTCGTCGCGCCCTTGCTTTGGGTCTTCTTGATTGTTTCTCCCGGTCTGTTTCGCGTTTGCGCGGACGCCACCTCGAAGAATTTCGGGTTCTTCACGGCGCCGTGACCGATTGTGAACCGCTTGACCGCTTGCCGGTGTATCGATCCAACTGATCTGTACCCTTCCCCTCGGCCTCAAATCTCACACGACACAAGGAACCGCGCCTCGGCTCGGCATGGAACGCCTCCCGGCGTTCGTGATGGGTGAGTGTTTTTGTCCTCGGATGATCGGATCAAGTTCAGGCACCATTTCGGTGCTGCAGAGGTCCCGCAACGTATCCCCCACACACGGAGGTTTTCCAGTGTTGAGAAAACATGCTTTGACCCCTCGCCCATCGGCGAACGCGTGGCTAAGCCTGGACCACACACGTTTGCAGCAGTGGCCCGCGGCTCCCTCGCGCCTTCTTTCCGCCCTTTTATTGTTGTGCTGGCTGGGTACCGGCGCGACCGTTTTGGCCCAGAGTAACGCCACCATTCAAGGTAAAATCGCCACCCCCGACGGTGCCCCCCTTTCCGACGCCCCTGTTTTGGCACGCAACACCGAAACCGGTATGGAGTGGAACGCCAACACCCAAAAAGACGGTGGCTATTATTTCTATTCCGTTCCCCCCGGTGTCTACGAGGTTCGCTTCGAACACGAGGGTTTTGAACCTCAGGTAAAACTGGCCAAGGTATTCATCGGCCAGAAAGCCATGATCAACTTTGAGGCGCGCCAAGGCAGCCTGTCGGAAGAGGTGACGGTGGTCGCCGAGGTCGATGTAAATGATTTGACCAAAAGCGATCTATCCATTCCGATTCGAAACGAGCAAATGGAAAAACTCCCTTTGAACGGTCGCAACTTCTTGGAAGTAGCAACGTTAGCTCCTGGCACCAAACCTGCCTCGGGCGGTGCATCGGGTTCTGGTTTGACCACGGGTGCCTCCACGTCTTCCAGTCTGGGTTTTTATGTGGACGGCAGCGACCGCAAAAACGAAATCGTTGACGGCGGCATGGTCGGCCAATTTATTTCCTCTTCCAATGCCTTCCCGCTGAGCGCGATTCGCGAGTATCGGGTTGTCACCCAACTCTACAAAGCCGAATTCGCCAAGGCCAGCGGCGGCGTGGTCACTGCCGCGACCAAGTCCGGCACCAACGAACTGGGCGGCGAGATCTTCTTCACCTATCGCGACAAAGATCTGAACAGCCGCAACGCCTTCGCCTCCGAAAAACCCGCGTACGAACGCAACCAACTCGGTTTCTCCGTCGGCGGTCCGATCATCAAAGACAAACTGCACTACTTCCTGACCTACGAGGACACCCAAGTTGACGAGTTCTACGTTTCCGCGCCAAGCGGTGACTTCGCCGATCTCGGCGGTAACTTCGAAACCCCGCAAAAATCCAAACTCGGTTTCCTGCGTTTGACCTACAAGCCCGCGCCCGAACACTTCCTCGACGTGTCGATTGACGACCGCGACGAATCCAACAAAGCCTACTGGTTGTGGTTCTCTCAGCCCTACACCGAGGACCGCGGCTTGGATTTCACCAACGACGTCACCAACATCAGCGCCAAGTACCAACTGGTTTCCGGGACGGCCTTACACGAGGTTCGTTTCAACTCCCAGGACTACGGTTGGGCAACCGGTACCCTCGCGGACAACGGCCCCGGCTTGCGTTATCCCTCGGTTCACATCGGTCCTTTCTCCCACGCGCCTCAGGATTGGGCACAGGAACGCTACTCCTTGAACTACGACATCAGCATGGGCGTCGGCAACCACTTTATTAAAGCGGGCATCGGCATGCAGCGTCTGCGTTACCAAGCCGAACAGCAGATTTTCTTTAATCCGCAGTTCGACTTCCTCACCGACGATGCGACCACCCCTTACCGCGCTTCCATCGGCGTGGGTGAACCCGGCATTTCCAAGTACAACACCCAATACGGCGTTTTCGTTCAAGACGACTGGACCGTTAACAACAAGTTAAGCCTGAGCCTCGGCTTCCGCTGGGACTACGAAACCGACATGCTGAACAACGATTTCGTAACCCCCGACCACGTCCGTACCGAGTTGTCCCCTTACTTCGACGACCGTTACTTCAGCGACGGCAGCAACCGCAAACCCTTTACCGACACCTACCAACCCCGTATTGGTTTCACCTACGATATCAATGGTGACGGCACCAAGTTCATCACCGGCGGCGTCGGTATTTTCTACGACCGCACCATCTGGAACGTGGCTTCCGACGAAGCGCTGCGCTACAGCTACCAAATCTTCAACATCAACTTCAGTGAAAACGGCGAAGGCAACACCCTGGCTTGGGACGATTCTTACTACAATCGCGCCAACCTCTTGGACCTGGTTTCCTCCGGTGAAACCGATCCGCCCGAGGTGTTCCTGATCCCCGACAACCTCAAGCCGCCCAAAACCACCCAGTTCAGCCTGGGTTACCGTCAAAAAATCCAAGATGCCACGGTTAGCGTGAGTTACGTCGGTGTGCGCGGCGCCAACGAAACCGCGGTTTACGACGCCAACGCCAACGGCCAAATCCCCGGCTACGGCAAAATCAACGTCTGGACCGATGAAGGCAACTCTTGGTTCGACGCCTTCTACCTGTTCATCGACCGTCCCTACAAAAACGGTTGGTTCGGTCAGTTGTCCTACACCTTGGGTTGGGCCGACAACGAATCCGATTCGCTGTACTACGGCTACTGGCGTTACACCTCGGCCGACATGCTGCGCCGTGCGCCCGCCGTCACCGATGAACGTCACCGCGTTTCGGTTAACCTTGGCTTCGACTTACCTTGGAACATGCAGTTCAGCGGCTGGGGCACCTACGCCACCGGCACGCCTTACGACATCATCGTCGGTACCGATGAAAACGGCGACGGTTTCGTGAACAACGACTACCCCGAGGGCGCCGGCCGTAACTCCGGTCGTCGCGACGACAGCAAGGTGTTGAACCTGCGTCTGTCGAAAAAGGTCGACCTGCGCCAGTTCGGCTTCCAGGTTTATGTCGACGCCTTCAACGTGTTCGACTGGAAAAACTACACCAGCTACTTGAGCAACATGCAGTCGGAAAACTTCGGTCGCCCCAACGCGGCCGCGGATCCGCGCCAGATTCAAGTCGGTGGTACCTTTAGTTTCTAGCCCGCATTTCTCACAAGGATTCGTAGCGAGAAGCTGAAAGCCTTGTGAGTACGAAGATTACGACCGAGAGCAAACGGAGCGGGGCCGACCTTTCGGCGTAGCAGCGCTACGTCGCGTATTGATCGACTGAGTAAAGCGGAAGGCCGCCCCCTCGTAATCGCATGGGTTGCCCCGCAGCAGAACGCCTTGTGAGAAAAGCGGGCCAATTTTTGTCCTCGTCCGTACGATCCCCGGAGACCCAACCCCCCGGCTCATGGCTCGCATGAGTCTGGGTCTCCTCCATAACCCCCCCTTGCAGCGCAACGTGCCGTCCCCCCGGTTCGTTGCGCTGTTCCCTTTTTGGCGACCTTTGTTCGGGTGGTTTCCTTGATTCGCCCGCCGTTCGCGGGCTGAACGCGCGGTGCAATTGAAAAACCCCGACACACCGGGCTGGGGCCGAGGGGTCGGGGTTGTGCTTGGGGAACCTTGCTTTCAGGAAGGCTTTATATTGTTTGGTTGGGTTAGCTCCTTTTGAGCCTTTTGTTGAACTTGCGGCGCAAGTCGGCGCGGCGTTTATTCTGGATTTTGCGAGGACTGTCAAGAACAAAGCCTTGGCTGACAAACGGGGTTCCGTTGCCTTGAATCACGAAATCAAGCTTTAAGGTCATGCGGACATCCACCGGTTTCCCTTCCCTTTGCCCAGGTTGAAACTGCCATTGGCGCAATGCCCTGACCGCTTCTAACTCGAAACCGTACACCCAGTCATGCATGCCGCGCAGCACGCGAATATCGCTCACCTGCCCGTCTTTGCGCAGGATCGCTTCAAGAATAACGCTCGCGTTCATTTTAAGGGCCGTTGCCGCTTGGGGATAACGGGGCGGTACTTTTTGGGTGAAGGTGGGTGGGGTGACGTCGGGGCACAGGTTCGAGAAAACCAGTTCGACGGGTTCACATGCGTCGTCGCTTTTGACAGTCCCGATGTGGCTTTTCTTGACCAAACGCTTCATTTTTTTGAAGTTGGTTAGGTTTTGATCGAAATGAAGTGGTTGGCCTGCTTCGGTGCGACCGTAAAGCGTGCCGCCCTCGCCCCGGAGCAACATCACCATGGCCTCATCGTCGTTGAGCACGGCGACGCCCAGCGCCGTTTTCCCGCTTGGCGTGATGAGGTTGGCGTCGGCGCCTTTTTCCAATAACAAGCGGGTTAAGGCGAGGTTGCGGGCCCGCACGGCGCGGATGAAATAACCTTCTCCCCGGCTGTTTTTCGTTTCGATATCGGCGCCTTGTTCGAGGAGAAAAGCGAACATGGCGGGCGAGGCATGGGCACTCGCAAAACCCAGCGGGGTTCCGAAATGGGGAAAATGGTGGTTGAGGTGTTCCTTAAATTGAGGGTGCGCCTTAAGCGTGTCGATGTCCTCGTGAAGAACCGCGCGCAAATACGGGGGGAGATGGTAGTCGGCCCCGGGGGCGATGTCGCCTTCGAGGCGGATGCGTTTGTGGTCGGCTAGCAACAGCAGGACATCGTGGCGACGAAACAAGCTCGCGTAGTCAATGACGCCCGCGCTAAAGCTGTCGGTGACGGTGTGGTCCGCGCCATGCTCCAGCAGCAATCGGATCAACAGGGTGTTGCCGCTTTTAACCGCCGCCAAAAGGGGCGTGTCGAGGAACAGGTCAAAGGTTTCAATATCCGCGCCCGCCTCCAGCAAGATGCGGGTGGCGGCGACATGGCGCCGGTGTACCGCGATCATTAACGGGGAGCGTTCCAAGTCATTGCGGCGATTGGGATCGGCGCCCCGTTCGAGCAGGGTTTGGAGCGCGTTGACACGGTGTTTCTTCGCGGCCAGGTGGAGCGCCGTGTTGCCGTTTTTATCGACGGCGTTGAGATCCGCGCCGGCGTCGATCAGGGCTTCAATGACGGCTGGATGGTCGTGGTGAACAGCCAGCATCAGCGGGGTGCTTCCGCCTTTCAATGATGTGTTTAACTGGTCGCTCGAGAACGGGGCGAGGGCTTGGGGCTCGCCGTTTTTGACAGCTTCGACAAGGGTTTTTGGTGCCGAATAAAACGTTGTTGCAAGCAGCAACATCCATAATTGGGTCATGGCATTCCTTCTTTGGTGGTAGAAAGCGGGAGCCGGTTGAGCCCGGCGTTGTCATAGGATGCATGGAAAAGATAATAGAAAACACTGTTGCGTCTTGATAAAGGTGTGTTGCAACAGGGGTTATCCCGGAACGCATGCGGAAAAACTGTAGCCCAAGGCGCTGGGGAGAGCTGAAAAGGGTCGGTAAAATTTGCGCAGGCGGCGCTGTTATTGTTGGAGGTGGTGTTTGGATGCTGTGTCGATTTTGCGTGAGGGGCGTTGGCTCAACAAAATGAACGGGGTTGGTTCTGGAACCAGCTCTTGGTGAAACGTGCGAATCGGCGCACGCGGCTGGGAACCACGTTACCGGGCGCGTAGAGCAGGACGACTGGAAACGTGGGGAGCTTGTAGTCGGCGAGCAGGCGCACCAGGCGGCCGGCGCTCAGGTGCTCTTCCACCGCGTAGGAAGGCATGCGGGCGATGCCTGCATCGTCGAGCAAGGCCTGCATCATCATAAAGTGGTAGTTGGTGCTGAGCCGACTCGGCACGGTCACTTCAATTACCCCGCTATCTTTGGTGAACCACCAGCGGTTGACGGGGTCGGGATTGCAGTTAAGCAGGCAGTGGTGATCGGCCAGATCCATTGGCGTGGTCGGGGTGCCGTGTTTGGCGAGGTAACCGGGCGAAGCGACCACCCATTCGTGCATGCTCGTGAGCGGCAAGGCGATGTGGTCGGCGGGTAAATCGTGGGAAATGCGGATTGCGATGTCGATGTCGTCGCGGACCAGGTTCATTTTTTGGTTTTCCAAGATGAGTTGCGCGGTGATCCCCGGATATTGATCGCAAAAGGCGCGCACCAAAGGGTCCATATAGGCCTGGCCGAAGGTTACGGGTGCGGTGATGCGCAACAACCCGGCGACCATGCCTTGCTGTTCGGCCAATTCCTCCACGGCCTGTTCCGCGATTCCGGTCAAGCGGCGACAGTGTTCGAGGAAGCGGGCCCCATCGGCGGTGAGTTGTAGGGCGCGGGTGGTGCGTTGCAACAGGCGGGTTTGCAAGCGGGTCTCCAAGGTGCCGATCTTTTTGCTTACCAGCGATTTGGAGACACCGAGCGCCCGCGCGGCGGCGGTCATGCTGCCTTCCTCCGCTACCTTGGCAAAAACCACCATCGGTTCCAATAAATCCATGTAGGTTCCTATTGTCGCATTTTGGAAACAATGTGTTTCAAGCTTCTAGCTTATCATCGCTGCCGATTTGGTGCATATTTAGGCCCAACAAATTGAAGGAGGTCCATGATGGACTTGGGCTTAAAAGGAAAATTGGCATTGGTTACCGCAAGCAGCGGCGGTATTGGTGAGGCGATTGCGCGGGTTTTGGCCGGCGAGGGTGTGCGCGTGATTGTTTCCGGCCGAAGCCAAGAAAGCGTCGAAAAAGCACAAACACGCATCCGCAACGCGGTTTCCAACGCCGATTTGTTGTCTTTGGTGGGCGATTTGGGAACGGCGGCGGGTGCCGAGGTTGCGATTGCCGCCTTTCCCGATGTGGATATCCTGGTCAACAACCTGGGGATTTACGAGGCGAAACCTTTTGCTGAGATTCCCGATGAAGATTGGCAGCGTTTGTTTGACATCAATGTCATGAGCGGGGTGCGCCTCAGCCGTCACTATTTGCCACGAATGATCGAACGCAACAGCGGTCGCATCATCTTTATCTCCAGTGAATCCGGGGTGCAGATCCCACCCGAAATGGTTCACTACGGCATGACCAAATCGTGCCAATTGGCCATTGCGCGGGGAATGTCGGAGTGGACCAAGGGTACCAAGGTTACGGTTAACACGGTCATGCCGGGACCGACCCTAACGGAAGGCGTCGAGGCCTTCATCGCGGGCATGGACGAAGCGGGAGCTGCTGATGAAGCGGCCCAGCGTCGCTTCATCCAAACACATCGCAACACCAGTTTGACCCAGCGGTTGGGTGATCCGGTCGAAATCGGCGCGACGGTTGCCTTCTTGGCGAGCCAATGGGCGGGGTCGACCAATGGTGCCGCGGTTCGCGCCGAGGGCGGCCTGCTGCGCTCACTTGTTTAACCTGGTTCGTTAACTCGGAACCTTCTTTATACGTGGGGGATAACCATCCCCCTACCTTCTGGTGTGTATTTGTTTCATTTTTTCGCGAAATACCTTGAATCTCCTACTTTGTTCCACATTTTCGACACAATCGCTTTCTAGATTAGCCTTCCAAGAGGAATAACACGGTTCAACAATCGACCCATCGAATTTTGTAACTTGTTTGCAATGCGATGCTTGTGTGCTTGCTTAGATTGCTTCTTGAACTGCTGCCGACCCAAACCCTTGTCGCGATTTTCAGCTAAGACGACAAGGTTATCTCTCGGAGGCTTCCATGTTTTCTCGCCTTAACGCGCGATTGACTTCTATCTTCTTTGCCCTGTTTTTCTGTACTGCATTCGGCCAAACCAACATCAGCGACGTTAATATCACCAGCTACGAATACCAAACCATTTTCGGTGTTTTCACCAACTACACCATTAAAACCTTCCCCTACGATCAGTCCTACGGTGCCGATAACTTTTGGACCAAATGGGACATCCGCTACAACGCGGACAACAGTGTTTCCTTCCATGTCGGCGGCTATTATGTCAGCGCGACTCAGTCCGGCGGGGTTGGCACCGCGACCAGCATCGGCACGTCAGAAAAATTTTGGCTTGAGGAAGGCAATCAAGGTACCTTCTACATTAAAAACAGCGAGGGCTTGTACCTCACCTGCCAAGGTTCCGGCTTTAAAGCGGTTAAGCTGACTTCGCAAAAAACCAATACCGAACGTTGGTACTTCTTCCAACCCAAGAACCCCGGCTCCGACACCATCACCGACGCCAACATCTCGAATTACAGCTACCAAAACATCGTGGGTGTTTTCACCAACTACATTCTGCGTTCCTATCCCTGGGAAGAAACCTACGGGGCCGACACTTATTGGGCCAAATGGGATGTGGTCGACAACGGCGACAACACCTTCAGCTTCAAAATCGGCAACTACTACCTGCTTGCCGACAGCACCAACGGCAACACGGCCGAGACAACCTTGACCGACGCCGGCAAATTCACCCTTTCCGAGGTTTCCGGTAGCTATTACCTGCAAAACCACGAGGGTCTCTACCTGACTTGCCGCAATGACAACTTCTCAACCATGGACCTCGAAGCCGATCAAACCGACGCCGCTCGCTGGTACTTCTTTGAAGTGGAGGCGCCTTTTGTCGACAGCGCCGTGCCCACCGCCGACGCCGGCGATGTGATCGAAGCCCAAGTAAACGAAAGCGTTACCCTCGACGGAAGCGGCAGCAGCGATCCAACGTACACCATTACCGATTACTTCTGGACCCTGATCGCGCAACCCAGCGGCAGTTCCTTGAGCTACAACAATGTCAGCGGTTCCACCTTGAACTTTACCCCCACGGTCAACGGCGATTACATGTTCCAACTGACGGTTGAAAACAGCAACGGCGACGTCTCTTGGGCCGATTCAGTGACGGTTGACACTTCCTACCGCGTCGAGCATGCGGTTTACGGCTCCCTGGTTGACGACACCACCTCTACCGTGAGCTTCAGCGCCAACTTCGAGGCAACCCCCGCGGTGTTCTCGGCGATGCTGACCCACAACGGCGGCGATACCTCCATCGCCCGCATCACCGATACCGGTGCCGACAGTTTCGATGTCTTCATTGAAGAAGAAACTTCCAAGGACAGCGAAACGAACCACGGCAGTGCAGAAACCATTGGTTATTTAGCCATGATCGAGGGCGACATTACGGACATCAACGGCAATGTGATCGGCGAAGTGGGTACCCTGAACCGTGCCCAAGGCGGCGCCGACACCTGGTACAGCTTCAGCAGCTACAGCAACACCTACACCAACCCGGTTGTATTCATGCAGACCAACACCATCAACGGTTCCGATCCCTGCCACATGCGTGTTCGCAACGTCACCACTTCCGGCTTTGAATACCAAGTAGAAGAGTGGGAATACGACGACGGTACCCACAACAGCGAAACCGTTGCCTACATCATTGTAGAAGCGGGTTCGTACACCTTGCCCAACGGCAGCAAACTCGGCGCCAAAACCCAAAACAACGTCGATGAAAACTGGGACACGGTGACCTACGCCCAAAGCTACAGTGGCACCCCGGTGATCCTGAGCATGACGCAAACCGAAAACGGCAACGACCCGGTTGTCACCCGCCACAAAAATGCCAACGGTTCCTTCTTCCAAGTCAAACTCCAGGAGGAGGAAGCCAAGAACAACAGCCACGACAACGAAACCATCGGCATCATCACCATCGGTAACTAGATCAACTACCGGGATCACTTTATCTGGGACGGAGGTTTGCCTCCGTCCTTTTTATATTTCTGGGAAGATTCGCATCAAACGAGACTGGGTGCGCTGGTTACCTAAAAAGAAACGGGGGATCCGAGTTTGTTAAACGCGGGTCCCCCGTTTCTTGGGTTGTGTTGGGCGTGGTTATTTCTTTTTCGCCGCCGACCAATCGAGCCAGAGCATGCCGTCTTTGAAGACTTTGCCGGTTTCGCTCAGGTCCGTGTTGCCGTTTTCGATGCGTTGGTGGACGTTGTCGATGGGACCGAGTAAGGCGTCACGACCGTGTTTGAAGGATTGCTCTTTGACGATTTCCAGGTAGGCGCGGTTCAGGTTGAGGGCGCGCTCGCGGCTGGGGGCGATCAGCCAGGTGATGTCTTTGTCGCCGCCGGGCGCCGCGCGGGCGATGTCCGTTTCGCGGGGTTTGCCGTCCTCGAAAAAGCGTTCCAGCACTTCTTGGTTGGCGCGGAATTCGTCGCCGCCGCCGACGCGTTCGAAGTACAGCGCAATTTCGGGTTTGGGGTTGCCCTGCTGGGGTACGTCGCTCATCCCGACGGGGTCTTGGTAACGCCAACCGTCGCGGCCGGGTACCTTGCGGGCGAGCGTGAAGGTTTGGTCGACCGTGGCGCCGACCGCGCTGTGGCAGCCCATGCAGAATTGGTGTTCTTCTTGGGTTTGCAGGCGCAGGCGGCCTTTCGCGTCCTCGATGAAACCCTGGAGCATCCAACCGAAATCGTTGCTAATGCCGACCATCGGGCTGCCGTAAAACTGCGGCAAGGTGCCTTCCTCTTTTTCGTTGTACTCGCGTTCGTAAACGTAACTCATCGCCCAGGAATCCAGGTACCGGATCTTGCGGGAGTAACGCAGTTCCTTCATGCGGGTGGCGATCATGTCGGGTTTTTCGGGGTCGAGGTAGCGCACACTGTGCAGGAACTCAATGTATTTGGGGTAGACGTACTGACGGGTTTTTTCGTCAGCCGCGTCGGCCACATAGGTTTTGGGGAAACCGACGATGTCGGTGACCTCGGCGGTGAGTTCGCCGTCCTTGTTGAGGTCGACGGCAATGGCCGTTTCATCGATGGGTTCCACCGTAAAACGGAACTTCGCGCCGCGGCCGGCCTTGGGCCCGGCGGCAATAACGGCTTCCAAAATGGCGAAATTGGCTTTTTCGGCGGCGCGCGATGGTTTTCCATTCAGGGTGCGGAACTTTTCGGGTAAGCGGATGAACACGTCGTCGGTGGAGCCGTTGGTGGGCCAAAAGGTACCCAGAAAGGGTTTGTAACGCAGGGCGCGCCAGTGGCTGCCGTCGTTGGCGAACCCGTCCTCATCGAATCCTTGGGCGAGATCGAGATCGGGGCGGTAGCCTTGGTAGTCGTCGCGGTCGGCCAATGCTTTTTTGAGAGGGGTGTAGTTGTCTTCACGGACGTAGGACAAAATTTCTTCGTCGGTGGTATTGCTCAGGAAATCACCGCGGTCTTTGAACAAGTTGAACCAGCGGTTGGTCATGGCGAAATCGCTAAAGGCATATTCTTCTTGGAGTTCCCAGTCACTCATTTCATTGGGGGCGCGGTAGCCGGTGTGGCAGGTGTAGCAGGGATTGGCGGTGCCGGCAGTTTTGGTGTAGCACTGCGGTGGGACGGTGGCCTCGTAGTTGGTCATCTTGCCAAAGGTGGCGACGGCGTGTTCGAGGGGATCGAAAGTGTCGTCCTTTGGATGGGCGGCGGGTTTGGTTTCGGCGACGCCGCGAACGGTGAGGTGGGCGCGTTTGCGCGGGTTCTCGTCATCCGGTTCATTGGGAAAGCTCGCGCTTCCCGCGGCAATAAACATAGCCAGGGATGAGAGGAAGATAAGGATGCTTTTCATGCAGGGGCTCCTGAAACACGGGCTGTCCCGCCCCATCAAGGGGCTCAAAAACGACCGAGGGACAGACACATGAAAACCTGGAAACCGATGCGGACCGGATTCCAGGTTTTTCTTGGGGCGCGGGAGGAGCGCGGCCGTTTCGACCGCGCCGCGCGCTTAGTTTTTCTCTTTCAGTACAGGGGTGGGACGCTGGATGACAATCGGCGTTTTTACGCGCTCTTGCGGCCAGGTGGAAGGCGAGGAGACAAAGTCTTCGCCGGGGTGCTGTACGTTGAAGAAGAGGGTTTTTTGGTCGGGGGTGAACCAGGGGCCGGTGGCCTCTGAGTCGCCGGGAGAAGCAACGATACGGAACGCCTTACCATAAGAAGGATTCACGATACCTGGCTGACCTTCCTTGTGGTTGGGGTCGAGGTCCAGGTAGTAAATCGCATCGGAGCGGGTGTCACCGGTGCTGCCCGCGTTGCCGTCGGTACCGAAGAAGACTTCACCGTTGGCGCCGATGGCGAGGTTGTCGGGGTCGCCGGCGGCGAAAACGGCTTCTTCTTCAACCGAGTCAGGCGTGTAGCCGTTCCAAACTTCGAAGAAGCTGAAGGTTTTGGAACCGGAAGGATCGGCGGGGTTGGCTTCTTGGATCGAGAAGATGGCGCCGTCGCGCTCGCCGCGGCTGGGGGTGCTGTCGTCCAACACGCCGGCCTGGTTGTTGGCGGAAGGACGAGTGTGGTTGGTGAAGGCCACGTAGATGCGAGGAACACCGCTGGGATCGTTGGGGTTGTAGTCAACGTCTTCAGGGCGGTTGAGTTCGGCAATACCCAGTTTGTTGGCGGCGGTGAAGAGGGTCGCCAGTACGGTGTTCTGATCGGGGTAGCCGCCGATGCTGTTCCAGTTGACGTCGGCCAAGGCCTGACCCACGGTTTTGTTGGGTTCGCCGAGGGCGGCGGCGTTGGGTGCGATGTCTTCGTTGTTGTCCAGGCTCATTTTGATCCACTGACCGTTGCCGGGTGCGGTTTCGGTGGGCGTGATGCCGCCGCTGTCGGGGTTGGCCGGGTCGTGCAGGGTGATGCCGGTGCTGATGTCGAGACCCGCGAAATGGGCCACGTAGAGATCACCGCTGTCCAGCAAGGCGCGAACTTGGGCGCGGGTCATGCCGGGCGTGTAGTTGGCGGAGCTGACGAATTTGTAGATACGGCCGCCGCGACGGTCGTTGGCACCGTAGATCACCACGGGTTTGTTGGGGGTCAGTTTCCAGTCGCCGTTGGTGGCAACGGTGGCGTTTTCCCAACGAACGCGACCCATGGGGCCGATTTTGCGGTGGCCGAGGCCGTTGCCGCCGGAAGCCGCGGAGTTGTAATAGGTTCCTGGCTCTTGGCCGGGATCGATTTCGGTCAAGAAACCGTAGTTGTCGCGGTTGTGACGTTGGTTGGGATCACTGATGCGGCCGTAAACCTGGAAGTCGGTGGTTTGCGGGGCGGCGTTCAGGGTGATCATGGCGCCGGGGTCAAAACCTTCGCCTGACTTGAAGCGGTTGCTGGAGGACCATGCGGTTTCCAGGTCACCGTAGTAACCCTGCACGTTTTCTTCCGCGGTGATGATGGTTCCCCAAGGGGTCAAACCGCCGGAACAGTCGCCGGCGATACCGGCGACAACGCCGGTGGGCAGGGGGTTGCCCGCGTCGTCCGTCGCACCTTCGGCAAGGTTGAAGCCCTGGACACGCAGCAAGGTGTCGGAGGTGGAGTCGTAACGCTTGTTGTCGGCTTGACGGTCCAAGCTCCACTCAAGGGAAAGCGGATTCTGGACAACGCGGAACCAAGAGCCGCCGATTTGTTTTTTGTTCCAGGCGATGTAGGTGTCCACGTCGGCTTGTTCCCAGACGTCGGCGGTGACGTCGTTGGAGAGAATCTCGTATTTTTGCAGCCATTTGGCCATGGTCATTGCTTGACCCTGAGGGGCGCTTTGAGGCGTGGGATAGGCGTTGGAGATGTACTCGTGGTTGACCCAAACCCAGCCTTCTTTGCTGGAACCCTGGGTGAAAGGCGAGCCGTTGACGGCGCCGCCGGCCCAGTCACTGTCCCAACCTTCGCCCATGTAGGCGATGAAGTCGCAGTTGGCGCCGAAGCGGGGCGCGTTGGGGGACTCGTCTTCGGTCAGGGGGTCGAGCCATTTGGCGACCACGCTGGTGCGGAATCCGATGGTGCGAACGGTGTCGCTCATGCGGTTGGCAAGGGGAAACTCGGTGCCTTCGCGCAATTCGCCCTTGGCGTAGGCGTCAACTAATTCTTTGGTGATTTCGGGAATGGGTTTGCGGGAGCTAACCGCAACCATGGAAGACAAAGGCAGCAAGGGGCTGACTTCGTCGCCGGACATGATGGGGGTTCCGATAAACATTGAGCCGGCCATGCCGAAAGCGGCAGCCCATTTCATTAACTTGGATCGAAGCAAATTTTTAAACAAAACGCCGTCTCCTTTAGGTATCAGGTCAAATCGAATTCTGTGGTGACCAATCCACCACCCTCGTAAAAACAGAAAAAATCCTTCCTCGGCGCCGTGGCCGAGTCGGGTTGTGTTCCGGTGTGCATTTCGTGTGCGCCGATGGGCGTGCCTGTCCGAAATACGCATGGTTTTTTGATTTCGTGCGTGCCGATGCGGCGCTTCTCCGGCGGATGATTCATCCGTGTGACCTTCAACCTAAGAAGCGCTGACGCGGTCCTTTTTGCTAAACCTCTGGGCAGCAACGGCCTGTAAAAATGCTCACTGCACCCGGTGGGTGCACGTCGTGCGCGACCTCGGGCCGCTTTTTCCAAGCCATTTCGCTCCAGATCTTTAGCCAAAAATCCTCGCGCTTATCGCGCCTCTTAGGTTTAACCCTCCATGGGACGACGGCGGCTTTAACGCCGATAACCTAGGTTCGCGGTGCGAAGGGTGTGTCCAACCAATGGGGCGCGTCACAAGGAATGGTTCCGGTCTTCCGTTACTCAGTCCTGCATGGCACCTGTTACCAACCGACCGGGATTTTAATCCCAGACGTGTGAGTCACGAGTCAGCACGCCGTGATCAATGAGTCAGAAAAATAAGAAGTTACGGTTAAGGAAAATGAGGATACGGTGAGTGAGGCAAACAAGGGTGCCCGCTTGGGCGCGGTCCGGCAGTGAAACCCCGCCGATAAAGTGGTTTCTAATTCAGGGTGGTAAAACCGGTGTGTTTGGGTCCATTGGGTGCGCGCTTTTCTTTGCGGTAGCCGGTCAAGGTGTTGGGGGTGCGGCCGCGTCCGTGGTATGAATGACGGCGCACCCGGGGGTCGGCTTTTGGAAACCCCGTCTCGGTGATTCGAAGCGCCGCGTTTGGTCGCGGTACCCTTGTGAAAAGATTGGGTTGGGAAGGTGAACTTTGGTAGAAGAACGACGCCGCGCGGCGCAAGTCGGCAGGCACTTGCTGAATCATTTGACAATTTTGCTGCCCACCCTCGAGGGGTTGTGCCAAATCACGGTGCAAGACGGCAAGCAGGGACATATCTTTTTTCGCTATGCACCAAGCGCACAGGAAGATATGGAGCGGCTTTGGGCCTACCTCTCCGAAAAATACGGCGAAGCCTTTGTGCTCGGTGAAACCTTAGCGGCGGCGCCCTAAACGCTTCGTTCTTTTTAGCGTCTTCGGTAGCGTGCGACGTCGCGGTTGTGTTCGCGGAGGCTGCGGTTAAAAGAATGGGTGCCGTCGGGTTTGGCCACGAAATAGAGGTATTTGTGCTTTTCGGGGGCGAGGG
This sequence comes from Acanthopleuribacter pedis, assembly GCF_017377855.1. Classification (GTDB taxonomy): domain Bacteria; phylum Acidobacteriota; class Holophagae; order Acanthopleuribacterales; family Acanthopleuribacteraceae; genus Acanthopleuribacter; species Acanthopleuribacter pedis. The sequence goes on from NZ_JAFREP010000001.1 coordinate 32,757, forward strand.
TGGCGGCGAGGCTGGCATGACCCGGGCTGGCAATGGGGCCAGGAGGTAAGCCCTTGTAAACGTAGGTGTTGTACGGGTGGTCGTAGCGAATGTCGCTTTTGTAGATTTTGCCCCGGTAGCGATTGTCGAGTTTGAGGCTGTAAATAATGGTGGGGTCGCATTGGAGCAACATGCCACGACGGGTGCGGTTGGCGAAAACCCCGGCGATGCGGGCCCGCTCGTCGGGGACGGCGGTTTCTTTTTCAATGAGGCTGGCCATGGTAACCCATTCACGGATGGTGAAACCCGAACCATCGAGGTGGGTACGCAGTGTTTTGGTTTCTTCGCGAAAATGATTGATGATGGTGTTGACGATTTCTTGCGGGGTGGCGTCCTTGGCGAAGAAATAGGTTTCGGGGTAAAGGTAACCTTCGAGGTTGGTGGCTTTGGCGTCGAGGGTGCGAATGGGCGTGGGGTCGAGCAGGAGTTGCAGGAAGGTTTGTTCATCGCCCCAGGGGGAACGGCCGAGAAGTTTGGCGGTTTCCCATAAATCAAGTCCCTCGGGAATGGTCAATTTGCTTAATTCAACGCGACCACTGCCCAGCAGTTGAATGATGTCCCAGGTAGAGGCTTTTTCGGGGAGTGCGTAGGCGCCGCGTTTAATAAGGATATCCGGGTCGTGGCGCCACAGCGCCAAGCGCACGTAAAGTGGTTGCGGCGCAAGGTCCTTTTGGTGGAGGTCTTTGAGCAAACGGGTGAGGCTTTGACCCGCGGGAACCGAATAATTGCGGTGCCCGTTCGGGACCGTGCGTATGCGGTAGACGTCTTGGTACCCACGGAAAAAGTAGAGGGCCAAGCCACCCAGGTGGGCGAGGAGTAGGAAAACAAAAACGTATTTGAGCAGGGTCTCAATACGGCGTTTGAACTTTGAGGGATGTTGTGGCTGCGGCATAGGTTACCCAGATGAAGGTGGAACTCGGGGGGGTTCGATGGCGGTCGTGCGTTCAACGGAGGCGCAAAAGGTGGAACCCTTGCAAAAAAGGTCCTCCGACGGCATGTGCACGACGGGGGATGGTGTCCCCGCCGATTCTACCCCGATCCTGACAGTGCCTTCTCGGTTCGTGCGAACGCGGTCGGTTTCGTTCCGAGGGCGTCTCATCATAGCATTGCCGTGACCTGTTCCGGTACGGATTGAGATCGGGTGGTTTCAGCCCGCATCTTGCGCCCAAATGCCTTGCGAAGACCAGGCGGCTGGTTCACTTAAATTCGTGCGCGTAGGATGGTTGTGATTAAGGAGAAACAGATCCGCTGTAAGGCCGCGCCGAGGCCGGCTCATCGGCGCAAAGCAGCGATGATGCCGAAGAAGCGAAGACGCCCCAACGATTTCGGCTTTGCCGGGGGTAGGGTGATGCGCCTTGCCGGTTAGGCGGGGACCCGGTTGAGAAAGTCCTGAACCTTTTCTTCCAGATCTTTGGAATCCATGTGGTTCTCGAAATCACTTAGGGTCACGCGTGGGAGATCCTCGGGGGCTTGCTTGAGGAGGTCTTTCCATACATTTTCAAAAGTGGCACTGGGCCCCTCGTATTTTTCGAGGCTCGTCGCTTTGAAGGAACAGCAGAAAATTTTACTTTTGTTGCGGGTGACGACAAAACCGTGATAGCCGCGGTCACCACCCAAGACGTGACAGCCGTATAAAGCGAGAATCGCTGTCCAGGGTAGTTTCTGGTATTTGCCGCCCAGTTCGACGGTGATGTCGTTGCCTTGGACGCGAATGATTTCAACCGCCACGAATTTTTGGATGTGGTAACTGGGTGTGGTAACCGGTTCGGGATCCAGGCTGGGGGCGGTTGCGTGTAGGAACTGGTTAATGCGCATGGACATCGGGTCGCCGGGAAAGCTGAATTCGAGGGAGCGTTGGAGCTCGTGGAGGTAGTTGCGGTCGGGCTTTGATTGTGCCAAGACGGCGTCAATGTGGCGATTGTATTGACGGTGAACGGTTTCCGGCAATACATCAGGATGATCTTGAAGATGCGGCAATATTTTGATGACGGTAGCCTGGCTGCCCATGGTGTAAGCGGCGTCGAGGGTGCGCTCAATGGTGGCGCCGGGGACGCGTAGGTTGCGTTCGAGCATTTCCAGAACGAGATGAACGCTGTCGTGGGACTTACCTTCCCGCAAGTGGCGGCGCAAAACCGCTTGGTAGGCCAAGCTTGCTAAATCGATGTCTTCGTTTTGGAAGGCGAGGTGGGCGATGCGCATCAACTGGGCGTTTTCGAGATCGAGCTGGAGGAGCTCGCGCATGGCTTCTAGGGCTTCTTTGGGTTTTTCCTGCTCGAAGAGCCCCTCGGCGCGGGCGAGTTCTTGGTTGCCAAACACTTCAGGATTTCGGTTAAGTTTTTGTTCGCGTGTTGGAATGCGCGTCATCAGCAGGGCTGAGACCAGGGCTAAGGCGGCCGTGACCGGTAGGGCGGATGAAGCGGTTCGGACGGGGAAGTCGGTGAGGTACCAGGTGATTGCGCTACCGCCGCCGAGGAACATTAAGGGGAACAACCACAGCTCTAGTTTGAGATCGAAATCCTTGGTATTGCCGAGCCAGAGGCGTAGGGTGAAGGTGATGTCGGTGCGTGGTTTGAGAATGCAGGGGATGACCATCATGATCAGGGAGAGCCAAAACCATGCGTAGACAAGCGAGGGCGTCCACTGATTGCCGACATAGAGATCGAGGGTAAACAGGGCGGCGGCATTGAGGAGGAGACAACTGGCGATCCAAAGGCTGTCAAAGAGGTGTTCAAACACAAAACCCGTGGCGATGAGGCATACCAGGCCGAGCAGCATAATGAAGGCGTGGTGGGGTTGGAGAAGGAGAAGCAAACGCTGGTCGGGCATGGCGGCGGCCCGCTCAAGGAAGGGGTGACGCAGTAATTTGAATTCGGCATAGGCGGCTTTGACTTGATCGTCAAACACATGGTTGAACTCGGGGAGTTCGATCAGGTTCGGGTTGGTTACGGCCTGAACATAAATCCCTTGTTTGAGATTGCCGCCCTGGAGTTGTGCTTCAAGGGCTTGCTCGATGCGTTGAAGGCTGTCGGCGCGGTGGGTCCGGTAACGCTGTTCCGCGGGGAGCACGGACAGGAAAAAAAAGCCCAGGGTGGCAAGGATCCAGACGATGGAAAACCACGGGGGCGATTTGATAGGGGTTGCGGACTCAGAAGAAGGAAAGACGAACATGGCGGCCTCGAAAGTGGGGGGTCCAGATGGAGGACCCTCGGGCTCGCGAAGAGATGCAACCAGATGATCAATCGAAAAATTCAGGGGTTGGCGGCCCGGTCAATAAAAGATGTTACCTACATTGTTAGTACCAAATGGAGGCGGGCGCCACTGAAAACAGCAAGAAAGCGCAAGCCGATCCCGGTGGGGTTAAGTATAGGGCGGGCTTATCCGTGGTATGGATGAGCCTTGTCAACTTTTGTGTTTTCCCAAAAAACGAATGGGGTGTGACGGGCCGACGGAAAAGGCAAAAAACGCAAAGTATTAAAAGGGGTGTTTGTGTATGGAAAACCGCGGATAACTTAAGGGGGAGGCGCGGGCCTGTCGGGCGACGCACCTCGACGGGTATTATTCGAGTGCGCTGATTTTGTCCAGGCGTCGTTGGTGGCGCCCGCCCTCGAATTCGGCGCTGAGGAATTGGGCCAGAACCCGTTTTAGCACGTCTTCTTGGACGCCGCGGGCGGCCATGCAGATGACGTTGGCGTTGTTGTGGTTGCGGGCCATCTGCGCGTCGTGTTCGGTGCGACACAAGGCGGCGCGGATACCTTTGATTTTGTTGGCGGCGATGGAAACGCCGATACCGGTGCCGCACAACAGGATGCCCAGTCCGTCGTTGGCCTCGGCGACGGCGCAACCCAGGCGTTTCGCGAAATCGGGATAGTCGACGGAGGCATCGTCGTCGGGTCCGAGGTCGATCACCTCGTGACCGAGTCCGGTCAGGTGGTCTTTGAGCGTGGCTTTCATGTCAAAGCCGGCGTGATCGGAGGCGATCCACAATTTTTTCAAGCTGTGCTCCTTCTCGCCCGCGTGTGATGGAGGTGGGGCGGGCTGGTGCCGATCTTAGCGCAAACGGCTTAGCTGGGGGAGCCGCCGACGAGAGAAACCATCCAACCGACACCGATCCAGGTTCCGAACATGGACCCGAGGTTGGCCATCATGAACACGACAAGGCAGCGGGTGAACTGGTTGCGGAAAAAGCCGCGGAAGCTTTTGATGTCCTCGGGAATTTGTTCGCAGTCTTTGACGGTGGGTTTGCGTTGCCAGGCCTCAACCAAGCCGACAACCATGCCCGCCCCGAGCGCGGGGTTGAGGGAGGTGATCGGGGCCGCGACAAAAGCACTTAAAATGCTGAGGGGTCGCGCGCCGGCGAGTAGGGTAAACACGGCGCACATGATCGAGTTGGGCAAGATCCAGGCTTGCAGCATGTCGATCCATGCCCGTTCATGATTTTTATGAATACCGTAACCAAATAGGGCGATGACGAGGACGGGAATGGCCCACTGGGCGATCTTGAGCCAGCGGGAGGGCGGTGGAATTTTGCTGATTCGGGCGCGATCCACCGTTTTGCCGAGCCATTGGGTCATGCCGGCGACGTGGCCGGCGCCGACGACGGCCACGATGGTTTTCCCCGGCGCTTCTTCAATTTTGGACATTAAGAACTGGTCTCGTTCGTCGATGAGCGGGGTTTTTACCTCGGGCATGGCCTCGGCGAAGGCTTCCATGGCGTCGGTGAGCTGGTCTTTCTCTTTAAGCTTTTCGAGGTCTTCGTCGGTAATTTTTTCATCTTCCAGCATGCTCTCCAGCAAACCGCCGAGCAGCATAAACTTCTTCCAAAAGCCGAGGTTGCCCCAGGTTCGTTTGAGGGTGATCTGAATATCGCGGTCGGCCAGAACCAGTTCGGCCCCATGGGCCTCGGCTTGGCGAATGCCCTCGAGGAGTTCGGAGCCCGGCTTCACGCCGACTTGGTCGCCCATGCGTCGCTGAAAGGAAGAGAAGGCGAGGCTGGCCAAAAGGAACAGGGCTTTGCCGTCGCGAATTACCTGACCGATGTTCAACTTCTCCCACTGAGATGCGTCGGTGAGGGCGCGGTAACGTGTTTCGCAGAGTTCGACGCAGACGGTGTCCGGTTTGATTTCCTCAATTACTTTTTTCACCTCGTCGACGCTGGTCTGCGAGATGTGGGCGGTGCCTAGGATGTAATAGGTTTTGCCGTCTTTCTGAAGGGAAATCAGGTTTTTGGACATGGCTGCCAGGGTTTCTTGAGCGATGGGGGTTTCGCTAGGGGTGGTTGATGGGATGTCGGTCATGACAGGAGACCTCTTGGTGGAATGAAAAACGCGTGGGTACGCGACCTTGGCGGTGATCTGTGCATCGGTCATGGCAACAGCCGGTCGCCGGCGGGAAGGCACATTCTACCCCTAATGAAGGGCCGCGGCATAGGGTGGATCCCGCCCGGCGTGACATCCTTCGGATAGGGCGCAAAAGAATCCTTACGTTGCCGCGGTAGAAAGGTTGGTTTTCGATGAGCAGGCGTGGGAATCGGCCGCCCTTTTTTGGGGTGCGTGGCTTCAGTCTACAAGGGTAGGAAAAGCGTTCTGATTGCTGTACTATGGCAGGAGTTTGTCGCCGCTTCGTTCGCATGAGCGGTTGGTGATAAACGATTGCCGGTTTTCGTTGGTGCGCCGGTGGGGTTCCGCACAGCGCATGCAGCGATTGGACATCAGATCAAATCCATGATTGAGCTTGACGATGGCAGCGCCTTTGACACAAGGTTTAGCCCCCGTAACTTCGGGCCCCGCACCTTTTTTGCACCCTTTTATTTCTTGGATGAATGGGATCAATGATCTGATGACGCTTCTTTTTGACGGCGAAACCACCGAATCGTCGTCAACCGTCCCGCGCCTTGCCGGTGTTTGGGATGGACGGCGTTCCGGCAGAATCCCCGTGTCGCGTGATCGAGCTAAGGCTCGTTTGTCTCCGCGCCGGGATACGGAGGCCGCGTATCGTTTTTGATTGCTTTACCTGTGATGACCGCCTGTCGGTCCTGGTGATACGCCGCCTCGATGTGAACTGCACCGCGTGCATGTGTTTTTCATGCACCTAAAAACAGGAAGGAGATCCCAAGATGACCAATGCTTTTTTCAAAGTTCCCACCCCGGTGAACGAACCGATTCTCGATTACGCCCCTGGCAGTCCTGAGCGGGACGAACTGCAAAAAACTTATGCTGAGATGACGGCGGAAACCATCGAGATTCCTCTGATTATCGGCGGCAAAGAGATTAAAACCGGGAATCTGGCGGATTGTGTGATGCCCCACGATCACCAAAAAGTGATCGCGCGTTACCATCAGGCCGATGCGAGCCATGTGGCGCAAGCCATTGAGGCGGCGGCGGAAGCGTGGAAAACTTGGTCCGAGATGCCTTGGCAAGAGCGGGCGGCCGTGTTTATCAAAGCCGCCGAGTTGTTGGCCGGTCCCTACCGCCAAATCCTCAACGCTTCCACCATGATGAGTCAGGGAAAAACCTGTTTCCAGGCCGAGATCGACGCCGCTTGTGAGCTGATCGACTTCTTGCGTTTTAATGTCGAATACATGACCGACATCTATAAAGAGCAACCCATGGTTTCGCCCGCGCCGACTTGGAACCGTTCGGAGCACCGCGCGCTCGAAGGTTTTGTGTTTGCCATCACCCCGTTTAACTTCACCGCGATTTGCGCCAATCTGTGTGCCTCGCCCGCGATGATGGGGAACGTGGTTTTGTGGAAACCTTCTGATACCGCCGTTTACAGTGGCTACCACATTATGAAGCTCTGGCACGAGGCGGGTCTGCCCGCCGGCGTGATTAACTTCATTCCGGGTCCACCTCAGGAAATTGGCGCCGCCGCGTTGAAACACCCCGATTTGGCGGGGATCCATTTCACCGGCTCTACCAAGACCTTCCAATACCTTTGGAAATCGGTTGCTGAAAATATTGAGAACTATAAGTCTTACCCGCGACTGGTTGGTGAAACCGGCGGTAAGGACTTTGTTTTTGCCCACGAAAGTGCTGATGTTCCCTCACTGGCGGCCGCGTTGGTACGGGGCGCCTTTGAGTACAGTGGTCAAAAGTGTTCCGCGGCTTCGCGTGCCTACATCCCCACCAACATTTGGCCCGAGGTCAAAAAGCGCGTTGGTGAGATGACGGCCCAAATCACAATGGGTGATGTTGGTGATTTTTCGAATTTCATCGGTGCGGTCATCGATCAACGTTCGTTCGACAAATGCGCGGCTTTTATCGCCCATGCGCGGGAAGCGGCGGATGCTGAGATTGCCTTCGGTGGGGAAACGGCCGGCGATAAGGGCTTTTTTGTACAGCCGACTGTGATCGAGACCACCAACCCGCATTACAAAAGCATGTGTGAAGAAATCTTTGGGCCGATTTTGACCGTTTACCCTTACGATCCTGCAAAATTGGACGAAACCTTAGATCTATGCGACCAAACGTCGCCTTATGCGCTGACGGGGGCGATTTTCGGTCGTGATCGTGGTGACCTGGTCATGATGGCGGATCGCTTGAAACACGCCGCGGGCAACTTCTACATCAACGACAAACCCACCGGCGCCGTGGTCGGCCAACAGCCCTTCGGCGGTGGTCGCGCATCAGGAACCAACGACAAGGCAGGCAGTAAGCTCAACCTTCTGAAATGGACCAGCGCGCGCAGCATCAAAGAGAACTTCGTACCACCGACCGGCTTTGCTTATCCACATATGCTGGATTCCTAAGCCGTTTTACGGCATGCTTGAAGGGAGCCGTCTCGGGTTCCCTTCTTTCCCGCTCCGTTAACCTTTGTTGAAAAGGACCCTTCTAAATGAGTTTAACCGGCAATATCTCGACGATGTCCCTTGCCGAAGTGTTCCAGTGGTTGCACAGTGGGCGCAAGACGGGCACGCTCCATGTGGACGGCCCGGACGGGCTTCAAAAAGATGTCTACTTCGGCGATGGGATGATTAACTCCGCTTCTTCCAGCGACCCACGCGAGTTGATCGGCCAGTTTTTACTTGTTAGCAATCAAATTACGGAGCAGCAATTATCCGAGGCATTGGAGCGCCAAAAGCGTGACCATGTGCTGTTGGGCAAGATTTTGGTTCAGCAGAACATTATTACTAAAGAAGAACTGCATGAGTTGTTGACCACGATTTCCGAGGAGATTATTTACGATCTGTTCCTCTGGAAAGAAGGGAAGTTTGAGTTTTACGACGGCAACCTGCCGGATCGTGAAATTCCCCAACTCAGCTTGGACGTGACCCACATCGTCCTTGAGGGAGCGCGTCGTGAGGATGAATGGGACCGTGTAAAGGATGTGATTCCCGAGGCATCGACCATTTTGCGGCCCAATGTTGAAAAGATCATTCCCCATCTTCCCCTGGATTCACGCTACGCACGTTTGTTGTCCTTGGTGAATGGTGCGAGGAATGTCGAAGACATTACGCGCCTGTTCAAGTCGACCCGTTTTGAGGTGTCACGCCTGCTGCTCGACCTGCACGAGGCGGGTATGATCGAGGTTGGCAGCCATCGCCATTTAATGATTCAGCCGCCGTCCGCCTCCAATCACGATCCCATCAAAGACATGATCGGCCAGGTTGAGGCCTTTTTGGATGAAGGACGTTTGGACGAAGCGGAACGCGTGCTGCAGAAATTGCTGCGGGCGGCGCCCAACAACAGCCTTGTTCAAAAGCTGCGTGGCAAAATCCAAGATAAACGCTACGAGACCACCGCCAAGCAAGTGATCAACCCGGACGCGGTGCCGGTGTTGGCGATGGATGTTGGTGCGATTACGCGGCTTGACCTGAGTCCCGAGGCCGGGTTTATTGTTTCGCGGATCAACGGCGCCTGGGATGTTAAATCGATTATTAAGATTTCCCCCTTCGAAGAGTCTCTATGCCTCAAGATTTTTAAGAATTTCCTGGACAACGGGGTCATAACCTTCAAATGAGTGATTCTTCAAAGGACAGCCAATCGTTTGATTTCGACCAAATGGAGTTGAAATCGGATATTCCCATTCACCGGCCGGCGTCGGAAACGCCGAATGAGCCGAAAGCGGGACGGTCGCGGGACAAAACACCCAGCCGCATGCCTTTGGTGCTTGTGAGCCTGCTCTTTTTAGCAGCGGCCGGCGCTGCTTATTATTTTTTTCTCGAGGCGGCGCGGTTGGGCGAACAGCTCGCCGACAGCAAGCGGCTTAGCGCCGACACCCAAGAAAACCTCACGGTGACCCATCAATCCTTGGCCCAGTCCGAAAAGCAGATCACCACGCTTACCCGGCAGTTGGGTGACGCGCAAGCCAAGTTGGCTGAGATGGAAGCGCTGACCAAAAATCTGGACGCGGATAGCAAAAGCCGTTTGGCCGATTTAAAAAAGCGGGAAAAAGCGTTGGCAGAGGTAAGGGGCAAGCGGGATGCCTTGCGGAAAGAACTGGATCAAGCGCAAGCCTCTCTAAAAAAAGTGACGCTGGAACGCGACAGCTCGCGGACCGCTTTGGCGGAGGTTCAGAAAGAGCACCGCGAAAAACAGGCGGCTTGGGAACAGGAAAAACAAACCCTCAATCAGTCCTACGAGGTCAACCTCAAGCGTTTGCGTCAGGAGGCGGATGCGGCCGGGGATCGCTTGGCCGCCGCGGAACAAACAGCCTCGCGCATGGAGGCGCTTCGCAAGAAAGATTCGGAAGCAGGGCTGGCTTTGGCCCAGGAGAATACCCAGCTTAAAAGCCGCTTGGAAACCGCAAAGCAAGATCGGGAACGTTTGCGACGTGAACGCGATCAAATCGAAGAACAGCTTGGCAAAACGAAAGCGCAGTTGGGTGTTTATACCGGAAAGCTGGTGCCCTTCTCTGAGAATGTCGGCGGCTTACGGCTTTTGTTTCGGGAACCGCTGCCGGATGATGTTAAATTCCCACGGCGGCAGGCGCCTATTTTGGTGCGGGCGCTGATCAGCGATACGGGGGCGGTCGAAAAAGCGTTTATCGCGAAGGATCAACAGATTGAGGGTCCCTTGGCGCAGGCGGTCATTCGCGCGGCTTACCGCTACAAGTTTTCTCCACCAACCCTTGAGGGGAAACAGGTGAAATGCTGGCATGCGTTTTTGATCGGGCCGGAGTGATTTTTTTGTAAAAGCTTGAACCTGTGGTGCTTGTGGGTGTTGCTGGACGCTTGGCGCTCGCCTGCCTACAATAGAAACGCGCGGGCGATCCGTGTGGTGACTTTGCAGCGTGGATGAGGGGAGCGGTGTATGGCTGACGGGGTGACCCTTGTAAAAGAAGCCTTGGCGTTATCGACCGTGGTTGGTCGCTACACCAAACTCGAGCGGCGCGGGAATCGATTGGCGTGCTGTTGTCCGATTCACGGTGAAAAGACGCCGAGCTGTTACGTCGACGACCAAAAAGGTTTTTTCCACTGTTTTGGGTGTGGACGTGGTGGCGACATTATCAAATTCGTCATGGAAATCGAGAATATGGATTTTCGTGATGCGCTTGAGTTTTTAGCGGATATCGCCGGGGTCGAGCTGCCCAAACGGGGCGCACGGGGTCCTGGCCGCGACGTCATTGAGGCGCTCCGAACCATTAACATGGCGGCCAAGGAGTATTTCCACCGATTGCTCCTGCAGAACAAAAGTGCCTTGGCTTATTTGAAAGACCGTGGATTGACCGACAACACCATCCGCCTTTTCAAATTGGGTTACGCCGCCAATTCTTGGGATGGGTTGTTGCACCATCTGCAGGGCCGTTTTGACGAAAAATTATTGCGTCAGTCGGGTTTATTTAAAGAGGGGCGGCAGGGGAAACCCTACGATTTGTTCCGCGACCGCATCATGTTTCCCATCAGTGATGCATATGGAAACGTGATTGCCTTTGGTGGGCGTTTGATGGAAGGGGACGGCCCAAAGTACATCAACAGTCCCGAGTCGCCTCTGTATACCAAGGGCCGTCATCTTTATAACTTGGACTTTGCCAAACCCTACCTCAAACGTGAGGAAACGGTGGTTGTGGTGGAAGGTTATATGGATGTGATCCAGGTTTATCAGGCTGGTATTGGTTCGGTCATTGCCTGTTTGGGAACTGCTTTTACCCCACAACAGGCGAAACTGTTGAAGCGTTATGCCAAGCGAATTTTGCTTAATTTTGATGGTGACAAGGCCGGATTTAAAGCGGCGCGAGCTTCAATTGAGACGTTTCTCAAAGAAGACGCCGACATCGGTGTGGTGACCTTGCCCGACAAACTTGATCCCGATGATTTCATTCAACGCGAGGGGGTGGAAGCTTATCGAGGGCAGTTGGATCGGGCCAATGATTTCTTCAATTACCTTTTGTCTTACTTGGGTGGGGAAAAAGATGTGAGGAATGATCCCCATGCTCAGTCCCATGTCGCCCGTGAGATGGGTGGCACCATTTCGCTGATTCAAGATGAAATTGTGCGTGATAACTATATGTCGAAACTGTCGGAAGCATTGGGGATTCGCAAAAGTGTTTTGGGCAAGGTGATTAAAGCGCCGGCGCCGCAACCGAAACCACCTCCCGCGCCAAAGGCAAAAGCGCCGTCGCCCGCGCCTTCCCGTGGAACACCGCCTCAGCCGGCGGGTCCGCCGCCGGGTGCCGCGCCTGTCACCGCGGATGATCCCTACTTTCACGAAGAATTTCACCCGGTGGATGATTTTGGCGATGCGGGCTTTGAGCCGGTTTATGACGATTTTGAACCCGACCACGGTCCACCGCCCGATCTCGATGTTGGGGCTGATTTCCCACGGGAGAATCATCGGGGTGGTGGCAACGATGTGCCGCCACCGCGGGGACGACCCCGGGACGGCTCGGTTCGCACCGGCCCGGCCGCGGGTTTTAGCGAAACCGAGAAACAATTTCTCTATCAGGTTATGAACCACGACGATTATACGGCCCAGCTTGATGCTGAGACGCGTGGCGTATTGCCAGGCGTTCTGGCGACCTTGTTTCACGACCGGCCTTGGGTTTTGGAGTTTCTCAACGAGGACCGGGCCGCCGATTTTGAACTTCAATTAGAAGTTGTACCGGAATCATTGCGGGGGACTTTGCGTGAAATTAATGTCATTGGCGCGTACGAGAAGCTCGAGGGTTCTCAGTTGGCCACGATGGTGATGGACTTGCTCAAGGATATGATTCGCAAGCAGGTGGCGATTAACAAGCAGCGATTGCGAAGTTTACCGATTACCGCCGATACCCAGAAGCGCGCCTTAATGCGTCAGAATGCGCAGCTTATGGCCCAGTTGCATAAGGTCGGCTGAGTTTGAAGCGCTGGTTTTGGCTGGTTTGTTTTGCGGTGCCCGCCTGGCTGTGCGGGCAGGTGCCGGCCGGTGTCGCCTCCGCCCAGGCCCACCATCGCGCCTTACCTGAAACGGAGGCGGCGTTCACCGAACTGTTGCGTGGCTTGGAAAGCTGTGTCGCGCGTTTTAACGCGGGTGAGCGGCCGCCCGGTTTGGCTTCACTGAGTCCTGAGCTCGAGGTTTTGGCCGCGGCCGTTGAAACCGAGGCGGCGGTCGCCGTTCCTCGTTTTTCGGGTGATGAATCCAGCTTGGATGTGAACGGTTCGGTATTTTTCAAAGCTTATCCGGTCCTTCCACCGGAGATAAAAGATGGGGACAATTGGCGTTTTGAAACGATTCGGTTCGAGGTCGTTCCAAAAAATATGTTTATCTTCGCGTTGACCTTTAAAGCTTCGCGGACCATTCGCCTCAAGAAGGTGACCTTGGTATTTCGAGACGGTCGCCGTATGGTTCATGATGCTTGGGCGGATCTTGAGAACGGGAATGGCCGTCCCTTTCGAAAGCGGCTTTACCTGCCTTGGCTGGATGCCTTCGAGCGTGGCGAAATCCGAGTGGCGCGGCCTTTGGCGGCCGTGGAAATAGAGGGTTCGGCGCAGGATGCCGGTTTTGAAGCCTTGCTCGATTTTCGCGTCAAGATACCGGACATTGAAGCGGCGCCCCATCAAGAAACCCGGGAGCTGGTGGTACGGATGCGCCGTGAATGGGCCCGCCGTCCACTTAATGCGGAGGCCCTGAACCAGAGCTTGCAGGAGATGGCCCGGTTATCTGTGTACCTCTCGATCCCTTTTACACCAAGAACCGCGCTATCCGTGGATCCATGAACATCGGTGGGGTGCTCGGCTTTCCTGGTGGTTTTTCACGAGTTGTCGATTGTTACCCGATTCGGTGTGATCTAATGGGGCTCAGGCTTTCTACAGTTCGCTCATTTTTGCATTGATCCCGACGCTTAGAAATGGGTCAATAGAAGTATTCAACCGCTGACATCTCTTTGAGGTCCGTTTTTTCCGTGGGTCGTTCCTAGCGACGCCTTGCCGCGGACGGTCCGCCACCGCCGCTGATTCGTGTTTGTGGTCGCTACCAAACGCCGGTGCCCACCCCGAGGAAACCCTCACTGGGCATGCCCGTGTTGTTCGCGGCTGTTTCCCCATTGGTTGTGACGACGCGTTTTCCCTTTGCCTTCCTTTGGGTTGTTCCTAATAGGGCCGGTGACGAATGGCGCGCCTGTTTCAAGGACGTCATATCTGTCACATCATTCCCGTTTGAAAATCTGCATGCTTGAAGAATAAGCGCCCCACCCCACCCATCCCGTCGACGGAATGCCGGCGACGGTGCGACAACAAACCAATTTCAATTTAAAGGAATAGGTCATATGAAGGATAACATTCGGAAACGGTCCCTAAGGCTCCGGTTTTTGCTTACCTGTGTGTTCGTATTGGCTTCAATTGCGAACGTATCGGCTGAGATAAGCGTCATTATCCGTGGCGATTACCAGTTTTGTGTCTCAGAAATTACCAACCAGCGTTGTGTTCAAATTCCCGTGAGTATTGTCGATGATGTAGGTGGGACGGATTTAACTCAGATATCTCTTTCGTTAACGATGGAAGGGCCGGCCGATAACCTGGTAAATGGAAGTTCCGGTGAATATTGGGTGTCCAACTTGTCCGTGCTTGATATTGACCGAACCGGGATTACCAGTCCCGCAACCGATCTGACCAACCGGGTCCAAACGAGTTCGGGCACCCCGGATTGCAGTGGCAGCACCATGATTAACAGCGCCACCGAGGGTCAGGGCACGGTTTTAGATTTTCCTCAACTGACAAGTAACCCGGTAAGTTTTAGTTTTGATAACGCGGGTTCCGGCTTCCCTGCTTTGCGCACCTTAACGGTCGTAAATTTTGCGCCCTTCTTCACAACGGTTCGTGACCAGGAAACCCTGGTTGGGATTCTCGAATTGCCCATCGCCGCGAATCCTCTCGCGGGTGAGTTGGTCATTCGCGCGGTAACCGATGCTGAACTGTCCAATGGCAATATTTATGGTGATGGGGACTTTAATGCATTCGGCTTTAACCTGGACAATGCCCGTGCCTCGATTACCTTCACCGCCAACCCCGCGATTCAAACGCAACCATCCAACCAGCTTAACCGCTGCACCGGCGACACCGTGGCCTTCACGGTGGGTTCCGACACACCCGGTGTTACCTACCAATGGCAGAAAGACACCGTTGATATCCCCGGTCAAACCGGAACTACCCTGCAGTTGACCAACATTACGGCGGGTGATGCCGGTTCCTACCGCTGTGTGGTTACCAACGGTTGTGGCTCAACCACTTCGAATGCCGCCTCGCTAACGGTTCTTCCAGGCGCCACGATTGACCTTCAGCCACAAAACGCCTCGGGGTGTGAAGGGCAGTCGGCTTCCTTTAGCGTAAGTGCCTCGGGTGACGGCTCGATTACCTACCAATGGCGTCGAAACGGATCCCCGCTTGCCGGCCAAACATCGAGCACGCTAAATCTTACGGGCCTGGCCCAAGGCGATGAAGGTAGCTACGACTGTCAAATTACCAGTAATTGCGGCACCATCACCTCAACCGCGGCGACCCTCACCGTGGCCGCCTTGCCGACCGTGACCACGCATCCTTCCGCGGAACCTGGCGGCTACTGCGAGGGCGGGACCTTGTCCTTAACGGTTGCCGGTAACACTGAAAGCAGCTTGAGTTACCAGTGGTTAAGAGGTGGCAGTCCCATCGCGGGTCAAACGAGTGCGACCCTGACCATCAACGGTTTAAGCGCGGGTGACGCGGGCGATTACAGTTGTCGCTTAACCGACAGTTGCGGGCAGGTGACCAGTAACGCGACAACCGTTACGCTGATCGATGCCGTGTCGATTACTGCCGTGAGCGGTACCGTGGATGCCTGTATCGGCGATTCGCCAACCCTAAGCGTTACCGCAACGGGTGACGGGGTCCTCTCTTACCAATGGCGCCTGGGCGGCCAAAATGTTGCGGGTGCCACCAATGCAACCCTCACCTTAACCGATATTCAACTCGCGAATGCCGGGTCGTACACCTGCGTGGTTACCAACGACTGTGGTCCGGTGACCTCCGATCCGATTGTGGTCAATGTGCAGGATGGGCCGGCCTTCAGTCAGCAACCCCAAAACCAAACGGAATGTGAGGGCCAGTCGGCTACCTTTACCGTCACGGCATCGGGTCAAGGGACCTTAACCTATCAATGGCGTAGAAATGGTGCAACGCTTGCGGGGCAAACCTCGGCGACCCTGACACTCACCGGCTTGACCCAAGGCGATGAAGGCAACTACGACTGCGTTGTGGGCAGTGATTGTGGCTCCTCCACCTCAACCGCCGCGAGCTTAACCGTGGCGGCCCCGCCGACGGTTGATACCCATCCAACCGCCGACCCCGCCGGTTATTGTCCCGGTGGGACCGCCAACTTCACCGTGGCCGGCATCACCGAGAGCAGTTTCACCTACCAGTGGCTCAAGGAGGGGGCACCCATTGCCGGTGCAACCGCGGCGACCTTGAATCTCACCGATCTTGCGGCCGAGGATGCCGGAAGCTATAGCTGCCGCTTAACCGATGATTGTGGTCAAGTCACCAGTAACGCCGTTACCTTGACGCTTAATCAACCCCTCACCATTGATTCGATTACCGCCGATACCGAGGCGTGTCCCGGCGAAACAGCCAGTTTCACCGTATCGGTAAGTGGGGACGGTCCCTTGACCTACCAATGGCGTCGGAACGGTCAGAATCTAGCGGGTGAAACCAGCGCCACCATTAGTTTTGATCCCGTTGAGGGAGGCGACAACGGCACCTATTCTTGTGTTGTCACCGGTCCTTGTAATTCTGAGACCAGCGGGGATGCGCGTCTGTTCAGCACCTTTCAGGCAGACATCATTACTGAAAACACCGCCCAAGGTTTAGAAAACATCACCTTACGCAACAGTGTTTTCTGCGGCGCACCTGATTTCAGCTATGCCTGGACCGCCTTGGGGAATCCAACCGTGTTGGGCACCGCGGCAACCTTTACGGTTGACCCGGCCCCACAGGTAACCACGACCTATGTGCTGACGGTTACAGACGCCGGCAGTTCTCAGGCGACCGACCAGGTCACCATTGTGGTCAGTCCTGTTAGCCTGGATCCCAACGGTGACGGCCGTAACGACATCGAGGATTTGTACTTCTTAATCCAAGAGTGGGTTGCAGGCGACCTCGAGTTTGATGCTGATGGTGATGAGGAACTCACCATTTTGGACATTCTCCACCACAACTGGAACATTCAGGTAGCACGTTAAGCGAACGGGCTTTACCTTCCACTCGGGCGCGGTGCTGTTTTGGGCATCGCGCCTTTTTTTATGGGTGTTCGCCCGTCCAACCAAAGGTTCGTAAGTTAATTCGGTCCTTGTCGCTGAAAACCACGCCTTCTTCCAGCAGCATGGCTTTTTGCAACCGGTACTGATGACTGTCGACGGGAAATGAAATCATGCCGCGGCTGTTGATGACCCGCTGCCAGGGAATGGTTCGATCCTTGGGTGTTGCTGCAAGGGCATAGCCCACGTGACGTGCTTTGCGCGGGGCACCCAGCATCCGGGCAATTTGACCGTAGGATGCAACTCGGCCGTGGGGAATTTTTGCCACCATTTGCCATACCCGCTCGTTCCAAGAGTTTTCTGCCACGGTGCCTCCCTCTCGGTGGCATTTTGAGGCAAGCGGATTGCAATTGCGAGGGAAACCACGGGAAAAAAGTCGCGGATTAGCCCGCATTGCTCACATGGCTGTTCGCTAAAGGGTCGCGGTTCTTGCGAGAAAAACGCAAATGATGCGCCCTCGCGACCAATCCTCATGAGAAAAGCGGGCTAATTCTCGCTAGACAGCGCTTGGTGACAGGCTTGTCGTACCTGTTCGTCCTTATCCTGGATGAAGGTGGCGAGATAGGTGAGATGTTGTGGGTGGATCGCCAGGGCTTTGACCGCCGCCACACGCCTTTTGCTTGAGGAGCGTTTTTTGAAAAAGCTGGTTTTGGCAAGAATCGATTTGAGGTAATCCTGGGCTACCCGTGTTTCTATATGGCCCAGAGTGGCGATGGCCGCCAATCGAATTGAGGCGTCATCATGGTTTTCCGCGATGCCGATCAACAGCGGGCCGTATTCCGCCAAACCGCCTTCACCCACGAGCGGAAGCAACTCCAGCAAGGGTTCTTTCTTGTCGAGGTTTCGGTTGATGAGGTCATAACCCCGGTCAAAAGCGCGAGGGTCTTCAATGCGGAAAAGGCATTTGTGAACCAAACGCAGCACCCGTTTGCCGGTTTCGTGTTGGTCGAGGTGCAACAGTCGTGGTACCAGCTCGGTGGGGGGTTTGGGCGATAACAGCAGGAGCAGGTTGCGTTTGACGTACCAGGGTTTGTTTTCGCTGATTGCCTGATCCAATTCATTGAGGACGTCTGGAAAAATGACCGTGCCCATGTTGTGTAAGGTTTCGAGAATGACCTTGCGTAACCGTCGTTCTTTGGTTTCAAACAGAACGGTCAACAAGGTGTTGAAAATGCCCAGCGCATGTTCGCGAAACAGAATGTGCATTCGCTTGCGCAGGTCGGGGTCACGTTCTGCTTTGGTAACCATGGATTCCAACAGGTGCGGGGTTAAAAAACTTTTGAGATGGTCTTCAAGAAGGGATTTGAAGGGATCGCGGTGACGGAGGCTTTGCTCAGCCAAAACCGTTAAGCCGTAGAGAAAGGGGCGGTATTTACTCTTGTCGACAAAGTGTTGCAGGATGCTGGTGAAGGTGACCAGGTGAATGCGGTACAGATCGTACTCTTGGCAGATCCGCAAATCAAACGGCATCGCCTTAACAATCCGGTACAGTGCTTTGGTCTGCTCCGTCTCAACCAAAATACGGACTACAACTTGGTAGCTTGAGAAGGCCAGTTCGCGATCATCCCGATCCAAAGAACGCAGATCGTTGCGCATCAGCGTGAGGGCGTCGGCAACCCGCGTCATGTGCCCCTGGGCGATGAGATGGGTCATGGTGGTACGCAAGGTGTCAAAGTCATCTCGTGAAATGAAGAGGTTTTCGACCAAGCCGGCTTTTTTGGCGGGGGTTGCTGTCTGTTCGGGAAGGTGAAAGTCGGCCTCGCGGTCTTGGTCGGGAAAATAACCGCGCCCCATGCTGAAGGGTACTTGAACCGTGAAGCTGTCTTCGACCGAGGGGGGATTGATTTGAATGCGATGAACACCCGCCTCGGCCAACCAATGGGGTGCGTCGGCATGGTTGGCAAACAGGTAGGCATCACGATGAAAAAGCGCGATGAGCTGGATTAGGTCTTCCACCGAGGTGTCGCGTAGGATCAAAATTTCAAAAATATGTCGTGACCTGCAACAGTCCTCAAACCAAGCAAAAGCTTGGTCTTTGAGTTGCGGCTTGGTTTCCACCTGGTGATTGAATTGAACGCGGCCGGGGTCGATGCGAATGGTTAGGCTCCCGTCGGTACGCAACCAAAAATCCATCGCTTCCAATAACAACCGACCATGGCGCGTGATCACCGGGCTGTTATCGGGGTGTTGCCCGGCTGCATCGAAGCAGGCCTTGAAAATAGGAATGAGGCTGTCGCAGGGTTTTCTGCTCATAAAAATATTCCAACGGGCGAGGGTTCGTTTGATGAGGACCCGGGTATCGCATTTTTAGCATCGGCAAACGGGCTCAATCCAAAAAGGCTCCAGCCCGTTTTTCTCACCAAATTCTTGGCCTGCATTGCTTCTGCTACGGGGCAACCCATGCGACTACGAGGGGGCGGCCTTCCGCATTACTCGGTCAAGCCGCCGTCGCCTCAGCTGCTACGCCGATAGGTCGGACCCCGAATGGTCGGACCCCGATAGGTCGGACCCCGAATGGTCGGACCCCGATAGGTCGGACCCCTGTGCCGTCTCTCGGTTGTAATCTTCGTACTCACAAGGCTTTCGGCTTCTCGCGACGAATCCTTGTAAGCAATGCGGGCCGGCGCGCGTTGGAAAGCGCTTTATTTCATCGTTGTTTCGGCGATCTCAATTCTGGCGACGGTATCTGCTTGCGATATTTTGAGCGTTTTCGGGCGTTGCTGCTTGTTCCGGTTTGTCGCGAAGTAGCCCGGCTCAAGGGATTAGGATTCAGCCGGCTTGGTATGCTTTTGGAATTTCTTAAAAGTTTCCCCGTCTACCGGCCGGTCTTCGATACCTAAAAATTGTTCGATCTGGTTTTCAAGAAAAAGGATGGTTTCGAGACTGCTTACGTTGCGAAGGATCGGGACACGGACGCCACTGTTTAAAAAAACATTGAGTTGGTAGACAGGGTAGGCACGTCCCTGACGGAATTCGCGTCCCTCGGTGCAGAAAAACTGATCAATCTGGTCCGTACCGAGTTTTAATTTGCCGTGCCAAGGTACCGGAAAGTGGCGCTTGATCAAACGGCCGCGGCCCACCAAAATCCGGGTGCGGTTAAGGAGCCCCGCCAGCGAGCCGTAAAACAAAATGACGGCAAACAAAACATTGACGACCATCACCGCCGTCCACAATCGACCGCCGCCGAGTTGCATCAGTTGAAAACCGGCGACAACCCCGGACCAGGAAATCGCCATCATCAGATACAACCACATGTGCGGTCGGTACCAGCGACGTACTACCTTGAGATGGTCTTCCTTGAGGTGGATCTCAACATTGGCGACGCTTTTCGCGCTTGGGCTATGTTCCGCGTGGATCAAAAACACCGCACCGCATGCGGTGCAATGGGCGATGCGGCGCGCGGGTTCGATTTGGTCCCCGGGGATCGGGGCACTGCAGCTTTTGCAGGAAATAAAGGAAGCCACCGGTGTGCCTTTTCTCGGCCCAAACCTGCAACCGAATCCTACAGCTTGTCGGTGATAGGCAAGCTGAGAAAGGTTGCGGTGGGCCGGTGGGTTTCTGAAACCGTCCTTACGAGCGCGCGTGGTTTAAGTCGTGATCAAACGTCGGTCGGTGACGACCCGCCGTCCTGCTTTGACCACATCGCTCACGTGGTTGACGCCCCAATAATAAACCAGATGCATGGCGCCCGGCGTGTCGAGAAAAACAATATCGGCCTGTTTTCCCGGTTCTAGCGTTCCGTGGGTATCAGCCTTTTCAATGGCGGCGGCAGCGTTAAGGGTGACCGCCAAGAACGCCTGTTCAAAGGTCATGCCCATCTTCATACAGCCCAGGGCCATCATTAAGGCTTGAGAGATGGTGTGGGAACTGCCCGGATTGTAGTCCGTGCTGAGTGCAATGGTGCAACCGGCTTCTTGGAACGATGCCGCATCGGCATAGGCCGCGCGCAGGAAGAAACTGGTACCGGGTAACAAGGTGGCAATGGTTCCACTCGCGGCCATGGCGCGTTGGTGTTCCTTGGATGCATGGACTAAATGGTCGGCTGAGACGGCACCTAACTCCGCGGCCAAGCCTGCACCGCCCAGGGGGAAGAGCTCGTCGGCGTGGAGACGAATCTTAAAGCCGTGATCAAGCGCGGCTTGCAAGTGTTTGCGGGAATCTTCGAGCTCAAAAACGTTTTTCTCGCAAAAGATATCCACGTAGGTGACCGTGCCGCGCTCTTTAACTTCGGGCAAAAGCTCTTGGTTGAGCATGTCGATATAATCGCCGGGGCGTCCCGCGTATTCAGGTGGCACTTCGTGAGCGCCCATAAAGGTTTGGATCATTTCAATAGGATGCGCCGCGCTGAGCTGATCCATGACGTCGAGTTGCTTCAGCTCGGTTGCCCGATCCAGGCCATAGCCGCTTTTGGCTTCAATCGTGGTAATGCCGTGGAGCAGCATCGTGTCCAAGGTTTTGCGTGCCTTGGTCGCCAAGGCATCCGCGCTCGCGGCCCGCGTTTGCCGTACCGTTGATTTAATGCCGCCGCCTTCGGCTGCGATTTCTACATAACCGGCGCCGTGCAGGCGGCGGTTAAATTCCCCGGAGCGATCACCACCCCAAACAAGGTGGATGTGCGGATCGACAAAACCCGGAATGGCGGTTTTGCCCTGCATGTCGACGAACCGGGTGTCCGCTGGACAGGCGGCACGAACCTCGCTTTCGGGGCCGACGTGTTCAATCTGTTCACCGCGCACCAAAATCGCGGCATTGGCGATGCGTTGCACCGCCTCGGTACGGGTGGTGCCGGCGCGGCCGGTGCCGCTGAAGAGTTCACTGATGCCGACATAGCAGGTGGGGGAGGTCATGATCCGGTTCCTTTCCTTATACGTTGATTGTTCGGTTTTTTCTCGAGTTGTACCAAGCGGTGTTCATCTTCGTCCTGCGTGGCGTCTTCCTCGCGCCCGGCGGGCGGCATGAACGACAATTTTTGAAGTGCATCCGCCTCGTTGGCCAAATCGCGTTCGGCCTCTACGAAGTGGGTAAAGCGACTGACCATCATTTCGGCCTCGGCCAGCAAATCGTTGCGGGTGCGTCGCAAATCGGCCAGGTGGGTTTGCGTGGTGCGGACGTCCTCGCGGGCGCGCTCTCGCAGTGCGTCGGCCTTTAATTGTGCTTCCTTGACAATCAAATCGGCTTCTTTTACCGCGTTTTCTTGAATGTCTGCTTTGATTTGCTGTGCAGAAACCAAGGTGTCTTTGAGGACTTTCTCGCGGGATTCCATGTCTTTAATCCGTTCGCGAGAGACGGCCAGTTCCTGGGCCATTTGGTGGTTTTGTTCAATCAGTTTCTCGAATTCTTCCGCGACCGCGTACAAAAAATGCTTCACTTCTTCGGGGTTGAAGCCCCTCAAACGCGAGGTGAACTCGTGGTTCTGGATCTCCAGGGGTGTGATCACGTTATACCTCCCCAATAAATGCGGTTTCCAACAGGGTTGCCGTGTTCAGATGGTTGCGGGCGGTCCCTTCTTTCGGTGGAACCGGCAAGCGCGCTCAGTACAATTGGTACCGCGTCACGCAAAGGGCTTTTCGGTAGGATCGGGCAAGGACTTGTGGGTTTTGACCAAAAAACGGGTGATAACACCCCATATGTGGCGGATGAAAGCGCGACCGGGAGGGTGCGGTGGGATGTCATCGGGAAAGGAACCCGATTGTAACATGGGCTTTGGCGCGGTGCGACCGGAAGGCGTGGTGATCACCCGATTAGCGGAAGAAAATGCTCCTGACCATGCTGGTAAGGAGGTGGATCGCAAAGAAGAGGACCAGTGGCGTTAAATCGAGCATGCCGATGGTGAGCTTGTTCTTGGTGACACGGCGAAGCCAGGCTAGGGGTGGGTCAACCAACCTTGAAAGAAACACGAACCAGCCCGCGTAGCGGTTTTGCACAAACCAAGTTGCGATCAGGTACGCAATCAGGATCCAGCTGTAGGCCTGGAGGGCGGCAACGACCATGTTTCCGATAAAGACTTTGAATACAAGCATCTAGATGCGGTCTCCGAAGATTTTGCTGCCGACGCGAATGTAATGGCTGCCCGCCTGGATGGCGAGCGGGAAATCGCCCGACATGCCCAAACTCAAATTGCCGGGCCAATCGGGGAAGCGCGCTTTCAGTTGGTCGCGTAGTTCGACCATGCCTTGGAAATAGGCTTGGATGCGTTCATCGTCGGCGTTGGCGGGTGGGATACCCATCAGGCCGATGCAGGCTACATGTTTCATGGCCAAACCTGCTTCCAGCACGGTTTCCACGGCTTCCGGGTGGAGGCCGTATTTATCCGAATCCAGCGCATAATTTACTTGCAGAAAGATCTTGGGGCAAACCCGTTCTTCGGTGGCAATGGCGTCCACGCGGTGCAACAAGCTGAGGCTGTCGATGCTGTGGAGGTAGTGGAAGTGAAGAACGGCCTTGCGAACCTTGTTCTTTTGCAGGTGGCCGATGAAATGCCAAGTAATATCGTCCGGGCAGGCCTTGACCTTGGGAACCCCTTCTTGAATTTGGCTTTCACCAAAATCGCGAATGCCCAATTGGTAGGCCTGGTGGATCACCGCCAGCGGTTGTCGTTTGCTGACGGCTACCAGGGTCAGGCCGGAACGGTTGCGCAACGCGGTGTCGAGCGCCGTATCAATCATTTGATTAAGCGTGTCCAGGCGTTGCTGCATGTCCTGTTCGGCTGCATTCATGGGGATTACTCGGTGTCGGCGAAGAACAAAATGCGTTTGCAGGATTCGCAGGTGATGATGCGATCAAAGCGGCGCAATCGGTCGACAATGTTCTGGCGAACACGGACGTGGCAGGATTGGCACACGGCTGAGACGCACAAGGCTAAGCCGACACCGTTGCGGCGAGCGGCGATGCGGTCGAATTTGCGACGAAGGTCGGGTGGTACGGTTCCCGCCAGTTTCTCGCGGATTAATTCTTTTTCGCCTTTTTCTTGCGCGTTTTCGCCCATGGCGGCTTTGTGTGCTGCCATCGCCGTGTCGAATTTCGACTTGGCTTCTTTTTCCTGCTCGCTGCACGAGGCCAGCTCGGTTTCGATCTCGTTGATTTCTTGACGTGCGCCGGAGATGTCTTCCTCGATCACACTGATGTTCTTTTTGGCCGTGTCGATCTCTTTGAGGACTGCGTGGTACTCTTTGTTATTCGTCACTTCTTGGAGGTCGCCGTCGAACTTGGTTTCTTTTTCTTTGAGTTCGGCCAGCTTCAGTTCGCTCTCGCGAATCTCTTTTTCGCGCTTCTCTTGTCGCGTTTTCAGTTCCTCGGCGCGTGCTTGTGTGTTTTTCCAATCCGTTTCCATTTGGACGATTTCGTCGGGAACAAAAGATAGCAAACGATCCAGCTCGGCGATTCTCACCAAGACATCTTGATAATCCCTAAGCGCGTTTAATGCTGCTCTCAAAACTTCCTCCGCTTATTGGTTCACCTTGAGCTCTTTCCACGCGAGAACCGCGAGAACAGAGCAAAACGCAAGCTCCGCTTGCGTCAGGAGCGATTGGCATAAAAAAAAGGTGTTTCCAGTCATTTGGACTGAACACCTTCGGCTCTTCGAAAAAAATATTCTGTTTGTTCGAGGGGAGCAATACTTCGTGCCGTTTGTCAATCGCAATCAACTCTCCTTCCAACATGAGTGGGCCCACCAGGACTCGAACCTGGGACGACCCGGTTATGAGCCGGGTGCTCTAACCAACTGAGCTATAGGCCCATGTCAGAGAGGACGTCCTGTGCGGGACGCCAGGACTGCATATTATAACAATGAACCGCTGGAACTCAAGAGAGTGGCCGTATCCGCTGTTTTTTTCTTGGTGTGGGTTCCTACCCGTCGTGCTCCCCGGGAAGGGTGATTTGCGCGTTTGCAGTGGGGACGTTATTCTGTACGCCCTAAAGAAATGCGACGTTGCATGGTGGCGGGGCTTGTTTCCTGGCACGTTTACTTCGAGAATAGCGAGGCGGGTTCGAACGCGTTCCGGGCGTCGCCGACCTGCAAAATTCCTTGTCATGCATATTTTTTTGCGGCGTTTTGGTTGGTTTTGTCGTTTAAGGTATCGTGGCCACCGCAACCAGGAGAGCATCCCATCACCCACTTTTCGTTTGATCGCGACACATTCGTAGGATCCGCGATGACCGGCATCGACGAGGCCGGTCGCGGTTGTTTGGCCGGTCCAGTCGTGATTGCCGCGGTGACTTGGGATCCCGCCGCGGTCGCCG
Organism: Acanthopleuribacter pedis; assembly: GCF_017377855.1. GTDB lineage: Bacteria > Acidobacteriota > Holophagae > Acanthopleuribacterales > Acanthopleuribacteraceae > Acanthopleuribacter > Acanthopleuribacter pedis. Next base: position 57,732 of record NZ_JAFREP010000001.1, read on the forward strand.
GTTTACCTTGGTTCCCTGCCTTGGCTGATTCAAAAACCTTGGACGAGAAGAAGCGCGAATTTTTGTATCCCCACATATTGGGGGCCGCGACCCGTGTGCGCACCGCCCTAATCGGCAACATCATTATCGATCACCTTAATATACTGCGCGCGACCTTACACGGCTTTGAGTGTGTCGCGCCCGAATACGATCCCGACAGCCCGCTGGTGATTGACGGTAACCAAAAACCGCCGAGCCTGCCTTGGGCGCTGACCCTCGTCAAAGGCGATAGTCGCGCAAGCGCCGTGGCTGCCGCCGGCATTGTCGCCAAGGTGAGTCGCGACGCGGTGATGAAACGGGCCGCCGCGGCCTATCCCGACTATGGTTTCGCGGTTCACAAAGGGTACGCCACCAAGAAACACCGCGATCAGATTGGGGCGCACGGCAATACCCCCCTTCATCGCAAATCCTTTAAACCATGTTCCCTGCAATCGGATGACGAAATCGTTGGTGCCGCCCTTGAAGCACAACTCGATCAGGCCGTCGATCACGCTGATTTGGTCCGCTGTTGGCATGGGATTCAACGCGTGTACCATCGGCTGCCACTTGCCTGCGTCCGCAAGCTTTTGCCGGAAATGCAGCGCCGTGGTTTGTCGGTCCTGCCGCAAGCCGACGATGGTGCTCGATGGAATGCGGTTGGCAGCCTTCGCGATACCGCGCCGGCACCTGCCGCGCCACAACCGTGTCAGAATGACGCACCGTCCATGGAAGTTTCCTCGGGATCTTTGTTGTTTTAAGGTCCCCTACCTAACTTGGGACGGTTGGCGCCGGTCCAAGTGCGACGAATCCTTCACAACGCCGGATTCGGCCTAAAATTTGCTCAATCCCGGCCCACGCGGGATTTACCCACGACCCCAACGGAGGCGAATGGTTTATGACATCTTCCCCTTTTTTCCAAATCCAGCCAGGTTTTTCCACCCGATTGTTTGTGTTCGGTTGGTTGTGCTGTTGGTTGATGCCGCCCGTGCTCGCGGGAAATTTCGCCGATGATCAGCTCAAACGCTTGGCACAACGGCTCGAAACCGAGTTGGCCGCCATGGATCCGGTCGACAAATTGCTCCTGGCCGAAGAAATTTATTTCCTTGGTCATGAAACGGGTTCGCAGGATGAACTCAACGGGATGTTGGCGCGCATTTTTGAGGCGGCGGAGCATCAGGAGCTCAAAGGGGAACTGGCGTATTTCCTAACCCAGCAATACCGGCAAACCCGTCAATCCGAGAAGGTGGCCGAACTGGTTCAGTCCCTGGGTTATGTCCCTGAATGGCAGCTCCTGGGGCCCCTCTCGCCGAGTGACGAACTGGACCTCGTTTCCCTGATCGGGGCCGATGAGGTCAAAGGCCTGACCCGCCAGGTTTCCTGGCATCCGGCCCGTGCCTGGGGCAAAGACGATTATTGGTCCGAGGGTTTGGGCCATTATGGTTATTTCAGTGCCAATCAGGCCGTTTTTCCCAACCAGTTAGCGGGCCTGCTGGCCACCACCTGGTTTTACGCACCCGCCCGCGGCGATTACCGAATCGGCCTTGGCTGGTCCAAGGACATGCGCGTCTGGGTCAACCGGAGCCAAGTGTTCCGTGCCGCGTTTGAAAACGGCAACGCCTCACCGGATCAGGAAGTGGTCAATGTGCGCCTCAAAAAAGGCTGGCACCGTTTGACCCTTTACCTGGCCTCCGCTTCCGAGGAACCCAACCTGGGTTTCTTTGCGCGGGTAACCGATCAAGAGGGGAAGCCGCTTCAAGTCGAAGCGCGTGACAGCAAGCAGGTGCCGCGCCGCAAAGTCAAATTGGCCAAACAACAGGAAATCGGTTTGGTCGACATCGCCAAACAAAAATCGATGTACGCGCTGGCCGGCATGTTGCTCATCAAAGAGCAGCCCCGCCACCCGGAGCACGGCCTGTTGGTCGAAATGTTTGCCAACGCTTTTGCCGAACAACCCACGCGCATTCTGACCGAGAAACTGCTTTCCGTTACCGACAACCCCAATGATCGTTGGCAGTATCTCGCCACCTTCTTGGATCATCTGGAAAAAGGTTCGGTTAAAGCCCAACCCGCTTTTGCCAAGGCTTGGGCGTTGACGCAGATGGGACAAATTGCCTTGAGCCAAGACCGTTTTTGGGAAGCGCGTCAGTACTCAAAGCGGGCGCTTGCCTCTCACCCCGACTACTGGCCCGCCGCGGTGCTCGACAACAACGCGCTTTCCGCCCTGGGTCTCGACGGCGTCGCCCTTAACCGCACCCTGGCCCTCAATAAACACTACCCCAACGTGCCTTGGTTGATGATGGATCTGGCGGATCTCTATACCGGCATGTTTTTCGTGAGCGAAGCCGAGCAATGGGTGGACAAGGTCCTGGCCCTGCGGTTCCATCATCGCAAATTTACCAATCGCAAAATCCAAGCGTTTAAGTCGCGGGGTGACCTCGAAGGTTTGGAAGCCCTGTACCGTGACATTCGCCGTGATTCACCTTATTCCGTTTCCGCCGCGCTGACCTACGCCGAATTCCTGAGTGGCAACCGTCGCCACGAGGAAGCCCGTCGATTGTTGGCAACCCTGCTGGACGACATGCCCAACAATCCCGACCTGCTGCAGGGCATGGGTGAAGCGCGTTTGCGTGCCGGCGAAGACGATGCCCTGCCCTTCCTGGAGCGGGCCTTGGCCTTGCGCCCACAAAACCCGGCGCTGGAAAACCTGATCCGGCTCAGTCAGGCCGAGCGCCAAGTTTTTTACAAGCCTTACCGTTTGGAGAAAGCGCCCGAGGTTCCCGTTTTGGAAGTTAGCGACATCGTCATGAACCTCGACAACAAGGTTGTTAAGGTCGCGCCCAACGGTCAATCCTCGCTTTACCGTCAGATGGAATGGGAAGTGATTACCGAACAAGGGGCACAAAACTTGCCGGGCCATTCCTTTAGCTATTCGCCCCTGCGCGAGCGTGCCGAGTTAATCAAAGCTGAGGTATACCGCGGCGACCAAACCATTTTGGTCACCACCACCGGTCGCAGTCGGATTAGCGATCCTGAATACCGCATGTACTACGACGTGGTCGCCTACCAAGTGCGTTTCCCCACCTTGCAAGTGGGTGATCGCGTCCGGCTTGAGTACCGCATCGACGACATCAACAACACCAACATCTTCGGTGATTACTTCGGCGATTTACATGTTTTTTCAAATTCATATCCCACCAAACGCATCGCTTACACGCTGATCATGCCCAAGGATCGGCCCATCTATACCCATGTCGAAAAAATGGATCCCGAATACACCACCCGGGAGGACGGCGAAAACAAGGTTTATCGCTGGGTGCTGGACCAAATCTCACCCTACGAAACCGAATCGCGCATGCCCGGCTTGCAGGCCTACCTGCCCTACCTCGGTATTTCGACCTTCGATAATTGGAATACCATGGCCAAGTGGTATGCCGATTTGATTCGCAACCAGTTGGAGTTGGATTCGGAAACCAAGCAGATCGTTGCCGAAATTACCAAAGACACGAAGACCAATCTCGAGAAAGTGAAAGCCATTCATGAGTACGTGGTAACCCACACCCGTTACGTGGCCCTTGAGTTTGGTATCCACGGTTACAAACCCTACGAGGTTAACCAGGTCTGCAGCCGCCAGTTTGGCGACTGTAAGGACAAAGCGAGTCTGATGGTTGCCATGATGTTGGAAGCCGGCGTCGAGGCAAATATTGTCATTTGTCGGACCAGTGACCGCGGCGACATTCACGCCTACCCGGCCATGCTGTCGTATTTCAACCACGCCATCGCTTACGTTCCTGAGTTTGACCTTTATCTGGACGGTACCGCCGAGTTCTCCGGGATCTACGAGTTACCTGAGATGGATCAAGGCGGCTTGGCGCTGATCGTCGACAAACAAGGCAACGGCCGCCTGACCACCATTCCCCGCCAGGACGATACCTTAACGGAATATGATTTGGTTCTGAATGTGACCACCGAGGGCACCGCCCAGGTTGAAGGCAGCTTGCATTACCGTGGTTCGGTTACGCCGGATGTCCGCCAGTACCTGAGCATTGACACCAAGCTCGGCCAAAACCTCCAAACCATTCTCTCCGGCATGATGCCGGGTTTGGAAGTTTTGCAGGCGGACCGTGAGGGTACGCGTCTGAACGACCCGATTACCCTGCATTTTAAAGGTGAGACCGAACGTTTGATGGCCCCTCAGTCCAACGGTTTTAAACTGCCGCTTGAGATCTTGAATGGTCGCCTGGTCCAGCGCTACGCCGCCAACACCAAACGCAAATTCCCGCTCGACTTCGGTGTGGCGAAAACCCGCAAGGTCGCGCTGCTGCTCAACGCACCCGATGGGTTTAACTTCGGTGCTATTCCCGAATCGCTGGACGTTGAGAACGACGATTTCGCGGTGAGTATCCTGTTTGATCGCGGCCCCGATGCATCCCTGAAGGTGAACTATCAGGTCAAATTTAAAAACCATCGCGTCTCGCCCGACAATTACGCGGCTTTGCGCGAGCTCATGCAGCAACACGACCGTATCTTGGATCAATCGATTCAATTGGTTTCCGAATAGGAGGGTAAGCATGGTTTTACGAAAAATGACGCTTTTGGCAGGACTCTGTCTGGTTCTTACCCTGGCCGCACCCCTTGCCGCCGCCGATCTGGAAGCCGCCTGGAACAAGCTGGCCAAGGACAATGATCCCGAGGCCGCCCGCGTTTTATTTGCCGAAGGCCGCAAGGCCGGCGATCACCAATTCGCCATCGGTTGGTTCCTTACCTTCTCTGGACAGGGCCCAACCGAGGAACTGAACCGGGCCGCGCTCACGATTTTGCGCGAGGATCCAACCTCGCCGGCCGCGGAATGGGTGCTGAAGTGGATGAGCCAATACCGCGATTGCTTGCCGAACTGGGGAAACGATGTTGCCCAGATCATTGCTGATGCTCGGCCCGGTAACGCCGAGCTGATGGTGCGTTACGCCAATATGAACCGTTTCGCCTCACGCAATCGCAAAGAAGAACCCGCCTTCGGCGCCATCGCCCAGCGCGCCGCCTTCCTTACCGAATGGAAAATTTCGGAGAATTTTGGTAACTATCCGATTCCCGCCTTCGATAAAAAGCACCCCGCTGAGGAAGCGCGTTACTGGAACAATGAGGCCCTCAATTATCGCTCGCGGACCGGCGTCGTTTTACCGCCGCGTCACGCTTCCGGTGCCGGTGTCATTTACGGGTTTGGTCGTTTCGGGAATCCCGTCGAACAGGAAGTGACCTTTCGGGTGTTCTCCTACCACAACATCGCGGTTTACCTGGACGGCGTGCGCGTTGCCCAGTTCAACATGCTTGAGGAATACGGCCCCAACATTCGCTTCTTTAAAGTGAAGTTGCCCGCCGGTGAACACGAGGTCCTGGTCAAATCGACACAAACCCGCGGGAACAACGGCCAATTCTCCGTTCAGGTCACCGGCAAGCAGCCGGTTTCCCTGCTGAAACCTGGAAACCCTGTTCACGATCTGAGCGACAAGGTTCAAACCGCCGAGACCATTCAGGTTGGCTTGGCCGCCGCGATTGCCGACGAAACCAGTGATTTCGCCGCCTTCCAACGTGCCTTCCTCGCCATTCTTGACAAAGACAAAGCGACCTCGCTCAAACTCCTTGAAGACCTCTACGAAAGCTACGACGGCTCCTTATTGATCGGGACCTTGCTGAGCGAGGTGTATCTGGGGGCGGTGAAGTTCTTGCCGCCCAACGACCAAATCTCGCGCGCCTACCAAATTCTGGCGAGTTTCCTTCAGGCCCCCGACTACAACCAACAGGCCATGTACTCCTTGGCCTTGTTGTTAAACCGTCACAACCAAACCAAAGACGCCCTGGTTCTTTTAAACCGTATTGTTGAAATCAACCCCGGTTTCTGCGAGGCGCTCGACGCCCTGTTGGCGATCAGTAACAACGAAAAACTGCTGGACGTGCGACAAAAGGCACTGGGTTTGTTGAACGACATGGGGCCGGCCAACCGCTGGGCACAGCAGGAATTACTCAAAGAAACCCGGCGTGACGGCGATTTAGGCCGTACCAAAGAAATCCTTGCAAACCTCGCGGAACTCTTGCCTTGGGAAGGGTTTCAAGCCCAGCTTCACGAAATGAACGAAGAGTTCGAGCTGGCGATCAAGGACTTAGAGAGTCGTGGCAAGGTCTTTGACGACCGCGCCTATTACCCCTATGCCGTGTCCCAGGGTTACGCCAAACTGGGCAAGATCAACGAACAACGTGTTTGGCTGGAAAAAGCCCTGGAAATTGACCCCACCCACGAAGACGCCATCCTCGACTTGGTCAACCTGAGCGGGTTCCAGGGAAAGATGGACGAGGCCAAGCAAATCCTCCGCGACTACCTGCGAATTGAACCGGCCAACTCCGCATTTCGTCAGCGCTTAAGCCACCTTGAGGGGCGGACCGCTTTTGAAGCCTACCGTGTCGACAGCGCCGAAATTATCGCCGAGGCCAAAAACAAACCCATTTCGGAGGGCGCCAACTCCGAACTGTTGCTGGACCAACTGATGGTGCGTCTGTTCCCCGACGGTTCTCAAATGCGCTACACCCACCTGGTCTCCCGCGTGTTGACCAAGGACGGGGTCGACAGCGAAAGTGAAATTCGTTTGCCGGGTGAGGATATTGAAATTCTTGAATTGCGCACCATCAAACAAGACGGCAGCGTGTTGTATCCCGAGAGCTTTGAACACAAATCGACCATTAGCTTAAGTGGTGTGAGCGTTGGGGATTTCATCGACGAAGAACACATCGAATACCTGCCGCCCGCCTACTACGACAGCGACGGCCTCGACAGTTTTATGACCTTTATCTTCCAAGGTGTGGACCGCATTTACCACCACAGCGAGTTGGTCCTGATCTACCCCGAGGATTTGCAACCCGAACCCGCGTTGTTGAGCCGCAACATGCCCGAGGGGCAGCCGACGGTTGAAGTCAAAAACGGCCTGAAATACGTGCGCTGGTTGACCAAGGACATGCCGCCGCTCACCGTTGAACCATCCATGCCGCCCGCGAACTATTCGCAGCCCGTGGCTTCTTTCTACTTCAACACCGATTGGGAAGAGATTCGCGATTTCTACACCCATGCCACCCGTCAACGCCTTGGTGTGGTCAACCGTCTGAAGCCGCAAATCGAAGCCTGGCGACAGTTGGACTTGGAGCCCCGTGCTTTGGCCGAGCGGATTTACCGCGACATCACCGAGCGGATCGACCAAGACGGGCCTTTTTACCAAGACGTGAACCTCACCTGGGAAAGCCGCGCCGGCAATGCCACCCTGCTGGTGGCCGCCGTCTACCGTGAACTGGGGATCAAACACGACATCGTGTTGACCCGACCTGAGCGGATTCGCCACTACACCTTCGATACGCCCTTGCCCAGCCTGTCTTATTCGCTGCTGCGTCTGCCGTTTGAAGACGGCGACGTCTGGCTCGACGCCAACCAAGCGGGCCTGCCTTTTGGTTATGTACCCTTTCCTTTTCGCGGTTCAACCGGCATTGTGCTCGACGGCGGCGAACGGCTTTGGATCGACATCCCCGCTTTTGAGGATCGCCTCGACCGCGTTGCGTCTCGTTACGAATTCCATTTCGCCGCCGACGGCAAAGTGGAAGCGACCGGGGCCGAAACCTTTTACGGCCAGACCGCTGCACGGTTGAGCGAGAACTGGAAACAGTTGAACCGCCCCGAAATCATGCAGCGCGTTGAAGCCGGCATTAACCAAAACTTCCCAGGCGCCGTTGTCAGCGAAACCGGTGAGAACGACGAATTGCCGCCAGGTGAGTTTGAAATCAATTATTCCTTTAAGCACGACAGCTTGGCCAAACCCAACGACAGCGGTTTCGATATTGAATTTCTGCTGCCGAAAACGCCCTTGCTCAACCGTTACGGTTCTTTGCCGGACCGCAAAACGCCGATCCTCATCGCGCAGCCGCACTTTAACGTGGCCAATGAAACGCTGCACTTGCCCGAGGGCATGCGCTGGGAGGTAACGCCGCGGAAAATTGTCAAAGAATCCGATTTCGGAACCTATTCTTTGTCCATTACCCCCGAGTCGGATCAGGTCCTCAAAGTGAAGCGCGAGTACCATGTTCCGGCCCAATTTGTCATGCCCGAGGCCTACCAGGAATTTCTTGTTTTTTGCAAAACCATGGTAGAGAATGAGGACCTGACATTCAAAGCGGTCAAAGACGTTGGCGCCCCTTAATCTCTTGGGGGAGAAGGAGAGGAGGCCCGCGGTTTTTGCGAGGAACAGCTTTGTAGCAAAACCCTTGTGATCAACGCGGGCGAGGAACGGCGCCCCGAGTCGCTTTTGCCATCAACGACAATACGATTCCGGGGAGGTTACCATGGAAAAAGCGCGTCGTTTTGCGGACCACGTCCGCCACGTAACGCAAATCTACGAAAATGCGCTGGAGACCCTGTCTCAAGAAGCGCAGCCGATGGATGCGATCCTGATTCATTCGGGGACGGAAGGCATCTATTTCGGCGATGATCGCCACATTAGTTTTCAGGCGTTTGGGCATTTCAACCACTGGATTCCGGTCAATCGGCCGGACCAAATGCTGCTCTTTCAGCCTGGCAAGAAACCGACCTATTTTCAGGTGGTTCCGCCCGATTTTTGGTACGACCAAACCGTGGTTCAAGAAGCTTGGTGGGCCGATCAATACGAAATCATTCGTCTTGAGAAACCCCAAGAGGTGATGGACCACCTGCCCAACACGCGGCGTATCGTGTTCTTGGGGGAGAACACGAAGTTTGCCGCCGATATGGGTCTGCCGGCTTACCTGCACAACGAAAAGAACCTGGTCAACTACCTCGACTACTACCGCGGCATGAAAACCGAATACGAGGTGGAAGAGCTGCGTGAGGCCAACCGAATGGCTGTCGCCGGTCACAAGGCCGCCGAGCAGGCATTTCTCAATTTCGGCAGCGAACGCGACATCCACTTGGCCTTTCTCAATGCCAACCATATGCTCGAAACCGACTCGCCCTACACCAACATCGTGGGACTGGATCGCCATGCCGCCATTCTTCACTACCAGTACAAACAACGTGCGAAAGGCGATCAGAGCCGTGTGTTGCTGATCGACGCCGGTTGTGTCAGCAACCGCTATTGTTCCGACATCACGCGTACCTACATGCGCAAGGGTGGCCACGCTGTTTTTGGCGAATTGCTCAAAGGCGTGGATGTACTGGAACTGAAACTGGCCGAGATGGTCAAAGAAGGCATGCCGTACCGCCAGTTACACGAAGCTGCCCACGACGGTGTGTTGGATCTGTTGCTCGCTTCCGAAATCGTCAAAGGGAACCGCGACGAATTGGCCGAAAACCAGCGCATCAGCAAGCTGTTTTTCCCGCATGGTGTCGGTCACTTACTCGGTCTACAGGTCCACGATGTCGGCGGTTTCTTCAAAGACGACCACGGCGCCTTGGCGCCGCCGCCGGAAGAGCATCGCTTCTTGCGCCTGAACCGGGAAATGAAAAATGGCATGGTGTTTACCATCGAACCTGGCTTGTATTTCATCCCGATGCTGTTGGATCCCGAGCGCGAAAGCGAACTGGGTAAAAGCCTCAACTGGTCACTGATCGACGCCTTGATTCCTTATGGCGGGATCCGCATTGAGGACAACATCTGGCTGAGTGAAAACGGCCCGGTCAACCTGACCCGCTAAATGATCTCGGAAAAAAGGGTACTTCGGTGCCCTTTTCTTCTTGAAAATGAAAATGTCTCGGCGTAGGTTTTTATTTAGATCGACTTTTTCAGGAGATGGAGGCGTTCATGGGCGCTCTTAAGAGGGAACTCGAAGCTGAAATGGAAAAATCTAAATCCCTCGCGCCTTCCGAAAGGCAGCGCCTCCTGGACGAGGTGGATCTTCTTGAACGACGGATTAAACGGCTTAGGCGTCAGACGCTAAGAGCGATTTATGTCGCGATTTTCAAAATTATCTGTTTGTTTACCTTGGTGCTTGGCTCTTTTTATGCGCTTTTTCTTGGGTTGGGAGAATCTTCCATCGAGGGGCGATTTCTTGCTTTTTACGCCGAAGTCTCCGGCTACGTTTTGGTGGCGGCGGTTCCGCTCCTTCTATATAGCCTGATCGGTGCAGTTCGTTGGATTTCTTTTAGTCAGTATTTTCATGAGATTGACGATCAGACGAAGCTGGAAATGAAATCCCTTTACCGTCTAATTGAGGTGGAGTGACCACCTCGATGATACCTCGGAAAAACAAAGAAGAGGGAACGTTTAGGGATGCCCAGAAGAAGATAGATCGCGTTAACGCGCAAATAAGTAAATTGAAAGAGCTCATGCCGGAGAATATTCAGAAAACCGCTGAATGGTCCGCCCTCAGCAGTTCCGCGGTTCTCGCTGGTGTTATTGGCGGTGTATCTGGAATAGCGGCGGGAATTAGCTATGGTGCGCTAATGGGTTTGTCTGCTTCGCTATGCGGTCCGCTTGGGTTACTCGCGGGTTGCTCTCTCGCGGTTCTTTCTTTTCGGGGGCCCAGGGTCTGGCGTTTTGAGCGAGATAAGTATATGTGGGAAAAGTCGCTGCGGGACATAAGAAAAGAGATCCAATCTATCGAAGCTTCTGCGAAGCCGGATGTTGTCGCTCAACTTTGGAGCGACTATCTGAACATTTCTCATGAGTATCACGGGTGGATTTTGCGGGAAATTAACAGAGGGAAGCCGTAAACAGTCGAAGCGTTGATAGAACGAGGTTCTGCGATTCGGTACCTCGGCGCTCGAATGCCCGGCTTCCACCAAATCGGGCTTCGCAAGCTTGGTTGCAAATGCTTGTATCTCCCTCTAGACTGGTGGCATTCACTGCCAATTCGTCCTCGTCCGGGGTTGGTCCCCACCTCACTTTTCGTTGAATGCATGAAGGTGCGCCCGCGTTTCGTGATGGATGAAGCGGCGGTTGCTTCAGGGTACTTGAGGGCGCGTCCAAATGACGGGCCGAAGGGTGGGTGCATGAGACCTCTATTGGGACGCGGGCTCGCGGTATGTTTGGTATTTTGGTTCGGTGCGACTGCTTTGCTAACGGCGCAAAAACCCCAATTGCGCGTCGGCCTGGTTATTGACGGTGATTCCAGTCAGGTTGACCAGACATTTTTACCGCTTCTGAAAAAAGAGATAGAACAATTGTTGGGGCGCGACTACGAAGTCCAGTTTCCCCAGGCCAAAGAACGCTGTTGCGATTGGTCCCTGGACAAAATTCGCGATCACTTCGATGAACTCGTCAACGATGACGAGGTCGATGTCGTTGTGTGTCTCGGTGTGTTGGCGAGTTTGTATGCCTGCAACAACGGCCCTTATGACAAACCCGTGTTTGCACCTTGGGTCATTGATCGCCGTCTGCCAGGGATTCCCTTTGAGGAAGGGGCCAGTGGGGTAACCAACCTCAATTATTTGGTGACCTCGGTGGGGTTGGAACAGGACGCCCTCTCGATTCAGCGGTTGGCCCCCGTGAAAAAGCTCCATTTCGTGGCCGATGAATTGTTCGGCCAGGTCGTTCCCGGCTTGCTTCAATACGTGGCCGACAGTTTTGGCAAACACGGGATGGAAGCGGTCCTCGTCCCCACGAGCACCAGCAGCGAGGAGGTGCTTGCGCAAATCCCGCCGACCGCCGAATTCGTTTATGTCGCCCCCTTATTTCGCTTTAGCCAAGAAGAAAAGCAGGCGTTGTATGCCGGGCTTAAAAAACGGCGCCTGCCCAGCTTTGCGTTGTTGGGTGAAGAAGAAGTGCAGATGGGTGCCATGGCCGGTACCTCGAGCGGCTCCGATTTCCTGCGTTTTTACCGACGCATCGCGCTCAACATTCAACGCGCGCTGAGCGGCGAGGATCCCGGTACCTTCCCCGTGTTGGTGGAAGAGGGGACCAAGCTAAAGCTCAACATGGCCGTGGCCCGCGCCGTGGGTTGGTATCCCAGTTGGGAATTGCAGAACTCCGCGGATCTGATCAATGAGGAACCGGAAATCACCGGACGTGAGTTTAGCTTGCGCGATGTGGTGTTGCGCGCGGTGGATCGCAATTTGGAAATTCAGGCCAAAATGGCCGAACTGGCCGCCGCCGAGGCTTTTTACGAGGGGTTACGCGCCAACCGTCGCCCGCAAATCAGCAGTGAGGTCACCCAGCTTCACATCGATGAAGATACGTCCGCGGCAAGTTTTGGCGCCCAGTCGGAGCGCAGCACGACCGGGCGTATTTCGGTGGAACAGCTGCTCTACAGCGATTCGGTGAACGCCGGTATTGAGGCACAACGGCATGTTTTGGAGGCCCAACGCCAAGAACTGGCCTCCCTTCGTCTGGACATCGCCGGTGAAGCCGCGACCCGTTTTCTCAACTACCTTAAAGCGCGGACCTTGTACCGCATTGAAAAAGATAACGTGGGTCAGAGTTTGTCTCACTTGGAAACCGCACAATCGCGGCGCCGCATCGGCATGGGAAACCCTTCCGAGGTGTATCGTTGGGAGAGCCAGGTGGCCAGCGACAAACAGCGGGCCATCAGTGCCCAAAACCAAGCCAAATCCGCGTTGTACGCCCTCAACCAGGTGCTCAACGAGGTCAACCAGGAAGAACTGCTGGTGGCCCTTGAGCCGGATTTAACCGACGAATCCTTGATGACCGGTGAGGGCCGCTTGGCGCCCTATGTCGCCAACGCTTTTGTATTTGAGAAGTTTCGCGGCTTCATGGTGATGGTGGGTTTGGAGCAATCACCCGAGTTGAAGCGGCTCGACTTGCTGATCAAAGCACAGAAACGTCAGGTACTTGCGAACAAACGGGTGTACTACCGGCCGACCGTGGCCTTTCAGGGTGGTTATAACTACGTGTTTGATCGCAAGGAAGGCGCCGGCCTCGACTTGCCCGGTGTGACCCTGCCCAACGCCCCGGATGCCGGCTGGTCCGCCGCGCTTAACCTGTCGTTGCCGTTGTACCAGGGTGGCGCCCGTTCGGCCAACCTCAAACAAAGCGTGATGGAAACCAAGCAGTTGGAACTTTCACGCGACCTGGTGGCCCAACAGGTCGAACTCTCGATTCGCGCCTCCCTGCGCAACGTGGGGGCCGCCTCGGCCGCCATTGATTTGAGTCGCGTGGCCGCGGAAGCCGCTCGCCAGAACATGGTGTTGGTGGATGATTCTTACCGCAAGGGCTTGGCTTCCGCCATTGACGTACTTGACGCGCAAAGCGCCGCGCGGGTCGCCGATCAGGCAGCCGCCAACGCTGTCTACGATTTTCTGATCGAGCTGTTCACCTTCCAGCGCGCCGCCGCCAACTTCGACTTCTTTATCGACGCCGCCGAGCGGGAAACCTTCTTCCAGCGGCTGAACCAGTTTTATGACAACCCCCGATAAGTTTTTGCCGGCTTGCCCGGTTGCCCCGTCCCGCGCCGCCGCGCGGATGCCGCGGGGTGTTCTCGATGGAGGAACCCAATGAAAACCCCTGTTTCGCTTGTTTCGGCCGGTGTTTTGATCCTATTCCTGCTCGCCTGTGGTGGCGAAGCGCCCACGCAAGAGGCCAAAATTATCCGACCGGTTCGCGTCGATAAAGTAACCATGACCGGTGGCAAGCGGGTGCGTACCTTTTCCGGGACCGCGCGCGCCGGTGTTGAATCCAAGTTGAGTTTTCGGATTGCCGGTACCTTGGATTTGCTGCAGGTAACCCTGGGTGACCGCGTCAACAAAGGGGATGTGATTGCCAAGCTCGACCCCAAGGATTACGAACTCCAGGTTCAGGAAGCCGAGGCCGGCTTGACTCAGGCCATTGCCCAGGCGCGCAACGCAACCGCCAATTACGATCGGGTTCGCGGCCTCTACGAAAACAACAACATCTCCGTCACCGAACTGGATGCGGCCCGTACCCAGCGCGAATCGGCCGACGCCCAAGTCGACTCGATTCGCAAGCGCCTGGAGTTGGCGCGTTTGCAGTTGACCTACACGACTTTGTTCGCACCCATCTCGGGTTCTATCGCGCAGCTCATGGCCGAGGAAAATGAAAACGTCGGCGCCGGGACACCGATTGCCGTGCTCAACGCGGGTACCCATCCCGAGGTCACCTTCGCCGTGCCAGAACAACTGATTACCTTGGTTTCCGTCGGCGACATCGCCAAGGTTCATTTCGACGCCTTGGGCAAGGAACTGGAGGCGGTGGTGACCGAGGTCGGCGTCGCCACCACCGAACTGGCGACCACCTATCCCGTTGTTTTACGCTTGCGCGGCAACGATGAAAAGATTCGTCCCGGCATGGCCGCCGATGTGACCATGGTTTTGGGCGACGAACAGAATACCGCCCGGCTGCTGGTCAAACCGATTGCCGTGGTTGAGGACCAAAACGACCGCTTTGTTTTTGTCGCCAAACCCGGTGCCGACCGTATCGCGATTGTGGAGCGCCGGATTGTTGAAACCGGTGACCTCACCGAGGAAGGCCTGGAAATTGTTTCCGGGTTGGAAGAAGGAGAGATGCTGATTACCGCCGGCATTCGCTTCCTCAAAGAAGGCATGGAAGTTCGCGTTCCCGCGACCGAGGGAGAGTAAGCCGTGAACATCACCCGCGTTGCCATCAAAAACAACCGCGTTACCCTGACCTTTATTGTGCTTATTCTGGTCAGCGGTTACCAAGCCTATCAGCAGATGCCCCGTTCCCAGGATCCCGGCTTCATCGTGCGTACCGCACTCATCCAAACCTTTTTCCCCGGTGCCAGCCCCGAGCGTGTGGAAAAACTGGTGACCGATCCCCTGGAGAAAGCGATTCAGGAGATGCCCGAGTTGGATTCGGTCGTGAGTGAATCGAAAACCGGTGTATCGATCATCTACGTCAATATCAAAAGTGAATACAAAAAGATGCGGCCGATTTGGGATTCGTTGCGGCGCAAAATTGAACGGGAACAGCCGAACCTGCCTTCCGGCACGGTCGGTCCCTTCGTGAACGACGAGTTCGGCGATGTGTTTGGGACCATTGTGACCATTACCGGCGACGGATTTTCCTATGCCGAGCTGAAAGACGTCGCCGACGCCGTCCGCGATGAGTTTCTGCTCAAATCCAACATCGCCAAGGTCGAAATCTACGGCGCCCAAGAAGAACGTGTTTTTCTGGAGTTCAACAACTCGCGTTTGGCCGAATTGGGTCTTTCACCCGTGCAGGTGCAAAACATCCTCACCTCGCAAAACATCCTCATCTCGGGCGGTGCGATCCGTGTCGGCAACGAGCGGCTGTACCTCGAACCCACCGGCAACTTCGAATCGATCCAAGAAATCGAAGAAACCATCATCAGCCTTCCCGGCCGTTCCGGCACCCTGTACCTCAAAGATTTGCTCGTTGTACGGCGCGACTACATCGACCCGCCCGAAACCATTGCCTACAGCTCGGGCACACCCTGTTTGGCCATGGCGATTTCCATGCGGGAAGGTGGCAACATTATTTCGCTCGGCGAGGAAGTCGATGCCGAAATCAGCCGGCTTAAGGGCTTGTATCCGATTGGCATCGAGTTTGACGTGGTTGCCTTCGAGCCTGCCTCGGTTGAAAAGGTCGTCAGTGATTTTACCGGCAACCTGATGCAGGCGATTTTGGTGGTGATGCTCTCCATGATCCTTTTCCTGGGGTTGCGGACCGGGGTTGTGGTCGCCACCCTGATTCCGGCCACCATCCTGAGCACCTTCCTCATCATGCAATTCTTCCATATCGGTTTGGATCAAATTTCCCTGGCCGCGCTGATCATTTCCTTAGGTCTTTTGGTGGACAACGCCATTGTGATGGCCGAATCGATCATGGTCAGCATGAGCGAAGGTCAAGATCCCATTGACGCCGCCGCCTCTTCCGCGCAGGAGTTATTGGTTCCCTTATTAACGTCCTCCCTGACCACATCGGCGGCCTTTTTGCCGATTTTCCTGGCCAAATCAGAAACGGGTGAGTACACCGCCAGTCTGTTTAAGGTGGTCACCATCTCGCTTTTGTGTTCTTGGGCCTTGGCCTTAACCATGATCCCTCTATTTTGCGTGTACTTCTTGAAAGTAAAACCTTCCGATGGCGAGGACGGCTATAACTCGCGTTTCTATAAAGGTTACCGCGCCATGCTCCTGTTCGGGCTCCGTTTCCGGCTCCTGAGCGGCGCGCTGATTATCGGCTGCTTTGCGCTGGCCATGTTCGGGTTTGGGCTGATTCCCGTCAGCTTTTTTCCCGATTCCGACCAGCCGATGATGACCGTGGAAGTCGAATTGTCCACCGGCACCGCGATTGAGGAAACCAGCGCCGTCATGCGTCAGTTGGACCGCTGGATTGGCGAAAACCTCAAGGCCGAGGGCGAGAAACACGGCGTCACCAATTGGTCGACCTACGTGGGCGAAGGCGCCCCGCGTTTTATCCTTTCCTACGCGCCGCAACCCCCCTCGCCCAATTACGGCTTACTGCTGCTAAACGTCGATGATTTCAGAGTGATCCCCGAGGTGGGTACCGCCATTAGCGACTACATGCGCGAGACCTTTCCCGATGCGAAAGTCGACGGCCGCGCGCTGCCCAAGGGCCCTATTATTGAAAACCCGATTGAGGTGCGTCTGTCCGGTCGGGAAAACGGGCAGCTCTACGCCCTTGTCGACCAGGTGAAAGCCAAACTACGCGAGACCCAGGGGACCTTTAATATTGATGACAACTGGGGTTTGCTCACCAAAAAGTTGGTGGTTGACGTGAATCAAGCACGGGCGCGTCGCGCCGGCTTAACCAACCAAGACATCGCCGTTTCCCTGCAGACCTTGTTCAGCGGCTTGGAAACAACCCAGTATCGCGAGGACGACAAAACCATTCCGATTGTGCTGCGTTCCAACGCCGCCGACCGCCAGGACTTGACCAAGTTGGAGCAGTTGGCCGTTTATTCTCTGAGTAGCGGGACCACCGTGCCCCTGCGGCAAATCGCGGACATCAAGGTCGAGTGGGAAGTGCCCAACATTCGCCGTTACAACCGCTTGCGTACCATTACCGTTACCAGCAAGCTGGATGCCTCGGTTACCCCCAGCGAGGTCGAACAGGTGCTCATCCCCTGGCTCACGGAACAAAGTCGCAATTGGCCGCCGGGTTACCGCTGGGAACTGGGTGGTGAATACGAAACCTCCGGCGAATCCAACGAATCCATCATGGTGCAGTTGCCGATTGCCGGGATGTTGATCCTCCTGCTGCTGGTCGGCCAGTTTAACTCACTGCGCAAACCCGCGATTATTATGATGACCTTGCCCCTCGGCATTATCGGGGTTGCCGCCGGCCTGTTGATCACCGGCGATTCCTTGGGGTTCATGCCTTTCCTGGGTATCATCTCTTTGTCGGGGATTGTGATTAACAACGCCATCGTGTTGTTGGATCGTATCCGCATCGAGATTGAGGAAAACGGGCACGAGGTTGCACGGGCGATCATTGAATCGGCCCAGCGCCGCCTGCGCCCCATCCTGTTGACCACCGTGACCACGCTTACCGGCCTCTTGCCCTTGTGGTACGGCGGCGGTCCGATGTTTGCCCCCATGGCGGTGACCATCATCTTCGGGCTGATGTTCGCCACCGTGCTCACCTTGGGCGTGGTGCCGCTGCTTTATTCGCTGTTCTTCCGCGTATCCTTTACCCATTTCAAGTATGAGGAATCGCGTTAATGAGAAAACAGGGGCTGTTCGGCCCCTGTTTCGCTTGAGAACCTCGCGCTATTCCTTGTTGACCGATTGGACGGGTTCCGGCCCGCCGTGCTCGAGCTGCAGGAGTGCATGGCGTGCATAAGGCAGAACCTCCGCCGTTTCGGCAAACAGCTCGAGTGCTTTTTCTTCGTTGGGGTTCGTGCCGATGCCGCGCCAATACATAATCCCCAGGTTGAATTTGGCGATTAGGTGGCCCTGTCGGGCGCCGCTCTTGTAAAGCTGAAACGCTTTGCGCGCGTTTTGTTCCACACCGAGCCCGAATTGGTACATCCGCCCCAGGTTGACAGCCGCCTCGCCCCGATCTTGGCCCTGCGCGCCTTTGTAGGCCTTTCGGGCCAGGATCCACGATTGATCCGCGCCTTCGATGCCGAGCTCATAGGTTTGACCCCGGTAAAAATGACTGATCGCAAAAGGCGACGCTTTATGCCATTTGGGTTTCCAGTAATGATCCGCCAGCATGGCCAGGGCTTCCTTGCTGTCCGACGCATATTTGGCTTGCATCTCGCGGCGGCGACCGTGGTGGGTGGCGTCGTCGTAGGCTTTCTGGGCCGCGCGTAGCTCGCGCAGCGTTTCCGAATAGAGTTTAAACGCGCGGCGGCTTTGATCGGGTGCAATCGCGCCGAGTTGGGCCCGCAGTTTGCGCGCATAGATCTCGGAAATGTCAAAGTGCAGTTGCTCATGGGCGAGTGTGTATGGGTTGGCGTAACCGGAGCGAACCCATGAACGGTTGGGGTACATGACGGCAAAGGCTTTAAACCCATGGCGAGACGCTTCAAAATGGATCGTCGTCAAAATATAGGCGCCCGAGTGACGTTTTTGATCCAACGTGTTTTCGTTGCTGAAATCGTCCCAGGTCAAGGGCCGGTCGCTGTCCCAGGCTTTCATGCGCACCGGCATGCCGCCCTCGCGCATGAGGCGTTCGACCTTTTCCTCGCGTTCCCTGAGGGTCGAGTCCTTGGACGACACAATCGAATAACCATCTTTGTCGAGCTTGCGAATCGGTTCCAGGCCGGAGGTGTCATTTTTTGCAGCCATTGCCGCCGCGGCTTTTGCCTCGGGTTTGCGACTGTTGGCCACGGCCGGGTCGAGGTCTTTTTTGATGCGCGGATCGCTCATGTCGATCAGCGGCACATCTTCTTCCTCGGATGCTCCAGAAACGGCGCCTTGGTTTTTGGATGCCTGGGTGTTCTTGCCGCTGTCGGCTTGGTGTGCCGGGGTTTTGGGGGGTTCCAAAGGGTCGTGTTCGGGGAGCAGGCCGTGTTCGCGCAAGGTCGCATCGACGTGGGCTAGAGTTTCCGATTTCTTGCGCCACGCCTCGCGTTCTTGTGGCTCGAGCACCTGCCAAGCGTACCAGGCCGCGAGCGACGCAAAAAACGCCAGCCCAAACAGGGTGCCTACCGTCTTGGCGAGGCGAGCACGCCAAGAAGTGCGAATGTACATATCAATAAGGGGGTTTTCATTGGGTTTGTCATCATCTTGCGTTTTTTTGGGGGGTTGCATCGAACATTCCTGAGATAGAAAAATTAAAGGAGCAATACCAGATAAGGACAGAAGCACCCTATGGGCGAAAGTTCGCCGCGAAAGGTGCCAACTGAAAGCCGGGGGGAGCGGCTCAGGGTCAAGCACAGCTGGTTGTGCATGTTGTGAGAAATGCGGGTTAGCGGGAGGCCGAGTGTTCCAAGTCGCCGGGGTCGATTTCGATTTTGACCAGTTTGCCATAGGCCAGTTCGAGGAGCAGTTGAATACGGCGGTTGCCCCGTTTCTCGCGAATAATGCCCTCGCAACCTTCAAAGATCCCGCGTTTCACCCGTACACGGGTACCCGAGACAAGTTCGGGATCGTCACACAAGACATCGTTGGCGTCGCAACGCGCTTTGAGACAATCGATGACCGCGTCGGGGATGGGGATAAATCGGTCACCAAAAGTGACGACCCGTGAAACACCGGGGGCGAACTGGACCTTGTGTTTGCTGTGCTCCATATCGCAATGGACAAAAACATATCGTGCAAAGAGCGGCATGCCGACGGGGGAGTTGCTCTTTTTGGCGGGGTAGGTTGGAAAAAAACAGGTGATCCCGTGGGTTCGCTCAAGATTGAGCTTTACCCGGTGTTCACTTTTGAGTTTGGTGGTGATGAGGTACCAACCCAGCATAAAACGCCCCTTTCCATGGTGGGCGGCGTCGAAAAGAAATGAAACCAAGCGGACGCCCTGCACCCGCTGTTCATCATACCGCTTTTTGCCGGTTGCGCCGTGTTGATGCCGGGAATTGTGCGCCGGCGCAAGGCAGGCCGAATGGGTTAAATCCCGAATTCCGCGAGAAGCTGATCAACCAAACCCTGTTTGTTGGATGCTTCGATTTCTTCGTCGTGAAGGTGTTTGAGCATTTCCACGTTCTCTTCGTTGTTCTCGCGGCTTTCCTTGATTTTGAAAATGATCAGGAGATCGATCAGGCGCTCTTCAATGCCTTCCAAGCAGGACATGATGCTCATGATCTTTTGTTGAGTGACGTCCTGGAATTCCATCGCATTGATGATGTCGTAGGCCGACCGTTCCAACTCTGAAGAATTCGTTTCCAACTTGCCCTTGGCCTTTTCGCGGTCCGAGTCCGTTTTGGCGGCGGCCAATTCGCGGTAGAGGTCGCGGTTCTTGTGAATGTTGGCCAGAATTTCATCGGTTTTGTCCAGCACAAGAATGGTGGCCTTCTCGGTATGGTCGATGACCGCCTTGACTTCCGACATGGCGCGGGGTGTGTCCTCGACGTTTTCGCCCAGGTTCTTGTCGAGGGTGCGTAGGTTCTTCATTGTGGTATTGATGTAGTAGGCAAGCTCGCCGATCAAGCCGGTGGCGTCAACCTCCACTTCCTGATGGTAATTGCCCTCGGTCAGGTTTTTGACCGTGGAGACAATATTCTTCAGGTGGGGTTCAATCAACTCGGGTGAGTTGTCGCCGTTCTGGCTGTTGGGTTTTTGGGGATCGGTCTGGTCTTTTGTCATAGGTTCTTCTATTCGGTTCCAAAATTGTAAGAGGGCGACCTGGATCAGCGGTACCGATCATGAGTCTGGTAATACCGGTCTTTGGCTTCATACATTCTTTCGTCAGCCAAGTTAAAAACTTTATCAATGCCGGTCTCTTCCGAGGAAGCGGCGCCAACACTCATATGCAATGGTTGGGATATTTTATCCCCATTGTCGTCCGAAAAACAATAAGCGGCCTCTTCCTGAACCGTATTAATCCGCGCTTCCAGGGCCGTGACCCCTTCTGAAGCGGTGGAAGGCATTAAAATGACGTACTCGTCACCACCAAATCGCGACAGAATATCGCTCTCACGGATCGTGGTTTTCAGCAAGTTCCCGCATGCCACGATCAGGGCATCGCCCGCCTGGTGGCCGTACTTGTCGTTAATTCGCTTCAAACCGTTGATATCAATCACGATAATGCTGAAGTTGAGGCCGACTTTTTCCGCTTTCTCCTTTTCTTCTTCCATCCGCTTTTCGAAGTAGGCGCGGTTGTAGGTGCCGGTTAAACCGTCGATATGGGCTTGGCGCTCCAGGTTGGCCACCAGTTTCAAGTTGTCGACGCGCGAGCCCACCATGTTCAAGAAAATTTTCAGGATGCTCATGCGTTTTTCTTCGAGGTCGGGTACATCCCGCACCACCAGGAAGCCGGTGCCGCTCGTGACCCCGCCCGCCAAGGCAAAGACCGTCCATCCTTGTTCTTCCAGCGCCCCGGGCGGACTGTTGTTAAACGTACGCAGGAACCGCTTGCGTTCCTCGCCCGGCATGTTAAAAAAAGCCGCTTGCTCCACGTTGCGCGAGGGTGTCTGTTTGGTGATCAGGGCCATCGGCACGCGTTCACCGGGGAACAAAGTGTGGCTGAGTTCTTCCAAGACCTGTTCAAAGACCAAATCGACGCTTTCGCTGTTCTGCAGGTTAACCCCGCGGCGCACAATCGCATTGAGAATTCGGTTGATCTCTTCCAGCTCGCTCAAATGGCTGCGGATTTCCATCGCCAGTTCGATCATGCGGCTTGAGTTATTGAGCGAGAGAACAAAATCATCGCCGACCTGGGAGAACTCCTCCATCACGTAACCGGCGGCTTTGTCGCCCGCAATTTTTTGCGTTAACTTGTTTTGCAGTAGTCCTTTATCGCTGATAGGACAGTCGTTGCAGGGTTTTTTTCGGTGAAACAAGAGCTGGTAACAGGTTGACGGTGTGGTCTCGGGGTCCTGATTCCAGAAGTTATCGACCAAATGGTCCGTGCGCGCGTTGCGATCTTGGATCTTGTGGTTTTTGTCGATCATGATCACGCCCGCGCTGACGCCGTCCATAATCATCGGGAAATTCTGTAGCTTGCGTTCCGCCGTGTTTAATTTATGGCGCAGCATGCGGTGTTGCGCTTTGTATTTCTCTTCGCTGGCCTGCATCTCACTCAAAAATTTTTGGCTCTGTTCTTTGGCGGTTTTGAGGGCGGCCACCATCTGGGTCTTGTCGTCGAGAAAACACACGGCATGGTTGTGTAACAGCCGGTACTCGCATGTCATAAATGCCTGGCGCCCACTGAAATGGCCTTGACCTGCTTTTTTGAAGGTTTCCCCTTTGTCAAACAGGGCCTTGACCCGGCAATCCTTACACACCGATTTTTCCGCCCACAACGCCTTGTGGCAGGGTTGGCCCACGAGCAGGTCGGCCGCCTGATTGGCGTAAACAATGCGGTAGTTGCGATCAATGACCACGACCTTAAACGGCAAGTTTTCGAAGACCTGGAGATCGGGGTCGGGGAATGTCACCATTCGGATACCTTTCGTAAGGTTGACGGAGCCGGTGGTCGCCGACGGGGTGTTAAAGCGGCACCACCCTAGGCGTGCCGCGACAAGTTTGGGTCTCGGAAAAACGATTGAGCCGCGGAAGACCGAAGGGCCGAGCCTTGGCGTGCCGCGGAAGGCGTACCTTGCGATCTGCCGGCAAGTCAAGGGGTCCTGCAATGGATGGTGATGTGACCTGAAAGAGAACTCCAGTATGCATGACCCGTGGGATTACCGCAAGGACATAGACTCCATCGGTAGCCTTGGTGGAAAAGATAAATAAGGCACCCGTTTTATTTTGAATCGGTGGGTGCCTGGGGGCGCTTGTTGCAAAGCCATTGGTGGAGCGCGCTGTCGGTGGTGGCGAGGAAACCGCCGTCCAGCTTTAGGTTTGGACTGTTGTATTGCAGTGGATCGCCCTGCCAGTTGCTAATCAAGACGCCGCTTTCCGAGGCCACCAGGTGCGCGGCCGCGACATCCCACTCCGCCAGGGCGTGGAAGCGGGGGTACACTTCCGCGCTGCCTTCCGCCAAAAAGCAGAATTTAAGCGTGCTCCCCGCCTGGACCTGCTCGTGGTTGGGGATGGTGGCCAACAGGTTTTGTAGATTCGCGTCGGGATGGGAGCGACTGACCGTGACACGAAGGCGTTGGTCGTCGCGCAAGGCAGGTGCCTGGAGGCGGCGCGGCGATGCGCCGACCTCGCCGGTGAAGCGATAAGCGCCCGCGCCGCGCGCTGCCACGTAGCCGACTTCCGTTAAAGGCACATAGACGATGGTGCGTATTGGGGCGCCTTGTTCAATGAGCGCAATATTGACCGTAAACTCACCGCTCCCGCTAATGAATTCGCGCGTGCCGTCGAGGGGGTCGACCAGCCAAAAGCGGGGCCAATCGCGGCGGGTTTCGTAGGGCGGTAGCGCACCTTCCTCGGAAATGATTGGGATGTCCGGGAACCGTGCCGCCAGCGTTTCCGTGATTACCTGGTGGGCCGCCTGATCGGCCGAGGTGACCGGTGAATCGTCGCTTTTATAATCGAGCCGGTAGTCTTGCCCGTAATACCGGAGAATGGCGCGCCCGGCGTCCCGTGCGACGGCCACCAGGGCGTTGACTTCTGTTTGCCAAGGACTCAGTGCTTCGGGCCACGCGATGCTCATGGTGTGCTCCTATAACCAGACCGTTTTTTCGGAAAGGGGGCGTCGTTTCGAGGTGGGGAACGGGCAGGCTGGGTAGCCTAAATACAACAGGCCCATGAAATGGCTGTTTTCCGCCATCTCCATTAATTCGCGCAGCTCGGGATGATCGTAATATCCGGGGGTGGACCAGATCATGCCGACGCCCAACGCATGGGCCGCGAGGTGCATGTTCTGGACCGCGCAGCCGACCGCAAGTATTTCCTCGTAAAGCGGTAAGTTTGCCTTTTCACCCGGACTGCAAATCACCGCGATGACCACGGGGACCAGGGTGGGGCGCAGCCGCGTTTTCTTGAACTTGGCTTCAAAAAATGACGGACCCGCGAAGCTTTGGTAAACCTTCGCCAGACCTTGGCCCAAGTCGTCGCGGGCCGCTTCGCTTTGGTAGATGCGGAAACGCCAGGGTTCCGTGTGGCGATGGCTCGGCGCTTGATTGGCCGCCTCCAAAATCGCCGCGAGGTGTTCTTCCTTCAGCGGATCCGGTTTCATGGATGCGCTTGGCAGGCTGCGTCGGTGGTGGATGGCGTTCAGGACGTGTTTGGCGTAATCCTGGTGGTCGGCGATCATGGTACGGCTCCCCAATAGTGATCGATACGGGTAGAAAACCCAAGCCGTGTATTGTAACCCGCATTGAACTTCGTGACACGGTTTGCCGCCCATAGCCAGGCTGGTGTGAAAACGGTTGAGAAAAACGGTTGAGAATGGCAGGATCAGGACGGGTTTCGGGCCCCCAAGGGCTGGACTGGAGGAATCTTTGTACAAAGTCCATTTTCGTTTGCGAGAAGAAGAGTATCAATTGGTGGCGGAATCACTGGATTTGAGCCATCCCTACTTCGTATCTATTAAAGACATGATTCTTGACTACGAGGAGGGTTTGGTCCTCAACCCCCACCTGGAAAATACCAAAAAGCGTTTTGCCGAGGTCGCCTCCATTATGATTCCGCTGCAAAATGTCCAGTTGATTGAAACCTTGCAAGACCGTCCCAAGAAACCGCGGGAAAGCGGCAATTTTGTGGTGCTGCCCGCCTCCGATAAGCCGGATAACGAATGACCCAGCCGCCGATTGCCACGCTGTTTCTGGACCGGGACGGCGTGTTAAACCGCCGTATCGTCGATGATTACGTGACCTGTCGCGATGAATTCGAGATCTTGCCGGGCGTACCCTCATCCCTGCGCGCCTTGCAGGAGGCCGGCTTTCGTTTGGTGGTCGTGACCAATCAGCGAGGGATTGCCGTTGGGCGCATGACACGGGCGGCGGTGGACGACGTTCACGTTTACCTCAACCAACACCTGGCCGAGGTAGGGGCGACGATTGACGCTTTTTACGTCTGTCCCCATGATCGCCACGTGGGATGCCCCTGTCGCAAGCCCGCGCCGGGACTGCTTGATCAGGCCCACCGCGATCAGCCCGTCGATTGGGCCGCCTCTTATTTAATTGGCGACAGCGACAGCGATATCGCCGCGGGTAGGGCACGTGGTGTGACCACCCTCAAAGTCGCGGGCGAGGGCGACGGCACGGCCGACTGGATGGTGCCCGACATTGCGGCGGCAACGGCTAAAATTTTGGCGCATCAGAACGGGTAGCATTTATTTTTCGTCATCGCGCATCAGGGGTTTTACTTCACCCACAAACTCGGAAACATCTTGGAATTCGCGATACACCGAGGCAAAACGTACATAAGAAACTTGGTCGAGTGCTTTAAGTCGGTCCATGACAATTTCGCCGACCTCGGTCGTAGAAATCTCGCGGTCCGGTTTTTGGTACAAAATCGAGAGTACGTCGTTCACAATGCCCTGGCATTCACTCATGCTCACCGGTCGTTTTTGACACGAGGCGGTGATGCCGTTTAACAGCTTGCTGCGGTCAAATAACTCGCGGCGCCCGCCTTTTTTGACGACCATGAATTGGATCTCTTCGATGCGCTCGTAGCTGGTAAAGCGGCGGCGGCACGCGCTGCATTCGCGGCGACGACGGATCAGTTCGCCGTCCTTACTTTCGCGCGAATCAACAACCTTATCACCAAGGCTTCCGCAAAAAGGGCACTTCACAGGTGCCTCCCCTCAAATCTTTACCGGTTCGCCGAGCGCGTGCGCTGTCAGGTGGACCGTAACTGACAAAGTATAGACCCTCTCCGGCACGCCCTGCAAGCCGGAAGGCTTGGCAATCCCTTGACCAAGTCGCAAATCAGCAATCCCAGAAGCCCCGGATGCCTCGTTGTGCGAGCCCGCGGGAAATCACGGCCCGAGGATCGCGAAGCAACGGCATCATCCAGTGGTACACCCCTTCAGCCCTCAGCGATGGGCGGAAAAAGGGACGAATCGCCGGCCTTATCCATGTGCGCGATCCATGCCGAGAAAATAAGGAAAACAAGGGTCGGCCACCTGTAAAGCGTTGACTGGGTTTGGTTTCTTCATTTCTCAGGATATTTGGATGGATACAGGATGGGCGGGGAGCCTTAGGAATGAACCGAGCAAAGAGGCGCCGCGGATGGATGGGTCCACCTGGCTCAGGGTTCATTGAACCGGGTTCACTCGATTTTTTGATCCATTGAGATCATCCTCGGAATGAACGGGAAAGCAATTGTCTGGATGGTTTTGTATTTAAATATGTTACACGGTGCAATCTATGAAAAAGCAAAAGAAGATCAACGAAGCATCGGCCTAATCCGCATGCGCGATTCATCCAGCCCAACCTTGTTGGGCGGGCAGAGGGGAAAACGGCAAGGCGCCATCCTCATTTCATCCGCGCATCCTGAGAAATAGCGGATACCAACCCATGCCTATTCTAACCCGCATTTCTCACAAGGAATTCTGCTACGAAGCCGAAGGCCATGCGATTACTTCGCTTACTCGCAAGGCTTTCTGCTTCTCGCGACGAATCCTTGTGAGAAATGCGGGCTAAGCCAAGCATCCTCAACCCATCCCAAATAAAAAAGCCAACCGCATACAAACGGTTGGCTTTTCCCTATCATCAAAAACGAAAAGAAACCGGTTAGGGTTCCTCGCCGCAGATACCCCGCAACTCACGCACGATGTCGTTGATTTGCGGTACCGAGGCTTCCTCGTAAGCCGGGTGCAGGCCTACGCCGGGGACGTCCACGCCCGCGAGCAGTCGCGGTTTGGCCGTCAATTCGTAGAAACACTCGTCGACGATGGTGCGCAGGATGTGCTCACCGAAGTTACAGACCGGTGTGTCTTCGTTGAGCACCAAACAGCGCCCGGTTTTGCGGATCGAGTTAAACACCGTCTCGCGGTCCCACGGATACAGCGTACGCATGTCGACGATTTCAACATCGATGCCGTTTTCTTCCTTGAGAATTTCAGCCGCTTTTTCGGCCAAAAAGACGTGACGGGCGTAGGTGATCACCGAAATATCGGCGCCTTCGCGGTGGATGCGTGCTTTGCCGATGGGCACCTGGTAGTCGGTTAAGCCCTCCGGCCATTGGGGTTCCCACCTGGAGCGGACATCGATGATGTCGTACAAGGTGGGGCCCGGGGGCGCATCGATCATCTTCTTGAGCTCGCGCTCGTCCGCGGGTTCGCCGGGAATCAGATCTTTGCCTTTGACCCGAATCAATGCCTTGGGATACATGTACATCGTCGGGTTGTTGTCTTTGATCGCCGAGATCATCAAGCCGTAGGCGTCGATGGGTCGGCTGGGCAGTACAATTTTCCAACCGGGAATGTGGGCCGCCATGGATTCGAAACTATGCGAGTGGTAGATTGACCCGTGAATGCCCGCGCCGACAATCGTGGTAACGACCATCGGCAGGTTGTATTGTCCCATGCTCGCCCAGCAGGTGTTCCCCGCCAACTTGAGCAAATCAATGGTGTTGAAAATGTAGTCGCCGAACTGAATTTCCGCGACCGGGCGCTGGCCGGCGAGGGCCAAACCGATGGCCGTGCCGATGATGCCGCGCTCGTCGAGTGGCGAGTTCCACGCGGTTTTCAGGCCTTGTGAGGCCGTGAACACACCGCCGAGCGGTGGGCCCACGTCCTCGCCGAAGACGTCGGTGACGCCGAGATGTGTTTCGCCGTAATGTAGTGCCATGCGAATGGCTTGTGCCATAGTAGCCATGCGTTCCCCTTCCCCCTAAGCTTCAGCGTAAATGTGCTTGAAAACGTCCGCGGCCGTGGGTGCGGGTTCTTTGCGCACCTCTGCCAGCAAGTCCTTCATACGCTGCGTTTCCGCCGCGTACTTTTTGTCGAAGTAATCCTTTTCGATGACCTCTTCCGCGACCAGGCGATCGATCCACACAAACAGTGGATCGGCTTCCAAGCCGTCGGGGACGCGGTTGGCGCCGGAGCTGGACGAGTGGCCGTGCAAACGCGAGACCATGGCTTCCAGGTAGTAGGGTTTGCGTTCCGTGCGGCAATAGTCCATTGCCTCTTTGAGCGCGTTGTAGGATTCCTCAACGTCGTTGCCGTTGATCACCTTGGTGGGGATGCCGTAGCCGGCGACGATGTTGGCAATGTGCTCTTGGCCGTGTACCTCGTCGTAGGGCGTGGAAATCCCGTAGGCGTTGTTGGTACAGATCCACAGCAGCGGCAATTCCCACTTGGGCAGGGTCGACCAGTTGAGGCCGACGTGAAAATCGCCCTCGGCCGTGCCCGCATCGCCAAAGGTGACGATCGTGATACCGTCGCCGCCGTGGCGTTTCTGCGCGCGCGCCGTGCCCGGGGCCACCGAACACTGGGTTTGGATCGTGGACGTAACCGGAACCACGTTCCACGCCTTGCGCACGTAGTGGTTGCAGAAGTTGCGACCGCCGGAGAACGGATCGGTCACCCGGTTGTGCATTTGGCGCAGTTCATCGGCGGGATCCATGCCGAGTGCAATCATTGTTGCGCCGTTGCGGTAGTGAAAATGAAAAAAATCGTAATCGAGGCCGTGACCCCGTTTTGCAAGTAACCCCAATGGTACGTTAAAGGCTTCTTCGCCTACGCCCCCTAACCAGAAAAAGCCATCGGTTGATTTGGACATTTTGACCATGCGTTCTTCCATGCAGCGCGCTTCGATCATTAAGTCCAGAATCTTCACCTTCAATTCTTTATCCATGAACATTCACCTCGAGTAAGGATCCTCGTTTCAGACGTGAGTCGGCATTGCAGAGAGCAATTCCTCAATAAATCCGGCAGCATGAATCGCTGAAACGGTTTCGCGTTGGGTGCCTTTCGGACACAAGGATATCGTGGCTTTTCTCGCTGACGGTTGCTCCCCGTCTGCTGGACGGCGAAAACCGGTTTCGTAGGTAGGAATGATCAGGACCGCACACCATCTCAAAACGGACTTTGAGAACATCCTCTAACGTGGGTTTCTGAACGCATACGTGATGGAGAAAAGCAAATCGCAATCAAGAGCGAAGCTTGATAAAAAGAATCGTTACCAGTCACACAATGTACCACATGCCTTTGCCGCTTGGAAAGAATGCCCTGGCAGGAGGGCGGTTCAGCCTGCATTGTTTCGCTGTTCTCGGAAGCGTGCGAACAACAGCGTGCCCACCGCGAATACGGCGACCAGTACATCGCCGAGCCACAGCCATTTACGGCTGATCGTGCGTGGCATCTGTACCTCGTAGATGTCTGCTCGTGCCTCGTAGAGCGGGGAGGGATCGTGAATTCGGCCGTCCCGGTCAACCCAACAACTGATACCCGAGTTGGTACTGCGAATTAAGGGGACGCCCAGTTCCGTGGTCCGCGCTTGGATCATCATCAAATGCAAGGCGCTCGCCTTGGTTTCGCCAAACCATGCGTCGTTGGTGAGGTTGAGAATCGCGTGGCCCTCAAAACGGCGCACGTAATCGCTCAGCAGCGCTTCGAAACAGACCATCGGAATGAAGGACCGTTCCCGCCAGGTGAAGGTGCGATCTTCCGTGCCCGCGCTGAAGCCGCCCAGTGCCGGATCGAAGAACTTCGCCCAAGACAATATCCAGGGTAGGCGCTCACTAAACAGCACCAGGTTTTGTTTGCGGTACATTTGCGGCGGCGCGTCGTCCGGGGTGATCATCCAAATCTCGTTGGTAACCTTGCGGTTTTCGAGGCGACCGACCGCACCCGTGACGATGGGTGCTTTGAGTTGCTTGGCGAGGAACCGCAGTTGCGCCTGGTACCGTTCCGAACGGGCCAGCACAAACGACATGGCTGTTTCCGGCCAAACCACCAAATCCACGTTGCGGTGTTTGAACGAAAGTGTGGGCTGCAGGTGGGCGCGAACCCGTTCTTCCACGCTCACGCGGCCGCGTTTGGCCCAGGGAATCAGGTTTGGTTGGACCACGCCCACGCGCCAGGTATCGGTTTCGACCCGTTGATGGAAACCCGCGCCGAGGAGCAAGGGCAGCACCAGCGCCGCGAGTGCCGCCCCGGTAAGGGGCCGGTCCCAGGATTTTGTAACCGCTTTTACGAAAAGGACTTGGCACATCACCATCCAAAAACCCAGCCCGAACACGCTCCACAAGGCCGCCGCTTTCATCAGCGGCGCCCAGCCGTTGAGCAGGCTGCCGAAACTCCAGGGGAACACGTACGGGAACACCCAGCGTTGCAGCAGCAGCCACCATGCCGCCGCGCAAACCGCGTAGATCAAAGCGCGAAGGCGTGGGTTGTCGCCGCGGTAAAGTCGTTGCGCAAACCAGGGATAAAGCAAGAGCCAGAGGCCAAGGTCCAAGCCTTGGAATAGCCAAAAGGCAAAAGCACCCAAGCCTGAAATGAAGACCGATTGCCCGCCGAAATCGCGGACCGTGTAGTAAATCCAATAATAGGAAAAGGCTTGGGTTAGCAAACCCGCGCCCCAACCCATGGCGAAGCGGACCCAACCGCGACGCCGATCGTGGGCGACCAGCGGGGCCAGGGCGAGTAGTGCCAAAGGGAAAAGCAGGGTTGGGGCCGCTGCCAGGGTGAGGCATAGCGCCGTGAGCAAGCAGCATCCCGCCGACAGGAGTCCGTGTTTCATAGGGGCGATTCCGGGAGTTAGCCCACAATTCTCACAAGGATTGGTAGCAGAATTCCTTGTGAGAATTGCGGGTTAGGATGGCCGTGTGCGGACGGCGCACCCACCTTAACACTCGCCCGCCATTCCCACCAGGGTTCGTTGCACCTCCCGAAATTGCGGCACGCACAATGGTTCGCCCGCAATTCTCACAAGGATTGGTAGCAGAATTCCTGGTGAGAAAGCGGGTTACAACCGCGGCCAAAGATCCTGGTTGTGCTTGTTTTCCGGTGTGGCTCGGTTGATGCCCCGCCTCTTTTGGGCGTCTCGCAAATAAAAAGCATGATCTTGCAGGGGATTCAGGTAGAATGCACACACTTGACCCCGTACAACTGAATGGTTTTTGTCCTCGTTCTTGATCCCCCTGACGATTGGAATTCTGTTATGGAGAAAAAAAGCGCGAAGAACTACCGGTCTCAGGTTGACCTGATCTGGACGGTTCTTTTCATTGATATCGCTTACCTCTTTTTGCGTTTTGGCGGAAACGCCTATTTGGACCAACTGATTCACGGCTTTTTTGTGGCCGTGCTTGCGGTGATGTTGATTCGCCTGCGCCGCCAGTTGCGTTACCCGCGTGCCGCCTTGCCGATTTGTTACGGCGCCTTGGCCCTCGCGCTTTTCCAGTGGATACCGCTCGGGTCCGGTTTGTCGGCGCTTTTGTCGCCCGTCAAAAGTGATATGCAGCAAGCCGTCACCGCGCTTTATCCCGAAATCACGACCACCACCAGCATCGCCATCGTGCCCCAGCTCCATGGGTTGGAAACCGCGAGCTGGTGTCTCGACTTATTTCTCGTGTTTTTCTTGTTTTTGGTGCCCCGCCCACGTCGCGAATTGTTTTTCCGGGGATTCTACGGGATCGGCATCCTTGTTTGCGGCCTGGCGGTCGGGGTAGATAACCCGATTAGTTCCAATCTTCCGCCCTTTACGTGGTACGCCGGGACCTACGGTGGTCTGGTGAACCGCAACCATTTTGCGCTTTTGGCTGTCGGCCTGGTGCTCATGTCCTATTACCAAATCTTGGTCAACCTGAGCATCTTTTGGCGCGAACGCAAAAAGCTGCGCCAAAACGCCGACCGCGCCGCCAAGCGGGTAATCGCACTGGTTTCCTACATCATGGCCTTTGTGTTTTTCTTTTTCACCTTCACCCAAACGTGGTCGCGTGCCGGCGTGGTGGGTTTCCTGCTGGGCCACCTGGTGTTGCTGGTTTTACTCACCTGGCATTACCTGCGCAACAGCCGTCGCCGCAAATGGTTGGTGCCCGCCATGGCGCTTGGTTTTGTCGGAATCCTGCTCTTTTTACCGCTGGGCACCGGCTTTGAACGCCTCAAACAATACGGGCTCGAGGACCAAAACCGCTTGAGTCTGTTGTCGATTGGGATGGGTTACGTCCAAAAAGCGCCTTTGTTTGGCAGCGGCCTCGGCGCGCCCCAGGAAATCATCGATCCCGTTGAACCCCGTTACCTCATCATTACCCGAAACATGCGGCACTTCCACAACGAGTACCTGGAATTGCTGGTTGAAACCGGGCCGCTCGGTTTGCTGGCACTGCTCGCCTTTTTGGCGTTTCTGGGATGGGAAACGGCGTCCGGTTTGTCGGAAGAGGATGAGAAACGAAAACTCATGGCCGTGGTGCTGCTCTCCTGTTTCATTGTTTTTTGTATGGCCGCCTTTGTGGCTTTTCCACTGCAGACACCGGCCATGCGTTGTTTTGTCCTTGCCGTGATGTTCTACGGCTTGAAGTACATTCACCAGGACGATTCCGTCTATAAGGTCAAACATGCCGACCTGCTTAAAGGTCTGCCCTTGCTCGTGATCGGTCTGTTGGTTCCTCTTTCCTGGTTACCCCATTACCTGAATGACGATCTCGAAACCCACAAGGCCGAGCAGGCGCGTCGCTATGGCTTTTTCTACCGAGAGGCCTTCCTCGAGGCCAACGGAGATATCCAAGCCGTTTTCATGGACATGCCGCCCGCGGAAACACTCCAAGCCCAAATTCCCGAGATGCGTGCCCAACTGGTGACCTATTTGGAAGCGCAACCCTTCGGCCTCAAAGCCCTCAACAGTATGTTTGTGTTGGAGCTGTTGGAAGAACGTCTCAAAGATCCTGCTTTTACCGAGGAGCAATACAACCGCTTTCACCAGAAAGCGTTGGCACTTCAGGAAATCGGCCGCGACGCCAACTTCCACGCGGTCGCTTCGCTTTATTTCCTCGGGTCTGTCTACGAGGGTCATGTCCCCGAAGCGCATCGTGCGGCTTGGGAAGAACTCAAGAACCACGTCCACATTCGCCGCTTCGCAAGCCGCAAAAAACAGGAAATGGAGCAAGCCGAAGAGAACCCACCCGAGGGGTCGCCACCCGAGGGCGCTGATCAGGGCGATACCCCGAGGCCCGTCGGCGAATTAAGTGAATTGCGGGACCAGGCCCGGGGTGAGACCCTGCCAGCCGACCGTCTCGCGGAATAGGGACTTGCGTTTTCTTCTGATCCTATGCGCGTTTTTGAGCGCGAACCTTCCGGGTGTCGCCGCGGATGGTTTTCCCCTCTATCGAGAGGGGCGGTGGCTGCCCGAATTGCGGGTTGTCTCTGGTCCTTCACGGCAGATCAATCGCTTCACCCGGATGCTGATTCGGGAACAGTTGCCCGAGGCTCTTTCTTCTGAAAAAGGGGTGGAACCCATCACGCTTGAGGCGGTCGCCTCCGCGGGCAGCGCGGAAAAACCGGTGATTATTCTGGTGGTTGGCGCGGACGCGCAACGGTTATTGGGTGATGCTGTCTCCTTGGCGGATTTGCAGGAAGGTTTTGTATTTGCCTTCCCACGTCCCAACCAGATGGTAATTGCCGCGCTGAATCACGACGGTTTGTTTTTCGGGACCGCCGACTTTTTAGAGCGCTACCTCAACCGGCGTTGGTTGTTTCCCGGTGAACCGGGTTGGTCGCGGCCCATTATTCGCGATTTGCGAATCCCCACGCGGACCGTGGTCGAACGTCCCGCGTTCCGCCATCGCAAGCTTTCCGGGATGCTGGGGCCCGGCTGGGAAACCTGGGGTTACTTTCACAAGGCGTTTGATTATGTTCACCGCCATCATTCGTTTATTCAGTGGCTTCCGCCCGAGCAATACAACCACCTTCACCATTTTTTTCCCGAAATCGACGGGAAGCGGATGGTTCCCGGCGGCAATCACGTTTACGTTTGGCAGCCGTGCCTCCATGCCGAGGGTTTGTTGGAAGAGGTCGTCAACAACATTCGCATTTATCTCGACTGCCACCCTCATCAAAAAACCGTGTCCCTTGCCATCAACGATTCCATCCGCTGGTGCCATTGCCAATATTGCGCGCCCTTTTACGAGGAAGCGAACTCATTGGGGCTGCTCCACGCCAGCGAACTTTATTATCCTTGGGTCAACCAAGTGATCGAAGAAGTCCTGGTGACCCATCCCGATATCTGGTTCGGTTTGATTGCCTACGCCAACGTGCACGACCCACCCTTGCAAAACCCCGAGATTCATCCTCGCGTCATTCCTTTTTTGACCTATGAACGATTGCGCTGGTTGCGTGGCAATTACCGTGAGGTTGATCTGGCGCGCCACCGTGGTTACCGCGATCGCGGGCTGCAGGTTGGCTGGTACGACTACATCTACGGCACGCCTTACCTGATTCCCCGCCCGCTGTTCCGGCAACTGACCGACCTGTTTCGGACCGCCTCGGAAAACGGCGTCGCCCATTTTTACCTCGAGATTTACCCCAACTTCGGCGAAGGACCCAAACCCTACTTGGTGACCAAGTTATTGTGGGACCCTTATATCGATGTAGAAGCGACCTTGCGCGATTGGTACGTGCATGCCGTGGGTGAAGCCGCCGCCGGCGATCTGGCCGCCTACTTCGCTTTTTGGGAAAACTATTGGTACGAGCGTGTGCCCGAACTGCCATGGTTTCACAAAGGTTATACCTATCTCTATTTTCAGTTTCCCGATTACCTGCGTGCTTTAACCTTTGACGACATCCACCTGTGCGATACCTTGATGGGGCGTGTGTTGGCCAAGGCGGAAACACCTGAGCAGCAAAAACGGGCCTCGTTGCTGTACCGGGCTTACCGCTTGTACCGCGCCCATGTGGTTTCTTATATTGGTTTGGTAAAAGGTGAGATGGAGCCGGGGCAAACCCGTATCGACTATGTGTCGACTGACTTGCGCCGTTACCGATTGATGCAGGAAACCCTCGACCATGTGTTTTTGTTCCATCCGCTGCGTTTCGACTTCCGCCGCAACCTGCACGAATTGAACTGGGCCCACCCGGAACTGTGGCGCGATGATCGCGAGAAACGCTAGCTCGCCTGTTCCCGGGCCGAAAGGAAGATTTCATGGTGAAGCGCCGATCCATCGAGGTCCACTGCGGCTGTGGCAAGTTGTTGGCCAGGTACAGCAAAGGCGGAAAAGGCCGTTTGGTGAAAATGTTTTTCGAGCGCATTTTGGTGGATGCGTGCGGCGTTTTTTTGACCGAGCCGGCACCCGCGCTTCACCAGGAACTGTTTTGCCCGCAATGTCAAAAACGCATCGCCACCGTCCAGGTGATCCGTGGAAAATTTGCCGCAAAACTGAATCAGGGTGCTATTGTGCAACCCTAGCCCGCATTTCTCACGAGGATTCGTCGCGAGAAGCTGAAAGCCTTGTGAGTACGAAGATTACGACCAAGCGCAAACGGAGCGGGGCCGACCCTTCGGCGTAGCAGCGCTACGTCGCGTATTGCTCGATTGAGTAAAGCGGAAGGCCGCCCCCTCGTAATCGCATGGCTTTCGGCTTCGCAGCAGAATTCCTTGTGAGAAATGCGGGCTAAACCCATGCCGACCCTTCCTACAAAAGTGAGTGCCCATGACTGCCGGTGATTTTCCAGAGATTGTACTTAACAGCAAAAAGGCCAAGATCCTAACGCGCTTCCGCCACCCTTGGGTATTCTCCAAAGGGTTGCTCAAAAGGCCGCCGCTGGAACCGGGCACCACCGTGGCCGTCAAAGATCCCGAGGCCAATCACCTGGGCT
Organism: Acanthopleuribacter pedis; assembly: GCF_017377855.1. Taxonomy (GTDB): domain Bacteria; phylum Acidobacteriota; class Holophagae; order Acanthopleuribacterales; family Acanthopleuribacteraceae; genus Acanthopleuribacter; species Acanthopleuribacter pedis. The sequence goes on from NZ_JAFREP010000001.1 coordinate 93,431, forward strand.
GGGCTTTTTACCATCCCCGCAACAACATCGCGCTGCGGTTGGTTTCCTTTGGCGCGGAACCACCCGACGGCTCCTTTTGGCGCCGTCGGCTTGAGGATGCTTGGCAGCTTCGTCGGCGTTTTTTACCGGAGGGAACCGACGCCTTTCGCTGGATTCACGGTGAAAATGACGGTTTTCCCGGCTTGTCCGTGGACGTGTACGACCAGTTGTTGATCGTCCAAATTGCCACCAGTGGTTTTGAACAACAGCGTGACCAACTCTTGGACCTGCTGCGCGACATTTCAAAAATCGAAGTGATTTACGAAAAAAGCGACACCCATGCGCGCGGCCAAGAAGGTTTGGAGCCCCGCGTCGGTTTTGTCGGCGCTAAGCCGTTTAGCCCCATTTTCCCCTTTCGAGAAGGCGGGGTTTCGCTACAACTAGACACCGGCTATATTCACAAAACCGGTTTTTACTTGGATCAAGCGCCGCAGCGTCAGTGGGTCCGCCGTTTTGCCAAAGACTTGGATGTACTCGACCTTTTCTGCTACACCGGCGGTTTTGCCGTGAATGCGCTGTTGGGCGGCGCCGCGACGGTAACCGCCGTCGACGCCTCGGCCGATGCCTTGCGCCAGGTAAAAGAACACGCGGCGCTGAACCAAGTGGACCAAGCGCGCCTCAAAACCCACAAGGCCGACTTATTTGCAGCCCTTGCCGACAAAGCGAGCGCCTTTTACCGCGAGGCCGGTTATGACCTCGTCGTTTGCGATCCGCCCTCGATGTCCAAGCAACGCACCAACGTGGAAAAAGCCCTCAAGGGTTACCGTCGTTTGAACCGTGATGTGGCCGGCCATGTCAAATCAGGCGGACTCCTTCTGACCTTCAGTTGTACCGGCTTGGTCAGCGAAAAAGATTTTCAGCAGAGCGTGTTTCTGGGCTTGCGCGATGCGGGCAAAAGCGGACGGGTGGTTTCCCTGTGCCACGCGGGTGCCGACCATCCCTGGCTGCTCGATTTCCCCGAGGGTTTTTACCTCAAAGGTCTGGCGCTCGTCGTCCAAGATGGCGGCTAATTTTTTGCCGGCTTGGGTTTTGGGGCCACGCTTTGCGCCGCCGACAACATTTCTTTTAAGGCGCGCGGCTGTTTCTTAAAGGTGCAGATCAATAGCTGTTGCATGCTGTCGCCGACCTGGCGGTTTTTGACGTTGGCGACCAGCAGGTCCACCAATTGGTCGCTCATCGAACCAATCGTGATCATCGTTTGGAACAGTTTGGTGCCGGGTTTAAACCCGATTTTGCTGTCGTTGACGATGCTGATCCCGCCTTCGCCAATGTCGAAGATCTTGAGCACGAGGCTTTTCTGGCCGCGGTTGGTGCTCAACAAGATTTTGACCGTTCCGTTGGGGTGAATCACAAACCGCTTGCGCGCCGCGTTACCCGCCATGTTGAGTTTGGCCGGGATTTTCACATAAAAAATCGGGTTGCCGTTGTGGTCGATGCCGGTACGGATCACCTCGGTTTTGAACGACGTCATGTTGCTGAGGATGCGAATCTCCAGTTCTTTTTTGCGCAAGGCACCCTTGAACCCACCGATGATTAATGAGTCGCGGAACACCTTGCGCAGGCGTGAAACGGCGTACTCTTCCTCGCCCGCGTAGCGGATCTCTAATTCGGGGGCTTCTTTGAGGAGCTGTTTGAATTCTTTTTCGATTTTGTTGCCGAAAAATGCGGAAAGCATGGGGGGCCTCCCTGAACACACCACCCGCGCGAAGGCACGTTGGTTTGGGCCCGGAATAGGGGATTCTTGAAGCCTTATCGGCTGTTCCTGGAAAAAGGTAAGCCCCACGGGGTTTTTCCCTCGGCCTGGATCGGTACGGCGCCGCGGCGCCCTGAACAAAACAGCGCGTGACCAACGCGCTTCAGTTACGGGACGGAGGGCCTCGAAGCCAGGTGCGACAAGGGTTTAGGGGCCGTGCGATTGAGGTTTCGCCGCCGCGGGTGATGTGTTAGGCTTCATCGAATTCAAACGCGGTTTTTGGGCCGGCACCAACCGGAGCCGCCTCGCACAAGGCGGGTGTTTGCCGTTCGCCCAAAACGATCAGGCCTGGGTTCACGGCCCAGGCGTTGCGGCCGGCGGTTTGCGTTGGTCCGAACACATTACATGCGAGGAAGGTACCCATGGCTTTTAACCTCAAGGGCCGTCACTTGTTGACCCTGGCCGATTACACGCCCCGAGAAATTGAATACTTAATTGATTCCGCCATCGATTTAAAGAACCTCAAGCGCGCGGGCGTTTTTCCCAAGAACCTGGTCAACAAAAACATCGCCCTCATTTTCGAAAAACCCTCGACCCGGACCCGCTGTGCTTTTGTCGTGGCCTGTAACGACGAGGGTGCCTTCCCCGAGTACCTCGGCAAAAACGACATTCAAATCGGCAAAAAAGAAAGCATTGCCGACACTGCCGCCGTTTTGGGGCGTATGTTCGACGGGATCCAATTCCGCGGTTTTAAACACGAAAGTGTCGAGGGTTTGGCCAAACACGCGGGGGTGCCGGTTTGGAACGGATTAACCGATAAGTATCACCCGACCCAAATCCTCGCCGACTTCATGACCGTCAAAGAAAATTTTGGTCGCATCAAAGGCATTAAATTTGCTTATGTCGGCGACGGCCGCAACAACATGGCCAACTCGTTGCTGATCGGTGCCGCCAAAATGGGCATGGATTTCCGCATCGTGGCCCCCGCCGACCTGTTTCCCGAGCAAGCCATTCAAGAATTGGCCGCCACTTTTGCCGCCGAATCCGGCGCGGTTCTGACCTACACCGACCAGGTCGGTGACGGTGTTGCCGGCTGCGACGTGCTTTATACCGACGTCTGGGCGTCGATGGGTGAGGAAGACCAAATCCCCGACCGCATCGCCAAACTCAAGCCTTTCCAAGTGAATCAGGCGATGGTGGACGCCACCCAAAATGAGGAAGTGATTTTCCTACACTGCCTGCCCGCCTTCCACAACGACGAAACCGAGCTGTCGCGGCAGTTCCCCGATATCTGCGAGGTCACCGACGAGGTGTTCAGCGGCAAAAGGTCACGGGTCTTCGACCAAGCGGAAAACCGCATGCACACGATCAAAGCGGTGATGGTGGCAACCCTGGCTTAAGGTGGACATTTTTTCGCTACAAGGATCGTTGAATCGGCATGAAAGGGCGCTGATCCGGCGCTCCCCAGCGGGGCGCGCGCACCTTTATGCGGGAGCCTCACCCACATTTCTCACCAGAAGCTCTGCTTCGGCGTTGAAATAGCTGCGATTACTTAGGTTACTTGTTCGGGCGAGCCTCGGCGTAGCGCTGCTACGCCGAAAGGTCGGCCCCGCGAATGGTCGGCCCCGCTCCGTTTGCCCTCGGTCGTAACCTGTGTACTCACGGAGACTACAAAGCTTCGCGACGAATTCTGGTGAGAAATGCGGGCTAAGGCGAACAACACCTGGTTGCCCTGAACGCGTTACGAGCATTTGGCCCAGGGTAAATGGTTGTGTAACAACCGTTTACCCTGGGTTTCTTGGGGTTTCTTGGGGTTTCTTTTGGTAGGCCGCCGAAGGCGCCGGCCTTGTAAGAACCTTCTTTAATTGAGACGGCCTGCTTTCATGATGTCGCCCAATACGCCGGCCGCGGTGACCTCGGCGCCCGCGCCCGGTCCGCGGATGGTGAGCGGGGTGTTGGGGTAAAAGTTGGTGTAAAAGCAGAACATGTTGTCGCTTCCCGAGGTCGCGTAGAACGGATGGTCCGCGCCGACCGCTTCCAACGCGACCCGTGCTTGGCCGTTGCTGTAACTCGCAATGTAGCGCAACACCTTGTCCTCAATACGCGCCTCTTCCAAACGCTGGGCCCATTCCCGGTCAAAGTCGGGCAAGGCGTTCATGAAGGCGTCGACCTCGGCCACCTCGCGCAGCGCCGCCGGAATCAAACTCTCCACGGTGACGTCTTCCAACGCCAGGCGATAGCCGGCCTCGCGGGCCAGAATCACCAATTTGCGCGCCACGTCCATGCCGTTCAGGTCCTCGCGGGGATCGGGTTCGGTGTAGCCGGCCTCGCGTGCCTCGCGCACCAACGCGCTAAAAGGTTTGTCTCCGTTGAAGGTGTGGAACAGGTAGCTCAAGGTGCCCGACATCATGCCCACGATCCGTTGCACGCGGTCGCCTGCCTCGATTAAGTCGCGCAGCGGACCGATCACCGGTAGGCCCGCGCCCACGTTGGTTTCGTAGAAGAAACCTGCGCCGTTGCGGCGGCTCTTGTAGTGGAGCTGGTCGTAAAACGCCATATCGCGGGTGTTCGCTTTTTTGTTGGGTGTTACCACGGAAATGCCCGCGTCGAGGGCTTGAAGGTAAAGCGGCGCCGTGGCGTCGGTGGCCGTGTTGTCCACCAGGATCTTGTGGGGCACCGGCATGTCGCTTACGTTTTGCAGGAAGCCGGCGAGATCGCTGGGCTCCCGGCTCGCGGCCAAGGCTTGGTCCAGGCCTTCCAGATCGAAACCTTCCTCGCTAAAGGTCATGACCTTGCTGTTCGCCAAACCACAGACCACGATGTGGATGTTGTTTTTCTGGTTTTTCCGGCGTTCTTGAAGTTGTTTGGCGAGTGCGCCGCCAACCAAACCGTGGCCCAGCAAGAAGAGGTGGACGCGGCGTTCCTGGGGGAAAAAGAAACTGTCGTGCAGGGTGCGCAGCGCGCGCGGCAGGGCGTCGTGGTCGACCACGAAGGAGACATTGCGTTCGGAAGAACCCTGGGCAATGGCGACCACGTTTACCTTGGCGTGGGCCAAGGTTCTGAAGATGCGTGCGGCGATGCCGGGCACCAAACGCATTTGCTCGCCGACCAGGGCGATCACGCTTTTGTTGGGTTCTACTTGGGCCGGGTTGACCTGTTTGCGGTGAATTTCCAGGGTAAAGGCCTCGTTAATCGCGCGTTCCGCCGGCTCGGCGTCGGCTGGGGCGACCGCCACACAAATCGAATGTTCGGAGGAGCCCTGGGAAATGAGGATCACGTTGACCTTGGCCGCCGCCAAGGCCGCGAATAAGCGACCGGCAATACCCGCCGCCGCGATCATGCCCGCGCCGCTTAATTGCAGCAGGGTGACCTTGTCAATCGAGGAAATGCCGCTGGCATGGTAGGTATGGGCCTCGCGTTCGCGCCCGACCACCGTGCCCGCAACCTCCGGGCGGAAGGTGTTTTTGATACGCAGCGGAATTTGGGCGTCCATCGCCGGGGCCATGGTCGGGGGATAAATGACCTTGGCACCGAAATGCGCCAGTTCCATCGCTTCCTCGTAGGTGAGTTGGTCAACCGGGAATGCGCGCGGGACTTTGCGTGGATCGGCGGTCAGCACGCCGTCGACGTCCGTCCAAATTTGAATCTCTGAAGCACCCAGCGCGGCGCCGAAAATGGAGACCGTATAGTCTGAGCCGCCGCGACCCAGGGTGGTGGTTTCGTCGTTTTCGGTGGCGGCGATAAAGCCGGTAACCACCTGGAGGTTGGTGTGGGTGTCGAAATATTCGCGGATGTTGCGGTTGGTTTGATCGAAGTCGACCTTGGCGTTGCTAAAGGTGTTGTCCGTGCGTACCAGACGGCGGGCGTCGCAAAAGTCGGCCGCCAGATCGCGTTCGCGCAGTGCCGCCGCCACGATGTAGCAGGACAAACGCTCGCCGAAACTGACAATAAAATCTTGCGTGCGCGGGCTTAACTCGCGGATCAGGGAAACGCCGTTGAGCATACCCGCCAAATCGGCGCATTCGTGTTCAATGTGTTGTTCGTGTTCCGCGCGTCGGTTGATGGGAAACAGGGCGGTGAGCGCGTCGCGGTGGCGTTGGATAAAGGCGTTCAGCTCTTCTTTATAGGCGTCGCCGCCTTGCGCCGCCAAAGCGGCGGTCTGCAGGAGCTGGTCGGTGGCCCCGCCAAACGCGGAGCAAACCACCGCGCGGGCGTTGTCAATGGCGCGCGCCGCGACGATGATATCCAGCGCGGAGAGGACCCTTTCCGGCGTGCCCACGGAGGAGCCGCCAAATTTTAATACGATCATAGGTATCACCTAAACATGAGGAATTGGGGTTGCGGCGTTGCCTCCATGAGGGACGTCACCGACAGAAAACGCGGTACAAAGCCGTGGGGGAACGCTTGGTGCCGCGTAAAGTTGTCGCATCATAGCTCAATCCCCGGACGATGGTCATCCCACAACCCGAGGAATCCCCCTTTTTCCCGCGGCGAGGTACGCCGGCGGCCATAAAAAAACCCCGGTGCAACGCACCGGGGTTCTTGTCAAACGATGGGACGGGTCTTACTGACCGACTTCCGAGGAAGGAATCGGCATTTGGGTGATGACCGTGTCACCGTCGCGGTCCAAGGGCAGGGTGCCCAAGCGGTTGTAGCGACGCAGGTCGACCCAACGGTGACCCTCGGCGTACAAGCTGTAGCGACGCTCGTGCAACATTTGGTCGATTGCGTTGGCGTCGGTCAGGGTGACTTCACCCAAACCGTACAGCGCGCGCAAGCCGTTGACGTCGGCTTGTGCCGTGTCGAGGTTACCCAGGTTGATGTTGGCCTCGGCGCGCAGCAGAACCAGTTCCTCATTGCGAACGATGGGGAACGGGGCCACGTTGCTGGTCGCGGTGGTGATGCCCAGGTCACTGGACAAACCATCCAAGGAAATCACGTTGGCACGTTTGAAGATCTTTTGTTCAAAACGCTGGTCGCCTGCTTCGGCGTCGGCTTCGATGCTGGGGTGACCCAACCAACGAATGGTACCGGCGTTTTGGTTTTCAAAGATCGGGTTCAATTCGTCGCCCGGTGCTTGCGAATACGAGTAGTAAACGCCGGAAGACATGGGCGCGGAAAGATCCACGAAGCTGCCGCCCAAGGCGTCGAGAACACCCTGCCAGTTGCTCCGGTAGGCTTCAACGCGGGCTTTCAAACCGCGGTTAACCTGTGCGAAGGCGGCGGGCGAGTTGTACTCGGCGAAACCACTGGAGACGCGGAAAGGGAAGGTGGCGCCGCCGGCTTGGAGCTGGCCAAAGCCCTGGTCCAAGAGGCCTGCGACAAATTCCAAACCTTGTTCGCGGCTGACCACGGGGCCGGGCGTTTCACCGGCAACGTCGATGATGACGCCGTTGCTGTCGGTGAAGGTGATGTTTTGCAACAGTTGGAACGCGATCATGGTGTTGGTCCAACCCTGCACCGCCGATTGATCGGCCGCGGCCAGGCTAAAGCTTGGCAGCTTTTCGAGCAGGACGTTGGCGTTGCGGATGACGCGGTAGCGCTCGCGCCAAGGACGGGTCACCAAGAAACCACCGTCGTCGATGGGGCCTTGGAGCAGTTCTTGGGTGTAGCGCGGGTCGGCGGTTTCGAAGAAGTAGGCCTCGCGACCGAAGATCGAAACACATTGTAGGTAGATGTCGAATTCGATGCGAATACCGGACTCAATGCCCGTTACCAGCGCTTGCACGCTGGCGGCGTCGCCTTCGATACTGGGGTTGTTGGGATCGGCAAAGTCCTGTTCACCACAGGTGATTAGGAGGAGTGCTGCGAACAGACACAACACAACCCGTCCCAAAGACCATCGCAAGGATGGCTTTTCAGACTGGAATACGTTTTCCACGGGGTCCTCCTCGATTACATACCGGCTGAGATGCTTAAGTAGTAGGATTTTGATGATGGGAACGGGGTCACTTCGATGGAACCGATGGAACGGGTACCGAAGTTGCTGACCTCGGGATCGTAACTGGTGTAGTCGGTGTCGACCCACAGGTTACGGCCGGTCAGTGCAAAGCGCAGGTGGGTGAGGCGACCGTTGAAGGTGTCGCGTACACGGTTACCCGGCATTTCCCACTGCAAGCGCAGTTCGCGCAGTTTCAAATAACCACCGTCTTCAATCAACTGGCTGGTCGTGGTACCGAAGGCCGCGCGACGCGCTTCACCCTCGGGCGTATCGAGGTCAAAAGTGGTGCGGCTCAAGTCGGAGAGCAGGAAGGTCAAGTTGACGACCTCGCCGCCCTCTTTCCAGTCCAGCAACCAGTTCAAGGACCATTCTTTCCAACGCACGTAGTTGTCCCAGGAGAGTTGGAAGTCGGGCGTTTCGTCGCCCAGAACGATGAACTCACCGTTTTCAACACCTTTGATCTGTGTGGCCGAGGCGCCTTCTTCGATGAAGAATTCACCCAGAACCGGGGCAAAACCACCGCCGTCAACCGTGAACGCGGGAACGTCAAGCCGGGTGATGATGGATTCGGTTTTGTAGTAGTTCAAGCGGGCTGTCCACTCCAGGTCTTCTTTGCGAATGGGGTTCAGCGCCAGGCCGAATTCCCAACCGTCGGTTTCCATGGCACCGCCGTTGATGGCTTCTTCTTGGAAACCACTGGAAGGCGACAGCTCGCGCAGCATGATCAGGTCGTCGATGTCTTGGTTGAAGTAGGTCAACTCGAAGGTCGCCCAGTTATCGAACAAGGCACCGTCGATGCCGATCTCCAATTCCGTGGAGGTTTCGGGTTCGATGTTGGGGTTGCCGCGGGTTACGCCGACCAAGAGGCCGCCGTTGGATTCGATGTTGGACGTTGCGAACGAGGAAAACTTCACACCGGGACGGGGCAGGTTACCCGTGCGGCCCCAGGCGAGGCGTACCTTGAATTCGTTGAAGGTGTCTTTCAAGCCCGACCAGAAGTCGTACTCGGAGAGACGAACCGAACCGGCGGCTTTGGGGAAGATGTAGAACTTGCCGTCGTCGCCGTTGTTACTGGAAGAGTCACCGCGGAAACCGGCAACGAAGTAGATGCTGTCGCCGAACGTGATTTCCTCTTGGACGAAGAAGCCGCGGTCGCGCTGCAGTGTTTTTTGCTGTTCGACAAAGCTGATGTTGGCGGCGGTGTCGAAGTTGGTTTGGCCTTGGAACAAACCTTCACCGACCACGTAGCGGCGGTTGGCGTCTTGCTCTTCAAATTGGATACCACCGGCGGTTTTGAAGGAGGTGCCGCTGGAGGAAATGTAGCTGTGGGTCAAGTTGAAGTACAGGTTGGTGTTGTCGGAGTCGGTGGTGCCTTCCAGCGTGGTGCCTGGCAAACCGTTGCTTTTGTCTTCTTCAAACTGAAGGTCGGCGGGGAACAACAGGTTGTTCTCCTGGGAGAAAAAGTCGTAACCGGCCGTGATGTTGAAGTCGAGGGTTTGCGTGGCGGTGGACAGGAGTTCCCAGTCAAACTTAAACGAACCGATGGTGCGTTGGACCGTCTCGCGGTTGGTCATTTTGTCGCGCGTTTCCAAGGGGTTGGAGGCCGCGAACGGGTTGCGTGGGTAGATGCCGTTGACGGGGCGCAGGTCGACGAAGTTGGGCGTCGAAGTCAGCGCAACACCAAAGGTGACACCACCGCGGTTTTCGTTGTTGGTCAGACCGCGGTCGGAGATGGATTTGATGAAGTTCACGTTGGCCGCCACGCGAATGGTCGGCGAGAAGCGGTGGTCCAAGTTCACGCGGAAACCGCTTTTGCGGTAGCCGGTGCGTTCGATGATGCCTTCATCGTCGAGGGACAAACCGGAAATGTAGAACTGGGTGTTGTCGCCGCCGCCGGAAGCACTGAAGTTGTACTCCTGGATGGCACCGACGTTGCCGTACATCTCTTCTTCATAATCAATGAGGTTGTAGGAACCGTCGGCGTTGGCCACGGAATCAAAGAATTGGCCTTGGGCTTCACCCATTTCGTAAGCCGTTTCACGGGTGAATACGCGTTGGCCCAGCTTGTTGACGATTTCGCGACGACCGAACTTGACGTTCAGATTGTAGCGCGTTTCGCCCGCTTGACCGCGTTTGGTGGTGATGATGACAACCCCGTTGGAAGCTTTCGAGCCGTAGATCGCCGCGGCCGACGGGCCTTTCAGGATCTCAATCGATTCGATGTCGTCGGGGTTCAGGTCGGCAATACGGTTGGTCGGGTTGTCCTGGGGGGTGTTGGAACCCGCCGCGCCCGCTTCACTGACGAAGTTACTACCGGACTGAATTTCGGTGTTGCTCACGATGACGCCGTCGATGACGTACAGCGGTTGGCTGGCACCGTTAATGGTGGATACACCGCGCAGTTTGACGGAAATACCGCCGCCGGGCGCACCCGAGTTTTCACGGACCGTGACGCCGGTGAACTTGCCGCTGAGGGCGCCGTCCACGGTTTGAACCGGTACACGGGAAATTTCTTCCTGGGAAATGGTGGAAACCGAGTTGGCCAAGTTGGCGCGTTTGACCGAGGTCGAGAAACCGGTGACGACCATTTCTTCAGACAGGTTGAGGGGGTCGACTTCCAGCTTGACGACGAGGTTGGTGGCGCCGCCGGAAATTTTATCTTCAAACGTCTTATAACCGACGAAGGTTACGCGAATGGTCACTTCGTTTACGTTGGGCACAGTAAGTGTGAATTTACCGCCTTCACCAGAAACCGTACTGATCGTGGTGCCTACCGCGGCAATCGTTGCCCCGGGTAGGCTGCCACCGTCCTTGGCGTCTTCAACGTGACCGCTAACGGTCACGTTTTGCGCCAGGAGGTACGGTGTTGCAAGTAAAAACACAACGGCAGCAAGCTTAAAACTTGGCAGTCGCATTTATGTCTCCTTTAGTTCTTTGCTTATCGGGCGATCCATATGCAATCCATGGGAGTCCGCCCTAAACGCCAAACCCGAACCCTCGCCGACGGCGATCCTGGTTCGTTTTGCAGAACGTGATCGTTTAGGGCGAGATGCATCGGTACGAAACAGCCGTTATCGGGAACTTTGAGTTTTCGTACCACGGGTCGGGTTCGGATTGATCCTTACCTGATCCAATGCGTTGCACGTCATGCGGCGTGCAAAACAAAAGGGCCCGTTTCTCCTAAGTTTGCGGGGGGGTCCCTTCGCGATTGGGGGCGAACCCACCATCACGCGCCGAATTGACCTACCCTGCCAAAGTGCGAACGGGCACTGAGCCTCGCCGTGGGTGTTTGATTTCAACGGGAGTGTCCGCGTCGTCGCCCGTTTAAGTCGCAAGCGCTGACCGAACGAACGCCGAAAACCAAGAACCAGAACCGAGGCCGACCGGCTGCAACACATACCCATCCAACCACATACCTTGGGTGTGCCTTGCCATATGCTGTTTGATTGATAAAGGCCGATAAGACCTTGAATCAAGCTTGATCAGAGCCGGAATATCCGTCCGAGATACGTTACGTTCCGCGGCCCGAGGGCGGCGTTGGAATGTGTAACCATTAGGTGAATATTGGCTTTACCATAGTTGATTTCATACGATTGTCAAGCAAAATGCATAACTTTATAAGGTTTTGCTCCGCGCGCAAGTCACTTGTTTGCTGCTGGTTAACGTGTCTTTTACGCGCTTCCACGCCCCCGCCCGCTTATGCCCGCCGCCGCTTGTTCCGACCCTTAAGAAATACGCGTGTGGGCACCCGTGTTGACCCCTGACAAGGGCGAGAGGAAGGGAACAACGTCGATGCGAACTTTTGCCGATGTCATTTCAGAATCGCACCGACGCCGTTTGGTCGCCGTTTGGATGTTATCGCGGCCCCACCAGTGGAGCAAAAACCTGTTGGTGCTGGTGCCCTTACTCACCGCGCATCGCATTGCCGAACCCGGTTTACTCCCGCGTGGTCTTGCTGCATTTGCCGCCTTTTGCTGTTGTGCTTCCTTGGGTTACGTCGTCAATGATTGGCGCGACATCGCCCATGATCGCCGCCATCCCCGCAAAAAAGACCGGCCCTTCGCCGCCGGTCTCGAACCCATGCCCCTGGTCTTGTGGTTGTTGCCGAGTCTGGCCCTCGGCGCGCTCTTGGTTGCAGCGCCGCTCGGCCTCGCGGTCGGTTCCGCGCTGGCCGTATACACCTTGGTATCGCTTGGCTACAGCCTGGTGTTCAAACGGGTTACCGGCCTGGATATTTTGGTTTTAGCGCTTTTGTATACCTCGCGTTTGTGGGTAGGCGGCTTGGCGACGGCTACCCCGGTTTCGCCCTGGCTGCTGACCTTTGCGCTGGGTTTTTTTGCCTCCTTGGCATCGGCCAAACGGGTGACCGCCTTGACCAAGGCCGCCGCTCGAGGTGAGTCCGGTTTGCCGGGGCGGCCCTACCGCGTCGCCAACCGCCGCTTGTTGATCGCCGCCGGTGTTTTGTCTGGGGTGTTTGCCATGCTGGTACTTGTCTTTTATGTGGAGTCCGCCACCGTGGCCGCGCTCTACACCCGGCCCGCCGCCCTTTGGCCCGTGTTCTGCGTGGTACTCTTGTGGCTGGTGCGCCTGTGGTGGTTGGCCGTACGCGGCCGCCTCGATTGGGATCCCGTCTTGTTTGCACTGCGCGACCCCTTGAGTTACGGCTTGTTGTTGCTCGGTGCCTTGGGCGTCACATGGGCGTTGTGAATGGGGAAAGGTGGCGCGATGACAGACACGCGGCAAGGTGAATGGTCGGGCTGGAGCGGGTTCCCCCGCGTTCCCGGCCCCGCGCGCGTGCTGACCGCCGCCACGGTTGATCAAGCCTTGGCCGACGCGCAAACCAGCGTGCTGCCGCGCGGCCTGGGCCGTTCCTATGGCGATGTCGCCCTCAACAGCCGGGGTTGTCTGCTCCTCACCGAACGTTTAAATCGCGTGCTTGCCTTCGACGTCGCGTCAGGCGTGCTTCGCGCCGAGGCCGGTTTGAGTCTGGCCGAATTAATCGACCATGTGGTGCCGCGAGGTTGGTTCCCCGCCGTGGTGCCGGGAACGCGCTGGGTGAGTTTGGGCGGTGCCGTCGCCAACGATGTCCACGGAAAAAACCATCTGTCGCGCGGTTCCTTCGGGTGCCATGTGCGCCGTCTCGCCCTGCAACGCACCGGGGAAGGCGTGATCCTGTGTTCGCCCGATCAAAACGGCGACCTATTCCAGGCAACCATCGGCGGGCTTGGTCTCACCGGCTTGATCCATTGGGTCGAACTCCAACTTCAGCCCCTCGCCTCGACCGCGATGGTGCAGCAGGTGACGCCGGTCGCCGATTTCGATGCGCTGCTCGCCGAACTGCGCGATCCCGAGCCCGCCTGGCCCTACCGCGTCGCTTGGTTGGACGGCACCGCGCCGGCCAAACATTTGGGGCGCGGCTTGGTGATGCGCGCCGACCACGCCGCCGATGCCGGCCGCCTCTTTCTGCCCAAGGGGTTCACCCGCCCGCCGCGACTGCTGCCGCTTCCGCCTTTTTGGGCGACCGGCGCCGGAACCGGTTGGTTCAACCAGCTCTACCGGCAACGGCATACCCTGTTCGGCCGAAGAAAGCGAACCGAACTCGCCGCCGTTTTTTTTCCTTTGGACGGCGTCTTCGACGTGCGCCGCCTCTACGGCCGCCACTACAGTTTTTTCCAGTTTCAATGTGTGGTCCCTTACGCTCGGGCCGGGGATTTACTTGCCCTGATCGCCCAAGCACGGGAGCAATGCCAAATCCCGCGACTTTGCACCGTCAAGGTGTTCGGTGAAGGTGCCGCGCCCGGTTTGCTTTCCTTCCCCATGCCCGGTGTCAGTTTGGCCATGGATTTTCCCTTCGTTGGAGAAAACACCCCGCGCTGTTACCAGGCGCTTGCAAACAAAGTTTATGCCTGGGGCGGTCGCCTGTACCCCGCCAAAGACGCCCTCGCCGAAACAACCGGTTTCTGGTCAAACCAACCGAACCTCAGCCGTTTCATGCCGTGGCTCGACCCCGGTTTCGCGTCCAGTTTTTGGTTGCGAACCCGTCCCAGTGGTGGCTAGGCGGTGGGACCGCGACCCTTCTTGACACCTATCCCACCACGGCCTATGCTCGACCAGACGCTTTTCACAGAACCATCCGTTTGTTACCCGCGGTGTAGGCCTGTTTGGCATGACCCGCCAAACGGGTCGAGGCCGAACATGGGCGTGCCCTCGGCCATAAGATCATTGATTAAACCAACCAAGAAAGGGCGCACCGCGTGATGAGCGAATCCACAAGCGAACAGAACCGGCGTTTTCTGGCCGAATACGATCCCGACCTATTGGCGGAATTGGGTACCCCGAAGGACACGTCCTGGCAGGTTGTCCCTTGCGCGGGCGGGGACGCGACCCTGCGGGCAGGCAACCGTTATCTCCATCACCCGGGGCAACCCCGCGCCGAGGCCGTGCAAATGGTGCAACACGGGGCCGGCGCACTGCACCTGCACTTCGGCTTGGGTTTGGGTTGGTTTCTCGACGCCGATCAACCCCGCGAGGACGGCGCCCTGCTGGTTTATGAGCCGGACCCCGCGGTGTTTGCCCTTGCTTCAGCCCATCTCGATTTGGCCGCCCTCCTGCCCGCGCGCAATGCCCAAGTGTTTCTCACGGCCGAACGTTATGCCAAGACCCTGGCCCGTTACCTCAAGGCCGGCGTTGAAGCCGCCGTGTTCGTGAGCCCCTACCACCAACAACATTATCCCGCCGCCTTTCAGGATTTTGCCGCCGCCTACAACCGCGCCCACGAGCTGCGCCGCCACGAAAGCGGCTTGGACAAGGAAGCGCTGCCGGGCATTTGGGCTTCGACCGTGCGTTCCCTGCCCGAGAGCACGCGCGCGCCCGGTGCGGAACATTTGGCGGGGGTCCTCAAGGACAAACCGGCCGTGATCCTTTCGGCGGGGCCTTCCTTGGAGCGCAATGTCATTGAGCTCCTGCCTTACCGGGAACGGGTGGTGGTGTTTGCCATCGCGCGTTCCGTGCCGGTGCTGGCCCGTTACGGGATTGCGCCCGACTTTTTGGTCCATGTGGAGGCCCAGGATTTTGTGCATTTGGTGCGTTACGCCGAAAATCTCGGCCAAACCACCTTTCTCCTGGCCGAACAGGCCCAGCGCGCCTTTTTTCAGGTGCCCCACGGCGAAACCTTCGTGTTTCAAAGTCGGTACAACCCGGTGACTTGCTGGCTCAACCAGCGGGTACCGCAATGGCGCAAACAAATTGCCGCCACCTCGGGGTCGGTTTCGGCGACCGCCTTCCACATGGCCGCCATTTGCGGTTGCAGCCCGATCACCCTGCTCGGTCACGACCTGGCCCTAAAAGGGCGCGAGGTCTACGCCGGCGCCGAGGTCAACCGCGCCTTTCGCGCCGCGCCCAAACGTTTGCGGCGGGTACCCGGTTATTTTGGCGGCCAGGTGACCAGCCTCGATCATTTCGTGTTGACCCTTTATTGGTACGACGAGGTGGTGCCGGGTTTGCTGGAACAGTTCCCCCGGCTCGAGCTATTTAACGCCACCGGCGCCGGCGCGGCTGTCCCCCGCTTCGCGCCGCGGGGCCTGGCCGAGATCGCCGCGCGCTATTTCAGCCGGCCGGTGGATGTCGCGGCGGCGGTGGCGCAAGCCTTGACCGCGTTCCAACCGATCCAAGCCGAGGACCAACTGAACCAACACCTCAAGGGCCTAAAAACGCAGCTCGGCGCCCTGACCAAGGAAGCGCGTGCTTTTCTGAGCTTGCAACGGGATTTGGAAAAACGACTGAAGCGCGCCAAATCGGCCAAGGACATCGCTGCATTGCAACGCAAGCTGCCGCAAATCGACCGCCACAACCAACGCTTCCAGGTGTTGCACCAGCAGCATCCCGGCCTGGAATTTTTCTTCAACAAACAATGGCAGATGTTCAAACAAACCATCACCGCGGTGCAGCAGCGCAACAGCGGCCGGAAAATCGCCCCGGCTCAATGGGTTACCCAATTCAGCGAGAACTTGGGCGCGCTCGGCGCTTTTTGGCGCGCGGTACAGGACCGCGTCGGTTACTTGGAAAAAACCTTGTTTTGAGGCGTTTTCTCTAATTAAGGTTTTGAGTCTCTGTGGCGACTATCGTGACAAACATTGCACAATGTTAGAAGATTATTTGCTGTGTTTCTGCCTCCGTCTACGTGATGCTGAATGTGATGGAGCTCCAATATACGAGGGTCAGCTTTGTTCCATTCCTCGATGTGCCAATGGCAATCTTGGCATTCATATTTGTCTCGGCGGAGAACTGCTCTTCTGACAGGATCAGGAATTCTTCTGTCATGAACAGGTGATTGCCTATCCATCTCCAGGAGATAAGTGCCGACTTCTAGTTTGGGGGCCCCCGAATAGCGAGTGACAACGGGCCATCCTTGTTCTGTGCGTAGCTCTCGTGTTCTTCTCGCCCATTCAGTTTTATCACGCGACACGTAACGGAGTTCTTCGCCGCTTACTTTGCGGCCAACGTTCTGTCTTAGGTAGGCGAGTATTTTATTTTGAACACTTTGGTTGGACTGTCGGATTTCCTTTGCTAGGTTGTATCGGTAAGCGGCCTCACGGTCTGGTTCAATTTCCATTAAGACATATTGTTCTGGTTTCATTCCGATGAATGGACTTTGTGGATCTAATTCGCCCTGATCCTCCATTTCTTTAACTGTTACACCACTTAATAACTTGAAACCTAGGTCTTTGCGAATCTCCCTGAGTCGACGTGGCCAATCTTGAATGCCGCTTACCGCCATCAGTTCATCGCCGTCAATGATTTGACATGGGTAACTCTGAAGATATGATAGTAAGCGTTGCCTAGCGCTGCTGTTGTTTAGGGCAATGTCAATAAGGGAGCAGCCCAGGTCACGTAGGATGTGGTAGCTGGGTACGAGGTGTCTTACCTTTTGTCGGAGATCGTCATCTTTTAGGTGTGTTTCGAAGGCTACCAATAAAGCGATTAGTTGTTTTCTATATTCCTCTGGATCTCCCGACTTTGATCTTCTGGCCATTCATTAGACCAGGGCGGTAGCATTTTTCAATGCCGAATTTACGACCTTTGCAATTTCATGTGCGAAAGGAGGAGGGACAGCATTTCCTATTTGTCGAGCAATTTCAATTTTACTACCGCAAAATCTAAAATCGTCAGGGAATCCCATTAAACGAGCAGCTTCTCTGTGTGTGATTGGTCGGTCTTGGGTAGGGTGCAAATATCTGCCTTTCTCAGGCTTGAAGAACTCTGTTCGGATTGTTACAGATGGCCTATCTCGCCAGAGACGGCCGAACAAATCGGTTCCTCCTGATTTTTTTCTAATCCAGCATTGCGGGGTTAGTTCGGGGGCTTTTCGTTGAAGGTCGAATCGATTTCCACCTTCTGGAATGAGTTTGTATCGCATCCTGCTGACGCTAGTTGGGTTGCGGCCGAAGTGTAGGTCGTATGGTGGTTCACAGTTTCGAATCGAAGTGCCCACTGGCGGAGCCAAATCTCCAATTGCATCCTCTACCACGCGCCAAGGAGGCAAGGTCATATTTGGCTGTGGTTTTTGGTGCGTTTTCTCTGGCGGAAATGGTATGAAATCGATGAATTCGGTTTTGTAAGCTACGACGATCACTCGATTCCGAACTTGAGGTGCGCCGTAGTTTGCTGAATTCAATTTTTGTGAGTGGATTGTGAACCCGAGGTCCTTTGCCCTTTTTTGTATATCCAGGAACTCCTGACTTTTTAAGAGATCCGGGACGTTTTCCATCACGAACATTTTTGCATCAGACTGGTCAACAATGTCCATGTAGGGTTCCCATAAAGCCCTACGTGTGTCGGTCATTCGTTTTTTATTTAGGAGGCTAAAGCCTTGGCAGGGTGGGCCTCCAACCACGAGGTCTGCCTTAGGCACATCATTGAAGCGGAGCCATTCTTCGATATCTGTACAAATGCCGCGTTCTCCAAACATACCGTTATAAGTGTTGATAGATGCTTGATCATTGTCGATGGCTAAAACGCTTTCAAATGAGCCTTTTAGCTCATTCATATGAAAGCCTAAGGTCAGGCCGCCTGCACCTGAGAAGAGATCAATCATTTGAAATTTTTGCATGTGGTTTATGGCCTCCTCATGAATTGTAACGGCTCGAAGCTGATCCAAGCAAGATGGGTTTAATATAATGGCTCGCTAAAAATCTGTAGGCTGAGTGGTTGGAAAAAACTTAGGGTGCATTGTGTTTACTCAGAGGGAGGCTGTTTTTCTGGGAACCAAGTCTTCTAAGCCTTGGTGAGGACGTAAGCCGCGGAGGTGGGGCGGAATTTGGCGAAAGAACTTTCGGCGTGGTAGCGCAGGTTCCAGCGGAACAGGTTGCTGCAGAGCAGGTCGAGTGAGGTACCGAGGCGGCTGCTAAACAAGTCGGTGCCGGTTTTTTTCCAGATAATCCGCAGCGGTGCAAAACCAACCAAACGCCGTTGCAGGACGGTGAAGCCGGCCTCGGCCACCATCTCCTGGAACAGGTGTTGGGGGATGCCGCGTTCGCGTTTGGTTAAACCGGGGCGCTCGCGGCGCCAGTCGCCCATCGATACGATGGGTTCCCGGATTAAGGTGTAACCGCCCGGCTCCAGCACCCGCGCCATTTCCTTGAGTACGTAGGAAACGTTGGGGATGTGGTGCAAGACGCCGAAGCAGGTGATCAAATCAAAATGGTTGTCTTCAAATGGCAAGCGACCGCTGACGTTGGGTTTGATGTAACGGGCCGGGATGCCCACCACCTCGGTCGCGGTAAATTCGTCCGAGGGATCGATCACGGTCAAGGTGTCGATGCGTTGGTTGATCGGTTCAAATTCTTTGCCGTAGGCGCTCCCCAAACCCATGGCCCTCTGGAAGCGGCGATCCGCGGGTAAAAAACGGAAGAGGGTTTGGTGGTTGAGGGCATGGTAGTCGTAGCGGTATTGCTTGTCGGTGTTTTTGATCAGACCCGCGTAACCCTCTGACTCATCGCGGTACCATCCCTCGATTTCTTCTAAATCAAAATCGTCGCCATACAGTGCGTTGCCGGAGAAATAGGGCTGCATATCCCGCGTGACTTCCATGGAGATCGCCTCGTGAAACTAAGTTTGGTGAAGTTCCTTTTAACTTAAAACGAATGGCCTGCTTTGACAAGTCAGTCTGCCGCGGGATCCAGCTCGCGCGCGCGGAGAACCAGGTTGGCAACCGCGTCGCGGCCGGTTTGTCCCAAAGCGCGGGTGAAATCGTTCACGTACAGGGCCACGTGTTGTTCCATGACCGAACGTTCCATTTCTTGGGCGTGGCGGCGCATGAAGGGCACCACTTCGTCCTGGTGGCGCCAGGCGTAATCAATGCTTTCTCGCAAAGCGGCGTCGAACCGAGATAGGGTGTCGGCGTCCACCCGTTGGTGCGCGACGATGCCGCCCAGCGGGATGGGGTGACCGGTGACCCGTTCCCACCATTCGCCGAGATCGACGCGTTTGTGTAAGCCGTGGGTTTGGTAGGTGAAGCGGGATTCGTGAATGATCAGCCCCGCGTCGACCTCGCCCGCTTCACAGGCCGGCATGATTTGGTCAAAAACCCGCTCCACCGGTTGGTAATCGCGTTGGGTATAGAGATCCAACAGCAGCTTGGCCGTGGTGTTGGCGCCCGGAACCGCGATGCGGGCACCTGTCGGCTCAAGGTCCGGTTCACGCGCCACAATCAGCGGTCCGCAGCCGAAGCCCAGGGCCGAGCCACCTTCAAGGAGTTGGTAGCGGTCGTAAATGCGCGGGTACAGGCCAAAACTGATTTTGCATATATCGGCTGCATCGTTCAGGCAGATGCCGTTGAGGGCTTCAATGTCGGCGTACTGAACATCGATGGTTTCGGTGAAGCTCGTTTTGCCGTGGAGCAGGCCGTAAAACGCGAACGTATCATTGGGACAAGGTGAAAGTGCGAGGCGAATCAAACCGTGACTCCCTAAAACCTAAATTGAATCATGCTAGCCGCCACCGACGGGACCCGAGGTCGGGTTGCGTGGGTCCAAGCGCCATTGGTGGAATTGGGGATTGGGGTAACGCTCTTTTTTCTCTTCGTCTTCATAGGTTCCGAATTGGAGTTCGGCACCGCAAATCGGGCAAAAGGGGTAAGGCGTGTTTTTTTCGTAATGGCCGGTGAGGCAATGGCGCATTGGGCTGGCTGAAATAAAGTGAATGCGGTCTAGGTTGTAAAGCATGAGGTAAACCGCGCCCGTGCCGCCGATGGTTTTATCCGATTCAAAGGCCACGTTGCGAATTTTACCTTTCAGAATGTCGCCGTTGTCGAGCCAGACCTCAAACCGTCCCGTCTCGTTGCCGATTTTTTTGATGCGCAGGATCGAGGCCAGCGACAAAATCTGGTGGTTTTCCTTGGTTTGGATTTCAAACGAACCCGCGTTAATCCCACGCAGGCGCACGTTAATCATTTCGATGCGTTCACCGCTGCGCAAGAAGATCTGGGCGTTGGTGGTGTCCACCTCGGTGCCGACCTGTACGCTGGGTTGTTGCAACCACACACACAAAAGCATTAGCCACATAACCACGTCCCTTGAAACACGTGTTGGGTATCGCCGGTCAGCCAGAGACCGTCCTTGTACTGTTCTACCCTAACATGGCCGCGTCCCTCAGGAATAAAACGCACATTCGCGGTTTGATAAAGGTCCATGACGACCATGGCGGCGGCGTACATGCCGGAACCACAGGCGCGGGTGAAATTCTCCACCCCGCGTTCGAAGGTGTAAATATGCCAGGTTTGGCGGTCGCCCGGCGGCGCCGGCAGCAAGAGGTTGACGTTGGCGCCGTTGGGAAAAAGCGCGGAGGGCGCGCGCATGCGCGGGGCCAGTTTTCGGAAGGCGCGCAAGTCGAGGTCGCCGAGCAGGACAAATTGCGGGTTGCCGACGTCGACGAAAAAACCTTCGTGGCAATGGGTGTCCTCGACCCAACGGCAGGGCTGGAAGGGGACGGGGTCGAGGCGCAGAAACACGCTTTGGTCAAAGCGGTAGGCCAACCGACTGCCTTCGCTGTAGATGACGCCTTCGGTTGGGCAATCGCCGCGTTTGATCGCCAGGTTCAAGCCGGCACGAATGCCGTTGAGGCAGAAGGTACGACCGCCGTCCGGGTCGTAGTGGTCAAGCCGAAAGCCGTCCTCGTGGGCACCCTGCCACACCATGATCCCGTCCGCGCCGACGCCGTGGTGGCGGTCGCACAATTTGGGAATGAGCGCGGCGCTCGGTTCCTGATACAGCAAGACGAAGTCGTTGCCGCAACCTTCTACTTTGTCGAATGGCAATGGGGTTTGGTGCATGGGATTCCCGATCTTTTCCCGGTTGGGAAAATGGTCCGCCCATTTTGCCACAAAGGATCTTGCCGGGAAGCGGCATTTCGAGGGGGTCGGCCTTTTTTCAGGTTGATCCTATTGCTGGAGTAGTCCGGCAATTTGTTCTTTGTTATCCAAGCTTGGTTGGCCGGCATGGATGACGGTGCCGATTTCCGTGGTGAGCGCCATGGTCATGCGTCGGTCGAGGTCGATGCCTTGAATGACGGTTAGGTATTCTCTGCGAATGCGCAGAATGTCCTGGCGTATGGCTTTGAGTTCGCGGTGTTTGTCTTTGCGGGTCCAGCTTTTGGACGGCTTGCGGTTCTTGGTTTTTTTGCGCAATTCGCTGAGCTTTTGCCAGCGGCGGCCGATGGCCTGCATTTCTTCATACTGTTTGGTGTAGTACGGGGTCGAGCGCTCGAAGTGTTGGACCAAAGAGGCTTCGGCCAGGCGCCACCAAGCCTTGCCGCCTTTTCCGGGTCCGTTCCATACCTTGGTAACTTTTTTGGTTTTCGGGTGATAGCGGTAGATGCCGTCGCGGTGGACCGTATAAACAATGAGGCCGGTTTTGTGGGCAAAAGCAACATCGCCGCCTTCGCCTTGGCCGTTGCTGCCGCTGGGTCGGGCCAGGGTGTTGTTGGGATGGGTGTGGATGTTGGCCCACACGTGGTTGGGCACCCTTCCCTGCCAACTCTCCTGGCGGGTCTTGTGACCGTGGGGCCAGCGATGGAAAAAGAAATGGTCGTTTTCCAAGCCGATCCAGGCACTTAATTCGGTTTGGTGGATGCCCCGTCCGGCCTCGCGCCACAAATAATAAGCCCAGGAAAGAAAACGCGGATCGTTTTCAAAAGTCTCGTGGACCGGTGGGCGTTCCTGATCGCCGGCCGGCTGGGTGAAAGACGGTTGGTGCGGTGGTGTTGGTATGGTTTCCGTGTGATCGATGCCGCTGTCTAAACAATACGCGAGCAAACACATAGTAAGGAAATGGGACGACATAGGCGGACTCCCGGTAGAGCAAACGAGCGCAGACAAGGTCCCGGCATTGCACCCGAATTGCAATGCGGAGGAACGGCGAGTTGGAGCGTACCGGATCGCGAGACAGACCTGTCCCATGCCCGGACGTGATGTTAACAGCCGGTGATAAAGCGAAAAGCTTGGTAGGGTGCCCGCGCCTGTACCCAAGACGGCGCGAGGATCTTCGACCAAGGGTCATGGTTCTTAGTGGCGAAGTTGGGGAAAGGGCAAATGTGACGTGGTGTTAATAAAGGTGTACAGCTTGTGAACGGAAAATGAGGTGTTTTTGTTGCCGGGTTGGGGAAGAAAAATGATGTTTGGGATCACCACATACACTTTTTTAAATGGAACATGGGGAATGTTGTTTAGGTAATCGTACTTATCGAAACAACCCCACCCTAGACTTAAATTCCCGTTTTAAAAAATAAGTGAGGGTGGCGACGACCCTCGATAAGGCCGGTTATTCGAGGGACGAAGCCGTTTCTTACAGCTAAATGCAGTGTTGCGAAGCTGAAACAAAAAATCGCTCAAAAGGTCCTTGCCTCGGCTGAGACATGGTGAAACCGCCGTGCTCGACCGCTTTGTGGCCGACCGGTGCGCAAAAAACGTCATGGACATTTCGCTGGGTTCCGTTGCGATGCTGAAACCAAACAGAAACGGCACCCAGGCCGTAAGCCATGGGTGCCGTCATGAAACGATGGTGATGGGGTTAGTAGCGGGGGACGCTGCTGTCCACGGTTTCGGACCAGGCGTCGATACCGCCGTCCACATTAAATACTTGCTGGAACCCCTGGCCGGCGAAATACTCGCAAGCTTGGGATGAACGCCCGCCGAAGTGGCACATAAACACCATCGGGGTTTCCTTGTCCCAACTGTTGAGGATTTCTTGCGCCAGTTCTTGGTCGAGTAGGTCGAAGCCGTCGACCTTGGCGATGTCGCGTTCCTCGTGGGTGCGAACGTCCAGGAACCGGTAGCCCCCTTGGCCCATCAATCCCTGCGCTTCGGCCGGGGTAATGTTTTTGGGGCGGGCCGGCGGTTTGGGGGCGTTGATGGTTTTCTCAGGGAAGGCGCCTTGCAACCATTCGGTTAACTCGCCGGACTCCCAAGCCTCGCGCACGATGTCGCAACCACCGATGAACTCTTTGTTGATGTAAAGCTGGGGGATGGTCGGCCATTCGGAAAATTCTTTAATGCCCTGGCGAACTTCTGGATCTTCCAACACGTTGAAGTGGCCAAATTCAATATCGTACGCTTTCAGAATTTGAACCACCTGGTTTGAGAAACCGCATTGTGGGAAGGTTGGGTTCCCTTTCATGAACAAATAGACCGGTGCGCTGCCGACCAATTGCGAGATGTTTTCGCGAAGTGTTGCTTCCACCGAAGACCTCCGGGTAAAAGTGGCGACCCTCGTGTGGGACCGCTTCGTCAAGTCTGCCCAATATATCGCGAAACCCTGGAGGCGTCCACCGGGGCCGCCGCGTGACGGGATCCCCTTCGGCGGGGCTGATTGCCGGCTTTGGCCGTGGAAACCACACCGTTTTTCCATGCGTTTGTTGCTACGTCGCTTCGCCCGGCCTTTGCTAGAATCAAAACGGTTCCCGCCTTTGAATCCTTGCCTCGTTCGGGGCGCTCTGTTTCCACGACCGTTTTCCCGCTTCGGCGGGAATAGGTCCTGAGAATTTTGTTCATTTGGCGGCGCCGGCATGTGTGATCCGTCCTGTACCCAACCATTTCCCCCAATTAAAAGGATGAACGATGCAAGCTTCGGCTGAAAAAGTCCAATCCGCCCTGACCACCATGGGATTTTCCTGTGAGGTGCGCGAGTTACCGGGCAGCACCCGTACCGCGGCCGAGGCCGCCGAAACCATCGGTTGTCAGGTTGCGCAAATCGTTAAGTCCCTGATTTTTCAGGGAAAGGAAAGCGGTGATGCTTATTATGTCGCGGTGAGCGGCGAGAATCGGGTCCACGAAAAACGGCTGGGCCGTCTCATTGGTGAAAAGATCCGCAAGGCCGACGCCGACTTTACCCGTGAAGCGACCGGCTTCGCAATTGGCGGGATTCCACCGGTCGGGCATGCGCAAGAACTCAAGGCGTTTGTCGATGAAGATCTGTGGCAATACGACCTTTTATGGGCCGCGGCGGGGACGCCGTTTGCTGTTTTTTCGCTCACGGCCGATGAGTTGAAACAGATGTGTGCCGGTACGGTGGTGAAGGTGACCTAACGCCGCCGAATCCGGCAATCTTGGACCCGGCGCAAGGGGGCAAGCTTTGTTAAAGCGAATCTGCACGACCGATAAGGTTCTCGTCACCAAGGGTTTTGCCGCGGCCTGTTCCGATGTGTTGCGAGGATTGGCCCTGCTGGGTCTGGTTTTGTTGGGCGGGTCGGCGTCGCTTGTGGCGCAGCGGTTTAATTTCACCACCTACGGCACCAGCCAGGGGTTGCCGCAAAGCCAGGTGTACTGCATCCACCAGGATCGGGCCGGCTACCTATGGGTCGGTACGCTGAGTGGGTTAGCCCGCTTTAACGGCCGCGAGTGGCGGGTGTTTGACCAAAGCGATGGTTTGGTGCGCAACCATATCACCGCGATTGCCGAGGACGAACAAGGCGTGCTGTGGTTCGGCAGTTCCGGCGGCGGAGTGGTGCGTTTTGACGGCGCCGGTTTTTCCAGTTACGGTGACCATCCCGTGGTTGGGCAAGGCGTGATTACCGCGTTGCTGGCGCAAGGTTCCGGCCGTGTTTGGGTGGGTGGGCGTCAGGGGTTGGCGCTGATTTCAGGCGAAGAAGTTGTTTCCTTTGCCTCGGATAACCTTTTGCCTAGCCGGCATGTGACCGCGTTGTTTCCGGTGGGTGACGACCGGATTTTGGTGGCCACATCAGCGGGTACGGTTCTGGTTGATCGGCTTTCGCGAACGGGAAGTCCCTTCGCTTCCGACCTGGGCGAAGTGGCCCCGGTACGGGTGATTTTGGCCGATCCGGTCGATTCCGATACCTATTTTGTCGGCGGTGATCACGGTCTGATGGTGTACCGCCGTCATCCCGACAACCATTCGCTCACGCCGTTGCTGGAAGAGCCCGTCCCGATTACCCACGGCGCCGTGGATCAGCGCGGTACCTTGTGGTTTGCCACGCGGGGTCATGGGCTGTTGCAGCTTACCCGCACCGATTGGGGCAAAGGGCTTCCCGGCCGTTGGATTACCCGAGCCAACGGGCTTTCCCACGATGTGTTACACGCCTTGGGTGCCGACCGCGAGGGGAACTTGTGGATTGGGACCGATTTTGGGCTCAACAAACTGTCGCCGAGCCCTTTTCTGGTGTACCGCGAGCAACACGGTTTGCCCGATGACTTTGTGCGCGCCCTGTATGAGGATCGGGACGGGGTTGTTTGGGTCGGAACGCGCGACGGTGTGGCGGCTGTGAAACAGGGGCGCTTGACGCGACCGCTGCCCGAGGACAAGCTCCACGACCGCGCCGTCTACAGCATCGGCCAACAGAACGACGGCACCATGGTGTTGGGGACGCGCGGTTGGCTGGTGACCTTCGATGCGGCCTCTGGTCGTCTCAACCAGCAATCCGTTAGCGACAATCTGCAGGCCGTTCGCGCGATTCACCGCGATCCTGACGGCAGGCTTTGGTTGGGCGGTGACGGCATCGGTTTTCTAAAGGATGGGGTGCCCGAGGTTTGGACGCGATTCCCCGTTTTACAGGAAAGCCTTGTCATGGACATTGCGAGCGACGACCGGGGACGCCTGTGGATGGCGACCCGCAATCGAGGTCTATTCATCTATGACGCGCGGGCCGATCACCTGAAAAATCACGTGTCGCCCTTTACCACCGCCTTGTGGTCGCTCAGCCCGGACGAACGCGGCGGGATGTGGGTGGGGAGCAATGGGCAGGGCGCTTTTTACCACAACGGTACGGGCTTTAAGGCGTACGACCAGAGCAATGGCTTAAGCGACGCTTACGTGTGGTTTGTGTTTTCCGACGCGGCCGGCGCGGTTTGGTTCGGCCACAATCGCGGCGTGGATCGTCTCTACCGAGATACTTGGCGGCATTACACGACGGCCGACGGTTTGGCGGAAAACGAGATGTCGGTGAGCGCCGTACTGGAGGATCGCGACGGGAACCTATGGATGGGCTCGGGTTTGGGGCTGACCAGCTATCATCCGGGCCAAGAGCCTGCCCATTTGGCCGAGCCGCGTTTGCATTTAGAAGAGGTCGCGTACTTCCATGAGGGCGGCTGGTTTCCCTTGGCGGAGGGTGACCGGCCCGAGCCCGGCAACTCCCATTTACGCTTTCGATTTATCGGGATTTCGTTCCGAAATACCGGTTTGTTGCGCTACCGTTTTCGCCTTGTGGGTTTTGATGCCGATTGGACCCCGGAAACCCAAATCACCACCGCGCGTTACAGCGGGCTTCCGCCCGGGGATTATCAGTTCGAGGTTCAGGTTCGCCGCGGCGAGGGCGACTGGAGCGATTCGGCCGTATTCGGGCTTAGCATTCCGCCGTTTTTTTACCAGACCCTGTGGTTCAAAACGGGAACCGTGCTGCTGGCCCTGCTGTTGATGGGTTTCATCCACCGGGCGCGCATGGTTCGCGTCAAAAACCACAACAAGCTGTTGGAGGAAATTGTGGCCCAGCGCACCCGCGAGGTGGCCGCCAAAAACCAACAACTGCAACAACTGGCTTTGCTTGATCCCCTCACCAAGCTCCACAACCGCCGCTTTTTTGACGAGCTGATGCCGTTGGAGGAACAGAAGCTTCAGCGACAGGTGTTTGCCGACAAAAGTGGCGATTCCCTGCATCGGTTTGGCTTTATGTTGATCGATATCGATCACTTCTGCCGTTTTAACCAGTTGCACGGGCGTGACCTCGGCGACGAGGTGCTCAAACAATTCGCCGAGTTTTTGCATCAAATCGTGCGTTCCAGCGATGTGGTGGTGCGTTGGCAAAACGACGCCTTTTTCATTTTCTTTAAGGATCTGCACCAGGGTTTGTTGGCCAACCTGGCGGAGCGCTTGCTAGAAATGGTGCGTGAGCATCCGTTTACGGACCGCGGCGTTTCCTGCACGTGTTCAATTGGCTACAGCTATTACCCGGTTATGGCGGGTGAGGAATTGCTGGGCTGGCAGGAGATGGTCACCCTGACCGAACAGGCGTTGCGCATGGCAAAACAAGGGGGGCGCAATCGGGCGCAGGGGATCGGCTTGAATCCCGAGCTGCCGCCGGACCACATCCGACAATGGATCCGCGAGGATCTTCACACCGCGCTCGACGCCGGCGCGCTCACCTTATTGATGGAATGACGGGGAGGAAATGGGCGGATGACCGGCTCGCCCCGCGGGGCGTGTGGGAGGAAGGCCCCGTTACTCTGGATCGGGGGGCGGTTCACCATTCGCCCCGTATCACAAGCCTTGCCGGTTCGGGATATGCGCTTCGCACCTGATTTCGCTTGAGCCGTCGGGGTGATTGGTTATACTGAGCAGGATTCCGCTTCCCCGCCTATTCAACGCTTTCCTTCCAGATGCATTGGTTTCCTCTATGACACGTATTTTTGAAGTGATCGGCCAGCTCATTATCCTTTCCGGCGAAACCCTGTACTTTTTGCTGGCACGTAAACCCGAGTTCAAAGCTTGGGTGGTCCAGTTTTACAACCTCGGCGTGAAATCGCTCAGCATCACCAACATCACCATCCTGTTCACCGGCATGGTCTTGGCCCTGCAGGCCTCCTTTGCCTTGTCCAATTTCGGTGCCGAGTTGTACATCGGTGACCTGGTTTCGCTGAGCATTGTACGGGAACTGGGTCCCGTGTTGACCGCCCTTCTGGTCGGCGGCCGCGTTGGTGCCGGGATTACCGCGGAGCTGGGTTCCATGAAAATCACCCAGCAACTCGACGCCATGCGCGCCATGGCCACCAGTCCTATCTACAAATTGGTGGTGCCGCGGGTTGTGGCCTGCATCATTTGCTTGCCGATTCTCACCATTATTTCCAGCGCGCTTGGGATTCTCGGCGGCTTGCTTTTGTCGTCGATGGAGCTCAATATCGGTGGGTACTTTTACCTGGCCCGCGTGATGAATGCGCTGGATGTGGAGGATATCGCCGCCGGCTTGAGCAAAACCTTTTTCTTCGGTTACTTTATCGGCATTATCGCCTGCAACAACGGCATGCGTGTCGAAGGCGGCGCCGACGGGGTGGGTCACGCCACCACCGATACCGTGGTGAGCGCCTCGATTTTGGTGCTGATTAGCGACTTCTTCCTCACCAAAATTTTCCACCTCATTGCCGGTTAAGGACAGACCGATGGCCCAAGCTTCCACCCAACCCAGCGACGCATCCCACGTCTATTACCGCTTCGAAAACGTCAGCAAAAGTTTTGGCGACAAGCAGGTGCTGAAGGATATGAATCTCGAGGTACGCCGCGGTGAGAATCTGGTGATTCTCGGCGGTTCCGGCTCGGGTAAGTCGGTTACCCTCAAAATGATGATTGGGCTGTTTTGTCCCGGGGGCGGGCGCATTCAATTTGAAGGCCGCGATATCACCCACCTTAAAGAACACGAGTATTACCCCATTCGCAAACGCGTCAGTTACCTCTTCCAGGGTGGCGCCTTGTTCGATTCGATGAACGTTTTTCAGAACCTCGCCTACCCACTGATCGAACACCAAAAAATGAAACCGCGCGAGATTCTGCCTTTGGTGCGCGAGAGTTTGGCGATGGTGGAACTCGAAAAAATCGAGCACCTCTACCTGTCCGACCTGTCCGGGGGCATGATGAAACGGGTCGCGCTGGCCCGTGCCATCATCAACAAACCCGAAATCGTACTTTACGACGAGCCGACCACGGGTCTCGATCCACTTACTACCCGCGCCATCAACCGTTTAATTCGCAAGCTACAAAACGAATTGGCGATTACCTCGGTGGTTGTGACCCACGACATGTCCACTACCCGTCATGTTGCCGACCGCCTCTGTTTCCTTGACCGCGGCGAACTGGCGTTTACCGGGACCTTGGACCAAGCGCAAGATGCCGAGCACCCTACCTTGCGCGCCTACCTCGAAGGAGATAACTCATGAATCGCGAAGTTCGCGTCGGTCTGATGTTCACCCTGTCCGTGTTCATCCTCGGCACCGCGCTTTATTACGTGGGCAATTTTCAAGAAACGCTGGCGTACAACATTCAATTCGGCAAGGTGAACGGGTTGGCCGTCGACAGTCCCGTCCACTTCAACGGGGTTCCCATTGGTCGCGTTACCAAAATCACCCTCGACGTGCAGGAGCAGCCCGGCGGCGCCGTGCCGATTAACGTCGAAATTGCCGTGCACCGCAGCGCACGCGAACATATTCGTACCTCGACCGTGGCGGATATCAAGTCCGTGGGTGTCCTGGGGGACAAGTACATTCTCCTCCTTACCGACAACTACGACACCGAAATCCTGCCCGTCGACGGCCGCATTCGCACCTCGAGCAAGGGCATCGAACTGGAACGTTTGCTTGAACAAGGCACCGACTTTGTGACCGATGTGTCGCATATAACCAAGGACCTCAAATCCTTTTTGGCGCAGCTCAACAGCAAACAAGGACTGATTCAGCGCATGGTCGGCGATGAACAGTTCGCCAACGATTTGATCCTGCGCCTTGATAAAGCCGTCGGCCAGCTTGAGAATCGCGAGGGCCTGATCTCCATGTTGCTCACCGATCCCGAGTTCGCCACGCGGTTCCGCGGTGAATTCCAGGAAATTACCGGCGGCATGAACGCCCTGATTGCCAAATACGAAAAAGGCGAGGGATTGATCCCTACCCTGATGCAAGACGCCGAATACCGCGACGCTTTTAAAAGCAAAAGCACCGCCCTGCTCGACAACCTCGACGGTTATGTAACGCGGCTCAGTGAAAGCCGCGGCTTGCTCTACAAACTTACCGAGGACGAGGCATATGGCGAACGTGTCGCCGCCAACATTGAAAAAGCCACCCACCATTTGGCCTCCATTTTGGAGAAAATCGATCAAGGCGAAGGCAGTGCTTCCCTGATGATCAACGATCCCAGCCTTTACCAAGGCCTTTACCAAGTGGTATATGGATTAGAACATTCCGGCATTTCGAAATGGTATATTCAGCGCAAACGCAAACGCGGCGCCAAACTTATCGATAAAGCCCAGCCTGAAAAAGAGGATGCACCATGACCAATACCCACCGTTTTCTATCGTTGCTCGCCATTTTGGCGTTTTGTTTCGCCTGCCATGTCCCCAGTAAAGAGGATGAAATCCGTGCCGCCCGAGGTAAGTACAAGCTGGGCTTGGATTTTAGCGTCGGCAAAGAAGACGATACCGTGACCTTCGAGGTCGATGTTCAAAACCTCAGCGGCGGGACCACCCTGCAAGAACTGACCGTGGTTGCCAAGGCTTACAATGAGGCGGAAGAAGTTTTTTGGGAAAAACAAATGGAACTGGATGTGGCCGGTTTGGCCAACTACGGTACCAAGAAGCTCCAATTTAAAGAGACCATTCCCAATGCCAGCGCCGAATTAGCGGCCTTCAATGTCGGCCTCGCCCCTGATGATGCCGACAGCAAGTACAAGAGCTACAAAGAATTTATGCGCATTGCTAACTAAGAGAGACGCCGCACCCACCGTGCGGCGTTTTTTGAATCTTTGATGCGCTTTCGCCAAATGCGACCATTGGCCCTGGCGGGCCATTTCATTTAGTGCTAGTGTGTGCCGAACTTGGTGCCTTTGGTTTCCACCAAAGATTGCAACCCGGCGTCGTGCTTTCCCCCGGCTACGGCGACCACGCCACGCACACCGAATTTTTCCTCGTCCCCAGGAGGCAGCCTTGATCCTACACGGCTATGAACCGGTGATCGGCTTAGAAGTTCATGCCCAATTAACCACCCGCTCCAAACTGTTTTGCGGCTGCGCCACCACCTTCGGCGCCCGTGCCAACGACCAAACCTGCCCCGTGTGTTTGGGCATGCCGGGCGCTTTGCCCGTGCTCAATGCCGAGGCCGTGCAGTGCGCGATTAAGTTGGCCTTGGCCGTCGGGAACAATCCCGTCGGTCGTTCCGTTTTTGCCCGCAAGAATTACTTCTACCCCGACTTGCCCAAGGGCTACCAAATCTCGCAATTCGAGCAGCCTATTGTCGGGCCCGGCCGCATTTTGATCGAAACCGGGGACGGTACACCTAAAACCATTCGCCTCAACCGCGCCCATTTGGAGGAAGACGCCGGGCAATCCGTGCACGAGGGTTACCCACAGTCCACCAAAAAAAGTTATGTGAACCTCAATCGCGGCGGCATTCCGCTGCTGGAAATTGTGACCGAGCCGGATCTGGGCTCGCCCGATGAAGCTTACGCCTACCTCACCGAATTAAGAGCCATCCTCCAGTACCTGGGCATTTGCGACGGCAACATGGAAGAAGGCAGCCTGCGTTGTGACGCCAACGTGTCCGTTCGGCCCGTCGGCCAAAAAGAGCTCGGCACCCGCACCGAACTCAAAAACCTCAACTCTTTTAATAATGTAAAGCGCGCCATTCAGCACGAAATCGACCGTCAGGTGACCTTGTGTTCCCAAGGCGAAGCCGTGGAGCAATGCACCTTGCTGTGGGATGTGGACACGCAAACCACGCGGGTGATGCGTACCAAGGAAGACAGCCACGATTACCGCTACTTCCCGGACCCAGACTTGTTGCCGATTGACGTGAGCAGCGAGCAAGTGGACCTTGTCGCCGGCTGCATGCCCGAGCTGCCGCGCCAAAAATACGAGCGTTTTATCGAGACCTTTAAATTGAACCGGGAAGACGCCGCGCGTCTGACCGTTGACAAAGAATTGGCCGCTTATTACGAAAAAGTGGTGGGTGGTTGTAACGAGCCGAAACTGGCCGCCAACTGGATTTTGGCCGAATTGCTGCGCGACCTGAAGCAGGTTGAGGGCGGCTTGGCGGCCAATCCGATTCAGGCCGGCCAACTGGCAAGCTTGATTCAAATGATCGCCAAGGACGTGATCTCGGGTAAAATCGCCAAGGATGTGTTCGCGGAGATGTTCCGCGGCGGCGAAGATCCCGAATCCATCGTTGACCGTAAAGGTCTGAAGCAAATTACCGACACGAATGCCTTAGAGGCGGTCGTGAAACAAATCATTGAGAACAATCCCGGCCCCGTCAGTGAATACCGCAATGGTAAAACCAAAGTGTTTGGTTACTTTGTTGGCCAAGCCATGAAGGCAACCAAAGGTCAGGCGAACCCGGCCTTACTGAATCAACTGCTCAAGCAACATCTGGAAAACCAGGCCTAAACGAAACCTGGAGCATGGTAAAAACCGTCGCAAAGACGTCGGTCGCCGAAAAAAAGTAACGCGGGATCGGCCCAAAAGTCGGCCCCTTCGGCGTCGCCGGTGGTCTAAAACGATGCAACCATCCAGCCGAATACTCGTTCATTATTCAAGTTTCGGGTCTGGGGTGTTAAAATGCGTAGACTCGATTCGTGCCGTGCGAATGGGATCCAATAAAGTTTCCCTGGTATAGCAAATTAACTTACAGGACTGCCTGGCAGCGACGTGACCGACTATGAAACAACAAAAGATCGGTAGATACATCATCGAAGGGATCCAGGGCGAAGGTGCCATGGGTATGGTCTTCCGTGCCTTCGATCCCGTCATCCAGCGCACGGTTGCAATTAAGCGTGTGAGCTTTAAAGGGATCGAGAAAGACGAAGACCGCGAAACCTACAAGGAAAACTTTTTCCGTGAGGCGCGCATTGCGGGGAGTTTGCACCACCCCAACATCGTCACCATTCACGATATTGGTGAAGACGGTGGTTCGCCTTTTGTCGTCATGGAGTTTATTGACGGCCAGGTTTTGGCGGATCGGCTCGAAGCCGACGACCCGCTCACCTACGCTGCTTGTGCCACCATCATTGGCCAAATTTGTCACGCGATCAACGTGGCCCACGAGCGTCAAATCGTTCACAGCGACATCAAACCGCAAAACGTCATGCTGGATAAGGACCTTTCGGTTCGCATCCTCGATTTCGGGATTGCCAAGCTGGCCGACACCCACGGCGGCCAACCCGGCGAATTTCTAGGCACCCCGAAGTACGCCAGCCCCGAGCAGATTCGCAACCAGGCGCTCGACGCGCGCAGCGATATTTTTTCCGTCGGGGTCTTGGCCCACACCTTGTTAACCGGTGAAAGTCCCTTTCCCGGCACCTCGCTCGACAGCATTCTTTATAAAATTCTCAATTGCCCGCCGGACATTCAGAGTTTGCCGCCGTCGCTCGGTGTGAACGACAGCCGTTTCCGCGCCATTTTTGAGAAGGTGTTGTTCAAACATCCCGACCGGCGTTACCAAAGCGCGGTTCAGTTTGCCGATGATTTGGAAGACGTGCTCAAAGACGTTGACCTCTCCTCCACCGTGATTTCCGCCAAAATGAACCCGGAACGGGAGAAAGCGGTTCAAGAGTTGCGCGAACAACTCGAAGCCGCAATTAAAGGCGAGGATCTGGACAAGGCGACCGCGGCTGTTGAAGGCTTGCGTGCCGAGGAACAGGACGTTCACGAGGAAGAAAAAGAACTGGCTAAGTTGGCCTCGATGCTTGACTCCAAGCGTGAGGCGGCCCGTCAGCAACAAATAAAAGACTTTCGCAAGGCGTTCCGCGAGCACATCGCCGTGATGGAGTTGGAGAAGGCCGAGAACTGTATTGCCCGCCTCAAAGAATTGAGCGTCGCGGTTAAAAAAGAACAAACCCTGCTGGACCAAATTAAGGAACACCAGGCACAGGTTCTGCCCCATCGCGAGGCTTTCGAACGCGCGATGACCGAGCGCAACCCCGAAACCGCCTCGGCCGCTTTGGCCGAACTCAACGCCCTGGAAGCCGCCGACGAGCAAGATCAGGCCCGTTTGAACGAGTTGGAAGCCGCGCTTGCTGAAGAACATCGGCAACGGGAACACGCGATTACCGAACACCGGTCGCGTTTTAAAGAAGCGATTGCCAATCGCAATCCCGATCAGGCCGCCGCCGAATTGCAGGGGTTGACCCAGCTGCAGGCGTCCTCGGAAGACGAGCGCAAGGCCCTGGACGACCTCAACCGCATTATTGCCGAGGAAAGTAAAGCACGTGAGTCCCAAGCCGACATTTTGCGGGCCCTGTTTAGCGAGGAAGTAGCACGCAAGGACTTTTCCGCCGCGGAAAACACGCTAAAAGGCTTGGGTGATCTCGGTGAAGATATCAGCAACGAGGTTCGCCAACTGAACATGGCGCGTCGTGGCGCCGGCGGCAGCGAACTTGACGCTCAGGTGTTGCGGTTCCGCGAGGCCTGGGATGCCGCCGAAGCAACCAAAAATGTGGATGCCGGTAAAGCGGCGGTGGAACAGCTCCACTTGCTGGGTGAAGACGTCACCGCGATGAATGCCGCCCTTGCTGAATGGCAGAAACCGGCCGCGCCACCCAAATCGGCCGGCGGGGAAGCGAAAAAACCCTTTCCCATCGTCGCTGTTGGTGCCGTTGCCGCCGTTTTGGTCATCGTTATTTTGGCCGCCGTCCTGTTTTCCGGTGGTGAGGACACCACCGAAACCGCCCCGCCGACAACCCAACCCATTGCGAAGAACGACCCGCCGCCACCGCAAATTGATACGAGCCCCGCAACGTCCGACCCGGTAACCGAACCGGAGCAGGGAATCGTGGAGCCCGAGAGCTCGACGGAAAACGCCAACTTAACCGCGGACAGCAATGTCGCGCCGGATGCGGCTGAGCGCGAGGCCGTCGCGGAACCGGCTGTTGCCGAGGCGACGACCCCGTTGCCCGAGGAAACCAAGCCGGCGGAACAGGTTGCCGTCAACACGCCTGTTGTTGAACCCAAACAACCGCCCGCTCAGTCTTCCAACAACCCGGTTACCCAGCCAAAACCCAAGCCGAAACCCAAACCGCGTCGTCCTCCGGCGCGCACCCAACCGGCCGCCGTCGACGAACCGGTCAAACCCACCGACGATTTCAATATTCCCGATCCCATGTTCCGTGAATATTTGGTGTCTCAGTTTGACGCCGACGGGGACGGTTTTCTCAGCAGCAAAGAAGCGGCGCGTGTCCAACGCATCGATACCCCGGGCTCTACCTACAGCCGCGGCAATATTAACGACCTGACCGGGATTGAGCATTTTCCCAACTTGGTTCGCTTAACCGTGGCTTACGAAGATTTGAAAACCATTCCACCTCTACCCAAAGGTCTCGAGGTTTTGGTTCTCTCCCACAACCAGCTCACCAGCTTGCCCAGCCTGGCCGGTTCCAAGTTGCGTGATTTGGATATTAGCCACAATCGCCTTGATGCCTCGGACTGTAGTCAAATCGCCTCGGTTATCTGGAACAGTATTGACAGCCAAGGCAGCCTGATCGAATTCAATCCCCAAAGCAACTCGGTGAATCTACCCTGCATTGAAGTGGCATTGTCGACCATACCGCCGTTGACCGAACTGGTTCGCTTGCCTTCTGAGAAACTGTCCAACGGCAAACGCAAGTTCAGTCAGGTCGAAAGTGAGATCGACGGCAAGGATTTCGAGAAGGCCGGGAAGAGCTTGCGCAGATTGGCGCGCAACGACAGTAATACCTTCCGTTACGCCGAGGTTTTCGCTAAATTTCACTTTGAGTACGCGGAATATCTCAAGTCGGAGAACGGTTTGCGCGAGGATATTTTTGCTCAGTTCCAAGCCGTGATCGACGGTTTGGGCAATCGCGAGAAATTAACCACACCCGCCGCGGTTTATCTCGGTCGCGCCTACTTTGAACTAGGTGAGCGCAAGAAAGCTTTCCAAATGTGGCGCGATGTAGATCGCAAACAACATCCCGAATTAAATACCTACTACGAAAAAGCCGCGCGGAGTTTGCGTAACTAACGCGGGGAGCGACCTTGTCCTGATCGGCCCACCCATTGCTTCAAGGGTGGGTCTTGTTTTTTGTAGGGTGCTTTTTCCCCGGTATTGATGGAGTGTGTTTTGACACACGTTCCTCGATCCGAGCCGTGCCCCGGCTACCAACAGTCACTAAGATGACAGGTAAACCCTTCCATTCTGTTGACGCGACACCGGAGGTGCCTCGTGCGTTTTGTTCAGCGTGTGCCTTTCCCGATCTTACTGCGATCGATCCTGCTTTGGGCCCTTTGTTCACTCTGTTCCTTCGCGAGCGCCGCGACCTATTACGTTTCGAGTTCCGGCGGTAACGACAACAACGCCGGCACCAGCGCCAACGCGCCTTTTGCCTCCATCGACCGCGTCAACCAACTGGAATTGGCTCCGGGCGATCAGGTGCTTTTCCGCTGCGGCGATACCTTTCGCGGGCCGACCTTGGTCTTGACTGATTCAGGAACCGGTGCCAACCCGATTACCATCGGCAGTTATCCCGATGCCGCCTGTGCCGACCAGCCGATCTTGTCCGGCGCCCATCCCGTTTCCGGCTGGACCCAATTTTCGGGGAACATCTATGTCGCCGACCTGAACAGCGGCGCCAACAGCGGCTTGTTCCCCGATGGGTTGAACCAACTGTTTCAGGGTCAGGCACGTCTTCCCTTTGGTCGCTGGCCCAACATCGACGCGCCCGACGGCGGCTACAGCACCATCGACAGCGCCCCGTCCGCCACCCAGATTCGCGACAACGCCTTACCGACCAACGTTAATTGGACCGGTGCGGTCGCCCACATCAAGGCGATTCGTTGGTCGATCACCAACCGCGAGGTAACCAGTCATTCAGGAGCCGCGTTGAACCTGGGCGCCGCCACTGATTGCTGGGAAGGCTGCCAGGATTGGGGTTATTGGTTGAGTAACCACCTCGGAACCTTGGACAGTGACGGGGAATGGTACTACGAGGCCGCGAGTAACCGGGTCTACCTCTACAGCACTGGCGGCACACCGCAAGGCATCGAAGGTTCGGCCGTGGTGGATACCCAAGACGGGTTAAACGCCTGGGGCGGCATTGTGCTCGGTACCCACCTTTTCGAAACCTTGCGTCATGTGGTTATCGACAATCTGCATGTCACCCGCTGGTACCTGCACGGCATTACCACGCCGACCAACTACGAAAACCAGGAACCCGAGGGGTTGATTCTTCGCAACAACACCATCAGCGATTGCGACGGGATCGGTATCAACCTCGAAGCATGGCTATGGAATCTGGGCGGCAATTCCGGTTGGCGTGGCGGTTTTAACCTGAGCGTGCTGAACAATACCATTACCCGCACCAACCATATGGGCATCAACCTTTATTCGCGGGATTCCCTGTTCAGCGGGAACCAGGTATCCGACATTGCTTTGATCGCAAACCTCGGCGCCTCGGGCATGGGCTGTGGCTTGAGCCAAGGCCAGGGTTTCTGTACCGAGTTTGGTGACGGTATTCGCATCAAGGGTGGAAACGAGCAATTTACCGCCTTTGGCAATGCCATCGAGCATAACCGCATCGAACGCACCGGCTATTGCGGGATCGACGTGTTTGGCGGCCGGAACATCATTCGTGAGAACCTGTTCGTGGAGACCTGTTATTCCAAAGGCGATTGCGGGGCGGTGCGTACCTTTGGGGTTTGGCCGATTGAGACCTCGCCCGTCTTTGATGTTGAGATTCGCAACAACGTTATTCTCGATACCGTCGGCAACACTGACGGCTGCCGTGATTTCTTCGATCCGCCTTTTGGGATCGGCTTGTATATCGATTTTTACTCGCGGAACATCACGGTGGACGGCAACACCGTGGCCGGCTCCACCATTGACGGGGTTTTGTACCAAAACTCTACCGGGCAGGTTACCAACAATACCCTGTTCAACAACAACACCGGCACGATGGAACGCGGCCAGTTGTACTTGGAACACGGACCAACCGCGTTATCCAGCTTGACCGACAACATTTTCTACGGCCAAAACAGCCGCGCGCGTACCATTTCAACCGACAGCGTGGGGCGCATCAGCAATTCAGACCGCAACTTCTTCTTTAATCCCTTCACCGACACCCACATCCTGGCCGAGTTTGCTTTTCGCACCTTTTCGGAGTGGCGCGCCCTCTCCGGGCAAGACGGCAATTCCATCACCAACGACTTCAGCCTGAATCCGGGAGATGAACCGCTTGGGACCCTGTTCGCCAACGGTGCGGATCAGAGCCAAACCGTTGACCTTGGCGGGGTGATTTATCGCGATTTGGCAGGGAATCCCGTGACCGGCAGCATTCAGTTGGGGCCTTATAGCTCGCGGGTTCTGATCGACACCGGCGAAAGCACCGCGTCGGCGAGCGTGTCCGGCGACGCCACCGTTTGCGTCGGCGGCTCAGCCTCGCTGACCGTGGTACTGGAAGGCGCCGGTCCGTGGCGGCTTGTCTGGAGCGACGGCATCACTGAAAACAACATCAGCAGCTCCCCCCATTCGCGCGTGGTGAACCCAACCCAGACCACCACCTACAGCCTGACCTCGGTTTCGGATTCACGCGGGCCCGGTGGCGTTTCGGGTTCGGCCACGGTTACCATCGGTACGGGCGATCCCCTGTCGGTTCAGCCGCGCTGGGCCGCGGTCGGCGTGATGCCTCCGCGTTTCACCGCGGCCATTCCCTGTAACGCGGTTGTGACCTCCTTGCAATGGCGCTACGGTGGGCAAACGCTGGGCACCGGAAACAACCCCTTCACCCTTGCCGAAAACCAATACAACGGCAATGGTTCCGTCGCGGTGGAGGTCGCCACAAGCAACCTCGGCAACCTCGGTGTCGAGGCCTATCTTTTG
Organism: Acanthopleuribacter pedis; assembly: GCF_017377855.1. Lineage (GTDB taxonomy): Bacteria > Acidobacteriota > Holophagae > Acanthopleuribacterales > Acanthopleuribacteraceae > Acanthopleuribacter > Acanthopleuribacter pedis. The sequence continues at coordinate 132,182 of NZ_JAFREP010000001.1, forward strand.
GTAGCGCCCACGGCGTGGCGTGACCGCAATAGCGACGGCTGCAACTCGATAGCTGATCTCCGCTTGGCCGCGAGCCAGTGGGCAACCGAGCAAAGCGGCGACCCCGACGGCAATGGCCGGATCAACGTCCTTGACCTGCTCTACATCAATACCTCGGGCGATTGTCTGCCCGCGCGCAAAGCCGATACGCTCTTCATCCGCACCGCGAGCACCGACCCCGCCGGATATTAGCGTTCACCGCTTGATCGCGATTGGAAACCCTGCTAGCCTGTTTTGAATAAATTGATAATACAATTTCATATGGCGCAAGGAGGTCTGGGTGAAACTCGATCAATTTCTTGCCTTACTTCGGTGTCCGAAGACAGGTAAAAACCTTGAACTCGTAGACTTATCGCAAGCCAGGGCGGATGGGAACACCTCGCCCGAACTGACGACCGTTCCCCGCCAAGGTGGCAATGCGACCCCGGTAGGCGTGACTGATCGGATTTTACGGGTTGTCGGCGAGGATCATGCTTATCCGGTGGTGGGTGATTTCCCCGTGCTGATCCTTCCCGAGATGCTGGTGCCAGCCGATAAGGTTGCCGACTACGGGAGCTATGATCTTCATGATCCGAAGTACGAAGAAGCCTACGAAGAGATGGACCATTACAACAATAAGTGCGAAAACATGCTTAAAACCATGGGTAAAGAGGATGTTTTCGCCATGGGTGCGTTGACACCGAAAACCGATATCGCCCCCATCGCCGCGAGCTTCCCTGAGCCGCGCGACTTTTGGATTGACGCCAAACACGACTCTTTAAGCCAGCTTGAGGCCTACCAATACCTCACCCCGGTTCAGGACAAGGTGTTTCTTCAGATGGGTGGGTCCGGTTCCCATGTGGTTAAGTTTTTGCTCGCGGGTGCGGCGCGCGCCATTCACCTGACCCCCATGGTCGGCGAAGCCAAAATGGCGATGCACTTGGCCGCCGCTTTTGGCGTGGCCGACCGCATGATCTGTGTGATTGGGGTTGGCGAGGAATTGCCGTTTGCGGACAGCTCACTCGACGGCATTTACGCCGGCGGTTGCTTCCACCACATGCAACTCGCGAATACCAGCCTTGAGCTTTACCGGGTCTTGAAAGCCGGTGGGAAATTCTCAGGCGTTGATCCTTGGAAAACGCCGCTCCATACCATCGGCACGCGGGTGATTGGCAAAAGGGAGCCCAATGTTCATTGTCGCCCGATCAATCCCGAACGCATCGCGCCCATGCAGCAACAGTTTAAAGATATGACCGTGAGTCGCCACGGCCCGCTTTTGCGCTACGCCTTTTTGGCCCTTGCCAAGCTGCGCATCAACATGCCGATTTCGGTGATGATGAAGGTCATGCAAGTCGACAACTATTTGGGCAAACCCTTTGGGCTCGGCGCCAAGTACGGCGGCAGTTTGGTGATGGCGGGTACCAAGTAACCGCTCCCTCGGAGCGTGTTTCTCGCGGTGCGTCCTTCCATGGAGCTAGTGGGCGAGGATAAAAGGGGCAGGGCGGACCTCCCGGGCTTCCTCATCACGATGAAGACGGCGCGACCTAGCTTTGTCGAAGATCTTCCCGTGTAATCAAAAGGCTTCCGAAATGGGTGCAGATCCCTTTTTAGGAAATAGGGATTCGGAACTTAAAAAGCGACAGGGCCCAAACCCCAATCCAAGCCCGAAAGCCAAGGCTTGGAAGGGTGTGGATTTACAAAGGTGCCGGAAAAGAGGGTTAGGTTGGGGTTGAGAAAGCCGTTGGAACCTCGCCGTTTATCACAGTTCTCAGCCAAGTACGAACTTGGGTCACATCAGCGGCCTCGATCACGCTCAGGACCTGTTCGGAGAGCACCACATTTTGTTGCTTGAGCAGCGTCAGCAACGCTTCGACCATGTCGGGTTTCATCTCTTCTCGGCCCTCTTCTCGGCCTTCTTTCCAACCACGCTCATGACCCAGTCGCTCAATACTTGTGATGTAAGGCATTTGCTTTTCTCCTTCGAACGCCGCTAAGGCTTGATGAAACTGTTGCGTTAAGGCCGGCGGGAGTTGCATCACCCAATCAATGAACCGGAAGATGGTCAGGACCTCGTCTTTGGAAAACCCTTTTTGATACAGCAGTTTCGTAAGTGTGAGCTTTTGTCCCAGCCGATCAAATGGCTTTTTTCGGGTTTGTTGGGCGAGGAGATGGGCCGCGGTGACCAATGCGAACGCTTCGCGTGATTGGAGCAATTCGTCCAGGTCGGGCTCATAATCCGTCAATTTAATGATCGGGTAACGAAGTGACAAGCACAAATCCCAAAGTTCCGATTCATAACAGTCGGGTCGCCAACCCCGCACCGAATCGCCCAGCAAAACCAGGGTCCATATCGGCTTACGGTATTTGTCGAACAATCGGTAGTAATAGGTGAAGATCCGCTCGGGCAAATCGGGATCTTGTTGGTTTTGAAACTCAATGTGTATGTAAACGAGCCGCCTCGATCCCTCTTTGCGATGGACCTCAAACAATTTGTCGACCTCTCGTCGTCCGGTTTGCCCTTCCGAGAACAGTTTGGGCAATTCTTTGTCCAAACACCGAACCGGCCGAGACCAATCAACGGCTTCATAAACTTTGCCGCGATAAAAGGCCAACATTTCGGCGAATAGGGTTTCGCTGATCTGCTTCCAAGGACTGTCGAATTCCTGCATGATGCCTCCTTGCAGCCTAACCCGAGACATCCTCAATACCAAGCAAACAAGGGCTTTTGCGCGACGGAGTCTCTCTTTTATTAGACTGGTTGCGCCTACCCTAAACCGGCTTGAAAAAACCCCAACATCAAATTTGAAGATACTTTTCTGTCGCAAGTTACAAGGAGGCTGAACTGCCGAAGGAGTAGAAAAGCATTAGAAGGGAGTTGGTTTTTCTTGGTGGTTGAATTTCCGTAGATGTGAGAAGTTTTTCTTGCCGGGCTGGGCACCAACATGCCGATTTCGGCGGCTTAGCGACCGATTTGGATTTGTACCCACTTCTCCCAAATCGAAAAGGTTTCGTTGCCGATTTGCAGTCCGACCTGGAGTTCTAGGTTGGGAAAATCGCGTGCGAGTAAGGGAAAGCGACCGTCGCCCATGGCGTCGGGGTACTGATAAAGTTCTTGTTCGGTGTCGGCCGACTGGCGCGCGCGCACCACGATTTGGTGATCATGGGCCGTGCTGCTTTCGACCGTAACCCATAAAATACCGTTTTCTTCCGTGACTGAGCCGTAGAGCCGCGGCAAAGCGTCTACAAATTCAGCGTGTTGCGCACCCAGGACTTTTACGCGTTCGTAATAGTTGTTGACCTCGGCGTCGAAGTTCATGCCCGCTTGTTGGAAGGCGTCGCGCCACAGCGTTAAGCCCGCCAAGTCGCGTGGGCGGTCGTCGCGCCCGAGGGCGGTCAGGATGCGGTTGGCCGCGTCGTCACCGTGGCGGTCGATCACTTGTTTCACGAAGGTCATTCCAAAGGGATAGACCAGATGGGCGTCGTATTCTTTGACCAGTGCGCTGTTGCTCATGAAGGTGTCGAACTCGAAGCGGTGGAATCGGTCAAAGGCCGCCACCACCCGTTCGTAATGGGTTTGATCGACAAAAGCCGGATCGCGAAAGTACCGCTGCTCCAGGTATTCGGCCAAACCCTCGTTAAAGAACCGGGTCGTTTCGTGTTGGTCGTTGAGGGTGCCGTTGCTGAGTTGGTCGGCGTAAACATGCACCGTCTCGTGACCGAGTGTGGCGGTTAACTGGTTGGGATCCAAAAGCATGCTGCTGCTCAGACGAATGGATTGCCAGAACGCCAAACCCGCCACGTGGCGACCCGCCGGCTGCATCGCGTTCACCGAAATAGGGTCGCCCGCTTCCATTTGCAGGAAGTCCGTTACTTGGTCGTGAATGTGGTCAGCCTGCTCGAGTCCGGGTTTGGCCGCATCCAGCAAATTGGAAGGCAGTTTGAAGCGGTAGCGTTCCGTGGCATAATCGGCCGCTTCCCACCCGATAAACACCGCGTCACCATTTGAGACACCCTCGCCACCACCGCCGCGACCGGCAACCAGAAAAATGAGGATCGCCAGCCAAGCAACCACCGTGGCCGTGCCCGCGCAGCCGAGGACGACGCGGCCCACCATCGACTGGCGCACCTTTTCGAGGTAGGCCGCGACCGCCATGCCTTTGCCCAGAAACAACCACCAGGACGTCAGCAGGGCCGTCAGGCCCAGCGGCAGTTGTACCGCCAACATCCGCCAGGGAATCGGCCAGTGATGGCCTTCCAGCAGGGGTTGGGTGAGCAGGCAGGGATTGAGCACCACCACCGCCGGAAAAAATCGCAGGGTCAGGGCGTAGGTTGCGAAAAGGACCGCCGCCACCGCCCAACCGAGCCGTCGTAAAAAGGAGAACAGCATGCCCGCGGTGAGGAACACGAAGATCAGGCAACCCTGTAGAAACAGGCCGGTGAAAACGAGGTTCCAGTGGAAGCCCGTGTCAATACTGGTCCTGGCGAAGATTTGTTGCCACACGCTGTGTCCGGCTTCCAGCAAGGGACCAGAGTAAAGCACACAGAAGGCGGCGGCGACTTTGCTCCAGAAGATGCGGTGCCGGTTGGTGGGCAGGCCTTCCAGAAAATGAATCGTGCGTTGGTCGATTTCGCGGATGAAGAGTCCGCTTGCGAGCGCGAAACTAAGAAAAAACGCGGTGAGGCAGCCGGTCCACCAACTGTCTTCCAAAATAAAAGAGAAATGGTTGAGTAGGGGGGATTGGTCGGGGTAGTCGGTGACCAGGTCGAAAAACACCTCGGTCCCGTACACCAATTGAACCAGCAGCAAAAACGGCAGGAGATCCTTGATTTCTTTGCGAAACACGGCGGTCATTAGGGCACCTCCGTGCGGTGCCAACCGCTCAAGAGCTCACACTGGAGCTCTTCACTGTAGAAGGCGGCGGTCCAGGCGAAACGGGTGTGTTTGCTAAAGGTTCCGCCGATATCAACACCTGTTAAAGCTTGGGATGTCGGGACTTCGATCACCTGGCGTTCGTTGGGATCGATCAGCCATTCGTAGCGGGGCAAGCGCAGGTAATAAAAGCGTAGACGCCCTTCCAGGGTTTGGGGTTGCTGCAGCATGAACCGCAGCCGCCGTGTTTTTTCGGACAAGGTGACCACCTCCATTTCGGCCTCGAGGCGTGGAATGGCGGCGATGCTTTCTAACCGGCGCGCGTGCGTTTCCTGCAACCGTTGGAACCACAAGGTGCGAAAGGCGGCATAGTCCACCTCGGTGTGGTCTTGAAAGACGCTGGGGAAAGGGTGAGCCTGTTCGCGGATGAAGGCGCGCACGTCTCGTTCGGGATACAAGCCCAGTCGTTTTTGGAACAAGGCTTCCACCTGTTGGGTGGAACTGCGTTGGACCAAGGCCTGAACGCCCTGGTAGGCAATGGCTTGTGCCAAATCCACACCCAGTCTTTCGCGAAAGTGGATCCAGCCGTCGACGTCGGCTTGGGTGACACCCAACGCGTAGGCGTACGCCGCGCGTTTTTCGAACAAGGTCTCCCAATCGCCTTCAAGCCGGTGTTGGACCCACCAAGGTGCGAACCCGTCCAGCAGCCAAAAACTCGGCTCGCGGTAAACGCGGTAGTTGGAGTAGTCCTCCAGGATTTCGGGAACCAGCCATTGCAGAAAACGCTCCGGCCGCCAGGTGTCGGGTTGGTATGCGAGCTTGACCAGCAGTCCTTCGCTACCGACCAGGTAGGCTTTTTCGAATTTGTCAGGGTCGAGATCCTGGCGAATGGTGATGTTGATGCGCGGGACAAAGGGCATGCCCAAAAAGCTTTGCAAGGCGCTGATTTCGGTGTGAAGCCAATCGGCAAGCTGCTCTAAATCACCTGGTGCAACCGAGGTGGTACGGCCGATATGAATGGAAAGTCCCGCGCTTTCTCGGACAATCGCATCCTCGATTTGGTAGGGCGGGCGCGTGCGCTTTTCCTCGAACAACATGATGGAGAGCACGGTGGAAATAAAGATGGCGGTGAAAAACACCTTCTCGCGGTGGGTCATCTTGATCGCGACCATGCTCGCCACCGAACCTTCGCGGGTCAGCGCCATGCCCAGCGAAATTAGGTTAAATACGAGGGCGCCCGCGAGCGTGGCCAGTGCATCTTGCCAAGGGAATTCGGCGAAATCAAAGGCGAAACGCGGGTGGAACAACAGGGAGAAGGGACCGTTTTGGTTGTGGTCCAGGTCCCAGTGGTTGCTGACCAGCAGCATCGCCAGCGCGGTGAACCCGTAGGCGGCGAGACGGTAGCGGCCTAGGAACGCGAAGGCGAAGTTCAACGCGTGGAAACCAATCACAAACACCGCGCAGCGACCGCCGACAAACAGCAGTTGGCGCCAGGTGACATCCATGCGATCAATCCAGGCCACCCCCCAGGCAAAGAGCAGGAAGGAGGGCAGGAAACAGCCGAAGAGAAAAGCCAAGCTGAGAAACCACTTGGTGGCGAAGATGGTGGCGGGACGCAGGGGTAACGAGTAGAGGAAGAGTTGGGTTTTGGTGGCGTATTCCAGGCTGACCAGGCGGTGGCAGAGGTAGGGCGTGGCGACCAGGGAGCCGAGCATGATGAACATTGGGTAACGTTCCCAAAAATTGCCGCGGTTGGCGCCGGCGTAGGTGATGTAAAAAAACAACAGGGCCAACAGGGACATTCCGGTGACCATCAGGGCCAAGGGTAAGGCGTGATGGCGTAGCTCTTTTCGAGCGAGGCCGATCATAAACGCAAACCTCGATCCACCGTTAAGGCGAGAAAGATATCTTCCAAACTGAGTTTGACTTGGGTTTCGGAACGACCCTGCAACCACTGTTGCCATTGGTCGGGTTGGGCGCGCATCACCAAGGAACCGTTGCGCGCATTTTCGTGGAGCACGTGGAAGCCGGCGTGGCCCGCGTCGCGTCGCAGCGCCTTGAGTCGTTGCGCGGCATCCGGGCGCAGTGGGTCGGGCAACACAATTTGGCGCACTTCCAAGGCCAACTGTTCCGGTGAGCCTTGGAAACACAAACTGCCTTCGCGCAAAATACCGACGCGGTCGGCGATGCGTTCGACTTCTTCGACGATATGGGAGGAAAACAAGGTGGTGCGGTGGTCGCGTTCGGCCTGATCGTTGACGATGTCTAAAAATTCACGGCGCGCGGCGGGGTCGAGACCGGCGGTCGGCTCGTCCAAAATCAGGATCTTGGGTCGGTGGGCGAGGGCCAGGGCGAGGGCAAGCTTGACCCGCATGCCTTGTGAGAGATTCACCACTTTGCGCTTTGAGGGAAGCGAAAACAGATCGAGCAAACGCGCAAAGTAGGCCATGTCCCAGTTGGGATAAAAACGGCTCACAAATTGGCCCAGGTTACGGCAACTCATCCAGGGATAAAAAAATTGTTCTTGCGAGACGTACCCAATGTGTTGCTTGTCGGAAACGCGCGGGGCCCGGCGCTGTTCGCCGAAGTAGGCGATGCTGCCGTGATCCGGGCGCTGAATGCCCATTAAAATTTGGATGGTGGTGGTTTTTCCCGCGCCATTTCGGCCTAGGAAGCCGTAAACCTGACCCTCGCGAACGCTAAGATCCAGTTTTCGAAGGACTTGGAAGTTGCCAAAAGATTTCACCAGCCCCTTGGTCGCCAGCAGGGTTCGTCTCGGTTTAGGGGGCGTTTGGGGGCGCGTTTCAGATGTCAAAAAAGGATCTCCTCGGTGGGGGCGGAACGGGTGGGCGATCATGGCCGCCACATGCTGCAAACACGAGGGACCCGACGATGCTTCCCATAAGGCGCATTGGGACTAACTGGTTTCTACGTGATTGGCATGTTTTTCGTTTGCTTGATCACGCGGATGACTGCTCAGGAGAGCCGTTGGATGACTGCTCAGGAGAGCAGTTGGGGGGAGGGTGGATTTAGGGGGAGAAGGGGCGGCCATATTTTCTCACGAAAAATCGGCCCCGATTTGTTTTGAATCGCGCCGGACGGTCCACGGGCCGATCCTTCTGGGTTTCGTTCCTTGGCGTCGAACGGATGAGCGTTCCATGAAAATTTGGTTGGCATCCAACCGAGTTCGTGGTGATTTGGTGAAAACCTTGTTTCGTGTCTGACGATAACCTATTTTAAACAAAGGGGTGAAGGGTTTCTATCGCCCATTGAGGAAATGCCCGTCAGCCCGGCGTTCAGGGGCCTTGGTAAAGGCAACGCCTGTCGCGACCGATAGAAGAGTCAACAGCAAGGAGGCCGTGAAAACTGTTCTGATACCCAAATCCTATGTCCTCGGATTGTCGCCCACCCGCGATACCGTTAAGCTTCTTCTCTCCCGGCGGCGGCCCCACTGCCCACCGCCGACGTTCCACCCGCGCCGTTTCGTTCCAACCGGGCGCGGCCCCTAATCGGTCCATGTTGGTTCCCATTCGACAGGGGAACCCACTTGTTGTTCGCACAGATCGCTCTGCCGGTCAGAGCCTTTTTGAATCGCTATTGCAAAGGCCCCGCGCGCCCCATTTTTTGACACACACGCTGCGCCCGGGCCTGGAAACCACCCAACGACGGGACTATAAAGGAGCACCACTTGGGGAAAAAGAATATCGACGCACGTTTGAAGAGTTTGCTCAACGCCCGCTATGAGAAACGCGCCGGTGAGGATGGTAAACAGCTTTACCTCGAAAACCGCGTGTTCACCAACCGCACCATCAAAATGAGTCGCATCAAAGCGGTTGGCTTCGACATGGACTACACCTTGGCCGAATACCAACAGGAGGCGCTTGACTTACTGACGTTGCGTCTGGCGGTCAAAATTTTGGTCGAGCGCAACGGTTACCCGGAAGAGATCGCAAAAATCCCCTACCAGGAGGGATTTGCCATTCGCGGTCTGGTGATTGACACCAAGCTGGGCAATGTCCTGAAAATGGACAAGTTCAAGTATGTCAGCTTGGCCTACCATGGTTTGAAACCGCTGGACTCCGATTCCCGCGCGCGCATTTACAACGCCACCCGCATTGATTTCCATTCCGGCCGCTATCGTTCGGTCGACACCTTGTTCGAATTGCTGGAGACCTATTTATTCGCGGCCATGATTGATTTCTTCATTAAACGCAAAGAAGAACGCGACGACTATACCTCCCTTTACAAAGACATTCGCAGCGCGATCGACACCTGTCACAGCGACGGTTCTCTCAAAAAAGAGATTATGGCCAACCCCGATCTCTACATCAAAAGCGACGCGATTTTGATTCCGTCGTTACACAAGCTGAGCGGCGCGGGAAAACGCCTGTTCGTGGTGACCAACTCCGAGCCGGAATACACCGATTTTGTGCTGTCCTACTTGTTTCGCAATGCCGCGCCCTTTTTCCGTAACTGGCGTAACTGCTTTGAAATTGTCGGTTGTGCCGCGCGCAAGCCCACTTTCTTCCGCGACGGTCAGCCTTTGGAAATCATTGAGGAGGGCGAAGCCCTGTTTTTCTCCGGCGGAAACCTGGATTTCCTGGAAGAGAAACTGCGCGTCAAAGGTGACCAGGTTTTGTACGTCGGCGACCACATCTACGGCGACATTCTCAAGAGCAAACACAGCACCCACTGGCGTACCTGCATCATCGTGCCGGAGCTGGAGTTCCAGATTCGTGCGGAGGAGAAGGCGCACGAGTTCTTGAAATCGCTGCTGAAAAACGAAACGCGTCGCAAACAGTTGGTGATGGAGCTGAACTGGCGCCGAAGTCAAGTTGTTGACTTGCACCAGTTTAAGGATAGTGAGTGCGATGAATTGGAAAGGGCCCATTTGGAAAAGATCGATGCTGAAATCGAAGCCCTCAACCGGGAGGTCGAAACCCACAACCGCGAGCTCTCGACGCTGCTGGATCAATCACGGCAATTGCGTCGCAAAATTTCTAACGCCTTTAACCCTTACTGGGGCCGCCTGTTTAAGACCGGGGGCCAGTTGAGTGCCTTCGCGGAACAAATCCGCGATTACGCCTGTATTTATACCTCGGCCGCCAGCAACTTTAACTTCTACAGTTCCAATGTCTTCTTGGAAAGCATGGTGACGCCGATGCCCCACGAGAAAAACCTGTATTCCCTGGGCGATCTCAACTTCGATGCCAGCATGGACGGGGGGCACAACCCCTCGGAAATCCCGCTTAACGAACGCGAGGACCTTTCCTCGTTTGATGAGGAAGATCTCTTGGATTACGTCAACAACGACACCCTCGACGGGGTGGTCAAAGGGTAATTTCTTCCCAAACTCATGATCCGTTAGAAAAGCCGTTCCCGCATCAGCTGCTGAGGGAACGGCTTTTCCTCTTGGTGGGCCCGCGTTTCACGGCGAGCTTTGTCCCGGTTTTAAAATGTAAAAATTGTAAAATTGAGGGTTGGGCGTTTGTGCGCGGGTGGATAACGCGCCTATGTTTAATGACGTCTTGAATGTGCGCATTAGAGCGCCGACTTTATATTGGAGTATTTTTGATGGTAACTTTTTTTGTGCAATCCTCGCGGTTGCTGTGTCTGTTTATGGTCGCTGGATGGGTTTTTCCCGTTGCGGCGCAAACTGTCCCTTGGTCGGTTCCCAGCGGCGAAGGTTTTTACAAGGATGTTTTGATTAACGGCGGTCCAGGTGTGTCGGGTGTGCCCCAGCGGCATTTTGTCGCTATGCTCGGCCTCGAGGTTGAAACCCTTTCCGCCGCGGAATGTTCACCACAATACGAAACCTTTCAGACCCATTTGATCGGGTGTAGTTCCGTTCCTTTACCGGACAACGTATCCTGCAATTCGGATCCAAACGGACGTTTGCTTTACCCGGATGGGTCGCCCCGGTTTCGGTTGCTGGTGACCGGCGGTGCCGCCAGTGAACAGTACCTTGACCAAGACGGCGACTCGGCCGGCTTTCCCGATGCGCTTTGCCACGAGCGCGATCCCGATAGTACTTGGTACCACGCCGGCGGTCGCCACCATGACTATTTGCGTGCGATTCGCAATGACCAGTTCCAAACGGGTGAACAGGTCATTCAGCAGTTTGTGGCCGCGGGTGGATCCTTTAGCGGTTTTTGCGCGGGTGCCTTTCTTGCCGAAGATCTCAAGTTGAATCTTTTTAAAAGTTTCCCCTTTGATGATGAGTTTCGGCAGGTGACCATCTTGCCAACGAGTCCGCTCTTCGATTACATGCCCACGACCCTAAAGAAACACTACATTCGCAGCGCCGGCGGTGGGTATGTGACCTGGGATGATGAGGTGACGCCACCTGAAATATTGGCAATCGGGGGCGGTTACGATCTGATTTGGGCGAGCAAAGCTGATACACAGACCGGTCGTGTGGTGGTGTCCGGCTCCCACCCCGAGGAATCCCGGGATCCCTATATTGAACGGCTCACGGCAGCGATGTATACCTATGCCTTGGACGGTGTCGGCACGCCGCGCGTCAAAGGTGCCTTACAAAACGGGATAACCCGTTACATGGATAAAGGAACGCACGAGAGAATACCCGACGAAACCAAAATCGGGGACAAGCAATACCACCACTTCAGCTTTGAAGTGACCAACCAGCGTTACCTGAAACTGGATGTTGTCGGTGAACCGGGCACCGATTTTCATGTGTACCTTCGCAAAGGTGAACCGGCTTTCGACAGCACGACCCCGAGCTTCCAAAAAGTCGTCGGCCCCGGTGCGCAAAAGACGCTGGTATTCGACAATCTGAGCATTGGGACCTGGTATGTCGGCGTCGAGTGTGTCACCACCGTAACGCTGAACGAAACCACCAACATCTATGACGACCCACACGGGGTGCTCAATGGGATTGCCTATCACGTGACCGCGACCTGGTCCGCCCAACCCATCCCCGTTCGCGAATTCTCCGCGTTCAATGTGCCCGCTTCGGTCACTCGGACCCGTGAACTAAACTGCTCTTGGCAGGCAACGGGTTTTGACCCTGGCGCATTGGCGACAGTGGCCTTGGTTTCCGATTCGGGTGCGGTGACGGTTCTAAACAACGCCTATCCGTTGCAAGAGGAGAATGACTTCACCTTTTATCCCGACCAACCCGCGGGTCGTTATTTCCTGCGCGTTACCGCCAACCAAAATCCCGAAATCCAACTGGCGAGTCCCTGGCTTACCTTAGCCGCCGCACGGTTAACACTCGGTACCTTGCCGTCAAGTTACGATTCTTTTTCCGATCTTAACTGGACGTGGGATGGGGAGGCACACCTGACCGAGGTTCGCCTCTATGACCAAGCGGGCAACGTTGTTTGGCATGAACAGGTCTGGAGTGAGCCGGGAAGTAATCGTACGGCGTTCCCACCTGGTGAAGGTGTTGCCGTGCGCGATGGTGTGTTCCGGTTGGTGACCCAAAACGGGGGTGTTTCGACCGTTTGGGAATCGCAACTTTTTACCTATCCCTCCGATCCATTTGGTTTGCCGCCCTGTTGCGACCTTGGTGGGCTCGCTACGGTGAGCGGCTACCAGGCGGTTGTGTTGAATCGCGCCGCTTCGGGCGCTTATTCCCCAGCCTTGGTAGAGATCGGAAACGCAACGAACACCGCGCAAACCATCAGAATTCATCTGGGACTGGAAGGACAACCTTTGCCGTCGCAACCGTTAACCCGCGTCGGTGATTACAGCATCTCAACGCGCCGCTACGCCGTTGGTCCCAGTACCTACACGCTGTATCCCGGGCAAAGCATGACCCTGTCCGTGAGTTACCTCGGTACCCAAAACAAACCGCCGCTTGGTTTATTGGTCTTTGAAAACAACGGTGAATTCGTCGTATGGGAAGGCCAAAGCCAAATTCCCATCATCCCCGCCGACTAGCCCAAAATTCGGCCGGGCGCGAGCCCGGCCGCCTTGAAGCGGAATGAGTTATCTCTTCCTTTTCTCTTTTTCTTCCGAGCACCCCTAGCGGAAGTCGCCGGGGGCGTCGGGTTTGTTGGCCAAAATGGTTTCGATTCGTTCCATGACGTCGTCCCCGAGCAGCGACAAGGTTGCCAGGGCCGCGATGTTCTCCGTGAGTTGGGACTCCTTGGAGGCGCCCAAAATCACCGTGCTGACGTTGGGATTTTTTAAACACCAAGCAATGGCCAGTTTGGTCAAGCTGGTGCCCAGTTCCCCCGCGAGCGCCGTCAGTCGGCGTGCTTTTTCCAAGCGGGCTTTGCCTTCCTCGGTTTCGAGGCGGTCGGCCAACCATTGGAAATTGGACAAACTCATGCGGCTCCCCTCGGGAATGCCGTCGTTGTATTTGCCGGTGAGGATGCCGGAGGCCAGCGGCGACCAAATGGTGGTGCCCAGGCCGAATTGGTCGTAAAGCAGCGCATAATCGCCTTCAACCTTGGTGCGCTCCAGCATGTTGTACTGGGGCTGTTCCATCAGGGGCGGTACCAAGTTGTATTGGCGTGCCACGGCGTGGGCGGTGGCGATTTGATCGGCGCGCCATTCGGAGGTGCCCCAGTACATGACCTTGCCTTGCTGGACCAGGTCGCTCATAGCGCGCACGGTTTCTTCCATCGGCGTGTGAATGTCGGGGCGGTGGCAGAAGTAGAGGTCGAGGTAGTTGACTTGCAGGCGGCGCAAGGCGGCGTGGCATGCGTCGAACACGTGTTTGCGGCTGAGGCCGCGTTGGGTGGGTTTTTCACCGCCCCAAAAAACCTTGCTGGAAACACAGAAGCTGTCGCGGCGCCAACCGAGTTTGTTGAGCACGCGACCCATGATGCGTTCGGAATCGCCCGCGGCATAAACCTCGGCGTTGTCGAAAAAGTTGATGCCCGCGTCATAGGCTTGTTTCATTAAGCGTTCACCCAGGTTGTCGTCCACCTGGTTTTTAAAGGTGACCCAGGAACCAAAGGACAAGGCACTCACGAACAAGCCGCTATTGCCCAATTTGCGGTACTGCATGTCGGTCATAAGGAACTCCTCAGGTTGATTGGTTTCCCCGCGGCCGTCGCAACGGCGTGCGGTGTTTGTCACCTTTGGGTTGAAGCGGGGGAAACGGTTTGATCTCGCTCATTTTAGCGCGCCCGCGAGACCCAGCCAAAGAATCGGTGTGGGGATGCCGGCGAAAAGTTTTGAAACCATTTTCCAGGTAACGGGTCTCCCGCCGGGTAATTGGGGAAACGCGTCGTTTTTTTGGTACCGGATGCCCATAGATGCGATCCATGCCTGCCTTTCCCCGCGATTTATGAGATAAACATTGTCCTGAACCCACACGATTTAGGAGAATGGCAAGGAGCAATCCATGAAGCAACCAATCGGTCCCTTGCGAATTCAATGGTGGTGCCTCGCGCTGTGTTTAACCGCGCTTTCGGTGCCCGCGAGTGACGCCTTTTTATTGAGTCCCACGCGAGGAGCGAACCAACCTGTGATTTCGATTCAACTTTCCGACGGCCGACCGCAAGATGAAGAAGCCCCGCCCGAGGCGCCCGAGGCCCGCGCCGAGAATCTGCCCTCCGATGAAACCCAAGCCCTGCTGAACCGGTTGCCTCCCTTGCCCAAGGCACCGCAACAACAAGACTACAACCGCCGCGAGGATTCGCTTCCCGCGCCGCGCCCCGGAAAAGTGGTGGACGCCGTGTTTGGCGAGGTGGAAGGTCCCGCGCCGACCGCGAACAACGAACCACCGCGCGTGACCCATCACGGTCCGGTCGGTTTGGTGGAGACCGCGCCCAAAATCACGATCTCCTTTTCTCAGTCAATGGTGCCCCTTGGTGATCTGGAAACGCGGCAGGCCCTGGCCCCGCCCGTGACCCTGACCCCCAATGTCGCAGGCTCCTGGCGATGGGTATCGCCGCGTACCTTGGTGTTCCAAAACAAAACCGCGCTGCCGGGTGCCACGCGGTTTAAAGTAGGCGTGCCGGGCGATCTAAAAGATACCGCCGGCCGCACCTTGGGGACGCCGCTCGAATTTGAATTTGCCACGCCTACCGCGAAACCGGTGGCCTTTTATCCCGATCCCAACACCGGCCAACCGCAAATCCCCCTGGCCGCGCTGGCTTTTAACCAGTCAATTGACCCGGCGTCGGTTCTAAAGGCCATTACCTTAACCGCCGATGGGCAATCCTTTGATCTGGAACGCGCGCCCAAGGCGACCTGGGAACAGGACAGCCGTCTGCGCGGTTTCCTGAGTTCCCATGAGGACGACCAAGTGGTTGTGTTTCGCCCGCGTCGTGCCTTGCCCACCGACAAAAAAATTGAGGTGCGGGTTGGACCGGGCGTGCCCAGCGCCGAGGGACCGGAGCGGGACAAGGAAGAACACAACTACACGTTTAAAACCTACGGCCTGTTGCGGGTGGTCAACCACAGCGCGAGTCGCGGGCGCAAGTTGGCGCCCCACCAACATTTTCGCGTGACCTTTAACAACCCGCTGGTTTCTGATGCCGTGAAACCCAGTTGGTACAGCATCAGCCCCAAGCCGGACAAGCTTGAGGTTTTCGGGAACTACCGCGACCTGGTTTTTGCCGGCGATTTTGAACCCCGCGCTGAATACAAGGTGACGGTCCAAACGCCCGTGAGCGATGTGTTCGGCCAGAACCTGAGCAAAACCGAAACCATCGTTTTTAAGGTAGGTGATCGGCCCACGCACTTTAGCTGGAATGCCCAGCCGATTCACATTCCCGACCCCTACGCGGATCCCACCCTTCGTGTGGTGGCCACCAACTTCAAAGGATTCCAGCTTGAAGTTCACGCCGTGGACCCTAAAAAAGACTGGCTCGCCTTTCGTCAATTGAACCAACGGCGTTACGGCGACCAAAAGAACCCACCGCTGCCAGGCCGTGAGTTGGTGGATGGTCGCGTTGATTTGGAAGCACCCGCCAACGAACAGGTTGAGCAGGTGTTGAACCTGAATCAATGGTTGGCCGGCAAAAAGTACGGGCACCTGTTGGTACGCCTGACGCCGAGCGAAACCATCGGCAACGCGGGTGACCGTCGTTTTGGCGGGCCGCGCCGCTACCAATCGCTGCTGAGCTGGGTGCAAATCAGCCGGCTCGGCGTGGATGTTTTGGCCGCCCCGGATCAAAGTTTGGTTTGGGTGAACCAATTGAAGGACGGCACCTCCGTGAAAGGTGCAACCGTCACGGCGCTGGTCGACGACAAGGGACAAACCCGTGAACTGGGCCAAACCGACGGCCGAGGTTTGTTGCCGCTCCAGCCCCTGCACGAGGAACCCCGGCCCGAGCTTCTGTTGGTTGAACAAGGGGAAGACAGCGCCTTGCTGATACCGGGTTCGGCAGGTTATTCATCGAGCTGGAGCAATGAGGATTACAACAACCGAGTGCTGTGGCATGTGTTCGATGATCGCGGCATGTACAAACCCGGCGAAACCGTCCATGTCAAAGGCTGGGTGCGGCTGTTTAGCGAGGACGGCTTAAGCAAACCGCCTCGGGAAACGCCGCTGACCTATAAGTTTAAGGACCCACGCGGCAACGAGCTGCAATCGGGTCGGGTGAACCTCAACGCCGCCGGCGGCTTTGATTTAAAAGCTGCTTTACCGGACAACATGAACTTGGGGGGCGCCACGCTCCACCTGCAATTTGAGCGTAGCGCCGCGTGGAAATTACCCCAACACTTTGCCGCCCATACACTGAGTTTTAACCACCTGTTCCAGGTCCAGGAATTCCGTCGCCCCGAGTACAAGGTTTCGGTAACCGTCCCCCAAGCCGTGGTGTTCGCCGGTGATACGGTTTCGGCACGGGCCGAGGCCGCTTATTACGCGGGTGGTGCCCTGGCCGGTGCCGAGGTGAATTGGTCGGTGCGTGCCGATGAAACCAACTTTACCCCGCCCAATTGGTCGCAGTTCACCTTTGGTGTCTGGCGGCCCTGGTGGAAAATTTATGACGACGGGGCTTCCGGCGGTGCTTTTTACAACCACAACGGCCGCACCGACAGCATGGGTTTCCACGATCTCGCCCTGGAACTGGGTGAGGCCTTGAACGAACTGCCGGTATCCGTCTCCACCAATGCAACCGTGACCGATGTGAACTTTCAACGATGGTCGGCGAGTGGCAACTTTTTGGTACACTCCGGCGCGGCTTATGTCGGCCTGCGCACCAACCGTTATTTTGTGGAGAAAGGCACGCCCTACGGGGTTGAGGTCATCGTGGCCGACATTGACGGCAAAGCCTTGGTCGGTCAAAAAGTGGCGGTTGAAGTGGTTCGCCTCGAATGGCAACGCCGGCAACGAAGCTGGGAAGAGGTTGCCGTCGACCCGCAAACCTTTGAACTGACCAGTGCCGCGCAACCCTTCAATTTCCGTTTCCAAACCAAGGAAGGCGGCACCTACCGCATCACCGCGCGGGTGACCGACGACAAAGGCCGCACCAGCCGGACCACCATGACCCGCTGGGTTGCCGGCGGACGAGCACAGCCGGTGGACCGCGTCGAGCAGGAAGCCGTCACCCTGATCCCCGACAAACAGGAATACGCGGTGGGTGATACCGCCAAAATTTTGGTGCAGGCCCCGTTCCATCCCGCCGAGGGCACCCTGACCGTCCACGTCGGCAAGGTGCTCGAAACCCGTCGCTTTGCCTTAAAAGAAGCGTCGCAAACGCTTGAGGTGAAGATCACCGACAGCATGTTGCCCAACCTGTATGTACGGGTGGATCTGGTCGGTAAAGCACCGCGGGTGGATGCCTCCGGTTTGATCGATCCCAAATTGGCGCCGCGTCCCGCTTATGCGACCGGGCAACTGAACCTCAAGGTTCCGCCGTTGAGCCGCGAACTCAAGGTGACACCGACACCCGACAAGACCGAGCTGAGTCCGGGCGAAGAAACCGCGGTTTCGGTCCAAGTTCACAACGCCTCCGGTCAACCGGTCCAGGGCGCCGAGGTTGCCTTGTTTGTGGTCGATGAGGCGGTTCTGGCTTTGTCCGGCTACCAACTCGCCAATCCCATCGACGTTTTTTACCCATCGTCTCAAAGTTCGCTTCGGAGCTACCACAACCGCCAATGGGTCGTTTTGGCGGATGCCGATAATTTGGTAGCGGCCGAGGGTGAGCAAGTCATGGAGCTTAAATCCGAAAAACGCATGATGATGCCGATGGCCGCCGCGCCAAACATGGCGGCGGATACGGAGGAACTCCTCTCCATGGAGGCTGATATGGCGCCGGCGGGTAGCCTCGGCGGTGGTGGCGGTGGTGAAGCCCCGATTGTCGTGCGCACCAACTTTAATCCGCTGGCGGCCTTTTTTGCCGAGCAACAGACGGACGCCTCCGGCAAAACCCGTGTTTCCTTTGAGTTACCCGACAACCTCACCCGCTACCGCGTCATGGCGGTTGCTGTTGACGGCGACAACCTGTTCGGAATCGGTGAAGCAAAGGTGACCGCGCGGTTACCGCTGATGGTGCGGCCCTCCGCGCCGCGTTTCCTTAACTTCGGCGACCGGTTCGAACTGCCGGTGGTCCTTCAGAACCAAACCGACGTACCCATGGACGTCGACCTCGCCGTGGAAGCGCACAACGCGGTGCTTACCGCGGGCGCGGGTCGTCGCTTCACCGTTCCCGCCAACAACCGTGTCGAGGTGCGTTTTCCCGCGCAAACCGACCGTGCCGGTGAGGCCTTCTTCCGCATCGCCGTTCGCGCCGGTGAGCTGACCGATGCCGCTATGGTTACCGTACCGGTATGGACCCCGGCGACCAGCGAGGCCTTTGCGGTTTACGGCGAAATCGACGGCGAACTCAACCTTGGGCAAGCGCTAAAACTGCCGGCCAACGCCTTTACCGAGTTCGGTGGTGTCGATGTTGCGACCACCTCTACCGCGCTCCATATGCTGGAAGACGCGGTGATGTACCTCTACGACTATCCCTTTGAATGCGCGGAGCAACGCGCCTCGCGGGTCATGTCGATCCTGGCTTCCAAGGACATGATGCAGGCTTTTGGTGCCGACTTGGACGAGGCCGCGCTCGCCGCCCGCGTCGAGGACGACTTCAAACATCTGGCCGGCATCCAAAACGGAGACGGTGGTTTTGGTTACTGGTACCGTGGTGAAAAATCCTCGCCCTATGTCAGTATTCACGTCGGTCATGCCGTCGCCCGCGCCCTGCGCCAGGATGTTCCCGTGAACCGCACGCTTCAGCAGCGCCTCACGCGCTACTTGACGGGACTCAACAACGCCAAGTGGCTCGAAAAAGACTATTCGGAACGCATGGTGTTTACCTTGCGCGCCTACGCCCTCAACGTTCGCGGTTTAACGGGTGAGCGGGTGGCGCGCGATGCCGAAGCGCTGCTCAAAACCATGCCGATGGAAAAGGCGCCCCTGGAGGCCTTGGGCTGGTTGCTCAGCGTCTTGCCGCCGAAATCCCAACAGGTTACCGCTATTTTGCGCCACTTCTCCAACCGCGCCGAGGTGACCGCCGCAACCGCGACCTTTGCCGAGCGTTATGGGGAAGAACGCGGTTACCTGATTCTGCACAGTTCGCGGCGTAGCGACGCCGTGATTTTGGAGAGTCTGATTGCAACCCAACCCGATCATCCGCTGATCGCCAAAATTGTGGCGGGCCTGAACGCACACCGTACCAAAGGCCGTTGGACCAACACCCAGGAGAACTTGTTCGTGTTGTTCGCCTTGAAACGGTACTTCGAGACCTTTGAGAAAACCACGCCGGATATGGTGGCGCGGGTTTGGCTCAACGGCCGTTACCAGGGCGAACACGCCTTTGTCGGACGAACCACCGACCGCGGCGAAATCTCAGTCCCCATGGCCGCCTTGGCCGAGGACGGCGACGAGGGCCGGCTGGTTCTTCAGAAACAAGGTGCCGGTCGTTTGTACTATCGACTCGGCATGCGTTACGCGCCCAAGGACTTGCGACCCGCCGCGGTGGACCGGGGCTTCTACGTGTCGCGAACCTATGAAGGCGTGGACGACCCGAGCGATGTCCAGAAGCAGGATGACGGGTCTTGGCTGATTCGCCGCGGCGCCAAGGTGCGCGTGACCGTCCAGATGGTCGCTCCCTCGCGACGCTACCACGTTGCCTTGGTGGATCCCATGCCCGCCGGTTTTGAAGCCGTTAATGCCGCGCTTGCCGGTAGCGAACCCGTCGAAAACCCCAACAAACGCACTGGTGGACGACCTTGGGCGTGGTGGTACCGGCCTTGGTTCCAGCATCAAAACCTGCGTGACGAACGGGCCGAGGCCTTTGCCCAACTGCTGCATGCCGGGGTTCATGAATACCGCTACATTGCCCGTGCGACCACGCCGGGCGAGTTTGTCGCCCCGCCACCCAAGGCCGAGGAGATGTATTCACCGGAAACCTTCGGCCGCGGCGCCGGCGAAATCGTGGTCATTCAATAAACGCAAAACGAAAACCATAAAAAAAGCAGGGTCCTGAGACCCTGCTTTTTTGTGGTTTGCTGTTCGAAACCAGAATTAGAAACGCGCGCGAACCGCCGCGAAAACGCGACGTCCGTTAACGCCGTAGTTCAAAACCTGGGTGTATTCCTCGTCGAAGAGGTTGGTTGCACGCACGGTGAACTGCCATGTTTTTTCGAGTTCGTAGCTGATCCCGAGATTTACCAAGGTGTAGGCGTCGAGGGTCACTTCGCCGACGCTGAAGTTGCTGTCAATCGCCTCGCCGTAGCGCAAGATATCGCCGCTCACCCGTAGCGGGCTGTTGAAGCGGTAGGCGAAACGCAGGGTTGCCTTGTCGTCATGGCGACGAATCAGCGGGACCGCTTCCGCGCCGGAGGTATCCTCGGCGTCCAAGTCCTCGTAGGCGACATGGACGCTGAGCTGTTTGTCGGTGTAACCCAACCACAATTCGTACCCGTCGGATTCGGCTTGGCTCAGGTTGACGTAGGAACTCTGAAAGGTTACCGAGTCAAACACAAACTCGACCATGTTCTCGAATTCGTATTGGAAATAAGACAAGCCCATTTGCAGGCGGTCGTCCAACAGGTTCTGTTGCACGCCGATTTCAAAGGCATCGCTGGTTTCCGAGGCCAGGTCGGCGTTGCCGAAGCCTGGCGCGTAAAGTTGGTAGATGCTCGGTGCTTTGAAACCGGTTCCGACCGCGGCGCGCAGCCGGGTTTCGGTTGGAAAACGGTAGCCGAGGCCCAGATCCCAGGTCGACTCACCGCCGAACAGCGAATGGTCGTCGTGGCGGGCGGCAAGGTTGCCGTAGAAGCCGGACGCATCACTGAAGTTGAGCTGGGCGAAGGCACTTGCCGTGTCGGTTTCTTCATCAATGGTGCTTTCGGAGAGACCGAAGGCACTGTTGAAGACCGTGGCGACTTCCGCTTGTTCTTCTTCATGGCTCACACCGAAAACCAGGCTGACCTGTTCGTTGACTGTCCATTGGTTGCGGAACTCGAACATCAGGGTGGTGCCGTCGTAATTGGCATTGCTGGAATCTTGCGGGTGGCGTTCATCCACCTCGTCGACGGCCTCGCGGTCGATAGACGACCAGCCCAGGTGGAGCGTGTGGTTCAGCGAATCGTGGAACCATTTGCCGCCCAGCACCGCGCCAATGCTGTTTTGGTCGTAGGTTGAACGGTAATTGATATCGTCGCCGTCAAAGGTATCGATATCATTTTTGTTGTTGGCACTGGCCAGGTGGATGTCCGCCTGGAGCTTCTCGTTAACCCGAACGCCCAACTTGGCCGTGATCTGCAGGTTCTCGTAGCGGTCGGTCTCGGGATCGGCCCCGTTTTCGAGCAGATCGGCGCGTGCGCTAATCGAGTCGGAATCGTAGTAACCCGCGGTGACCGCGTAATTGACCGCGCCCAATTGATCGCTGTGACTGAGCATGGCGCGGGTGGTGTCCTCGTTGGACAACTCCGCTTGGAATTCCGTCAACGGGGCGCCTTTGCCGTCCGCGCTAACAATATTAATGATGCCCGCGGAGGCGTCAGTCCCGTACAGCGTGGATTGGGGACCCAAAATCAATTCAATGCGTTCGATACCACTGGTGGAAAGGTTGCCGAAATCAAACCCTTTCCCGACATTGGTGGGATCGTTGAGTTTGATGCCGTCCAACAGGACCAGCGTGTTTTCCGACTTGGCGCCACGCAAAAACACGGTGGTCAGTTTGCCGTCGCCGCCGTTGGCGACGAGGCTTACCCCGGGCAAATTGGCGAGCACCTCACCGACCGAGCGCCAATGGTAGGTGTCCATTTCCTCGCGGGTCACCACCACCGTGTGGGTGGTGGTTTCTTCCAGGCTGATTTCATTTTTGCTGCCCTTAACGGTTAAGTCTTCTTTGATGGTTGGCAGCTCTTGGGCTTGTAAGAAGCCGATTCCGGCAAAGATGCCGGCGAATGCAAAACGTTTCCATTCACTTAAAATGGCCATCAATCTTCTCCCTCGAAAGATCTTCCGGGTGCCGCATCAAACCGAGTTTCTGACTGGGCCGGCCCCAATGGAGGACGGGCGACACAGTTGCGGGGCAGTGTCCGATTTACACGGAACTTCCTCAAATCCGACGCGGTGGCTGAAGCCGAATCTACGGCTGAATCGAATTCGTCCCATTTATTCCCGAACGGGCGAATCAAGGAGGTGCTCTGGCTTGCGCTGTTCTGCCGGCGGTGTCTCGGCCGGAAAACGCTTACAGTGGCGGGTACCGCGACGGATTTGCACCGTCTTCCCCTCGTGATGACGCGTAAGTATGCGCTCACCCCAAAGAAGCTGTCAAGCGCATCATCGCGGTGCTTTTTGCACATTGACGCGGTTTCCTGTATATATGGGAGCGCGACCGGAACAACCGGCTGAAATTGAAGAAACGGCGCCGCGGCGGCCGAGGAGACATGCTTGAGCAAGAACGACGACCAACGTTTGGATACCCAGTTCCGTTTAATGGTGATTGCCCTGATTCAGGATGGGATGGGTTTGTTGGACGAGCAAACGGAACAACTGTTCGCGGGTTTTGAGCAGGAAGGCCGCAACTGGCGCGAGCATGTGATTTACCGGCTCAATGGGTTTGATCTGCCCTCGGAATTCATCATTCTCGCGATTCGAAAAAAATGGGAAGATTTTCCAACCAAAGATGTGGAAGTCTTCACCAAACACATTTTGGCCGAGTGGAACATCCTCGCACCCGGCGTTTAGCGCGCAGGTTGCCGACGTGTTGCTGTTTCGGGGTGCGACCCCGCCGCGGCGAGGTCTGACCCGAGCCTAAATCCGACCTAATTGGCGCCTTTGGTTTCTTCCGCCGGGGCCGCGCTTTCTGTAGGGGCGGCTTCCTCCATCGGTGCGGTTTCTTCCGCCGCTTCAGCCGCCTCAGCGTTCTTTTCCGGTCGATTCATGGCGATCGGGGCTTGGTCCGTATGGACAAAGGTCACGAAATCACCCTGCTCGTTAAAGGCGATGACGCCGTTGCTCATGGCGCCTTTGTAGCCGAACCAAACTAAGTCGGTCCCTTGGTGCCGGCTAATCGCCGCTTGCATGGGTTCTTGGAAACCGGGGAAGTCGTTCCACACCTTTTCTAGATCCAGGCCGTTGGCCCTTTTGGTCAGAGCGAAATGTTCTTTGAAGGGTGCGTAGATTTTGGTGGAGGCAGTCGGCTGGCTCGACATCATGTTTTCCATGTATTGAACCCGTTCCTCGTCGGTTTCGACCGGGCGCAGGGCCACGTAGTAAGGTGCCTTGCCGGGAAAGTTCGCAAAGCGCTCCATGGTGATATCGGCGTTTTTGAGGAAGGCGATGTTTTTACTTTCGAAACGGCCCGAAACCACCATAAACAAAGGGCGTTCCGAGTAGAGAATGTAGGAACCGTAGGAAAAGGCGGCGACCTGGAAAAGGCCGATCAAGGACAAATCGGTAAACAACTCGCGCTTGGGTTTGTCCGGTCGCGCGACCAGCAGGGTCAAGGCCGGGCCCAGCACCACGTCAACAGCGAGCAAGGTGCCAAATGCAAAATAAGCACCTTCGGTCCAAAACAAAAAGTCGGGAAACCATTGACTGACAACCAGAACGAGCAGAATGGAGACCGCAAGAGTCGAAATCACCAAGTGGCCTAAAAAGTATTTAAAACGGAATGACTTGTCATGAGGCATAGGCCGCCTTCTCCTTGAACGTGCATCCTGCCGCGATGTGGCGCCCGCGAGCAGCTTGGCTAGGTTAGCATAGAACCATTGAATTATTCGCGGAAGGCAAGGGTCGTGATCAATGTCGCCGGTTGTTTGACCCGGATGCAAAAGACCGGCAATTTGCCCACTTGCCAGTAGTAACGAGACTCCCATCCTTCTTCCAGTGTGTAGGTTGCCTCGCCGCCTTCCGCAACCGCCACCTGAATGGTTACCTCGGCTTGTTCTACGTGGTTGTCGCGCAGTTGCCAAACGTCCGGCGTGAGCCGCCAGCGCAGGCAGGCTTCATCGCGGAAACCCGAGACCTCGTCACGGATGATCCATTGGGAACCTTCCGCGCGAACCTCGCGGTGATGGCGGCAGCCCCATAAATCGCGGTACCAGCCCGACCAAGAAACACCGTGCTCATTTTCGCGCAAGGCTTGGTCCTCGTGAACCTCGACCCAGGGACCAAACATGAACCGGCTGAGCCGCGGCATTTGGTCGCGTTGATCGAAGGTCACGGTGTTGTGGCCCTCTGTTCCGGTTAGATGAAGAAACACCTTGGGATCGTCGTTGTAACTGTAGGAACCTGAATCGCGTAGCAGATTGTTTGTTCCGTGCCACAAATCCAAGTGGAGCGCGTCGGCGTGGGGAGGACGGAATTTGGTGGTTGGGGTGCGCAGCAGGGCCCAACTCTTGGGTCCGTGCAGCACCACGAACCCGCTCTGGGCGTAGCGCCGGCTGACACGCGGTGGTGGGGCGAGTGGCAAAGGCGCGGGCGCCGCTTGGGTGTCGCCCGCTTCCGCTGTCCCGTTGGGCGCCGCCGCCAGGTTAAGCCAAAACAGCGGCTCGTCCAGGCGGGGGTCGTCGTAGTAGCGCTTGCCGTGAAACAAAGCCGCGCCTAACTGCACCGTCGGCCGGAAATCGCGGTAGCCCGCCGCGCTTAAAATGAACTCATAAGAACCGTCGTTCCAGCCCAAGTTGGGGGCATCGCCCGTGGTGGGGTCGGTCACTTGGTACAACCAATCCGTGGCCGCGCGCATTTTGGCAAGGAAGCGATCACTGAAGGGCGGGGCTTTTAGCGCGCGGCGCATCCATTCGGCGAGGTGCAGGGTATCTTGCATCAGGCGATGGTAGGTGCAGGAAAATTGGGAGAAGCCGCCGTCGTCCTCGATCAAATACAGAATGCGTTCTTCCAGACGGGCGCGGCCTTTTTCGGCCCAAACCTCGCCGGCCCTCCGCTGTGCTTCTTCGCCCGCGTAGCGATTCAGCCACAAGCCACCGACCATCAATGCCGCCGCTTCGCTGGTGCCGTGGTTGTTGTCTTGGGCGACCGCGTAGCGTATGTTGCGGTCGATACGGGCGCAATGGTCGGCGGTAAAACGCATCAGCGCGGTGTTGGGCCGGTGGAAGTTGTCCAAAAGATGCGCGGTCAGCATGATGTGGAGCAGACGCAGCCCGGACTCCTGGCCGCATTTCCAGTTGGGGCCGCGGTTGGTCGGGTTCTTTTCGGTCCAGTCGGCAATCCAGGCGTTGAGCAACTCGAGGTGTTGGTGTTCGCCGGTCATGCGGTAGGCCCGCGCCAACAGCGGCGCCCAGCGGAATCGGGACGCTTCCCATACAATCTTGATGTCCCCCAGCGCCGCGTCAAAGTCTTTGAGACCGGTCCAGTGAAGGTTCGGCTTGCCGACCGACTTTTGGTTAAAGGGATTGAGAAACCAGTTGGGCGGCGAACCGACCCGTTGGTTGTGGTAGGCAAAATAACGAATCACGCCGCGGTGCAAACCGCCCGCTTCTTCGATCAGCGGGCGCCACCAATAATCGGGGACCTCGACCTCGCGGCATTTGGCGTCGTCGAAGAACAGATCGGCCCAGGGTTTGCCGCTGGGAAACATGAACTTGCGCAGGCCGAGTTTTAGCGAGGTGCGGTACCACGCAACAAAAGCCGCGTTGGAAAAACCTACCTGGGGCAGGGTCTGGGTGATGTAACGAATGCGTTGCCAACGTTTCACGGGTTGCCTCGATGGTTAGGCGGCGGGCGGTGTTTGACCGCACGCTCGATAAATTGCGGCCAATTGGGCCTGCCATTTTTGATCGGGGTTGGGGTAATGAAGGGGAAGAATTTGGCGGGCGTTGCCAACCAATTGATCGGCAACCTTTGGGTTGGACAGCACCTCGGCCAACGCCTCGGCCGCCGAATCGGGCGAGTGCGGGTCGATGAACCGAGCGCCGCCGCCGCATAATTCTCTGGCGAAATCTCTATCTGAAGTGACCAACGGAATTCCCGCGCAAAAAGTTTCCGGGTAAACCGCGGTGGAACACTCTAGCAAGGTCGGGAGGAATACCACGTGGCTTTCGCGGTACAAACGGGCGATTTCGCCGTGGGGCAAAGCGCCGCGGGTGGTCAGGTATTGTGCCACGCCCAAGGCCTCGGCTTTCGCCGCAAGATCCTGCCAGCCGGGACTTTGCTCGGGCAGCGTGAAACAAAACTCGAAGGGGCGGTCCAACTGGTCCCGTAGTTTGGCCGCGGTGGGCGGGATCAGACCCAAGTTTTTATGGGGGTAAAAGGAACTGGGCACGGCGATACGAAAACGATCATTGGGCGGGGAAACGGTGAGTTTGGCGATTTCGTCGGCGAAAATCGGGCTAAATGAATTGGGCACCACGATGACCCGATCCGGCTGAATGCCGAAACATTGCTCGAGCCGGGTGCGAACCGTTTCCGTTTCAACCACCAGGTAATCGGGTCGGTGGAATTGGCGACGTCGAATGCCGTCGATGAACCCACGCAATCGGGCGCGCCACCACGGCGGTTGATGATCCTTGCCCACGTGTTCCAGTTCGGGATAAATCATACGTGGCAAAGCGAAACCAACCAGGTGCGGGGCCTTGGCATGCCAGTAGGCGGGCCCGAAAATGGTGAAAACAACGTCCGGTTTGGCGGCGCGTTCCACCCCCGGCATGTACCGGCGTGGAACCATCATGCGTTCAAAGCTGTTGCGGCGTCGCGGTAGCCGAATCAAATCGGCGAGCCGTCCGCCCAGCGCGTCTGAGATCTCGGCACTTAATTCGCCCGAAACAGCCACATGCCATTCGTGGTTGGGGTCGGCCGCGGCCTTGGTGATCATCGCGAGGGCGACTTGAACCGCGCCACCGCGGGCAATTTGTGAAGCGTCGATGAGACATTTCATCCATGAATCCTTTCTTGGTTCAATGCAATCGGCTGCTCGGCGCTCGGTTCAGGTGCCATGCGCATCCTCGGCACGGGCGGTGCCGCCGGCGTGGTGCGCCACCTTTTCTCGGTGAACGCGGCGTACCGCTTCGACAATGGTTGCGGCCATGGTTACCTGGGAGTATTTGGTGCTGACCATTTCACGACCGCGCTCGCCCCACCGTGCCGTTTTTTCGGGGTTCGCGGCCAAGTCGGCAAAAACCGCGCGGAAGGCGTCCGCTGTCACCGGGGTCACCCGTCGCCCGGACTGATCTTGCTCAATGAGATCGTATTCGGTGCCGTCGGAGAGACCGACGATGAGCGGCAGGGCAAAAGCCATCGCCTCTGAAAAGACAATACCGGCCTGCCCAGGTGCGGTCAGCACGTTGGCGGCCCGATAGTAATAATCCAAACCTTCGTTGATGCGCCCTGGCAGAAACACGTTGTCGAGATCGGCCGATTGCCGGCGCAGGTCTTCCAACATTTGGCCGTTCCCCGCAAAGACAAAATTACAGTGGCGCATGGATGGATGACGGGCGACTTCCAGCAAAAGATCCGGTTTTTTGTCGGGATCCAACTGGCCGACATAGAGGATGGTAAAGCGATCCGGCAGTTGGATGTGGCGGCGTGCTGCAGACTTGTCGATTTGCAAGCCGTCGGCGCGTTCCGCGAAACGTTCCGTATTACCGACATTCACCGCGACCGTAATCGCCTCGCCGTTAATCCCGTATTGCTCGGTGAAGGATTTGCCAAAGCTTGAGTACGCCAGAAGATGGTCGAAGCGGCGCTGGGCGTTGGTGATCCACATCCGACGCAATTTTCCGGGGTTGCGGCCTTCACCCGGCACGCCGCCTTGGGTCCAGTACATTAAACCGACCCGATTACCAAGCGCCCGGTAGAGCAGTGCTTTCAGGTAACCGGGAATGTTGCTCTCACCCTCGCACAGAATCACATCGGGTCGGTAATCGCGCAAGGCGCGCAGCAACCCGCGCTGGAAAACCAGGTAGTTGCGTTTGACGGGGACAAACCAAGAGCGCAGGCGGACCACGTCCAGGCCTTTGAAATCCGCGGCATTTTTTGCCTTGTTGTTGGGGACGTCGTCGCCCGCAAACACGCGAATTTGGATGCCGGTGTGGGCGGTCATCTTGAGCATCAGATCGCGGCGATAAGGGGTACACACGCGTTGCACAATGGCGAGGCGCAGCGGGCGGGACGTGGTTTCGGTTTCGGCGGGGTTCATGCGGGGGACCTCGTAATCGGGGTTTGGGGGGCGTTGGGCGTTTTCTCCGCTTCCGGCGTAGTAGATGTTTCGGTTTGGGTCCTTCGCGTGGCCGCCTCCGCTTCTTTGATATCGACCTTGGCCAACAGGTAACCGATGGCCGCCCAAAACACGGCGTTGTTCTGGAAACTGCCGAAAATGCCGGTCGGCGAGAGGCTGGCCACGATCAGGCCACAGGGAATGATCAGGCCGAAGGTGGTGTAGAACCGGCGTGCGTTGGGTTCCGGGGTAAGGTCCAAAATGCGTTTGAACTTGAGCGCATAGGTTGCCAAGATACAACTGAAGGCAATCGGGTAAAAAATGCCCGCGTCGCCCGCCATTTTGAGCCACAGGTTGTGGATGTCCTTCGCAATAATGCCGTATTCGCGCATGTCCAGGGTATCGAAGCCGTGACCGGTGAAGGGACGCTCCATGATCAAACGCACGCCCTCCAAATAGCCGTCAACCCGACCCGAGGAGAAGCGCGAGATATCGTCCATTTCGCTGGATCTCAAGCGGTCAAAGCGGAGGTGGTTGAAGTAGCGTTCCCAGGACTGGTAAGCGGCGAGGCCGATACCCCCGGAAAGCATCAGGCCAACCGTGCGGCTAACCATCTTAAGTGCGATGAACATGGCGACGACCGTGGCGGCGAGTAAACCGGTGCGCCCACTGACCACAAACATACTGGCGAACAGGATGAAAAAAAGACCGACTCCCGCCGCCGCGGTGGTTGTTGAGGATCGGATAAATCGGTGGGCGTGGTAGGCGTAGAGGATGGCGAGCAACAGCGGCAAAAAAAGCACAATGCCGCAGGCCCAGCCGGAACTGAGCATGTGGAAGCCGACGCGGGAAAGCGTCAGTGGCTCAAGGCTGGGAACCGGTGCCTGCCAGCTGGGCAAGCCGGTGAGGGCGTGGAGCAGGGTGAGTGAGGCGAACCCGGTGATCATCAAACCCGCGTGCCAGAAAATTTTCAGGACGTTCACGCCGTTGTGGGTGAGGTTGTAAAACGTCCAGGAGAACACAAAAATGAGGATGGAATCGTAGAACCGGGTAAAACCCGCCGCCGGTGTCGCCTGGAAAAAACCCGGCGCGGCGGTGACCACCAGCAGAATCCAGCCCATGGGGCCGGCCAAGCCTTTTGGGAACATGATGTTACCGCGAATGACCAGGCTCTGCATGAACACCAGCACAACCGATAAGGCAACCAATCCGAGCTTTAGGACAAACAGCGCCTGCATGGGGACGGCGGGCAGCCAATAAATGGGCGCAATACCCAGATAAAAGGTCAGCATCCAGGGAATCAATTTTTGGTTGAGGGATTGGGTCATAAGGTTTGGATTCCGAGCGTGGTGCGCGTGCTGAAATGCCTTTCTCCGCCCTAGAGCCGCGTGCATGACGGCGAGCCCATGTCGTTAAGCATGGGTGGTGGTGGCGGGGCAACAACAATGGCTGGAAAGTTGCGCCATTGTAGCACCCCACCGGGAAGAAATGAAGTTACCTTGAAAGGCATCGGGCGGTGGATCGCCGACTGCCCGTTTGGGATGCCGATCCATTCGCCGCCTTTGTCCCATTTTTCTTTTAGCTAAGGCACGCGATTGCGCCGTTATGCATCGCTCACATTCGGCTTCAAAAGCCATCCCGGCATTTAGCCCGGTCGGTTCGGCTTTTCCGGGACGGGGTGCCCGGGCCAGAGTCGTCATTGAATGAAATGATGGGTCATGGGTTACCGGTGAAAAGGAGAAAAAAGTAATTTTTAAATGAAAAAAGAGGATTGCCTGAGGACGTGCTGTTGTTGCAGAGAGCATGGTGGCGGGATGCCGTCACGAAAAACATAAATCAAACGAAGGGCCGCGGCACAGGTACGCGGCCCTTCGAAAGAAGGGACCTACTTAAGGTGTTTGTCGAAGAACGCGGTGGTTGCTTTAAACAGGTGTTTGCGGGTTTCGATGCCCCAAATGCGGTGTTTCTTGCCGGGGTAATTCATCATCTCGAAAGGCATGTCGCGATCCTGCAAGGCCTTGTAGAGTTTGGTGGCATGGGTGAACAGCACGTTGTCGTCGGCCATACCGTGAATGATAAAGAGGGGGCCCTGCAATCCGTCGATGTGGGCAAAGACGTTGCTGCTTTCGTAGCCGTCGGCGTTGCCCTTGGGGTGATCCAGGTAACGCTCCGTGTAATGGGTGTCGTACAGACCCCAGTCAGTGACCGGGGCGACCGAAACGCCCGCGGCGAAATCCTTGGGTGCGCGCATCATGGCCATGATGGTCATGTAGCCACCATAGCTCCAGCCGAAAATGCCGATTTTCTCGCCGTTGACATAGGGCAAGGAACGCAGGTATTCAATGCCCACCTGCTGGTCCTTCACCTCGACGTCGCCCAGACGACGGTGGATCGGAAACTCAAAGGCGGTACCGCGGTTGGCCGAGCCGCGGTTATCGAGGGTGAACACCACGTAGCCGCGTTGCGCCATGTACTGCAACCACAGGTAATAACGTGAACCCCAACCCTTGGTGACCTTTTGCGCACCCGGCCCACCGTAAACGTCGACGAGGACGGGATACTTTTTGGCGGGATCAAAGGGGACCGGTTTGATCAAGCTGTAGTACAGGTCTTGACCGTCTTCCGCTTTGAGCGTGCCGTATTCGGCTTGGCTGTGGTGCGCCCAGTAGGGATGGTAGGGATGGCTTTCGTCCAGGGGATTGGCCTGCAACACGGTGACCAGTGATAAATCCTTGGTACGGTAAACTTTAACCTCCACCGGCTGATTGGGATTGGAAAAGGTGTCGATAAAGGTGGCGCTGTCCGGGCTGACCGTAACCGCGTGCATGCCTTCGCCCTGGGTGATGCGTTGTGTTTTAAGCGGTTTACCCGTGGTGTTGATTTTCAGACGGTAGGCGTGGCGTTCCAAGGGCGATTCCGCGGTCCCTTCATAATAAATATGGCCCGCGTCTTCATCCACACCCAACAAGTGGTTCACCATCCAGGCGCCTTGGGTAAGCTGATGCACCAACTCGCCGTTAATGTGGTACAGGTACAAATGCTGGAAACCGTCGCGCTCCGAGGCCCAAATGAACCAAGGTTTGTTTTTAAAAAAGTAAATCTCGTCGTGGAGGTTGATCCAGGCTGTGCTGGTTTCCTGTACCAGGGTTTTGCTGTTGCCCGTGGCGCGTTCGGCCACCAACAAGTCGAGGGTGCGCTGATCGCGCGATTGGCGTTGCACCAACAGCTTTTTGCTGTTGGGGAACCAGTTGACGCGGGCGAGGTAGATGTCTGTTTCCGTGCCCAGGTCGATCTGGCGGCGCTCACCACCCGCGACATCGCGCACATGGAGGGTGACGGTCGCGTTATTGGTGCCGGTATAGGGATAGCGTTGGCTGATGACCTTAAAGTCATCGGCGTAAATCTCGCTACGTTTTGAAATTTGCACGGGCGATTCATCGACCCTGGCGAAAGCCAAGGCGCTGTCGTCCGGTGCCCACCAGTACCCGGTATAGCGGCCCATCTCTTCCTGGGCGACAAATTCGGCCATGCCGTATTTGATGGTGTCTTTGCCTTCGGTCGTGATCGCGGTTTCCCGGCCGCTTTGAATGTCAATCACATAGAGGTTCTGTTTGCGGATAAAGGAAACATATCGGCCCTTGGGTGAAAAACGGGCGTCGGTTTCAAAGGCATCCGTTTTGGTGAGCTGACGGGTTGTGCCCGAGGCCGGCTCGTAGACGTAAAGATCGCCGCCAAGCGGGAACAGCAGGCGTTTTGAATCTTCCGACCAACTGTAGTCGACAATGCCCGATTGAAACAGGCGCATGCGCTCACGGCGGGCTTTCTCTTCGTCGGAGAGGTTCTCGGTTCCGCCGGTAATTTTTTGGGAATCGACGAACATGCCGGTTTGGCCGCTTGCTAAATCGAGCGACCACAGGTCAAGTACGGTAAAGTCGTCGGTTTTCTCTTTGAGGAAGGTGATGCGTTTGCCGTCCGGTGAAAAGGCGGCGTCTTTCAGGCTGGGTCCACTGAGCGAGGGATCGCTGTAAATACGGTCAATGGTTAGGGTTTCGGCCTGAAGGGTGGCGACGCATAACAGCGCCGCAAACACGCGGGTAAGGTGACCGAGGCGGCCGGGGATCGATGGCATGGTTGCACTCCTTTGGGGATTCAGATTCCACATGAGCGATCCGAACCTGGCTGCAACCCATTGGGCACACGGATGGGTCGTGCGCGGGGGAATAACGCGGGTGGCGCGTCTAAAAGTTGGGGTTTTTCAGCTCGGTTTCGGCCCAAAAAGCGGCCTTGGGACCGTCGGCGTGGAACAACGTCGCATGGGGGTAGTTGAGCACCTGGGTAAAGGCCGCGGTGGCCTCGGCAGGTAATTTCAACTTCTGGAAACAAAGACCTTGATAGAAATAGAGCGTTCCCTGGTTTATGCCATAGGGAAAATCGATGGTCATGGTCGAGAATATATCGAAGGCTTCCTTGTAGTCACCCAAAAAGAACTGAAAACGCGCCTGATTGAAGCGAGCCGAAAGGCGAATCAGTGGGTCGGGGTTGTATTTGGCCAATTTCTCGAACATCGCCAGTGAAGCTTGGGGACAAGCACGCACGGGGTCGAAGGGAACCTCCGCAAGTGCTTGGATCGGGGTACCGTCAATAACGCGATCACCCACTTGCAAACGGACGACCTCTTGTTGGGCGGCCGTGGTTAGCTCGTCGGGGCGGCGCATGGGCACCCCGTTAATTTTTTCGATGACGGCACCGACTTCGATGCGGTCTTTAAACGGGCTTTGTGGGTTGACCCCGAGTACCTTGCCGCCGGGACGCCCTTCCAGGCGACCGACTTGCAAACCGAGCCAGGGTTGAACCAATTCAGGCAGTTGATCCATTTGTTTGAGCATGGAACGGAACTGATCAAAGGCGCGGAAATCAAAAGACACCACTTGGATCTGGTTGCTGAGCGGCGTCCAGAACGCGACTTCGAGATGGCGGATCACCACCTTTTTACGCACGACGCGCGCGGCGACATAGAGGTCCATGCGCAGGTGGCGGGTCAGGGAGGCGCGGTCCTCGGCGCTGATGGTGCGGTTGCCGAACAGAATGGCAAAGGGATTTACGGGAACCTTGTTGGTATTGTGGGGGTCGACCGAAATGACATTCCACGACTGGAGCCCGTTCATCAGTTGGTTGGGATCTTCCGGAGGATCGCCTTCTTCGCGCGATTTAAGGCCGAACCAAGCAATGGAAGGCAGGGGTTCCGCGGTGATGTTGGCTTGAGCGTCGTCGGCAAAACGAACGCGTTTGACGAATTCACCGTCGCTGAATTTGACGCGCAGGGTGTAGTCACCGGGGCAAACACGGTGGTTTTCGATGGGTAAAATGCCGATGCGGGTTTGGTCGAGAAACACAATGCCGGTTGCTTCCTTGGGCGTGCTGACCGAGAGGGTGGCTTCGCTGGGCTCCAGGCGAATCGGCTTTACCAGGATCTCTTTGAGTTCTTCAATCGGCATGGAAAACACGGCGGTTTTGTAACAGGGTTTCTCAAAGCGCAGGGTATAGGTACCGGGGTCCATGTTGTCGACCGAGGTTGATGCGGCTTGGTCCTCGTTGAGCCCCATCTGGATGATGGCGTTGCGGTAATCGAAGCGCAGGGGTTGATCGGTTTTGGTGACGGGTTCGTCGTTAATGAAAATATTGACTTCCGATGGGACGGTGGTAAACACCAAACGCGCTTTGGTACGGGCCAGGGTTGCTTCGATTTGGGCCTGATCACCGGGGTTGATATCCATGGTTTCTTCATGCTCGGTGTAATTGGCCTTGCGCAGGGTGATGATGCGGGTTCCCGACAAAACGTCGAAGGTGCCTTCTCCGTCGAAGGTGCCGATTTCGCGGCCGTCGACGAGCAGGCTCACCTCGGGGAGGCCGGTGAAGTCGGCGCCGTCGTTGGCTTTCACCGTGAGGGTCGCCACCAAGCTGGTTTTGAGTTTGTCGAATTCGGCGACGATTTTGGGTGGGAGATCGTTGGGGCTGGCCTCGTAGGTGGGCTCAAAGCGGATCAGGCGTTCGAAGTAGGCACGTGTGCCGTCGGGGTAACTGAGGACGCCGAGAAACTTCAAGCTTTCGACCAGAATCAGTTGATCGTCTTCGGTGCGGTCGTCCTTGTCTTCCAGTTCGGCGACCAAGTTTTCAAAGAGGTCTCGGGATTGATCCCGTTGGACCGAGTTGTAAACCTTGACGGCTTGTTGGAACCGGTCGCTCTGGGTGTTGGTGTCCAGCGTCTCGGAGGTGATGCCGTCTTGGAACCATAATAAAATAAACAAAAACGTCACTGACATGGTCGTTGCTCCCAAAATCCAAGGGCTTACTGAAAACGGTAGACAGCGCCGCCGCGACGGTCGGCCAAATAAACGGCGCCGGAAAGATCGACCGTCACCGATTCAGCCGTTTTGAGGGGATAGGTACCGTCTTTGAGGTTCACCGAGTAGAGGGCGGTGCCGTCGCGACGCCAAATCGAGAGCACCGCGCCTTTGCTGCTCAGCACGTACAGGTGACCGAAGGCGTCGAAGTCGAAGTCTTTGATATCGCTTAAGTTGTTGAAGCCGGACAGGGGTAAGCGGTCTAGCTCGGCGTTAAACGCGGTGAAGGTGTCGCTGTCGTTGTTCAAAACCCAGATTTCGTTCTGGTAACAACGGACCAGCTTGGGACGGTTGAGCCCGAAGCTTTTGATATGTTGGCCGTCGCGGGAAAAAGCCCACATGTCGCGAACATCGTCGTCGACCACGAACAGCCGTCCGAAGTGATCCACCGCGGCGGCGCGAATGTCGCCGAGGCTTTCGCCGTTGTTGCTGAGGCTGCCGAAGCTGAGGGTGCTGTCGAGGGGGTCGATGCGGTCTTTGTAGACGAGAACCAGACGGCCGTTGCGATCCCGGGTAAAACCACGCAGGTCGCGGCTGCTGGTGCCGTTGGGCACCGTGGCGCCGGGGGTGAGACTGCCGAAGTGGCCGCCCTTGTTGTCAACCACGCCCACCAGGTTGTCGCGGTCAATCAGCACCGCGGCGGGTGAGGCGAATTGTTTGGGGGTGGCGCCGTAAAAAGCGGTGTCTAATTGCAGGTTGGGGTAGCGGCCTTGGGTAAAACGGTTGAGACTGCGCAGCAGTCGGCCGGCTTGTTCCGCTTCTTCGCTGGTTCCAAAGTTTCGCTGAAGTCTGGCCAAGATGAGTTGGGCTTGGCCCGCGTCGCCGCGTTTGAAGGCGGCCTCGGCACTGAGCAGCAAAGCAAGCGGCACGCGTTTGGAGCGGTTAAAGAAAAACTCGAGCCGTTGGAAGTGACTGAGAGCCAGGTCGTAGTCGTTGAGGCGCAGGTTGAGTTTGCCGAAGAGGAAGTTGGCTTCCAGGCGCCAGGCATTGTTTGGGTAGAGGTTGCTCATGCGAATCAGGTCGGCGACGGCCTCTTCCAATTGGGCCGGGGTTTGTCCCTGGTCTTCGACAATTTGGGCTTTGTAGAAAAAGGCGGCGGGTGCTTCTTCACTGCCCGCGTAGCGACTTTGGATTTGCGAAAAGTAACCCAGTGCCTTGTCGTAGTTTTGTTCCACGTCCAGGTAGTAGGTACCCATTTGCAACAGCGCGCGTGAGGCCGTGGGCGTGTCGGCGAAGCTGTTGATGATGGTGTCCAAATCGGCCAAGGCCTCTTTGTACTTTCCGGCGTTCATAAAGGTTACGGCGTTTTCGAGCAGGCGTTCCGCCTGATCGTTGTTCTGGGCTTGGCCGAATGCACAGATCAACAGCATCCAAGCCGGCAACATCATAATGGTTCGCATAAGGCGTGTCCTACTGTTCGGCAGCCACGGTAATCGCTTCACTGCGCTTTACCTCGATTGTTTTTTGGGCGACTATCTTATCATTTCGATCTACAAAATCAAACTGGTGGGTGCCGGCCGCTATCTTTATGTTTACCAGGGGCGTGGTATCCACCTTACCGTTGGATTTGACAAAATCGCCGTTGATTTTGACCTTGACGTAGTCGCCGATGAAATCGATTTTGGGGATGGTGATGACAACCGGGGTGTCCACGGTTTGGGTTTTCCCGGCGGTGACCTGGACCGTCATGGTTTGTTTGTAGAAGTAGCGCTTGGAGCGCAGCGTGAGTTGGTGTTGGCCTTCGCCGAGCGAGATTTTTGTACCTTTGGTCTGGGTTTCGCCGCTGCTGAGCAGCAGGTCCTCCATCAGCGTTTTAACGCGGACTTCGCCAGGGGGCGGTTTCTTTTTAAGTGTGTAGTTTAAGGAACTTACGTCGGTCTTGCCCTCCGTATAGGTGAAGCTCCGGTCGTGGTAATCCGCAAGTTGAAAACGCAGACGGTAGCGGCGGCCGTGGACGAAGGGATGGTCCAGTGGGCTTTCTCCCACTGTTTTGCCGTCCACCAAAATCGTGGCCCCGGCCGGTTTGGTGACAATGGCGCGGGTGAAGGTTCCCGCCGCCAGGGCGACCTCCAGCTGGGGTTCCATATCCTCGGCGAGGGTGATTTGGACCCCGCGTTGTTTGTAGCCCGCGAGATCAAAGGTAAACGCTTTTTCGCTTCCTGGCTCCGCCGTCATTTGAAAAGAAAAGGGGGTGGTGCCGATTTCAACGCCGTCCATCCGGGTTCGTGCGCCGGGAGGAATGGTTTTGATGAGGAGGTTGACGTTCACCGGTTCGCGTTTGGGCGGGGGCGTGGTCTCGGTGGTTTCCGGCGGCACGGTTGTTTCCGTTTTCTTGGTCAGGTTCTTCACGGTTTCCAGTTCGGGCACCTCTTCGAACAAGGTCTGAAACAGGCCGTTTTTCCAGGCGACGCCTCCTAGGACGATCAGAACCAACAGGAGGAACAGGGTCATCAGGGTGCCGCGGTTGGCCGGTGCGGTATGGGTTTCTTGGCCCGGCGTCGAGGGGCGAGGGCGGTTTCTGGTGTTGCGATTGGTGGTGACCCCGTCGATCTTGACCGTTTTATCGAGTGTTTCCGCGCCTTGTGCGATTTCGAAATCGGAGCGTTGCAAGCTTTTTTGGATGCCGAAAGTGGGTGTGTAAACCGGGCCGCTCATTTGCGAGAAGGCGTTGACGCGTTCTTGGTCCGTTTTCGAGAGGCGCAGGGCGCCGATGAGGGCTTTGATGAATTCGGTTGATGACTGGAAGCGTTCTTCCGGGTTTTTGGCCAGCGCTTTCTGGAAGAGTTGGCGAAACAAGCCGCCGTCGATGGGGAGCAGATGGATATTGGGCGCCATGGTGGGATCTTCGTTGGCGATTTTGTAAAGAATGGCGGAGATCGATTTGCCGGGGAACGGCAGGTAGCCGGTTAACGCCTCGTGGGTCAAGATGGCGAAGGAGAAGGTGTCGCTGCGTGAATCAACTTGGCCCTCGCGAACTTGTTCGGGGCTGCTGTAGCTGGGGGTGCCGAGAAAGACCCCGGTTTGGGTCAGGTGGGAATCGGCGTGTTTGGCGATGCCGAAGTCCATAATTTTGGCGGTGCCGTCGTCTTGAACCATGATGTTGGAGGGTTTGAGATCGCGGTGGACCACATTCTTGGCATGGGCGAAGTCAAGCGCATTGGCGATTTGAAACAGAATTTGCACCAGGTCGGGAAAGGTGGGACGCGGGTCTTGGTAGATGAGGTCGCTCAGGGTTTGGCCCTCGACGTATTCCATGGCGATGTAGGGGGTGCCGTTCTCTTCGCCGACGTCGAAGATGCTGACGATGTTGGGATGGTGCAGGGTACCGCTGATCTGGGCTTCCAGGCGGAAGCGTTCTAGGAACTCCTTGGCGTCCTTCTCGTTGCGGGTGGCGTCGAGTTTGATTGTTTTGATGGCGACGGTGCGTTTGATGGCCGGGTCTTGCGCCTTGAAAACATTACCCATGGCCCCTTCGCCGAGTAAATTAACGACTTCGTAACGACCGATCGTAGATGTTTGACTCATAGGCTTGGGGTTTCCGTTGATATAAGGTGGTCCGTAATACGCATCGGCGTTCGACTCGGGTTCTTGACGGCGGAAAGGGGGGACGGACGTTTTTTGGCGCTTCGCACGGGAGCGCCCCTCGCTGATCCATCTGGTTTCGCCGCATCTCGGCGGGTGCGTTGGTTTTGAACGCAAGCGGAGTGTCTGTCAAACGGACGTTTTCGGGGTTCAAGCTGCGGCGATGGGTAGGTTCATTAAAGCACATGTCATCGGACAAAGCAGCACAAACCACCGGGGTGCCACGCCGCTGTTTGAGGGCCTGCAACCCTTTCGGAAAGGCGGTTTAAGGCTTGAGCATTCGGGTGCAAATGATGCGGTGACGGCGGTCGCGCCGCAACCAGACTAGAACCAAATCGAAGCGCCAGGGGATCCTTTGTTCCGGCCATTGGTTGAGGTAGCGTTGTGCCAGCCGGGTGAGCCGTTTCTTTTGGTCGGGTGAAAGCGTGGTGTGTAAGGCCGGTTCGGTGGTGCCGCTTCGCGCCTTGACCTCGACAAACACGACTTCACGTGGGTTGGCCATGATGAGATCGATTTCGCCGCGGCCGTGGCGCCAGTTTTTGGCAAGCAGGTGGTAGCCGCGCCGGTGGTACCAGCGACGGGCGAGGTATTCGCCGCGCTTCCACGGCGAAATCGGCCAAAACGGGGTCGGCATGAGCATACCGCGCAACCGTTCGACCAGTTGGAAGATCATGCTGGGTTTATTTTGAAGCGGCGGCGTGCTTCGCACTCGATGCGATCAATGACCTCTTCTTGGCTTAACGTATTTGTTTCTAGTGTCCAGGCGTCTTTTGCCGGCTTGAGAGGGGCCAAGGTGCGGCTGCTGTCCTTGCGGTCTCGTTCTTGGAGGGCGGTTAAGACTTCGTCCAAGGTTTGGTTTGCTTGATCGCCGCCGATTTGGTACCAGCGGCGTTTGGCGCGAACCGCAT
Source organism: Acanthopleuribacter pedis (assembly GCF_017377855.1). GTDB lineage: Bacteria > Acidobacteriota > Holophagae > Acanthopleuribacterales > Acanthopleuribacteraceae > Acanthopleuribacter > Acanthopleuribacter pedis. The sequence goes on from NZ_JAFREP010000001.1 coordinate 171,513, forward strand.
CATCGGCGGTGAGGAAAACCTTTAGCAAGGCGTCGGGAAAAACAACGGTGCCGATGTCGCGTCCGTCGAGGATGCAGGGCCGTTTGCGGGCAATCTGTCGCTGGAGTTCGGTGAGGTAGGTGCGCACCGCTGCTTGGGCGCTGACAAAGCTGGCGTTGGCGGTGACTTCCGGTTCGCGAATCGCTTTGTTGACCCGCCGGGTGCCCAGCAGGATGTCACCTGCTTGGAAGTCGACGCCGAGGTTTTGGAGCCAGGTGGGCTGTTCTAAAAGAGAGGGGTCGCTGTCCGCCTCTAGCCAAGCGAGCGTGACCGCCCGGTAGGTCGCACCGGTATCTAGGTAGGTCCAGCCCAGGTGGTTGGCGACTGCTTTGGCCACGGTGCTTTTGCCGACCCCGCTGGGGCCGTCGATAGCGATGACTTGGGTGATGGGCAAGGGGTTCTCCTCATCGTCGTCACATCAAGGGCGGGGCCTGAGCGGCCCCTTCGCGCGTTTTCTCTCGGTCGTGTTAGCGGCGACCGCCGCGGGATGATTTACCCGGGCCGCGTCCGCCGCCCTTGGGACCACCGCGTGAGCCGCGGCCGCCGATGCCGCCGCGGTCTTTGTTAAACGGTTTGTAGCGCGCTTTACCGTGGGCGCTGCCGCTTTCGCCCGGTTTCCCGGTGCCGCGTCCGGGGCCGCGCGATGATTTGGTCCCACTTCGTTTATCCGCGCCGCCACGGCGTTCGCCGTCACCGCTTTCACGGCGTTTTCCCTCGCGGGAGCCCTCGTCGCGACCGCGGTAGCCACCGCCGGATTTTCCACTGGCGCCGTCGCCGTCACGACCGCGGTAGCCGCCCTCGGAACGGCGGTTGTCGCCGTCACGACCGCGGTAGCCGCCCTCGGAACGGCGGTTGTCGCCGTCACGACCGCGGTAGCCACCCTCGGAACGACGGTTGTCGCCGTCACGGCCGCGGTAGCCGCCCTCGGAACGACGGTTGTCGCCGTCACGACCGCGGTAGCCGCCCTCGGAACGACGGTTGTCGCCGTCACGGCCGCGGTAGCCACCTTCGGAACGACGGTTGTCGCCGTCACGACCGCGGTAGCCACCCTCGGAACGACGGTTGTCGCCGTCACGACCGCGGTAGCCGCCCTCGGAACGACGGTTGTCGCCGTCACGACCGCGGTAGCCGCCCTCGGAACGACGGTTGTCGCCGTCACGACCGCGGTGGCCACCCTCGGAACGGCGGTTGTCGCCGTCACGGCCGCGGTAGCCACCCTCGGAACGACGGTTGTCGCCGTCACGGCCGCGGTAGCCACCCTCGGAACGACGGTTGTCGCCGTCACGACCGCGGTAGCCGCCCTCGGAACGGCGCTTGTCGCCGTCACGACCGCGGTAGCCGCCCTCGGAACGGCGCTTGTCGCCGTCGCCGTCACGGCCGCGGTAGCCGGTGGACGTGCCTTTTTCGCCGCCTTGGTCGCGACGTTTGAAATCACCGCCGGATTTGCGGGCGTCGCCGTCTCGTTTTTTTCCGATCCCGTCGCGTTGGAAGCTTGCGGTTGACTTGGGTTTGCCGGAGGCACCGCGTTTTTGGGTCCACTTTGAGGATTTGGCGGGGCGACGACGGACCTCAACCCCGTAATCGCGCAAAAAGCGCAGCGGGTTGATGGGGATCAGTGAATCGTACTCGGCTTTTTTCAGACGCGCGACCTCGACCTCGTTAAGCTCGCGCCATTCGCCTTGCTCCAGGCCGTTGGTGGTCAGGAAGGCGAAAGCAATGCGTTTCAATTTGGAAACGGGGTGGCCGACAACCTCGAACATCTTGCGGATTTGCAGGTTTTTACCTTCAAATAGCACGACTTTAATCCAGGTGTTGTTGCCGCTTTTGAGGACCTCTACGTCACAGGGGTTGTAGCGGGTGCCTTCCACCGTCAAGCCCCGCTTCAACCGTTCCAGGGTTTTCTCGGAGGGGGTTCCGAATACCTTGACCACATAGATCTTGGGACATTTTGAGGCCGGGGCCAGCAGTTTGTTGGTTAACTCGCCGTCGTTGGTAAGGAGCAAGGCGCCTTCCGTGTTTACGTCGAGACGGCCGACCGGGTAAAGCCTGGCCTTGATGCCTTTGACCAGCTCGGTGACCGTGGTGCGGCCCTCGGGATCGTGTACCGTTGATACGACCCCCTTGGGTTTGTTCAGCAAGACGTAGTAGTTGGCGACCTGATCCAATTGCAGCAATTTGCCCTTAACCTTGATGTGGTCTTTGTTTGGGTCGGCTTTGGCACCCAACTCGGTGATCTGTTCGCCATTAACCGTGACCAAACCGTCAAGGATCAGTTGTTCGGCATCGCGACGGGATGCCACGCCCGCGCGGGCGATAATTTTCTGTAAGCGCTCTTCCAAAATAGGCTCCTATTTGGCCTGAACCGCTTGGTTTGATTCGACTTCATTCCAGAAGTTTGTGTCGTCCAAAAGCAGTCTGGCACTCTCTTGCTGGGCGTTTTTTTTGGAGGTTCCTTCGCCTACCGGTCCGGCATAACCACCGACCTCGGCGCAGACGCGAAAAACACGGCTGTGTGCCGGTCCTTCCTCGCTTTTTAAGATGTACTTCGGCAAGCCCAGTCCTTGTTCTTGAAGTTTTTCCTGTAAAAGGGTTTTAAAATCCACCGCGTTTTTAATTTCTATGGTGGCGTTGGCGATGTCCTCGCCAAAAAGCACGTTAATTAATTCGTCGGCTTTATCAAGGCCGCCGTCCAGAGAGACCGCGCCGATCAAAGCCTCGACCGCGTCTGCTAAAATCGATGTTTTCTTGTGGCCGCCTGCTTTGCGTTCACCGCGACCCAAGCGCAAAACCTCGCCGAGTTGTATTTCTTTGGCTTTTCGAGCTAAGGTTTTGGATGAGACCAATACGGATTTCAGCTTCGACAAGGTGCCTTCATTTTTGTTGGGGAACTGGAGATACAAGTTCCGGGAAACCACATAACCCAAAATCGAGTCGCCCAAAAATTCGAGCCGCTCATTGTGGGGAACAGAACGTTCGTAGCCGTAGGAGGAGTGCGTCAGTGCTTGTAAAAGAAGTTCTTTTTTGTCGAACCTATATTGAATGATTTCCTCTAAACGATCCATGACGACTCCCAATTCAAGCGCTCTATCATAGGGGAAAAGCAGGCGGCTGTCCAGCATCGCAAACGCACTCGGCCGGTGCTTGATTTTGCCGGGGCTGCCGCGCAATTGCCACCGGCAGGAGACCGGCACGTTGTGGCCGGTTCGTCTTGCCGACTGTTGGGTGCCACGGCGATCTTCGCGATGGAACTTTAAAATGATGGAAATCCGCGCCGTTTTGTGGACGACGCACAAAAAATCATTCGTTCGTGGATTAAACCAGAGTAAAATTTGTAGATAACTTTCAACAGTGTGCATCTGTCTCGGTTGTTTACGCGAGCGCGTCTTGCTGTTTGTTCCAGCCAAGGGGCGTACCGGCATCAGCCGAATGATTTTGGGAAAACGCATGAGTACCGCGCTGGAAAAGAAGTACATCGAAATTATTGAAATCATTCTGGAGTCGCTGTTGCTCCAGGATCAGGATGAACTGGAATCCCTGCTTCAACCGCTCCGTATTTTTATCCACGATGTGCCCCGTTTTTCTTCCAACCGCATTTTTGTGTCCAAGTTTCGTGCCTTCCTTGAAACCCGTGATGAGGTGCTTGCCGAGCAAGCCGAGGTACCCGAGGTTGTTCCCGGCAAAGACCAACAGACCAAAAAAACCGTTAACCATTTACTAGACCAGGCCCTGGCCTTGCTCGAGGACGCGTTGCGGTCTTCTTCCAAAGTTGACGACAGTTTGAAGGGGATCGTCGATAAGATTCAAGAGGCCAAAACCGTAAATAATTTGCGGGCCCTGTCCGCGATTTTTTTGGATGCCGGTTCGCGCATGCGGGCTGTCGGTCAGGATTTTCAAAATGACGTCGGTCGGATCGCGGTTGAATTGTCCTTTTACCAGAAGCAAATTGAAATTCTCGAAAATGCGTTGCAACAGAGTAAGTTAGAGGCGGAGCGCGACCATCTGACGCGACTGTGGAACCGTCGCATCTTTGACCGGAACCTGGAGGAGGCGGTCCAGCGGGCCAATCGTTTCCACGGGCCGCTATCTCTGTTGCTGGTCGATATCGATCACTTTAAAGAAATCAACGACGAGTGGGGTCATCAAGTTGGTGACGATGTTTTGGTTAACTTTGCCGGCTTGTTAAACACCAGCTTGCGGGAGCTTGATTTGACTTATCGGCTGGGCGGTGATGAGTTTGCGGTGATTTTCTCGGGCAGTAACGGCGAGCAATCGCTGATGGTCGCCCATCGCTTGCACCAATTTGTCGGTCGCAATCCCTACCACATTGAAAAAGTGCGTTTCCAAACCACCATAAGCGGCGGCCTTACCCAGTACCGGGATGGTGAAACACCTGCCGCATTTTTTAAGCGGGCCGACGATCAGTTGTACCGAGCGAAGCGGTCGGGGCGCAATAAAATCTGTTCGGATGTTCATGATCCACCCGACACCTTTCCGCCCATTTGAGTGATCGGGTGTTGTTTGGGTTCCGTCCCCGTGAAAAAGGGACCTTTTGTTGGGAATGGTGAATCTTTTTCGACTTTTCCAGCGGCCCGCGCGTTTGACTCCCAGACGGTATGGGTGCCTCGCCCGCCACGTCGTGGCTAACCCGCATTTCTCACAAAGATTCGTCGCGAGAAGCTGAAAGCCTTGTGAATACGAAGATTACGACCGAGAGGCGGCACAGGGGGCCGACCTTTCGCGGGGCCGACCTTCCGCGGGAGGCCGCCCCCTCGTAATCGCATGGCTTTCGGCTTCGCAGCAGCATTCCTCGTGAGAAATTCGGGCTAAATTCCGCGGTACCCGCGCTTGGCACGGGTGGCGGGAATGGGTAGGATGATCCCTTGCGCGGTCCCGCCCCCCGATTGCAGGATCCGTCCTTTTTGCCGTGTTTTGCGCTGCGCCCTCCGCCCTGCCGGCCGCAAAGGCCCGGTGTGAACGGTTTTTTGATGGCTGGAGTACAACGGTTTTCGGAAAAACGCGATGGTGTTCCTCCGAGCCGGCCTCTGGATGTTGTGACAAAACCGTTGTTCCGGTGTCTTTTGAGTGATTGATCCACGGAAAATGTGCGCTTCTGCCACGTCTCGAATTGAAGCCGAACGTCCCCTTGTGGCGGAACGGTCCCTTTTTCCACCCCTATTCCAGGAGCCCCGAGAAATGATGAAAAAATGTTGTTGCTTGTTGCTGATTGCTGTTTTATTTGCGGCGTGTGAACCGCTCGAAACCGGTGACCCGCCGACCTTTACCAGCGGTGTCACCGCCACCGCGATCAGCCAAAGCCAGATCGCGCTGTCTTGGACCCCCGCGACCGATGATTTACTCGAACCCGAGGAATTGAGCTACGCGATTTGGTACAGCAAAAGCTCGGAAACCTTTGATGTCGCCACCGACGAACCCAGCGTGATTACGCCCGAGGGTGCCCACGGCTATGCCTTGCTGGGCTTGGACGCCGGTACCGAATACCGGATCAGTGTTCGGGCTAGGGATCGTGGCAACAGCTACAGTGAAACCCTTTCCAACGATCCTCAGACCAAAGTGATTGCGACCGAAGCGGCTAATGCCGGGGCCTTTCGCGAGGAATTGGTGATTGACCTGACCCGCACGCCCGAGGGGTTGGCCGTCGGTGTCGGTGATAACGCACCGCGTGCGACCGTTGCCTTGTTGAGCGGTAATCTGGTGACCTTGCAGACCTTTGACAGTTCCGATGCGGCCGAAACCACGACCGACCTGAATTTTGGTGCCGCCGTGACCGAGGCCCACTTTGTCCGCAATCGCGACAACCTTAATTACGACGATTTGTTTGTTTTGGCCGGTGGTTCCCTGGTGTATCTACCCAACAGCGGAACGGGTTTCGACATCAGCGATTTGGAGCAGCCCTTCACCGGTTCCGCCACCACCCATTCTTTTTCCACTTTTCGCGGTGAATCAGGCGTGCGCGGGGTGATGTACCAAGACAACGCCGGCGCTTACCTTTATGAGCACGATGGTGAGGGTGCCTTCACCCAACAGACCGCGCCGACATTGGACGCGGATGAGCGGGTAAAGCTGATCAATATTAATGGAGACGCGCGTCCCGACTTGGTGTTTTTTGGGCCCGGTGGGGTGGCTGTCGCCTTGGGTGACGATGATGACTTTGGGTTCGACAATCGCGACGAGGTAGACGACGACTTTACCCGAATAACATCGGAGCACACGCTTTATGTGGTGGATTACGATGGCGACGGTGATCAGGATATTTGCATTCTGGAGCGGGACCGAGACGGCAGTCCCGAGACTCAGTTCCACGTATACACCAACAATGAGGGAACCTTCTCCACGCGCACCGTGACCGATTACGGCGATGCCCAGTTGATGGATCCCAGTTTCCCCGTTTTGGGGGCGACGGACGTGCGTTCCTTGCTGTTTGTGCAGGAGACCTCGAACACCGCGGTGCTTTACAGCAGCCCACGCGATACGACGCTTGACGGAATTTACGGTGGATCGGGTCAGGCCGACTGGGTTCGATTTATCGACATCAATGGGGATAACTTTGAGGACTTAGTTTTGCTATCCGCGGCCAGTGACAAGCTTACGGTCCTGTTTGGTCGTGAGTAGGAATTGGACCGCTAAATGGCCGCGACAAGCGCTTTGGGGAGGGATGCTCTGCTTTTGGTAAATGGTTTGGTTGGCGTGGTTTGTAGGTTTTGTGTTGCGCAAAAAAAACGCATGCCACGTAAAACAACCGTCTGCATAAAATGCGCTCGTCTAAAACCTGAACTGCTGTCGGCTTGAATATGAGCCGATTTTGGGGTATCATTGGTCCGACTTTGATAGTAAGGGACGTGATATGTATAAACCTGGAGACCATGTATTCTATCCGAAGGGCGGCGTGTTCGTCATCGAGAAAGAATGCGATAAAACAATCGCGGGTCGTAATCTTCACTTCTACGACCTTGTTTCTTGCGATGGGAAAACGAAAATCAGCATCCCTACGGATAACGTTGAGCGCGTAGGCGTTCGGCGCCTGGTATCCGAATCTGAGCTTCAGCACTGCGTCGAGTCTTGGACGGCCGACCAGAAAATCTCCAAATTGCACCACAAAAACCGCAAAAGTCGTTTCGAGTTGATGCGTCAATCCGGCAACTTCACCGACATGGGTACCGTGGTGGTCACCATCCATCATCTCATCAACAAAACCAAAGCCACCTTTGAAGAAAAGCGCATGTACGACCAGATCCGCAAGCGATTGGTCGATGAAATCGAAATCGTCAAAGACCTGGCCACGGATCAAGCAGATTCCTACCTGCAACAAGTGCTTGATGAGGCGATTACACGCAAAGCGCCAAAGTGCGAAACCGAAAGTGACGAGGGTCAGCCCGTAGAAGAAACAGAAGAGGTTTTCTCGTAGCGCGCAACCATCATTGATCCCTAGAAAACGCAACAACTGTACAAAAAGGACCAGACTGGACGTCTGGTCCTTTTTGGTTTCATGCGCGCTTGTCCGCGCTTGCTCACTTGCTCTGCCTTCCTCGCTTCCTGTAAAGGCATCTTTTGTTTATGCTTATATCTAAGAAGCGCGTTAAGTCGCGGTGGTTTTAGCTAAACCTCTGGGCTGCAACGGCCTGTGAAAATGCTCACCGCACCCATCGGGTGCGGTCGTGCGCGACCCCGGTCCACTTTTTCCAACCCATTTCGCTTCAGATCTTTAGCCAAAACCCCTCGCTCTTAACCCGCCTCTTAGGTTATAAGTCATGCCGGTTTGGTTTGTCCCGCGAACCAAACCACCCCGACCCTCTTATTTTCGACGAGGCTTGTATGGGATCGCTTCCACCCAAAAAATTACCTTATCTGCCCGCAAGTTACTTTCATTGGACTGTTGCCACCGTGTTCGGCTCCGGTTTCAGTTCCTTTGCCCCGGGAACCGTTGGCTCCATTGTGTCTTTGTTGATCATTTACTGGATCTTTCCTGTCTCGATTCCTTTGCAGCTCATCATGTTGCTTGGGTTTACCGCTTTGGCCGTGTACTCATCCGGGATTGTGGCGGAAATGACCGAAACCAAAGATCCCTCCGTGGTGGTGGCCGACGAGTTTGTCGGTATGTTCGCCACCTTTCTCTTTTTTCCACAACCCCTGCGCCCAGATTTGATGATCCTGGGCCTGGTCTTGTTTCGCATTTTCGATATTTGGAAACCTTGGCCCGCCTACAAGCTCGAAACCCTGCCAGGCGGTTTTGGGATTGTGTTGGATGACTTGGTTGCCGGTCTGTATGCGATGACACTGCTCCACTTGGCCGATTGGTGGTTGTTGTGAAGCGAATTTCGGATAACCAGAAATTGGCGGAGCCGGTTGTGCTGATGATCGGCAATTTCGACGGGGTGCATCGTGGTCATCAAGCCATGATTCAGCGAGCACGCCAAAAAGCGTGTGAGCTGGGGGCGGCTTCAGCGATTCTCAGTTTTCAGCCACATCCGCTTAAGGTGTTGGCCCCCGACAAAGCGCCGAAATTGTTGCAGACACCCTTGCAAAAAGAAGCGCTGTTGAAGCACTACGGCCTTGATTATTACGTTGTAAAAACCTTTGATCGAGATTTTGCCAAACTTTCACCGCGTGCCTTTGTGGCTAACCTTTGTGAACACATACATATCCGTGGTTTGATCGTTGGTTTTAATTTTCATTTTGGGTTCAAGCGCGAGGGGGATATTCACACGCTGGCACGGCTCGCCCCGGAATTTGGTTTTGCCTTTGAGCACATTGAAGCGCAACGCTGTGAAGCGGCACCGATTTCGTCTTCGCGCATTCGTGCATGTATCGCCGACGGTCGCATTGAGGAAGCAAGCGCTTTGTTGGGACGCCCCTACTTCTTGCAAGGTCAGGTTGTCAAAGGTCGCCGGCTGGGTCGAACGATAGATGCGCCGACGGCTAACTTAGTTGTCTATAACGAGTTACTGCCGCGTTTTGGGGTGTATGCATCCTGGGCGAGGGTGCGGCATGCCTGGTATCGTGCGATCACCAACGTGGGAACCAATCCGACGGTGGGGGCGACTGGTACACGGGTGGAGACTCATTTGTTTGATTTTAGCGGGGATATTTACGGGGAAGAGTTGGTGCTCTGCCTGGGGCGTTTCATGCGAGATGAGCGCCGTTTTGATAATATGAAAATGTTGTCGGAACAAATACATAAAGATTTCAGAACGCGTCTAACTTATTTAGACCAAGAACCTCCTGTCTTTGCCATTGTTTGAGCCGGCCGCGCTCTTGGTTAAACTTTAGAAGCGCGATAACGCGCGGTGATTTTAGCTAACCCTCTGGGCTACAACGGCCTGTGAAAATGCTCACCGCGCCCGGCGGGTGGGCGTCGTGCGCGGCCCCGGCCCGCTTTTTCCAAGCCATTTCACTCCAGATCTTTAGCGGAAATCCCTCACTCTTATCGCGCCTCTTAGGTTAAAACCCGCGGTTGTTGCCCCTCGGCGAAGACGGCGTCACCTTTTAAACGGCAGACGAGGATCCACCCTTGACGGGGGGGCCGGTTTCATTTTGAGCGAGGCTCAATCGGCGTTTCAGCCTCGGTGCTCCGGTGCTGGCCAAGTACGGGCAACCGTGTTATCGTTTCCGGTTTCAAGGGAATACCGGTTTGAATCATCGTTTGCTTGTTTCTCACTTTCGGCCCTTGGCGGAAGCATCTCGGGGGAAGGTTCTATGGTGCGGCGTTTTGCGATTATTCCAGCCGGCGGGATCGGTACGCGGATGGGTTTGCCCTATCCCAAGCAGTTGTTGCCGCTGGGATCACACACTGTTTTGCAAGAAAGCTTGACCTTTTTTAAAGATGTTCCGGTTTTTGTACCGGTGCCGGTCGAATTTCGCGCACGTTTTGTCGCGCATTTGGGCGATACCGCCGTGGTTGTGGACGGCGGTGATACGCGATTTCAATCCGTAAAAAACGCCGTTGATGCACTGGCGGCCCAATATGCACCAGACCCCGACGATCTCGTGGCGATTCACGATGCCGCGCGCCCCTTTCTCCAACAAGCCGATGTTGCCGCTGCTTGGAAGGCTTGCGAGGAACATGGTGCGCTCATTTTTGCCGCACCGGCGGTGGACACCCTGAAACAAGTGGATGCCGACGGGGTGATCCTTCGAACTCTGGACCGCACCACCACGTATCATGCACAAACGCCGCAGATGTTTCGTTGGTCATGGCTGACGGCATCCTATCAGCGCCACGCGTCAGAGGGTGGCGACGTGGTGTTTACCGACGAGGCGGGTCTGGTGGAGGCCCGCGGTTACCCGATTACTGTTTTTGCCGCCACCCACGGTAACCGAAAAATTACCCATCGCGAGGATTTAGTTTTGTTGGAATCAGCCAAGACAGTCCCAACAGCCGCGGCAACGAACGAAATTGCTTCGCCGCGCATCGGCCATGGCTACGACGTGCATCGGTTTGCCAAAGGTCGGCCCTTGTTTTTGGGCGGGGTGGAAATAAAGGCCGAACGGGGTCTCTTGGGGCACAGTGACGCCGACGTCGCGTTACATGCCTTGATTGACGCTTTGCTTGGTGCGGCCGGACGCGGCGACATTGGGCATTGGTTTCCCGATGACCAAAAAGAATTTAAAGACATTCGCTCGACGGTTTTGCTCGAACGGGTGTGGCGGGATTTGGCCGGTGATGGCTATCAACTGGTCAATTGCGACCTGACGATTCAAGCGCAGGCACCTAAACTGGCCCCTCACCTGGCGGCGATGCGCCGAACCATTGCCGAGCATCTTGAGTGCGCGGTTTCTTGTATCAACATTAAAGCGACAACCACCGAACGTTTGGGGTTTGTCGGACGGGAAGAAGGCATGGCCGCCGATGCGGTGGTCCTGCTGCAGCGAAGACCTTGATCGTGGTGGGTCATGTGGCTTGCGCCATTGCCGTGTGAATTTCGAGGAGCATGCATTTATGTCAGCGGAACAGAAGGATTTTGGTCTTATCTACAAATTGATATGGTTCATTCTGCGGCCTTGGGCGGCTCGTGTCCGAGCCCTGAATGTCGATCTCAATGCGTTGCGGCAAAGCCAAAAAGACGGTCAGATCCTCTTGGTCGGCCACGTGGTTTCCTTTATCAATTTCATGGTGGTCAACGAATACTTGCAGCGCAACGGTTTGCGTCCGATCCGCAACACCCACGGCTTCAGTCCTTTTTGGGTGTTGCCTTTCAAAGAAGCCTGGGCCTGTTACCGTGAGGGCCTCACCAAATCCTTTGAAGAACGCCGCAATTTGGAGTTGGCGCGTGCCATTGAGGCGGTTGACCGCGGCGAGGACGCTTTTATTTTCATGAAACGCGGCGGCCGTTTTGCCTGGACCAAAAAGGTGTACTACTACCACGGCACCTTTGGTCGCATTTCGCGAAATTTAGAAAAACGCGAGCACCACACCACCTTGGTTCCGACCTCGGTTTTTTTGACCCGGCGCCGCAAGCGCGGGACACGCCGCAACTTTTATGAAATCTTCTTCGGCACTTACGATATTCCCGGTCGTTTGCGCAAGTTACTTCAGTTGCTGATTAATGTGAAAAAAGGCGGCATGATTTTCTCTAAGTCGTTGGATCTTAATGCTGAGTTTGAGAAGTACCGCGACTTGACCGAGGATCAAATCGACAAGCGCCTCGGCCGTTTACTCCTGCTTCACCTCAACAATGAAGATGCCGCTTACCGCGGACCCACCAAACGCTCCGTGGAGCGCAAGGTTCGCAAAATCCTCAAAGAACGCCGGCTCAACAACGAACTGGGCGGCGTTGCCAAGCGCACCGGCCGTTCCCTGGAAAGCGTGCGAAAGGAAGCCGAGAAAAACCTGCGCCACATTGCCTCGGATACCAGTGAGCGCACCATTAACCTGTTGCGTATTTTTTTCGGCTACGTGTGGGCCCGAACCATTGAAGGCATTGACGTCAGCAAAGAAGATTTGAACCGGGTGCGCGAGATGACCAAAGCCGGTCCCGTGATTTTTTTACCCTGCCACCGCAGCCACGTTGATTATTTGGTTTTTGCGTATCTATTTGAAAAAGAAGGGTTGAATTACCCGCGTTTTGCCGCGGGGGAAAACCTCTCCAAATGGCCGTTGGGACCATTGCTCCGACGCGCCGGCGCCTTTTTCATCCGGCGCAGCTTCAAGGGCGAGGTGATTTTCCCGCTGGTCTTTGAAGCCTACCTGCGACACATCTTGCGGGAACGGCACGTGCTTGTGTTTTTTATGGAAGGCGGTCGATCCCGAACCGGCAAGTTGCTCCATCCCAAGGTGGGTATGTTGAGCATGGTCATTGATGCATGGCGGCAGGGGATCGTCGAGGATTTGCCTTTGGTGCCGGTCACCATTGACTACGGCAAGGTGTTCGAGGGCCAATCCTATCTGCGTGAGCGGAGCGGTAAGGAAAAAGAGCAAGAGAGTTTGACCTCGGTCATTCGTTCCCGCAAGATTCTCAAACGCAAACATGGCTACATTCGCCTCCGTTTCGACGAGCCGATCTACCTCAACCAGCGCATTGCCGACGAGGGTTTAACCAAAGGTGACTTAGGTTTCAAAACCAAAATTCCTTTTGTTCACCGCCTTGGTTCCGATGTGCTTAACCGGGTGAACAATCGGGTGACCCTCACCGCCGGCAACATCATCGCCGGTATTTTGCTCGGCAACCACCGTCGTGGGATGACCCTGAGCGATCTGAAAACCCTTTTTGGTGTTTCGGTTCGTTACCTAAAAAATCGCGGCGTCGATTTGGCGTTCCCGGAACCCAAGCTGGAATTGGCGCTGATGAATGCTTTGGAAACTTTCAAGACCTGGGAGACGGTGGTCACCGTTGAGGTTTCTAAGCGGACGGTTATCAATATTCCTCAAGACAAACGGGTCGAAATGGAGTATTACAAGAACAACGGTTTGCACTTCATCCTTGAACTGGCCCTGTTCTCAACCGCCTATGCATGCTTGGCACCCGAAGAACGAACTTTTGAAAAAATCCTCACCTTCTCGCGTGAGGTTTTCCAGACTTTGGACGAAGAGTTCATTATTCAAGGTGATTACCCGGCCGAAGCAGACATGGAAAAGGCACTGAAGGCCTTGATTGTCATGGGTGGTGTACGTCGTGAGGGCGAATTGATTGTTGACGGGGAACGGCGTTACGGCCGGGACTTGGTTGCGATTAACGGCCATATGCTGCTCAACTTTTTCGAGTCCTATTTTGTGTGCGCCGAGGTTTTGCTTGAGTTAAGCGAGAGCGAACCCATCGACCGCAAAGTTCTGCTCAAACAGTGCATGAACCAAGGGAAATTGTTTTTTGCCGTGGGCCAAATTCGCTTGCCGGAATCCATTAACCATGTCACCTTCAGTAATGCACTTAAGTACTTTAACAGCCTGAGTTTGATTAGGTTCCAAAACGCAACCAGCGGTAAAGGGCAAGTCGTGGTGATTCAAAAAGACAAAGTCGCCCAACTGATGGCCGTGCGGGATCGTCTGAGCCGCTGGATGGATATGCTGGAGTAAGCGAGGGAAAACCATGGTTACGGAAGTTGCCGTCGCCGATGCTGCTGAAGAGCTCGATATTCTGTTTCAAGACGAGGCCTTGTTGGTGCTGGATAAACCTTCCGGTTTGCTTTCGGTTCCCGGCCGCTCACCTCAACATAAGGACTCCCTCGCTTTGCGCGCGCAACGCTGGTTTGAGGGGGCGCGCACGGTTCATCGGCTTGATTGGGAAACCTCGGGTGTCTCGGTGCTTGCTTTGGATGCCGATGTTCATCGTGAGTTGAGCCGTCAGTTTCATGACCGAGAAGTTGAGAAGAGCTATATTGCGATTGTGGCCGGTCATGTCTATCCCGACGAGGGGGAGGTCGCACTCCCTTTGATTTGCGATTGGCCCAATCGGCCCAAGCAGATGGTCGACCACGAAAACGGTCGCCACGCCTTAACCCGTTGGCAGGTAATTTACCGAGAAATCGATCGAACCTGGATGCGCTTGCGTCCCATTACCGGTCGCTCCCACCAGCTACGCGTTCATATGCAGGCCTTGGGTCACCCTATTTTGGGGGACCGTCTTTATGCCGACCTCGAGGCGTTACACATGGCGGATCGTTTGCAGCTTCACGCGGAGCGTTTGGCGGTAACCCATCCCCAAAGCGGCGAACGGGTGACCTTCTACAGTCCGAGCCCGTTTTAAGCGATGCAATCGGCCGCCAACATTTCACCGATTGCCATGGCGGCGGTAAGACCGGGCGATTCGATTCCGAGGCAGTGGACCAGCCGCCCCTCACGATGAAAAAGAAAGTCTGAAAAGTGGTGGCGGCTGCGTTTGGCGCGAACGCCGGCGTATCCCGGTTGCAACATATTTCGCTCTAGCCAGGGGAGATAGGTGACCGCTGCACGGTAAAAAGCGTCGGCTCGGTTGGGGTCGACGCCGTAACTCGGGGTATCGATCCATTCGATATCCGGGCCGAGATACCATTCGCCGGCCAAGTTGCAGGTGAGATGGATGCCGAGGGTTTCACGTTCCTTGGGCACCGCCGGGTACACGAGGTGGGGCAACTGAATGCCGGGTGGGGGTTTGATTTGAAAGTAAACCCCGCGCGCGTAGAAGTGGGTTGTGTGGTTGCACAGTTGATCGCTGTCCAATCCACCGCAGTTGAAAACCCAGGAAGCGCGGCAGGTTTCGCCGTTAATGGTCAGGATCACGCCGTTTTCCTCGGCCGTGACCGAGGTAACTTCTTGATGAAGCAAGAGTTCGGCCCCGCTCTCCTCGAGGAGCTTGTTGACCAAGCTGTCTTGATCAATGATGGCCGTTGTCGGTGAAAACAAAGCCTTGCGACAATGGACACCGTTGGGTACCTGTTCCGCCGTGCGCCATTCAAGGGGTACCGCACCAAGATTGTGTTGGTATAACTGTTCAAGGGTGGCGCAGGCCGCCGCGTCATGGGCGACGATGTACTTGCCGACCTTTTCGAAAGGAACCCCGTGTTTGGGGGCGAATTCATGGAGCAAACGGTTGCCGCGACGACACAAACGCGTTTTGAGGCTTTCCTTGGGGTAATAAATCCCGGCGTGAACCACGCCTGAGTTGCGGCTACTCATGCCCATACAAGGGCGCGGCGCGCGTTCGAGAACGAAGACCTCCCGACCGCTGTTCCGCAGCGCGTAAGCGACGGCGGCACCCACGCAACCGGCACCGATAACCACAATACCTACTTGTTCCATTGTTTCGCCACGCGTTCTCTCGGGTGTTTGTTCAAAGTGACTTATAGCCTAACACGAAGGGTGGTTTCGATTAATTTTTAGCCCAAATCAGCGTGCTTAGATCGAGGGAGGTTTCGACCATCAACGAGCCGTCTGCCAAACGGGCGGGGATGTCTACGATAAGGTCGTTGTAGTTTTGCTCGGGTTCATTCGAGCCCGCGCGTAAGCCAACCCAGGCATTGCGACCGCTGAATTTGGCGGCGTAGAGCGCGTGGTCCGCGATATTCACCACCTCTTCCCAACTGAATTGGAAGGGGTTGTCGGGCATAAACGGGAAGTGGGCGTAACCGATGGAGGTGGTGATGTGGACCTGCTCGCCGCTGTCGAGTTCGATGGGGTAATCGGCGACCAAATTGCGAATCCGTTCGGCCATGTTTTGGGCGAAATCCTCGGGGGCGTGACGGAACAGAATCAAAAACTCTTCCCCGCCCCAGCGGGTAACCACGTCCGAATCGCGACAGGTCTCCAAAAGCAATTGGCTGACCGACTTAAGAATGATGTCGCCGGCATTGTGCCCGTATTGGTCGTTAAATGATTTGAAGTGATCCAGATCCATCATGAGAAAAAAGATACGTGGGGGGGCTTGGCTCAGGGTGCCGCGGCGTTCTTTGAGGACGCGAGGGGGATGGGTGATTTCCGAAGCCATGAGGTCTTTGAGAAAGCGGCGGTTTTTTAAACCGGTCAAGGGGTCGGTAACGCTCATTTCACGCAATTGCAGCGTGGTTTCCGCCAAGGCGTCGTTGCTGGCTTTAAGCTCGGCCGTGCGTTGATCGATCAGGGCCTCGAGATGGACTTGTTGGATTTGGAAGCGTTTGACTTTGAGTCGAACACCGGCCCATACCAAAAAGATACCTGCAAAAATGCAAAGGATCATAAACCAGGCGGTTTGATAAATATGGGGTTTGACATAAACCGGTAGTGCCACCGCGCCCCCGTGGTATTCACCCTCGCGAATTCCCGACTCCACCAAAAATCGGTAATTGCCGGGTGAAAGGTTGGTGTAGTCCGCGACGCGGTCGTCGTTTTGGTTGATCCAGGTATCGTCGTAACCCTCGAGTTTGGTGCGGAAATGAACGCGATGGGGTAGGGAAAAGAAAATATTGGTGTACCTGAAGCGAATGCGGTCGCTGCCGGCGGGGACGGTTACCGTTCCATCTGTTTCGGGAAATATGGTTTTTTCATCGACGATGACCTGTTCGACCAGAATCCGTCCCTCGCGTTGCCAATGGTTCTTTTGCAAGGGGTTGATGCGGGCCACCCCTTTGATCGTTGGGAACCAGATGTGGCCGTTTTGATCGACCAGGCTGCATGAATTGCCGACGCCGATGCACTCGCGGCTGGGAAGCCCGTCGGCCTCGTTGTAAATCTCCGAAAAAACCCGCTCGCGTTTGCCCTGGATGACGTCGATCAGTGCTTGGCGCTGGACCGAAAAAACGCCGAGGTTGCAGCTCATCCAAAAGGTGTCGTTGGGATCGCGGACAATTTGAAACACACTGTCGTTGAACAGGCCTAAATGCTCACCAACCCCGTGAAAGCGTCCGTTGAATAAACCGAAAATACCGTGGGCGTTGGTGCCGGCCCAAAGGATGCCGTCCTGGTCCAGATGGAGACTGAGCACAAAGGTGTCGTAAAGGCCAAGATCCGGGCCGTAATGTTGGCGGGGTTGGGTTCCTTCGAACATAAAAACGCCGTCGCGTGCGCCGATCCAGATACGACCTTGGGGGTCTTCTAAAATAGCGCGGGTGGTTCCGATTCGGATATCGCTTTCTTTGCCGAAATTGACCACTTGGTAACCGTCGAAAATGGAAACGCCGGTTTGGGTGCCGATCCAAATGCGGTCCTCGCTGTCCTGGAATATCGCGCGGATAAATTTGCTACCCAAGCTGTCTGTCCAAAAGGGTTCCACCCAGCGATCACCCTCGCGAACCACCAGGCCGCTGTCGGTGCCGATCCAAATGCGTCCGTCGCGATCACAATAGGTGCTGAGCACAAAGTTGCTAGGCAGGCCGTCCTCGCGGCGGAAGTTGGTGATGGCGCCACCTTCCATCATCGCAACCCCAAACCCGGCAGTCCCGATCCAGTAGCGCCCTTTGGGATCCTGGGTCAGACAAATGGTCTCGTTGCCGGGAAGGTTTTGACGGCGGCTGAAGGGGGTAAAGGCGCCGTCGCGTAATTGGTTCAAGCCGCCGCCCAGGGTGCCGATCCAAAGGTTGCCTTCGTTGTCCTCGAGCAGGGACAAGACCGCTGGAAACGAAAGTTGGTTTTCAACCGAGAACGTGGCAATGCGGTCGCCGTTGACCCGGTTAACACCCAGTCCGGTGCCGACCCATAAATTGCCGTCGCGGTCCACGGTGAGGGCCGCGATTTGGTTGTTGATCAGCCCTTCATCGCGGGTCAAGGTACGCACCACCCGTTCGCCGTCGAACAACCGCACACCCCAGCCGGCGGTGCCGATCCACAAACCGCCGTCGTTTTGATCCCCGGCCAAGGCGCTGATCGGATAGCCGCGGTCGCGCTGGGTGAACCTCACCACCCGCACCGCGCCGCCCTCAAATCGGAACAATCCTTGGCCCGTTCCAATCCAAAAGGCGCCTGCCTCGATCTCCAAGAAACAATGGATCTCCTGGTTGCGCAGAGGGTGGTCGTCGGCGACCCGCTGCGCTTCCTGGTCGCCTGGTTGGAGGATCCACAATCCGCGGTTGGTGCCGATGTAAACACGCCCGTCGTGATCCTGGTACAAGGCGTTGATAAACACGGCCTGGGTACCTTCGCCGAGGCTGTAATTGATGACGCGGTTTTCGGCAAGGTGGATGAATCCATAGCCCTGACTGGCGGCCCACACGCCTTCCTTGCGATCTGCAAACAAGGCGTTGATTTCCTTGAGGTCGAAATCGGCCATCTCGCGTCGATTGAAGGTATGAAAATGGGAGCCGTCGAATCGCGCCAATCCTTCTTGGGTTCCGATCCAAAGATAACCCGTTTTGTCGCGTACCAGGGTGTTGACCGTATTTTGGGGCAAACCTCGGTCGTCCTGCCATACCTCATGCACATACTGCGAAATCTCACGATTCGGGTCCAAAGCCCAAGCCGGCAGGACACAGCACGTGAAGGCAAGCAGCAACCGCAAGTCCATAAGCCAATTCGGGGAGAACCGCCGGTTCCAACGCATCATGCTCAACAAAAAGTTTCCGTCCAGGGGTGATGACCCATAGTTTAACCGACCCCTTCACGAAGCGCGAGTGTGGTTTGGCCGTGCTACCCGTAAATTTTAAGGATCGGGTGTAAATGATGGGGATTGGGGGTAAAAAAAATCATCAAGCGACTTTGCGAAAAACTGGGAAAAACAGCCGCCCTCAATCGGGTTGAAACGCTTGGGACCTTCCTTGCCCTGCCGTCAACGAATGGGGGCCGAGCGCGAAAGGATTGTTTGTTGATTGGAACCTGTTCCAACACAGCTTCGGACGATTACGGGCAAAGCCCAACCAAAAAATGTGGCACAATACCGTTAACACTCTTTGATTAATTTTTATCAAGCCTCTGCCTCCAATGGGAGACTGTTCCCGCATGCACGTCCCGTGCGCTGATGGGTTTGTGGTTGCCCTTTTCGATACCCGACCGTTCACGTAAGCCGTTTCGTGGCCGTGTTCTTTATTTCGAGGATGATTCAATGTCGCTCGCAGTTCAAGGTTATCGCATTCTTGAACCCATTTATGAGGGGACCAAGTCTTTGGTATATCGCGCCCTACGGGAAAGCGACCAACAGCCCGTGGTACTCAAAACCATCGGTCCGGCAGCCCTTGAGGCAACCGCCTTGCGTCGGCTCAAGCGCGAGTATCAGCTTCTCAAACAACTCCGTCATACGCGCGTGATTGCAGCCTTGGGGTTTCAGGAGTCCGCCGGCGGTTTCGCCCTTGTTTTGGAGGACTTTGGGGGCCGCGCTTTGCATCTTTTTCCAAAAGGTCGCGATTTGGAGATGGACTTCTTTTTCGCCACTGCCTTAGCGGTGATTGAAGGGCTTAACTATCTTTTTGAACAAGGTGTTATCCACAAAAACATCAATCCTGCCAATGTGCTGCTTCACCCATCCAACGGTGAACTGAAGCTCATTGATTTTGGGGTTGCCTCGTTGCTCCGGCGTGATCATTCCCAGTTTCGGGAAGGAGACCCGGCCTACATGGCGCCCGAGCAAACGGGGCGTTTGCGTCGGATGCTTGATTACCGCTGCGATTTTTATGGGCTGGGTATTACCTTCTTTGAAATGCTTGCGGGTCGGCTTCCTTTTTCAGCTCAAGATCCAATGGCGATGATGCACCGTCAGATCATGGAAGCCCCCCCGTTCCTTCACGATCTCGAGGTGATGGTGCCCGAGCCTTTGGCGCGGATCGTTGAAAAATTGTTGGCCAAACATGCGGAAGATCGTTACCAGAGCCACCGTGGCTTGCGCCTTGATTTGGAGGCCTGCCGGCAGCACCTCTTGGGCGCTGAAACCCTTCCCTCATTTTTTGAAGTGGGTCGGGATGATGTGGCTGAACAGTTGAACCTACCGCAAAAGTTGTATGGTCGCGAGCCATCCAAACGTGCGCTTCAGGCACGTTTCGAAACGGTTTGTGACGGCGAGGTCGGTTTGGTGGTTGTTTCGGGTGCCGCCGGCATTGGGAAATCCAGTTTGGTGGAAAGCCTGCGTGGTCCCGTTGTTCGCCGAAACGGCGCCTTTATCCTCGGGAAGTTTGATCAAATGCAACGGAACGTGCCTTATGCCTCTATGGTTGAAGCCTTTACCCGATGGGTTCGCGAGGTCGTTCAAGCACCCGAATCCATACGCTCCGAACGGCGCGCCGCCCTAGTGGAAGCCTTGGGCGATCAAGCGCGGGTGGTTGCCGACGTCATCCCCGAGCTGCATGATCTATTAGGGCCCTGTCCGCCCGTGCCGGAATTATCTCCCGCGGAAACTCGCAACCGCTTCCATCTGGTTTTCCAGCAATTTATCCATGCCTTGCCAACCGCCGACTATCCCTTGGTTTTGTTTCTCGACGATCTTCATTGGGCGGATCGTGCTTCCCTTAAACTCTTGTCTCGTTTGTTGTTGGAACGCGCTGTCGCCTACTTGACCCTTGTTGGTGCGTTCCGAGATCAGGAGTTGGACGTGGTCCATCCTCTTTACGAATTCTTGATGACCCTGGATAAAGCCGGTTTCCAGTACGACACACTTCATCTCACTCATTTGGAACCGCTTCATGTCAATCAATTTCTCGCCGAGACGCTGAACTGTTCCGCGCGTTGTTGTTTGCCGCTAACCGATCTCTGCATGCGTAAAACGAATGGAAATCCGTTTTATCTCAGCCGTTTTATTCGTGATCTCGATACGGGTGGACACCTTTTTTTTGACACCGAGAACCGAGCCTGGTCGTGGGATTTATCCACTGCTGATGAGACCGGGCGGACTGAAAACGTGCTCGAATTTTTAGCGACGGGCATGCGGCGGTTACCGGTCGCGACCCAGAAAACCCTTCAAGCGGCGGCTTGTATCGGTTACCGATTTTCCCTTCCTTTTTTGGCCGCGGCCGTGGCCGAAACCCAGGCCGAAGCCGCATCTTACTTGTGGCCCGCCTTAGAAGCCGAACTCATCGTTCCCCACGATCAAACCTATCGGTACGAAGTTGCGTCGGATTCACCGCCGGTGTTTTACCATTTTCTCCACGACTTGGTCCGCCAAGCTGCTTACCTGTTGATCCCCAAGTCGGACCGCGAGCAAATGCATTACCATTTGGCGCAATGTTCGCGGAAACATCTCAACCCGGAATCGCACGAATCAGGTTTTTTCGACATGGTGAATCACTTCAACAAAGGCCGCGCCTTGGTGACTGATCCCGCTGAACGCGACCAACTGGCCGCCTTAAATTTAGAAGCCGGGCAACGTTCTCTGCAAGCTGCCGCCTATGAGCCGGCTTTTCTCTTTTTTCGGAGAGGCATTGAATGGGTGGGCGATTCGGGATGGTCGCGTTGTTACGCCCAAACCCTGGCGCTTTTTCAGGCGGGTTGCGAAGCCGCATTTTTGACCACCAACTTTTCCGAAATGGACACCCTGGCGGCGGTGGTTCACGAGCGGGCCGGTTCCTTGTTGGACAAAGTGAAAGTGGTTGCTTTGGAAATTGACGCGATGGTGATGCGCAACCAAATGCGCGAGGCCGTCGAAGTAGCCCGACCTTTTTTAAATGAGCTGGGTTGTTCTTTGCCGGAGCACTGTTCCCGGCGGCATTTGTGGCCGGCCTATCTACGCACCAAAATGTTGTTGGTTCGCAAACCGCCGTCCTACTTAATTGAACTCCCGCCCATGCGTGATCCTGCCAAACGCGCCCTCATGGAAGTGATTAGCAGTCTGCTTTCCGCGACCTACCGCGCGGCACCCTCCTTGTTTCCCTATCTTGTTTTCCGGGTGGTCGAGACCACCTTGCGTTTTGGGCAAGCCCCTGTATCCAGTTTCGGCTTTGCCTGCTACGGTTTGGTCCTGTGCGGTGGCATGGGGCAAATTGAGCGCGGCAACCAATTCGGTGACTGTGCGCTGTCTTTGTTGGAACGGGGGGATGAACGGCGCTTTAAAACGCGAATTGCTTTTGTGGTCTATGGTTTTATTCGGCCTTGGCGGCAACATCTTCGCGAGGTATTGGAGCCGCTGCGCGAGGCTTTTGCCGCGTTGAACGAGTCCGGCGATATTGAATATGCCGCCCATGCCGCCTACATTCGTTCGGCTTTTGCCTATTTCAGTGGGGCGCATTTGCCCAATCTGCTGCTGGAAATGCGCAAATACGACGATGCCATGATCAAACTCAAACAACAGACCACCGCTGCCTATCACCGTATTTTTATGCAAACCGTTCATTACTTAATGGTGGTCGATAAAACACCTTGGGTGCTTGCCGGGCCGTTTTATCGCGAGGTGGACATGGTACCCGAGCATGTCGCGGCGGATGATCAACACGCGCTTTTTTGTGTGGCCCTCAATAAAGCGGTGTTGGCTTATATGTTCCACCGCTATGACATTGCCGACCGTGAAATTGAGGCGGCAACCCTCCATCGGGAAGGGGTGATGGGATTTTTTCACGACAGCCGCCTTGTGTTTTGGCGCTGTCTGATCAAGCTGGCGTTGGCGGCGGGGGAACCTCGCGAGGTGGCGCGTCGCATGCTGCGTCACTTGCCCGGCGACTTACATCGCCTGCGCAAGTGGAAGCAACATGCGCCCATGAACTTTCGTCACAAGGTTTGCCTTGTCGAGGCGGAGCGGGAGCGCGTGCTGGGTGACAAGTACCGCGCGGGAGCGTTATTTGACCAAGCTTTATCCTTGGCACGGGCGGCCGACTTTCTGCAGGACCGGGCGCTTGCCAATGAATTATGCGCCACTTTGTATTTTGAGATGGGAAATGAAAAGGTGGCGCGCCACTATCTTCAGGATGCCTATCACGACTACCAGCTATGGGGTGCTCAGGCCAAGGTGAAGCACATCCAATCGATTCACCCCAGCATCGCCATGCGCTCCTACGATTTGGTGCGCAACACTTTGGAACAATCCAGCGGCGGCTATACAGGGACGTCCACCACCATCGACGAAACCATTGAGGCCGTTGATGGTGCTTCCGTGGTTCAAGCCGCCCAAGTGATTTTGGGTGAAATGGAATTAGGGCCCTTGTTGGAAAAGTTGTTGACCCTCGTCTTGGAACACCTTGGCGCTGAAAAAGGGTTGTTGCTGTTGGAGAAGGAAGGGCGCTGGTTGATTGAAGGCGCGTGTCATATTGGGAATCAGTCGCCTTCCTTGCTGCAGGGGTTACCCCTGGAACAAAGCGACCAAATTGCACCGGCCGTGGTGCAGTTCGTGCTACGCACCGGCCGCCATGTGGTTCTCAGTGAGGCTTGTCGTGATCATAGTTTTGGGGAGGAGGCGTATTTTGCCAAGAATCAAACCGCTTCCGTGTTGTGTATGCCGCTGGCCGACCAGGGCCAACCCATTGCGATTCTGTACTTTGAGAACAACCTTTCGACAGGTGCTTTTTCCGCCGACCGCATCGAGACACTTTTGCTCTTGTCTTCCCAATGGGCCGGGTTGATCCAAAATGCGCGTTTGGTTGCCGACATGCGCGCCCGGCAGCGAACCCTGGAAGCCCAGCTTGAGGCGCGTACGCACGAATTGGCCGAGAAAAGCCAGGTGTTGGAGCGGACCCAAATGCAACTTATCGAACAGGAGAAAATGGCGTCCTTGGGGACGCTTACCGCCGGAATTGCCCACGAAATTAAGAACCCGCTTAGTTTTATCAACAACTTTTCAGAGTTGAACCGCGAGTTAATTGAGGAAATGGAACCCGTGCTGTCTTCCCTGTCGGCGCGCTTGACCGGGGAGGAACGAGAAGAGTTTGATGCGACCCGCGTTGATTTGAAGCGAAACTCGGACATCATCTTTAACCATGGAAAACGCGCCAACGCCATTGTTCAAAGCATGATGATGCTTTCAAAGGGCGGCACCCCGGTCCCCCAACCGACGGATCTCAACCAATTGGTGGATGAGTCGATTCACCTGGCCTACCACGGTATGCGCGCCGCCAAACACCGCTTTCCCGTTCAAATCCACAAACAGTTCGCCGAGGATTTGCCCAAAATTGAGGTGGTACCTCAGGATCTTGGCCGTGTCTTTTTGAACTTGGCCAATAACGCCTTTGATGCGATGTGCGTGAAGTTTCAGGAGGTTTCCGACTATCGTGCGGTGCTCACGGTAACCACGCTTGTGGCCGGTGACGGGTTGAACGTGACGGTTCGCGATAATGGGCCGGGGATTCCCGCGGAAATTGTGCAGAACATTTTTCGGCCCTTTTTCTCCACCAAACCCAGTGGGGCGGGCAATTCTGGTTTGGGTCTATCGATCAGCTACGACGTGGTCACCGAGCAACACGGTGGTCGACTGGAAGTGCGTTCGGAAATGGGTTCTTTTA
This sequence comes from Acanthopleuribacter pedis, assembly GCF_017377855.1. Classification (GTDB taxonomy): domain Bacteria; phylum Acidobacteriota; class Holophagae; order Acanthopleuribacterales; family Acanthopleuribacteraceae; genus Acanthopleuribacter; species Acanthopleuribacter pedis. The sequence continues at coordinate 195,789 of NZ_JAFREP010000001.1, forward strand.
CCGAGTTTCAGGTCTGGTTGCCAAAAAAACGGCAGGTTGAGCGGGGAAGCAAAAAAATAGCCGCGAAACAATAAAGCTGTTTCGCGGCTAGCCCGAATTTCTCACAAGGATTCGTCGCGAGGAGCTGAAAGCCTTGTGAGTACAAAGATTACGATCGAGAGGCGGCATAGGGGTCCGACCATTCGGCGTAGCAGTGCTACGCCGAAGGCGGCTCGACCGAGTAAGGCGGATGGCCGCCCCCTCGTAATCGCATGGTTTTCGGCTTCGCAGCAGAATTCCTTGTGAGAAATTCGGGCGAAAAGCTCGGTTCTGGTGGCTCGAGCTGAAGGGATGGATGTTGACCCGTCTTTCTGGGTGGGTTGAAGACGTGCCTTGGAGGGTTGGTTGGGTTGCGTGAGGAGGACTGTGTTGTTTTTGTTTGGTATGGAGGATTCAGGCCGGGGGTTTCGTCGACGCGGGGGTGGAGTGTCCGCTGCCGGGGGAAAGGAAACCAGGGTGTTTTGCGTTCGCTTCAACTGATGTGCCCGTCTGTGTGTTGCGTCCGCTTCCGTCGCCTGACTTCTCTCAATTTGGTCTCCTAAATTGAAGAAAATGCGGAGAAACATTGAAGTTTGAAAGAAATGGTCGAGAAATGGTGCGCGTATGAGGTGGAAGCTTGATCTTGAGACCTAGAGGTTCTGTGCGGTCAAGGTATATATGAGAAATGGTGCGCATGTGTTCCTCGGGGAAATATCGAGACTTGAGTTTTTGCGAGGCCTTCTGTTGATTTGCGCTTCTTGTAACTTGCGACAGAAAAGTATCTTCAAATTTGATGTTGGGGTTTTTTCGAGCCGGTTTAGGGTAGGCGCAACCAGTCTAATAAAAGAGAGACTCCGTCTTGTAAAGGCCCTTGATTGCTTGGCATGGGTTGTCTCTGCTTAGGCTGTAAGGAGGTATCATGCAGGAATTCGACAGTCCTTGGAAGCAGATCAGCGAAACCCTATTCGCCGAAATGTTGGCCTTTTATCGCGGCAAAGTTTATGAAGCCGTTGATTGGTCGCGGCCGGTTCGGTGTTTGGATAAAGAGCTGCCCAAACTGTTCCCGGAAGGGCAAACCGGGCGACGAGAGGTCGACAAATTGTTTGAGGTCCATCGCAAAGAGGGATCAACGCGGCTCGTTTACATACACATTGAGTTTCAAAACCAACAGGATCCCGATTTGCCCGAGCGGATCTTTACCTATTACTACCGATTGTTCGACAAATACCGTAAGCCGATTTGGACCCTGGTTTTGCTGGGCGATTTGGTGCGGGGTTGGCGACCCGATTGTTATGAATCGGAACTTTGGGATTTGCGCTTGTCACTTCGTTACCCGATCATTAAATTGACGGATTATGAGCCCGACTTGGAGGAATTGCTCCAATCACGCGCGGCGTTCGCGTTGGTGACCGCGGCCCATCTCCTCGCACAACAAACCCGAAAAAAACCATTTGATCGGCTGGGACAAAAGCTCACACTTACAAAACTGCTGTATCAGAAAGGGTTTTCCAAAGACGAGATCCTGACCATCTTCCGGTTCATTGATTGGGTGATGCAACTCCCGCCGGACTTAACCCAACAGTTTCATCAAGCCTTAGCGGCGTTCGAAGGAGAAAAGCAAATGCCTTACATCACAAGTATTGAACGACTGGGTCATGAGCGTGGTTGGAAAGAAGGCCGGGAAGAAGGCCGGGAAGAGGGCCGGGAAGAGGGCCGGGAAGAGGGCCGGGAAGAGGGCCGAGAGGAAATGAAACCCGACATGGTCGAAGCGTTGCTGAAGCTGCTCAAGCAACAAAATGTGGTGCTCTCTGAACAGATCCTAAGCGTGATTGAAAGCGCTGATGTGACACAAGTTCGTACTTGGCTAAGGACCGTGATAAACGGTGAGGTGCCGGCGGCCTTGGCAGCACCAAGCTAACCACCGTTACCGGCAGGTCCGTCATTCCAAATGATACGGAGCATGGCTTTTTCGGCTTGATTTAGGGTTTGCGCCCTCATCATTCTGTGAGAGCATTTCGGCCATGTTGCGTTTGGCGGGCCAAGGCCGGCGTCGGACCATCCATCTGTTTTCCTCACAATGGTTAAAGGAGCCTTCATGGAATCTCAATTTTGGTTGTCACGCTGGGCTGAAAACAGGATCGGGTTTCATCAGGACGATTTCAATCCCTTTTTGGTTAAGTATTTCCAGCGATTAAAGCTCGATCCCGGCAACCGCATTTTTGTCCCGCTCTGCGGTAAAACCAAAGACATCGCCTGGCTGCTCCAGTTGGGTTACCGGGTCGTCGGTGCCGAATTAGCCGAGGCGGCCGTCATCCAGCTTTTTGAGGAACTGGCCTTGCGCCCGGAAACCACGACGGTGGGTAACCTGATTCGTTATCATGCAGAAGGGCTTGAGGTGTATGTCGGGGATTTTTTTGCACTCGACTTTGAGACCCTGGGCCCGGTCGACGGTGTCTATGATCGTGCTGCCTTGGTTGCGCTTCCGTTTGAGATGCGTCGCCGTTACACCGATCATTTGCGCAACATCAGCGGTAGCGCGCCCCAACTTTTGATCGCTTTTGAGTACGACCAAAATCAATTGGAAGGACCGCCGTTTGCGATTCCCGCCTCCGAAATTGCCCAACATTACCGCGACCATTACGAAATGGTTCTGCTCGATCAAGAACCCTTGGACGGCGGCCTCAAAGGAAAAGTCGACGCGGTTGAGCTGATTTGGCACCTTCGCTAAAAAACCTCTTTCGGTCTTGACCCGCCGGCACAAAAAAAAATGGCCGCGAAGCGGGAAGGGTTGCTTCGCGGCACGAGGACCTTGGATGAAAGTGAAGATGAGTTTGGTGGTTCTGCTGCAAATGAGCTTGGGTTGCTGAAGTTCGTCTTTTGCCGCGGATTATTTTGTTTTTCAGATTTGTGATGATCACAGAGCACCCCGCCGGTTTATCCCCTCTTTCCTTGCCCGTCCGAAAGTTAGCCGGCGAGGTGTGCCGTGACACTTCCTAAGTTAAGTCCCGAATTTGAAGAAAAATGGGAGAAAAAAAGGAGATTTGCGGATCTTTTGAAAACCTTCGCATTGCTTCGCACTTCGCCGCGCGTACTGCTTGCTTAAGGTTCCCGGGTCTTTGTGCGCGGACGGTTCCGTGTCGCGGCGGTGACGTCTTCCGTTTGGTGGGCGGTGGCATCAAAAGTACCGTTTCCTCCTTCGACCGCGTGGGTCAGCGTTGCCATGGGAACCCAGTTTAAAAAGTTCTCGTGGTCGATGGTGGTCCCGATGGTCTGGACATCGAGCTCCCGTGCTTCGATGGCGGTGTGTAACCCGCGTGCGCGGGATGAAGCGCGATGTTGGGGACGGTCCGGTCGCATCCAAAGCAAGTCCCCCTGAATCAGAAGTTTGAGGTTTGGGAGGAAGGTGACCAAGTATTCTGGTGTGTGGTTGGACAGCTCGCCGATATCGTAGATTTCGAGGTGATTCGTCCCGTCGGAAAGAACCAATGATTCCTTGACCAGGGTGAGGTTTAAGGATTGGGGATCAAGAAAGAGCGCATCCGGTAATACGGCATGTGGATTGGTGGTAACCCGCTGAAGGTAGGGTTCGACAGTGGGGGTCGTAATGATCTCAACACCTCGCTGTACATAAGGCCGAATGCCCCAGGTATAAAACGGGTGGAAATGGGAGATCACTAATTTGGTGACCGGCTGATCCGGGAGTTTTGCGGCCACCAATGCCAAAAGTGCCTCACCGGTTTGGCTGTCGCCGACCGCATCGAGCACGACGCTGTGGTCGGCGAAAGCCACAATAAATACCCTGGCATTATGCGCCGCAACCGTTACGGCGTAGACATGATGGCCCAGCGCCGACCAATGGAATTCATCCGCCGGCACGGGCAATTCCGCGGGTCCACCCCAAATGGCACGATGTTTTTCCGGTTGGTCTTGTTCTTTCTCTACTGCCCGGCGTTGCCAAAGGGTGGCGAGGCCGACCCCGTCACGGTAGCGGCGCTCCTTGATCACAAAAGGAACTTGGCCGCCCGCGATCGCGCGGTAATCGCTGAACCGGATGGTATCGATTTGGTCGCCGAAACCATAATGGTGGAACAGGGTTTCAACGCGGTCCAACAAGCCGGTGTTTTTATGGATGAAGAGGGTTCGAACGAGACCGTTCTCCTCCGACCAACTCAAGACGTTTAACTCGGGTTCATCGGGACTTTCGCCAAGCCATTGTAAGCCGTTTAGGCGTTTCGCCATTCGCGCCAGAAGAAGTTGGGGTTCGAGCAGGTCTAAATTCCGGCGCCACGATTTCCATTCCCGGCCTTCGGAATCTTCGACGAGGGTACGCCAGGCGCTTTTTCCGTAATCTTGGAACTTGGCCGTGTTTGAGACCAGGGCGACTTCTTCGTATTGCGTTTGACCCCCGCGTTCTCGTTCGGCTTTTTGCCAGAGGGCGGTTCCGTCCTCACGGATTGCTTGCCATACTTTTAGCGGGATCTCGCGGGTCGTCCAAGGGGTCGCGTAATGGCCTTCTAAATCAATGGTGACCTGCCACTCGGAAACCAGCCATCCCGGTTGTTTCGGGGCGGGATGTGCGATGCCGTGGCCGTGGCAGGCCTTTTGCCACAGGTTTCGTGCCTTGCGAAAGCGATCATAAGTAAAGCCGGCGGCGGGTTTGCCCTCGAGCGGCAAGGGTTCGGCTAGCAGAAAGACCAGCCACAAAGTGGTTAACATGGGTTCCTCCCCTTTTGTGCTGGTGCGCAGTTTAGGAAAAAACCCTGTTGGGAAGGTGCGTGTCGTGATCGGTCCGTATGTAGGCGGTTTTTGAGAACGGTTGTGGTTTTGTGTGAGTTGTGTCCAACGGGCCGGCCCGGACACACGCCGTTCAAAAAAGAGCGGGTTTCGGGCGTCGGTGGTAGGTGCTTTTTTGGGGGGCGTCCAAGTTTATGTTTTTAAATAAGATGGATGGGCTGAGCCAACAAAAAACCCCGCGACCGGGAAGGCCGATGCGGGGTTTTGGTGTCTGGGTTGGGCTGTTTGTGAAAGCTTAGCCGTTGAGTTTCTTTTGAATCAGTTGGTTGATCATTTTCGGATTCGCTTTGCCTTTGGTGGCTTTCATGGCTTGACCGACAAAGAAACCCATCAGTTTCTTTTCCCCGTTGCGGAACCGGTCGACCTCGGCTTGGTTGGCTGTCATCACGTCGTCAATAACGGCCTCGAGGGCGCCGCTGTCGCTAACCTGCTCCAAGCCTTTGGCGGCGACAATTTTTTGGGGATCGGTGCCGCTGACCAGCATGTCGGCAAGGACGTCTTTGGCGATAGTGGCCGAGATCGTCCCTTTGTTGCGCAAAATAAGAAGTTGGGCCAATTGTGGGCCTGTTGCCTTCAGCGCGCCCCAGCCGTTCTCTTTCAGCTCGCGCGCCATTTCGTTGTTCATCCATTTGGCGATGAGTTTGGCGTCGTCCAGTTCCGCCAAGGCCGCATCGAAAAACGCCACGCGCGCCGCATCGGTGGTGAGCACGTCCAGATCGTTGTCGCCGAGTTCCGCGTGGGTTTCTTTCAGGCGTTTGAAGGCCGCGGCCATTTCGGGAGATTTATCGGCCAGGGGATCGCGTTTCACCGCGGGTTTGGCCGGCGCCGGCGCCTTGGGTGTCGCCTTGGTTTTGGCCGGTTGCGATTCGGATTTGGGTTCGGATTGTTTGGCCCAAGAGTCGCGTAAGCCGACAATACGGTTAAAAACGGGGTGTACGTCGCGCCCGTCTTTGGTGTCTCGGATGAAAAAGCCAATCCGCTCAAATTGAAAGCGGGTGCCTGGCTCCCGGGTTGCGGCCCAAGGTTCGACGAAACCCTCGGCAAGGTCCAGAGAGTGGGGATTGAGGTACTGGGTGAACTCACCCTCGGCGAGGTCGGGCCGCTCCATGGTGAAGAGACGGTCGTAAAAACGCAGGGTTGCTGGGACCGCATGAGCGGCCGACACCCACTGGATGGTGCCTTTTACCTTGCGATCGGTGGGTGTTTTTCCCAAGGTGTTGGGATCGTAGCTACAGCGAAGCTCGGTGATTTGGCCGGTTTCAGGGTCTTGAACCACGTGTTCACATTTAATAATGTATGCGTGCCGCAGGCGAACCTCGCGGCCCGGCGCCAAACGGAAGAATTTTTTGGGCGGCTCGAGCATGAAGTCGTCGCGGTCGATGTAGATTTCACGACTGAACGGAATGGTGCGGCTTCCTTCCAGCGGCACATCGTGTGGGTACAACGAACCCTCGATGTTTTCTTCTTTGCCTTCCTCATAGTTCTCAATCACGACCTTGAGGGGTTTGGCGACGGCCAACACGCGCGGCACTTTGAAGTTCAAATCGTCGCGTACGCTGAATTCGAGCTGGCCGAGGTCCACCGTGCTATTGGCTTTGGCGACCCCGATCATGTCGCAAAAGTTGCGAATGGATTCAGGTGTGTATCCGCGACGTCGGAAACCGGCAATGGTCGGCATGCGGGGATCGTCCCAGCCCTCGACAAGGCCTTCATTTACCAGGCGCAACAGTTTGCGTTTGCTCATGATCATGTTGGTGAGGTTGAGGCGTGCGAATTCGTATTGGCGTGGAACCGCCTCGGTTTCGCATTCAGCAACCACCCAGTCGTAAAGTTCCCGGTTATTCTCAAATTCAAGCGTACAAATCGAGTGGGTGATGTTTTCAAACGCGTCGGACAACGGGTGGGCGAAATCGTACATGGGGTAAATGCACCAGGCGTCGCCGGTTTTGTAGTGGTGCGCGTGGCGAATGCGGTACAGCAAGGGATCACGCATTTTCATGTTGGCGGCGGCCATATCGATGTTGGCCCGTAGGACGTGGGTACCGTCCTCAAATTCACCATTGCGCATGCGTTGGAACAAATCGAGGTTTTGTTCAACCGAACGTGCGCGGTAGGGGCTGGGTTTGCCGGGTTCGGTGACCGTACCGCGGTATTCGCGGATTTCCTCTTCATTGAGGCTGCAAACGTAGGCTTTACCTTTTTTTATGAGAAACACCGCTTTTTCGTAAAACTGCTCGAAGTATTGGGACGCATGGAAGAGATTGGGTTGCCAATCGAACCCAAGCCATTTGATATCTTGTTGAATCGAATGCACGTATTCAATATCTTCTTTGGTGGGGTTGGTATCGTCAAAGCGCAAATGGCATTGGCCGTTGAATTCCTGAGCCAAGCCGAAATTGAGGCAAATGGATTTGGCGTGACCGATGTGCAGGTAGCCGTTGGGTTCCGGTGGGAACCGGGTGACCACTCGGCCCTGGTACTTGTTACGCGCCAGGTCTTCTTCAATGATGGTGCGCACAAAATTATTGGCTTTGGTTTCGCTATCGGGTTTTCCGTTCGGCGCGGTTTCTGCGTTACTCAAGATTCAAGTACCTCTGCTTGCTGAAAAAGTGGGGGTTGGCTGTCGCGGTACAACCAAATTTCCGCCAAGGCAACGGCGTAAGGGGACTAGTCTACCACTGACGGTGGCGATTGGATGCGTGAGGTTCCGATTTGGTTTCGCTTGGTATTTGGGAAGGCCGCCAAAATGCGGTCTAGCTTTCGCCGTGACTGCCGTCGTCGCCGATTTCATTGATGTAGTCCTCATCCTCGTGGGGCTGAACGGGGAGTTGGAGGACGAACAGCATACCGCCGCCGTCTGCCGCGCAAGCGGCTTGGATCTCGCCGTCCATCTCGGTGACGGCATTGGCGCATGCGTGCAAAATGAAACGGTTGGTGGTTGCCCGCGGCGACGCATTTTGGGCGAAAACGCTCACGAGTTCGTTTTCGGGGACGCAGGGGCCGGTGTCTTGAATGGTAATTTTGATCGAGTTTTCCGCGATGCTGCTGGTTATCAGGATCTTGCGTGGGCGCTCTGGGCCGTTGGCGTTCATGCTTTCACAAGAATGTTGCAACAGGCCGAGCAGAACGCGCAGAATCTTGGCACGTTGCAGGTAGAACGTGGGGACCGGGTTGAGGTCTTGAATAACCTCTGCTTGCGTACGGCGCAGGTCTTTGTTTTTGATTTTGACGGCGTCGGCAATCAATGCATTGATGTCCACCGAGTGGGCGACATTGTCTTGCTTGGCATATTTTTGTTGGGCACTTACGATCTGTGTAAGCTGGAAGACCTGATTGTTGATTCGGCTCAGTTGCTCGGCCAAATCTTCTTTCTGTGGGGCAATCGCTTTCAACTGCTGCAAGATTTTGTGACCGGCTTGGTTGTTGGCGGGATCGCGTGCCTTCTCCGGGTCGGTGAGGGCCAGCGCCCAGCGCATCATGGTTTGCGGGGCTTGGTAGGCTTCAAACAGGGTTTTTGCGGTTTGGCTTTCTTGCTCCACACGGCGCACCACATCGTCAACCTGGTGAAGTACGTTACACGCGATTTCGGCCATACCGGCGCGGTGGGCGGCTTCAATGACTTGTTCCTGGGCCGTGATCAAACGTTGGTGGGTGCCTTGTAACACGCTGCTGCGTTCCTGAACCATTTGCTCCAGCAAGGCATGGCGTTCCTGATTGCGACGCAAGCGGTGGCGGTCCAGACTGAAAATGCCGGCGAGCAGAAGGCAAACCACGGCAATACGGGTGGAGGTGCGTTGCCACCAAGCCGCGCGTTTGATGACGGTGATTTCAGCGTAGTCGTCACCCCAGTAATCCGGTTCGTTGCCCGCCCAAACCCGAAAAGAATAGGTGCCGGGGGGAAGATTGCTGTAATGGGCGATGCGTTCGTGTGTGACCAATTGCATGGTCTCTTCGAGACCGACCATTTGGTAGCGAAAGCGCAATCGTTTGGAAAGGGTGAGGTTGACCCCGGAGAAATGAATTTCCATTTTGTGTGGTCCGGGCGCGATGGTCACCGTGGAAAGGTTGTTTTGGTGCTTGCCGTTCAGTTTGACACGCGAAATAAAAACGGGCGGGGCCTCGCCTTGTTGGATTTCGTGCTCGCTGTCAAGCGAGACCACCCCTTCAATCGTAGGAACCCAAAGATTCCCAAAATGGTCCATGGCGGCGGCGGGGAAGGTACCGCCGTTACATTCGTTGCTTTTCATGCCGTCTTCCATGCCAAAGACACGGCCTTTTAGGCGTCCCTCACGACCGATGTCGAGGTAGCGCGTTATATCTTCGCGCGGGATGGAGAAAATACCGCGGTTGGAAGTCATCCAGAACCTTTTGTTTTCATCTTCTTGTAACGCGAGGATTTTATCGTCGAACAAGCCGTCCGAAACGTTAACCGCCTCGAAGCCGGTTGCGGTTTTTCGGTTTAACCCGTTGTCCGAGGTTCCAATCCAAAGCGTGCCGGTTTCATCCTGAAACAGGGCCAAAATTTGGTTGCTGGACAAGCCGTCCCGGCGGGTATAAATCGTGAAGTTCCCGTTTTCAAAGCGGCACAGACCACCGCCGCGGGTGCCGGCCCACAAAATGCCGTCGCGGTCGATGAGCAGGCTGGTCACCAAATTGGTGGGCAAGCCGTTGTGGACCGTGAAGCTTTCAAAAAAGCCGTCGCGCATGCGAATCAGGCCCTTGCGGCTTGCGATCCAAATATTGCCCTCGAGATCCGCCGAAATGGCGGAAATGGCGGTCGCCGGCAAGCCGGACTTGGGCTCATAGATGGTTTTGGCATCCGTTTCGGGTTGGTAATGGATGAGGGCGCGATCCCATATGCCCACCCATAAACCACCTTTACCGTCGTCGTAAAGGGCGGTGACGGAACCGTTGATGCCGAGATCGACGGTGGAAAAGCGTTTGCCGTTAAAACGGCTTAAGCCCGAATCCGTGCCGACCCATATTTGCTGATCCGAACTCTGTAGGACGGTTCGCACCATATCGTCGGGAAGGCCGTGCTTTTTCGTCCAGGTGATCGCGGGGCCGTTGCGGAAACACACCAAACCACCGGACTCAATACCAACCCACACATTGCCGTCGTGATCGGGCAGAAGGGTGGCGGTGTTGTTGTTTGGCAACCCGTCGTCTTGGGTAAAGGTTTGGTGAACAATAAGGTTGGGGGTCATGCGTGCGATGCCGCCGTAGGCCGTGGCAAGCCACATTTCGCCTTGTTGATCTTCTTCGATGTCGAGAATGCCGTGTTCTGGGAGGTTGCCGGCCGTGTCAGCCTTGTGGATCGTCTCACCGTCAATGACGTTTACCCCTTCGCTGCCACCGACCCAAATCCGCCCCTGGATATCTTGCTCCAGGCAGTAGGTGCGATCACTGTTGAGTCCTTGTTCCTTGCCGAAGCGGGTGACGCGATCACCTTCCAGGCGGTACAAACCGCGTTGGGTGGCGACCCACATCCGTCCGAAATCATCCTCGAGAAAGTCCCATATGGGATGGTTGTCGCCCTTTTCGAGGGTGATTTGGCGTAAAACGTTGTTTTCGTAAACAAAAATCCCGTTTTCATAGGTGCCCATCCACAGGGCGCCGTGGCGCGTGGAGACCATGGTCGAGACCCAGTCATCCTCCATTTCGAGAGAAGGACCTTGGCGGCAATTTAGCTGTTCGTCCAGGTAATACAATTTGCCTCGTTCATCGGCAAACCAAAGCCGGTGGTTGCGGTCCTCGGCCAGCGCCGAAATCATGTTGCTCTCGAGGAACGGGATATTTTTGTGGTTAAAAACGCGGAACTCGACCCCGTCGAAACGGACCAGGCCCTCGTGGGTACCGAACCAAATGAAACCCTGCTCGCTCTGAATCATTTTGGTGATGGAATTTTGAGGCAAACCTTGGGCGGTGTTCCATGCTTGCATGACGAACTGGTCGAGGCTTTTGTCGTAGGAATGGGCCCACAACGAGCAATGACCGCCCCAGCCGGCGCCAACCCATAAGGCGATGAGCAGGCCGTACCTCATGCAGTCGCTCGGTTTCATGACGCGGTCTCTGTTTCCAGCGGCATTTTGGCCGCCGAAAGGTTTTCGGTTTCCACCGTAATTTCGGCCGGAAACAGGAGGGTGAACGTGGTGCCTTTGCCTTTTCCTTCGCTTGTCGCCTCGATGCTCCCGCCCATCGCTTTGAGTACATTGGCGCAGTAATGGAGGCCGAAACCATGGCCCTTGGGTTTGGTGGTGAAGCCGTATTGGAATAAACGCGCGAGGTGTTCGGGTTCGACGCCCACGCCGCTGTCTTGAATGATCAGCGCCACCCATTTGGGATCGTGGCTGGTCGTGCGCACCACCAATTGGTGTTCATTGGCGGGCGACGGGTTCATGGCAATGGCTTCACAGGCATTTTTCACCAAATTGGAAACAATTTGCAGGAAATCCGACTTACACAAATGGACCAAGGGAAGGGTTTCAAAATCTTCGATAAGTTCGATGTTCCCGTTGCGAATGAGGTTGCCGTTCATTTGAAGGGCGTCTTCTACCAGGAGGTTGATATCCACCGCCTCAATGGGTCGGTGCTCCTGATCGAAGGTTTCTTGGTTGGCGAGAATTTCACCAATGAATTCAATGTTGCGCGAGAAAGATTGGAGTTCGTGATTGGCTTCGCGGCGCGTGTCGATCAGCACCTGGGCCACCTCGCTTAGGGCTGGGGGCAAACGGCGACCCATATCGTGGTCGCTGAAAAAAGTCGGGTCCATCTGATGTTTTTCGATTAATTGCTCCATGCGCTGCAACAGCCGGTCGCTGGATTCGTCCGCCACATTTTCGATCATCAGTTCGGCCGAGGTCAGCGCTGAATTGAGGGCATTGCCCACGTTGTGAAGCAGGTTTGTGGCGCTTTCCGCCATGCCCGCCAAACGCGCATTTTCGGCCAGTTGTCGGTTCACCAGCAAAACCTCTTCATTCATCGCGGCCAATTCGCGGGTGCGTTCCTGCACCTGATTTTCTAGTTTGACGCGGGTTTGTTCGAGGTGGAGAGAACGCCAGCGGAACATGACCGCGTTGCCGCCGAGCAGGGCGAGGAATGCGAAAAGCATGAACCAAGGTTTTTGAAAGAAAAATGCGTCAACGCTGAAACGAAAGTCTCGGTGGGTACCGATCCAGGGGCCGCCCGGCAAACCGGCTTCCACCATAAACGTATAGTTGCCGTGGGGAAGATGGCTGTAGCCGGCGACACGCCGTTTGTCCGCGTAGACCCAGTCTTCGTCGATGGGTTTGAGCCGATAGCGGAAGCGGATGTTATCGCTGTGGCGAAAATGGGGCGAGGAATAGTGAAACTTAAAATTGGTCGCGCCTGCCGGCAGGTCTGACTCGGCAAAAATGGGTTTGTCGCCCGAATAGGTTGCTTGCTCCACATGAACGAGAAGGTCGCCGTCCGGTTTACGCAGTGCTTTTAAGTCGGCGCGCACCGCGCCTTTGATGGTTGGGAACCAGATATGACCCTCTTGATCGCGGCCGCCCGAATTGGGCCCAATGAAGTTGCACTCGACTGATTTCATGCCGTTGTTGATATCGAAGGCTTGGTAGTTCAGCCGCTCGAGCACGCCCTCGCGGTACAGGTCGAAATCGCGCAGGCGGATCCGAAAAATGCCGTAGTTACTTGAGAACCAGAGGTGTTTTTGATGATCTTCCACGACTTGAAAACTTGTATCGGTGAACAGGCCGTCCTCGGTGGTGAATTGCTCAAACTGTTGGTTGCGGTAGCGAATAAGGCCGTGGGTTTCGGTGGTCAGCCATAGATCGCCGCGTGAATCCCGCCGGATTAAGAACAATTGGTTGGTAGGCAAGCCGTCCTGTTTGGTGTAAACATGCCATGTGTCCTTGTCTTTCTGGACGGCCAAGCCGCGCCCGGTTGCGACCCACATGCGGCCGCGGCGGTCCGTTTCGAAATCGTAGATCATGTTGTCCGGCAAACCCTCGGCTTGGGTGATTTGCGACCAGTTGTTGTTTTTTGGATCAAAAATCGCGATCCCATTTTCATAAGTGCCGACCCACAAGCGTCCAAACATGTCTTCTTCTAGGCAGTTGACGAGTGACCCACGCATAGCGCTGTTTTTGGGGGAAAAGCGGGTAACCTCGCCATTGGACTCGCGAACCAGGCCCGCGCCGTCGGTCCCGACCCAAAAATCGCCGTTTTTGGTGCGCAGGATGTCGTTGGCTAGGTAGCCGCGCGGCATCAAACGCTGGGTGTAGTCGGTGAGTTTGCCGGCGTACCAGTGTTGCAGGGCACCGTTCTCGTAGCTGAGCCAAATACCGCCGCGCGGGTCGGGGGCGGTCATCCAAACCATGTTTTCCGCCAAGCCGTCACGGGGTCCAAATGTGGTCATTTCCCCGTCGCTGAGCAAATGCAGCCCGCGGCCGATGGTGCCAAACCACATGTTCCCTTCGCGATCTTCCTTAATACAGGCAATGCGCCGCCCACTGATGGGGTCGGGGTTTTTGAAGAAGGTCATGGTGCCTGGGAATTGGCTGGGATGGGTGACGACGCTCCAGTTTTGGTTGGAGCGATTGGGATCGAGGCGCATGCGGACCAAGCCGTGGTCTTGTAGGGCGACCCATAGATTGCGATCACGATCCTGCTGAATGGCCGAGACGGTCAAGCTGCCTAACCCGGCGCGTTGGTCCAAAATCATGCTGCGCTTGCGACCCTGAAGAAACCCGCCTAAGGAGGGAAAGACTTGGAGACCCGCGTTTTTGGTTCCGAGCCAAAGCGCCCCGGATTGGTCTAGAACGATGGCTGTAATATGTTGGGAACGGAGGCCTTCTGTGATTCCTTTCCAGATCCAGTTTTCCTTTTGGTATATGCCGATGCCGCCTTTTTCGCTGCCCGCGAGGATTAAATCCTTGTCGATTTTTATCAGGGTGGTGATGAATGCGGGGCCTTCGATTGGGACGGCGCGACCCTGTGTCAATTTGATCAACCCCAAACCCTCGGTTCCGATCAGTAAATCGCCGCCCGGGAGGGCGAGCAAGGCGTTAATGGGGGCTTCCAGGGGTTCCTTGAGGATGGCAACCAGGCTGCCCTGATCCATACGCAGCAATTGGCCCGCGCGATTGCCCGCGATTAAGCGGCCCGCGCCGTCTAGGGTCAAGGCGCGAAAGTCCTGGTTGGTGAGGGCGGGGCTGTTGTATTTGTGCCAAATGCGGAAGGAAACACCGTCGAAACGGACCAGGCCTTCTTGGGTGCCAATCCACAAGTAGCCGCGATCATCCTGACAGAGAACCCGCACCGAGTTTTGTGGTAAACCGTCTTGGATTTGCCAATGACGGTGGACAAAATGGTGCAAGGCTCGGTCGGGATGGAGCATCCAGGTGGAAGCCAGCAAGCTGAACAATAGCGCGCTCAAGAAGAGATCCTTGTGTTGTCTTATTAGGACCTAAGAAGCGCGATAGCTCGCGGCGATTTTGGCTAAACCTCTGGAATGCAACGGCCTATGAAGATGCTCAGGGCCGACGGGTGCGGTCGGGCACGACCCCGGCCCGCTTTTTCCAAGCCTTTCGCTCCAGATCTTTAGCCAAAATCCCTCACTCTTATCGCGCCTCTTAGGTCGGAAACCAAGCCGGTGCCACCGCCAAGATAACACCACTTTGTAGCTTATCGACCGCTCGCGGATAAAACTCAATTCTGAGAAGGGCTTTGAAGCCCGCGGGGCAGAGAGTAAGCGCCCTAAAATAAGCGGTTTGTCGTTTCTGGGAAACATCGGTCGGCCAGAAGTACGCCGGTTTTGCCAGACGGGTCAAAAAGGTTTGTTGCGGGGCACCCTGTTTGTTTTCGTTTTGTCTTTAAGCAGTGCCGGATGCGATCAGTTCTTCGCTCACGTCTTTGATGTAGCCGAGTACGTCCCCCGGGTCGCGGGAGGGCAACGCGAGTTTCAGCACGCCTTCCGGGCTTAGGCTTAAGGCCTTTTTCTTTTGGATCCAATTCATGACCAAGTCGCCGCGCACCTTGGCGGTTTCGTGAAAGCGCAGTTGGAGCTTGTCCCGTTCACGTTCGACGTGCAGTACCCGTTTGCGGCTGAGGAAAAGGCGCAACTTGTGTTCCGCCATGAGCTGGGCGACCTCGGCCGGACAGGGGCCGTAGCAATCCACCATGGTTTGTTGGAGTTCGTCGATTTCCGTGTCGCTCTCCGCCGCGGCGAACTTTTTGTAGTAGTGCAGGCGTTGGTTGGTTTCCTCAATGTACTTTTTGGGGACCGCCGCGCCGAAGTTCAGGTTTACCAGACAGCTAACCTTATCCTCGATTTCATGGCCGCTTAATTCGGCGACGGCTTCTTCCAGCATTTTGACAAACAAGTCATAGCCGATGGCGTTAATGTGCCCTGCTTGGTTGGCTCCCAGCAGGTTACCCGCACCGCGCAGTTCCATGTCGCGGGCTGCGATACGGAAGCCCGACCCAAGGTCCGAGAACTCCTCCAGCGCGGCCAACCGTTGGCGTGCTTGGTTGGACATGCGTGCGCGCGGCGGGACCAGTAGGTAGGCAAAGGCGGGCCGGTCCGAGCGTCCGATACGGCCGCGTAGTTGGTAGAGCTGGCTCATGCCGAACATGTCGGCGCGATTGATGATCATGGTGTTGGCGTTGGGGATGTCCACCCCGTTTTCAATAATCGTAGACGCCACCAACACGTCCGTTTCCCGTTGCATGAATTGCAACATTTGGTGTTCGATGCGTTTGGGATCCATTTGACCGTGGGCAGCTGAAATCCGCAGGTGCGGCATCAATTCACGCAAGCCCGCGACCATGGTGTCCATGGTTTCAACCCGGTTGTGGATAAAAAAGACTTGGCCGCCGCGCGCCAACTCAAAATCAATTGCGTTGCGAATCAAACCGTCACGGGACTCAACCACGTTGGTACTAATGGCGAGGCGGTTGCGCGGCGGTGTTTCAATCACGGAGATATCGCGAATACCCGAAAGCGACATGTTTAGCGTGCGCGGGATGGGGGTCGCCGACATGCTGAGTACATCCACCTGTTTGCGCATTTGCTTCAGGCGTTCTTTGTGGGCCACCCCGAATCGTTGTTCCTCATCAATGATGACCGCGCCGAGGTTTTTGAACTTGATGTCTTTGCTCAGCAAGCGATGGGTACCGATGATGAGGTCGACCTTGCCGTCGGCCAAATCGGTTAATGCTTTTTTGATGTGTTTGCTGGAACTAAACCGCGAAATCCAGTTGACGGCCACCGGGAAATTGCCAAACCGGTTTTTGAAAGTGTGGTAGTGCTGGAACGCCAGCACCGTGGTTGGGCACAGAACCGCCACTTGAAAACCCTCCATCACACACTTAAAAGCGGTCCGCATTGCGACCTCGGTTTTGCCAAAACCCACATCGCCAACCAGCAACCGGTCCATCGGTCGCGGCGATTCCAAATCGGCTTTGATTTCGTTAACCGCGTTAAATTGGCCGCTGGTTAACTCGTGTTCAAACGCATCTTCGAAAGAACCCTGCCATTCAGTGTCCGCGCCATAGGGGGTGCGGGTCACCAGTTTCCGTTGGGCGTAAAGCTTTACCAATTCACCGGCCATCTCCCGCAGGGCTTTGCGCACACGGCCTTTGGTTTTGACCCAGGCGGTTCCGCCCAATTTGTCCAGTTGGACCTGGTTGTCGGCCGAACTAAAGCGCTGAACCAAATGAAGTTGGTTGAGTGACACATAAAGTTTTTGATCACCTTTGTAGGTCAGCGCCATCATTTCGTGGCGGCCGCCCCCGACCTCCATTTCCAGCAAGCCGATGAACTTGCCGATGCCGTGTTCTTCATGAACCACCAAATCACCGACCTTCAGATCGCGGAACTCAGCTTGGAAAACCCGTTTCCCGCCGGCGGGTTTGCGGGCGGCTTTGATCTTGGACCAAATGTCGGGCCCGGCGATGACCACCAACTTACGGTCCGGCCATTGGAAACCGGTCGGCAAGGCGCCTTTGGCGGCATAAAAACCTGGCGCAAGTTCCGTGCGAATCGGCAAGTCGCATGTTTTGACGAAAAAACCTTCGTGCTCGAGTTGTTCTTCCAAGTGCTTGAGTGCGCCCGTGTTTTGCGCCACGATCACCACGGCCAACCGTTTGGCTTGCTGTTTCCAATGATCAATGAAGCGGCGCACATCGCTTTTGTATTGAGGCACCGATTGGGTCAGGAATTCATCCTGAACTTCGGTTAAGCCCAGCGTGTGATGGATTACTGCTGTGACATGTTCTGGTAAATCAATCTGTTTAATGTCGCTTTGGTGGAACAGGGTGCGCAAGGGGGTCTGGAGTTGGTTTTGACCCAAAGCATCGGCTTGGGTTGTTAGCTGGGTCAGGTATTGCTCACATTGTTCCTGGACCGCCTCGTGATCGTCGACGAACAAAAGGGCCGGTTGTTCAACCAGATCCAAGAAATGGTGTGGATGCTCGAAAAACAGCGCGGTCCAGTGAAGAAACCCGGAGAACCGGCCGCGGTCGCGTAACTCGGCGACCAGGGAAAGGAACTGTTTGCGGGCCTCGCTTTGGTTCCACAGCTCACCGCCCTTGCGTGCGAAAACCGCCGCTTCACGCGGCGTAACATGCCACTCGAACATGGGCAAAATTTCCACGCTGTCGACCACGTGCATTGAACGCTGGGTGGCGGGATCAAATTCGCGAATTTCTTCCAGTTCGTCGTCCCAAAAATCGAGGCGCCAAGCGCGTTCATCCACCGAACTGTAGATATCGAGCATGCCGCCGCGCCGCGAAAAATCCCCTGGCTGGCTAACCAAATCGTTGGCGAGATAACCCATTTCCGCGAGGGTGCGACAGAGTTGGGGCAAATCGTAGCGGTCGCCGGACTGCAAGCTCAGCCGCGGTTTGGCGAGGGCGTCGCGGGAGGCGAGCGTTTCGAGGAAGACGCGCGGATGGGTGACGATCATGTCCCAGCGGTTGGTAAGCAAGGCGTCGAAGCAGGCCAAACGGGTTCGGCGGGTGAGCGGGTGCACCGGGGTAAACGCGAACGCCGACCCTTCGAGCGGTGGGAGCTCAAAGACGCGGGCTTGCGGGTTCAAACTCCGCAAGGCGTTGGCG
The DNA here is from genome assembly GCF_017377855.1 of Acanthopleuribacter pedis. GTDB lineage: Bacteria > Acidobacteriota > Holophagae > Acanthopleuribacterales > Acanthopleuribacteraceae > Acanthopleuribacter > Acanthopleuribacter pedis. The sequence continues at coordinate 213,705 of NZ_JAFREP010000001.1, forward strand.
GTTGCGTGAATGCGTTTCACATCCGCGGTCACCAAAATCGTTGGTTGTTCCTGTTGGGTAAGGTAATGGAGCGCCGCGGAGCCGCGTAACCCGTGGGCATGGCGAACCTGCTCCCCTCGCAACTGAAAAAAAGACATCACCCCTCCCTCCAGCCGCTTATTCTAACCGCTCTCGTGGCAAAGTAAGAATCGGATGTGGTCAAGGGTTGTCAGCCTCTCTTTTTCATAATGGCGCGCAGCATACTAAAACCCATGACCGCCGAAACCACGTACCCCGCCAAGCCGATAATCGGGATTTCGTGCCACAGGGGGGGGACTTTGGCGTGTACGATCAGCGAAGACCCGATAATCAATGATGCCAGAACGATGGCCGAGGCGATTCGGTTGCTGATGCGATCCAAGGTGACCATAAGCGGGGTCAGGCCCAGGTGCTCCAGCTCCATTTTGGCTTTACCTTGCTTCAACTGCTTCAGCAGTTCGCGCATTTCACCCGGCACCTCTTTAGCCAGGTAAATTATGTCCTGGCTGGTTTCCCATAAATTGCCGGCCAGGCGGCGTGGGTGGTACCGGTTGACCATGATACGGCGGATATAAGGACCCGCTTCTTCGCTAAACGAAAATTCGGGATCGAGCTTGCCGCCCAAATCCTCCATTTGCGTGATGGCTTTCAGTAATAAGAAATAAGGCGCGGGGATCGATAGCCGGTACTTGACCGTTACATCCAGGATCGCCCGCAATAATGGGCCTACTTCTAGGTCTTTAAGGCTGCGGAAGAGATGTTGGTCGATGAGTTCGTCGATTTCCCGTTCCAGGGACAGGCGGTCCACCAATTTGTGACTCTGGGTCAGTTTGAGCAGGACCTCGGCCGCTTTTACGGAATCCGCTTGCACCACCGCCAAAAAAAGATCGGCAAACCGCTCGCGACTCAGGCGATCCAGCCGCCCCATCATACCGAAGTCCAAGTAGCAGATGACATGGTTTGGCAAGACCATGATGTTGCCGGGATGCGGGTCGGCATGGAAGAAGCCATGCACAAAAATTTGTTCGATGATCAGCTTGGCGCCCCGTTGGGCGATCTCCTTGGGATCCATCTTGAGGGATTCAAGTTCCTCGCGCCGGGTAGGTTTGGTGCCGTTGATGAATTCCAATACCAGCACGCGGTGGTTGGATAAATCATCGTAAACCCTGGGGACGTGGACGATGGGGTTGTCCTCGAATTGACGCGCAAAACGTTTGAGGTTGGCCGCTTCGAATTCGTAATCTAGTTCATGATCCAGTGTGCGTGCAAATTCCTCGACAATTTTGGTCGGGCGATGGATCTGACCCAATTCCATGTGCTTTTCCATCAAGGTCGCCATGTTGTGCATGATCTGCACGTCGACCTCAATGATTTGGGCAATACGAGGCCGGCGAATTTTAACGGCGACCTGTACACCACTTTTCAATGTGGCCAGATGCACCTGGCCGATGGAACCGGCGGCCAAGGGTTTGTGATCAAAGGAGGCGATCTCCCCGGATTGTTCACCCAGCTCGAGTTCCAGAATCGCCTGGGCCCGTTCGCCGTCAAAAGGTGCCACCCGGTCCTGAAGTTTGGCCAACTCGTCCAAAATATCTATGGGGAGCAGGTCGCTACGGGTGGAAACGGCCTGGCCCATTTTGACAAAAGTGGGGCCGAGCTCTTCCAGCACGAGCCGGATCCGTGCCGCCCGCGAGAGATCCTGGTTGCGAAACCATTTGGTCTTGTTGAACAACTGCCATCCCATTTCCAGGTAATGTTCGATTTGCATCGCGTAAACCAAGTCCTCGAAACCGTACTTGATCAGGACGGTCAAGATCTGACGGTAGCGTTTGACAACGGCATAGGTGCGGGTAAAGAGACCCAGTTTTCGGGAAATCACGAACGCACCTCCGAGGGTAGGGGGGCAGAGATGAGGAAAGATGGGCGCAAGGCCTATGATAACGGGCTGTCCCCGATTTCTCAGTAGGAACGTCATGAAAAGCTGAAGTTATTGCAAGTGTGACGGTTAGAAGAGAGAAAAATCGCGAATGTGACCGTTGACAAAGTGGAACCAGAGTGACTGTTGTACTTTGGTTACTAGGTGGCGAAGTGGTTTTGAAAAAAAGCGGTTTTGTTACTTTTTTGGAAAGTCGGTTCTGGTTGTTTGGGCTTTCTTGATCCAGGCGATGAAGGTTTTTTTTGGGTTATCAGTGAGCTACCTGGTGCTAAGCCAGTAATTTACCTTGAGTAGGTGAGCTTTTGTCGGAGCTTGAATTTGCCGCGTTCTGAATCCCGCCGGATCCGCCTTGAATTCTTCTCTTTTCGGGGACCTAAAGCAATGTCTTTCGAGAAAATTGTCCATTGAGCCGGAAAAACTTTTTGTTCTCGTGGTACTATCCTAATTCGGCCCGTGGGCCGGCCACAATTAGGAGGTGGATGCGTGGAAACAGCCGAGCTTGTCGCAAGTCTTAAGCTGTCGGTTCAAGAAATTCCCAGCCTGAAAAAAATTAAAGAAGGTTTTCACAACCCTCACGTGAAGGCCTGGAAAACCAAACTCGAGGACATCCTCAAGGACGGTGGTTCTTGCTGCAGAAAATCATTGGATACATTGCATCGCATCAAGCAATCGCTGAGCGGCTCCAAATTTATCCAAGAGCAGACGTACATCAATCAACTGGAAGCATTGGAGCGAACCCTCAAGCAAACCATTCAAACGATTGAATTTCTCGGGCGTCCTGAGGATAATGACATCCTTCCCCACTGGGGCAAACCCAAGAGCCAACACCAAGCCGCCGGTCACTTGATGGTGGGTGATGAAGAGATCGCGGTAGAAGAAATTAACATTCATGAAGTTCTTGATTGTTTGGTTTCCCTGGCTGAAGATTCCGATCACTTGTCGGCAGGCATGCGCGCACGGCTGATTGAGCCGTTGACCGCCATTCTTGAGGACGATTTGTTGCAGCCGTTCCTTAATCAGGATATCGGCGTGTTATTGGGCCACTGGCCCGAGTTTTCAGGCAACCGTTAACCGTACTTTCCGCAAACGGGCCGCGGAATGTCATCAAAACCTCTCCCTTGTGGAGGGGTTTTTTTGTGCCTGGATCTTTGGTTTTTATCGCGTGATTTTGTGGGTATCTCATTATTTCTCAGGGGACTAGGGTGGAATCTGGATGGCGAGGTACGGATTTGCCCTTGCCCGCCCAACAATGTTGGGCTGGATGGATGGCGCATGCGGATAGGGCCGCTGCTTCGTTGAACGCCATTTACTTTTGGCATGGTTGTTCAGCCATGTTCCACGAATTGTGATTCAGGTGAACCCATTCATCCGCGGCGCCTCTTTGCCCGGTCCTTATAAAGGCGCCCTGCCTATCCTGTAACGATCCACGCATCCTGAGGATGAAAGAAATGAAACCAAGCCGGCTTTTCCAGCGCGGCTGAAAGCATCGCAAATTTGCCGGCCCGAAAGCAACCTAGCTCCATCAAGCGCTGATCTCACGAAGGTTTAACAGTGAAGTTAACTTGTTGTAAAGTAGTAGCTTGAGTTGTTTTCTTGGGTGTTGAAGGGACCACTTTGGTCCCATTACTCGGACATAGAGGTTTACCGCCGACCTCGCTGTGTTAAGATCCTTCGCGAAGAAGCTCAGGGCTTGGGGCGTAAGCATTCAGCCCGGATCGGCCACCACCGTATTCGGCTTCTCTTATCTGCTATGGGTGCGTTTGCACCCATTTATCACGACTGGGGTGGGAACACTCATGCCTAAAGAACGCATTTTAGTTGTAGAAGATGAACGAGATATTCTTGAACTGATTACATACAACCTCAATCGCGAGGGATACACCGTCCACGGCATTACCTCCGGTGAAGAAGCGCTTCGCGTGATTCCCGAATTTAAACCCAACTTAATCGTTTTGGACTGGATGCTGCCGGGAATGGACGGCTTAGAAGTCTGTAAGTTTATTAAACAGAACAGTAAGACCGCTGAAGTTAGCGTCATTATTGTGACCGCCAAGGATGCCGAGGCCGACGTGGTTACCGGCCTTGAAGTCGGCGCGGATGATTACCTCACCAAACCTTTTAGTCCCCGTGTTTTGCTCGCTCGTGTTAAAGCCTTGCTGCGTCGCAACCGCAAAGCTTCCGCCGATGCCGACGCGGTGTTGACCATTGAAAATATGGTGATCCACCCCGGTAAACGCGAGGTTCGTATCGACGACCGCCGTGTGCGGCTTACCAACATGGAATTTCGCATTCTGCATTTCTTGGCCTCGCATCAGGGGTGGGTCTATACCCGTTCCCAAATTGTGAGCGCGGCGCGCGGTGAAGACTACGCGGTTACCGACCGCTCCGTTGACGCCATCATTGTTGGGCTGCGCAAAAAGTTAGGGCCCGAGGCCCATTACATCGAAACAGTTCGCGGTGTTGGTTACCGATTTAAGGAATAAGCGTTGCGCAAACGTAAACTTCTCTGGCGGATCTTTTCATCGTTCCTGCTGATCACTTTGGTCGCGCTACTGCTGGTTTCTTCTTTCGCCACCACCTCTTTTCACAATTTTCACCTGCGCCAAACTGAACAAGAACTGCGCAACAGCGCGGTTCTTGTCGGGGCGCGTATGTCCGATTGCCATCCCGACGAAAGTTTTCAAGAACTGGATCGGCAATTCAAACGTCTGCGCCAGGATTTAGCGCACCGTATAACCATCATTCGTGCCGACGGTGAAGTGGTTGCCGATACTGATTTTGATGTGGCGCAGATGGACAACCACGCCGAACGGGACGAAATTCGCCAAGCCATGCGCGGTGAAATCGCCGTGGTGCGCCGTTTCTCCAATACCTTACAGCGCAAGATGTTGTTTGTCGCCATTGGCCGTGAGATGCCCGACGGCTCGCGGGTAATTGTCCGGGTTGCCCGTTCGATGACAACCATCGACCGTGCCTTGCGCACGATCCAAATCAAAATCGCGGTTGCCTGGCTGATCACGGCTGTTTTGGCGACCATCATCATTCTCACCATTTCCCGTAACATTAGCCGCCCGTTTGAAATGTTCAAATCCGACGCGGAGCGTTTGTTCCAGCGCATGCCGGGCGAAGATTATCCCGAATCCCAGGCGTTGGAAGTCGAAGAGTTGGCCGAGGCGATGAATGTCATGCTCGACCAGCTCAATGAACGCAGCGATACCATCGCGCACCAACGCTCTGAGGTTGAGGCGATTCTGTCCAGCATGACCGAGGCCGTGTTGGCCGTTGATTCCGAGGGACGGATTCTTAAGATCAATCAGGCGACCGCTGATCTGTTCAGCTTGGATTTGGAAGCCTGTCGTGGGGTCCGCTTGCAGGAGCGCATTCGCAACCAGCAGCTCAATGAATTTGTGGCGCGGATTCTGGACGGCGAGGCGCGCGGCATGGTTGAGTTCACCTTGTTTTCCCCTGAGCCCAAGTACCTTGAATCCCATGGTGCCTTGTTGCGCGACGAGATGAACCATGTTCTGGGGGCCGTGATCGTGATCAACAACGTTACCCGGTTGAAACGTTTGGAAACCATGCGGAGTGAATTTGTCGCCAACGTTTCCCATGAATTGCGCACGCCGGTGACCGCCATCAAAGGGTTCATTGAAACCTTGCAGGATGGGGCGGTTCATAGCCCTGATGACACGCGCCACTTCTTAACCATTATCGACCGCCACGCCACCCGGCTCAGCGCCATCATCGAAGATTTGCTTAGTTTGTCTAAAATTGAGCAGAACCCTGGTGAATTGCATGTTGAAACCCGTGCACTCAGAGTCGTCCTGCAAAACGCGATTCGGACCTGTAGTGAGAAACACAACCGGCCGATTCCCATCCATCTGAGTTGTTCAGACACGATCGAAGGTCGTTTTAACTCCAGTTTAATGGAGCAGGCCGTGGTGAACCTGATCGATAACGCCGTCAAATACAGCAGCGACGACCAGGCCGTCGAGGTGCGCGGTTTTGTGCACGGCCAGGCCCTGTTTGTTGAAGTTGAAGACCAAGGCCGCGGCATTCCTGAAAAACACTTGGCGCGCCTGTTCGAGCGGTTCTACCGTGTGGATCGTGCCCGTAGCCGCGATGTTGGCGGCACCGGGTTGGGGCTTTCCATCGTGAAACATATCGCGCAGGCTCACGGAGGCACCGTGTCCGTGACCAGCGAAGTGAACCGCGGCTCGACCTTTGCCATCACCATTCCACTTCGGCAGGATGAAGCGCCCTGAGCTCGGTTTGAAACACATGTTTCATGAAGCAGTGTTTCACGGGCGTTTCACGGGTGTTTCAATATAAGCCGTGAAATTTTAGAGATTTGGGTAAGGTGTTGTGAGTGTTGCGTTTGTTTGGATTTTAAAAAGTGGCATTCGCTTTGATATACATGACCCCGACTGAAGAAATGGTTGGAGGTTGTTATGTTATTTCGCCAGTTGTTTGATCGTGAAACCGCGACATTTACCTATGTACTTGCCGACGAGCAAACCCGTGAAGCCGTCATCATTGATCCCGTGTCCCATCAATTGGAGCGCGATCTGAAGTACCTCAAAGAGCTGGACCTCGACTTGCGCTATTGCTTGGAAACCCACGTGCATGCCGATCATGTAACCAGCAGTGGACCGCTTTCACTTTGGACAGGTGCCTTGATCGGGGTGAGCAAAGCCGCCGAGGTGGCGTGTGCCGATTTGGCGTTGGTTGAGGGGGATCGTCTTGCCTTTGGTCGTTACCCATTGCGGGTTTTGGCGACGCCGGGGCATACCCACACCTGTTTAAGTTATGTGTTGGATGATCGCATGGTGTTTACCGGTGATGCCCTGTTGATCCGCGGAACCGGTCGTACCGACTTTCAAAGTGGGGATGCGGCGTTGCTTTACCGTAATATCACGGAGAAGTTGTTTTCGTTGGGTGATGATGTATTGGTTTACCCCGGTCACGATTACCGTGGTTTCAGTTGCTCCACGATTGGAGAGGAAAAAAGAAACAACCCGCGTGTGAGTGGAAAAAGCGAAGGCGCTTTTGTAGCGATCATGGACCGGTTGGCGTTGCCCGCGCCCAATCATATCGACGAAGCCTTATCGGGCAATATGGCCTGTGGTCTCAACGCGGGGGTTGCCGTGCCGGATCCGAATGCCTTAGAGGTGGATGGGGCTTGGTTGCGGGCGCATCAAAGCAAGGTTCGGATTATCGATGTGCGTAATGCGGAAGAGTTTTGGGGTGAGTTGGGGCATATTCCGGGCGCCGAGTTGTTGCCTGCCGAAGGATTGCAGCAGGCGAGTGGCGCGATGCCCAAACATCGGGCCATGGTCATGGTGTGTCGTTCGGGACGCCGCGGTCTGGCCGCAACCAAGGCGATGCGGGCGCAGGGCTTTTCGCGGGTTTGGAGTTTGCGCGGCGGTATGACCGCCTGGCGAGATGTTGCCAATCAAACGAAACCGGTGATGTCATGATTGTTGTGGGTTTGGTGCTTTCGCTTTTGGTCGGTGTGAGTTTGGGATTACTCGGCGGCGGTGGCTCCATTTTAACCTTGCCGATCCTTCTGTATGTCCTTGGAGTGGAGGTACATGCCGCGATTGCCATGTCGCTTTTTGTGGTGGGGGTGACCGCCGTGGTCGGCGCGGTGCAACACGCTCGCCGTGGGAATGTCCATTGGCGCACCGGTTGGTGGTTCAGTGTTGGGGGCATGGGTGGCGCATTTTTGGGCGGCAAGTTGGGCGCGCAACTTTCGCCAACCCTGCTGTTATCCCTTTTTGCTGCTTTGATGTTGGTAACTGCCGGTCTGATGTTGCGTGGTAAAAAGACGCTAGTTACGCCGGGTGCCGCGCCGCGACGGCAACTTGTGCGGGTGCTGTTGGAAGGCTTTGTGGTCGGCGGTTTTACCGGGATGATCGGTGCAGGCGGCGGTTTTTTGGTCGTGCCCGCGCTGGTTCTGCTCGGGGGTCTGCCGATGAGAGAGGCGGTGGGTACCTCGCTGATGGTGATTGCGCTGAAATCCTTTGCCGGACTCGCGGGTTACCTCAGCCACATTGCCATCGACTGGGCGCTTGCTTTGGGGGTATCGGCCGCCGCCGTCGCTGGGAGTTTCATCGGCGCCCGCGCGGTTCACCGGGTGGCGCCGGATCAACTACGGCGGGTTTTTGCGTGGTTTGTGCTGGCGATGGGTGTGTTCGTGCTCGTTAAAGAGTGGACCTGATCGCGGTGCCGTGAAAAACGGCCGACCCCGCGATCAGCGCGGTTACTCCAGAGAGCTGTTGGCCCAGTTCAGGAACTCGCGAGGCGGTAGGTAACCCATGCGGCGGTCGATCAGTTCGCCTTCACTGTTAAAAATCAGGATGCAGGGGTAGCCGGCCACCTTGTATTTCTTGGCGAAATTTTGGCCTTCCCCTTTCTCCGCGTCGATTTTCATACTCACGGCGTTTTCGGTGAGAAACGAAAGAACTTTTTCGTTGCTCCAGGTGTTGCGATCCATAAGCTTACAAGGCCCACACCATTCGGTGTAGACGTCGACGACCACGACCTTCTGTTGCTCTTTGGCTGTGCTGAACAAATCGTCGACAGAACCTTTGAAGAACTGGGTATCGTTGAGAAGTAATCCGATGAACAAGGTGGTCAACAATGGGCTCTCCTTTGGCGGTGTTTTGGGTTGGAATTTCTCTATCGGCGAACCGGTCACGAATCTTAAATCGAAACGGCGCGATGAGCGCGAGATATTTTCACTAAAGGATTGGAGCGAAAGGGTTTGGGGACTTTGAGCCGAGGTTTCACTCGACCGCACCCGGTGGCCCTGAGCATTTTTTTTTCAGGCCGTTGCAGCCCAGAGGTTTAGCTAAATTCTCCGCGAGTTATCGCGCTGCTTAGGTTAAGGGGTGACGGATGAAGATCCCATCAGAGTGACGGAACGGGCGAAAGCGACCGCGTGGGCCGGGTCGGTGTTCCGGCCCGAGACGAACCGATCATGGGTTGTTGTTGGTTCCCCTATTCTAACCAAAGAATCACAAATCTACCTCACCCAAGTGGATTTTATGATTGTGCTTGGGTGCTTCGGTTGTTGCGCGTTGCGACTGGAACGCGTTATTTTTATCGAGCTGTCCGGGCGTAGGCCGTGTAACCTGTTTGGAAAGGCTTTGGCCGACAGGATGTCTCGGTGGCCGCGGCGGGGATGACCTGATCATGGACGCCCCGGCCGACCTGGATTCGTTGCGCTGAAATGATGCTGGAGGAAACCATGCCAACCTATGATTACCGCTGTCCCGCCAACGGCCAAGTGGTCGAAGTCATGCACGCCGTTGCTGAAAAAATGGAAACCTGGGGACAGTTGTGCGAAACGGCCGGTCATCCGCCGGGTGAAACCGATCCCGGGGCCCCCGTGGAGCGTTTGGTTTCCGCGCCGGGTTTGGCGTTCCCCAAAACCAACAGCGAACTAAAAAATATGGGTTTTACCAAGCTGGTGAAGCGGGACAGCGGTGTTTATGAGAACGTGACCGCCACGGATAATGAAAAGCGCTATACCGTGGCCGGCGATCAGTCGAGTTACCCCGACTTCCGTTCTAAAATCGGCGATTGAGCCAAACGGGTTCTCGGCCCGCGGCGATTTGCCGTTTCCGAATGAAAAAAAAGCGCTTGGCCTTGTCAAAGTAAAAGGTTTGTGGTTAAATCCGACGGTTGCTTAGTCGCGTGGGTCTTGCTCGCAACGCTGCTTGGTGTACGGCTGTCTCCTTTGAACTTCTAGTAAGGAGCCTACAGCAAGCACCCGAGCTAATGGAAGCCGCCCAGCCGTCTCTTTGCTTGGACTTCGTTCTTGCGTCGTGCCCTGTTTTTTTGTACCATGGCACCGTATCTCCGAGCTCCGGCATCCGATGCACGCGCTAAAGATTAGAACCCAAGAAAGTGGGATCAGCCCACTTTTTTTTATGCCTTCATGACAGACAAACAAACAAACGGAAAGAGCAAAACCAAACAATTTGATAGCATTGTCCGGGACACCCTGGCAAATACCGATCTGGAAGTTGTGCTTACTGAATATAAGCGCGAGGGCCAAGAGTGGGTATTGCGCGTGTTCATTGATCACCCTGACGGTGTGACCCTCGACCATTGCGGTCAAGCAACCCATCTGGTGGCCGACGCACTGGAAGAAAACGATCCCATCGCCACCGCTTACCGCATTGAAGTATCCTCGCCGGGCGTTGATCGGCCGTTGGTCAAGCTCGCTGATTTTGAACGTTTCCTTTCCGAACGCGTTTTTGTCAAAACTCACAAGGCGTTTGAGGGTAGCAAAAAGTTTACCGGCACCTTGCTTGCCTGTTCCGCCGAATCCGTGCGGGTTCTCAACGAACACGATCAGAAGGAAGTCGACATTCCTTTTGAGTTGATTTCCAAAGCGACCTTGAAACCGATTTTGAACTTTTCTTAGGAGCCCAGCGATGACGTCGCAACTATTGCCCATTATTGACCAGGTAAGTCGTGAAAAAGGTATCGACCCTGAGATCATCATCTCGGCGGTCGAAGAAGCCGTCATCGCCGCTTCCAAGAAAGTTTTCAAAAACGATGAAAACTTTGCCGTTCAGCTCGACCGCGGTACGGGTGAGCTGGAAGTGTGGGCCATCAAAGAAGTTGTATCCGAGGTGGTGAATCCTCGCCGCCAGTTGCCGATTGAAGACGCTCAGCTTTACTACGAAGGCGTTTCCGAAGGCGACATGATTCAAATCAAAAAAGAAACCACCGAGTTGGGTCGGATCGCCGCCCACGCCGCCAAGCAGGTCATTCTGCAAAAGGTGCGCGACGCCGAGAAGGAAAAGGTGTTTAAAGAATTTTCCGACCGAATGGGTGAGGTGGTTACCGCCGTGGTCCGTCGCTTCGAGCGCGGCAATGTAATTGTGGACTTGGGCAACAATGTCGAAGGCATTATGCACAAGGACGAGCAGTCGCGCAATGAACGCTACAGCCAAAACGACCGTACCAAAGTGGTCATTGTTGGTGCCGACCGCAGCACCAAGGAGCCGCAGGTAAAGGTTTCTCGTTCGGACGCCCGTTTGCTTATCAAACTGTTTGAAATGGAAGTACCCGAGGTTTACGACCAGACGGTGGTGATCAAAAACGCCGCGCGGGAGTCCGGGGATCGTTCCAAGATTGCGGTTTACTCAACGGACGGTGACGTCGATCCGATCGGCGCCTGTGTTGGTATGGGTGGCTCGCGTGTGCGTAGCATCATCCGTGAGTTGAAGGGTGAGCGACTGGACATCATTCGCTACTCCGACGACATCTCCCTCTTCGCTTCCAACGCTTTGAGCCCTGCGAAAATCAATCGGGTCATCATCGCGGATCCTATGGATCGTCGCTTGGAAGTGATTGTAGACGAAGATCAGCTTTCTCTGGCCATTGGCAAGAAAGGGATTAATGTGCGTCTGGCGTCCAAGCTGGTCGGTTGGACGATTGAAGTAAAAACCGAAGAGCAAAAACGTGTCGAGGCAAGCGAGGCTATGGAAGCTTTGTCGGCACAAGCTGCTGAAGAACCCGAAGTAACTGAAGAAACCGAAGCGTCCCTGGAGCCCGCCGCCGAGGCGGTAGACCCGGATAATGAGGTAGTACCCGCCGATTACGACGATGAAGTGGTCCCCGACGATGAGGACGGCTATGTACCCGGCGAAGATGACGATGAGGAAGATGAAGAAGGCGACGAAGGTGTGTCGCTGGTTTACCTGGACGGCTTGTCGGAAGAACGGCGAAAAGTCTTGGAAGCCTACAGCATCTTCTACATCGAAGACCTGCTCTACACCGATCCGGGTGTGCTCAATAAGATCCCAGAGCTTTCGGAAGACGACGTAAACGAAATCATTCAGCTCGCCAAAGCTTATGAGCAGGAGTTTGGCGAGGAAGACGACACTGAAGAAGAAGAGTAAGACACGATTTGATCAGACAGTATGTTTGTAGGGTGATGGAGGTCCTTGAATGGCTGTAAGGGTGTACCAAATTGCGAAGGAGTATTCGCGCTCCGCTGAGGAGATAATGGATATACTCCGTTCCTCGGGCATCCCTGTTTCATCGCACACGGCGGTTTTAGACCAACATGCCCTCCACACCGTGCGCGCCAAACTTGGGAAGTTCGAATTGACCGTGGTTGACGGCGATAGCCGTGCGACTATTGGGACGCGAAACGAGAAAAAAAATAAGGGTGGAAAAGGCAAGCAACAGCAAAAGCCTGCCCCGAAGCTTCAGGTCCGCATCATTAAGAAGGACCAAGCGCAGGAAACCGCTGAGGCGGAAGAAAGCGCGCCGAAGGAAGCTGAAGCGCCCAAACCGAAACGACCTAAGCTGAAGAAACGCAAGCGCAACACCTCATTGGAAGAGCGCATTAACCAGGCGGCCCGCCAGGATGAGGCACCCGCGAAACCCGCGGAAGCCAAACCTGAAACGGGTTCAGAGTCTGCCCCCAAGGCGGCACCGACCGGGGCGAAACCCGCCCAGAGTGGTGCGCCCGCGGCCGAGCAGAAGCAGCCTGAGCGTCGCGACTCACGCGAAGGCGGTCAGCGCGACAATCGCGGTGGTTACAACCGCGACGGTGATCGTCGTGACAATCGTGACGGTGGCCGACAAGGCGACAACCGCGGCGGCTACAACCGTGACGGTGGTCCGCCACGCGACAACCGCGGCGGCTACAACCGCGACGGTGGTCAGCGCGACAACCGCGGCGGCTACAACCGCGACGGTGGTCCGCCACGGGACAACCGTGGTGGCTACAGCCGTGACGGCGGCCAAGGCGGCCAAGGCGGTGGTTACCGCGGCGGCCAAGGCGGCCAAGGTGGTGGTTATCGCGGCGGTCAAGGCGGCCAAAGCGGTGGTTACCGCGGCGGCCAAGGTGGCCAGGGCGGCCAAGGCGGTGGGTATCGCGGCGGTCAAGGCGGCCAGGGCGGCCAAGGCGGTGGTTATCGCGGCGGTCAAGGCGGTCAAGGCGGTCAAGGTGGCCAAGGCGGTGGTTATCGCGGCGGTCAAGGCGGCCAAGGCGGTGGATACCGCGGCGGCCAAGGTGGCCAAGGCGGCCAAGGCGGTGGATATCGCGGCGGCCAAGGTGGCCAAGGCGGCCAAGGCGGTGGATATCGCGGCGGCCAAGGCGGCCAAGGCGGTGGTTACCGCGGCGGCCAAGGCGGCCAAGGTGGCGGTTATCGCGGCGGCCAGGGCGGCCAAGGTGGACGTCCCGGCGGTGGGCAAGGTGGTGGTTACCGCGGCGGCCAAGGTGGCAATCGCGGCGGACAGCGTTCCCGTCAGCCTGCTACGACAGATATGTTGCGCGAACAATTTACGATGGCACAGCCTGCCGCGGGTGCCGCCAAAACCAACACGATGCGGCTTAAAGGTCCCAACAAGCCGCCGGGTCGTAAAAAGAAAAAGAAGAAAAATCGCAATGAAGAGCAGACCCACAAGATCAGACCGGTATCGGTAAACAAGGTTGAATTACCGTCCGAGGAGCTTGGCATTATCATGCTTTCCGAGGGTGTTACCGTAAAGGAACTGGCTGAGAAGGTGGATCGCAAGGCCAAGGACGTCATCAAACGCCTGTTTGAGAAAGGTATTATGGCGACCTTGAACCACGTGCTTGAGAGTGAACTCGCGATTGAGATTGCCAAGGACTTTGGTTACGAGGCCGAGATCGTCAGTTTCGAAGAAGATCTGCAGTTGCAGGAAGACGAAACCCTGATCTCCAACGAAAGCGACGGTACCGATAGCCTCATCGAACGCGCGCCGATTGTGACCATCATGGGTCACGTTGACCACGGTAAAACAACGCTGCTTGATGCGATTCGTTCCACCAAGGTGGCCTCGGGCGAAGCGGGCGGCATTACCCAGCACATCGGTGCTTATGCGGTACAGCACGACGAAAAAGACATTGTGTTCCTGGATACACCGGGTCACGAAGCCTTTACCAAAATGCGTGCGCGTGGTGCCTCGGTGACCGATATCGTCATTCTGGTTGTCGCCGCCGACGACGGCGTCAAACCGCAAACGATTGAAGCGATTAGCCACGCCAAGGCGGCCAAGGTTCCCATTATCGTTTGTGTCAACAAAATCGATAAGCCGGAAGCGAACCCCGAACGTGTGAAGCAAATGCTGACCGAGCACGAGTTGGTCGTTGAAGACTTCGGTGGCGACAGTCCCTGCGTTCAGGTTTCCGCCAAGAAGGGTCAAGGCATCGATGAATTGTTGGAAATGATTCTGTTGGTTGCCGAACTGAACAATTACACCACCAACCCCACGCGGAAAGCGCAAGGTACGGTGATTGAAGCCAAGTTGGATCGCGGTCGCGGTCCGGTTGCGACCTTGATTGTTCAAGACGGTACCTTGAAAATCGGCGATTACTACATCACGGGTTCGACCTACGGTAAAATTCGTGCAATGCACGACGATCTCGGCGCCAATGTCGAGGTGGCCACGCCAAGTACCCCGGTTGAGGTGCTCGGTATCCAGGAAGTACCCGCCGCGGGCGATATCTTCCGCGTGGTGAACGACGAAGCCACGGCCCGTCAGGTTTCCGCGTTCCGTAAGGAAAAGGTCAAAGAAGACCAGTTCCGCCGTCAGAAACACACCTCGTTGGATCAGCTGTTCAGCAACCTCAAGCAAGACGAAATCAAAGAGTTGCGCTTGATCATCAAGGCTGACGTACAGGGTTCTTTGGAAGGTATGGCCTTCGCCCTGAACAAGTTGGAATCCGAAAAAGTCAACCTTCGCATTGTGCACCAAGGTGTTGGTAGCATCACGGAAAACGATGTCTTGTTGGCGGCGGCTTCCGATTCAATCATCATCGGTTTCAACAACAAAGGCGAGAAGAAGGCCATGGATTTGGCGGAACAAGAGCAAATCGACGTTCACTTCTACTCGGTTATTTACGAGGTTGTTCGCGAGATCGAAGCGGCAATGGTTGGCTTGATTGCACCTGAGTACCGTGAGAAAGACGTGGGTAAAGCCATTGTCAAGCAGGTCTTCAACGTGGCCAAACTTGGCGCGGTTGCCGGTTGTTCTGTCGAGACCGGTTACGTCAAACGTTCTTGTGGCGTGCGTGTCATGCGCGGTGAAGATGAACTCTTCAAAGGCGAATTGGCCACACTCAAGCGCTTCCGTGACGACGTTAACGAGGTCAAAGCGGGTACTGAATGTGGTATCGGCATTAAAGACTTTTCCGAATTCCGCGAACAAGACCAATTTGTCTTCTTCGAAATGGAAAAAGTGTTGCCAACCAAACTGTAGCGCGCCCGCGTGCCCAATCCTACGGCCGTGTTTTACACGGCCGTTTTTTGAACCCATCACAAATAAATCGGCTGATGTCCGGCCTACAGCGCTTTCCTCGCGGTTTCCGCGAGAAAAGAGCCTCGCGCAATGTCCTGTTGCGTTAGGAGCGCCGTTTTTATTCCTGTCCGCATGGTTTCCAAAGATTTCAACCAAAAATCCTTGTGAGAACAGCGTGCTTGCGAATGAGAACGGCGCTTGTTGTCGGCAGGCCCGGTTTTCTTGGTGCGGCCTGACTGCTTGCGCCCGGTTCTTTTGATTCCGTGCCGGCCCTCGGTCGCTTTCAGCCCGTATGTCTCCTGGTGAACCCTTGCTAGGCATGTGGGGCAGCGTGGAAGGAGGTCTCCATGTCGACACATCGTCTCAACAATTTAGCTGAACAGGTCCGTCAAGTGCTTAGTTATGCGCTTAGTTTCGAGATGCGAGACCCCGGCTTTGACGGGGTCACCATTACCCGTGTTCGTCTCAGCCCCGACCTACAATTTGCCGATGTGCTTTTTACCGAATTGGATGACGATACCAATCCCGAGGTACCGATCGAGTCGTTTCGTCGTGCCAAGGGTGCGTTGAAACGCATTGTGGCGCAACGCGTACAGATGCGCCGGGTGCCTGAGTTGCGTTTCCATGTCGATGAAGACGTGGTTGCGGAACGCCGTATTGGGAAAATTCTCGAAACCATGCACCAAAACGACGATCAAGCCGACGCGACCGACGCGGCGTCCGGCGAAACCCAGGAATAACGACTCATGAATCAAGCTTGGTATCCTTTTGTTTTTCTGCCCATCCACAAACCGGTTGGGCCGACATCGCACGACATGGTTGCCCGCGTTCGCCGCTTGTTGCCACGCAAAACCAAGGTGGGCCACACCGGAACCTTGGATCCGTTTGCCTCGGGCATTTTGTTGATGGCGGTTGGGAAAGCGACCAAATTCGCCGACTTTTTACATGAACTTCCCAAGCAGTACATGGCCGAAATCCGTCTGGGCGTGCGCACCAACACGCTGGATCCAACCGGGGAAGAGGATTTGACCATGCCGGTGCCCGCGTTGACCCCGGAGAAACTCGAGGCCGTGCGCCAATCCTTTTTGGGGCCCTACGACCAAATTCCACCCGCCTTCTCTGCCAAAAAGGTGCAGGGCAAGAAGAGTTACCAACTGGCGCGGAAAAACCAAGCGGTTGATTTACCACCGAAACGGGTAACCTTGCATGAATTAGAACTGACGCAAAACGCCCCGGATCGGTTGATGTGTCGTGTGGTTTGTTCGACCGGTACCTATGTCCGTGCTTTAGCGCGAGATATCGGCGAAGCTTTGGGAACCTGTGCCTCCCTGACCACCTTGGTGCGTGACAAGGTGGGCGATGTTTCCTTGGATGCCTGCGCCGACGTGGACAAACTCACCTTTGAGGAGCTGGGTCGCTGGAGTTTGCCCGTGAGCCAGGTGCTGTCGCGTTTTCCGGAAGTGGCCTTGCCCCATCGTGCGTACACCTTTTTTATCGAAGGTCGCCCATTCCACACCGACCAATCGTTGCCGTCCGAATTTTTGGCGGTTTTCAAGCGGGGCGAGGAAATGGGGGCCGTGTTCCGCTGTAAGGCGGACAAGGGGACGGTGGCGCCGCGTGGTTTGTGTTACTTGGCACCCGACCTCCAATAGGTGTGGAAAGGATGTCGCCGCGCGGCGAAGTGCGCTAAGATTTGACCGCGTTGCATAGCGGCCCGTTTTCGGCGCCGACCCCTGTTCCAAACCAAATGGTTATCAGGCGGGTTCCTGCAACAGCCTGGAGGCGGACATGGAAAACGGGGAAACCCTCAAGCAGCAACGCATCGCGGTCATAGGTGCCGGGGTAATGGGATGCGCGCTGATTAAAGGCATGTTGGCGGCGGGCCGTATTACCCGCGACAATGTGTGGGCCGTGGTGGCGACGAGCAATTCCCAAAAGCGGATTGCCGAGGAATTGGGTATTCGTGTTTACCGCGATTTGCCGGTCGACGAAATCGCCCAAACCGATACCTTCCTGATTTGCACCAAACCCTACCGCGTCGTCCAGGTACTCGATCAGCTAAAGGCGTCGAAGGCGTTGAAGCCCTCGGGTCTGGTGGTATCGATTGCGGCGGGCACCACCATTAAACAAATTGAAACAGCGTTACCGAACTACGCGGTGATTCGCGCCATGCCCAACACGCCCAGTTTGATTCGCGCCGGGGTGACCGTGCTCGCGGCCGGTTCCCATTCGCAAGACGATCACATGTTGGTTGCCCAGGAAATTTTCCAATCGGTCGGCAAGGTGTGGCAGTTGGATGAGCGCCATTTGGATGCGGTGACGGCGGTTAGTGGATCGGGTCCGGCCTACATTTACCTGATCCTTGAGTCCCTGGCGGACGGCGCGGTAAAAGTGGGCTTGCCCCGTGATATCGCGTTCCAGTTGGTATCACAAACCATGTTGGGTGCGGCGATGATGGTACAAGATACGGGCAAGCACCCGGCGACCTTAAAAGACGAGGTCACCACGCCGGCGGGTTGTACGATCAGCGCGCTGCTTACCATGGAAGACGGCCGCATTCGCTCCACATTGGCGCGGGCCGTGGAAGAAGCAACCCGAACCGCTGCCGGTTTGGGGAACGCTTAGGATGCTCGAGGTGGAAGCGATGGCGCCGGATTGGGAAAACCTACTTGAAGATTACGACACGGATTTAGCTGATTTGGGCGTGGCCGTTTTTGCGTTCGATGGCTTGGTCGCTTACTTGGAAATGGTGTGGGAAGAAAATCAGCGCATCAACTTGTTTAGCCGCAAGATGGAACCCCGTGTGCTGATTGAGGCGCACTTGCTGGATTCCCTCGCCGCGCTTCCTTTCCTGCCGGATGTTGCGGCGGTTGCCGATTTGGGTACCGGCGGCGGTTTTCCCGCGATTCCCTTGGCCTTATGCCGCCCGCAAACGCGCTTTTTCCTTTTTGAGAAAAGTCCGCAAAAGAACCGCAGCCTGCGCCGTTTTGAATCCTTGCCGCTCAAGTTGGAAGTCATGGGTGCGATTCCCGAGGACGGCGTGTTGCCCAAGGCGGTTAAGTTGGTGACGGCGCGCGCGTTTAAGCCGATTGGGACCATGCTTCACTTGACCCGTCCCTTTTACGAAAAAGGGGGTCGTTACATGTTGCATAAAGCACGACGCGAGAAAATCGACAGCGAGCTGGCGGCATGTGGCGCGGATGTGAAGGCGCGAATTCAGGCTTTGAAAACCTATGGCGGCGCCGAGGAACGCCACCTTGTTTGGATCAATGACTGATTGAGGGGTAACCGGTTCGTCGTTGTGATGCCGGTGCCTATTGTTCGTCCCTGCCCAGCATGTTCCTTTCCCGTTCAAAGTGTTGGAGCGCGGCCAGGATCATTGTCTCCTCATTGGCCGTGTCTTGTGGAGTGTAGGCTTCATCCGGGCGCGTGGGGTTGCTTTCGAGCCGTTGGCCCGCCGGGGTGGTTAAGTCGGCAACCGGGGCTTGGAGCCGGTAACCGTGGGGCAGATCGAAAATCATGCTGGGCAGCACCAAACCTTGGGTGGGGCTGCCAATCAGGCGAGCGCGGCCGTATTCCTGCAGCGTCGCCGCAAAAATTTCCCCGGAACTCGCCGTCCAATAATCAATCAGCACGACGAGGGGGCCTTGGTAAAAACGATCCTTGCGTTTGGCGCGGTGAACTTTGATGTTGGGTGTTAAGCCGGGGCGGTGCTTGTTCTCGCGAACCTCGTGGAAAAGGGCTTTGCCGTGGGGAATCATGAAGGACATGAGGTGCTTGAGGTTGCTGATCTCACCGCCGGGATTGGAGCGTAAATCCAGAATCAAACCGCCGGCGCCGGTTGCGTTTTCGAACAAAGCCTCAACCACATCTTCGTCATAGGTGCCGTTGTCAAAACTCGGGATGCGCAGGAAATAAATGTTTTGGTTGAGAATGCGTACCGGGCCGGGGCGTTCCTTGGCGTAAAGGCTGTTTTTGAGAACGCCGTCGCGTCCGATGTCCTTGTGCCGCCAGGAAAGGGCGTAAATCTGGTCTTCGTTTTTGCGTAGCTGGGAGAGTTTGGTTGCGGGCTCCCCATTGATTCTGGTGATCAGGTCGCCGCCTGCCAAGCCGAGGCGTGCCGCGGGACTGCCGGGCGTGACCCAAGTAATCATGAGGCCGTTTTCGGCCGGCATGGGATAAATTCCGAGCCCGCGTTTGCTGCCCAGTCGTTTGCGGCGCTCCGCCCGTTTGGTTTTGATTTTCACGTGGGAGACGCCGAACTCGGAAAGTGCGAGGTTCACCGCGTTCAGGAACGCCGTCTGTGAGTCGGCCGCTTCGATGGCGCCGCGGTGTTTGGCCAGATGGTCGGACCACCGCGAGAAATCGGTTTCCAGCGCAAAGGCTTCACGGTGGAGGATGCTTTCGATTTTGGCCAAAACCGCTTCGCGTGCCTCGCTTCCGGGCGGTTTTTCGGCGTGAACCGGCGCGGCGAGGACAAAGCCAAACAACAGGCACCACCAGAAAACGCGGCCGACGGTTGGGAAAAAGGTGCGGGAAGAGACGAGGTGCATGGTGTGAAACCTTCCTGGTGGTGGTTCGCCTATTGTAGCGGATTTGGACGGGAACACCGGTATAGAGAATTGAGGCGATTCGCGGGGATTAAGGGCGTTTTTTATTGTTGACGGATGACGGCCGCCTCGGCTTAAGTTTTCTGGAAACATAGACTTGGGTTTGCCTTTTTCGTGGCAAAGAGGGTGCCGTTCCCCGTCGGGTACCTGCTTTGTTGAACGCAAAGACGGGGTGAAACCTAAAGTGTGCGATTCGGGTGGATGCAATAGCCCAAGTATCGGCGCAGGACGCGCCGAGGGTTGGTGCGAAAGGTGTTGGAAAAAGCGCACCGGGGTCGCGCACGAGACGGGTACCTGGAAGGTACGTCGTGCATGTTTACGGCACGTTGCACCCCAACGCTTGGCGCAGGACGCGCCGATACTTGGGCAAGTGCGTCGCCAAGAATCGCTCACTTGAGGTTTAAGTTCCCACGTGGGACGCCGCGGCTTTTTTGTGGTGCTGCCGAACTGTTTTGCCACGAAAAGGTCCCGAGTGGCGCGAGGCGTGTGGATCCATCGCCTTGGCGGGGCGGCCGGCGTGAATGCTTGGTGGTGTTTATTCATTCAGGTTTGTTTCTTTCCAAATTGGATTTGACCTTGACCAGGGCTCCCTATAAGATGAACCTCTAACACCCCCTCTTATTTTCTTTCCGACCCGACCCCCATACACTTTTCAATTACGCAGTTTTATCGCGTTATTTGGTATATCCATCGTGCGAATGGTCGTGGTCCAGCCTGGGAGCAAGGTTATGTTTATGCGATGCGATTTGCGACGCACGATGCTGTTTTGTAGTTTGGTTATGGGTTTTCCCGTATATTCACAAATTTCCGACCGTTTTA
The DNA here is from genome assembly GCF_017377855.1 of Acanthopleuribacter pedis. Classification (GTDB taxonomy): domain Bacteria; phylum Acidobacteriota; class Holophagae; order Acanthopleuribacterales; family Acanthopleuribacteraceae; genus Acanthopleuribacter; species Acanthopleuribacter pedis. The sequence goes on from NZ_JAFREP010000001.1 coordinate 234,390, forward strand.
CCATGGTGGTCGATAGCGATCAAAACGCCGCCACCGGGTGTTCCTACACCTTGGCTGATGGACAGACTGTTAACGGGGTGGAACAACTCATTCACTTGGACGTCGTGCGTAACGGGTCCGCTTTGGAAGTGCGCAATATTCGCCGCCAGGTGTGCGGTGGCGCCGGCTTTGGTGCCGAGATTTTGCTTAGCCCGGGTGGATGGCCGGTTGGCAGTGATAACGGAAACGGCGGCGCCGATGTCATTGAGGGGCGCATCCCGCTCGAGCTGTTCCGCGGTAGTGACGGCTTGCGTTTGGTGCTGGAATCGGTGGCCGGCGACGGCGACTACGACGTGGTTAGCGCGGTGGCGCCGGGTGGCGCGCAAATTACCTACCTTTTTCCTGCACCGATTCCCACGCTGGGTGCCTGGATGATTCTGGTTTACATCGTATTGATGTTGGTTGCCGCGATGGTGTTGCGGCGTCGTGGGCGTATTGGGCCGGGTGCCAACCTGTGCCTGTTCATGATTGCTTTGTTCTTGATGGGTTTTGCCCAAAACATTTTTACGGACGGACAAGTGGGTGATTGGGCGCCTGAGGCCTTAGTGGCCCAGGATGCCGCGGGCGATACGCCGGGCGGGAACCCGCGTGCGGATATTGTGTCCTTTTATGCCTGCGATGCGGGCGGTTCCTTTTTCTTCCGCTTCGACGTGATCGATCTGGAGATTTTTGGGCCGGAAACCACCGCTGATGCGGTGACCACCGATGAAGAAACCCCGGTAAATGTGGCTGTGCTTGCCAATGACAACGATGGGAACGGCGGCGCGCCGGGTGCCAACCTCACCTTGGTGGGTGTGGAAGACGCACCCCAAAATGGGACCGCGACGGCGGAAGCGAACATGACCATCACCTACACACCCGCCGCCGATTTTGTGGGTGAAGATACCTTTACCTATCGCGTGCGTAATGGTCAGAACGATGAATCAGTGGGAACGGTTACCGTCACCGTGAACAACACCCCGGATCCGCCCACGCCGGCCGATGATACCGCGACCACCGACGAGGACAACGCGGTTACCATCGATGTGTTGGCCAATGATACCGATCCCGACCCCAACGACAGCTTATCGATTGTGGCCGTGGCGACGCCCGCCAACGGCAGCACCCAGATCACCGGCGATCAGCGCATTACCTACACGCCGGATGCCGATTACAACGGCGACGACACCTTTACTTACACCGTGGAGGACGGTGACGGCAGCCAGGTTAATGCCTCGGTAACCGTGACGGTGACCCCGCAAAACGATCCGCCTCAGGCTGTCGACGATGCAATTACCGTGACGGATGCGGCGGTTGGCGAAACCCTGGATGTTTTGGCCAACGACAGCATTGCACCCGATACGGGCGAAACGCTGAACATTACTGAAGTCGGCACGCCCTCACAAGGTGGAACGGTGGTGATCGCGGCCGGTGGCGCCAACCTGGCCTACACGCCGCCCAACAGCTTCCTGGGAACCGAAACCTTCACCTACACCATCAGTGACGGCAACGGCGAGAGCGATCAAGCGACCGTGACCATCACGGTGGTACCGGACAACAATCCGCCTGTTGTTAACGACGATACGGTGGCCCTTGCCGAGGACAGCACGGATAACGCCATTGATGTGTTGGCCAATGACACCACCGCGCCGGATGTTGGCGAAACCTTGACCATTGAAAGCGTCGGCACGCCGAACCAAGGTGGCGCGGTTTCCATCAATGCCGGCACCAGCCTGGTTTATACGCCGCTGACGAATTTCGCCGGCACCGAGACCTTTACCTATACCGCGAACGACGGCAACGGCTTAACCGCCACCGCCACCGTGACCGTGAATGTTGCCAACAGTGCCGATCCACCCGTTGCCCTCGATGACACGGCGACCCTGGACGAGGATGCGGACGTACTGGTGGATGTTTTGGCCAACGACAGCGATCCCGATCCCGGCGATACCTTGACGATTACCTTGGTCGGCACGCCTGCCAACGGGGCGGCCGTTTTGGAGAGTGGGCAAATTCGCTACACGCCCAACGCCGATTACAACGGTGGCGATAGTTTTACCTACACCATTGAGGACGCCGATAACCAAAGCGTCAGTGCCACCGTGACGGTCACCGTCAACCCGCTAAACGATCCCCCCAGTGCGGTGGACGACAGCTTCCAGGTTACCGATGCGGCCGTGGCCGAACCCTTGACCCCGCTGACCAACGACAGCTTTGCCCCGGATAGCGGAGAAACCCTAACCATCACCGCCGTGAGCGCGGCCTCCCAGGGCGGTACCGTCACCATTATTGACGGCGGCACGCGTGTGGCCTACACGCCGCCGGCCGCCTTTTTGGGCGATGAGACCTTTACTTATGACATTGCCGACGGCAACGGTGGTACCGACCAAGCCACCGTCACCGTGACCGTGGTGCCCGACAACAATCCGCCGGTTGTGAATGACGACGCCTTTACCGTGGCCGAGGATTCCAGCAACAACAGCCTCGATGTTTTGGCCAACGACACCACCGCCCCGGATGTTGGCGAAACCCTGGCGATTGAATCGGTGGGTGTGACGGACAATGGCGGGACCGTGGTGATTAACGGCGGGACCTCGCTCACCTATACGCCCGCGGCCGATTTCTTCGGGGCCGAAACCTTCACCTACACCGCCAACGACGGTAACGGGTCCCGTGCCACCGCCACGGTGACCGTGACCGTGACTGGTTCGAACGACGACCCCACCGCGGTAAATGATACGGCGACCGTTGCCGAGGACAGCACCAACACGGCGATTTCGGTGCTGGCCAATGACCTCATCGCGCCGGACACCGGTGAAACCCTGTCGATTACCGCGGTTGGTGTACCCGACAACGGTGGTGCGGCCGTGATTTCCGGGACCGACATCAACTACACCCCGCTCGCCGACTTCTTTGGCACGGAAACCTTCACCTACACCATCGGCGACGGCAACGGCGGCACCGCGACCGGCACCGTGACCGTCACCGTAACCCCTTTGAACGACGACCCTACCGCCGCGGACGATGCTTTTAACGCCACCGAGGACGACACGGTCGCCACCTTGCCGGTGTTAACCAACGACAGCTTCGCGCCGGACACCGGTGAAACCCTGACCGTGACCGCCGTGGGCGTAGCCGACAACGGCGGCACCGCCGTGGTGACCGCCGGCGGCACTGGTGTGGACTACACGCCGGCGGCCGATTTCTTCGGTACGGAAACCTTTACCTACACCATCGGCGACGGCAACGGCGGAAGCGCGACCGCAACCGTGACCGTGACCATTGCCGCGGGTAACGACGATCCCACCGCCAACGACGATAGCTTTAACGCAACCGAGGACGATCCTGTCGCCACCTTGGCCGTATTAACCAACGATTCCTTTGCACCGGATACCGGAGAAACCTTAACCGTGACCGCGGTCGGCGCAACCAACAACGGTGGCACGGCCGTGCCCGCGGCGGGTGGTAACGGGGTGGATTACACGCCGGCGGCCGATTTCTTCGGTACGGAAACCTTCACCTACACGATTGGCGACGGCAACGGCGGCAGCGCGACCGCGACCGTGACCGTGACCGTTGCCGCGGCCAACGACGACCCCACCGCGGTCGACGATGCCGCTACCGTGGCTGAAGACAGCAGCAACAACGCGGTCAGTGTTTTGACCAACGACAGCTTCGCCCCGGATACGGGTGAAACCTTGACCATCACCGCGGTTGGTGCACCCAATCAGGGCGGTGCGGCCGTGATCGCCGGCGGCGGTACAAGCATCACCTACACGCCGGTAGCCGATTTCGCCGGTACAGAAACCTTCACTTACACCATTGGCGACGGCAACGGTGGGACCGCAACCGCGACCGTCACCATGACCGTCACCAATAGCAACGACGACCCCACCGCGGTCGATGATGCCGCCACGGTCGCCGAGGACAGCACCAATAATGCGGTGACCGTCCTGACCAATGATTCCTTTGCGCCGGATACAGGCGAAACCTTGACCATTACCGCGGTCGGCGTACCCGACCAAGGTGGCGCGGCCGTGATCGCCGGCGGCGGTACCAGCATTACCTACACGCCGGTGGCCGACTTCTTTGGTACGGAAACCTTCACCTACACCATTGACGACGGCAACGGCGGCAACGATACCGCGACCGTGACCATGACGGTGACCGGTTCCAACGATCCCCCCACCGCCACCGATGATACGGGCACGGTCCTGGAAGACAGCACCAACACCGTGGTCAGTGTTTTGACCAACGATAGCTTTGCACCGGACGTTGGTGAAACCCTGACCATTTCCGCGGTGGGTGTGCCCAACCAAGGCGGCGCGGCCGTGATTTCCGGCGGCGGCACCACGGTGACCTACACCCCGCTTGCCAACTTCTTCGGAACAGAAACCTTCACCTACACCATCGGCGACGGCAACGGCGGCGGCGATACCGCAACCGTGACCATGACCGTTACCGGCACCAACGATCCTCCTACCGCCAATGACGATACCTTCGCCGCCGATGAAGACGATCCCACCGCCACCCTTTCGGTTTTGGCCAACGACAGTTTTGCACCCGATGTGGGCGAAACCTTAACCGTTTCCGCCGTGGGCGCCACCGACAACGGCGGTACAGCCACCATTACGGCAGGTGGGGTTGGGGTGGATTACACGCCCGCGCCGGGTTTTTCCGGTACCGAGACCTTTACCTATACCGTCAGCGACGGCAACGGCGGCAACGACAACGCCACCGTTACCGTCAACGTCGCCGCCGGCAACAGCCCGCCCGTGGCCGACGATGAAACCTACAACGTGATTGGCAATACCCTGCTGCATGTCAATTCGGCCGGCTTGATCGGTAACCCCGCCGCCGGGGCGGCTGTGTACGATTCCGCCATTGACCACCTGCTGGTGGGCGACACCGATCCCGACCTGGATACCTTAACCGTCACCGCGGGAACCTTTGCCACCACCAACGGCGGCAGTATTACGCTCGCCACCGACGGTTCCTTCAGTTATCGGCCCCCCGCCGGTTTCACTACCGATAGTTATACCTACACCGTCAATGACGGCAACGGTGCATCCGATACCGGTACCATCACCTTTAATATGAGCGAGATGATTTGGTACTTCGACGATTCCTTCGGCGGGGTGTCCGATGGGACTTCCTCCGCGCCGTTTAACAGTTTGCAGGATCTCACCGCCGCGCCTTTCGCGGACAACCACATTGTGTTCATTCACGAGGGGACCAGCACCACGCCGGGCAACGAATGGGACGGTGCCTGGACCTTGCGCAACGGCATGCGTCTGATCGGCGAGTCACGTGCCTTGGAAGTAAGTCACCCCGACGCCGTGGGTGATTTGACCCTCTTGGCCGCCGGCACGCACCCGGTTTTGACCAACGCCGCCGGCGACATTCTCACCATCACCGATGCCGCCGGGGTTGTGGTTGAAGGGCTCGACTTGCGCAACGCCGGCGACAATGCCTTGGCGATTACCGCCGCCGCGGCCGCCACCGGCGTCACCGTGCGCAACAACCTGTTCAGCGGTCACACCAACGAAGGCGTGCTGATTCGCAACAACCACACCGGCGACCTGACCGCCACCTTCGACAGCAACACCTTAAGTTCGGCCGGGAACGCCTTCGACGCCGCCTTGACCAGCACCGGCAACATCATTTTGCAAATGGACAACCATGCTGATGTGACCGCCACCGCGGGCAGCGCGATTGTGCTCAACGGATCCGGCGGGGCCGGTTCGCTGTTTGTCACCTCGTTCAGCGGGAACTCGATTTCCGGGGATACCGCTGGTGCCGGCCTCAACGCCAATACCGTTGTGTTCGACACCGATACCGCTCTACCGCTTGCCCAAGTCAACCTCGGCACCTTTGCTGTCGGGTCCGGCGCCAACGAGGTCGGCGGTACCGCGGTGAGCCTGACGGCTGTTGACGGCTCGCTGGCTTTTGACAACCTCAACCTCTATGGTACCGCGGGCGGTTTGGTGAGCAGCACCACCAGCACCTTCGACACCAATGCCGGCGGTTTGCGGTTGCAGACCACCGCCGCGGTGTTCCAAGCGACCACCGGCCCGGCCTTGACGCTGACCGCCTCGACCGCGCAGCTCGGCGTTACCACCATCAACTCCGTGAACAGTACGTCTACCGGCATTTCGCTGACCGGCGTCGAAGGAACCTTGACCACGACCGGTGACGCGACCGTGAGTGGCAGTACCTCGCATGGCTTCCAAATCAGCAACGCCTCCGTGGCCGTGACGCTGAACCGATTGGACATTGACAATGTCGGTGGTTCCGGTCTGTTCTTCGACGGCTGGAGCGGCATTGTAACCATTAACAGCAACGGCGCCGGCAGTGACATCTCCAACACCACCGGCACCGCGGTGGATCTCAACAACGGCTCGGCCAACCTGACCTACGCCGGTTCGGTTGCCAACACCTCCGGTCTGGTCGTGGAACAAACCGCGCAGCAGTCGGGCACCGTCTCGCTGACCGGCACCGTCACCAGTAATGGCGGTGGGCAAGGTGTCTCGGCGGCGAACAACGTCGGCGGCGAATTGGCATTTAGCGGTTCTGTCACGCTCAATACCGCGGCCAACGTCGCGCTGAGCCTCAGCAACAATACCGGCACCACGCGTTTTACCGGCAACCTCGACATCGACACCACCACCGCTTTGGGTGTCAGCGGCTCGAGCGGCGGTACCCTGCACATTCACACCGGGGTCAACACCCTCGACACCACCAACGGCCAGTCCTTGAGTTTGACCAACACCACCATCGGTGGCAACGGCACGACCGAGGGTTTGGTGTGGCTCAGCATTAACAGCAACGGCGGCACCACCGGGATTTCCTGTAACAATACCGGCACCGGCCGTTTCGTGGTTACCGGGACCGGGAGCACCGACGGCAGCGGCGGCACCATCCAAAACAAAACCGCGCGCGGCGCCGAGTTCATCAACGCGAGCAACATCAGCTTGTCCAACATTGATTTTGCCAATACCGCCACCACCGACGGGGCGGCCGCGAATTGCACGAGTACCGATACCGGCAATACCGGCTGTAACGCCGCCGTCCACCTGGAAACCGTGACCACCGCCGTGTTGGACAACATCAGCACGAATGGTGGGCAAACCGGGGTTAACGGCAACGCCGTCGCCAACTTCACGCTGAGCAACAGCACCGTGCAAAACCACGGCAACGGGGTCAATGAACACGGCGTTCGTTTGATCAACGTCACCGGTACCTCCGCGTTGACCAACTCGAACATTTCCAGCAACAACCGCTTTAACGTGTTCATTATCAACAACGGTACCTCGGTCCTGAACAGCCTTGCCGTGACCGGTTGCACCATCAACAGTGCGACCAACGAGTCCGGTTTCAAATACGAGGGCAACGGCAGCGCCCAAGGGACCCTGACCTTCTCCGGCAACACCATGAGCAACAACAGCTCGAGCGCAATCCTCTTCGACAGCACCGACAGCGCCGTTTCCGGGATCACCCTCGGGACCACCACCGCAACCGGCAATGCCACTTTCCTGCAAATTTCGGCCGACGATGCCGCCCAGGTGACCTACGATGTGAACGGAAACACCGGGGTATCCAGTACCAACCAGGCATTTGTGGTTGGTTCACCCAATACCGCGACAACCGCGACCCTAACCGGTCAGATTCGCAACAACTCGTTTATCATCACCGCGCCGACCACCGACGGGATGCGGGTGCTTGCCGAGGGGGGATTGACCCACGTCACCGCGATTACCAACAATTCCTTAACCTACACTGGACTGTTTTCCGCGCTGCTTGTCCGGGTTTCGGACGGTTCCGGTTCACTTTCCGCGACCATCACCGGGAACAACATTCAAACGACCAACAACTTCGGTTTGGAAACTATTGACATCACTTCCGGTGCCGCCGCGACCGATGCCGGCACCATGTGCGTTGAGGTTTCCGGCAACACCACGTCCCATTCGGGCGGGTTTGCCGATATCTACCTGCGCCAGCGCTTTTCAACCGTCTTTCAAATCGAGGGATTGGGCGCGAGCGGGGTGACCAACGGGGCCACGGTCGAAGCCTACCTCGCTGGGCAAAACCCCGCCTCCAACCTGGTTGAAGTGCGAACCTCCGGCTCGGGAACCGTGGTTGATTACGACGATCCCGGCGCGGGCGGGTGTGCCTCTCCCTAAACGCCTTGAGGGGTTTGGTCCGCCCCCAAGGCCTTTGAAGCATGAAGTCTTTCTCATCACCGCCCCGTGTTTCACGACACGGGTCCCATCAACACCAACCCGAACCCTTCTCGCCACGGGCGTTTCCGGCGAGAGGCAGTCAACCATGGGAGGAATGGATGTCCGAGCCCTTTTTAGCGGAAGTCCGTATTGTCGGCTTCAACTTCGCACCGCGAGGTTGGGCTTTCTGCGACGGTCAAATACTACCAATCAACCAAAACCAATCGCTCTATTCGTTGTTGGGGACGACCTATGGCGGCGACGGCCGCACCAGTTTTGCCCTGCCCGACATGCGCGGCCGGGCACCGATGCACGTCGGCAACGGTCACCGCGAGGGCCAAAAATCCGGCGAGGAGACCCACACCCTGGCTGCCAATGAAATGCCCAACCACCAGCACAGCTTAACCGCTGTCTCGACCGACGCGACCGCCGTTCTGCCCACCAGTTCTTTGTTGCTGGCGAGTGTACCCACCCGGCTTTATTCCGAATACAGTGCCGCCGAGGCCGTGACGCTCCATACGGGGACCATCGCCAATGTCGGCGGCGGACAGGCGCACGAAAACATGCAGCCTTACATCGCGGTTAACTTTTGCATTGCCCTGCAGGGTCTGTTTCCTTCACGCAATTAGGAGCTTTTATTATGTCGGAACCCTTTGTTGGTGAAATTCGAATGTTTGCGGGCAATTTTGCCCCGCGTGGTTGGGCCTTTTGCGACGGGCAGTTGCTGGCCGTTTCCCAAAATGACGCCTTGTTTAGTTTGTTAGGAACCATTTACGGAGGCGACGGTCGCACCACCTTCGGCCTCCCGGATATGCGGGGACGCATCCCGATTCACGCCGGCTCCGGTCCCGGTTTGAGCCCGCGCCGGTTGGGTGCCAAGGGTGGTGCTGAAAACGTCACCCTGACCGTTAACCAGTTACCCAGCCACGGGCACCCCTTGCGCGCGGTAACCACCGTAGCCGACCGTTCTAATCCTCAAGGTGCCGTGCTTGCCGCATCCCTTGCCGCCGATTCCTACAACACGGAATTGCCGACAGAAGGCCTTTCCAGCGCCGCGGTGTCGAAACTAGGGGGCAGCCGATCGCACACCAACCTTATGCCGTATTTGTGCATCAACTTCATCATTGCTTTGTTCGGCATCTACCCCTCGCGACAGTAAAGGAGCGCTCTTATGTCTGAACCGTTTATTGCAGAAATTCGCATTTTCGCCGGCAATTTTGCGCCGCGCAGTTGGGCCTTTTGTGACGGGCAACTCCTGCCGGTTTCCCAAAACACCGCCTTGTTTTCTTTAATCGGAACCACCTACGGTGGCGATGGTCGCTCCACCACCGCGTTGCCCGACCTACAAGGGCGGGTGCCCATGCACCCCGGCCGCGGGCCGGGTCTTACCTCGCGACGCTTGGGCCAGCGCGGGGGGGTCGAAATGGTGAGCCTCACCGAGGCGCAAATGCCGAATCATACCCACCCCATGAGTGGTACGCGGGATCGTGGTGATTTTACGACCCCGGCGAGTGGCCGCTCCCTGGCGCGTGCTCAAATTTACGGCAATGCGTCTAACACCCATGTAACCATGGCCTCCCAGTCGTTGCCGTCCGCGGGTGGCAGTCAACCCCACAACAACCTACAACCCTTCATCGCCATGAACTTCATCATCGCGTTACAAGGGTTGTATCCCTCGCGAAGTTAGTTTTTGATGCGCCGCCGCCGCGCCCGCGGCGGTGGCGATGGTTTTCGGCGTCACGTTCATTTTGCAAGAAGGGAGCACCATGACCGACCAACCTCGCATTCAACTACGACCTTGGCAGGAACATGACCTGCCGCTCTTAAAAGAAGTGTTCATTTCGACCCGTTGGGATGAGTTTATTGGGGCGGGTATGCCGGAAGAGCAGCTCCGCCCACTGATGGATCAGCAATTTCACGCCCAGCACACCCATTACCACAAGGCTTGGCCGGAAGCCGATTACGACATTATTCTGATCGACGGCGAACCGGCGGGGCGTTTGTACGTGGATCGGGATCGCAAGGTGGAACTACGCATCATCGATATCGCCCTGTTGCCCGCGTTCCGCGGCCGCGGCATCGGCTCGCGGATGCTTCGCGAGCTGATCGCAGAAGCCCACGGCCAGGGGAAAGCCGTGCGCATCCATGTGGAGCACAACAATCCCGCGCTGCGACTTTACGAACGCTTGGGTTTCAAGCACATCGACGACAGCGGCGTGTATTACCTGATGGAACATCCCGCGCCGGAACCCGCGACCGAGGGTGCGAGTTAGCCCGCCTTTCTCGTGAGGGCTTGCGTTGCGACCTTGAAACCCCTGGTATATCAACGGCGGCTTGGTGAAAAACACGGGCTGAGCCGCGCTTGTTCGCGGGGGTAAACCCAATGTCGCTCAAGTGATAGAACGCCATTCCACGGCACCTTTTGGTGTTGACCTTGCCGGGGCCTGCCAATTATCATCAAATCGTCCCCCGCATTTACGGACCTGAACAACGCACCAAGGAGCTGCATTAAGGCAACCGGCCCTGAACGTTTTTTTCGCACGCGCTTTTCTTGTTCAAGCGGAACGGCATAAGACCCGATTAGATCATCATGCGGTTATCCTCTTTAATTGGCGAGCCGTGGGTTCTTTTCCTTTTGCCCGTGTTTCACCCGGAATCGGTCCGTGTGGCGCTTACAGAACTTCAGACCTTTTGACCTTTTGCCGCGAACGGCGCTCGTTCAAGTTGGACATTACCCTATCCCGGAGGCCTTTGTTGAGAGTTCTGCTTATCTTATTACTTCAAGTCTGTTCGGTGATTGCGGTTGCTCAAAGTGCATACTTTGACGAAAAAGTTGATGCGGCGGTTGCCGACCTGATCGTCACGGTTGACGAAACGGGTATGATGCAAATTAAGGACGCGAATGTTAAAAGTCTCCAAGGACAAGACGTCATCTTTAATACATTCCTCGGGGTTATCGACGATTCCGGTGTCGAGCATTACGTGGGCAAGTTGATCACCAAAGATCCTGAACAGGTCAAATTTATGGTCAACGAGTTTTCCAAGGAAATGATCGACGAGAAAATCGCCGAACTCGTTAAGAAAGGTAGTTTGAAATCAGGCGGTACCGCGCCAAGTGGTACCCAGGTTGAATTCATTGTGCGCACCTCGATCGACCTCTACAAAAAGGTCGCTCGTTCCTATGCCAACATCCAGCCAAGTGGTTCAAACCTGGCTTTTGGCAAGGCGGAATCGTCTATTTCCTACACGCACGCCGCCAAGGAAAGCACCCAGACCAAGGCGAAAGACTGCAAAAACTGCCCGTCGATTCAATCCGATAACTACTTCTTTGCCGAACAACCCCAAACCTCCCTTAATGCCGCTGCAAAAATCGTATATCGCATTCCCAAAACCAATAAAACCATCATCTACGGCGTTGCCTTGTGCCTTGGCGAAGGTTGCGAACAGTAACATCTTTTGGTTTTATCAAAAACGAAACGCCCCGCGAGAACATGGTTCACCGCGGGGCGTTGTGGTTTTCGAGCCGGTTGTGGCGCCTTACGCGCCGTATTGTTTCTTGACCGCCGGGATCAATAGGTTTTCAAACGCTTTTACGAAGGCGTAATCCGGTTGCCAGCCCCAATCGCGACGGGCCGCTGAATCGTCCAGATCACGCGGCCAACTGTCGATGATTTGTTGCCGGAAAGGCACCACCTCGTAGCTGAGGTCGGCCCCGCTGAAATCGCGCAACACGCGTTCGCGGATTTCGGCCGCCGAGGCAGAGAAACCATTGACGTTGTAAACGCTGCGTGACAGGTCGCCGATTTGTGCGCGCGACAGGTCGAGCAGTGCTTTAACCGCGTCTTGCATGACCATAAACGGCAGGCGCGCTTCCGGTTTCACGAAGCAGGCATAGGGTTTTCCCTGAGCCGCCGCGTGCAGCATCTCGGGACCGAAATCACTGGTTCCGCCGCTGGGCACCGATTCAGCGCTGATGATGCCGGGAAACCGCAGGCAGCGGAAATCCAGATTCACCATGCGCTGTTCTTCCATGGATTTATCGCGCACGCTGAAATACTCGCCGAGTTGTTCGATGTAGTGCTTGTTAATACCGTACATCGTGGTCGGCCGCACATTTTCATGTTCCAGCAGTGCGCGGTCCGGGTTGGGATCGCCCAGCAGGCCGTAAACGGCGATGGAGCTTGTGAACATAAAAACCACCGGCTTGTGACGGCGGTTGGCGTCTTCCTGCGCCATTTTGAGAATGTTGATCGAACCGTTGACGTTCACGTCGTGGGCCAGGTATGGGTTCTTTTCACCGCTGCTCGAGAGCAGACCGGCCAAGTGAAAGACCTTGTCAAAACAGTGGTTTTGATGAATTTCGGCAATCAATTGGCTGTCGAGAATGTTGCCGACATAGAAGCGTGAACACAGACGGCTTAGTTCCGCCGTTGGTTCGCGTAAATCACAGCCGACCACTTGGTAACGCCCTTCTTCGGCGAGAAAGCGGATCAAGCTGTGGCCAATTTCACCGTTGGCCCCGGTAATCAATACTTCTGCCATGGTTCCCCCTGTTCCAAACAGAAAACAGCTTTATCTTAACCGAAAGCGCAGGCCGGGGCGGCTTCTTTTCGGCGCCCCTTACGGCGTGATGTTCGCGCCTTTGCTTCCCGCGGAATAGGGGTGTTTCGCGGGAGCGGATAAGGTAAAATGGACAACTCACTTTTTTCTTAAACCAGACCAATCGCGTAAAAAAAAGGGGTTCCCGATGGAAGAGCTAACCATCCCCACCGAATTGTCTGAAAAGTTGCGTGCGGCCAAGAAAGTGGTCGCCCTAACCGGGGCCGGCGTTTCAGCAGAAAGTGGCCTGGCCACCTTCCGTGACGCCCAAACCGGTTTGTGGGCCAAATACCGACCGGAGGAACTCGCGACGCCCCAAGCTTTTATCGCCAACCCCGAACTGGTTTGGAATTGGTACGCTTGGCGGCGGGAGCTGGCGGGAAAAGCCGAGCCCAATCCCGGGCACCATGCCTTGGTTGCCATGGCCGCCAAGGTTCCCGAATTGTTATTGGTCACCCAGAACATCGACGGCCTGCACCAAACGGCCGGCAGCGAAAAGGTGATTGAATTGCACGGCAACATCCACCGTACCAAACGTTTTGACGACAACCAAATCGTCACCGAATGGGCGGAGACCGGCGAGGTGCCGCCGCGATGTCCCGCCACCAACAGTTTGTTGCGACCCGATGTGGTTTGGTTTGGCGAAAACCTACCACCGGGCGCTTTGGCGCAAGCCGCGATTGCCGCCGCGGAATGCGACGTCTTTTTCTCCATCGGCACTTCCTCCGTGGTATTTCCCGCCGCTTCGTTGATTGGGGAAACCCTGCGCAACGGTGGCTTAACCGTGGAAATTAATCCCGGCGAAACCCCTCATTCCTCTGCTGTTTCCTTTGTCCTGCGCGGCCCCTCCGGTTCGGTTCTGCCGGCTTTGGTCAAGCAGACCTGGCCTGATTGATCGTGCGTCCGCCCGGTGTCTCGGCGGCATAAATTCCCCGCTTCGCGTGTTCTGTTTGTACCAACCCCGCTACCGGAGGCCCGCCATGACCCGTCGTACGCTGTTTCAAGCCGCCGACTTTGACCCCGATCAACTCGATGATTGGTTGTTTGTCGATTGCCGCTTTTCCATTAACAATTCCGAACAGGGCTATCGTGATTATCTCGAGGCCCATATTCCCGGGGCGCGCTATGCCCATCTCGACTTGGACCTGTCGGGCGCCTTTGAAGCGGGTATTACCGGTCGCCATCCCTTGCCCAAACTCAAAGAGCTCAATGCGAGTCTGTGCAAGCTGGGGATTCATCGCGAGTCGAAAGTCGTGGCTTACGACGATATGGGTGGGGCCATTGCGGCACGGCTTTGGTGGTTGCTGTATTACCTCGGCCACGAGGACACCTACGTGCTGGACGGCGGTTGGTCCCACTGGCTGGCGGCAGGGATGCCGACGGCGCGGGGTGAGGAACCGAGCGAGGAACCGGGTAATTTTGCCGGTTTGGCGCAACCCGAGTTGGTGGCCGACGCACTCGATGTGTTGGCGGTTCTGGAGGATCCCAAACGTACCTTAATTGATGCCCGTGCCGCCAAGCGTTATCTCGGTGAAGAAGAACACATTGATCCCATTGCCGGTCACATTCCCGGCGCGGTGAACATGCCGTTCACCGAAAACCTCGGCGAGGACCGGACCTTTTTGTCGCCGCAAGCCTTGCGCGAACGGTACGCTACCCAATTGGCCGGTTTTGATACCCAGGACTGTATTGTTTATTGCGGTTCAGGAGTGACCGCCGCACACCACGTCCTGGCGATGGTGACCGCGGGTCTTTGCCCCGCCAAGTTGTACGTGGGTTCTTGGAGTGATTGGATTACCGATCCATCGCGTCCGGTTGTGCCGCCGCGGCATTAGCATCGCCGGGCTTTTCCTGCTATGGTAAGGGGCTCCGCGCCAAGGACCCACGCCATAAGTTGGGTTTCCCAGAACGCCCTTGATGGAGGCTAAATCATGAAACTTTGCCCGGAATGTTTGTCCCCCTTGGACCACGTCCAGCACAAGGTGTTTGAGTGTTGGCGTTGTCCCGAGGATCACGGCACCCTTTATCCCAAGGGTGAGCTTGAAAAGGTCGTTGCCGCCGTCGCCGGTTTGGGTGAGGTGGATATGAACATCTGGAGCGACCACGACCGTTATTCCGTCATCCAGTCGCCGCTGATTAATCCCGAGACCCACACGCCTTTGCTCGAGGTTCGCGACAAGCAGTTTATGAACATCATCATTTACGGTGATCCGGTGACCCAAGACCTTTGGGTTCACAGCGGCGAGGAAGAAAAATTGTTGGAGCACATCGAACGGGCCCAAGAGGCGGACTCGGTGGGGACCTACCTCAAAATCGCCGCCGGTGAAGCGGCCAAAATTTTCGACGACGACGAGAACTCTATTGAAGCCGCCGGCCATTTGGTAACCGCTTTGAAACTGTTGGGAGACCGTTTGTTGCGCGCCTTTCCTACCTTCAGCATCTGAACCGACGGGCGCCCTGAACCCGCGGGGTTCAAGTCAGCGCGCGTTTGATCCGATGTTTTGGAAGGTCCATTGTCGGTAGGTTCGTTTTGAGGCTTCTTTGACTGCCAATCTCGCGCTGTTGAACGCACACATCGCCGTCTTTTTTATGGGGATCGCCGGGGTTCTTGCGGTCGCCTCCGGCTTTGACGCTTGGCTGGCGGCCGGCTACCGCGTCAGTTTCGGCGCGGTGATCCTCGGTCTTTATTGGCTCGTTTTTGCCAAAGATCGCCGTTTGCCGCCGTGGCCGATCGCACTGGGCGCCTTTGCCATGGGCGCCGTGCTCGGGGTGCATTGGTTTGCCTTTTTTCACGGCATGAAGCTATTGGGGGTGATGCTGGGCAGCGCCTCCATCGGATTGGAACCGCTGATTGTCGCCCTGGCCGCGCGTCTTGTTTTGAAGGAACGCCTACAAACCAAAACCCTGTGGGCCATGGGCTTTAGCTTGATTGGGTTCGCGCTCTTGGCCATGGCCGGCAACTGGGAGCGCGAGCATCTTTGGCTGGGTTTTGCCTGGATGGTGTTTTCCTATCTTCTGTTTGCCGTCCTCGTTTTGTGCAACCGCGTTTGGGTTCAAAAGGAATCGCCGGTCCTGATTACCACCCTTGAGATGGCCGGCGCGATTCCTGTCACGCTTCTGTTTTGCAGCAGCCCTTGGTGGCCGCAAACCCCGGTTGCCTGGGCTTATGCACTCGGCCTGGGTTTGTTGTGTACCGGTCTTGCGTACGCCCTTTACAATGCAAGCATGCAGGTGTTGGCGGCACCGACCGTGGGTTTGCTGCTTTCCCTCGAAGTCGTTTACGGCATGATCGGTGGGTGGGTGATCGGTGATTCTCTCACCTCGGCCGAGTTGGCCGCGGCCGTTTCAATTAGCAGCATTTTGGTGATCGATATCGGCTTGTTTCTGCGGCGGCGTTACGTGCAACGGCTTGAAGCACGCAACACGCCGCCCAGATAAAAGGGGGGTGACCATGGAACACGCGCTAGACTCGCCCGCCTGGGCCGCCTTTCGCCAATTTGTTTTGTCGCTTGGGTTTTCGGATGTGGCCGCCGCGCCCGTCCAGCCCGTCAAACGGGCCCAGGCCGTGAAGGATTGGGTAGCCGCCGGCCACCATGCCGACATGCACTGGTACGCACGCGGTCTGGAAAAACGACTCGACCCACGTTTGGTGGTGCCCGAGGCGCGCTCGATCATCGTTTTGACCATGCCCTACCATCCCGAACCGGTTACCTTGGCCGGTAAGAAGCTGGCGCGTTACGCCTGTGGTGACGATTACCACGACGTTATTCTCAAAAAACTGAAGTTATGCACCGCTTGGCTGAGCGAGCGGGTTCCCGATTCGGCCACGCGCCATTATGTCGATACCGGGCCCGTCCTGGAACGGTATTGGGCCCAAGAAAGTGGCTTGGGTTGGATTGGCAAAAATGGGAATTTGATCAGCCGCCGCGAGGGGAGTTACCTGTTTTTGGCGTCGATGGTCACCACCTTGCGGGTTCCCTACGGCACACCCCATCTCGATTTCTGTGGTTCGTGCCGCGCCTGTATTGACGCCTGTCCCACCGACGCCATTGTTGCCGACGGCGTCGTTGACGCCCGCAAATGCATCAGCTACTTGACCATCGAACATCGCGGGCCTTTTGAGGATGCCCCTGATTTTTCCGATTGGCTGTTTGGCTGCGATATCTGCCAAGAGGTGTGTCCTTGGCCCAATAAATTCTCTCAGCCTACCGCGGAACCCGCCTTTTTGCCGCGCGAGGCCTACGGGGAACTGACCGAGGAGGGGCTTGCCGCCATGGAGCAGGCCGACTTTAGCGCGACCTTTCGCAAGTCGCCCATCAAGCGCACCAAAATCGCGGGCATTCAGCGAAATCTCGAGCATTTGCAATCGAAAAACGAATAATTATCTTTTGTTCCGCGCGCGCCGATAACCTGGTCATATTCCCAATGAGGATCGCGGGTGGGCGGCTTGTTTGGTCCATCCATGCTTGGGTTGGAAAGGGGAACCTATGGAGAAAGCGCGTTTTTTGGGCGCACTGGTCGGTCTGGCCTGTGGTGACGCCTTGGGAACCACCGTGGAGTTCAAGTCACCCGGCTCGTTTATTCCCGTGCGCGATATGGTGGGTGGCGGGGTGTTCCAACTCAAGGCCGGTGCATGGACCGACGACACCTCGATGGCCTTGTGTCTGGCCGAGAGTTTGATTCAGCGGCGAGCCTTGGATCCGGTTGACCAGCTTACCCGTTATCTGCGTTGGTACCGTGACGGCTACCTGAGCAGCACCGGCGTGTGTTTCGATATCGGCAACACCGTACGCGCCGCCTTGCATCGGTTCGAACGCACCGGAAATGCGTTCTCCGGCTCCACCAACGCCAATACCGCCGGCAATGGTTCGTTGATGCGGCTTGCCCCCGTGCCCATGTTTTTTTGCAACGCCCCGCGCGAAGCCTTGCCCGCCGCCGCGGATTCCAGTCGTACCACCCACGGCGCGCGCGAGGCGGTTGACGCCTGTCGTTACTTGTGTGGCCTGCTCATTGGCGCCTTACGTGGCGAGGATCGCGAGACCTTACTGGCGCCGATGTACGAACCTGAGCCAGGTATCTGGCACGAGGAACCTTTGGCGCCAAAAATCGAAGCCGTGGCGCGGGGCAGCTATAAACTCAAGGCACCGCCCGATATTCGTGGTGCCGGCTATGTGGTTGCTTCGCTGGAGGCCGCCTTGTGGGCTTTTTACCACGGTGATTCGTTTGAGAGCGGTTGCCTCGCCGCCGCGAACTTGGGTGAGGACGCCGATACCACCGCCGCCATTTACGGGCAGTTGGCGGGCGCGTTTTACGGGCACACCCAAATTCCCTCAAGCTGGCGGGCCAAGCTGGTAATGGGTGAGACCATTGAACAGTACGCCGAGGCGTTGTTCTCATTGGCGCAAAAACGAGCCGCGTGAGCGGTTTGTAATACGGCGTCCGGCTTAATCCAAGGTGAAGCCGACCATGCTCATGTCGTCGTCGAACGGCTTTTTGCCTGCGAACCGTTTCACGTGGCTGAGGATGTCGGCAATGGCTGTCTCCGCGCCGGGATAGGCACAATATTTCAGCAATTGCATGAGTTTGGAATCGCCGAACAAGGCGCCTGCTTCGTTGGCCGTTTCAACCAATCCATCCGTGTAGGCGATCAGGTAATCGCCCGAGTGCATCTCGATTTCCTCAGCCTCGTAGTTGGGATCATCAAAAATGCCGATGGGCGGGCCGCCACCGTCCTCGAAGGTTTGGATGGTTTTGTGGCTGACAAATAAGGGACCGGGGTGACCCGCGCGCACAAAGCGAAAACGGCCGCACGCCAAATCGAGAATCCCATAGAGAAAGGTAAAAAACTGACCGCTCTGTTCCATCACCGGAAAGCGGCGGTTGAGGGTTTTGGCGACCTCGATGACGTCCGGGATTTCGTAGTAGGGTGGATGGTTCAGCCGGCGTTTGAGGATGCCCCCGTATTGGGCAAACGGGGTGAGCACCCGGCTGAGTGAAACCGACAGCAACGCCGCTTGCACCCCGTGTCCCGAAACGTCGAGGATGTACATGCCCATGCGGTGTTCGTCCAAATAAAAAATGTTGAGCATGTCGCCCGCGACCGCCTCACATGATTGAAACGCCCACGCCGGCTGGACGCCGCGAATGTTGGGGGTGCGATCCGGCAATAAGGAACGTTGGATTTTGCCCGCCGCCTCTAGGTCGTGTTGGAGTTCTTCATGCGCCTTTTGAAGATCCCTAAAGCGTTCCGAGAGCTTGGCTTCCAGGCGCGTAATGCGTTCGGCGACCCTTAACTGGGCTTTGAATTCCATCAGGTTTAAGGGTTTGTGGATGAAGGCGTCGGCGCCCGCTTCCATGCCCTCCAGCAGATCGCTTTTCTCTTCTTTGGCGGACAGCATAATAATGTGAATGTGCCGGTCCCGCTTGAGGCCCCGCACCAGCCGGCACAGTTGCAGACCGTTCATGCGCGGCATCATCCAATCGGTAATCAACAGAAAAATGTCTTGGTGCCGGTTGAGCAATTCCCAGGCGCGCTCGCCGTCGTCGGCCGTGAGCACGGTGTGGCCCCAGCGCTCCAAATGATGGGTTAACATCTTGAGCGTGATGCGGTCATCTTCGGCAATGAGGATCTTCATACCTAGCCACCCGTTTCGCGGTTACCGGCTCCCATGTCGCGGGGGAAGTTCGGGCTTCCGTTGATGTGGGGATTCAGAAGCGTTTCTGCGCGGGATCAGGTATTACTATCAATCGCCCATTCCGTGGATAGCTTGAGACAAAAAGCGGTGACATCCTGGTCGGAAACCAAGACAACCGTTGCCGCGCGCCTTAACCGATCCATCAGCGAGCGGCCGTGTCCAACCTCGCCGCATCCGTCGATCAGGATATGGCTCACACCTTCCTCGTCCATTTGACGGAGGTTCATGTACAGGTCGTGAATCAATGAATCGACACCGTCATCGCCATAAAAGTGGGTGCTGGGCGCGTCGGTTACCAGGTGGCGGCGTGTTCCGATATAACCCAGCTTGGTGCCCTTCTGCTTGAGAATTAAGTGTTGCAGGGTGTTGAAGGCCGCGTCGCCGACGTCGGGCGCAAGCACAAACAAAGCCGCGTCGGGACTGTAGTGACGGTAACGGGTGCCCGGTGAACGGTGGGCCTGTTTGAGGTCGGCCTCGCGGGTTACCGGGCTGCCCAGCACCTCGTCCAGTTGCGCGCCTGTGATCCAGCCAGGCCGCAAAACCGCCGCTTGGGGTTGGGATAGGTCGAGCACCGTTGACTCAATGCCGACGCGGCAGGGGCCACCGTCGAGAATCATCGGGATGCGGCCGTTGAGATCGTTCCACACGTGTTTGGCTTTGGTGGGACTTGGTTTTCCCGAGATGTTGGCGCTGGGGGCCGCCAAACCCAGACCGCTTTTTTTGAGCAGGGCAAAGGCCGTGGGGTGTGCCGGTACGCGAATACCGACCGTATCCAGGCCGCGACACACCGTGTCACGCAGGTGCGGCTTGGCCTTCAAAATCAAGGTCAAAGGTCCTGGCCAAAAGGCTTTGGCTAGAATACTAACCCGTTCATCCGTGTCTATGCAGAAATTCGATAGTTGGTCGCGTTCTGCCACGTGGACGATGACCGGATTGTCGTTCGGCCGGTTTTTGGCCACGTAGATTCGGGCCACCGCCGCCGCGCTGGTGCAATCCGCGCCGAGACCGTAAACCGTTTCCGTCGGAAAAGCCACCACTGAACCCGCTTGCAACAGCGCCGCCGCCTCGGCAATGGCCGGGTGGTCGACGCTGGGTTGATCGATCACGTGCAAGCGGGTTTCAAATGTCATGGTGACTTGCCTCTTGGACCTAGCGAGCGCCTACCATTCCAAAACGTGGCGGCGTTCTTTGATTTCGCTCGCCAGCATCGTGCGGAATTCGGAGAACGGCATCGTTTTCTGTTGCTTAATCTTGTATCGGCGAACCGTGACCGTTTCCTCCAACATTTCCCGTTCGCCGATGATCAGCAGGATCGGAATGCGACGAACCGTGTTGGTGCGCACCTTTTTGTTAAAGGTCTCGCTGGAGTTGTCGATCTCGGCGCGAACCATGTCGCCGAGCAGTTCTTCCTCGACCTTTTTGGCGTAATCGGCGAACTTTTCGCTGATGGGGATCACCTTGACCTGAACCGGGGCCAGCCACGTGGGGAAGGCGCCACCGTAGTGCTCGATCAGAAAGGCAATGAAGCGTTCGTGGGTGCCGAGCGGCGCGCGGTGAATACAGAACGGCGTGTGCTCCTGGTTGTCCGCGCCGATGTACTTCAAGTTAAAGCGTGGGGGTACCGCGAAGTCCAATTGGTTGGTGGACACCGTGAACTCACGGTCGGCAACCGTCAGGAACTGAATGTCGACCTTCGGACCGTAAAACGCCGCTTCGCCTTCTTCGACGCGGTAGGGGGCGCCGAATTCGTCCATGGCCTCTTTAATGAGACGCTCGGAATAGTCCCAGGCTTCTTCGTTTTCGACGTATTTGCCTTTGGTGTTTTCTTTGTCGCGCATGCTCAGGCGGAAGTAGTAATCCTTAAAGCCGAAGATGTCGTACAACTTTTTGTGTAACTCCATCACGCGGATGAATTCTTCCTTGATCTGCTCTTTGGTGCAGTAAATGTGCGCGTCGTTCATGGTCATGCCGCGCACGCGGGTCAAACCCTGCAAGGCGCCGGAACGTTCGAAGCGGTAAACCGTGCCGTACTCCGTGAAGCGCAGCGGCAAGTCGCGGTAAGAACGGGGGCGAGAGCCGAAAATTTTGTGGTGGTGCGGGCAGTTCATCGGCTTGAGGAAGTACCGTTCTTGGTGGTTTTCTTCCTGACCTTCCTCATTCAAACGCGTTTCTTCCAGCACCATCGGCGGGTACATGCCTTCCTCATAAAAGGGAAGGTGGCCCGAGGTGTAGTAAAGCGCTTCTTTGGTGATATGCGGTGTGGCGACCTTTTTATAGCCGTCTTTAAATTCCAGTTCAGCCGCGAGTTTTTCCAGTTCGTCGCGCAGAATTGTGCCGTTCGGCAACCACAGCGGCAGGCCTTTGCCCACCTCGTCGTCGATGTGGAACAGGTCGAATTCCAGGCCCAGCTTGCGGTGGTCGTTTTTGAGCGCTTCTTCTTTTTTCTGCTTATAGGCTTTTAGTTCTTTGCGGTTGGTGAACGCCAATGCGTAAATCCGCGTGAGCTGCACGTTTTTCTCGTCACCGCGCCAATAGGCCGAGGCGATGCTGTCCAGGCTGAAGCCGTCCTGCGGCAATTTGCTCGTGTTTTCCACATGAGGCCCTTCGCACATGTCCAGGAAGGGACCGTTGCGGTAGAAGGTCAGCGTCTCCAGCTCGTGTTTGGTGATCAGCTCTTGGGCGTATTCGAGCTTGTGGGGTTCCTTCATCTCGGAGGCGATGCGCTCCAAGGCTTCCGACGCCGGCAGCTCCTCGTAGGAGAATTCTTGTTTACTTTTGATAATGCGGCGCATGATTTTTTCAATCTTGGGCAAATCGTCGGGTGTGATCGGTTCCGGCAACAAAAAGTCGTAATAAAAGCCGTTGTGAATCGGCGGGCCGAAACCGAGTTTGGTTCCGGGGCGGTACTCCTGAACCGCTTGAGCCAGAACGTGCGACAGTGAGTGTCGCATCTTGTATAGAAAACTGTTTTCATCCACTTCTTTTAGCATGGTCGATCTCCCGAAAAAACGATGTCCCTGTTGCTGTCGGGTCCTGCTACGCCGCTTCGCTAGCGTGGGGTTAATCCGCATGAAATGAATGGATTAGCGAAGGTGAGGTTTTTTTTCGGCATCTTGCCGAAAGCCCCTTCCCGACAGAAACATGCATTATTGCACAAAACAACCTTATTTTGTCAGCGCTTCGCCCCGAAAGCCTTGGTGCCGACCATGAGCCTCGTTTCCCGCGTGCCCACGGGTCAAGACGGTCGTGTCGCGGTGCGGCGCATCACGAATCACATGGGGCCGCGAAACATGGGTGACGCCTTCCTTCCAAGATTCATGTTTCTTAGGTTGAATGATTCCCGAGAGTTTGCTTGGATGATCTTGAATCGCCCTTTTCCCCTTTGGACACCTCGCTTATGCGCCCCTTTTCAATCTGACCCGGTTTTTTCAATCCAGGTCGGCCCGATGGTAACCTGTTCCGCGCCTTGAGCCACGGCTGTCCCCGCGCGACCACCCCTGACGATGCTGTGATGGTTATTTCAGCGAAGGAGTTTCCCCTATGAATAAAGTTGCCCAGATGCTCAAGAAAGTTGGTGCCGCGTTTGGTGCCGGTTGTGCCTCTATCTTTCGCGCCTTTCCCCGCGGCGCCAAAGGGGTCAAGCTCGCTTCCGCTCTGATGCTGCTGTTGCTCCTCGGTTTGGGCGGGCTCGGTTGGTACTGGAGTCGTGAGCCGCTTGCCTTTGACGTGCGCGCCAGCCCCGCCTTGTTCAAGTCCACCCAGGGTCGCAATGTGGTCACCGGTTCCGTGACCACCGCTACCTTGATTCAGGTCGGTGAAACCTTGCTCGACAAACCCGGTGGTTATTTGAGCAATGACCGCACACCCCCCTCCATTTTTCTCGATAACATGCCCAACTGGGAATTTGGGGTATTGGTGCAGGTTCGTGATTTGACCCGCTCCCTGCGCAATGATTTGTCCCGCTCGCGCACCCAGTCCCTGGAAAATCCTTCGCTGGCCGCCGCCGAACCCCTTTTCAATTACGACAACAATTCCTGGGTTTTGCCCGCCTCCGAATCACAGTACCGCGAGGCTTTGAGCCATCTCCACACCTATATTCAAGGATTGTCCCAGCAGCAAAACCCCGATACCCAATTCTATGCCCGCGCCGATAACTTGCGCGATTACCTCACCATTGTGGAGAAACGCTTGGGCGGTTTGTCGCAGCGGCTGAGTGCCAGTGTCGGCCCAACCCGTGTCAACATTGATTTGGCGGGGGATCCCAACGCCGGTCAATCCACGCGGCCCGCGGTGACGCGTGGCCACAAAACGCCCTGGCTGGAACTCGACGATGTGTTTTACGAGGCGCGTGGTTCCACCTGGGCCCTGATCCATTTTCTCAAGGCGATTGAGGTTGATTTCGCCGATGTCCTGGAAGACAAAAACGCCAAAGCCTTGCTTCAGCAAATTATCTTGGAGCTGGAAGCAACCCAGCAGCCTGTTTGGAGCCCGATGATTCTCAACGGCAACGGTTTTGGTTTTTTTGCAAACCACTCGTTGGTCATGGCTTCCTATATTTCCCGCGCCAATGCCGCCCTGATCGACATGCGCGCCTTGCTCACCGACGGCTAAGCCGCCGATGGTTCCTCGAAAGGGTTTTATGAGATCATTGTAAGGTTGATTTTGCCCGGTGTCTTTGGTTTTGAGTCACCGGGTTTTCTGCATTCGCGCGTCGCATCGTAGCTTCGACCCTCTTGCCAAACGAAAGGGGTGAGAACGGCGCGTGATTCGCGGCAACCATCTTCCTTAAATATGGAGTGTCTCTCATGACATCGTTTCGATTGATTTTGGCGACCTTGTGTTTCCTGTCCTGTTTCCTGCTTTCCGCGGGGGAAAAATCCCATGCTCCTTGGTCTTATACCGGCGACACCGCCGCCGATCATTGGGGTAAGTTGGATCCCGCTTACAAACCCTGCGGTGAAGGCAAAGAACAATCGCCCATTGACATCACCGGTCAGTTTAAAAAATCGGCCCAGTCGATCACCTTTAACTACCATCCATCGCCGCTTCAAATTGTGAACAACGGTCACACCATCCAACTCAACATCGACCCCGCTTCCAAAAGTTCCATGACCATCGCGGGCACGCAATACAATCTCCTGCAAATCCACTTTCACGCGCCCAGCGAACACGCCGTCGACGGCAAGCTGTTTGCCATGGTCGCCCACTACGTTCATGCCGACAAAAACGGGCGTCTGGCCGTGGTTGGTGTTTTGATTGAAGAAGGTGCCGCCAACGACATGATCGGCAAGGCTTGGCAGCATCTGCCCGCCGATAAAGGGGCGCCCCAAGACCACAAAAACGTCAGCATCCAGCCCGCCGACCTGTTGCCCGCCAAACACGACCTCTACCGCTACGACGGTTCCCTGACCACCCCGCCTTGCAGTGAGGGTGTGCTTTGGAATGTCATGGCCGCGCCGGTCACCTTGTCCAAGGCCCAAATCAAAGCCTTTACCGATATCCACGGTGGAAACAACCGCCCTTTGCAACCCCTTCACGCGCGATCCGTCGTCTTTTGTGGCGGCAAATAAACTGCTTTGTTTCTGGAAAACGTGTCGCTCCAGGGCGATGCGTTTTCCAAACCAACCGAGGTTCTATGAAACTGTTGATGTACATGGCACACGCCTTTTCGTGGCAGCCCTATCAAAAAACCCTGGACGACAGTGACGCCGCCCAGGTGACCGGCACCGCCGAGGAAGCTGTTGTCGTGTTCTTACACGCCGAGGCTTTTGATGAAGCCAACCCCAAGCTGGTCACCAAACTCGTGAAACACATCAAATGGCTGGCCAACAAACGCGACCTAAAAACCGTGGTGCTGCATTCCTTCGCCCATCTCGCCGCGACCAACGCCGACCCCGGTTTTACCCAGGAAACCATGCGCGCCGCCGAGGCGCGCTTGGCGGCGGTAGGCTACCGCGTCCTACAAACCCCCTTTGGGTACACCTGCGCTTGGCAACTTTCCGTTTATGGCGAATCCTTGGGCAAAGTGTTTAAAGAAATTGGGCCGCCCGCCGGCGGTGACGGAGGCTGAGATGGAAGAGGTTGAAGGCCTGGCTTTTCGTGTCCATGGTCGTGTGCAGGGGGTTGGTTTTCGTTATTTCACCCAGACCACCGCCCGTCGTTTGGGCATTCGTGGTTGGGTAAAAAACGAAGCCGACGGCACCGTCTCCGGTTTTGCCGTCGCCGAGGTCGCCCCGCTGCAGGCGTTTATCCAGGCGCTTCACCAAGGGCCGCCCTATAGTCGTGTCGATCAGGTTGAGACCCAAACAACCGTCGAACCGAATCCCGGCCCCGAATTTCAGGTGCGTCGCTGAGGCGATTTGGTTTTCCCCGCTCCGTTCTTGGTTCGCGGTGCGGGCTGGGTGTATGATGAGGGCGCACCGTTGCGCACGGTCGAACCGACATTTGGACGAGGTACCTTTCTTATGAGTCAAGGCATTCCCTTTGTGGATCTTCGCACCCAGTACCAGCAACTTGAATCCCAAATCCGCGAGCGAATTGACGCCGTGCTCGACCACGGCCGTTACATCAACGGTCCCGAGGTCGATGAGTTGGAAGCCAAGTTGGCCGAGTTCTCCGGCGCGGAACACGTCGTGGCTTGTTCCAGTGGGACTGATGCGTTGCTGATCCCCTTGATGGCGTGGGGGATCCAGCCGGGCGATGCCGTTTTTACGACCCCTTTTACCTTTATTGCCACCGCCGAGGTGATCGCCTTGTTGGGTGCGACACCGGTTTTTGTCGATATCGACCCCGACACCTTCAACATGGATCCCGTCGCCCTGGAACAGGCGATCCAGCGCGTCAAAACCGAGGGGGAACTCAAGCCCAAGGCCGTCATACCGGTTGATTTGTTCGGCCTCTGTGCCGACTACACCCGCATTGAACCCATCGCCAAAGCCCATGATTTGCAGGTGCTTGAGGACGCGGCCCAGGCCTTGGGTGCGCGGCACGGCGACCGTGCCGCCGGTGCCTTTGGACATGCCGCCGCCACCAGTTTTTACCCCGCAAAACCCTTGGGTGGTTATGGGGATGGTGGTGCCGTTTTCACCAACGATGCCGAGCTGAAAACCTTGTTCAAGTCCATTCGCGAGCACGGCATGGGCCATCACCGCTACGAAAATGTGCGGGTCGGTATTAACGGGCGCCTCGACTCCTTGCAGGCCGCCATTCTTCTGGTTAAGCTGGCCGCTTTCCCGGCCGAGTTGGAAGGTCGCAACCGCGTTGCCGCTTGGTACGGTCAAAAGTTGAAAACCGTAAAAACGCCCGTGGTTCCCGACGGCACTTATTGTTCCTGGGCCCAATATTCGGTTCTGAGTGAGCAACGCGACGACCTCATGGCCAAACTCAAGGCGGAAAACATCCCCAGCGTGATTTACTATCCGCGCTGCCTCCATCTCCAGCCGGCCTTCGATCATTACGGTTACAAGGAAGGTGATTTCCCCGTCTCCGAGGAAGCCTCCCGCAAGATCTTCAGTTTGCCGATGACCCCCTTCCTGACCGAAGATCAGGTTGATCGTGTCGCCGAAGTGCTGAACAACGCTTAGACGAGGATCCCGTCGCCGGTGACGGTCGACGGGATACCCGTTAGCCTCATTTGAGGCGGCCGTTGCGGATACCGTAGGGCAGGGATAAATCTTCAGAAGCGGTGCTGTAGACCTGGTACACGCCGAGCAGCGGCTTTTCGGGGTTGGTATCCACACGCATGAACACCGCGACCGCGTCGTAGTTGAAGAACAGGTTCCCGCTCACCCGTTGGGCGGGGACTAGGACGTGGAGCGTCCGGTTGGAAAACGAAAGCCCGAAGCCGGGTGAATCCATGTACATGGGCATGCCGGGGTTGGTTGGTGGGAGCACCGTGGCCGCATCTTCCGTTGCAATTTCCCGTACCGCGAGTCCCCCCGGCACACGGCTGTCTTCTTCCAGAAGGACCCAGTGGGTGTGCCATTCGGGGCCGTCGTCCGCGTAGTCGCCGTTGTTGTTTTCGTCCCAGAGCGGGGTGTCGTCGAAATCGGGGTGAGCCGTAACCGCCAGAGCGACCAAACCGTCCTCCGCGATAAAACCGACGTCGCGCGGGGCCAGGGTTGTTGGGAAGACGTAACCCAATACCGGGGCGCCGTTGAGTTCGCCGTTGGCCCGGGGTTGCGTGCGGCCCGCGCGTCCTTGGACACGCAGAGAGAAAACAAGCAGGTCGAGGTTCGCATGGTAACGAACCACGGTATCGCGGATGCGCATGTCGGGGGTGTGGTAAGCCACGCCCGTGTCGGTTGCGGCGAGGGGAAGGCAGAGGCCGGCTAAGAGGAAGATTTTTACAAAGTGAACCATGAGGATGCTCCTGAAAAGTGACCGCACAAGCGAGATTCAAACGTTGCGCGTCAACGGATCGCGTTTCGACCGGGGGTAAACCCTTTTTCGCCGAAGCAGGATCGGGCAACTTTTGTCTCCGATGCTTGTTGGGTTCTGTGTATGGTCTGGCGGGGGAAGGCGGCCGGCGCGTCTTCCCTCGGCGACAGCGCGATTATGCGGCGCGAACCCAGCATCGAAAAGTAGGCACTTTGCGGTAAGCTAGGTTACCAAAGGGTCGCAATTGCGATTCCCCGGAGGTTTGTGACGGTGGAAAAAACGGGGACCCCCAGTGTCAAAAGAATGATTGAGGATGTTGTAGGCTGTAAATGGTCGTTATCCGTGATCGACATGGTCAAACGCGGCATTAATCGGCCAGGCGCAATGGTCCGAGAGGAAGACGGCCTGACGACCAAGGTTTTGAACCAGCGACTGGCCAAACTCAAACGGTATGGTGTTCTTGAAAAAACCATCTTTCCCGAGGTGCCCCCGAGAGTGGAGTATCAGCTCACCGATTTTGGGCGCTCTTTTGTGGCTATTCTTGAATCGATCGAGCAGTTACAGAGGCGTCACTTTGGCGCCGATACTTAATCTAAGGCGGTCCCTGTGACGCAAATCCTAGGTTTTAGGCGCCGGGGGATGAATGCGACCGGCAGGCATAAAAAAAGCCGGCCGGTGGGATCCCGCTCACAAAGGGTGCCGGTCCATTTGCACGTCCTTGCGCCGAGCGGGAGCCCCACCGAGCCGGGTGAAAAGGGTGATCGTTCATTGGGACTGCCGGTCTTTCCGTCGCCGCGGGATTGGGTGTTCTGACGGCAGAGGCTTTGACCTAAAGTGTTCGATTCGGGTGGATGCAATCGCGTAAGTATCGGCGCAGGACGCGCCGAGGACTGGAGCGAAAAGTGTTGGAAAAAGCGCACCGGGGTCGCGCACGACGCGTACTTGGAAAGTACGTCGCGCATTTTTACTGCACTTTGTAGCCCAGCTGGTTGCGCGAGTGCGCCGCCAAAAATCGCTCACTTTAGGTTTGAGCCGCCGTCAAAAGCAGCGTTACGGAACAAGGCTTACCGGGACTGGCTTCGTGACTGTGCCCACACACACCAAGTGGTGACGCAAAGACCGACAGACCGAATGAATCAGCGTGACAAGCTGAAATCGATTTTGAGCGTCATGCGGACATCCACCTTTCCGCCGTTGAGTTCTCCTGGTAAAAACTCCCATTGCTCTAGTGCTTTACGTGCGGCGTCCTCGAATCCGAAACGGCCTTTACCCAGCCCACGCAACACCCGAACATTCGTTAGGGTACCGTCGGCGCGCATGATCGCTTCGACAATTACATATCCTTGAAGGCCTACCCGCAGCGCCGGTTTGGGGTATTGGGGTGGTACCCGTTTGGTGATGACCGGCGGCGCTAAACCGAGGGCATCCTGCTCGAGGACCGAGGATACCGGGGGTGCGTCGGGGAAGTCGTCTTCGCTAAACGTGAAATCGTTAAAAATCGCAACATCCACATCCGGCAATTCCTGATCCGCCACTTGGACCAACTCAGGCTCCCGCGGCGTCGGGTCCGGCATCGGCCGTTTATTCCTTCGGCGCTGAATAGTGGGCTGGTTGTAAACGATTTTGTGTTCTACCTTGAGAATCGTTCGGTTATTGGGGGCGGGCGCATCAGCTTCATGGACCACCTCGTGGCGCGATTGCGCCATCGGGGTGTGAATCAGCACCAGCGTTAATATCAATGTCGCCAGTAAGGCTTTCTTGGGCAACGTGTCTTGTTGCTTCTGGCGGGCAAAGGCAATATCAAAATGAATACTATGGGAAGAATCAGGTTCTCGCATCATTCGTTCCTCTAACGTAGGGCCGACACGGCATCGCCGCGAATTGCGGGGTCGGGCAATTTAAATGGACGCGGTTTGGTCCACTCGATCATCAATAGGAACAACACAATCATCAGGAGACACCGCGGCCTTTGGACAATAAAAGTCCTGGCCAAACGCCCGTTTTCGTTGGTGGACACATGCTGAAGCACGGCGGCAACGGCAGGGGATGGGTGCCGAACGATGTTTGCGTTGTTTGTTAGGGACCAAGGATGTTTCTGTTAAAAATCAAGCCGGAATGAATGAAATGAAGATGACTTGACGTGATAAAAACCCAAATAACGATTTGTATTTAGGTAAAAGGAAACCTATATGAAATCGATCAGAGAAGATCATGCATCTAAAGCTTAGCTGGTGAAATTATGCTAATGGAAAAATAGGAATCTTAGTGTAAACACCGAGAAAAAAAACGTAAAGTGTTACCTGTTCTTGTGAAACAAACCGCTAAGTGCTTGGAAAAGTTGCATTTGTTTGGGATGTTGTCGGCTTGGGATTTGGGCGGGATAAAGTTCAGGATTTTGTTGTTACGAAAAAGAGCAGGGAGGTTTGCTGTTTTTTTACAGATGGCGCGACCTAAGCGCTTTTTTTTGAGGTGTATGTAAAAATGAGCCGAAAGCCGGAAAAAGAGCTTGAGATCTTTTTCCGCGACCCGCATCCTAAAAGTTTTGGGCTTTTGCGCGTGGGCGCCCGGTGCACTTGCATGCTTCCCCGAAACTTGTTTGAATGCAGGTTGCGTTCGGGAGGTAGCTTGAAAACCATTCGCGACCCTGTTCACGGCGACATGCGCTTTACCCGTGAAGAAATGATGATGATCGATACGCCCCAGTTTCAGCGCATGCGGGGCATCCGCCAGTTAGGGACCTCTAACCTTGTTTTTCCCGGGGCGGTCCATAGTCGGTTCGATCATTCTCTGGGCACCTGCTTCATGGTCAAACGCATGACCGCATTTATCAATCAGCGCGCTAAAACGGCCGGCATGCCCGATCCCATTGACGAGGATTTGGCGCGACTCATCGCCGCCGCCGCTCTGTTACACGATATTACCCATATCCCCTTCGGGCATACCTTTGAAGACGAGCGGCGGATTCTGCCCGCCCACGACGACAGCAGCGAGCGCTTGCGTTTTTTTCTTGAGCAAGGCGCTTTGGGTGATGTGCTGGCGCAGCTTGGCTTGCAACAGGATTTGGTCCGCTTCTTTTTAGAAGGGGAGAAGCAGGCCCATCCCTTTGCCTATCAATTGGTGGCCGGCCCTATTTGTTCCGATCTTCTCGATTACCTTAAGCGCGACGCTTTCTTTACCGGGCTTCAACTGGCCTATGATGATCGCTTGCTTAATTACCTGCACCTTGAACAGAACCAGCTCTGTTTTGATCTCTACAGCGAAAATGGTTTTCGCCAAGACGCTTGGTCCGAATTGGTGAACCTGCTCCGTATACGCTACAGTTTGACCGAACGGGTGTACTTCCATCACACCAAAATGGTGTCCGGTGCCATGCTTTCGCGTTTGCTTGAGGTCCTGTTGGAAAAAGGACGGATCGAGGTTGAGGAGCTGTACCACTTGCGCGACGACAGCTTTCTGTACATTCTCGAGCAGCGTGTCCGAAAAATTCGTCCCTACCGTCCCTTGCTCGACTGTTTCCTGGCCCGTAAGTTGTACAAACGGGTTTACATGGTTGCCAAGAATCCTTTGGACCTGAGCCATCCCGCGCCCGAGTATATGACCCGTTTTCAAAACGAGTTTCATCGCAACCAAAACGGCGCGCGTGCCGAGCTGGAAAAACGTTTGGCGCGGCACCTCAACATTCCCACCTCGGCCATCATTCTGTATGCGCCGGATATACACATGCGTTTGAAGGCGGCCAGGGTGATGGTTCGCGTCAGCGCCGGACCGTTAAAAAGCCTGGGCGATTTTAAGCACCCCGAGTTGGAAGCACTGAACAATCGACACCAGGCTTTGTGGAAGTTCTATTTATTTATGAGCCCGCAATACGAGCATCTTTTTGTAAAGGCCGGCAAATTCTTGGAACGTGAAATCGGTTTGCCGAACCAATTGGCGTTGTTTAACCGGGGGCAATTAACCCTGGGTTTTTAGGTTAAAACCGCGTCGGATCCTAGTGGTCCTGTTCCGCGCTGTTGCCGCCGCCGCGGAGGTTGCTTACCCCGCGTGAGACTTTGCCCGCGACGTTGCGCGAAGGGTTGCCCACGTAGCGGCGGTTCCAAACATGGTGTTTTTTGGCCGCATGGAACATGGTACCCGCCGGTACCCGTTCACCCACCCGACCGCCTTGTTTGGGAACGAACACCACCTTGGCGCTGCGTTTGTTTTTGCGGATATACACCAACATATTGTCCAAGAGGCTGTTCTGAAAGGTGCGCCACGTTTTAAAGGTGATCAGGATTTCGCCGTCCTCGGCGAGGTCCAAAGCCGTTACTTCGCCGATGGGTTCTCGTCCAATTAATACCAGGTTTCCGGGCTGCAGCCCCATGGCCGAGTGGTTTTTGACAAAGAAAAGGGCCGGTTCCGCCGCGTCGCCGGTTGGTGCCCGATCCCCGGCAAAGATTAGGGAACTCAAGCACACAAGAAAAAGGCCGAGAAGAATTTTTTTATCGGTCAACACAAATGCACCTCGCTGTGGGAAAGCAGGGCGTTGGCGTTTGGCATCGTCTGTTTCTTACATCAATTACCTAAATTTGAAGCTTGCTGCTGTGCGTTAACCGCTTTCTTTTTTGCGGGAAAGTCGGTGTTGGCTTGGTCCCGCGCACCTCGGTTCCCAAAAAATCCGCGTAAGATCATCATGGGGCGCCGCTCTTAAGGGCTGTCGACCGCGCTCACCGCGGACGGCGAATTTGGTTCACCGTAAAACCCGGCATTGGGTTGATGCTTTGCCTGGTTTTGACGATTTCAACCTCTTGAGGCCAAGATGTGCCAAAAAGGCTCTTGTGCTCGCGGTTTGTTTTTTTTAGGGTTAAGCAAAGATTGGGAAAGCGTTAGCATAACCCTGGTTTCTTTCTATTGATCATGTGAGGACGAATCGTTTCTCGGTGGAACCGTTTTTAGGTGGGTAAAGAACACATGACAAATTTAAACGTGTTGCGGAGGGAGCGATGAGCGAGCCTAATTGGGATCTTCTTTTAGGACCGGACACGGGAGCGCGCGAAGAACGAGACGCCCTCCTGACACGCCTTAGAACCGATCATGAAGCAAGA
Organism: Acanthopleuribacter pedis; assembly: GCF_017377855.1. Classification (GTDB taxonomy): domain Bacteria; phylum Acidobacteriota; class Holophagae; order Acanthopleuribacterales; family Acanthopleuribacteraceae; genus Acanthopleuribacter; species Acanthopleuribacter pedis. The sequence goes on from NZ_JAFREP010000001.1 coordinate 267,387, forward strand.
GAAACCTTTAAAAACCATGTATTGGTTGACGCCATGCTGGCCGATGTTTATGCGACCACACGGTTTAATTGCCTTGATATTGACATGCTTGGCGGCCTTGCCGCCGGAACCTATCGCTGCAGCAATGAGGACTTGATTCATTTGGCCGTGTGCCGTGCTTGTCGTGAAGAATTACAGCAGCTTGAAACCTTTCATGCATCACTTGAAGTTGAACCCGAGGCCGAACCCGCATGGCCGCAACGCTTGTTGGGTCTGGGTAAATCCTTTGTCGACCAATTGGCTGCACCACAAACCGCGCCGCTTTATGCCGCCGCCGGTGTCGGAAACGCAACGCTTCCCGCCATCACTTGTGGTATCTTGAGCCAGCCCATTACGTTTCATGTCGCCTCGGGGGAGCTTCAGATCGAGGCCGCCGTTCCGCTCCAGAAACCGCTCCAGGTAAAAGTTACCTCGGAACAAGGTGAAACCATGGTGACATGTGAAGGCGCCGGTCCCTTTAGCGTTAAGCTGGATCGTGTTTGGGAAATCCACATCGGCGAATAGTGAGGTAACTACGTGGCAGTTGTGCCTTTTACACCTGAAATGTTGACCGAAAAGTTGCGCAAACAAGTGATTGGAAGTTTGGTTAAAAAATCAAACGATCTCGATTGGCCTCGTGCCGAAGAGTTTACCCAAAATGCCGCCCTGAAAATTTTGGAAACCCACGGTCGTGATCCCATTATGCTGCGCTCTTCCTTGCTGAATTATTGGTTAACTGCCGCGTATTATTTATTCCTCGAAGAACGACGACGCGCCAAAACCCTGCGCAACAATTGGGGTGACCCATTGCGTGAATACGACGACAACGGCGAAGGCCGGACCGCCGTCGAAATTCCCGATGAGAAGGGCGCGCGCCCCGATCAAGAACTGTTCGACAAACTTAAAGTCGACGGTCTCAACATGATGGGCCGTGTGATTTCTAAAATGAAAGGCGATTGTCGCGAAGTCTTAACCGTGTACACCCGTCAGCGAGGCGGGGATCTGGCCGAGGGCGTTAAGCCCCATGAAATACTCAATATCACGCGCCAGAATTACGATGTGAAAGTGCACCGTTGTAAAAAGAAACTGCGGGACCTGCTTGAGAAGAAAAGCTGGTTTCGTGAGAACCGTGACCTGATGCTTTCTTAGCCGGTGTGCCGGTGGCCGGCGGCTCACGCTTGCGCTTTATGGTGTAAGTTTTTTATCCATATTGATTCTTAATGCTCGCGGGTGGTTTGTTCCCTCCTTCCATTCTTTCGCTATTGCTTTTTGTGGAACACCCCTGCTCATGGGTGCCGGTCGTTGTGGGGACGATTCGGTGCAAGGCGTGCATTGTCCTTTACCGTTGGGTTGTTCGGGAAGGCCTGGCATCACGTCGAAGTTTGGTTGTTACCTTGGTTGGCGGAGTTCCGTCGCTTCGAACCGCGACACCAGGTGGTGTTGTGTCCCTGGGGAGGGTTGTACATGCGTGCCAAAGCGCCTATTGCCTTGAATCTCGACGATGTCTGGGAAGTGTTTCTCGACCATTTGCGTCGCCAAATGGAAGCCCAAAATCCAATACTCAAAACCGAAAGTGATTACAAACCGGAACCTGAGCCGTCTTATATCGATTCCGGGGCCCATCATGTCGTGAAAAACCCAACCTTGGATCAGGGTTAGGGGGTGGACCGTGGCTTGGAAAACCCAAATCAAAAATTTAGTGAATCTAGATGCGGTGAACCGTTATTTCGAGGAATTGCTCGAGGTAAAGCTGCCGCTTAAGTTACAGCCCGCGGGGGACTTAGCCCTGCAAGGTATCGATATTGTTCGCCAGTGTGAGAAAGTTGCCGAGGAGAATCGGGTTGTTATCGACCCCAAGCGAACCGTCTACATGCACGAATGTTTTATGGTGTATTTGAATCCCGACGATTTTAAGCGGCTGGATCCTTTGTTGGATGAGATTCGCAAAGACGCCGTGGAACATTTGGGTGTGCTCAAACGCATGAAAAGTTACCTCACTCGGAATGCCTTTGAGGTGGATTTTCAAAAGAATCCGCGGGTGAGTACCGGCACCTGTATTGTGGTTTCCAGCACCCGTAAGAAACTGATTCGCACCGTGATCGACAGTGTTCAACTTCCACCGGATTCGCCGCTTTCACTTGAAACGGCTTCGCTTCAGCTCGATGAACCTCAGGCCGAGGCGCTCAAAACCATTTTTGCCCAGTTTGACCGCGGTGATCGGGAGGAAGCCCAGAAGGGAATCCAACGTCTTAACCAAGAACATCCTGACTGGCAAATCGGCCAACTGTTGGAGTGTATGTTTTGGTTTATTGGGGGAAACAGCACCGCCGGCTTGCGTTATTTGAACACCCATCCGCGACTTGCCGCCGATGAACAAGGCGCCTATCTAAAGGCTTTGGCTTATTTAGATGTGGCGGATGTAACCCGGGCCGATGAAATTCACCAACGCACCTTTCAGCGCCGTCCCAACGCCCTGGGTTATTTGGTGAAGGGTTTGATCAATCTTGCCAAGGATGATCGCGAGACTGCCGAGAAAGAGCTTAAATTGGCCGCTACCATGGATGATCTGTTTAAGCATCTTCCCGCGACCTACCTGCGTCAACACGCCCATTTATCTCAGGTCTCCTCGCAGCACGGTGTCGCGGAGGCAACGACCGCGCCCTTTTTGCGTTTGATCCAGCCCTTTTCGCGCCGATCCTACACCATTTGTGTACGGCGTACCCTGGATGTTCAGTTGCTCAAAAGCAGCCGCATTGCCGACCAAATTCTTAAGCCGGTCGCCAACGCCGAAAAAAGTCATTTCCGATTGGGGCGTGACGCCCAGGGGTTGTGGATGTTTGTCCAAGAACCTTTGGCCGACGAACTGATGCTCAACGGGAAAACCATTGATCATCGCGACGGGTTTAAGCTGCGAGATGAAGACCTGCTGCAAATGGGTTCGGTCACCTTGGAATATCGATTCGGGCTCATTAAGGCCGGACCCAAGTTTCATTTGGGCCGACGCGATCCCGGCCAAGGTTGCCACTTCCTCACCGTGAGCGAGGGTGGCGCGGTCAAAGAAACCTGGCTGTTCCCGGTTGACGAGGCCGTGACCCTTGGTCGTGGCCGTGATCGCGGCAACGATCTCCTTTTGGAAGATCGAGGGATTAGCGCCGAGCACGGTGAAATCAGTTGGAATGCCTGCAACTTCTATTTCACCGATAAAGACTCGAGCAACGGAACCGCCAAAAACGGCAAGCCGTTTAAAGGAAAGGTTTCCTTGCTTCATGGTGATGTGATTCAGTTGGCCGGCTTAAGTTTAGAGGTTCGTTACGGCGGGGTGATGTCGCAACCCATTTAACCGCGTTCTTTGCCCCATTCCTTGCTTGACTGCACTCACCGGGTAAATCATGATAGGGATTTTGTGGATGGGCAGAAACCCTGTTTCCAAAGGTGTGTTGACCTTGTTTGTCGGCTGGAAGTGCCTCGTCTCTTCCGACCCCTGATAAATGACCCCGGCTGGGCGGTTTGGCTTGGAAGAAAATTCCGCCGGACACCGATGTCCGAACCTTGCCGAGTTTGGCGTGGTTCCTTCTCGCCGTGGGTTGCCGACCCGTATTGTGGTTTTTAGGCCGGATACGACCTCAGCACAGTCTTTTGGTGGAATGCCTGTTAATTTCGTGAAGGCGGTAGATCATGAAACTTGGAACCTTAAAAAAAGCCGGCAGTCGCGACGGCGAGCTGGTCGTTGTCAGCCGAGACAACCAAACCGCGGTAAAAGCCGGTCACGTTGCCGGTTGTCTGCGTGAAGCGATTGAGAACTGGGCGCAAGCCGCGCCGCAACTCGAGGCGCTTTACGCCGAATTGAATGAAGGCCGTGCCTCTGAATCTTTTGCTGTCGATCAGACGTTATTCCACTCGCCGCTACCACGTACCTGGGGATGGATTGACGGTTCCGCGTTTATCCAACACATCAAATTGGTGCGTCAAGCGCGTAACGCGCCTCTGCCCGAGGGCTTGCATACCGATCCGTTGGTGTACCAAGGTGGCAGCGACACCTTCCTCGCCCCCCGCGAAGATGTACCACAGATTGATTTTGCCCACGGTATGGATTTCGAAGGCGAGGTCGCCGTGGTTCTGGACGACGTCCCCATGGGTACCAAAGAGGCCGATGCCGAAAAGTACATTCGCTTGGTGATGTTGTGTAACGACGTTTCCCTGCGTGGGCTTATTCCGCCGGAATTGAAAAAAGGATTTGGTTTCTACAATTCAAAACCATCCTCCGCATTTTCACCTTTTGCATTGACCTTGGATGAGTTGGGCGACAACTGGCGTGACGGCCGCTTGCACCTGCCGTTGCACGTGACTTACAACGGTGCGTTCTTTGGCAACGCCGACGCCGGGCACATGCATTTCTCGTTCCCGCGTTTGATTGAGCATGCGGCGATGACGCGTGCGCTTTCAGCCGGCACCATCATCGGAAGTGGTACCGTGGCTAATGAAGATACCAGCCGCGGTTCTAGCTGCTTGGCTGAAAAACGCATGCTGGAAAAAATCAATACCGGTGAGTTCGTTACCCCGTTTATGAGCGAGGGCGACACCATCAAAATTGAGATGTTGGACAAAGACAACAACAACTTGTTCGGCACCATTGATCAAAAGATCGTGGCGTTTAAATAAGCTATCTTTATCCCTAAACAAAAAGAAACCCGGCCAACCTTTGAGGTTCGCCGGGTTTTTTTATGCTTGTGCGCCCGATTGTTCGTGACGGCGGTTAGGCTTCTTTATCACAGGCCTTGGGTTTGTGTGGCAGAACTTGCCATTCCGTGCCCTGTGGGGTGTCCATCACCGCGATACCGTCCGCGATAAGGCTTTCGCGAATGTCGTCGGCCTTCTGCCATTCTTTGTTTTCTCGGGCCGCGACCCGCTCTTGCAGGCGGGCTTCCACCTCGGCCGGGTCGATGTTGCGTGCCCGAATCAGGTATTCCTGGATTTCGGCCAAGGCTTGCTTGCTCGGGTTTTGGCACAGGCCGAGAATACCCAAGCAGGTTTTGATTTCGTCGGCCACCGCCAAAATCACACCCGCCTTTTGTTTCATCTTGGGTTTTTTGGCCGCGACCAGATCGTTGATGAACTTAAAGCCCGCGTTGATTTCGCGAATGGCGGCCACCGTGTTGAAGTCGTCGTCCATGACTTCAATGAATGCGTCCTTGATGTTGGGAACCGTGATGTTGGCCGGCGGTGTGGCCTCCGCATCCGGGAACTGCTCGCGGATTTCCTCCACCCGTTTGAAGGTGTTGTAGAAATAGAGCATGCGGCTGTAGGCGTCGTGGAACGCGCTGTCGCAGAAGTCGATGTTGGCCGTGTAGTGGCTCTTTAGTATCGTGTAGCGAATCGCCTCGGGGTGAAATGCTTTGACCGCATCTTGAATGGTGTAGAAGTTTCCCTTGGATTTGCCCATTTTTTGGCCGTCAACCAAAATCAGACCGTTGTGGATCCAGTAGCGAGCATAGCAACTGTCGTGGGCGGCGCAACTTTGCGCAATCTCGTTTTCGTGGTGCGGGAAGATCAGATCGCGGCCGCCGCCGTGAATGTCGAATTCCCGGCCAAGGTACTTCTCTGCCATGGCCGAGCACTCAATATGCCAGCCAGGTCGGCCTTCACCCCAGGGGGACGTCCAGGAAACTTCGCCTTCCTTAGCCCTTTTCCAGAGGGCGAAATCCAGTGGATCATTTTTCTGTTGGTTGATTTCAATGCGAGACCCGGAACGCAATTCCTCAGGGTCTCGGTTTGAAAGGCATCCGTATTTGGGGAAAGACCGGACTTCAAAGTAAACATCACCTTGGCTTTCGTAAGCGTGCCCTTTGTCGATGAGCTTTTGGATAAGTTCGATAATTTCGGGGATATGTTCGCTAACCTTGGGCTCAATCGTTGCCGGCTTAACCCCCAGCAATGCCATGTCCTTCAGGCTAAGGTCAATCATCTCTTGGGAATAAACCAATGCCGGCTTGTTCTCCAGGGCGGCCCGTTCGATGATTTTGTCGTCTACGTCCGTGTAGTTGCGGACGTAAGTTACCTCGTAACCGCGGAACTCAAAATAATTGCGGATCATGTCGTAAATAATCGCCTGCATGGCGTGGCCGATGTGGCTCTTGTCGTATACGGTGAGGCCGCAGGCATACATCGACAACTTACCCGGTTCTTTTGGTTCAAAAGGCTCGCGTTTTTTCGTCATCGTGTTGTAAACATAGGCTGTCATCGGGTCCCCCCCGCAATAGATACAGTTCCCCCCCTTGGGAACGAACGGTCATCATATCTCAACCGAATACCCCATGGCCAGGGGGTACCGTCGGAAAATGAAAGGGCGTGACCCTGGCCCGTTCAGCTCGGGCTGCAGCTTACCTTTTCAATTCGGTGGTGCGTCCTTGCGGTAGTAGTGAAATCTAGGCTTTTGTCCTTCGGCTGTACCCGTAGCTGCTATAGCCGTAACCGTAGCCATAGCCGTAACCATAACCGTAACCGTAACCGTACCCTTTGCCATAGCCGCTCTTGCCGCCGAAGTCGGCGTCGTTGAACAGCGTGCCAATCGGCTTGATGCCGTTGGATTGCATGATTTGAATCGAGCGGGCCGCTTCGTCCCGATGCGTGGCCCCCGATTTGGTCACGAAGATGGTGGCATCGACCATGTTGCCGATGATGCAGGCATCGGTTACCAAAAGAACCGGGGAGGAATCAAACAGGACATAGTCAAATTGCTCGCGTAACGTCGCAATCAATTCTTCCATGCTTTTTGAAGCCAACAATTCCGAGGGATTTGGTGGAATGGTGCCTGTCCCGAGTAAGGAAAGATTGGGAATGAAGGTTTCCTGAATACAGTTGCTCAGGGGCTCGCGATTGACCAAGTGGTCGACCAAACCCAACTCACCGGGCAGGTTAAAAACTTTGTGAAGCTTGGAACGGCGCAAGTCGCCGTCAATCAGCAGCACTTTTTTTTCGTCTAGCTGGGAAAAGGCAATCGAAAGGTTGATGGAGGAGATGGTTTTACCTTCGCTGGGAACCGAGCTGGTCAGCAAAAACACGTTGTTTTCATTATCTGCTTTTGAATAAAGAATGTTGGTGCGCAGGTGACGGTATGCCTCGGAAAACACGTGGGTTGGTTTGATATGAGTCATGCATCCGATGACCTTGCGAACCCCGATCCGCAATTCTTTTTCATTGACATTGCTGTAGCCGTACGCGTCTTCCTCGCGGTCCATCATCGCGTCCATGCCGAGTTTGTTGTCGGCCGCGAATCGGCGCCGTTTTGGTTTATCCTCCTTCGTCTCAGCAATTTCTTCACTGATTTTGCCGCTGCCCAAAGAGCGGGCGTAATTGGCCAAATCGTAAATGCGCACCAGGCTTGCATGCCGGCCAGGATTGCCGGCTTGCTTGACCTCGTTTTTGCAGCGCATGTACAGCGAAACAATATCCTCCATCTTTTCGGATAGATCCGTTGAAAAGCGCTCCAGCTCTTTACCCTGCAAATCATTGAACTTTTTGCCGCGGTATTCTTGGGCGATGTCGTGGATCTTGGCCAGTTCCGCGATGGTGAGATGTTTGCTGAGTTCGCCTGATCTTTGGAATATTTCCTCGAAGGCTTTTAGCTTAAAATCCTCGGCTGCCTTCTCCAACATTTTTTCCCTGATGTTGGGCACCATTGCCAGAATGGGAAGGCCGGTGATGTTTTGCAGCATATCGGGGGTATGAATGGTGCGGTCGGTAATTTCCAAAAGGAACATCACACCCATGGCCAACATCGCACCGAGAAACAAACCGGCCGCGACGTGACGGCGGAGTGACGGGGCGTAAGGCCCCTTCGGAAGGGAAGCTGTTTCCACGATGACTTTGTCGGTGCGACCGATATCTTTGAGACCCAAGGCCAAATTGAGTGCCGCTTTGCGCTTGTCGAGTTCCTCCAAGGTGGTTCGTAAACCCGCGATTTGATCCTCCATGTTGACGATGGAGGTTTCCAGTTCCTTTTTGGTGGAAACACTGTTGGCTTTCAAGCGGTCGGCGTCCTTTTGCAACATCGCGATGGCCGACTTTTGGGCTTCGACCTCGGCACGCAAATCGCTTAACAACTCGCGGTGAATGCGCCGTTGTTCCTTGCGGAGTTCGGTTTGTTTTGCATCAATTTTGCCGCGTTTTTCCTGCATCCCCGCTGCTTCCGGTTTGTAAATCTTGAGACCGGCTTGATATTCCGCACGCAGTTGAGCCAGCTCTCCCGACATGCGGGTGACGCTCGACATTTGACTGACATCAATCGAGCTCTCCGGCGTTGAACTCTCGAGTTTGCGCAAACGCGCCTCGGTGCGAATGACTTTGGTGCGTGCATCGGACAAATCACGGTTACGCTGGATCAGGGATTGCTCGTCTGCCAAAGTGTTGTTGCCCAACTTGAAAGCGTTTGACTGTTTCTCTTTCTCTGCCTTTTTCGTGACGAGTTCTTCAATGGCGCGGCGAAGTTTGACGGATTCTTCACCCAAGAAGGTGTGTGCTTGCTTGTTCTTTTCGTACTTCTGCTCTAGCTCGTATTGAATGTAGGACTGGACCCAGGCATTGACCACCGCTTGGGCGGTTTGCGGGTTTTGGGAGACAAAGCTCAGTGAAACCAAGTTGGTCGAGCGGATTGCTTCCACTTCCAGGCCGTTGCGCAGTGTGTTCAGCAGACGTTCGTAATCCTGTTCTTTTTTCTGTTCCGGGGTTAATTTGGGTTTGGGTTTGAGCGATTCGCGGATGAAACCAAAAAGGGACGTCGAGCGTTTCGGCGGTGGAAAATGGGTTGCGATAAACTCGCTGTCCAGGCGAAGAATCACACGGTCGATGACCGGATTGCTTTCCATGATTTCAAATTCAGTTTTTAGGTATTCCTCGCGGAAGAACCGCGTGTAGGGGTTGTAAAACTCCCCGTAATTGAGGATATCCTGTGAGTTCTGATCCATTTTTAAGGTTGCCTCGGCGCGGTACACCGGCGGCTTCATCCACCACAAGGTCATCCCGATGACGGCCCCAACAAAACTCGCAATAATCATGGTTTTCATGTGCTTGCGGATGATGCCGAGGTACTCGAAGACGTTGAAATCGTTTTGAGGGGCAGGTCCCTGTGGTTGTGGTGAACGTTGGAGTTCTTCCATAAATGGATCCTCGCTGGTGTGAAATAGCCTTGGATGTTTCGCGATGGTGTGGCCGACGGCCGCTTCCCGCTCAATGGATCGTTTCCACGGCCTTGTTCGGTGTCCGGTCGCCTTTCGCGATGTTTGACCGGCAACCTTTTCTTACGCAATCTCGGGATCAGAGGCGGGGCGCAAGGTGTTTCGGGAGGTTGGTTCAGATGAAAACGCGGGGTGCATATTCGTCCGGTGTTCCTCGAAATTCCCAACATCCCGGCTTCTCGATATCGATTCGCGTAAGAAATGCAGGCTTATTATGAAAAATCTTAGGGCTCATTCTAACGTAACGCTGATGGCCGCGCATCTGATTTTCAGCCAATAGGGGCGTTCCCTTTCAATTCATTGGATTTCAGCCCCATTCTCAACCTGGCCGCGAGAATAGAGCGAGACGCTACCTTTGATGATCAGGTCCAGGTCGAAAGGTGCTTACCTTTTCACGGCCTTTTGGGCACAAAAAAAGCCGGTCACAAGGACCGGCTAAAACCAAGACTCAAAAGTAGGGTGTGAATCTTTTGAGGTATGGGACAGATATGGAAGTGTGTGGGCCGCGCCCTTCTTCTGAAGCAAGGCGCGGCATGCGACCCGATGGTCGTGATGGGGAAGCATCACCATCATCGGGTGCGCGGGCGGATTACTTTTTTTCTTTTTTGGGTTTAGGGGCGGCTTCACTTTTACGGCTTTTCAACTCCTGCAGTTGCGCTTCCAGCAGCTCCAGGTTTTCATGCAACATGTTTTCCGCGTCTTGCAAGGTTTCGATGCGGACGTGGGGTGCATCCCCATCGATTACGAAGGAATTGCCGTTGTTGAAGTGGTAATTAAAATGCTTAATCTTTTTCTCTGCCTGGCCCAGGACGACTTCAAAGCTCATCGGCTTTTCACGGCGGATCACCTCAACGGTCATTTCGTCGCCTGGCTGATACTTGCGCATGGCCGCGCGAAGGTCCTTTGGTTTGGCGACCAACTCGCCGTCGAGACTTTGAACAATATCACCGGCTTCCAAGCCGGCCGCCTCGGCAGGGCTTCCTTCAACCACGCTTTCGATCAGAACTCCTTGGTCGACTTTGAAATACCGCGCCATTTGAGGTCCGAGTTGGTCCATGTTAATGCCGAGAAAGGCTTGGTCTTCGTCGGGAACAAAAAAGGCGAAGCGCCGAGCGACTGATTCTGCCAGATCACCCTTTTCGCCAAGTATCGCCGCCAACTCCTTGCTTTCACCATCGCGCAAAACTTTTAACAGAACTTCATCGCCGGCGTGGTGCTGGATGATTTCCTCAACCAACCCCGAGGAAGTATCGATAACTTCGCCGTTCACCGAAATAATCAGATCTTCCGCTTCCAGGCCCGCTTTGGCCGCGGCTGAGTCGGGCAGTACCTTCAAAATTTTTACCTTGGTTTCACCGTCTGATTTGATGGTTTCGATATTAACGCCCAGGTAGCCTTTGTCTTTTTCTTTGCTTTTCTCGCCCGCGCTGAGGCTTGATACAGTCAACATAAGGCTGACCAATAAAACCGTAAGCCACGTTTTTAAAGTCTGACGTTTCATGATGTGATCCTCCCAGGATGGATGATGATGTGGTAATGGGTGTTGGGGCAAAGGAAACCCAACGCTTGGCCGCAAGATGGTGAAGCGTTAGGTTGTCGTAGAGAATCGCCCCGTTAAGTGTTTTTGTAGGGTTATAGCGTCGTAAAGTCCGAGGATGTCTCCTCGTGGGGCGGCGGTTCTTTTGGCGGGATTTCCGTATAAACCCAAACCCTCTGTCCGGTACCCAGCTCAAATTCGCGCATGACCATCACTTTCTCACTATTGGTCGGCCGGATCGGCCCTGGCGAAGTCGACAGTTTTTTGGAAAACAATTGTTCCAAATAGGCTTTGTCGTTCTGGGGATCCACCACTTGCAAGAAGCGCCGATCCCTGTCGCTGTAAAAATGCGTGGGTTCGCCTGTTTGAACCGGTTCGAAGCTGGGGAGCGGCGAGGCTTCCGCGAGCCGGCTTAGGTTTGAAGTGGGTGACCGGCCGAGGTCCTCGGCAGAGTTGTTGACCAAGACGTGGGGATTGAGAAGGAGCAACACCAACACCGTGGCCAAGGCGCTACAGGTAAAAAGCGCGCCGTAAAAAGCCGGTTTGTAGATTGAGTCGGTCGCACCGCGGCGGCTTTCCTCAATGAGTGCGCGCCGCAAGTCTTGCTTGAAGGACGGAACCTGAAGTTTGGGTTTGTCCAGCGCGTTCAGTGTTTTCTCTAAGTCGTTCATGGTCGATTCCTCGTTCTTCCAAATGGGCCCGCAGGGCGTTTAAGGCTCGATGGGTTCGCATCGTCACCGCGCCCACGCGTTTTCCCGTGATATCCGCGATTTCTTTGAAGCTTTTTTGCTCCAGGAAGCGCAAGACGATCAGGGTTTGGTCGATGGGTTTTAGTTTGGTAATGCTTTCTTGGATCGCGCCGAAAGCCTGGAATTTAGCCAATTCCCGTTCGGCAGAGATCAGCTCTTGGTCGGCCGGGTTGGTCCCGCCGGTTTGGGTTTCGTCGAAGCGGGCGCCGTCGGTAAGGACCCGCCTTTTGTTTTTTCTAAGGAAGCTGTTGGTTTCATTGCCCGCAATACGGTAGAGCCATGCGAGGACGGGAACGCCCTGCCAGCGGAAACGCCAGTGGTTCTTGAGCGCTTTGAAAAAGGTTTGGGCCGTGAGATCCTCCGCGTCGGCTGCGGAGCCGACTCGGTAGAGGATGTGGTGGAAAATGGTGTCGAAATAGCGATCATACAGTTGCTCAAACGGAACCAGATTTCCTTGTTCATCGCGAAAGCGAACATTGGCGGCATCAGCACTGGTGGGGTTCATGTTCCTTCACTTCTGGGTCAACCAAAACAGCCAAACCCTTGTCTTTTTCCTGGTTCAGGTGACGCGTGTTTCGATTGGTAAGGTGTGATCTGTGCTCGTTGCAGTTCTAGAGGGTAGCAACGTGGGTTTTGGCCGAGGCCGACCTTTTCTTGCCGAGCACATCTGCCTTAACGCAAACCCGCGGGAATCATCACACAATTTTATTAATTTTTTTTTGGGCTTTTCTTTGAGCGGCCCACGCCCCTGTCTTGCCGGCTTACAGGGAGGGTATACGTGGCGGGTTGCGGAAATTTTCGTCCTATTTCGGAGCCTGTTTGTGCGATCCTTTAGTAGATCACCCCGTTTCACCTGTATCTCCCTTGTTGTGTTCCGCTTGTAATATTTCCTTTTTCGGAGTCGGCGATGGCGTCTTTTTCTATGCACGGGCCTGTTCAGGCCGAGCCTTGCTTTTCTGTTCCACCTTTAGACCGCTTTTCCTACGAAGATTTTTTGGCCAAACTACTCCTTCGTCGTCTCGTTTTTTGCTGGGCGCCCCCGTGTTTTGGAACCACAAGCTTGCTGTTGGCCGTCCGCGACGACTTGGCCGATACCACCGACAATGCAACGCCGACTTCCGGTTTTCAGCTTGACCCACTGTATGTGGATTTCTCCGCGGCTGTTCTGGGTGAACAGCCGCTTGAGGATCGGGTGTTGGCAGTGATGACCGAAATCGGGCTTGCCGCCCGCAACCAGTTAGAAGAACTCGAACCGTTGGACCTTGTTGAAGAGGTGTTCGGTATCCACGGTCCGGCCGCCTCAATCCGTACCCAGCTCCAGCGTTGGCGTCGTTTGCGCAATGCCCCCCTGCTGCTTTTGGTCGATGGCATGCAAGGATGTGATCCTGTTGTCGCCGGGCTCATCCTTCAACAATTGTCGCCCTTCGATGCTTCCGACCCCGAGCAGGGGCTTTGGTTGTTGGTTGCCGGTCATGGTTCTTTGGATTGGATGTTTCCCGACGGCCCGCCGGCCATGGTTCATCGAGCGGGGCACATTACCTTGAGTGCGTTTTCCGCGACCCAGGTTCAGCAAATGGCCGAGCTGTTTCGGTTGGAAACCGGGCGGTCCGTTAACCACGAGGCCGTCGACCTGATCATGCAGCTAACTCAGGGGCATCCCTGGCTGGTGAACTTAATGCTCGAACAAATGACCACGTCTTCCGAGGACCGAGAAATACGGGGTGAGCATGTTGCCGAGGCCAAGGAACAACTTATCGGATCGGAATCCTCTCCATTGCAGCGTTGGTTCCATTACTTCCAGCGTCCCGGCATTCAGCGTGTTGTTGAACCGCTTCTGATTGCCGCGGATGCGCCCTACTTCCTTGAGCCCTCCCATCTGGAAGAAGCCCGAGCCTTGGGTTTGGTGCAAGGTTTTGCTCCTGTTCGTTTTGCCAACCGGCTTCTGGAAGAATGGATTCCACGACGGATGGTTCTCGGAAACGATCAGTATTTGAGCCGCCAGGCCGAAGTGGTGGTGGAAGAGGGAGGGCTTAACTTCGTGGTTTTGCTGTCCGAATGTCAGCGTTATTTTTCCGGCGAAGGACGACGGATATTGACCTCAATGCCCTATCAGCAAGCCGGACCTTTATTAATGTTGCAGGGGTTCATTTCACGATTGGTGCGTAATCATGGGCGCATCGAACGGGAAGTGGACGCCCTGAGGCACATGATCACCCTATTTATCTTTTGGCAATCGGGTGACGACATCCAGACCGTTATTTTGGGCTTAAAGGTACTCGATCAGCGGCGCGAGGCAACCCTTCATGGTGATCTCGCACAAATTGGCCGATTCATGAATCTTTGCGAAACCAAAGAAGGACACTTGGTCGTGTTGCCGCCTATCGATTTGGGCGGCGATAACGGTTTGCCCGGGGATCATTCCAAAGAGCAGGTTGAAGACAATACCGTTCATCTTTGGCGTTTTTGAGCCTCGGCCGCCGGGATTAGGTTCACGGCGCGGGCGGTTGTGTCAGTCGAGGCGTTTTTGAGCCTCGGCCGCCGGGATTAGGTTTTACCGCCCGGGCTTGATCCCTGATTTTGTGGAACCTTGCCTCGCCCGCATTTCTCACAAGGAATTCTGCTACGGGGCAACCCATGCGATTACGAGGGTTTGCCTGCCGTCTTACTCGGGCGAGCAATACGCCACCTAGCGCTGCTACGCCGAATGGTCGGCCCCGCTCCGTTTGCGCTTGGTCGTCCTTTTCGTACTCACAAGGCTTTCAGCTTCTCGCGACGAATCCTCGTGAGAAATGCGGGCTAGGTTTCAACTGCCTGCTTTGCAGGTTTTCTCGTCTGCCATGGTGGTGATCGGTGATTCTACCGGGAGCCTCTCATTCTGACTGGAAGAAACGGCGACATTGCGGTAACTTTTTTTGACGCAATTCTGTGGAAGCTTAAGGGGATTAAATTGAGTGGCTTGGGCCGTTTGAGGCAGCCTTTGGGGTTAGAGTTGTCAGATTTTCAATTTTTTTCAAAATTTGAGTTAATTCTTCGGTTTTAAACTATTGATTTTATTGGTTTTGTTGTTTGTTCGCGGTTGTAATTTTGGCCCGTGCCTTGCTCCAGAGCTAAAACGTTCCTTACTCCGATCTTGAATTCCACAAGAAGTCGAGGTTTGGCAGGTAGGTTTGGCCTGGTTGCGGGCATTGTCTGTCTTTCTGCTTGCTGGGTCGGGAATAAATAAACACTGGGAAGTGACTTATGCTTTCGATTTTGAAACACGGGTCCCGCGCGCAAGGTGCATGGACTCGTTTCGCGATGATGGTTTCTTTGGTTTTGATGACCGCCGTGGGGATGGCGGCCGATGGCAAAAAAGCGGGTGGTACCGATGTGAAACCCCCTGAGACAGCCCAGAAACAGGTTGCACCCGCGCAAGCTTTGGTAAACATCAATACCGCTAATTTGGGTGAACTCCAAAAGCTCCCGCGGGTTGGTGTCAAAACGGCGCAACGCATCATCGACTTTCGCGCCGAGAATGGGAAGTTCCAAACTGTTGAGGAACTGATGAACGTAAAGGGGATTGGTGAAAAAACTTTTGATCGCTTAAAGCCGCTGATCACCATTTAGAAAACGCTGATGATGCTCCGCTTCCCGTTCTTCATTTTATAGCGGGTTATTTAGCAAAATCGCAGACCAACGAGCTTTTTGTGTTGGGAAGAAAAAGCTCTCCATTTCTGAGGGAACCCTTTTTGGGGCGTTTTTCAGTCCTCATACAAGACGCGTCGATCACGAGATTTTCGATGATGGTGGGTATGGTTTTTGGTGGTCTATCTCTGCTGCAAATAGGTGTCTCCATGATGGCAATCAGGGGGAGACAAATGACTTCCTGTAGGGCTGTCCACCGAAAACTTGGGAAGGAACGGGTTTGAACCGCATTTAACCGATTGGATCCTTTTGGACGCTTGGTCCATGGTCGAAATTCGTTTCCATTCCTCTCATGGCTGCCTTGGGGTACCGCCGTTGGAAAATCAACTATCGCAAGCCGAGCACGATCGGGAAAAACCCGCCAGGTAACCATTCATGGGCTCAGCCTTTTGGCCAGGAAAGACATAAGGTTGAGTATGTCCACACCTCGAAGAAGCGGATACTGGGGCGTTTTATCCGAATTAGGGGAGTTGATCCATCTGGTTGTAGAGAGAACTCGTGTGGTTTGGGCTAAGGCGCAAACATAAAGAGTTTAATCAACAGAAAACGGGATGGATCAACTTCGTGAATGCATTTTTGCCGGAGTTTGGAAGGGAAGCAAGGTTTTTGCTTGGTGCCGGCAGGTTGGTTCTGTGACGAAAGGGATTTCTTGGGGGTCGGCAATGAATAAACGGCGTTTTTGGAAGTTGGATCACGGCAATCTGCTTGAGAGGAAAAGGGTTTGTTCTGTCAGGGCGTGCCGAAAAAGCGGCCGGCCCTTTCTGGTTGTTTTTTTTAACGCGCCCTTTTGGGCGCATTTGGGTGGGCGGCGTATTGCTGCTTGCTTTATTCATTCTCTTTTGTGCGAACAAGTTCCCTCGGCCTTTCTGTCGGGGCTTCTTGGGAGCGTTACGCGCATAGCCCGCATTGCTCACGAGGATTCGTCGCGAGAAGCTGAAAGCCTTGTGAGTACGAAGGTGGCGACCGAGAGACGGCACGGGGGGCGACTTTTTGCGGATCCGACCTTTTGGAGGGGGCGACCTCTTTTTGTGGGTCCGACCTTTCGGGGGGGAGCGACCTCTTTTTTTGTGGGTCCGACCTTTCGGGGGCCGACCTTTCGGGGTCCGACCTTTCGGGGGCCGACCTTTCGGCGTAGCAGCGCTACGTCGCGTATTGCTCGATTGAGTAAGGCGGATGGTCGCTCCGCGGATGGCCGCCCCGGAGAAGGTCGCCCCGGAGAAGGTCGCCCCGGAGAAGGTCGCCCCGGAGAAGGTCGCCCCGCGGATGGCAAATCCTCGTGATCGCATGGGTTGCCCCGCGGCAGAACGCCCCGGGGAAGGTCGCCCCGCGGATGGCAAACCCTTGTGATCGCATGGGTTGCCCCGCGGCAGAACGCCTTGTGAGCAATGCGGGATAGAGAGACAAGGCTGCTCCGCCGTGAGGCTTCACGGGTTTAGGAGCAAGGCCTACTCCCCCGAGAATCAAAGAGTTGGGAAGCTCTATTGATTCCGAACGGTGGTCGGCGCAATGTTTAATCAGTCACAAGGGGAGGGCTGAATTGCGTGACATCTGAGGGGATTGGTACATCCGGGGGACTGCTGTGGCGGTAGTGCAGCGGATGTACCATCCCATCCCTTGGTATTGATGGCTGAATTTTACGTCTGCTGATTGTTGGGATGAGGGCTGTGATTCGTCCGTTGCGGGGATTTTGGCTGCTGCACCGTCCGTTCTGAACTGATTGACCGGCGAATCGGGAACCAAAAAAAGCCGCGGATGGTGCCGCGGCCTTTTGTGGGTTTAACATGGGCGTCACCCCGCGCGTTGCGGGGTATTTGCTGATAACCGCTTTTTAGGGCGGTGTTCCGGTTAGCTCTTTTCTTTTTTTTCCGGGTCCTTGAGAAGGCCGGCTTTGGTTTGTGTGAATTTCTTGGCCGTGAAATCGCCGAGTTCGTAGACCCAACTGCCATGGCGCTGATTAAAGGCTTGAACCTCGTTCATGCGCTCGAGAAGCGAGGCTTTTTCTTCAAGCTGCTCCTCGGAATCTTCCATGGATACGCCGATGCGTTGGCTTTTGTGGTTGGCGCTGATTTTCAGGTAGGTTTTGTTGTCTTTTACCGCGGTCGTGACGCGGTAGTCCGATTCGTCCTTTAGGTTAAAGGTAACTGAATTGGTGAAAGCCAGACCTTGGACTTGGGGGTCGTCGGCCAGATAAACTTTCTCGAAGCTCAGGCCCTTAAGGGCCGAGGTCACATTGTTGAGTTCCGAGGTGTTTACCTCTTTTCCGGCAGGTACATCGTTCAGGGCCAATTGGTTTTCCTGCGTGGTGATGCTGAAGTCGGGAGCGGACACTGACGCGATTTCCTCGGCGGCGATGTCCAGGATCTCTTTGTTGAGGAACTGGTCGTTTCCGGTACTCAGGAAAATGCCTTTGCTGGACAGGTAAATGTTCTGGTCGTTACCGTCAAAACGTTGCAGGTACCGGCCGCGACCGTCCTCGGTCGCTTTACCCACGCTGAAATGGACCATTACGGTCTCGGGACCACTCTTGAGGGTGATTTCGATGTTCTCCTCGGTACCGGGCTTGGTGTGAAGCTCTGCCGCGTCGCTCTCGCCGCTGCCGGCTTCTTTTTCAAGCGCGATCTCGAGGATGTCCTTGATGAAACGGTTCACGGATTCGTTTTTGGCGGGATACCCGTGATGGCCGGCGACGACAAATTGGTCCTCGTTGCGTTTGAGAACCACTTCTTCATCGCCTTTTTTTATGTCTATTTGTTTGATGTTGTCGGGGTTGAGTTGGGAAAGGAACTTCTGCCCGCGTTCGAAACGTTCGGCGCGGGTTTGGGTGCCCTGGTAGGAAAAAACAGAGAGAAGGAAAAGCGCGGCGGCCGTCAATCCCAAGATCGCATTTTTGTTCATGGTGATTACCTCCCCTGAATGTTGCGTTTATTGCGGCGTGAAACCACGTTTGCCAAACCAAAAATACAAACGAATAAGGGGACGGCGCCGATCATGCTGCCGCGTACCCAGAATTCGACGCCTTCCAGGCGGGCGCGTTTTTGTTTCCGGATTTCACGCAGCTCGCGGTTTCCGTCGTTGATTTTGGCGTTCAGGGTGTCGATTTCGTCCTGCAGCTTTTTCTGGAGCAGGGCCGCGTTTTTCTCGTTGATGCCACGCTGCTTTTCGCGCAAATCGTTTTCAAACTGCTCGATTTCCGTGCGAATCTTGCGTTCTTGCTCAAGCATTTCGCTATCAGCTTGTGCTTCGATTTGGTCAAACAGCTCAAACGGGCGCTTAATCCGCTGTTTGCTGCGAACATTCATCAACTCTTTGGCGCCGAGCAGGTAGTCGACCGAGTTGAGCAACACCTTGTAGTTGTCGTTGGCCGCGGCCAAGCCGAAAAACGAGCGCTGGAACGCGAGTTGATCGGTGATGAAGTCAACATCGCTGAATACCAGCACGCTTGCATCGGCGTGGGTGGCGGGATCAATGGCCTCTTTTTTGACCATCTCGGCATCTTCAGGAACGGGCATTTGCATGCCTGGCGGCATACCCGGCGGTGGTTTTGGTGCTTCCTTCGGGAATTCCAAGCCCTCGGGGAAGGCGTCGGCCAGACGGCCTTTGATCAGGTACGCCAGTACAATCTCTTCTTCTGACGCATTGTATTGGTCGAGGAATTTGGTGGGTGTGTTCAGGTCGGTGAAGTGAAGCGTGTCACCGCCTTGGCTGAAGCCGGGAAGAATGGTGAGTGTGCCGCCGGCGGCGGTGGTTTTCAGGATGGGGGTGAATTCGGCGGTGGCCTTGTCGGTTTTTTCGAGCGGCCCGGCAAGGAAAAAGCGCAGGTTGCTTAAACCGTTGGTGATGGGAATGTCAGGATTCGCCACGGCCGCCATGTGTTTGTCTTCGATGGACAAATCGGTGATGACCTTTTGCGCATGGCCGCGGCGGTCGACCATCCGTTTGGCGCCCAGCTCGTAATCAACTACAAACTGGTCCTCGGGACGACGAAGGCCCCAGGCGTCGGTCAAGGGGTTCAAGCTGGAGGCCGGCTTGTACTGAATGGCGGCCCAGGGGTTTTGCGGATTCTGTTCGGGTTGGTCCTCAATGCTGTAGGGATCCAGGAACAACATGGTATTGCCGCCGGTGACGACCCATTCGTTAATCGCCCACAGCTGTTTTTGGCTGAAATCGCGGGGGTGGATGATCATCAACAGATCGTAATCTTCCTTAGAGTACTGCTCCGCCTCCGCGTCGACCAACTTCACATCGTACTGCTCCTTGAGCACTTCCATGCTGGACCAGGGCTGGCTGGGCGCTTTACCCTGCGCTTGCAACAACTGGTTCATGTAGGGGTTGTTGTCGGGCAGTGGCTCAACACCGGACACAATGCCGATACGCTTTTTGGTGGGCCAGATCAGGTTGTAGATGCGCTTGGAGATTTCGTACTCAATGGTTTCCTGTTTGTCCGGCGACATGAACTCGATGATGTCGCGGCTGCCGGTTTGGGTTTGGAAGACCATCCCGAAAAAGAACAAGTCCCCGTATTGGTTGATGGGTTTGCCGTCGAGGCCGAAATCCGTCGCGTCCTGAGCTTCGTCGCTGTCAGGTACGGGGTCGATGAAAGACACCTTAATTTTGCCGTTACCGTAGCGCTCGTATTCTTTGAGCAGATTGCGAATGTAGTTTTCGTAAGTGACGAATCCTTTGATCATTTGTGGCAATGATTTACCGGCGGTGTGGGAGAAATACAAACGCACTTCTATCGGTTTCACACCCTCGTTTTGCATCTTTTCGAGGATTTGGTGCGTGCCCTCGGTCAACGAGTAGAGTTTGGTCTCGGTGAGGTCGAGTCGGACGCCCTGGGTGTGGTTGTAAATCAAATGGACCGAGAAGATGGTGATCAAGGCGATAAAAAGAATGGTGATGGGTCGATTATTTTTCAAGGTTTCCTCCTAAGACGCCTTGAGTTGGTTGAGCAACATCATGCCGCAGCCGAGCCAGCCGACAATCAAGACGGCAAAAAAGGCAAAGACACGGAACTCAAGCAACCCACGCGTTAAAGAGTGGAAATGATCGAAGAGGCTTAAGGCGGCCAGGATCTGCTCCAGGTAACCGCCGATGAAGGCGATGCTCCCGAAGAATTCGAGAACCTGTGGCAGGCCCAAGGAAAGCAGGCTCACGGAAGCGGCGACCGACAAAATAAAGGAGACCACCTGATTTTTGGTCAGTGCCGAGAACAACATGCCGATGGCGAGAAAGGCTCCGGCCAAGAGGAACGAGCCTAGGTAACCGGTGATGATGGTGCCCCAGTCGGGATCACCGAGAATCGCGACCCAAATCACCATTGGGAAGGTCAGCAGCAGCGCGACTCCCAAAAAGGACCAGCCGGCGAGGAACTTACCCAGGTAAGAACCCTCAAGGGTGATGGGCAGGGTGAACAGCAGTTCGACGGTGCCGGTTTTGCGTTCTTCGGCCCAGAGCCGCATGGCGACAGCGGGCACCAGCATGACAAAAATATGCGGAAGGAAACGGAAAAACGGGGTAAGGGCGGCCTGGCGGATTTCGAGGAATTGTCCGAAATCGCGGGAAACCGTCAGCCAGCCGCTTGCCATTAGGAAAATCACGAGAAAAATGTAACCCAGCGGTGTGGCGAAGTACCCTTGGAACTCGCGTTTAAACACGGCTTTTAGTCCGGTGTAGCGACTCATGCACAGACCCCCTCGGTAATTTCGCGAAATAGTTCTTCCAGGCGTCCTTCCAAAACCGCGATGGATTCAATCTCGCGGCCCTCGAGCATGGCCATCACTTGGTTGAGGTGATTGGCGCGGTCCTTGGGGACAATTTCCCATTCGGTTTCGGTCTGGCGTACCAGGCGTTCGCACCAATTCTGGGCGCTGATCTTGTCGGCTAACGCCTTATCCGGTTCGCGCAATACCAAACGAATCACATTGTGGTTACCGGCGCGGCCCATCAGTTCGCGTGGGGTGCTGTCGACCAACATCTGACCGCGGGAAATGATGAGGGCGCGGTTGCACACGCGCTCGACCTCGTCGAGGATGTGGGTCGAAAGAATGATGGCCTTGTTGCGGGCAATGCGGTTGATCAGGTCTTGAACCAACGCTTTTTGGTTGGGATCCAGGCCGTCGGTGGGTTCGTCGAGAATCAGAACCTCGGGGTCGTGAATCAAGGCTTGGGCCAGACCCACGCGGCGTTTAAAACCCTTGGACAGGGTTTCCACGGTTTGGTGAACGACGCGTTCCAAACCCGTCATTTCAACGACCCGTGCGATGGCCGCGGCGCTGTCGGCCACGTTGCGTGCCTCGGCGACGAATTGGAGAAACCCGGTTACGGTCATTTCACCGTAGGCGGGAGCACTCTCCGGCAAGTAGCCGATTTTTTGGCGGACGGCCAACGACTCGGTCAAGGTGTCGTGGCCCGCGACGTGAACACTGCCCGCATCCTGCTCCAAAAAGCAGGTAATGATTTTCATGGCGGTCGATTTCCCGGCGCCGTTGGGGCCCAAAAAGCCGAAAATATCGCCGCGGCGGACTTGAAAACTGATGTCGTCAACAGCCTTGATGGCGCCGAACGATTTTTTGATGTTTTTCACATCTACCAGAATTTCACTTTCCATCCTAATTTCCTCTTTTAGTCGAAAAGATTGAACCCGTCGGCCGAGTCAGAAGCGGCGCGGGATTCAAGGGCGCGGCACCGTGTGAGGCGCCGGCGGGTGGGTTGGCAAACGTGGTTTGCTTCGATGTCGGCCGAGGATAAATCATAGAATCGTCGGGGGGTGCCCCTTCGGTCGTCACGTAAGGCGGAACGGCGTGACAAGATGTCGGTCCAAACGTCGAATTGACGCCGAACCCGCGCCAATAGGACGTGGGCCGGGTCGTTTCACCATGCGGAAGCCAGATACATACCAAATCGGCGTATGAGCTCGGGCCTGCAAAATGAAGTTAAGCCGCTCACTGTAGCATAACCCGTCGGGAAAACCGGCATGATCCCCACTTTAACCGCCCACCTTGTGTCGGCCGCCGATTATCGTTTGTCGCCGAGGGGCGCTCGGTTTAGAATGTTGAACTCGTGTGATGAACACGGGTTGTTTGCTCGTAACCCGTAAGGCGCATCAGTGTTCGCCGCCGCGGGCGGGAACAGGGACCGCAATGGCGCGGTCGGTGCGTGTACGGGGTTGCATCGCCCAATGCGAAGGTGCCGCGAAATGCGCCATGGTCCGGTCCCGGGAGCTACAGGTAGCTGTGTTTCCATCGACCGCGACCCACTAGGGTACGGGGATACACATTTATGAAAGAACCGGTGGTAACTGTCGCGTTAGCCAAAGAACATGGTTTGACCGAAGCGGAATTTGACAAAGCTTGCGCCATTTTGGGCCGCACCCCCAGCTTCACCGAACTGGGTATTTTTTCAGCCATGTGGTCGGAGCACTGCTCCTACAAAAGCTCCAAAATTCATCTTAAAAAATTACCAACGACCGGCAAGCAAGTGGTCATCGGTCCGGGCGAGAACGCCGGCGCGGTTGATTTAGGGGACGGCCTCTGTGCCGTTTTCAAAATGGAGAGCCACAACCACCCCAGTTTTATCGAGCCATACCAAGGCGCCGCGACCGGTGTCGGCGGCATCTTGCGGGATGTCTTCACCATGGGCGCGCGGCCCGTCGCCAACATGAACGCCTTGCGTTTCGGCGACATTGGCGAAGCCCACATGCGCTACCTCGTCAAAGGGGTGACCAAGGGGATCGGCGACTACGGTAACTGCATGGGCATTCCCACCGTCGGTGGCGAGGTCTTTTTCGATCCCGCCTACCAGAACAATATTTTGGTGAACGCGATGACGGTCGGTTTGGTCGAACGCGACGCCATTTTCCTTGGCGAGGCGTCCGGTGTGGGCAACGTGGCCGTGTATGTCGGCGCCAAAACAGGTCGGGACGGCATCCACGGTGCCTCGATGGCCTCCGAGGAATTTAACGAAGACTCTGAGAAAAAACGCCCGACGGTTCAGGTCGGCGATCCTTTTACCGAGAAACTGTTGCTCGAAGCCCTGATGGAGCTTTATCCGACCGGTGCCGTCATCGGGATTCAGGACATGGGGGCGGCCGGGTTGACCTCCTCCAGTTTTGAAATGGCGGGTCGTGCCGGTTCCGGTATTGAGTTCGATCTGGGCAAGGTGCCTACCCGCGAGGAGGGCATGACCGCATACGAAATCATGCTCAGCGAAAGTCAGGAACGCATGTTGCTGGTGTGCCAACCCGAACGCGTTGACGAGGTCAAACGCATTTTCGAAAAATGGGACCTTTCGGCGGCAGTGATCGGTACGGTGACCGACAGCGGCCGTGTTCGGATTAAAAGTCCCCAGGGCGAATGGGTGGTGGACATGCCGGTCGGCCCCTTGGCCGATGAGGCGCCCCAGTACGACCGTCCCTACAGCGAACATCCGATGGTTGCCGAATACCGCGCCTTCGACACCACACCGTATCGCGAACTCAGCGATGCAAACGGGGTTTTGCGCCAATTGCTCGCCTGCCCCAACATCGCTTCCAAAAAATGGTTCTACCGTCAATACGACCACACGGTGCAAACCAACACGGTCCAAGGCCCGGATGCGGCCGAGGCGGCGGTGGTACGCATCAAAGACACCGATAAGGCGATTGCGGTTACCGCGGATTGTAACCCCCGTTTTGTGCAGCTCGACCCCCACCTGGGCACGGCCCACGCGGTGGCCGAGGCGGCGCGCAACATCTCCTGCACGGGTGGTAAACCCCTGGCGATTACCGATTGCCTGAACTTTGGCAATCCCGAGAACCCCCACATTATGTGGCAGTTTAAAACCAGTCTCGACGGGATGGGCGAGGCCTGTCGCGCCCTCGACACGCCGGTCATTTCCGGCAACGTGAGTCTGTACAACGAAACCAACGGCAAGGCGATTTTCCCAACACCTTCGGTCGGGATGGTCGGTTTGCTGAACAAGCGGCGTCACCACGCGGTGAACAGCTTCCACAAAAGCGGCTTGCACGTGTTTGTTCTGGGCGAAACGGCCGAGGAACTGGGGGGTAGTGAATACTTGGCGACGGTGCATGGCGTGACCAACGGTGCTTTGCCCGCGTTGGATTTGGCTTTTGAAGCCAAGCTCAACCAATTCCTCCAAGACGCTGTTGCCAAAAGCGTCGTCAAAGTCGCGCGCGATTGTTCGCTCGGCGGTTTGGCGGTTGCCCTTGCCAAATGTACCTTCGGTCACGGCGTCGGTTTGAAGGCGGTGCTCCAGTCGACCTGTAGCCCGGCCGCGACCCTGTTCGGGGAAAGTGCTGGTCGTGTTGTTGTCGCGGTTGAGGCCAAACAGGCCGATACCTTGGTGAATGCCGCGGCCGATCAAGGCATTGCTTGCAGCTTTCTGGGGGAAAGCGGCGGCGAGACCTTCAGCATCACTTTAAATGAAACGGAAATGGTCGGCGGCGACGTCGCCGAATTGGCCGATCTTTGGCAAAACGGCTTGGAACGGGTTTTGAACTAGGGGGAATGACCTTGTTGGACAAATTTAAAGATGAATGTGGCGTGTTTGGGATCAAACCACATCCCGAGGCCGCCAACATGACCTACCTGGGTCTTTACGCGTTGCAGCACCGCGGTCAGGAAGCCGCGGGGATTGTAAGCAGCAAAGAGAACAAGTTGGCGTGCGTCAAAGCGCGTGGCTTGGTTTCCGACGTATTTACCAGAGAACAGCTTGATCGCATGGTTGGTGATGCCGCCATCGGCCACGTGCGTTACTCTACCGCCGGCTCCAACAGCGTGGAAAATGCGCAGCCGATTTTGATTAACTGCCAACACGGCCAAATCGCCGTGGCCCACAACGGCAACCTGGTGAACGCCATGCAGAAGCGGCGGGAACTGGAGAAAATAGGCTCGATTTTTAATACCGACAGCGATTCTGAAGTGATTCTGCATCTGATCGCCAAAAGCCGTAAAAGCAACTTGGAAGAGGCCATTGTCGAAGCCTTGAGCCAGGTGGAAGGCGCCTTTTCCTGCGTTTTTCAGACCGCCGATAAATTGATCGCGGTGCGCGACCCACATGGGTTTCGCCCGTTGATGATGGGTACTCTCGACGAAGCAACCGTGTTTGCTTCTGAAACCTGCGCCTTTGACCTGCTCGACGCGACCTTTGTACGTGAGTTGGAGCCGGGTGAAATGTTCGTGGTCAACAACCTGGGGATGCGCACTTCCAGCAAACCCTTCGAGGCACGGCCGATGCGTCAGTGCATTTTTGAACATATCTACTTTGCTCGTCCCGATGGGTTTATGTTTGGCGAATACACCCAGCAGTATCGCGAAGATTTGGGTGTGATGCTCGCGCGTGAGAGCGGCGTCGATGCGGATTTCGTGGTCCCGGTCCCGGACAGCGGGGTTTCCGCCGCGGTCGGTTATGCCCGTGAGAGCGAGATCCCCTTTGCGTTCGGCTTGATCCGCAACCATTACGTCGGCCGCACGTTTATCGAGCCGAAGCAGAGCATTCGCCATTTCGGCGTCAAGATCAAGTTGAACCCGGTTCGGCACTTGTTCGAGGGGAAACGGGTGATTCTGGTCGACGATTCCTTGGTTCGCGGTACCACCTCGCGCAAAATCGTCAAGATGGTGCGCCATGCCGGGGCCAAGGAAGTCCACATGCGCATCAGCGCGCCGCCGACGACCCACCCCTGTTATTACGGCATCGACACGCCGACCCGTCGCGAACTCATCGCCAGCTCCCATTCAACCGATGAAATTCGTCGTTACATCGGTGCCGACACCTTGGAGTACATCTCGATTGACGGCATGCTGCAGAGCTTGCGCAACTCGGATCCCGAACACTATTGCAAGGCCTGTTTCACCGGCGACTATGTCATTCCATTTCCCGCCGAGGGAGGGATCGAGGTATGAGTGTCGAGCTGGGACGCCTGGTCAGCCAACTCAACAGCTACCTGCGGGTGAGCGACTTCAAGGAAGGCGCGATCAACGGGTTGCAGGTGGCCGGCAAAAAGCAGGTGAAGAAAATAGCCTTCGCCGTGGACGGTGTTTTGGAGACCATCGAAAAAGCGGTGGCTGAAGATGCCGATGTCCTCATTGTCCACCACGGCATTTACTGGGGCTTCCAGTATCCCTTGCGTGGGGCCGACTACAAACGGGTGAAACTGCTGATGGATCATGAGATGGCGCTTTACGCCGTTCATCTTCCGCTCGACGCCCACGCCGAAGTCGGTCACAACGTGAACTTACTCAAGGGGTTGGGTGTGGCGCCGGAAAGCTTGGAACCCTTCGGTGATTACAAGGGCATGCCGATTGGATTTGCGGGTAAATTTTCGCGCGCGCTGGGACGAGACACCGTCACCGAAAAGTTGGCGGCCTTGCTGGGCGGCCCGGTTCAACTTTTGCCTTTTGGGCCCGACAAGGTACGCTCGGTGGCCTGTATCACCGGGCAAGGCGCCGACTTCGCCTCGGTACGCGAGGCTAAAATGCGCGGCATTCACTACTATATTTCCGGTGAGGCCACCCATCCGCTGTACCATTTCGCCCAGGAACAGGGCATGAGCGTGGCCTTGGGTGGTCATTACCGCACCGAGGTTTTCGGCCTACACGCCTTGCGTGAGTACCTCGGCAAAAACTACGAAATTGAAACGGTTTTTATCGATTGCCCCACCGGCATGTAACCGATGAAGCGGTCGTGCTTTCGGCCGCTTCATCGTTTCGGTGTTCCGTGTGACGCCCGCTCAATCAGTTCAATAAAGGTTTCCTGGTCCTGGTGTTCCCTTAGCGAAGCCAGGCCCTGATTGAATGCGTGGTGCAGGTAGGCGGCGTTTGAGGCCTTTTTCGAGAATACTAAGTAATAGGGGACCGTTTGAATCGCCCGTGGATGACGGACAATGCGATCGCGTTCTTCCTGGGTGAAGTGATGGTTCAGCAAATACGCGCCGACCCGCCGATCCGCTACAAAGACCTGAATCCGACCGGCCAACAGCTTGCGGAAATTGAGCAGGTCACTGGGGGCGCGTTCAAGGTCAACGACCGGGACGCCCTTTTCGTCGCTTAACGCCGTATAGGAATAGCCGATGGTTCCCCCGACTTTCCAGCCTTTTAAATCGTCGAGGTGCGCCCAGTCGAACGGGGTTCCCCTGATGTAATAAAAAACATCTTCTCCGTCGACAATGACTTCGCTGTAGAGCAGGTGTTCTTGGCGATCCGTGGTGTGTGCCCATATCGCCGAGGCATCCCAATCGCCTTCGACCGCCAGTTTCAGTGAGCGGCTCCAGGGAAAATAGCCGAACTCAATTTCGATGCCGACTTCACAAAACGCGGCTTGGATCAAGGCGTTGGCAATGCCTCCGCCGGGAAGGCTCTTGCCGTTGTAGGGCGGCCAATCGCCCGTGGTGATGCGCACGCGCGCTGTTTGTGCTGTCGCACTCGCGAAGGAAAACCAAATAAGAAAGGCCGAAACAAACAAACGGTACAAGTGAGGTCCCCGTGGAAGCGTCGGTGGAAGGCCGGGAGAGCCGTGCCGCGGTTGGCGCGACCTTGGCGACCCAATCCCGTGCTTTGGGTGTGCGTGGCCGGGCGGAATGCTTTGTTGGTGAAGGGTAAAACCATTGTAAGCCAAAAACTGTTGGATCGCGGGCTTTTTCACGAGGATTCCGGCTGGTATTACCTGGGGCGAAGCGCTAGAGTATCTCTGTCCAAATCCAATGGCTTATCTTGATTCACGGCGTCATGTTCGACCGTGATGCCTCGTATCTCGGTTTTCCATAACCGAGTTCGCCGCGTTTGGGAGCCGGTAATGTCGTCACCCACCATGGAACAAAAGAACCGTGCCTTTCTCACCGAATACGACCCCGCACTCGTGCGTGCGTGGGACCGAATGCAAGGGAAAGTGCTAACCCCCACGCCCGCGCGCAAAGGTGGTGTAACCCTAACATTTCAAGGTCAATGGGTTCACAGTCGCTACGATCCGGCCAAGGAAGCCCAAAAGGCGTGCGCTGGGCCGTCGCGTCCGGTTCACCTGCACCTTGGGTTCGGATTGGGCTGGTTCACCGCGGCCGATCAGCTTGAAGAAGGACACCAACTGGTTGTGTTCGAGCCCGTTCCTACTTTGTTCCTGACCGCGGTCACCCACATCGACCTCTCCGAATTGCTCCCCGCCAAAAGGGCGCGTTTGGTTTTAGATGAAGAACAGCTTAACGAGGCGTTGCGCGAGGCCGGCTTGCGTGAGGTCGGGCAGCTGAAGATTGTGTGGTCGCCCTTTCATCGCCGTCATGTCCAGCATATGGAAACCTGGCTGGAGAAGTTTTTAAACGAGTTATTTCGCGATATTCGTATTTCCCGAAAAACGCTGGCTCGGCTCATGCCGACCTTTACCCGTTCGTCGCTGCGCTCTCTGCCGCACGCCTACGACAAGGCACCGGTGGATGTGTTGGCCGGTCGGTTTACGGGTTTGGCGGCCGTGGTTGTGGCGCCGGGTCCCTCGCTTGAGCGCAACTTGGTTGAAATGTTGCCCTTCCGTGATCGCTGTTTGATTTTTGCCGTGGCGCGTTCCGTGCGGATGCTTGAACGCCTGGGCATTGAACCCGACTTTTTGGTACACAACGAAGCCCAGGACTTCTACAGTTCCATCCACGGCTGTCGCAACCTTTCGCGCACCGTGTTTTTGTTGGCGGACCAAGCCCATTTCGCCTTTTTCCAGGCCGCGCCGCAATTGACCTTTTTGTATTTCAACCCGACCAATTTTGTCTGGGGCTGGCTGGAGGCCGCCTTCCCCGGGCGCGAGCGAAGTTTCCTCGAAACGGGCGGTTCGGTAGCCAATGAAGCCTTTTCCTTGGCGCTGTTGTTCGGTTGTCGCGCCGTTGCGTTGCTGGGGCAGGATTTGGCCGTGGGGCGCACCTTTTATGCCGATGCCGAGGTCAATCGTGACTTTGAGCATGGGCGACAGGATGAAGCATGGGTTCCGGCTTACTTTGGCGGTCGCGTCAAAACCATGCAGAACTATTTCCAC
Organism: Acanthopleuribacter pedis; assembly: GCF_017377855.1. Taxonomy (GTDB): domain Bacteria; phylum Acidobacteriota; class Holophagae; order Acanthopleuribacterales; family Acanthopleuribacteraceae; genus Acanthopleuribacter; species Acanthopleuribacter pedis. The sequence continues at coordinate 296,606 of NZ_JAFREP010000001.1, forward strand.
TTTTTCAAATGGTATGAAAACCGTACCCATCGCTTGCGGCGCGAACAATGTCCGACTGTCTTGGTGAACGCGACCGAGGGCGGCGCCTGTCTGCCTGGATTTACGAACTGGAAATTTAGGCGTTATCTTGAAACCTTCGCGAAAAAAAAGAAAGGGGATGTTTCCGCCGTTTGCCAGGCCCACGCCTGTGATGAACGGGCACCGAGCGCGGACCAAATGAAGGCGTTGGTGGAAAAAACTTTGCAAGAAATGAGCATGGTACGCGATTTGTGCAGCCAATTTTCTCCGTTTGAGACCCAACTCAGTGCGTTGCTTCAAAATCCCGACCCGCAAGCACTTCAGCGACTTAACGTGCAACTACAAACCCTGGACCAGTTCAGCCAGGCCGTCGGCAGCGTTGTTCTCAAGCGATTGCCCTTGATTAACGGGTTTATCCAAAAAGAATTGCAGGAAACCGAACCACCCACGCGCCAACCGGAACAAGGGGGAGACCCAGCCGAGGAGATTCAGCGGCTGCTGGCGAGCATTGGTGAGGATGTGGCGCACCTCAAACGAACCTACCAGCTGATCGCCCAGGGTTGCGATCAATTGGAACCGGAACTGCACAGGCTGGCGGCGGCCTTGGGCGGTAACCCGGTGAGATGACACGCTTGTTAAGAAACCGCGTCACGCCCCGCTGGGCGAATCTTCTTGAGACAAACCTCGCGACCTTTTTTTCGATAAAATTGCGCCGGCACCCGACGGCCTTTGGATTTGGGTTAAGGTGTTTTATTTGTGTGGTTTGGGGGAGATAGTGAGACTTCTTGCAAACATGACGTACCTACGGGGGACAATTCATTCTCTTCAGATGTAAAGATTTTCGCTCAAAATTCGATGAGGTGTGGTGACAGACATTTCCAACTGAATTGAACATAACACCTTGTGATCGCGCCAAGCCCAACCCGTCCTTTTGGTTTTGATCGCGGCTTGGGTCCAAGGTTCCGTTGAGGCAACGGGCGGCGTCCACGAACGAGGTAGGTTCAATCCAGATGGGCTTAGGGATGGCAAACCGATGGCAGAAGCAGCGCAAAACATCAAAGTCGGCATTGATTTAGATCACACAATTTTGGCGGTGGATGAGGCCCTGGAAAAATCCGAGGTTCTTTTTGGGTTCAAAGCCTTTGTGATGGAACATCGCGACTCGGGTAGTCACCTGATTATCGTTGCGCACGGTGCGGGCGAAGCCGAATCCGTGACCCAACACCTGGAAGCCAAACAATTTTTCGCGGGGATGGACAAAGGTGGTCTGGGGTTCTCCAAAGAAGATTTGATTTTTGTTGACTCGGAAGAAGAGAAAGTTAAAAAAATTAATGAGCTGGGCATGACCCACTTCATCGACGATTCTGTCGAAACCTTTCAGCACGGGGATTTGGCCGATCATGTTCAGCCCCTTGTGTTTGGCCAAAAAGAAGACGCCGCTTATCCCACCTTCGCCGAATGGTCTGACTTGACCAACTTCTTCTATTGGCAACAAGGCGTGCGCGACCAGACCCAAAGCCGGATTACCTCGGTGAAGGGCTTGAAGGAACACGGCGACAACTACATTTACCAAGTTTCCTGCGCCGATGGTTCTCAATACATCCTGAAGCATTTCTTGGAATCCAGCGAAAACGCCGAGGAACGTTTGGCGGGGGAAGTCAAACACCTCAATGCCTTGCACCAGGTTGGTATCACCAAGGTTCCCAAATCCTTCTGGCACCGCGGTTGTTGGGGGCTCTTCAACCACATTGAGGGTTCCCATGTCGATGAGCCCAATGACCAGGATGTCGGGCAACTGATCGATTTCTTGATCGCGCTTGATCAAAAATCGGACGCATTGCGCGCGCAACAGGTTGACCGAGCACCCAAAGCGCGTTTCCGCCTTCACCTTTACGCGGACAAACTGAACACCTTGTGGAACCAAGTTCTGTCTGCCTGTCAGCGTCCCGACGGTCCCAAGGACATTATGTTGTTCATGATGACCGATATGGAGCAGTTGCGGCAGGACAACCTCAACCACTTTTACCTGTGGCTGAAACGGGAGAAATGGGAAAAAGAACAGGAGATTTCAGAGAAAGAAGCGATCTTTAGCCCCTCCGATTTTGGTTTCCACAATACGATCAAAGCTGCCGACGGGACCCTCTCTTTTCTCGATTTTGAGGAATCTGGTTGGGATGATCCGGCCAAGTTGTTGGCCGACTTTTTCTACAATACCGAGCAAAACCTGACCATGGAGAACAAGCTCAAGGTGCTGGACGCTTTTGTGAAGCAGCGGGAATGGGACGAGAATTTCCTCAAGCGGTTCTGGGCGGTCTCCGACCTGATTGCCGTCGAGTGGATCCTAAACCATTTGAGTGTGGTCATTCCCGATGTCATGCGCCGCCTGCAGTACGCCAACCCAGGCTTGGATCCCAAACAGGTTGTGAAACAGCATTTTCAAGCGGCAATTCAGATGCGGGAACGCTTCCAGCCGATGGAGCACCTGTGTAAACACGATCAGTTGATCGACCAAGAGGGCGAAATCGAGACCTCGGGTTAGTCAGGGTGTGCGCCGGTTGCCTTCCCTGGTTGGGTGGCCGCGCGGCGCCGGTTTGGTTTGGTCTGATTCCCTCACTTACCGCGGGAACGCCCTTGCGGGAAGGGTGCACAATCTTATATTGTGACATAGGGTTATTTTGCACGAGCGGAGGTAGGCACACCTATGGACGAGCTACACGCTGGAGAGAGACGTCGCTTTTTCCGGTATAGCATGGGTAGTACCATGCAAAAAGACTTAGAGGTGCGCACGGTTGAAGTCGTGGCACATATTGATATTAATACCGAAGACGAAAACTTTGAACCGGAGTACATCGGCATGGTGGTTGAACAATCCCACCAGGGCTGTGGTTTGGTTTTGGTACGCTACAGCGAAGATTACGAAAAAATTGACAAAGGTCAGGAAGTGGTTGTCAAAGTCGGCCGGCTTCATCCCATGAAAGCGAAGGTGCGTTGGCGCAAAAACCTCGATGAGGACTTGTTCAAATTGGGATTGGAGTTCTTGGAATAACCCAATGGGTTTATGCTGCTTAGCCCGCATTTCTCACAAGGAATTCTGCAGCGAAGCTGAAAGCCTTGTGAGAAATGCGGGTATGCTCGTTTTAAAAGCTTTGTTTTGGCCAGTTCGGATTGATCCTGGCGTAAAGCAGCTCGTCGTGAAACCGACCGTGTTTGTACAGGGCTTTGGTGCGACATCCCTCGCGTTGGAATCCGTTTTTTTCCAACACGCGAATGGATGATGTATGTTGTTCGAAAACCGTGGCTTCCAAACGTTTTATCATGAAATCCGACTCAAACAGGAAGGTACAAAATTGGCCTAGGGCTGTCGAGGTGATGCCCTTTCCCCAAAAAGCGCTTCCGATCCAATAACCGATTTCGCCGTTGAAACGGTAGAGATCGGTGGAACGTTCGACCGAGATCAGCCCGACCATGGTGTCTTGCCAATGGATGATGCGCGCCAAAGCCACGTCCGCGTATTCCTCGAGGTAATCGAGGTATTGGTCCGCATCTTCGGGGCGGTAGGGATGGGGAAAACGGTCGCGCAGGTAAGCTGCGACCCTGGAATCGTTGGCCAGGGCCGCTAGCGGTTCACGATCCGCGCGCTGAGGCGGGCGTAGCTGCAGGGCCATGGTTATTCTTCGGCCTTTTTCTCCGCGGCCTCTTCGCCACGACGTTCTACCGCACCACAGGTCAACATTTCCGCGCCGTAGTAAGGGTTGGCGAGGGTGCCCGACTTTTGCAGCCAGTAGGCACCGGTATCGTTGAAGGCCATTGGGCAGTATGCTTGCAGGTAGCCCGCGGGTAATTTTTGATCCTTAATGCTTTTGGAGATGGGGCGGAAGTGGGTTCGCAAGGCCGTGATGTCTTTGGCCGCGGCAAGGGTGGTCGCCAAGGGTTTCAAGGCGCCTTGTGCCGATTGTTCAAATGCTTTTGCGGCGGCAGAGGCCTCCGCGAAGTCGTCCGCCGCCAGGGTTTCCTGGACCGTGATGTATTGATCGAGGGCGTCGCCCGTCAATTCGTTGGCGGGTGTGATCGGCTCCGCGTTTTTATCGGCTGTCGCGACCTGTTTGGGGGGCGCGGTCGGTTTGTCACCGGACGCTTGATCCGTGCTGGTGTTGGTTCCACAAGAAAGGGCGCAAGCGGCGAAACAGCAGACGGCAAAAAGTTGAAGGAAACGAGTCATTAGGGTACTCCTCGGTGATAAGCGATCTTGATCTAAAGGGAAATGCCTTTCTTGCCAAGATACTGATTGATGGTTTTTAACATTGGACGGCCGAACTTTTCCAGCTTGGCTTGACCGACACCAAAGACCGTTAAGAAACTTTCGTTGTCGGTTGGTTTCACCCGTGCCATGTCCTGCAGGGAGCGGTCACCAAATACGATAAAGGCGGGGACGCCCATTTTGGATGCGATTTGCATGCGTTTCTCGCGCAGGAGTTCGAACAGTTCGTGATCGAAATCGGCGGCGCCGATGACGGCCGAGCGCTGTTGGGCTGCCTTTTTTTCACGGCGCGTTTCAACGAGGAAGACCGGTAGTTCGTCTTCCTTTTTGTCGTATTTTTGGGGGACCAGCAGCCAATAGCCGGCCTGGGTCACCTTCAGCACGGGGTAGGGGTCGCCGTGGCGCGCTAAGTAACCCTGACTCTCGACCTGGTTAATCCAGTCGTGGACTTGGGTTTTGCTGTGTTTTTTGAGCAGACCGTGGACTGAGAGCTGGTCGTGCCCGTTGCGAAGAATTTTCTGGTCGGTCGAGCCGGTCAGCACTTGTGCGATGTAGCCGGCGCCGAAATTTTGTTTGACCTTCAGCGTGGCCGATAGAATCATGCGGCTGTAGGTGCGCGAGTCTTTGATGCTTTCCACTTCACCCAAACACACGTCGCAGGCGCCGCAACTGTTGCGCTCAAAATCCTGACCGAAATACTCAATTAAACTTCGGTGGCGGCACTTGAGCTGGGTGGCGTAGTTGATCATGTCCTGGAGCTGTCGGCTCCGTTGCTCCACCAGCACGCCCTCGTTGTCGATCATCCGTTTCCAGAACTGGATGTCCTTAGGGGCGAAAACCAGAATGCAGTGGGCGGCCAAACCGTCGCGACCCGCGCGACCCGCTTCCTGTTGGTAGTGACTCAAGGTGCGTGGCATGCCGTTGTGAATGACAAAACGGACGTTGGATTGGTCGATACCCATGCCAAAGGCGACCGTGGCGACAATTACCTTGACCTGCTCTTGGGAAAACAAGTCCTGATTGCGTTTGCGAACTTCTTGGCTCAAACCCGCGTGGTAGGGCAAGGCGCGGTAGCCAACCCCGTTGAGGTGGCTTGCGATTTCCTCCGTTTCTTTGCGGGTGAGACAATAAACAATGCCCATGTCGCTTTTTTGGAACTGTTTCAGCACATTCACGAGCTGGGTTTTAAAGCTGTTGCGGCGGATGGCGCGGTAAAACAAATTGGGCCGATGATAGCTGCCGATAAAAACTTCGGGTTCCTGGAGGTTAAGCTCGTTGCTGATCTCTTTCTGCACATTCGGCGGGGCCGTGGCCGTGAAGGCGTGGACGCCGACATTGGGGAAACGTTGATGAAGCTGTTTGAGTTTGGTGTATTCGGGCCGGAAATCATGGCCCCACTGACTGATGCAGTGGGCTTCGTCGATGGCGAAAAAGCTGATGTTTACCTGCTGTAATTCTTCGATGAAATGATCCAGCAGCAAGCGCTCGGGTGAAACGTACAGCATTTTGAGGTTGCCGCGAAAAAACTGTGCCTTGATCTGGCGAACCTCGCCACCGGAGAGCGAGCTGTTGACGTAGGCGGCGGGGACGCCCAGCAATTGAAGGCTGTTCACCTGGTCTTCCATTAAGGAGATAAGCGGCGAAACGATAATCGCCGTCCCTTCCATAATCGCCGCGGGGATTTGGTAGCAGAGGGATTTCCCGCCCCCGGTGGGTAGCACGGTCAGCGAATCTTTGCCCTTTTGGATGGTTTCGATGGTTTCGGCCTGCAAGGGACGGAAGTCGGGATAACCCCATATTTTTTGTAGCGCCTCTTTGGCGACTTGCAGGTTGGTGGTGACACTCATGATTGGGTTTTGCATCCGTGAAGGCTGGGGTGAGCGGCGAATCGCACTTTCAGGCCGAGGGGCTCGCGCACATAAGCCGTGTTTTTAGGCGAATCTTAGCAAAAACCCCGCATACGGGCCAGGAAAGGCGTGAGCCGGAAGGCAAACCCTCGTCATCGCATGGGTTGCCCCGAAGCAGAATGTCTTGTAAGAGATGCGGGCTAGTTCCCGGTAGCGCCAAAAAACTCGATCACGTACCTTGGGTAGATGCCGGGATCGGGGCGGAAATCCGGCTGCATGCGCTGTACCTCGAGGATTTCACCGCGGGCGAGGTCCAGGACGGCTTCATCCGGTTCCAGGCTGTGGTGGTGCTTGCCCAGCAGGTAGATGCCCTTGAGCCAGCGGAAGCTGAGTGAATCCTCGGCACCGTCAATCGCGATTTCCTGTAATTCACTCAGGGCCTTGCCCGGGTCGCCGCGACGGTAGGGCTTCAGGGTTGCCAACAAGGCCTCGCGCAGGGCCGCCTTGTTTTGTTCGGCCTGAGCCGTCGCCGTGTTGGTTTGCGGCGGAGAGTTTTCTCTCGGTGGGCTCGTGGTTTGATTGTTCGTCTGGTTGTCGGCTTGCGCCTGAGCCAATGCTTCTCGACGCTTGCGTTCCGCTTCCAAGGCCGCCAGGCGGTTTTTCTCGTCCTCGAGTTGTTTGCGGCGTTTTTCCGCATCCGCGGCGTCGGCGATGCGTCTTTTGGCGTCCACGATCTGTTGCTTGAGCGAAGCGATTTCCCCAAAACCCGCGTCGATACGTTCGATTTGACCAATCACCGTTTCGGCTTTGGCGAAATTCCGGTCAATGATCGCTGTTTTGGCGTCCAGCGCCATGGTGCGCAGGTGGGTGAGTTTGGCGTTGTCCACTTTGCCGAGCCCGACCTGGGCTTCCGGGCGATTGGGATAATCCTGAACCAGTTTTTGGAATGCCCGGCGCGCCTCAGCGAACTTTTTCTGGTTGAGCAGGTTTTGGGCGTCGGAAAGAGCGATGTTAAATTGGGCCGCCAGCGCCTTGCGTTTCTCTTCCGCGGCCTTCTGGATGCGGTTTTTGTCGGCGTGGTACTTGGCCAGCTCTTTGCGCTGGCGCTTGATGACCTCTTCCTCCAGCGCATCGGTTGACTTTTTGATCCAAGCTTCCGCTTCCATGATGTCCAGCGGTTCGTAGGCCAGCGCAATTTTGTAGCGCGGTAGATAGTTGGCGAAAATCGCGCCTTCCAGTCGATACCGCGAGGCCTTGTTTTCTAGGCGAAACGCTTCTTGGAAATCGGCAAGCGCGCCCTGGTGATCGCCCGCCTCCAGCTTGGCTTCACCGTCTTTGAAAAAGGTTTTGTAACCCGAGAACATGGCGGCACCGGGTAGCGCGCTACCCAGTACCAGCAGGAATAAGGCGACCGAAAGGGGGAAGTGTCGGGGTTGCCGGCTCATTGCAGATCCTCCAGCAGGAAGCTGTCTAGCTCCAGCTCAAACTCGGCGTGGGCTTTGGACAGGCTCATTTCGGGTGACACGTAGGCGCTGATTTCTTGGGTCAGGCCACCGTAATTGATGACAAAGGTGTATTTGCCCTCGGGTAGGCGGAACATTTGCGGCAATTCGCGCTGGTCGTGGTTGACCTCGCGGCCTTGTTCATCCGTAATTTTGACAATCGACCCCTTGGGAAAAGCCGAAACCAGTAAGTTGCCCTCGCGGAGCGGGACTGGAACCGGGTCGGGTGCCGGACCAGCCTTGGGCCACAGCAAAATGGCGAGGACCACCACCAGGGCAATCAGCGTGCCGCCGATCGCCAGGGGTTTGATCAAGCTGTTGGGTTTCAGTTCCTCAATGCCCGTCGGCGGCCGTTCTTCTCCCTCTACTTTTTGCTGCGCCTCGCGCTGCTCCGTGCGAACCGGGGGTTTGCTGCCGGCCACGCTGGGAATCTCAGTCACCACCGTGGGTTCCTCGATTTGCTTGAGGTCCTGACGGGTGGCGATGTTGTCCATCAATTCCGTTTGGCGATTGACACCGCCGAGCTTGCCGTGGATCGAACGCAAGGTGTCCAGCACCTCTGCCGCGGTCTGGAAGCGGTTTTCCGGCTTTTTTTCCAACATCTTCAGAATCACCGCGCGCAGGTCGCGGTCAATGTCCTCGAAGAACATGTCCGGTGGCGGCGGCGGTTCGTTAATGTGCTGGTAAAGAACCGTCATCCATTGGTCGGAATCAAAAGGGACACGACCGGTGACCAGTTCATAGAGGGTGATGCCGAGCGAGTAAATGTCGGAACGACCGTCGATTTCGCGGCCCATCGCCTGTTCCGGCGAAACATACCGGGCGGTGCCCATAAAGGTGCCCGCCGCCGTCTGACGTGTTTGGTCGGCAGCCTTGGCAATCCCGAAATCCATCACAATACCGCGACCGCGGCGGTCGACCAGAATGTTGTCCGGCTTAATATCGCGGTGAACAACCCCGCGACCGTGGGCGTAATCCAGCGCGGCGCAAGCGTCCATCACGATGCTCAGCGATTCCCGCTGCGGCATGCGGTTCTTGCGAACCAGGTCCGCGGCCGAACGCCCCTCCACAAAAGACATGGTGAAATAAACAAAAGGTTCGGCATGCCGGTTCTGAATTTTTTCCGGCGCCTTGATACGGTTCCAATTGCCGCGTTTGTGGACCTCGTAAATGGTGACGATATTTTGGTGTAAAAACTTGGCGGCGATACGGGCTTCTTTCACGAAGCGGTTGACGACGTCCGCGTCTTCCGTCAAATCAACATTCAGGATTTTGATCGCCTCTTTGCGGTCCAGATCGAGGTTGCGAACCAGGTACACCCAGGCAAAACCCCCTTTACCCAAGGGTTTTAGCAACTCGTATTTGTAGGGCGATTCCGTTTCTTCTTCGATGACCTGAGGTTCCGTGTCGACGTCGCCTTCGCCCGAGGCCGCGACCAAACCCGCCTGGGTGATTTGGGTTACGTCCGTGGGGCTGACCATCGCGGTTTCCCGAGTCTGATCGACATCCGGGTTGGACGTTTGTTCCTCGCTGCCTGGCTCTTCAGGATGATTGACCACGGAAGCCTCACTTCATTTAGAAAATACCCATGGGGGGACCGGGAACCTTGTGCTTGGGTAGCCCAAACGGGGGCAAACGCGCGCCGCGTCGAGGCGACGGGTGTAACTTGGCCGTGGGCATTTACCCAAACTTATCAAAAACAAGGCGTTCCCGCCAAGGTACCACGTGCGATTGGGTACCGCGGGGAACCGCGCGGCGAACCCGAGGGCTCCAGGGCCGCGAGTCCAGGTCGGTGCGGCACAAGTGGTGCCGACCCATTAGGGTGAGGTCATGGGAGCAGTGGGAACGCGGCCTTATTGTAACATCCTTTTGGACACGGTTTTAGCCCTCGAACCGCGCTTGATTTGTTTCTGGCCGAGCCTTCTTTCGGCCGGCGTTGCATTCGCGCAAAAAATACCGACCGACCGCCCATTTGCCACGGGTTAACCGTCCAAGCCCCACTTGATGTACTTACTCAGCAAGGCTTCCATGGATTCAACCCAGCGCATGTCGTGGCGAAGCTGTTCGACCTCAACCTCGCGCTGATCCGCTTGGAACACCCGGGTACGGCCCTGATCCATCACCACCCAAAAGGGACGAATCAGAATTTCGAGGCGGCCTTTTTGTTCCCGCCACAATTGACAACGGTGAATCCAACGTTCCCAAAAGTCCTGTTTTGCCAGGTCCAACAGGCTGCTCTTGAAAATTTCGTCCTTGTAAAGCAAACGGCGAAACGCCCACAACCGGCCCGGTTCGACCTGCCGGTAAAAGGGGACGCTTTGGTCGTCGGGTGGACCAAAAGTGGCGGCAATACGCACGATCAGCGCGTAGGGCTGTTGCTCCGTGGGGTAAAAATTGAGGTAGTTGGCCACCGGACCGCCTTCCCCCGCATCAATGAAGGGGGCGACCATTTGGGCCGCGCTGTGCGGCTTCAGGGAAGCCAACACGGGATTGCCCTTTTTGAACAACCACTGCATCACGCCACCTAACAGCGGGGTTTTATGCTGATCGCGGCCGAAAACCGCTTCGAAGGAAAGGGTGCCGTCCGTTAGGCCACGGGTCATGTAGGGCAGAATTTCCAGTTCGGGCTGTTCGAACAAGTGGCGATACAACCACAGATGGGCGCCGCGTACCCTTTCTTGGCAGTGCAGTTTGGTTAAATCCGCGGCGAGCCATTCAATTTCGCGCCGCTCCGGCAAATGATGATACAGGTGGTAAAGAACCTCGCCCAAGCGCGGATCGTCCCGGTGCGCAAACGTCAAACAAATCATGGTAAGTACCCGGTGACCAGGCGCCTGGCGGTAAGCTTCCCCGAGTAGGCGCAGCTCCTTGGCGGTGAGTTTGGCCGCGAAGTGCGGAATCGCCTTGGGTTGCATGGTCGCCAGTACCTGGAAAAGGTAAGGCAGGTTGGCGGGTTTTGGATCGGCGTCAAGTGGCCAGCGTTTTTCCAGGCGCGCCAGGGCCGCCAGCATTTGGTTGGGCCGAAAAGCAAAGGGGCTCGTTCGCATCCGCGCTACTCCTGAAGGTCGCGGTAAATTTGCGCGAATAACCTGGCTTCGCGCAGGCGACAGCGGATTTCGATGCGCCGTGATCGGACCGGATCCTCCTCGCCCGCCTCATTCAGGATCAGCTTGGAAAAAGAACGACCGCTGGCAACCACCATATCCTGCAAGCGTTCTTGGTTGTCACCGGATTGTTCCAACAGAAAGGTCATCACCGAGTAGGCGCGCCGTTGTGACAGTTCCAAGTTGTACAAATAGGTGCCGTTGGAGTTGGTGTGCCCTTCGATTTCGACCTGTTCGATAAATGGGGTGAACCGTTCGGAAAGCACCACCTCGGAGTAGGCGTTAAAGATGCGGGCCAGGGTTTCTTTACCCACCGGACTCAGGTCGGCCTCGTTTTCGGCGAACAGGACCTCGGCATCAATGCGCAAAATTCCCGTATCGCGGTCAATACGCACTTTTTCTTGGTCCAGGCGTTTCGATAATTCTTGGGTCAGCTCGAGTTGGACCGCGTGAAAGGAACGCAGTTTGCCGGCCTGGGTATCGATGCGGTTCTCTTTCTCTTCGATAAAAGAGGCGTACTGGTTCAACATCACGACAACCAGCAGGATAAACACAAACAACATGCCCGCCAGCAAATCGCTGTAAGCGGTCCAAAAATGGTTTTCTGTTTCTTCTTGCACGACCAGAGCGCGTTTGTGTTTCATCGGCGTTTCCCTAACCAGGAGCTGGATTTCGCCGTATCCTCGGGCGGTGTCTCGCCGGTTTTCTGCTGGATCGCCAGGATTTCAATCATTTGGCCAAATTCTTTAAGGCCCGTTTCGAAGTGGCGCATGCTTTTGGCCAGGATTTCGTCGATTTCGCCGTGGACGCCGCGCAAGGATTCGCCCAGCCGGTTGTGGAAGGTTTCGATATCGCTTTTGAGCAATTTGTGAAGCTGCTCCATGTGGCCGCGCGAGGTGTTCCAGTTCTGTTCGAGGCGTTCCGTATGGGAAATGAGAACCTGTTGATTTTTGGTCATTTGGGTGCTGGTCTGGCGCAACAGGTTGAGCACTTTTTTCAGTTCGACCGCGCCTTCGCTGATGACCGTCGCGGTTTGGCTTTGGGCCTGCTGAATCTCTTCAAAACTTGCCGCCACCGAAACCGCTTTATGGACCATTTGTTTGCTTTCGGCACCGGCCGCATGTTGCTGGTCCAACATTTGTTGGCGTTCTTTGAGGAGTCGGTCGAACACGCCGCCCATGTCGCGACTGAGTTGGCTGATCTCACTGTAGCCCGCGCTGATGACCGAGAGTTCGCGGCCGATTTTTTCCAGCAACGGCGAGGTATCCGGGCCGGCTTGTTGCGCGCCGCCGCCCGCCATGGGGTTGCCGCCCAGCTCTTCAAAGGCCGCGATCAGCGCTTTTTTGAAGGTTGTTTCCAATTGGCTTAACTGGAGCGTTTGGTCGCTTTGGTAACGCATGATCTGGTTATCGCGTTCGTCGGGAGAAAACAAAAACCGTTTTTCATGAAGGGTTTGGTAAAGATGGAAAAAAGCCGTCTCAAAATCACCCATGATCGATTTGTGGCGCCAGGTCCAGAGCAGGGCACAAAAGATACCGGAAATCGAGGTCAGAAAAGCCACGCTCATGCCGCCGAGCAAGGTTTTGACGCCGGCGGTTAACTGGCTGGAATTCGTGGGGTCCAAACCGGAGATGCCAACCGCCAAACCCGAAAAGGTAAACAAAATACCCAGGCCGGTCAGCAGGCCGGGCATCGTCTGCACCACTTCATAACTGTGGTGAATGCGGAAATATCGCTTGCCGTCACACAAGTAATCAAGGTCGATCACCCAGCCCGAACCGCTCGCGGTTTGAATCGGATCGTCGCTAATCGTGCGCCACAGCGTTTGCACCAAATCGCGACCGACCAAGTCTTCTTCATCGAGAAGTCGGTGCAGTTCCTTTTTAAAGGCGGTTTCATTGCTCGACGGTTTGAGTTTGTTGTCGAGATTGGAAATCACGGCGATGGTGTGTCGGTAGGCACCGAACAACCGGGTGGCTTGAAGAAACGTAAAGGCGACGATGCCGATACTGAGCAAAATCGAAACAAAAGTGAGAAGCATAAAACCCGCTTTCCGAGGCGTTCGGTCCAACACCGAACGGAAGATGATGAAAGGAAACCAAAGGGCGCCTGGCGATGGAGGATCGCGGCCTAAGCGTGCCGCGTCGCCCACATGCGGTGGCTTGGATTATGGGTTTGGTGATCCTTCGAGAATACCACAAGCGACCCGAAAAATACCGATTATCCCTTGGGAAACCGCGCTTCACCGCGCGGTGCGAAAGGCTGTGATTGTAGCCGCTTGCACCGAGAACACGGCGATTTTTTCCCGTTCCGTGTTGTTTCCCTCGATTTGGGCGAATCCTGTGCCGTCAAGGGGCCGCCGAAAACCTCTTTAAGAGAATAGGCACCGCACGATGCAAAGCGGCCGACGTTCATCGGGGAACGAAATATGCTGCCAGCCCGCATTTCTCACAAGGATTCGTCGCGAGAAGCTGAAAGCCTTGTGAGAAATGCGGGCTAGGTAAAACAAGGGATTAACTTCGGCCGGGTCCTATGTATAAAGCGCGAACCGACCAAAAATCCGGCTACCTTTCTTCAAAAAATAAGAAAGCAACCTCGATCAATTCAGCGAAGACTTTGCTGGATGGCGAACCTTTCCTTGAACCAATCGCCCATTGCGTCGCTCCTTTGGACCTTATTCGGGCGCGTTGTCTAGGGCGTTTCCCCGTTGCTCGCTTCTTCTTCTCGGAGCTCCTGGATTTCGGCGGCAAAGCAGCCTGAGAGGATCGGGTAACGGGCCCAGGTTTTGGGGTCGAGGTTGGAGTCGTCGAGGTGGAAGGCCGGTGCGTAACGTTCTCGCTTCCACTGGCTTGTTGCGAACATGCGGCAGAACTTGGCGGTCCATTCCAGCAGTTGGGTACGGGACCGTTGGGTTTCGAAGCGTGTGCAAAGTTTCTGGAACGCTTCACGTAGGGGCAGCCGTTGCCCGATGAGAAATTCTTCCAAACTGTCCAATACCGCGTAGGGCATGAGGTCTTTTTCGTCTTCCTGGGCCGCGTTTGGGGGGCGTAACTCCGCGGTCGGTTCTTGTTCATTGACGGTGCGCAAGGCCGGGACGGCTGCCAATCCGGCGACGCCCTCCTGCTCGACCCGAACCAGCCAATGTTGGAGGAAGGATTTGGCAACGCCGGCAATGGGTGAAAGGCCGCCGCAGGTATCGCCGTCCATGGTGGCGTATCCGACCGCCACCTCCGAGCGGTTGCTGGTCGAAAGCAACAAGCTGCCGCGAATGTTTGCCAGCATCCAAACGCTGGGGCCTCGGGATCTGGCCTGAATGTTTTGCAAGGCGATGTCGTCCTGTTCCCAGGTTAAAGGTCTTCCCAGGGCTTGGCTAATGGCGCTGGTGTAGGCGGAAACCATTGGGTCTACATCTAAGTTCAAATGGGTGGCGCCGAGGCTTTGGGCCAGCTTTTCCGCCGCGTTGCGGGTGACCGGCCCCGAGTTCCGCGTGCCTTGGTAAACGGTGGTCAGCAGTTGGGGCATGAGCCGGTCGGGGTTTTCAAATGCCTCGAGCAATTCGGGGAAATAGGTGAACCAGCGCCGGCGGGTTGCGGGATCCAATGCCTTGCGCATGCGTGACGCCGCCACCGCAACCAGCACCGCGACGGTACTGCTGTCGACCCCGCCGGAAAGGGACAGTGTGAAGCCGCGCGCGCGACTTTTGCGCATGTAATCGATGAGCGCGGTGGACGCGGCCTTGGCGAACGCCTCGTCCTCGTCGGCCACATCCCGTTCCGTCTGGTAGGAGACCGGGGTCGCTTCGGGAATGGCGGCATTGCGTGGGAGTCGCAGCTCACAGGTGGTAACCGCCTCGGCGCGGCCTTCATAGGGGAAGTCGTACACGGTGACATTGCCGTCGCTGCACTCCAGGCGTGGGCCGCGCTGGACGATGCGTCCCTCGTGGGCAAACAAACATTCGCCGTCGTAAATCGCGCGTCCTGATTCACAGCCGAGCAGGTTGGCGTAACCGTACCCGATGTTGAAATCCCGCGAGGAATCGCGGACCAGGTTCTCGCGAACATCGGCTTTACCCATACTGAAATGGCTGGCGCTGGCGTTGAAAATGAAATGGGCGTAGCGGGCGAGCCGACAATTGCGTTTGTCCCGGGTGACCCAGGCATCCTCACAAATTTCGCTGGAAAAAATGAAATCGTCGTAGGCCAGGGTAAAGTTGCCGATGGGGATCGGGGTTGGGTTATCGCCGAAAGGGCGCCGGTCCAAGGTCCCGCTTGGCCAAGCGTCAAACCAGCGCGGTTCATAGTGAATCCCCTGGCGGGCAAGGTAGGATTTACAGAAAATAGCGCGCACCGCACCCTCCGCGCAGACTGCCAAGCCGTTGTAACAGTGCCCGTCTAGGCTTAAAGGGAACCCCACCAAAAGAACAAGTTGGTCGATTTCCGCGGCGAGTTGTGTCACGTGTTGTGCGGCCCGCGTGGTGGTGTCGGGATGGAGAAAGGCATCCTCGCAACCATAACCAGTGATGGCTAACTCGGGCAAACAGAGCAAATGGACCTGTTGGCATTGAGCTTGGCGGACGACGGCGCGGATTCTTTCAAGATTGCCCGGCCAATCGAGCGGCGTTTGGTTGAGGGAGGCGAGACCGAGGCGGAGGGTTTGAGGCATGGGCGGCACTCCTTATCGTGTGCGATAGAGTTAGTGTATTTATTACACTAAAGAGTGTCAAGCGCTGGGTCATTTTTTTAATAAACTCTGCATCACCAGGTCGACCGAGCGGAATCCGTTGAGGACCCGTTTCTGGGAGGTATCCACGAAACCGCGGTTGCTGATGTTGCCCATCAGGACCTGTTGCTTCGCTGTCTCGCTTTCTTCACCGTAGAACAAAATCGGCGTGCGGTTCTGGACGGTTGCGCAGAACTTGCGGGTGAACGAGGCTTTCTCCGGGTTTTCGGTGTCCAAAAAGATGAGCAGGAGGCTGGGATTGGTACCCAGGGCGGTGCGGATGTTGGCAATGTTGGCGTCTGAGGTCAGTACCTCGTATTTGCGCGAAAGGCAGCCGTACCAGAAATCGAGGTCACTTTGCTTGTTGCCGATAACGAGGATCGAGTTGGGGATACGTTCACGATTGCGGACCAGGAGCGACTTGGTGGTGGCGATGGCGCCGGCGCGTTCCGCTTCCATCTGGGCGGTTGACTGGCGGAAAACCCATTGGTTCAAATCTTCCTGGGCTTCGTTGCTGAGGTTCTTAATGCGTACCCCAAGGCGATAGGGGCCCTGTTCCTCGTCGGCGCTGATATGGCGAATTTCGGCATCAAAACTCAGCTTAAAATCATCGCCGAGTTGGGCCTCGGCTTGGATCAGGCTGCCTTTTTGAAAGAGGTAGCGGTTGTCCCCAATGTTTTCCTTAAGAAGAAAGCCGAAGCCGTTGGGTGAAACGTTGAGGATGGTACCCCGGTAGAGATTGAGATCGGGGGTGTTAAAGGTAAAGCTGGAACCGCCCGGAATCTGTTGGGTTCGTTTGACGCTGCGTTTCTCGTCAACGTAAACGTACTCGGGACGGGTGAACTTAAGCCCGCGCAGGTTTTTGACGGTGGTTAAACCCACCAACCGGAAATGGCCTTTGAGCAGGGTGGCGCGGAAGGGGAAATACAGGACCAACTCTTGGTTGCGCATTTTACGCACATCGTCGAGGTGGGACAAGTTGTTATCGAGGATTAAATTGATATCGTCGACGTCGAGAAAACGGGCCGAGAAACTATGGTGCTCGGACACGACGCGGGCCGGGATGCGCCGTTTACAAGCAACGCGCAGAACCTGCTCAAGGGCTTGTTCCGCAATTTTCTTGGTCTTCTTTTTGAACATCATTAAGGTCTATCACCCAATTCGTAACGGGTGAGCATGAAACTCACCAACGCCGGCCTGAACAAAAGCTCGCGGGAAACCCCGGTGTTTTGCGTGAAAATCGGCGCGCCGTAACGCGTCGTGCCGTGAAGCGACAAGGGACATCAAGGTGGGTCGATGCCGGGGCAACGACCCATATCGAAGCATAACCCGGTTTATCCATGCAATCGACGGTTGGTTGCGAAAAAAGGTAAAATTTTCACAAGGAAAAGCTTGAGTTGGCGAAAGCAGTGCGCTCGGCGACATCCTGGCGAGCGGCGACGATGGCGGCCCCTTTTGGTTTGGGGCCGTCAGGTCGTTACCCCTGTGAACAGGCATCGTTGGAAAAGGTCGCGGACAGGGCGACTAGATGCGGAACTGCATGACCAAGTCTTGCAGCTTTCCGGCCAAACCGGACAGCTCTTTGGACTGATCGTTGACCGAGGAAGAACCGTGGTAAACCTCGGTCACGGAAGAGGAAAGGTCTTGGGTGTTTTTGGTGACGACCTGCGCGCCTTGCGCCGTGTCCTTGGCTTTGTCGCTGATGTCATGAATCAAATTGGCAAGGGAAGAGGAGTTTGCCGAAATATCCCGCGCGGCCCGGCTGACATCCAGCACGTTGCGCGAAACCTCTTCCAAACTGGCGGCGGCTTCCGCGGTGGTTTGGGAAACCTCGTTGGTGGTTACCGATTGCTCCTCTACCGCGCCGGCGATGGTCAGGTTCACCGAGTTCAGTTCGTTGATGATTTCGGTGATTTCGCGGATTGCGGCAATGCTGGCCTGGGTGTTTTCCTGCATTTTGTTGATTTGTTCAACGATGTTTTGGATGGCTTCCGCGGTCTGCTTGGAGAGATCTTTAACCTCGTTGGCAACAACGTTAAAACCTTTGCCGGCGTCGCCCGCGCGCGCGGCCTCAATCGAGGCGTTCAAGGCGAGTAGGTTGGTTTTCTCCGCGATTTCATCAATCACCTGAACAACGCGACCGACCGATTCGGCGCTTTCGCCCAGTTGGTTCATCAAACCCTGGGTAACACCGGCTTTTTCGGCGGCGGTTTTCGATACGTTGGCGGCGTGCTCGGTATTTTTGGTGACCTCGTTGATGGTCGCCGACATTTCCTCAAGGGCAACCGCGATGGTGTTGGTGTTTTCGGAAACCATGGTGGCCGTGTCTGATACTTGGTCAAGTGTGGAACTCATTTCTTCGACCGCGGACGATACCGAGTTGACGTTCAGGGTGGCGTCCTCGGCGGCAGTGGCGACGGTGTTGATGTTTTGGGTCATGTCGCCGGTTTCACTGGACACCGAAATGGTGCGTTTGTTCATTAACTGACTGTTGGTGGTCATGCCGCCGGCCAATTTATCGAGGCGCCCGGAAGCCTCGTTAAGGGTGCTCGCGTTGTCGCTAATCTGGCGAATCGTTTCCTGCAGCTTGTCGAGGAATAAGTTGAACCAACTTGCCATTTCGGAGAGTTCGTTTTTGCTGGTGATCTCAATCCGTTTGGTCAGGTCGCCCTCACCTTCGGCGATGTCGCGCATGATGGCGTTCATCTTGGCGATGTTGTTGATGATGCCGCGCGAAATGATGAAGCCGACAATCAGGCCGAGAATCAAGCCGCCGAAGCCGATGATTTGGCTGGTTTGGCGGTTGGAGGCGACCGATTCGTTAAGGAACTTGCGGGAAAACTGCATCTTTACAAAACCGGCGTCGCTAAGGGGCGCCATGATTTCGGTAAACTCTTCTGAGGGCAAGCGCTCTATATCTTTGGCTTTGGTTACGGCCTCGTTGAAAATCTGGGCCTTGAGTTGGTCCTTGGATTGGCCGGGTGCCATTTCATCAAACTTGGTACGCAGCTCCGTTGCTTGATCCGGGCTGGTTATCTTGCCGTCCTTGATGCCCACAATCAAGAAACCGTCGGTATCGTAAACGTTGAGGAGGGTCAGGGTGCGTTCACCTTGTTTCTTCTGCAAATCGTTGATCCCGGTAAGCACGGCTTCTACACCGGAAGCATCCTGCAGCAGGCTGTAGGTGGCCATGGCCGTCGCGAGGTTATCGGTTAACAGACTGGAAATGTACTCGGTGTTTTTCGTCGAAATGTTCTCGCCCAGCTCCTTGGCCTTGCTGGGAAAATAAAACACCATAAAAACGAGAATGGCGCCCAAGAGCAGAATCAGCGAAGCAATCTGGGCCTTAATCGTCGATGGAATCATAATCCAACCCTTCCTCACGAACTTAATACGCGATCCATAAGCACATTCGTCCCGATTCTGAAGCCAAACCAAAAGGGCGGCGGCGCCGCCCAAACTAGGGTCTAGTTAATGGTGGCGGCTACTTTCAAAATCGCGGGGTTCCAGTTAATCTCTTCAGCCTTACTTGAAGAAAGGTTGAGAATTATTTTCGGTTTTTTGTTTTCGACGCCGATACCCAGGGTTACGCCGTCGTTAACGTAGCTGGGAATGCCGGTCACGCTTAACACTTTGTTGGATTGGGTGTAAGCGGTGATACCGCCTGGATCACTGCCGACGTAAACAACTTCCGCGGGGCTGGAGGGCGTCCCGCTGCTTTCGTTTACGGCGTTAAGGGTGGCTTTGCCGGCGGTTTTGCCGACCAGCGCTTTGAGCTCCTTGGCGATATCGGGGGCGCCGACAACATGAATCGTAAACGGCTTGTCTCCCAAATTCGTATAAAACGCCAGGATTTTGAGGATAAGCGCCGCCTGAAGTTTGGCGGGGGCTTGGTCCTGAGCAACGAGTGGGGTACTTAGGCCGACGGCTAATGCAAGAACCATAAGCATTTTGGCGATGCCGGTTTTGAAACGCATGGGGCACACTCCTGAGCGAAATCATGTAATGACAGATAGAACCGTCCTAAAGGGGACTGGTTAGGAAAGAAATTGGGTGCTTTGAGTTGTTGAATGGCCTTGATTCTACCGCACACCTTCCGATCAGAGCTACACTTAAGTTGGCACGCAACCAGTCATTTAGCCTGACGGCCTTTTCTTTTCACTAAAACAGTCGGCTTACCAGACCCTATCGGTCGTTTTTGTTGGAGGTTTAACTTAACCGGCAAAACAGCAATCACTTGCGTAGATTATGCTTTTAAATAAAGGATAACCTAGTGTTGTTGCCGGGCTCGGTTAAACCTAAGAAGTGCGATCAGAATGAGGGATTTTTGCTAAAGATCTGGAGCGAGATGGCTTGGAAAAAGCGAGCCGGGTCGCGCACGGCCGCACCGAAGGGTGCGGTGCGCATTTTTGCAGGCCGTTGTAGTCCAGAGGTTTAGCTAAAATCACCGAGAATCGCACTTCTTCGGTTATTGACTTGGCGATCCGCTTGGGTATCGTCACGCGGGGTTGATAAAGCAGGTTCAATGCCGAAAACCTTTTTGAAAAAAGAGGGGGCGCGTGGCTAGGCGACGGTTCAGCACGGTTCGGACCAGGCCCGGCGGTTTTTCCGGGGGTTAGCTTTTGCCGCGATCCAAATCGAACAGACGGGCGGCCGAAACATCCTCGCTTCCATTCTGGGTGGAACCCAGGTCGACGATATCGGTATCACTTTCCTCGTCACCAAGGAATTGCAGCCAAACGTCGAGGCGTTTGCTTTTTTCCGGTAAGAACTCGCGGCGATCCCGTTCCAGCAGATGGTCGAGGATTTGGTGGTAGAGCGGGTGTGTTTCAGCCATAAGTGCCTAGTTCTCCTGGTAATACTGTCGCAGGAACTGGGTCGCTTCATCATTGGAGGGATCGATGGCTTTGATGCGTTTCCACAATTCGATGGCTTTGTCCATTTGGTTTAGTGAGCGGTGCGCTTGGGCCAGATTGAGCAGGATCGGCAGGCTCTGAGGGTTGAGATCACCCGCTTGTTCCAGGAGCTCAAGGGCCGCCTCGGGTGTGCTGTCCAGCAGGGCCAACACGCCGCGGTTGTTGAGGACATCAACCAGGTGCGGGTTGATTTGGGCCGCCTTCTCAAAGGCGGTGATCGACTTCTCGGTATGCCCCAGGGCCGAATACACAACACCTAAGTTGTTCCAGATTTCGGCACTGGACGGCGCGTTTTTCGCTGCCTCCTCTAAAACCTGAAGCGCCTGACCCAGCTCGTTACAGTAATAAAGTTGAACACCGTAATCGTTGAGCTGTAGGCTGTCATCTGAAGGGGACATTTGCCCGCTGTCCAAGGGGCGTGTCTGTAATGGGTCGCCTTGGACCGTGACGGCGCTCAGCCGCGTCTCAATGCGTTGAAGCGCCTCCGACATCTGGGTGGCGGTTTGCTGCATGAGTTTTTCCGCAAAGGCGTCAAAGCGCTGTTCCCATTGTTGGTTGAGTTGGTCTAACGCGTCGCTGGTGGGTTCGTCCATCATCCATCGTCCTCGATACGGTTCGGCTTAGCCGTTCCAGTCGGTTGAAAAATTTAGGGTTTCGTTGGCGGGGTCGTCTTCGTCGCCGAAATTCATGACCGGGGGTCGGTTGGCGCTGTTGACCACTTTTAATCGGGAGAACAGCGCGCGAATGGTTTCGGGTTTGCCGTAGCTTTCAATAAAATCCTGGCGCAAAAAGTTGGGGAGGCGGGTGCCCGGCGGTTTCAGCGCGATAGCACGCGGGGTTAGTCCGGCGGCATGCAGGAAACTCTGTCGTAAAGAAACGGGCAGTTGCGATTCGGTAATGTGGAGTGCGGCTTTGAGGCGGTCACCCAAGGAGAATAGGTATTTGCTTTCGAGCAAAATGCGCAAATTGTCGGGTGCGTGCTCGAGGTGCTTCATCAGCGCGGCGAAGCGCAAGTGTTGCCCGGTGTGTAGCAGCCAGTCGAGCGCTTTGCCGGGGACCGGGACGGCTTCGGTATTGGGATCGCTGTTGCTGGTGGATTCCAGCCAGTGGCGCAACTCCAGCTCACGTACTTTGCCGTAAGCTTCGGCCAAACGGTCGTACATTAAGGCTTTATCGTCGGCAAACAAAGCTTCCAGTTCGCTGAAGTCCGGGTTGGCACCGGACTCGCGCAGCAGGGCAAAGGCTTCCAGGCGGAACAGCGGTGTTGCGTCGCGGGTTTCCCAAATCTTGCGAAAGAAAAAGGCGGCTTGTTCCAAATCCTCGCGTACGCTGATCCAGCCCGCGTCGTGCCAAAAGTCGAGCCGATCAGGGAAGCGTTTGGCGAGGAGAACGTAGAGATCGAGGACCTGCATTTTGGCGCGGTCGTTTTCCAGGGACTCCAGTAGCTCAAAGGCTTTCTCAAACTCGTGCATTTCATAATAGATGCGTGCTTGACCGGCCTTGGCCTCATCGCGAATTTCGAGGTTTTTGGCGGCGGTTTGCATCCACTGTAAGCGGTCTTGGGCCATGTGACGACCGAACTCGGCCTGTTCGCAGGCCAGCAACATGCGACCGTAAGCGCCCCACTGGAACAGCAGCTTGGCGAATTCGTACAGGGCTTCGCGGTTCTCTTTTTTCTTGAGCATGAGCACGCGGTAGACGCCTTCCGCCAAGGATTCTGCTTTGGGTTTGTCTTTATGGCTGAACTCCTCGAGGAGCTTGACCGCGGCCACGGAAAAGTCGAAATCGAGTGCGATGCGGATCAGCAGGCCGTAAAGGTGGACGACATCAATGGAATCGGGGTTTTTGCGCAGGTAACCGCGCAGGTATTGGTACACGGTTTCGGCGGCGTTGGGGACCTTGGCGGTGAGGTTGCGGAAGGTGTCGACCGCGCGGGGGACCTCGCTGTGAACCAGGTAATATCGGCCGAGCAGGAATGCCGGCTTGGGATCTTGCGGGAATTTGAGGTTGATCAGACTGGTAATGTGAATCAGTGCCTCGCGAATTTCCGGGTCGCGCAGGTCGATACGTGCCAAGGTCTGGTTGACCGAATCAATATCCCCGGTTTGCAAATGCCAAAAAGCCAGATCGAGAATGGCGCGGGCGGTGCCGACTTTTTCCATGAAGGTTGTTTGCGCGCGAATAATCAGTTCCAGTTCATGGGGGTTGTGCTGATGCCATTCTTGTAGCAAGGGCTCCCAGGTGGTCTGGTCCTCATGGAGCAGGGCGAGGTTCAGTACTTCTTTCAATAAATGGGCATTGTCGGGGAACACCAGTTCGCCGAGGCGGCGTCGGTTGGTTTGCCAAAAACGGTTTTGGCGCGAACTGAGGCAATAAAAACGCAAGGCTTCAGCGAGGTGGCCGAACCCTTCATAAGCGGTTCCCAGAAGTTGGTAAATTTCAGGTAGATCGCTTTGGAAGGCCGGCTCGTTAATGCACTGGCGGCCCAATTTGACGGCCTCGCTGTACATGCCTTTGCCGAGCAAAAGGTTGAGTTTGGCCTTGAGCCAGTAGGTCTTGAGCGTCGGTGATTGGGCGAATTGGTCGCCCAGCGTAAACAGCGGCGCCAGGTCCTCGGGGTGGCGTTTGGTCCAGGTCTCCAAGGCATTGAGTGCCGCCGCCCAGTTGTTGGTTTGGAAATGGCGCTGAATGGTGTTGCGCACCTCTTCGCGGGCATTGCTCGCTTGGGGTGCGGGCGGTTTTTTGCGTTTTTCTTCTTCCTCGGATTGCTGTTTGAAGTGGCGTTCGGTGACTTCTTGAAAGTGGTTGGTCAACGCGGCCCAGGCGCGGGCCGGCTTGAGTTCGGGTTTGACCCGTTCGATGGCGCGGACCAAGTCGCGGTAGTCGGTTACGTAATGATTGCAAAGATCTTCGGCGGGCTGGATGAGTTCACAGCTCAGCTCGGGATACTGCAATAAGAAGTTTTTGACCTCGGGCAGCGCGGCCGGGTATTTCTTTTCGCGGAGCAGGAGGAAAATCATCGCCAACAGGTAGAAGGGGCTGGGCGGGTCCTTGGGACGGCGTTGGTCCAATTCGGCGAGCAAGGCGTCGGCGGGTTCGCCGTCTTCCAAGACACGCCACAAGGCGATCATGGAGGCGCCGTGGCTGTCGGTGGGTGCAATGCGGTAGAGAAGCGTCGCGTAACCGGCGTGGTACTTACGGCTGAGTTGGTCTTCCAACAGGCGGGTTAACGGGCGGCGGTATTCGCTGACTTCACGCACCGCGGTGAGGTGGTACAGCGCGCGGTCATGGTTGTTGTCTTCCATTTTGGCTTTGCCGACAATGAAATGGAGTTCGGGCAAAATGGGGTAACGTTCGAGAACGGCTTCCATTTGGGCGATGACGTCGGGGTGTGGATCGTCGCTGTAGAGGTTTTTGAGCAGCAGGGCGGCGCTTTCCCAGCTTTGGTTGTCGATGTAGGTTTTGACGAGGTCAATTAACACGCGCCGTTTGCTCTCGGGATCGTTGATCTGCAGCATGGCTACTTTTTTGAAATCGAAAAGTTCGTCCTCGGGTAAAGCGCAGACTTGGCCCATGACGCGGTCGAAAATCTCCGAATCGTTAAGGAACACGGCGAGCTTGAACTTGACGAGGGTGATGTCGGCGCCGTCGGCCTCGGGGAACAGGCTATTGACCTCGACCAATATTTTGAGCGCGTAGTCGCGGCTTTCGTGGCCCATGGCGGAGAGGAGCGATAGTGCCTCGGTGCGTTTGCCGGCGGCGATGATCAGGCGAATAATTTGTAGGCGATGGTGGAACCGCGTCATGTCGAGCAGGCCGGAGCGTTGGCAAAAGGTCATGATGCGTTTCAAGAAGCGCGGTTGTGCTTTGAGGGCGCGGAACCAAATACTGAGCGCTTCCTCCATTTCACCGCGCACAAAACGGCCGACCCCGGCGGCCACGTAGTAGGTGCCCGCGTGACGTTCGTCCTGGAGGTCGGCGGCTGCTTTCATCCAATGGTCGATGATCCAACGTTGGTTGGCGTCGGCGTAAAGCCGGACCCAACCCGCGATGTTGTTGAGGGATTGGCGGCTGAGCAGGAAGTTGGCGAGGCCGGTCAGAAAGCCGGGGTGTTCCTCGACGTAGGCGATAAAAGGCAGCCGGTTTTCGCTGTTGCAGAGATCGTCGAGTTTAAAGTTTTCGAGCGCATCCTTAAAGTAGGAGAGCGTTTCGGTCCAGTCATTGCGTTGCAGCGCGATGGTGGTGCCTTCACGGTAGAATGCCAGTTCGTTTTTGTAGCTTTCCTCGTAGTTGGCGCGCAGATCTTTGAAGGCGGCCCAGGCTTTTTCGTAACTCTCTTTGCCACGAATGCGGCGAATTTTTTCCAGATGCTTTTCGAGTGCCCGTTCCAAGTAGATACCTCTCTAAATGCCTGGTATGAAAAGGAATCAAATTGTGGTTCGGTGGTGGGGGACCGGTGGTAAACCAAGGGGCCGCCCCTCTCTACCGAAAAAGGAGCCAGGTGCGAATCGGGGGAAACGCTTGGGTCATTCGCGGCATACGCTCATGGAGGGTGTCCCCAACTATAGCCCAAAGCAACCCGTGAAACCAGACCAAAACCCGGTCGTCGTTGCTGGTTTTGAGGGAGAAATGTGGCACTTTTTTGGGCGTCACCCCGCGTGAAATCAAGCAGATAGCTCAAAGGCTAGGGATAACCAGGGGGCGTCGGCGAGGTTCTTGCGCGCGGGGAAAGGCCTTCGGTTATAATAGGCGCCACCTTACCAGACAATCACGATTGCGAATGCCCGACCGATCAGTGACCGGACCCATGGTATTCCGGTGGTGTGTTTCGCTACGAGGACGGTTTTTATGAAATGGTTTGCCACGGCGTTGTTGTTGGTTTCGACCGCCACCCTTATTGCCCAGGAATACATCATCGGTCCAGGTGATTTGATCAAGATCTTCGAGATGAACTATCCCCAAATTGAGGGAGAATACCGCGTTAACAGCTTGGGTTACATCAGTTTGCCGGAATTGGGGCGCATCAAAGTCAAAGGCCTTTCCATTGCCGAAACCCAGGAAGCCGTCAGCAACCAAATGCAAAAATACCTTAATAACCCGCAGGTTTTGGTTGAGGTGAGTGAATACAATTACCGCCCGATTTCGGTATTGGGGGCGGTGCACCGACCCGGCCGTCTGGAGGGTTACTCGCCGAACCTGACCTTGGTGAATGCGTTGTCCCAAGCGGGCGGGGTCGGCGAAAATGCCTCGGACAAGGTGATTGTCATGCGTCAAACTGAGGCGGGCCTGACGGAAACCTTGGAAATCAGCTACGAGCGGTTGATGTTTCATGCCCAGGCGCATCTCAACATTCCGCTGTTTCCGGGCGATACGGTCAACATTCCGGTGGAAAAACCCTTCCGTGTTTCCATCATCGGCGAGGTCAACAAGCCGGGTGAGATGGAGTTCTCGCGCGGTGGCAAGGTCACCATCCTGCGAGTCATCGCCGCCGCCGGTGGTTTGACGGATTACGCCCGCCGTCGCGGTGTTCTGGTAAAACGCCAGGTAGGTGGCAAGGACCAAGAATTCAAAGTTGATATTCGTGCCATCACCAATGGGAGCGAGCAAGATTTCGAAATGAACCACGGCGACGTGGTGATCGTCCCCTAGTCAGGATGGTTTGGGAATGAGGTTCCCGGGTGCTTGGCGTGGTGTTCGTTTTCTCTACCAGGATTTCAGGATGAACGCAGGATTGGCGATTGGATGGGGTTGCTTCGGCGTTGCATGTTTCCGCCTTTGATGATGCGTGATGTATGGGCTGGTGGGTTTCGTGATCTGGTTGCGCCGTTTTCCAGGAGGCGACATTTTCCCCTTGAAACACTTTATCTTAGGCCTGTCCACAAGATTCTTCTGCCGAACCGGGGAGAGGCTGTTCCCGAGCACCCAAAGCGGAACCAGGACCCAGCCGGGAAACCCAGCCGAATCGCAACCCCTTCATCCAGGGTGGAATCAGGCCACGGAAGCAGGCGCGCATCATCGCCCATCCAGGTGTCTATCCTCTAATCCTTGATAAAAAAATGCGTCAAAGCGGAACCAGGACCCAGCCGGGGAACCCAGCCGAATCGCAACCCCTTCATCCAGGGTGGAATCAGGCCACGTGAAGCAGGTACGCATCATCGCCCATCACGCCCTCCGACATCCACACCCACCCCAAGCGGAACCATGACCCGGCAAGCAAAACGGCCAATCGCTACCTTGCCACGTGCAACATCCAAAATAGAAAAAGCCCCGCTATATGCGGGGCTTTCTCCTGTATTGCGCGTCAACCGGGAAACCAATAGCAGTTTCATGATAAGCCGGTATCGGGTGATCCATTAGGGATCATGCGGCACACAATTCTCTAGTGATCGTTGACTTCGTCTTCGGCTTCGATGCCGTCTTCGTTGTAGCTGTAAACCACGTTGCCGTACACCATTTTGGTGGTGTGCTCATCGGGGAAGCGATCACTTTCGGGCAGGTACACGTTGCGCTTGGTGATGCCGGAGTAAACGACTTTAAGGCGCTTGAACTTGATGGTGAAGTAGTTGGTCATGTCGCCGCTGACGATGTCGGGGCGGTAGAACAAGACTTCCAGGTCGGGGATTTCAACGTTGTTGAACAAGTGCTGGAAGGTAACCGGGGTGTGTTTGCCCATTTCGGAGACGTAGGTCAAAGGCTGGCGGGAACGTTTGGATTTAACTTTGTTGTCCAATTCGGATACGGGCAGGTTGGAGCTCAGAGCAAGCTCGTGGACACGGATGTCGCACTCGTGGCCGGTTTCAGCTTCTTTGCCGGGAATGTTACCGCAGCGTACAAAAGAATAAACGGTCATTGGGGGTCTCCTCTATAAGTTAACTTCGACGCAAAACTATAAAGCAGGTCCTGTGCCAACTTGGAAAAGGGCGAATCTTACCGGTTTTTGGGTGAATGAGGCGGATTTTGTTTGCGGATCCAAACACCTTGTTTGTCTTTGGTCACAGGATGGTGTTTGCCGCGTTTCCATATGGAACACCCACTATCTTGAATCCAAACAGGTGCGGGCGGCGCTGCTCATTTAGCTAGATAGGCGATGATCAGGGACGCATGCGACAAGGGTTTGCGCGGGTCCTCTAGGTCGGCGTTGGTTTCGTAATCGAGCAGCAGCACGGTGTGTTGCGCGGCGAGGCGGCGCAGTTTGTTGCATTCGGCCTGGAGTTTGTTTTCCAAGACCCAGTGGTACATGGGCAGGTAGATTGTTTTGCGGGCGCTGATGTAATCGAGGTGTTCCTTGCCGTCGACGCCTTTTTGGTGGCCGAGAACCGGCCCGAACTTGCGCACGGTACGTTTCAAA
The DNA here is from genome assembly GCF_017377855.1 of Acanthopleuribacter pedis. GTDB lineage: Bacteria > Acidobacteriota > Holophagae > Acanthopleuribacterales > Acanthopleuribacteraceae > Acanthopleuribacter > Acanthopleuribacter pedis. The sequence continues at coordinate 324,318 of NZ_JAFREP010000001.1, forward strand.
CCTTTCATGGTCGTGACGTCGAATTTGGCGCGATCAATGCCGGTTCCTTCGAACACTTTTAACCCCTGCCAAACGCCCTCTACCGAGGCGGCGGTGATGCCGGATGAAAAAGGGACGGGGATATCGCCGTGGGGAAAAAACGGCGAAAACTTTTGCCAGGGCAAGGGACCCTTGGAGGTGACGTCGATGAGCACCGCGTCGGGATAAAGACGTTGGAGGGTTTCCGGCTTCTTGCGGCGGCTTTCAAGGATCAAGGGCATGGTCTCTCCTGTTGGGTGATTGAAGGTGCGTCTTTTGCGTTGGGTTTAAACGCAAAAAAGGCGCCGCGTATGCAGCGCCTTTTTCGAATGTTATCGCTTGAGTCCGGGAAACCGCTTATGGGTTTCTTGGTATATGCCGGTCGCGATGTTGGAACCTTAATCGGTTCAGGGTCTCGGTTTAGTGGTCGTTAACTTCGTCCTCGGCTTCGATGCCGTCTTCGTTGTAGCTGTAAACAACGTTGCCGTACACCATTTTGGTGGTGTGCTCATCGGGGAAGCTGTCGCTTTCGGGCAGGTACACGTTGCGCTTGTTGATGCCGGAGAACACAACTTTGAGGCGTTTGAACTTGATGGTGAAGTAGTTGTTCATGTCACCGCTGACGATGTCGGGGCGGTAGAACAGTACTTCCAGGTCGGGGATTTCGACGTTGTTGAACAGGTGTTGGAAGGTAACGGGCGTGTGCTTGCCCATTTCAGAAACGTAGGTCAGCGGCTGGCGTGAGCGTTTGGACTTAACTTTGTTGTCCAACTCGGAAACGGGCAGGTTTGAGCTGAGCGCCAGCTCATGGACACGGATGTCGGTTTCGTGGCCGGTTTCAGCTTCTTTGCCGGGAATGTTGCCGCAGCGTACAAAGGAATAAACAGTCATTGTGGGGGCTCCTTCTTGGAATATTTTTGACGGGAAGCTTTAGAGCAGAAAGTATGCCGGCTTTGAAAAGGCTGAAAAACGGTTTTTTTTATGCAAAACGGCCCTTTTTTGCGTTTTTCTGTTTGGTATTCCAAACACCCTGTTCGGTATTTGAAAAACGCCGGGCTGGGAGGGGGTGTTTTCGAAACAGACGTTTCGTTCCAGAATGGAACAACCACCCAACTTTTGACGGAACAGACCATCCGCTTTACACTGGTAGCCTCATTTGATGGTTCGAAGCGTGAGGATGTTGTGAGCGAAGATCGGGAATTTGAACGGATGATGGCGGCAATCGGCGTCAAACCCATGGGCGAGGAGGCGGTCCAGCGCCTTGACGATATTGACGAGGCGGATCTGGCCATGTCGTTTACCTTCGCGGACGAGGAACACGCCCGCGTGCCCACGCAACCGCGCGACACGGTGAGCGACGAGGAAAAATCTCTGTTTCTGAACGCGATGCGCAACATGGGCAACACGGTGCCCGATAAAGATAAAGTCGTACGTTCGCACAACAACCCGATTCGTTATGTGAAGCAGCCCAAAAAAGGCGCGGTGGAAACGGGACAGGTGCTCGATTTACACGGCTTGCGTTTGCAGCCCGCGCTAACCAAGCTGCAACAGTTTGTGATCAAAGCCTTTACCCAAGGCGATCAGGTGGTTATGGTGGTTACCGGCAAGGGCAACCACTCCAAAGGCGGCGTTGGCGTGATTCGCCGCGAGGTGGAGCATTGGATTGTGACCCACGGGCGCCGCTTTGTGCGCGCCTACTCCGAGGCACCGCGCGCGTACGGCGGCCGCGGCGCCTTTTTGATTTATCTGCGCGAGGCTTAACTTCGATAAAAGGCACGCAGTTGCGACGCTACATAATCGATGTGCTCGTCTTCCAATAAATGATGGACCGGCAGCGAGAGAATCCGTCGCGCTTGGGCCTCGGTTATCGGCAAAGACCCGCGCGCATAACCCAAAGCCTCGCTGCTGGGTTGCAGATGGATTGGGACCGGGTAGTGAATGGCCGTCGAGATGCCTTGTTCTTTTAGGAACTGCTTGAGTTCGTCGCGGCGTTCAGCCTGAATCACAAACAGATGATAGGTGTCGCGGGCGTTGTCGCGGGGTTGGGGGCACTGGACCAGGTCGGCGATTTGTTCGCGGTAGCGCGATGCGTTGTGACGTCGCCGTTCGATGACGGCCTGGAGCTTTTCGAATTTGGTGTTGAGAATGGCGGCCTGCAGGCTGTCGAGCCGGGAGTTGTAGGCCCAAAAGGCGACGTGGTTGCGTTCCATCAGTCCGTGATTGCGTAATTGGGCGATGCGGTCGGCAAGGTGTTGGTGATGGGTGGTGACGGCACCCGCGTCGCCGGCGGCATTGAGGTTCTTGAGCGGGTGCAGGCTAAAACAGGCGATGTCGCTCATCGAACCGGCCGGTTTGCCCTCGAACAAGGCGCCCGCCGCTTGGGCCGCGTCTTCAATTACCGCCAGGCCGTGTCGCTTGGCGAGCGCGTTAATCGCGGTCATGTCGCAGCAGCGGCCGGTCAGGTGAACCGGCATAATCGCCTTCGTGCGTGGGGTGATCGCGGCTTCGAGCTTGGCGGGATCCAGGTTGTAATCGTCGCCCACGTCGGCAAAAACCGGGACCGCGCCGACCAGGGCGATGCTGGAGGCGGAGGAGACCCAGGAATTGGCCGCGGTGATGACCTCGTCGCCGGGCCCGATGTCCAGGGCCTTGAGGGCCAGGATCAGCGCGTCGGTCCCGTTGGCGACCCCGACCGCGTGTTGTACGCCGCACAAGGCCGCGAAGCGCCGTTCGAATTCACTGACCGGTTCGCCCAAGATGTAACGGCCGGAGCGCAAGGTGGCGTCGACCGCGTCGAGGATTTCTTGGCGCTGCTGCAGGTATTGACCGGGTAGGTCGACGTAGGACACTTTCATAACGGCCTCGGTTGGTTAGGATGCACCATAGAATCCACGCACTTGCGCGATGACGTAGTCCAGTTCTTCATCAGTTAAGTGTTGGTGCGCCGGCAAGGTGATCATGTGGGCCGCTTGGTGTTCGGCAACCGGGAAATCACCCGCGGCGTACCCCAACTTAGCACTGGCGGGTTGCAGGTGGAGCGGGATCGGGTAGTGAATTTTGGCGCTGACACCGGCCTTTTTGAGGTGGGCCAGCAGCGCGTCGCGTTGTTCCACCAACAATATATATAGGTGAAAGACATGCCGTTCGTTGCGCCTGCGCTCGGGAACGGTGATCGCATCAATGTTGGCGAAGGCGGCGTCGTAACGCCGTGCATGCTCGATGCGTTGTTCGGTAATCCAGGAAACGTCTTTGATTAATTCTTGGCCGACCACGGCCTGGAGGCTGTCCAGCCGACTGTTGTAGGCATAAAAGGCGTAGGTATCGCGGTCGTTCATGCCGTGGTTGCGCAGCAGGTGGAGTTGGTCGCGCACCGCTTCCGAATTGGTGGTGATCAAACCGCCGTCACCCCACACGTTGAGGTTCTTGAGCGGGTGTAGGCTAAAAGCGCCGGTCAGACCGATGGTGCCGCAGCGGCGCCCGTCAATCTCGCCGTCGATGGCGGTACAGGAATCCTCGATGATGGTGAAGCCGTGTTTTTCGCTCAAGGCGGTCAGGGCCGTCATGTCGACGGGTTGGCCGGTGTAGTGCACGGGGATCACCGCTTTGGTTTGCGGCGTGATCGCCGCTTCCAACTTGGCCACATCCATGACGTAGCGTTCGTTACAGTCGACGAAACGAATGCGCGCACCCGCCGTTTCGATGGCGCCGGCGGTGGCGACAAAGGTATTGACCGCGGTAATGACCTCGTCACCCGGACCCACGCCCGCCGCTTTCAGCGACAAAAACAAGGCGTCGGTGCCGGAGCCCACACCGACCGCATATTTGGCACCGATAAAATCCGCGAACGTCTGTTCGAAGGTTTCGACGGCGTGGCCCAGGGTTAGCGCGCCGGTTTTCACCAGGGCCCCGATTTTTTCCAAAATGGGTTCTGGGTTGGCAAATTGCTGCTTGAGATAAGAAAAGGAGACCTTCATGGGCGGGAAACCTCCGCGGGCGGAATCGGACCGGATTAGTGCAGGTCGACGGCCTGCATGGTTTTGATATTGAAGTAACGGGCGTCCTCGAATGAGTTCGGCAAAAGCCCGTCGTCAAAAGCTTTTTTGAGGTCGGCGACTGCTTCTTCAATGGTGTGGGTGGCTACAAAACCCAGTTCCCGCGCAATTTTTTGCGAACTCACGTGGTAGGAACGATTGTCGTCCGTCGGGGTTGTCACGATGCCGACATCCTCGCCGATGGCGGCTTTCACCATTTGGGCGATCTCGCGAACCGGGTGGTTTTCGTAGCCGGCGTTGTAAATCTTGCCGGCAACGCGGGTTTTATCCTCGCGCAACAGCTTGATGTAGAGGTCGGTCATATCGGCGATGTGAATGTTGGGGCGCAACTGATCCCCGCCGAAGACTTTGATTTGGCGGTTGTGGTACGCGTGGTTGGTGAGGATGTTGACGATCACATCAAGCCGCTGACGGGGCGAATAACCGCAAACCGTGGCCGGGCGAATGGTGACCGTGGTAAAGCTGTCACTTTGGTATTCGGCCAAAATGGTTTCGCATTCGGCTTTGAAGCGGGAGTAATCCGTGAGCGGTTCGCAGGGCATGTCCTCGGTGACGTTGGGCGTGCTTTTGATGCCGTAGACACTGGAGGAAGATGCGTAAATAAAGCGGTGAACACCGGCGTCCCGCGCGATTTCTACCAGGGGACGGAAGGCGTCGCGGTTAATTGAGCGGCCCAGCTCCGGGTCCAGTTCAAAACTGGGGTCGTTGCTGATGCAGGCCAAATGGATGACTTGGTTGACCCCGACCATGGCCGCTTTTAGCGCCGCTTGGTCGCGGATATCCCCTTTAACCGTGTCGAGGTGGGCTGGATCGCAGCTCTGCAGCACGTCCGCGCCGTACAGCATTAAATCAAAAACGACCACGTCGTAACCGGCGTTGATGAGTTTTGGGACAAGCACCGCCCCAACATAGCCGGCCCCGCCGGTGACCAAAATCTTTTCACGGCTCATGTGGTTCCCTTACCGCGGTGCTGGATAACGCCCTGCAACCCGAACGGTTTTTAAAAAAGCATCAAGACTGGAAACATGGCGCTATTCTAGCAAATGCCGCCGTTTGGTGAAATCGTTCCCGCGGCGCGCGTGCATCGCTTGCGCGTTCCCTTTTCGGCGAGCGCTCGTGTACAATCGCCTTATCCCTTGCACCTAAAGTGAGCGATTCCCGGCGGCGCACCCACGCAACCTGCTGGGCGACAACGTGCAGAGAAAATGCCCGCCCGACGTTCCACGGACGCGTCCCGCGCGGTCCCGGTTGCTTTTCTCAACAGATTCCGCTTCAGCTCTTGGCACAAGACGCGCCAAAACCTGTGGGATTGCCGCCACCCGGATCACCCACTTTAGGTTGACACCATCGGTCCCCCGACTTCGTTTTTCCGAACCCGGCGGCGGCCGGCTTGTGAGCGTAACCCATGGCATCCAACCCCTCGCGACGGCAAAACAACCTCGCCTTTTTGCGGCGCGTCGATCCCGTGTCGGCGGCGCGTTTGGCCGCCCATGCCGAAAAACCCTTTGAAGGCGAACTGGTTCCCGCCAAAAAAGAAGGTTGGACGGTGCGGATCGGCCGCGCCTGGGTCCACAGCAAATACCATCCAGGTCGTGAGGCCGAGCAACTGGTCGCCGCGGAAACGGAGGCCTTGACGGAACTGAACCTGCACTTCGGTTTGGGGCTGGGTTACCTGGTGGCGGCCGACGCCACCTTGCCGGCGGGGGTGCGTTTTGTGTTTGAACCCAACCCCGCGCTTTTGTGGCTTGCCCTGGACGTCTTGGATCTACCCTTGCTGTACGAAGAACGCGGGCTGCGGCTGTTTCTTGATGAATCGGCCTTCGGTGCGGCCCTGGAAGAAGTGTTTGATCGGGGTTTCAACTTCCGGGTGTTTGCGCTGCCGTTTTACCTAAAACACGCGCCCGAGGCTTATGGGCGTTTCCGCGATCTGGTGCGCGCCAAGTTGGAGGCGAGCAAGGTTCGCCAGGTGACCCTCGCCAAAATTTACCCCCATGTGATGCGTAGCTCACTGCGTTCCTTGTGGCAGACCACCGTGTTGCCGTCGGTCGACGGGCTGGTGGGGCAATTGCGCGGCAAGCCGGCCGTGATTCTTGCGGCGGGTCCCTCCTTGGAACGCAACATCAGCGAGCTCAAGCCTTACCGCGACCAAATCCTGTTGTTTGCCGTGGCGCGGGTGATGCGCGCGCTTGAGAAACAGGGTCTGGTTCCCGACTTTCTGGTGCATACCGAGGCCAAGGATTACCGGGCTCAAGTTTACGGGATCAGCGGGTTGGATCGGGTTTGCCTGCTGCTTTCCGACCAATGCCATCCCGATTTTTTTTCGCTACCGGCGGGGCAAACCTTGGTTTATCAAAGTGATACCAACCTGGTGACCGCATGGAAAACCCGTTTTCTGCCGCAACTCAAACAGTTTCGAATCGACAGCGGTGGTTCCGTCGCCACCGAGGCGTTTTCGCTTGCCTTTGCTTTTGGCTGCGATCCCATCGTGCTGGCCGGCCAAGATTTGGCTGTCGCCGGCGCGCGGACCTATATTGACGGCGAACGGAACCGCGCCTTTCCCTACGATCCCGAACACGTGCGTCCGGTGCCCGGCTTTTTTGGACAAGCCGCGACATCCCTCATTCACTACGTCACCTTCATTCACTGGTACGAGGAAGCCGCCGCGGTTCTTCGCGCCCAAGGCAACCCAACCCGACTGTTCAATGCAACGGAAGGTGGCGCGGCACTTTCCGGTTTCACACCGACCCGATTGGTCGCGCTGCTGCACAGCCTTGACGGGGCGGGCCCGACGGGGGTGGGGGAAGCCGTGCGTCGTGCGGCCGCCCGGGTGGGCGTGCTCCCGCGCGCGGCACTCGGCAAGCTGATTCGCCAAACCCGCGACCAAATCGACGAAGCGTTGCAATTTACCGCCGAGTTTGCGACTTTTGCCGCGCGGACCGACACCGACCTCGCCAAACTGGAAGCCCAACCTTTGCGGGACATGACCTTTTTCAGCACCCTCCAGGAACGGTTCGAGTGGTATTGCCAAGCGATTTTCACACTGCTCGATGAAACCCCCTTGGTTGGTGGATTCTGCCACCAGAGCTTGCAAGATCTCCGCGCTTTGCGCCGCCGCTCCCGCCAAATCGACCGGCATCTCGGCGCCGATGCGTTGCTGGACTTGACCCGCCGTGAATTGGCCCAGCTTCAAGATGCGGTGACGCGCATTCAGGAAGCACAAACCCTGATCAATCAAAGCCTGAATGCGTTCCAAAACCGGCTCGAACTGCAGGAGTCGTAGCGGGGTGTTTCAGGAGTTTCATATGAAACACGTGAAACCGGTGTGTTTCATTGAGTGGTGTTGAAACAGGTTCTGTTTTTGACGATCATTAACTTAACCTTATGACGTTAATGTGTTTATCGGCTTTAGTTTCGCTCTGGCGGTCCTGGCACACGACCTGCTCTATCAAGGGTGTGCGCCGGAAACGCGCTTTTGGAAAAAACAGGGAGGCTTCGGATGGAAATACCCCAAGATTGGCTGTTTGCGTTGCTGGGGGGCGTTTTAATCGGTACGGCTGCCGCCGGCCTCATGTGGTTCAACGGGCGTATCGCCGGGATTAGCGGCATTTGGTCGGGGATCTGGTTTGAACGCGGCGACCAAACACCGCGTTTGGTTTTTGTTGCAGGCCTTCTGGTTGGCGGCCTGCTGTTGACCTTTTTGTTTCCCGCCGCGATCCCCGATCTTTCGCAAATGGGTTTGGCGCGTTTGGCCGCCGCGGGTTTGCTCGTCGGCATCGGGACCCGCTTGGGCAGCGGCTGTACCAGTGGCCACGGTGTCTGTGGTTTGGCGCGTTTTTCCGTGCGTTCCTTGGTTGCGACCGCCACCTTTATGGCGGCGGGGTTTGCCACGGTTTTTGTGCTCGGTCGTTTGACGGATTGGGTTTAACCCGCATTTCTCACAAGGCTTTCTGCTTCTCGCGACCAATCCTTGTGAGAAATGCGGGTTAGGGGGACGGATGATGGCATATGTGAGTACCTTCTTTATGGGGTTGTTGTTTGCGGTCGGCCTGGGGGTTTCGGGGATGACGCGGCCGGAAAAAGTGATTGGTTTTCTCGATCTAACCGGAAATTGGGACCCGTCTTTGGCTTTTGTCATGGGTGGGGCTTTGATGGTCAACGGCATTGCCTGGCGCTTTATCAAGCCGCGTGGTCGCTCATATTTCGGCGATCCTTTTTCGCTGCCGAGAAGCCAACAGGTGGATGTCCGTTTGATAGCCGGTGCGACGCTTTTCGGCATGGGTTGGGGTGTTGGCGGCATCTGCCCCGGTCCGGCGCTGACCTCGCTGGCTTTTTTCTCGCCCGGGGTGGTGGTGTTCGTGACCGCGATGACGCTGGGCATGGTTGTCGGCAATGCCGCACGGCCCCAAACGAGCGAGGCGAGACCCAAAACCGGAGAGGTCGGGGTGCGTTAGCGAGGTGGAAATGTGAGGTTTTGTGAGAAAAGTGTGAGGTGATTTGACGCCTTTTGGTGGCTGCTTATCAGGTGAAATTTCGGGAATTCCTTTACATGTGCCGTGGCGCTTGTAAAATATGATGAGAATTTTGTTAACGATTTTGCCGAGGATACAGCGTTCCGCTCTTGGGGATTTTATGGTTCCTCGACCAATTGCGTTTCCCTGGGAGCACGACCATGACTCATGATCCATTCAAGAAAATCAACGGTATCGGACCCGCGTTGCAGGGCCACTTAAAGCAGATTGGCGTCCATACCGTGGCTGATTTGGCCGCGGCGCGGCCCGCGGATCTGGCCAAAATTCGCGGGATTGGCCCGGCCAAAGCCGTTCGTTTGGTGGGCTTGGCGCAGGAGGTGCTCGAAGCCGAGGCGGCCGAGCCGGTAGCTCCCGAGCCTGCACAAATCGCTGAAACCCCGCTTGTTGCGGCCCCTGAACCGGATAAGACCGCCGTCGGGGCGGCAGAAACGGCGGCGCCTGAACAAACCGCCGCGGCGTCGATGGCTGCACCCGAGGAAGTTGCCGATGAGGAAGCCGCGGCGCCGATGTCCGAGCCGATTGATGCACCATCGGACGAGCCGGAAATAACGGAACCCGAAGTGTCTGAGCCGGAAGCAGCAGCGGCGAAAAACGAACCCGCGCCGGGGGAAGCAGAAGCGGCGAACAACGAACCCGCTCAGGTTGAAGAAGAAGCGAAAGCGGAAGAACCGGTGGTTGAAGCGGTTCCCCTGGCGCCTGCACCGGTAAAAAAAGCGGACAAAGCCAAAAAGAAGAAGAACAAAGCGCCGGCCAACGTCAAAGAAGCAGATCAAGAACCGGCCAAAGAAAAGGCTAAAAAGAAAGCGGACAAAACATCGGCCAAAGAAAAAGCCAAAAAGAAGGCGGACAAGCCGGTAAAAGAAAAGGCTAAAAAGAAAGCGGACAAAACATCGGCCAAAGAAAAAGCCAAAAAGAAGGCGGACAAGCCGGTAAAAGAAAAGGCTAAAAAGAAAGCGGACAAAACATCGGCCAAAGAAAAAGCCAAAAAGAAGGCGGACGAGCCGGCCAAAGAAAAGGCTAAAAAGAAAGCGGACAAAGCATCGGCCAAAGAAAAGACCAAGAAGAAGGGTGACAAGCCGGTAAAAGAAAAGGCTAAAAAGAAAGCGGACAAAGCATCGGCCAAAGAAAAGACCAAGAAGAAGGTGGACAAAACGGCGGCTAAAGAAAAAGCCAAGAAGAAGGCCGGTAAAAAGAAATAGAGGGTTCGACCTCCCGAACAAACCGATCCAATGATTTTGCCCGCTTCGGCATTCCCGGGGGTGAGCCGTTCCACGCCTCGCCCACATTCCGCTTTTTTCTGGGAAAGCGCGAGGAGAAAGCTGAAAGATCCGGCCCCAAATCCTTGTATTCCAAGGCTTGGCCATTCGACCGCCCGTGTCGGCGGGCGGCCGGCGCGGCGGATCGATGGTTGTCACAACGGGGTGTCACCGAAGGCGGTCGCGACCCTGCCCCGTTCCCACGCGTTTTCCATCTTGCTCTCCTAAATAAGAACGGCTGTAATTGGACCGTAACCTGCTATATCTTACGCGGAGCGTGCATCGTGGAAATTGTAACGGTTCCTTGTTTACGCGATAACTTTGCCTACCTGATCATTTGCCCCGAGACCCGTCAGGCCGGGGTGGTGGATCCCTCCGAAGCCGACCCGGTTTTGGCGGCCGTCGAAAAGGCCGGGGTCACCTTAACCGCGATTCTGACAACCCACCATCATTGGGATCATGTCGGCGGTAACAAAAAGTTGGTTCAAACCTTTCCCGATCTGGTGGTTTACGGTTTTGGTGCGGATCGCGACCGCATTCCCAAACAAACGGTGTTTTTGGAAGAAGGCGATGCGGTTCGGATCGGTAACTTGGTCGGTTCGATCAGCCATAATCCCGGTCATACCACCGGCGCAATCACTTATTACTTCGGGGACGCGGCCTTTACCGGCGATACCTTGTTCGCCGCGGGTTGCGGTCGTTTGTTTGAAGGGGACGCCGCGGACATGAAACGCTCGTTGAACGATGTGATCGGCAGCCGGCCCGCGACCACCCGCTTATTTTTCGGGCATGAATATACCGCTTCCAACCTTGCCTTCGCGCTCAGCGTTGAGCCTGACAACACCGCGGTTCAAGAGAAGTTGGCCTGGGCACGGGAATGTGGCGATAAGGGTGTGTTTACCACCCCGAGCACGGTGGCGGATGAGTGGGCCACCAATCCCTTTATGCGTTTGGACAGTCCGGCGATTCACGCGACCGTGAAACGCGAGGAGCCCGACAACGATCTGAGCCCGGTTTCGGTGTTGCGCGTGTTGCGCGCCATGAAAGACAATTTTTAGTGCGTTTCGTTGGGTTTACTTAGGCAGGGTCTGGTCCCGCATTCCTAATGCGGCCAGATCCCATTCGCGATGGCGGGCGATATTCTCGAACTGATGGGCGGGTAGGGGTTCGGTAAATAGGAATCCCTGCACCAAGTCACATTCGCAAGACGAGAAAAAGCCGAGTTGTTCGACGTTTTCGACACCCTCGCCCACGACATTCAGATCCAACTTATGGGCGAGGTCGGTGATGGCTTGGCAAATGCGGGTGGTGTTTTGGTCGTGTTCGGATTTTGCCAAGAAGGCGCGGTCCAGTTTGACCGAGTTTACCGGGAACTGGGTTAACCAATCGAGGGGCGAGGCGCTCCCGCCGAAATGGTCGATCACGAGCTTGACTTTAAGTTGGGCGATTTGTTTGAAGAATGCCTGGTGGCGGTGGCTGTTGGCGATGCAGTCGGCATCGACCTCAAGGGCCAGATCCTGGGGCGGAAATTTTTGTTCATCGAGTACGCCGGCGAGCACGTCGCAGAACTGTTCATCCAAACACTGGCGCGACGACAGATTGATGTTGAGGTTTAGGCGCGGCAATCCCTGTTCACGCCATTGGTTCACCTGTCCGCATGCCTGACGGACGACCCACATGCCGATGGGTGAGATCAGGCCGCTGGTTTCGGCCAGCTCGAGAAAGGCCTCGGGTAGCAGGAGCCCGTGTTGGGGGTGTTGCCAGCGCAGCAGCGCTTCAACCGCGACAATGCGGCCGGTTTCGGGATCGATTAGCGGTTGGTAAAATACTCGGAACTCATTTTTATCCAGCGCCTTAGGTAGGTCTTTGGCCAGGCTGATGCGCCGGGTCGTGTCGATACTGAGGCGTTTGTTGTAGAAGCGGAAGGTGTTGTCACTGTAGTCTTTGGCGGCGTACATAGCGGTATCGGCGAACTGGAGCAGTTCCTCGGCGTTGCGCCCGTCGTCGGGATAAACCGAGATGCCGATACTGCCGGAGATCGAGACTTCTTCCCCGTCTAGTGCGAAGGGTTCCTTCAACCGCTTGAGGATTTTTTCGGCGACCCGTTCGGCACCGTCACGGTCGCTGAGGTCGCTCAGGACCGCGATAAATTCATCGCCGCCCAGCCGGGCGACGGTGTCGCTCTCACGCATGCAGCCCTCAAAGCGTCGCGCGGCGATTTGTAGGAGTTTGTCGCCGCAACGGTGACCCAAAAAATCGTTAACCCATTTGAAACGGTTGAGATCGATAAAAAGGACGGCCAATTTGCCGCCGCGGCGTGCGACCATCTTGGTTGCCTGGCTGAGGCGGTCAAAAAACAAAACACGGTTGGGAAGGTTGGTGAGCGGGTCGTAGTTGGCACGGCGGAAGTTCTCTTCCTCGACGGTCTTGCGGGCGGTAATGTCCTTCATGGTGCCGGCGACGGCAAGGCAGCGCCCGTTGGGATCGCTGCTAAGCGCGTGTACCGACACGGCCAGCCACTGGTAGGCGGGTGGTTCCATTTGGAAACGAATCTCGATTTCGAGTTGGTTCGTGTCGCCGTTGAGCAGTTGTCGCAGTTGGCGAACCAGCCGCGTGCCGTCGGCGGGATGGATTCGGCGGCGGAACCACAGCCAAAAAAATTTGAGCTCTGGGATCAAGCCCTTTTCACGGGCAAGGTAATGGCCGCAGTTGGGACAAATAAAACCGCGGCTGAGGTCGGTTGCCAATTCGAAAAAACCGGTACCGCCGGCACGGAGTGCGGTGGCAAAACGGAGTTCCCGTTTTGAGAGCGGCACAAACTTTTGTGAGCGGTGTTTTGCGATCAGACGCAGTTCCATGCGCAATAGGTTCAAGTAGGCGAAGGCGTCGTCTTTGACCAGGTAGCTGCCTTTGGTTTGGGTTAAAACATGCTCCAGGTGATCGCGTTGGCCGGGGGTGCTCAGGTAAAAAAGGCGGGCCCAGACCTGGCGTTCGGCCACGGCAAGGTAAGGTGCACCGACGGTGACGTCCAGGAGCATGACATCGTAAATTGGCCGGAGGGTGTGGGCTTCCAACGATGCCGCGGGCACGACATCGAAATGGACGCGGAAGGGGAGGAGGTCGGCGGCGATTTGGTCGATGGCGGCGACCATGGCGTTCCGGTGGACCGGTTGATGCTCGCAGAGCAGAACGTTGATGGTGTTTTCTTCCATAAGCGATACCTTCGAAGCACAAGCCGTGCAAGCAACTGCTGAGCCCATGGTTGGCCGCGGCGGGGGATCGCAAAACGGCGGGAACCAATTGCCGAAGGGGCAATGAGCAAGCGACCCCGAGGGAGACGGTCGGTTGGCGTGGTCCCGGGGCTTAACTAAGGATGATTGGGTGCACACTTCGACCTGGGGTGTCTGGTACACCGAGTTTCCTAAGGTGGCTCATGGCAAAAGTGCAAAAATGCTTCGATGTGAAGCTGCATCCATAACGGCAATCAAAAGGCAAGGACATTAAGTTGATGGGCAAGTTGGGCAAACTTCGAGGGGTGACTAGAATATATAGCAAAATAATCAAGGGTTGTGTGTAAATTGTGAATCGCCCGGCAAAGGCGGTGATCTGGTTGTATTTTCGTGTTTTTAGTTTTTTTTGCGGGTGTTTAATTTAGTTTGATTCTTTTGCGTGTGCGGATTCTTCTCATTGGTATTTTTGATGGTGGGATAATCCTTTGTTTGATGAAGATAACACAAAGAATTTCCGTGGCTCGATCATTGTTTTTCCCATTAAGGGTCATCGTCATTGCGGCGATGGCTTGGGTGCCCGGCTTCCTGAGTATTTGTCCTGGACAAGCCCCCGCCGCCACAAGGGTGTCGATCAATACTTGGTTTCTCGCGTGATGTGCCGATACGTATCCGCAAAGATTCTTTCCCGAGGGGAGCCCCGATGGCCCGCCAATTCTCGTTACCACCCCATCAAAGCAACTACCGGCGTACGGTTGTTTTGGGCGATCTCCACGGCGATCTGGATGTGATGCTGCGGAGTCTTGCCGCCAAAAACATCCTGCGCTTCGACGGCTCCCTCGGTTCGGTCCTGACCTTGATTCGCCAAAATATGGATGCCGCGTGGGTGCCTGAATTCGAGGCAATGGTCGTTCCCCAAACGCCGCGTATCCAGCTGATCCTGTTGGGGGATTTGCTGGATCGCTACCACCACGGCTACCACCTGATCCAGTTCCTCAAACACATTCGCTGGCGACGGTTCGGCATTGATTTTGTCTGCCTGATGGGGAACCACGACCTTCACAACCTCCAGTTCTTCACCAATCCCTTCGCCGTTTTCCAAATGTACAAGGAATCCGAACATCTCCAAATGGATGTGATGGACTTCATCGGTCGCATGGGCCTCATTCAAAGCATGGTCAGTTTCCTCGACCTTCACCGCGAGGAATTGGTGACCCTGCAACAGCAGTTCTACCGCGAGGGCCGTTTGGCTTTTCCGCTGGGAACCGGCAGCGAGGCTCACTTTTCCTACGGCTGCGATCTCTCGGTGCTCGCGCGCGAGACCTACGAATCCTGGGAGGATGTCTGGAATACCCTCGGCGAGGTGGCCGCGGCGCGTGGGTTTTCTTTTGAAGAACGCGGTAGTTGGCAGCAAACCCTTGCCGATTTCAGCCGACAACTCAGCCACAGTTTGTTTGGCGTCGACGGTTGGAATGTGTGGGACCTGTTGCCGCCCTGGCTGGAAACTTGTGGAAACCAAGATGGTTACGATCCGAGGTTGCGTTTTGCCAACGCGGTGGTGGCGTGCGACGACGGCCTGCAGCCCCGGCGTTTTATGCTGCTGGACTGGCGCATCATCGCCATGGTCTGGCGGCAACACTACGGTGATTTTTTCCGGGGCTTGTCCGTGATGTACTTGGAAGGCAACACCCTGTTTGTTCACGGCGGCCTTTCACCCCAAACCCTCTTGGATCAATTTGGTTTCGGGGTTTTGCACAATTTGGTGGCGCAGCAGTTTCACAGCTCCGAGGACCCGCGCCGATTTGGGTTGGTGCGCGCGGTGGCGCGGCTCAATCGCTTGAGCCGGCAGGTCATCGACAACGCGCTGGGTGACGTGACCTTTCGCTCGAACAGCGGCAGCGAACTAATTGACGGGATCGGCAGCCGCCGCGGCGGGCGGGCCGGCTTCACCCAATTTGGCGGTCCTTTTTGGGCCGATTTTGATTTCGTGAACCAAATGACCCATCAAAACGATCAAATCCGCGGTTTATACCGAGCCTTCGTCCAAGCGGTCGGCCTTCGTCGCGTGATCTGCGGACATACGCGTTTCGAGGAGCCAGGAAAACCTGAGTTACGCTATCTGCGGCTCAAGGTGATGCGTGGCATCGGGCTCGACTACATCTGCGTCGACAACAGTTGTTCACGCGGTTACCGCTTGGAATCGGTGCTCAACGGCATCGAGATCGACGAATTGGGTGAAATCACCGACCCCGGCGAAATGCGTTAGCCCGATCACCTTGGTCAAGGCATGGGCTACCCATTTCGCTTTTCGCTCATGTCGGTGACGGGTTTGCAGAGGAAATGGACGTTCAAGCGGCCGAGTCTTTTCTGAGAATCGCGAAGCAACGGCAATCAGTGGTCGATCATTGTGCGTTAATTGGGTACCCGTTGAAAAACTCGGTTCTAGCAAGCACTGTTTTACGTTTGAACCTAAGAAGCGCTAAAGCGTTGGGTTTTCGCTAAAAATTGGGATCAAAACGGATTGGGGGAATCGGGCCGGGGGCGCGCACGACGCGCACCCATTGGGTGCGGTAAGCATGTTCACGGGCCGTTGCAGCCCAGAGATTTGGCGAAAGTCACCGCGAGTTATCGCGCTTCATAGGTTGAAGGCTAAACGTTTATTAAGCAACTCGGTATGAGTCTCCAGGGAAGCTATTTTAATACAGGTGTTTACGGGAGGGCGAGCGCCGCAAAGTTCCTTCCCTGACGGTGCAGCGTTTATTGATTAACTGTGATGCAATTCAGGGGGCACATGAAACGGAATGCTTCACCTCAAATGGTTCTGGTGAACAAAGCCAGGTTCTTTATCGCCAGAATGTTGCCGACGGGTTTATTCGAATGTTTATTAACGGAAAACCTTGGATTCATATGAATCACTTTTATGATGCCGGCCCCGATACACGCGTATGTTTATGGAAGCGGCTCCCCCCGACCGGCAACAGGTTTAGCGCGTCAGCAACGGCCTCAAGAAACGCTCCAAGAAAAAATCGGGGCTTCCCAACCGAGCAAGTTGGCTGGGTCCCTTTCATTTTTTCTCTCCGCTTGCGCTGGATTGGGTGGCTCCGGCCTCTTGGACTCCTGATGTTTGAAAAGCGCGGCAACAGTGGCAGCGGAAATCAGGTAATTCGAGAAGCTGCTCGCCTTTCTTTGGCGACATTGTGAAACCTAAGAAGCGCGATAATTCGCGGTGATTTTAGCTAAACCTCTGGGCTGCAACGGCCTGTAAATATGCTCACCGCACCCAGCGGGTGCGGTCGGGTGCGACCTCGGTTTGTTTTTCCAAGCCATTTCGCTCCAGATTTTTAGCCAAAATCCGACGCTTCAGCGCCTTTTAGGTAAAAACCAAATGCCGGCAATCATGACCACGCGATTGCGAGCCCATCTTTGTGATCAGTGATTAGCGCGGAAATTCGGTGTTCTTGTTAATTTTCGAAGGTGCCGAATTTAGGCTTGCAATAGTAAACTCCCAAGTGTTCAACGTCTTCTCGGTTTAAATCTCCAAAGACAAAGAGATCATCTTTAAATCCCATCAATGGTAAACCGACTTCGAGCGCTGTAAGCGTTTTTTTAGATTTTCTATCGGAAACCACGTAGAAACGATACCGATCTGTCTCCATGTGGCGCCTTGACCATGATGTGATGAAGAAGTGTTTATGGATAAAAATGTCGAAGAGTTGTGTGTGGCTCTTTGTGCATGGGTGATCGCTTTGCCGGCACTTCTTCTTCATTCGTCTCTTCAAGCCGGTGGTGGATGATTGTCAACTTGGGATGTCGTACCTCAAATTCATCGACCTTCATTCCACTTGTATCAAAGATAGAAAATCGGTTCCCGAGGGCATGTGCCATTACCAATTCATGCTGATTGATGACTGCGCCCTGTACAAACGAATAATACGTTGGCCCTGTGATTTTTTGAATCTTCTCAATGACAAGTCCTTGTGTGTCAATAAGAAAACCTTGATAAGGTTCGCCTTTATACTGTCCTGATCCAACCAGGTATAATAGAGTTTTTCCGTCTGCTTCTACTACATGAAAGCTTGAAGGCACTGGCAGGTGGTTAATCTTGATTGTGTTGATAAGTGTGTCGTCCTTGAAGACGTGAAAAAGGTGACGAAATTGGTCGAGTATATAAACATGTCCCTTTGAATCTGTTTTCGCCATGGACGGACGACCAAACTCACCTGGGCCTTGCCCTTTTCCCCCTACTTGGTTGATCACTTTTCCGGTGTTATCAAACTCCACGATGGTTTTATCAAAGGAATCGATAGCGAAAAGACGGTCATGATCATACACAATATAGCTTGGAATAAGTGGGCTTCCGTCTTCAGTCTTGAAAGATTGAAAATCTACAATCTCAAAGTGTTTCTCGAGTTGCTCTATGGAGCTCGGATTTTGAAGGACACACAAAGAGAGCATGTAAAAAAGTATCATAAGAGCCTCGTAAGTAGGGTGCCGTGGGTGTAGCATTTTCTTATTATGTCACGTTCTGAAGGCGCGCCGAGCCTGTCGGCGCGCTCAGTCCGCGGAGGCTAAGATTGGTTACCTAATCAGAGCATTTAATCTAAGAAGCTCTGAGGTGAGGGATTTTGGCTAAAGATCTGGAGCGAAATGGTTTGGAAAAAGCGGGCCGGGGTCGCGCACGACCGCACCCGTTGGGTGCGGTGAGCATTTTTACAGGCCGTTGCAGCTCAGAGGTTTAGCCAAAATCGCCGCGGGTATTTCCCTTTTCCATGAAAATCATAAGCCGTCAGCTCGCTGAAGTAAACCATCGGATATATCGTAAAAATGCCTTGTTTAGTAAATGCATGACATGAATCACAAAAAGTCTTGAATTCTGTGCACGGTGCTTTTGGATTTGTTGCCAAACAGCCCCGAAGGAAACTGTGTTGCCAACCGATTAAAGGAAACAACCAGCAAACAAGCCAGTGACTTAGAACTGCCACGCCTATCGCCCCTCGGGCAGCGGTAACCCCGCATTTCCTTCGCCGAATAGCCACCGGCTTAGTTTGGTATGCCCGGGTTCGCACGGTTCGCCGCGATCCCCTCGCGCAAACGTTTAGTTTCCCGCAAAGCCAGGTGGTAAGCGCGGTTGGCGTGTTCTTCGCCGAAAAAGATGAAGCGATCCCGGTAACCGTCCAGATTCGTGGGGTTACGGTCGGCCTACCTAATGACAGGGTTCTGGCTGAAAAGGTGGTTGCACCATCCGAGATTCGCACCAATCAGGAAACGAAAGTCGTTTTTGACGATCCGTTCCTTGCGGCGGCCGCGACAAGTTACGCGGTTGTCTTGTTGACGAATAGCAACGCGTACCGCGTCCAGATCGCCACCCTAGGTCAAACCGGCCAAAACGGGTTGATCACAAGCCAAACCTACAACACCGGCGTGTTGCTCGAATCCAGCAACGCGGAGACCTGGACGCCGTTAAACGCGTCTGACCTGAGATGTCGAATTTACGGCTATCAATTCGAATCCTCTGGCGTCATTCAGTTTCGTTCGGTGGAAAATGCGCAATTCAATGAAATCAATATTGACGAGTATTCGGCGATTCCCGACGGCTCGCAAATTATCTGGACACATTCTATAGATAACGGCCAAAGCTGGGGTGCGTTGATTCCGGCGGAAGGTGAACGCCTTCCAGCTTTGGCCAATGATGTTTTGATTCGGGTCCGGTTCTCGGGATCGAAACCTAATGAAACGCCGGCTTTGAAATTCGGCGACGTCAACCTGATCGGCTATTTGGATCAGGAAACTGGCGTGTACGTGACGCGCGAGCATGCTGTTAGCCAGAGCGTTTCAACGGCGAAAATCTATGTGGAAATGAACATCCCCAGTGGAACCACGGTTCGTTGGTACGGTATGAATGATGGTGAGCGGTGGGAAGAGATGACCTTGGTAGAAACGAAGCCTGTTGATCATCTTTGGACGGAATACACGTTAAGTTGTGATTTTCAGAGTTCTGCCGGCCGCGAGGTGCGGTTTAAGGCGGAATTCGAAGGTAGTTCGCTGGTTAAGGCGAGGGTTCATCGGTTAGGGGCGACGTTTTCTTGATGTCTAGGGATCGCCATCGGGTTTATCTGTTAGAGGTCCAGGGTCGGGGTTTCCACCAACATCACCCGAGGTAGATGTTTGCTGGCTTGAAAGGAAAAGACTTTCTGAGGAGAAGGTAACTGAGTCCACCTGTTCAGGACTGACATCAACCGTTTCTGTGTCGGGGGGATTGTTTTGGGTTGCACTTGAATATAGGTTCACTCCACTCAGGGGTGAATACCCATCGATTCTCATCATTGCCTCCTTGGCTTACTTACACTGCTTTCGCGTGCTAGATCTACTGAGAAACTGATATAATTCTTCTCAGAAGAAAAACTCTTGCTTTTGTTAATTGAACTAACGCCAGAAAAAGGAAAGTTCATTTTCTCCGCCCAAAAGCGTTCATATTCATATATAACACTCAATAGAGAGCTGTCTTGATTCAAAACGGCAAAAGCATGCGCTTCTTTTAGATGCTTATAGCTTTGATCCATATTTCCCGTTGCTGAATAGAGTAGGCCTAGATTGGCGTGGTAATATCCAGAGTAGCTTGTTTCTGTTGTCTTAGAGAGCCTCAATGCTTTATGGCTTAGAGTGATAGCTTTATTGATGTCACCTTGAAGGAAATTATATTGTGACTCATAATGAAGAGTTACTGCTTCTCTTCCGGGGACATTTAACATTTGGGCAAGCTTAATGCATTCCATCATCTTTTCAGGTTGATATAGATAGAAATGACAATCTGCCATGCTTAAGTAAATTTTCTTTAGATCTAGCCTTTGTTTTGACAGGCCTCTTAATTTAGTCTCAGCCTCTTCAAAGTTTTCTAAGGCAAGACTAAGATGTCCTCGGTTGAGATAGGCAAGCCCAACAACATGATTCGCCTTTGCTTGCCACCCCAGTTCCTCGTCATATAAAAGTGGCTCTATAATAGTTTTGATTTCCTCAATATCCTTATGGGGGTCGTAGGCCGCACGCCATCCAATACCGTATACTTCAGCTTTGTTTCCTGAAACTTTAAATGATTTTGTGATATTTTTGACTGCGGTAACGCCGCCTGTATTCTGAGCCGTTTCCATTTTTTCTAGCTCTGGGTAACTTTGGAATAGAATTACGCCACCAATCGTGGCTAAACAGATAAAAGTCGAAAAAGCCGACATGGCGAAAGCCATGGGAACCCGCCATCTTCGAAATCGCTTGCGTAGACTTCGCTTTGTAGGTTTAACCGTCTCAACCTGACCCATTTCGGTTTGGTCCCCACCAGGAACACTGACGGCCTGGATACTCTCGGCGGGAGCTTCCACAACCACATACGAAGATTCAGTTCCCTCAACACTTTTAGGGTCTTCTATTTCCAGAGCCTTCTTAAGCAACTCCAAAACCTCTTCCAGCGACCTCGGTTGCTCCAACCCCAAATAATCGGCCGCGACCCAGGCGTACTGAGCCCCAAGGTAAATATTCATATCGTGACCTGTTGGGCCAAAGGGTTCGGTTCCAATGGGCTGATAAGCACGCGCGGTTGGCGTGCTCTCGGGGTTTTGATCACTCGATTCGTTAAGAAACATCTTGTACCTATATGGCATATAACGACTTAAGACAGATCTAGCGTCTTTAGGTTTCTTTTTGCACTTTTCCTGCATTGCCCTTACGACCTGATCATCTTTTTCCCATTCAGAAACGATATCCCCCGTGCGATATCTTTTTTCGGGATCGAGCGACAAGAAAAACTCTTCAAACCAACGATCCCGTCTTACTTTGGTTTTCCCCTTTGCGACCGCCATAGCAACTCCTTTTATTTCAATATGATAAATAAGGAGCTGCACTTTACCGCTTAGGATGGTTAGCAATTCCCACGGCGGTACCCTCAAGTGATGTTGGTTCGGAGTGCAACCAACGTGCCCCTCTTTGTAACTTTCGCAACGCGAAGACAAACGGAAATTATATGCGGGCAAGCCAAACTTTTGCAATCTTTTGAAGTCGTTGACTCATTCTGAACCAGTGGCCTTCCACCTTCGAGATTTTGGGAGCCTTGATCTTAAGCGAGGAGCAAGTCTTTGGTGCCATGTTGGACTTCGTGTAACCCGTTGATAAATTAGAACCTCTCCCGTTCTGTGCCCTAAAGCACCTCGACCCCCGATTGAAGCCGCAAATCGATCTTAGCTAAATGTAGATATGGGCCGATTCTGCGGTTCCTTGGTAATACGAAACCGAGAAAATAAAGAACTACCGAAAGGGGCTCAAGTGTCTAGATAAAATGCACTTGAGCGAAGGCAAAATAGTCAAAATAAAAAAGCAAGAGACAATCGGTGCCGGGCGATTTTGTTAAACAAAAACATTATCCAATAAGAAACCAGAATGATTTATTATGAAAACGAAAAAAGGAGATTAATTTTCCTGCAAAAACCAAACTTTCATTTCTTGTACCAGGAGTGAATTTTTGTTGAAAATTTACAGTTGCAATTTTCAAATTCGCCAAGGTATAACTTTAAAAGTCGAGGCGAGAAGAGAAATAACCGTGTCGGTGAAATCAAGAAACGCTCAGTAACTTAGCGGTTCTTTGAGGACTAGGTTGAAGGAAGTTTGCACTTTACTTCTTTCGGCGATCCTAGCAAGCAAGAAGAAACCTCAAGAAAGCAATTGGGTGATTTTAAGACCCCTTGTCGATGGCTAGGATCGACAGGAATTCAGTAAAAAAGAGATTTGTTATGACCAATTTATTTAACCATGATGAGCTAGAACTTAAAGCCGTAGAAAAGACATGGACTGCCGAGTTCTTGCTTAAGCAAGACGGAATTTTCTACTTAAAAGACATTGTCGAAAAACTCGAGATCGATGCTGCGAAAATCAAAAGACTTGTTCGCCAGATGAGAGAGGATGGTAAAAACCCGTGGGTATTAGCAGGCATTCGCAAAGTCTGGAATCACTGGGTTATCAGAATGACGGTTTTTGCGCCCTTTTACCGAGAGAATCTACGGCGAACTTACAAGAAGGTCGACCCAAATTGGGATGGAAACACGCTGTTAAGCCAGGAAGGGGTTTTTTACCTTTCCGACGTGTGTAAACTTATTCCATTTTCCGCGCATCAACTCCGCTATCAAGCAAAGAAAATGGCGAACAGCAGAGAGAAAATTGGTGTATTCAAGGACCCTGATACTAAGGGTTATGCCGTAGATATGGCGGTATTTTCCCCCTGGATTAGGGCCGTTTGGCAAGACACAGGGGTGAGCAAGTAACCGGTCTACAAGGGTGTTCAAAGCTCGCGGGTAGCGGTTGCAAAGGGGCTTTTGCGACCGCTACCCGCTAAACCAAAAATCTACCCATCACGGGAAAAAGAAACAGAGAAATGGTTTTTTCATTGATCTCCCACCTTGGGGGCGGATTCGTCGCGGCTGAAGGTCGATTTGGGTTCAGAACGCATGCAGTTCGGGTGCATCAACGTTCACGGGCCTATTTCGAGGCTGCCGCGACATTTTTTTGAAACGGGTGGTGTATGCCAATATTCAGGCTATTTCGGAAAAACAAGAAAAAGGAGAGCGCCCCAAGCTTTGCGGTTCATTCTGCCGGCTTATCCCATCGTGGAAACGTACGGGAAACGAACCAAGACGCATTCATGTTTCCAGATAAGGCGAGCTGTGGTTCTGCTGTGATGGCTGTTGCCGATGGCATGGGAGGACACGAGGGCGGCGAGGTTGCTGCAAAGCAGTGCATCAAAATCTTTGGCGAAACCCTCAAAGATGGTTATGACGGCGCCTGGCGGTGGCCGGACGCCTGGGGAAAACCGCCGAAAACCGGTGAAAGAGACCTCGAAAGCTTCATCCTTGAACATGCCTTAATGACCGCGCATCTCGCGATAAGCAAGCTTGCGCGGGAAGACAGCACCCTGCATGACATGGGAACCACTTTCACCGGCGCATTGATCGAAGGTGAAACGCTTTACAGCATCCACGCGGGGGATTCTCGGCTGTTTCTCTACAGGAACGGTTTTTTAAAACAGCTCACCCGCGATCATCGTTTTGACCCCGCGGTGAGTGACACGCTGATGATCCCGGCGGAGTTGGCTGAACGCTACACCCTCCCAAACGTCTTAACCCAATCCGTTGGTAATGGACCTTTAAAACCTGACCTTGACAGTCACAAGCTACAGTGGGGCGATGTTCTTTTGTTTTGCTCCGACGGCCTAACCGACATGATCTCCGACGAACACATCCGGCGAATTCTTGGGGCGGAACCATCCGCACAGCAACGGGCTCAAGCGCTCATCGATGCCGCCCTTCTCCAAGGTGGACGGGATAACGTTACCGCGGTGGTTGCCACGTGTCAGTAAACATTCGCTGTTGGTAAGCCTGAAAGGATCTTTAAATGAAACGTCCAACCGGGCGTCCCATGAAATACGCGTCCATCATCGAACAGCTTGATGAGGACGATCTTTATACGCCGGCAACCATCGCCGATTTCGCGGAAGAAATCGGTTTCATAGACGCCCGCGATCCCGAGCAACATCGACTTGCGCGTCAACGGGTGCGCATCGCGATGGGCCGTTTCTCAAATAACCATAACTTTCCCGATGAGGGTGACGGCTTTGTGACGCTTCGCGGCCAACCGCCCATCCCGGCCTGGTTTGGGTGGCGCTGGAAAAATGCCATCCATGATTGACGTCAAATCCTTTCCATCTCCTCGGCCGTGGTCAGGGGCTTCCTGTTGTCCCACGAGGCACCCGACCACGGTTTTTTTTAGGCCGCGTTTCGCTTCACCTTTGCAAGTTTGAGGATGTTGTTTTCGATTTTAACCATCCACGACCGATTTGTGTCGGGGTCGAACTCGTCTCGAACGTAACCATCAGTTACATCGCCCTGGTGGTTGAGGAATGCCTTAAGCACGCTTCTCGGAACCCCTAGCAGTTCGGCCAAAGATGCAAACGTCCGGCGCAACGCATGGGGCGTGAACTTGATCCCCGTTTCCGCCACAATTCGTGGTTGCAGTTCAGAGTAGGGCGCGATGTGGGTGCCCTTCCGATCTCGAAAGCCCGGAAAAACGTAAGGCGAGGAAGAATCGCGCTCATCATATCGTTTTTTCAGCAGGTCAAGAACAAAGGGGCCGATTGGCTTGATGTGGCGCCGGGAATTCTTTACCACGTGGCCAGGTAGCGTGATGGTTCCGTCAGTAAACGAAATGTATTCCCATTTCAGTTTGCGGCATTCACCACCGCGAAAGCCGGTAAAAAGGCCTAGCAGATAACAAAGCAAGTGGCTTCTGTCGGGCTCGCCAAGGGGCGACTGATACAGTTTGACGAATGCTCGGGCAAGAGAACCCAGGTTCTTTTTCGTGACCACAAGCTGTTCCTTTTGCCATTTGAGGTCAGTCAGCTTTAGGGCCGAAATTGGACAAGCAGGAAAGTCTCTTTCCTCTTCAATCGTATAAATCGCGTACGCCTTATTCCACATCGATGAAAGCATCTGGAACGCTGATTTCGTTTCGCACTTGCTAATTTTTAGAATTTCCTTGTGGCGAACTTTCTGTTCCTTGATCGAGATTTCCGAAACAGGTCGGGACATCCAGTCCGAAAAATGGCGGCGAAGGGTGTACCCGTAATTTTGGATGGTGTTGGGTTTTAAAGATCCTTCAGCCATCGCTGTTTCAATGGTGACCCCCAAGGTAATGGGTTGATCCTCGGGTTGGGAAACAAGTGCGTCTTGCATCTCTTCGCAATCGGTTTTCTTCTTCCGTGGGTCCTGGCCGAGATCACAAAGGTGAAGAAACCCGCGCGCTTCTTTTCGGGCGCTTTCGACGTCCCAGGCTTCCAACTTGCCAATTTACCTTGACCGGTGGTTGGCTGGATTTGGCGCCGCTAGCGTCTTTGACCCGAGATTCAAAAAAGTAGTTGCTCTTGGTTCCGACGCGGAGCTTTAGACCTTTGACGAGCGTGTCACGGTAGACGATTTGACCGCGTTCGGTGAAGGGTAGGCCGACGAGCTTCGCTTGGGTAAACTTGAATTCGCGTTGTTGGGTGCTTGCTTGTTTCTTCATGTAAAGGTGACCTCGCTTGTTTTGATTCGTGTCGAAGTTGCGACATATGCGACACGAACGAGCTAAACCAGGGGAAACCACGGAAGCAAATCGCCACCGCGGCCACCTTTACATTATCCTGAAGGGCATTAAATAGAGCGACTTAGGGATTAAATTAGTAACCAGGGGGAACCAAGCAAAAACCCCACAACTATTTGTGAGAAATGCGGGCTAGTGGACGCGTTGGAGCCAGTGGCGCGTTTCCGCCTCGGGGTCCTCGGCCTCGGTGACGGCCGTGATCACGGCCAGTGAATCCGCACCCGCCGAGAGCAAGGTGGCGATGTGGTGTTTTTTGATGCCGCCAATGGCCACCAGCGGGTAAGACAAGCTGCGGCGCCAGCGGCGCAACGCCTCAATGCCTTGTGGGGCGAAACGCATGTCTTTGGTTTGGGTGGTGAAAATCGGACCGACGGCCATGTAAGAAGGCCGCAGGGCGAGGGCGCGGGCGACCTCCCAATAACAGTGGGTGCTGACGCCCAGACGCAGGCCGGCCTGGGCAATCGCGGCAAGGTCGGCTGTTTGCAAATCTTCCTGGCCGAGGTGTACGCCGTAGGCACCCTCGTCGATGGCGATTTGCCAGTAATCATTGATGAATAGGCGACAGGAACTTTGGCGTGCGATTTGGACCGCACGGCGAATTTCGTGGACCAGGGCTTGACCGCGCAGCGCTTTGACGCGTAACTGGCAGGTTTTGACGCCGAGCGGGAGCAGGCGTTCCAGCCAGGCGCAGGAATCAACAATGGGGTAAAAGCCGAGGCGGTCGGGGCCGCAGTCTGGGAAGCGGAGGCGGTTGTTGCCTTCCTCGGCCGTGGCCGTCAGCCAGGGGAGGTCGCCTTCAAACTCCGGCCAGCCGCCCTGGTGGACCGGTGCGCTGCCCGCGCCCAGTGGCTGAGCCAAGCGAATCGATTGGCCGACAAAGGCCTTGGCAATGACCAGCGCATCGCGGATTTCGTAGCCAAGGGCAAGGGCGGCGGCGAGGGCCGAGGACAGAGTGCAGCCTGAGCCGTGGTTGTTGCCTTGGGGATGCCGTTCACTGGTGAGCCACAGGGATTGGGTGCCGTCGGTCCAGTAGTCTTGGGCGGTCGCGCCGGAGCCGTGGCCGCCTTTGATCCAAACGGATTGGGAACCCAGTGCCAGCAAATCGCGGCCGGCGCTTTCGATGTCTTCCGTGTTTTTAAGCGTGCGGCCCAGCAGGGTTTCCGCCTCGGGCAGGTTGGGGGTGAGCACGGTGGCGCGCGGAATCAGCAATTCACGCAGGCTTTGGATCGCATCCGATTGCAGCAACACGTCGCCGCTGGTGGCGACCATGACGGGGTCGATGACCACGGGTACGTCGAGGTCGCCAAGGTGACGATGGACGGCGAGGATGGTGTTGCGGTCGGCGAGCATGCCGATTTTTACCGCCCGCGGCATGAGGTCGTTTTTGAGCGCGCGCAGTTGGGCGTCGATCATGTCCGGGTCGGTCACCGAAATGGCCGAAACACCGGCGGTGTTTTGCGCGGTTAAGGCGGTGATCACGCTACAGCCGTGGGTGCCCAGCGCGTTGAAGGTTTTGATGTCGGCTTGAATGCCGGCGCCGCCGCCCGAATCGGAACCGGCAATGGTCCAACAAATCGGGTGCGGTTGCTTCTTGGATGTGCCGCCCTCGGCGGGGTGTTGGCTCATGAGTTGGCTCCATGCCAGAAAGGGGTGCCCAGGGTGGGGGTGCTGGGGCTGGCGAAATCGCGTTTGGGCATCACGCCGGCCTCGTAGGCCAAACGGCCCGATTCGACGGCGCCGGCGAAGGCGCGCGCCATGGCGACGGGATCCTGGGCCAAGGCGACGGCGCTGTTGATCAAGACACCGTCGTAACCCATTTCGAGGGCGCGGACGGCGTCGGAGGGGCGGCCGATGCCGGCGTCCACGATCAAACTTACCTCGGGTAGGCGAGCGCGGATCATGGTCAGATTAAACGGGTTAAGCAAGCCTTGGCCGGATCCGATCGGGGAGGCCCAAGGCATCACCGTGCGGCAGCCGGCCTCGGCCAAACGCGTACACAGCACCAGGTCGTCGGTGGTGTAGGGGAATACCTCGAAATCTTGGCGGATCAGTTCCTCGGTGGCTTCCAGCAGGCCGATGGGGTCCGGTTGCAGGTTGTAGTCGTCGCCGATCACTTCCAGTTTGATCCAGTTGGTGTCGAACAGTTCGCGCGCCATTTGCGCGGTGGTGACGGCTTCTTTGACGGACTTGCAGCCCGCGGTATTGGGCAAAATGCGTTTGCCGAGATCTTTAATATAGTCCCAGAACTGCTCGCCGCCGCCGTCGGCGGGGTTTTGACGGCGTAACGAGACGGTGAGCACATCGGCGCGCGAGGCTTCGATGGCTTGGCGCATGATATCGGGTGAGGGGTACAGCGCGGTACCGATCAGCAGCCGGCTCAAGTTCCGGCATTCGGGTTCGTGCCACATTTTAGCCTCCCTGCATGGGTGAAAGGACTTCCAGCGATTCACCGCCGCGTAAGGTGACGTCGGCGTAACGGCTACGCGGGACAAAATCACCGTCGAGGGCGACGGCAAAGCCGCGACCATGGAAGCCGCGGTCCGCGAGGAACTCGTCCAGGCGCATGGGCTTCGCCAGTTGACCGGCCTCGCCGTTTAGTGTGAGTTCAATCATGTGCCGACCTCCAGGGGGTGCTTTTTGCAGGACATCATAGGACGAAATCGCGCTGGTGCCAACCGAATCAGGGCGCATCGTCGCTTTGCAACAAGGTGGGGTAAGGTTGGGGTTCGCCCGATAAAACCGCGACGCAAGCGGCGGTGACGGCGGGGGCGATTAAGTAACCGTGGCGGTACAGACCGTTGACGCGCAACAGGCCGGCGCCGACCTGTAAGGCGGGTAGGTTGTCCGGCAGGGCGGGGCGACACTGGGCGGCGGTCTCCAGTATTTCGGCCTCGGCAAAACCGGGATGCAGGCTGAAGGCGGCCGACAGCAGTTCCAGCGCGGAACGGACGGTGACGGGCCCACGGGCGTCGCTTTCAATTTGGGTGGCGCCGATGACGACCTGTTGGTTGGGACGTGGGCTGATGTAAATCGGGTAGCGAGGGTGCATTAGGCGGATCGGCCGGCCGATTTGGACCTCGGGTGCGTACAGGCGAACGACTTCACCGCGAACACCGCGCAGGTGCGGCCATTGCGCGCGTGCGCCCAGGCCGCGGCAATCGACAACCTGATCGAAGTGGTAGCCGGCTTGCGCGGTTTGAATGCATCCCGGTGCCACCGCCGTCACCGCGACCTTTTCGTGCCAAACGACCTCGGCCGCATCCAGTGCCGCGGCCAGGGCCGGCAACAACATGCGCGGTTCCAATTGACCTTCCGGCTCGAGGAAACAGGCACCGTTGAAGCGGGGTGCCAGCTCGGGTTCCAGCTCGGCCAAAGCGCGGCGGTCCAGGCGGTGGAGTTGTGCCGCGGTGGTGTTTTTCCGGGTGACCTGTGCCCGGAACGCTTCTAGTTCACGGTGATCTTGCTGGTGGGCGACGACCAGGCTTCCACTGCTCTGGAAATAAACCGGTTCGGGTAAGCCGGCCAGCCATAGGGGCCAGGCTTTGAGAGAGGCCAAACCGAGTTCGGTGATGATGGGTTCGGCTTTTTCCAGCTCGGCCAAAGGCGTGAGCATGCCGGCACCGACCCACGAACAACTGTCGTGACCGGCGCGGCTGTCGCGATCAAACAGGGTCACCGTGTGGCCCGCGCGTTGCATCGCCAAGGCGATCATGCGGCCGATCAGACCCGCGCCCGCGATTCCTAGCGACCTGGTCAAGCAGGCCTCCTCATGAAGGGAACCCTGTCCACGCGTCCGCGAGGCGAACGCGTGGCGATGGGGTGGTTACTTGACGGGAACGTAGACCTCGGAGCCGCTCTCGCGAAACTCTTTGGCTTTTTTCTGCATGCCGTCGTCCAGGGCTTGTTCCTCGACGAGGTTGTTGTCGCGCGCGTAGTCGCGAACCTCTTGGGTGATTTTCATCGAACAGAACTTGGGGCCGCACATCGAACAGAAATGCGCCACCTTCGAGGAATCCTTGGGCAGGGTTTCGTCGTGGTAGGAACGTGCCGTTTCCGGGTCCAGCGCCAGGTTGAATTGATCTTCCCAACGGAACTCGAAACGGGCCTTACTGAGTTCGTCGTCCCAGGCGCGCGCGGAGGGGTGCCCCTTGGCGACGTCTGCCGCGTGCGCCGCGATTTTGTAGGTGACGATACCGGTTTTAACGTCGTCGCGGTTGGGCAGGCCCAGGTGTTCCTTGGGGGTGACATAACACAACATGGCGGTCCCGTACCAGCCGATCATGGCGGCGCCGATGCCGGAGGTGATGTGGTCGTAACCAGGCGCGATGTCGGTGGTCAGCGGGCCGAGCGTGTAGAACGGCGCCTCGTGACAGTCGCGCAACTCTTTTTCCATGTTCTCTTTGATGAGGTGCATCGGCACGTGGCCGGGTCCTTCAATCATGACCTGAACGTCGTGTTTCCAAGCGATTTTGGTGAGCTCACCCAAGGTTTCCAACTCGCCGAACTGGGCGCGGTCGTTGGCGTCGGCAAGGGCGCCGGGTCGCAAGCCGTCACCGAGTGAGAAGCTCACGTCGTAGGCTTTCATGATCTCGCAGATCTCTTCGAAGTGGGTGTAGAGGAAGTTTTCTTTGTGATGGGCCATGCACCACTTGGCGAGGATGGAACCGCCGCGCGAAACAATACCGGTAATGCGGTGCTGGGTGTGGGGCACGTAACGCAGGAGCACGCCGGCGTGGATGGTGAAGTAATCGACGCCTTGCTCGGCTTGTTCTATCAGGGTGTCGCGGTAAAGTTCCCAGGTCAGTTCCTCGGGCACGCCGCCGACTTTTTCGAGTGCTTGGTAAATGGGGACGGTGCCGATGGGAACGGAGGCGTTGCGGATGATGTAATCACGGGTCGTGTGGATGTTCTTGCCGGTGGAGAGGTCCATCACGGTATCGGCACCCCAGCGGGTAGCCCACACCATTTTTTCCACCTCTTCCTCGATGGAACTGGTCACCGCCGAGTTACCGATGTTGGCGTTGACCTTCACCAGGAAGTTACGGCCGATGATCATGGGTTCGATTTCGGGGTGGTTGATGTTGGCGGGGATGATGGCGCGGCCCTGGGCGACCTCGTCCCGCACGAATTCGGGTGTGATCGTGGCGGGGATTTGCGCGCCGAAGGGGTTGCCGGCGAGGCGTTTGTCGCGCTCACGGCTGACCCAGTCGTTCATTTCGCGGCGTTTGATGTTCTCGCGAATGGCGATGTATTCCATTTCCGGCGTGACAATGCCTTTGCGGGCGTAGTGCATTTGGGTGACGTTGGCGCCCGCTTTGGCGCGGCGCGGTTCGCGCAACAGGCCGGGTTCGGTCGCGATCTTGCCGGCGGTGGCCGAGTAACCGTTGTCGATGGGTTGGACGGAGCGGCCGGTATAGGTTTCGGTATCGTTGCGCGCGTCGATCCAGGCGTGGCGCAGGGGTGCCAGACCTTGGGTTGGGTCGATTTGGGCGGTCGGGTCGGTGTAGGGACCGGAGGTGTCGTAAACCGTAAAGGTATCGCCGTTGGTCAGGCTGATTTCGCGCATTGGCACACGCACATCGGTGTGAAGGGTGCCTTCTTGATAAATTTTCCGTGACGCGGGGAAAGGTTCTCTTGTAATCCGTGCGTTCGGGCTAATGACTGCATGTTCGTCTTTGGCCATCAAACTGCTCCTTAACATCAGTGGCAATACCGGCCGACGCGGGTCGGCGTATCCTTTTTAGACCGTGCCCGGGGGGGAAGGGAAAAACGTGTCACAACGGGCGTGCGACAATCGCGCGAGGTGGTGCCAAACGTTGGCGTGCGGTTGTCGGGCGTCATGACCCGGGCGGCTTCGGCTCAGGTCGGATAGAAGGCCGATCATAACACTATTAACCCGCATTTCTCACCAGGGATTCCCGATCCGACGGGCTAAATGCGTCTGTTTAACCCGAGCCGGTCATATAAAAACGGAACACCGCGGTGAATACGATCCCCACCAAAAACAGGGTGGGCACCTCGTTGAGCAAACGACACTGTTTCGAGGTGAGGTACACATCGTCTTTCTCGAAGCGGCGGCGGGTTTTGCCAACGAAACCGGTGTAACCCGCCAGCATCAACAACATCGTCAGTTTGATGTGCAACCAGGGTTGCTTAAACAAATGCGGCTGCATCGCCAGCATACTGAAACCAAAGACAAAGGTCGCCACCATCCCGGGGACGGTGATGATTTTGTAGAGCTTGCGCTCCATGGTTTTGAGCATGGTGACGCAGCCGGCGTCGTCCTTGTTTTCCGTGTGGTACACGAACAGGCGGAACATGTAAAACAGACCCGCGAACCAGGTCACCATCGCGATCAGGTGCAGGGCTTTGAGCGACAAATACATGATTGCCTCGGTTGCTACAGATCGTCGTGACGGAAGTTTTTCACCGTTTCCACAAAAGCGGCCACGTTTTCAATCGGCGTTTCCTTGTGAATGCCGTGGCCGAGGTTGGCGATGTACCCGGATTGACCGTGGTTAATCTCCAGCATGGCTTTGGTGCGGCGAATGACGTAATCCTTGTCGGCAAACAAAATCATCGGATCGAGGTTGCCCTGGACGGCGTAGTCTTCGCCCAGGATGCGGCGCGATTCGGCCAAGGGCATGGTCCAATCGAGGCCGATCACATCCGCTTCCGAGGTACGCAGGAAGCTGCGGTAGTGGGCCGCGTTTTTGATGAACAAAATGCGCGGGACACCCAGCATGCTGGTGCGTTCGAGGATCTTTTTAATGTAGGGGAACACGAACTGCAGGTAATCGTAGGCGGAGAGCGCGCCGCCCCAGCTGTCGAAAATTTGGATGGCGTTGGCGCCGGCCGCGACCTGTGCTTTGAGGTATTCAATCGTGCTGAGCGTGAAATGTTTCATCAGCGCGCGGAAGGCGACGGGATTGGCGTACATCCAGCGGCGCACGTATTCAAACGTGGAGCCACCGTGACCTTGAATCGCGTAACAGGCCAGTGTAAAAGGTGCGCCGCAAAAGCCGATCAGGGCTTTGGACGGGTCCAGCTTGGCGCGGGTCATGCTAATCGCTTCGCCCAGGTAGGTTAAGTCTTTGCTGTAGTCCGGTTCGCCAAGGGCGGCCACGTCGGCCTCGGTACGGACCGGGTTGTCGATGACCGGGCCTTCGCCTTTGGCGAAACGCAGTTGCAGACCCATCGGCATCAGCGGCAGCAAGATGTCGGCGAAAATGATGGCGGCATCCACGTCGAAGCGTCGAATCGGTTGCAGCGTCACCTCGGTGACCACCTCGGGGTTGGCGCACATTTCCAGAAAGGAATATTTGGCGCGGATCTCGCGGTACTCGGGTAAATAACGGCCGGCCTGGCGCATAAACCAAATGGGTGGGCGCGGCGTGGGCTTTCGATAACAGGCATCAATAAAAATCATGAAACGATTCCCTCCTCAACGGCGGCTTTTATCCCGTCCAACAGCATGTCCAGCTCGGTGGTGGTCATGGCGGCGTTCAGGAAACCGACCTCGTAGGACGACGGCGCCATATAAATGCCGCGGTCCAACATCAAACGATGCAATTTTCCGTAGATCTCGCCGCTTTCGGCGGCAATGGCTTCAGCCGTGCGCGGTGCTTGCGCCCGTTTGAAGTAGAACCAGAACAGGGAACCCAGGCGAATGAAACCGAGGTCGGCCACATCGGCCAACAGGGCTTCCATGCGCGGGTCCAGATAGGCACCCAGCTTTTCGATCACGGCGGGTACGTCGGCCTCGTAGTACGCTTTTAAGGTTGCGTACCCCGCGGCCATGGCCACCGGGTTGCCCGACAAGGTGCCGGCCTGGTAGACCTTCCCGAGTGGGGCGATGTGGTGCATGATCTCGGCGCGACCGCCGTAGGCACCGACCGGCATGCCGCCGCCGATGACCTTGCCCAGGCAGACCAAGTCCGGTTGGACGCCGTAATGGGCGTAAGCCATGACTTCCGGCATGCGGAACCCGGCAAGCACTTCGTCGAAAATCAGCAAGGCGCCGTATTGATCGCACAAGCGGCGCAGGCCCGCGATGTATTCGTGGCTCTGGATGAGCAAACCGTTGTTGGCGGGCACGCCTTCAATGACGACGGCCGCGATTTGCTCGCCGATCTCGGCAAACAGTTTTTGCAGGCCCTCAAGGTCGTCAAGTGGCGCAAGCGCGGTGAGTTCGGCAAAGGCGTCCGGGACCCCGGCCGAGGCGGCGGTGCCGAAAGTGGCCAAGCCGCTGCCCGCGTCGACCAGCAAATAATCCACGTGACCGTGGTAGCAGCCGCGGAATTTCAAAATCTTGTCACGGCCGGTGGTGCCGCGGGCCAGCCGAATCGCCGACATCACCGCTTCCGTTCCGCTGTTCACAAAACGCATCATTTCGACCGCATCCAGCTTATCGGCAACCAGTTGGGCCAGCGCGACTTCTTCTTTGACCGGGGTTCCGAAGGTCCAGCCGCGTCCAACCACCTCGGTGATGGCGGCTTGAACCTCGGGATGACGGTGACCCAGGACCAGGGGACCCCAGGAACCGCAAAAATCGAGGTACCGGTTGCCGTCGGCGTCGAATAAATAGGTGCCTTCGCCTTTTTCCATGAAAATCGGGGTTCCGCCGACGGAGCGAAATGCGCGCACGGGTGAGTTTACACCCGCGGGCAGTACTTTAACCGCTTGGTCATAAAGTGTTTGCGAGTTTTTCATGATCGTCCTTGCGTGACTTTCGAGAAGTGTGGGAGTTGACGTGTACCGACCGGGTTCGTCGTGAAACGAACGGAAATTTTGCCGTTTATTCTCTTGCTTTCAGGGCCAACTGATCTGGAGCCGGCAACTCTCGGATCAATGCGGCCGTCTCTGGGCGGCTGGGCTGAAAATCAATGGTCCATCCGAGCCGGCGAACCGTTGCTGCTGTTGACGGACCGATAACCGCGACTCTGGGTGGGGACGTTTGAAAGGAACTGAAATAATCCAACGCGGTTGTAGGTGCCTGGAAATATACCATGCTGTTTGGGGCAACGGGAGGAAAAACTTTGGAAAGTTTACGGGTCGCATAAACCTTATATAAAGTGCATTCTCCATCGGGGAAAGCGTCGGGAACGGTCGCTTTGGTTTTGTTGCCGCACAGGAACAGCAGGCGTGTTGGGCGGGTGCCGATTCGTTGCCGCAAACGGGTGACCAATTCGTCCGCGTTGGCCGGTGGCGCGTCGCGAAACCAACAGTCCGCCGCCTCGAGTAATGCGTGGGTGGCGGCGCCGACGGCGGCGACCGGCGGCGCGTTGGGCGGCGCGTGGTCGGCGAACCATTTGGCGGCTTGTTTCGAGGTAATGACCACCGCCTCGTGGTGTGGCCAATCCGGCGGTTCGCTCGGCGGTTGGAAAACCACCTTGCGAAACGGCAGGTGCCCGACGGTCCAGCCTTTCGCCTGCAAGGCCTGGCGAACCTCGATTGGGACGGGATCAAGTTGCGTGAAGAGAAATTGCATGCTTCACGGTCCTTGGTTTAGGTGAGTTTCAGCGCCTCGAGCGTTTCGTCGACCAAGGTGGTGATGTCCGCGGCGCGGTGTTGGAAACGCAAGGGTTCATCCGAATTCCCGTGGGCGCCGCGGAACACGCGGATTTGAAATGCGCCGTCCACCGCCTCGATGTACACGCCGAGCGGCATTTGGCAGCCGCCTTCCATGGCGCGGAGCACGCGGCGTTCGCCGTCGCTGGCGGCGGCGCTGGGCGCGTGGTGAAGGAAATCGAGCGCGCGGGTTTCATTCTCGCGAACCTGCATCGCCAGGGCACCCTGGGCCGGGGCCGGGACCAGTTCGTCCACTGAAAGTGGGTAGAAATGGAGATCGTCTTGTTGGATGTCGAGACGGTTCAGACCCGCTTGGGCCAGCACGATCACATCGGCGGCGCCGTCGACCATTTTCTGGATGCGGGTGGGCACGTTGCCGCGGATGGGCACAAACTCAGCCTCGGGCGAGTGAACCTTGAGGCCGGCGACGCGGCGATTGGAGCTGGTGCCGACGGTTAAGCCGTTGAGGTTAAAGGTGCCGTCGGCGTTTTTACCGAGCGGTTTTTTGCTGACCAGGCAGTCGCGGGCGTCTTCCCGTTCGGGGATGGCGACGATTTTAAGACCGGGCGGTGATTGGGTTGGCAGATCTTTGAGGCAGTGAACCGCCAGGTCAACATCGCCGTTGAGCAGGGCGTGTTCGATTTCCGCGGTAAAAAAACCTTTGCCTTCCATTTTGTCGAAGCGGTCTTTAACCACGTCGCCCTTGGTGCGGATGATGTCGATTTGTGCTTCGTAACCGTTTTCTTTAAGTTGTGCTTGCGTCCAGTTGGCTTGCCATAGTGCGAGCTTACTGCCGCGGGTGCCGATTTTAATCATGATACCTGCGATTTAAAGAGTGGGGATTTCTCGGCAATCTGGCGGGTATAGGCGTCGACCGCCTCGGGGCCCAATTCTTTGGCCACCCCTTTCAGGCCGAGGATCGGGATATTGGTCAACTTCTTGACCAGGACGTTGATCGTGGCTTGCAATTCTTCGGTCAACTCGTCGCCCAGTTGGGCCTGCTTGCTTTTGAGCAGGTGGTTGAGCGCGCGTTCGCCGGTTTCGCGGAAGTGATTGGAAATGGCCTTGTTGTAGTTGGCGAGGTCGAGGTCCAACCAAGCCTGCTCCACTTTTTTGAGGCCTTCGACAAACAGCGGTTCGGCCTTGGGGATTTCGGCCTGGCGGGCGGCGCGGTTGGCGGCCAGGATCTCTTCCATTTGGGCCAAATCGAAGTAGCTGATGCCGGGCAGTGTGTCGGCTTCGACGTCCACGTCGCGGGGCAGGGCCGCGTCCATCACCAACGCCTCGGGGTTGTGTTTTTCGAACCAGCTTTTGCTGAACAGGGCGTGGGGCGCACCGGTGGCCGTGATCATCACGTCGAAGGGGACCGGTTCGGCGATGAAATCGCGAAGGGCGATTGCGCT
Organism: Acanthopleuribacter pedis; assembly: GCF_017377855.1. GTDB lineage: Bacteria > Acidobacteriota > Holophagae > Acanthopleuribacterales > Acanthopleuribacteraceae > Acanthopleuribacter > Acanthopleuribacter pedis. The sequence continues at coordinate 360,541 of NZ_JAFREP010000001.1, forward strand.
GCCCTCGTATTCTTCGGCCAGTGCCGTGGGCAGGGTTCGGTTCACGAAAATGAGCTCAAAATCTTTGGACTTAACGAAGGTGGGCAAAATGCTGGTGATAAAGTGGCCGGCACCCACGAAAACCAAGCGTTTGCTGCTTTTGCCACTTACTTGTTCGCGTGCTTTGCGGTGGGCCAGTGAACCCATGGACACCACGTTTTTGGTGATGTTGGTTTGGTGGCGAACCTGTTTGGAAACGCGCAGCGCCATGTCGATCAAAATGTTCAGGCGTGAACCCAGGTGGCCGTGTTTCTTGGCGCTGCGGGCCTGGTCCTTAATCTGTTTGGTGATTTCGGTTTCGCCGAGCACCATTGAGTCCAAAGAGCCGGCCACCTTGAACAGGTGTTTGACGGCCTCGGCGTCGCGGTAATGGTAAAAATCGCCGACGGAAAGGGTGTGGTCCATGGAGGTTGCGGCCGCGTTCAAAAAGGCGGCACAAAAAGCGGTGTCGTCCGCCGTGGCTGCTTCGGGGGCGTAAATGACAAACTCACGACGATTACAGGTTTGCAAAAAGAAGATCTCTTCGATGGCCAGGGCTTCGCGAATTTCCGTCAAGAATTGGGAAATTTGCGCCGGCTGTTGCCATTGAACCTTGGCAACCCGTTCGAGTTCTGTGCGTTTGAAACTTGTTCCGATGATGTGTAATGCGTCGTTCATGGCTCCCACCGTGTTGGGCGCGACTTGGGCCGCGCGATGTTCTTAATCTACACCAGAAGGAGGGGTGGCGCCGCAAAAGCCGGCGTTAAATCTTGTTGACGTCGTTCACAAAAAGTTCACATCGCGAAACGGTGAGTTAAGTGTCTTGAGGCAATAGATTTAGCTTGTGTCTTTCAAAAGCTTTGGCGCCGATTTAAATAGGATAAAAACGATACCAATTGTCTTTTGTCCAAATTTGACATTTTTTGCGACTTGATTTTGGTGTTTATTTGTGGTCTGTTCGGGGTCTAATTGTCGTTAAAAATTGAACTTTTTGGCGATCTGGATGTCGAGGCTGAAATCCACCGCCGGCCCGTCGCCGGTTAGATCTTCCGCGAAGGAGATTTGCGCCTGCCAATCTTTGCCCCAGTGACGGCGCCAGCCTACCGTGAAATTCACCGAATCATCCTCCAGGTTCTCTAAACCCGTGTTTTGAAATGGCGAGCCGCCCCAGTCGAGTTGGGCCAGGAGCGACGACTTTTCGCCCGTGTTGCGCTCCAGCGCGACGGAAAGGAAGGGGAAACCCCCGTTTTGGACGGCCCGCCAGGCCTCGGGGCGGCCGATGCTCACCCAGGCCGCTTGCAGGTGCAGGTGGTGTTTGCGACCGCGGCGTTGGACCAACAGGTTGAGGCCCGCGTCTGTTTCACCGCTCGACCAGTTATCGGCGCCCCAGGGCGGTTTGATTTGCAAGCTCGCCGCGACCGTGAGGCGCGGGCCTTTGCGAATCTGTTTTTTGAGGGTAATCACCGGATCGCTGAAGCCGCCGACCGGATCGCGGAAATCGATGAGGGCCGGGCCGACGCTGGGCCCTAGGAAAAAGGAATAGGTGTTGTTGGGTACATCCTCGCGGTTGTCGTTGGGCAGGTTGAGCAGGCCGTGGTATTCCTGTATGAAATGGTCCAAAAAGCCACCGCGGGTTTCGTGGTAACGCCATTCCGTGCTGATTTCCCAGCCTCTGCCGAAGCCGTAGCCGCGTTCCAGGTGAAAGGTCCACAGCTCAAAATCAATGTTTTGTACAAAACCCTCGTTGCTCTCGCGCTCGAAGACGTTGGTGTAGGTGTTGCCCAATGAGAACCGCGAGGTGCCCGCGCTCAGGACCGCCGCGGTGTCGACCCGCGGGCTGAGGAACCGTTGGTAAACCGGGTTGCGTTCGCGGATGTGGAACGGGCCCAGTGGTTCCCCGGCGGGGAGCGGGGTTGGGACGAGCAACAGAAGCGACACTAAGGCGCACACAATCAGATGGTTCAAGGGGGATCCTTTGTCAGCCCGGGTTCTAGGTTGGGGAAAAGATCATGCTAACACGGGGATCAATTCTCGTTATACTGTTCAGCCCAATGGACCGGTTTTTGTGGCCGGGACCCCTCGAACGGAGCAGGTACCGTGAACAACGCCGAACTCTTATCCTCGTTTCCTATTTATGTGGGGGACGGCCTAACCCCCTGGCAGCAGGCCGGTATTCTGGCCGAACCCGGCGGCGGCAAAACCCTGGAAGATTTTCGCACCTTGTCGTCGGCCGACCCCATCGTCCGCGCCCATTATCCCGCGACCGCCGATGCCGACGCGGTGGCTACCAAACGCTGGCAAAAGGCCCAGCGCGCCGAAAGTCAGTTCTGGCGCACCTGGCGGCAAAACACGCTTTACAAAGACGTGTCGCTTTATGATTTCTGGCTGGAAGTGGTCGAAAAAACCGGCGGTCCGCTTGCGCCGGGTCGCACCCTCGACGTCGGTTGCGGTCCGGTATCCGTGCTGAATTTTGTGCGCCCCAAGGGCATGCAGCCTTTTGGGTTAGATCCCTTGGCCGAGGTGTATGCCCGCGAGAAGTTGATCGAGTGTCGCGACGATGTGCGGCCGATGCCGATTGCCGGTTTGCCCGCGGAACGCATGCCTTTTTTAGATGAATCCCTGGACCAAGTGATTTGCCTGAACGTGCTTGACCATGTCAGCGATGCGCCGCGGGTGCTGGCGGAAATCCATCGGGTCCTCAAAAAGGACGGTTACCTGCGCCTGTACGTTCACACCTTTGCTTCTTGGATCAAACGCTTTTTGTTTTTTGATACGCCCCATACCTACCATTGGGATCATGAAGAATTTAAGGCCTTGGTCGAAGCCGGCGGTTTTAAAATCGTGCATGAACTGATGGAACCCAAAACCTTCGATCTGCCCGAAACGCTGTTGGGCAAACTGGGGTTTTTCCCCTACTGGGTTGCGACCAAGGTGGCTTATACCAGCTACTTTAAGGTGCAACGTGTTTAGCCCCGTGGTTGCCGAGGTGTGCCGGTGAAAGCCGGCGCAACGGGCCGGTCCGTCCTGCCCGTAGAAACCGTCCTGCCGCAAGTGGCCGAGGCCTTGCGGCGTCATCGTGCCGTGGTTTTGGAAGCACCCACCGGCAGCGGGAAAACCACCCGCGTGCCGCCTTTTCTGTACCGTTCCGGGTTGCTCGGCGACGGCCAACTCGTGATGCTTCAACCGCGACGGGTCGCCGCCCGCGCCTGTGCGCGCGCCATTGCCGATCAACTGGACAGTCACCTCGGTGATTTGGTCGGTTACCAAGTGCGCTTCGAGCGCCGGGTTTCCGCCAAAACGCGTGTGGCCGTGGTGACCGAGGGCATTTTGACGCGCCGGTTTATCAGCGATTCTTTGCTCGAAGGCGTTTCCTGTGTGGTGCTCGATGAGTTCCACGAACGCTCGATTCACACCGATACCCTGCTCGCCTTCCTCCACGAATTGCGGCAGTTGCGCGACGACCTCACGATTGTGGTGATGTCGGCCACCCTGCGCGGCGAGGCGATTGCCGCTTATTTGGGCGACTGCCCGATTGTGCGCGCGGAGGGGCGGCTGTTTCCCCTTGAAACCAGCTACTTACCTTTGCCCAAGCGCCACGCGTTTGGGGAGGGCGTCGCCGACGCTTTGCGGCAACTGTTTTCCGTGAATGACGACGGCGGGCATGTGCTGGTGTTTCTCCCGGGGGTGCCGGAAATTGAACGGGTTCGCCGCTTTTTGGCCGAGGGTGCTTGGCCCGCCGAGGTAACCTGTTTGCACGGGTCTTTGAGCAGCGAGGAACAGGACCGCGTGCTGGCGCCGGGCGGACCGCGCCGCATCATTTTGGCCACCAATGTTGCCGAGACCTCGCTCACCATCTACGGTGTCAGCGCCGTCATCGACGCCGGTTACCACAAACAAATGACCTACGACGTGTTTCGCGGCCTGAACCGTCTCGAAATGAAACGCATCAGTCTGGCGAGCGCGGTGCAGCGGGCCGGCCGTGCCGGTCGTCAACGCGCCGGTCGGGTGATTCGTCTTTGGGACCCAACCCAGCAAGCCCTGTTGGAAGCGGAGGAACGCGCGGAAATCCACCGTGTCGATTTATGCGATCACCTGTTGCCGATCATTGACTTCCACGGCCCCAACTTGGCCGATTTCCCTTTTTTTGAGCCGCCCGCGGCGGCGAGTCTGGATGAATCGCTGAAGGTGCTGCACATGTTGGGCGCCCTCGATCCAGCCGGGCGTCTCACCGAAAAAGGCAGAACCATGACCGCCTTCCCGCTGCATCCGCGGTTGGCCTCGATGGCGGCCTTCGCGGCCGAACACGGCGGGCTCGAGCACGCGCTGGCCCTGTGTGCGGTGCTCCCAGAGCTCCCGCGCGAAGATCACCGCGGTCTGCCCGAGCATGTTGAGGATTTCCGGGTTTGGTTGGCGGATCCCCGCGGCCGACCGCCTTTTCCCGGCGCCCGCACGGCCCAACGCGGGTTGCGGCAGCTCGAACGCCTGGCCAAAAAAACCTGGCCGAGGGCAAAAGCGCGCGCAAACTTGCGCGATGAGGACCTCGCCCTCTGGCTCCTGCAGGGTTACCCCGACCGTTTGTTCCGTGTCACCGCGCCGGGCGCGGCCGTGGGCGGTGGTGGTCGTGGTGTCACCCTGCCCAATGATCACCTTAAGGTCGGCCAACTCTTTTTAGCCCTCGAATTACGCGACGGCAAAGGCGGCGCCCGCGCCGGTCGCATCGTGCCTGTCGCGGCCACATGGCTCGACGCTTATCTCGAGGTGGAAACCCGGCTTGTTGCCGTTTACGATCCGCGGCGCCAAGCCGTCGTCGGAAAACGGCAACGCTGGGTCGGTGATTTTCTGGTTGGTGAAAAAGAAGGGGTGAAGGTCGATGATGTCGCCGTTGCCGAGGCATTGGCCGATGCGGCGGGTGCCGACTGGGAACGGGTCTTTCAGCCCGACGACCGTGCCAAGCGCCTGCTTTGCCGCTTGCAACTGGCCCACCAACACCTTGCCGATGATACCGATTGGCCCGCCGTTGACCCGCCCGGTTTGCAAGCGCTGCTGCGTGACCATTGTTTCGGCAAACGTTCGCTCGCCGATCTGCGCAAGCTCAATTGGTACGATCTGCTCCTGCAGCAGGTTCCCTGGTCCGCCCGCGAACTGTTGGATCGCGAACTGCCGGAAAAACTCACCGTGCCTTCCGGTAGCCGCATCACCGTCGACTACGAGGCCGCGCTCGGTCCGGCGGGCCGGCCGATTCTCGCCGCGCGCATCCAAGAAATGTTCGGACTCCAGCAGACGCCGCGGCTCGCCCGCGGCCGTCTCCCGGTGCTTTGCCACTTGCTCGCGCCCAGCCGTCGCCCGGTCCAGGTCACCGAGGATTTGGCCAACTTCTGGCGCAGTGGATACGCCGAGGTGCGCAAGGAGTTGCGCGCCCGGTACGCCAAACACTATTGGCCGGAAAACCCGCTGGAGGCGGAGGCGATACGGGGTGTCCGCCCCAGGAAGAAGTGAAAAATGTTTCGTATTGCCTTAGTAGTCTATTAAAATTTTAGTAAAATTATGAAAATGATATTAGTTTGATTCCGTTAGCGAGAAGTGGGATTTGATGTTTTTGACCCTTCATGGCTGTGATTAGGAGCGACTTTAGAAAAGCCAGTTTTCTTGGGTCATAAACCCTTCTAGGTTAAGAGTTTTTATCCCGAAATGTTCGCAGATAGTAGGTATTTTGGCTGAGTTTTTTCTGTACCTTTCTTCTGTTACGACTATTCCTTCTCTAACCTTTGCGGATGCAATAAGGAAAGGATCAGCCACCGGCTTGCCTTCAAAAAGTTGCTTCTTTCGTACCATGTCTCTGAAGTTTTTAGTCTCGAAGATCTCGACGACAAAGAAAGTTTCTTGTTGGCTGGGGGCCAGGAAAATAGCTTTGTTGTTTTTTACCCAGTCTAAGAAGTCGTCCTGGTCTGCTCCTCTCGTTACTTCCTCGTAAGCTTCTTTGACTGAAATGATAGATCCGTTCTTTATATACTCATCGATCTTGGTCCAAAAACTGGGGAAGCGGCTGGGATATATTTTAGACATTTCATTGAATGAGTTTGAATCGAAAATATACAATCTAAACTCCCAGAAAGATGTTTTCGAGCTTGCTTAAGTTTCTTGCTTTAATACCGAAGTGGTCAGCTAGAGTGCTTTTATTGATTTGGCCTGAGTAATATTTTTTAAAGCACAGACTGAGGAATGCGTCTCCAAGGTATGTTGCCTGTGTTCTGTAGTAGTCTCCGCCGCCTTTTCCTTTCGTCCTGTTGTGCCATTCACTGTTCCATTTTTCTCTTTTCTCTTGGTATTGATTCTTGTCAATCTGGTTGTGGTCAAGAAGCTTGCGGAAAATAACTTCTCTGCTCACATTGAAGGTATTTGCAATGCTTTTGACGCTTTCTTCTGAGCCATCATAGACTTTCATACAGAATTTGAACTCATGTGATGGGACGAGAAATTCAGCGGCAAAACGGTTGCAGACTAACTCTGTATCATAGTCGTCCTGTTGAAGGTGGTCCATATATTTTAAGTCGTCTTTTGTATAGCCGTTAAAGCTGGAGAGAATGTGGCCTAGTTCATGAAAAAGTGTGAAAATCTGGCGGCTCTTTGAAGTAGAGTTATTGATGCATATTATCGGAAAGTTATGGTCGGTGAGACAAAATCCGTTGATAGATTTTTGCTTGAGCGATCTTTTGAATACGAAAATTCCTGATGATTCTATTGCAAGGCGCCAGTTCTTTAATGCAGTTGTTACATTTGGCCATGATGATTGGGTTTCCAGAGTTATGCCAAGATGTTGACGGACCATTTTGCAAACTTTTATAATGTTGCTATTCTTGGATAGCTTTACCTTTCTAGAGAGTAGGTTTTCTGATGGGTTTTTCCCCTCAGTTAACTCTCTTAAGCTTTCCTGGCGAGCTTGCATTGCTCGGATACTGAATAGTGTGTCGGGTTCAAAGCTTTCTACCTCAGATTCTGGTATTAGCCTGAAATCGACTTTGGGGTCTTTGTCTTTTGGGGGGTCGGGGAAAAAGAAAACAGCCAGAGGGACTTTGTAAATGCTGTAAGCGATTTTTTCCAGTTGGGCATATGTTGGATGATCCCTTTCCTCTTCCCATGAAAGAATGACTTGGCTATCCTTTGAGAGCTTTTCTGCTACCTGATCAAGCGACAGGTTGGAGCGTTTTCTTGCCCATTCGAGGACTTGCCCATTGACTGCGGTAATTTTTGCTCCCAAAGGTTAGCCTCCAAAAGATTTTGGATATCTTAACATTTAAACAGGGCGACCAAAAATAGAGAACTGAACCTTAGGGTCTGGGGTCGGGAGGTTTCAGCTCATTTATCGGCTACAGCTCAGCAGCTTGTTCGGTTAGTCCATGTAAGTCTTGCAGGGATTTTTGGGGAGGTTCTGAGTCTCTGGGGAGAGAAAAGATGTCTCGTTTGGTGAATTGTGGTGAGGGGGGGGGCTTGGCCGGAGCCTTCCCAAATCTGGCTTTTTCTTTGTGTCTCGAAATCAGTTGGCCTGTCCATTTCCCAAACCATCCCAATTGCGTTAAGCTATGCATCCGAAAAACAATGCAAATGACGCGAAGCCGATTCGAGGTGTCCATGATTACTGAAGCTTTTATTCGAGATTTGCCCAAAACCGACCTCCACGTTCACCTGGACGGGTCCCTGCGGATCCCCAGCCTGATCGAAATGGCCAAGCAGTATAAGGTCGAGTTGCCCTCCTACACCGAGGAAGGCCTGCGCGAGTTGGTTTTTAAAGACGGTTACGCCGACCTCAACGAGTACCTTCACGGCTTCAAATACACCTGCGGTGTTTTGCGCGACCCCGAGGCCTTGGAACGCGTGTCCTACGAACTGGCCTGGGACAATATCAATGAAGGGGTTCGCTACATGGAAGTGCGTTTTGCACCCATGTTGAGTGTGAACGAGAACATGAACCTGGAAGACGTGCTTACCGCGGTGGACAAGGGCATGCGTCGTGCCAAACGCGAGTTCAACGACCGCCTCTTGCACGAGAACAGCAACGAGCCGCCTTTTGAATACGGCCTGATTACTTGCGCGATGCGGTTTTTCACCGGCGGCTTCAGCCCCTACTACCAAAAAATCAGCGAGGCCCACCAGTACATGCCGCAACGGCAACTCTACGGCCTGGCCAGTCTGGAATTGGCGCGCGCGGTCATCGCGATCCGCGATCAAACCGGCTTGCCCATCGTTGGCTTTGACCTGGCAGGCGCTGAATACGGCTATCCCGCCGAGGATCACCAGGAAGCTTTTGACTACGTTCACCAGCATTTCATGAAAAAAACCGTCCACGCCGGTGAGGCCTACGGTCCCGAGTCCATTTTCCAGGCGATCACCAAGCTCCACGCCGACCGCATCGGCCACGGTTACCATCTGCTCAACGAGGACTACATCAAACATCCCGGCATTGAGGACCGCGCCGCTTACGTGCGCAACCTCTGTCAGTACATCGCCGATTCGCGCCTCACCATCGAAGTCTGCCTTTCCTCCAACATGGATACCGACCCCAATTTGGCCTCCATCGCCGATCACCCCTTCCGTCAAATGAAGGAACTCAAGCTGTCGACCACCCTGTGTACCGACAACCGATTGATCAGCCACACCAACGTCACCCGGGAACTCAAGCTGGCCGTTGACCACTTCGGCCTTTCCAATCGCGATCTGAAGAGCATTATTGTCTACGGTTTCAAGCGGGGATTCTTCCCTCGTGATTACCGACAAAAACGCATCTTTGTGCGCCGAATCATTAACTACTACCACGAGATGGAAAAGAAACACAAAATCGACGTGGCACCTGTTAATGAATATTAGGCGATCCGCTTAAAACACGTGCTTTAGGCGCCGGTTGTCGCGTGAGGGCGGGCGGCGTCGAGTTGACAGTCAGCCACTTTGAACCAATATTGGACCGACACACCTTGATCAGGGGGGTCTCGGTCGTGAACCATATTGTTGGAAGTGAAGATGTATTGTTCTGAAGCGCTTTTTGAGCGGATGCAGGTCCTTGAAGACCACGAACATGAGGAACGACCGCTGCTGAAAGGCATGCGTTGCGCCGCCGTTTTGATCCCCATCCTCAAGAAACAAGCGTTCCCCATTCTCTACACCCTGCGCAGTCAACATCTACGCCACCACGCCGGCCAGTTCAGTTTTCCCGGCGGCGTGGTTGAAGAGGGCGAAACCCCATGGCAGGCCGCCTTGCGCGAGGCCCATGAGGAGATTGGCCTTGAGGCGCGTGACGTCACTCGGTTGGGGCGCATCTCCGACGCCTACTCGCCGCGCGGTTTTCACATTGAGTGTTTTGTCGCCATGGTGGAACCTTTTGAACCGGAACTCAACCTGGAAGAAGTCGAACGCGTGATAGAGGTTGATATGCATCAACTCTTCGACCCAAAACGCCATTCCTACCGACCTTGGAATAAGGATGAGCGCCACCACATCCATTATTTCGATTTCGAGGAAGGTCTGGTTTGGGGGGTGACCGGCAGGATCACCGCCAATTTACGTGAGGCGCTGCAATAGGTGTTGCCGGTGATTTGGTTTACAATGAATGGCTTGATGATTGAGTGGGTGAACCTTGAAACGACCGAACAATTTTGACGACATTATTAACAACCGAGTCAACAGCGACAAAACCGGCGAACCTTTTACCGCCTGTAGTATGTGTGATACCAAGCTAACCCAGAGCGATCTGTTTGTGATTGCCAAGGCCTATCACGGCGCCCGCTGCGTGATCGAAACCGTGCAGTGTTTGGCTTGCCAGATGGAATCGCGGGGTTACGCCTCGGAGCAATCGACCGAAAACATCATGTTGTACAGTGGTCGTCGTTTTAACGATTTCATCAAGGATCCGATTCAGCGCAAGCTCTACCATATAGAAGATCCCAACTGCTTGATTTCGGGCGAGCACCTCAAGATGGCCGATACCTTTGAACTTTATTCGTTTAACTTGCCGGGTGCTGATTTGGACGATTCCAACTTTTTATTCGTCGGCCCTACCGCGATTGAGCAGATGGGCGAGTTGTTGTCGGAGGAAACGCGCAAGTCCTGGGGCCGTCGCGTCGAGGAAATGGCACCCGACAGCCCGGAAATCATCATCTCGCCCGTCTTCGGATTATGATTTTCGAATAGGATTGGCTTTGCCTTAGTGTGGCTTGGCTTGGTATCCGCTTATTGCTTAGGATAATAGGATGAATAGAGGAAGGGCGATTGAGTTGCGATTGCCTGGTGTTGCCTGGGTGCGCCTTGGATGAGGTGTCGCGATTGGATAGGGGTTGAACCTAAGAAGCGCGATAACTCGCGGTGATTTTAGCTAAACCTCTGGGCTACAACGGCCTGTAAAAATGCTCACCGCACCCAGTGGGTGCAGTCGTGCGCGACCCCGGTCCGCTTTTTCCAAACCATTTCGCTCCAGATCTTTAGCCAAAATCCCTCGCTCTTATCGCGCTTCTTAGGTTGAATAAGGTGGTGTGTTCGCGCTTTGGAAGAGGGCGCACGGTGTGAGCGTGTTTGAATTTGATTGAACGTTCTTGACGTGTGGCGTGCCGCGCCGGCAACTCTCGATGAGGATGGTGTTTCATCTGAGTGCACCGCCTCATGGTGTCAGATCCATTCATCGCGGAAAGGCGTTGGGTGGGGTGGTCGCTTGATCGCGCCAAGTTATCCAAGGCGGAACCGGGAAACACGAAGCCGGCGGACCCAATCGCCCATCCTCGATTTATCTTCCCATCCTAAGAGAAAAACGAATCCCAAGCCCTGTAAAATGGGGCGCCTGTTCGGCAGGGCGCTCATCCAGCCAAGGCGAACAAGGCACCCAACCATCCAGGCATCCAGAAAAGGGAAGCCGCCGCCGCGCCGGGGGTCGGAATCCCTGGGCGCGACGGCGGCTCGCCTTGACGCTGGTTGCCTTGTTCTCAGTTCATCCTAGTCGGGGAGACTGTTTAGGAAGGCCGCGATGTCGCGGAACCACTGGCGGGTGTTGCGTTCACCCGTGCCGATCACGTCAAAGTGATCCCAGTTGCCCAGTACCCCGAAGTGCTGCCAGACGCCCCGTTGCGGGCTGCCGTTCCAGCCGCGAATCGTTGCGTTGCTGCCGAGGTCGGGACCGTCCATGCTGAGGGTGTTGACGATGCCGTCGTTTTGATACCAGTCGCTGTTGATGCGGATGCCGGTGACCGTGGTGCCTTTGTAGGCGCCCATGAACAGGGCCATGGGTTGGAACGGCAGGAACATCAAGAGTTCGGGGTAGTGGTGGCCCGTGAAAATACCGCGGTAGGTGGCCTCCGTACCGTAGGAGAAGTAGTAAACCTCGCTGATGGTTTCAAACCGTTGGTTGATCTCGCGGGCGCCGTCCGGGCTCAGGTCCCAGGCGCTGATGTCGCGCATGTCGGGCTGCCAGACACGGCTGTTCCAAACGCGGCGGTTGTAGCTGGAGAAGCTTTCACCCGCCTCGCGGCGCAGACCCCAGTGGTCGAGTTTGAAGTCGTAAACCAGGGCGTCACTCAAGACGCCGGCCAAGGAAGCGATGGCCGCGATCAGGTCTTTGGCGAACGGCACAAAGGTGGTGATACCCGTGGCCAGGGTGGTGCCGTCGTGGGGGGCGGCCAAGGTCATGGCCGAGGAGACCCAGTCGGCGCGACCACCGTAGAAGATGCTGTCCGGCTCGCTTTCGCCGTCGCGTTGGGCCGGATCACCGTACTTCAGTAGGTGGGCCAGAACGCGAACGGTTTGGCCGCCTTGGCTGTGGGCCAGCAGATGGATTTTGTTGCGTTTGCCGTTGGTGGTGCGGCCCCAATCCTCGTAGAGACCCCGGTGGTAGGTTTTGCCAAAGCGGTCGTGGCCGTGGATGCGGGCGTGCTCCGCGCCGTAATCCACGCGGGTGCCGAGGATTTGTGCGTAAAGTTCGCAAGCGCGATCCCAGTTACTGGAAACGGGGCCGACCGCCGCGGTGTGAACCTGGTAGCCGCGGTTGTTGAGGTCGGTTTCCGTGTCATAAAAACCGCCCCAGTATTTGAAGCCGAGCAATTCGTCGCGGCCCCAGCCCAGGAAGCCGTGGACCAGAACCAGGGGGTACCCGTTGCCGCCGGCTTTGTGGCGGATGCTTTGGAGGGCTGGGTCGACAAATTCAGGTTCTTGTTCTTGGACATGGGGTTCAATCGCGGGAGGGACTTGGAATTCGTAATGGATGTGGGGGTCTTGTTGGATGGTGAGCGCGTCGTATTGGAAACCGTGTGTGTTCAGGGCGTGAGCCTCGCCGGCTTGCAAGAAGGCCGGCGAAGAGGAGAGCAGCAGCAATACTGAAAGGACCATTTTGTGAATAGTCATGGTGACTAACTCCTGAAATATGCCGCGCGGAGACATTAATGAAGTGCGCATGGAACAGCGCGGCAAAAAATGATGAATGTGTAAAAGAATGAGAACGTGGAAAGAAAATAACCTTTACATTTGCGCTTGGCAAGTCTCTTTATGTAAAAAAATGAAGACATGCTCAATTGCTGACGTGGGTGTCATTATGTGATCTGCCAACGCTTAGCGGTTATCTCTGCTTTCTGCTTATGTAAAAATGTAAAGGTGTTGCGGGTCACTTTTAGAAGTTGCAACTTTATGGCAGGGCTGATTTGTTTTGAGGAATATGCTGATTTTATCGAGATTTATTATCTTTGCAGTGATGCTGTGCTGTGACATAAAAAGTGTGAATTTCGCCGCTGTGCGTCAGGTTTGGGTGGGAAAAGCGCCTTTATCGGCTTTATTCTCCTGGGGTTACTGACATGGCTTGCCCCTTTGCGATACCATAGGGGGCGCCTCTTGCTTCCCAGCAATGAAAGCGGTGGGGTTGTCCGGTTCCCGGCGGTTGCCTCGCGTTGATGGAGGATGCGTGTTTGCCCGTTTTTCGAAGAAACCGATTACCATCAAGGAATTGAGCGAGCAGGTGGTGCGCCAAGTGAAGCGCAACGCCCAGACGCTGATGCATCGCCAAGTCTATTACCGCTATATCGAAGTATTTCTTAGCGAAGCCGATTTTGAGTACTGGTTACCCTTTCGCGATCAGCTCATTGAACAGCTCAAGCAAGAGCTTTCGCGGCAGATCATGAACAAAGACGAACCCTACCAACCTGTGCTGGATATCTTCCGCGCGGAGAACAACAAAACCCATATATCGGGCGGTTTTTAACCTTGCGAACCCAGGGATTTTTGACCATTCAACAGCACGACGGGCCGCTTCTCGCGGCCATGCTTCGTCAAGATTTGGTACACGAAGCGTTGTTTCCCGGTGTGCCCTTGCGTTTTAGCTGGAACGGCGCCCGCGCCAACCTCACCGTGCGCAGTACCCTTAAAGACGAGCACATTGTTTTTCTCAAGCCTGGCACCAAGGCGGTGATCCTCGAAATGGGTGTGCGTTACGAAACCTCGCAAAGTGTGGCGCGTTTCCAGCGCGAGCCCCATGTGCTTTCCGCCATGGAAGCGGAGGAATTGGAATTTTGTGACCGTTACCTGCCCGCCTCGGCCGACCGCGCCCGTGTTCTCGCTTTTTTTTACCAGCTCCAAAACAAGCCGCTCCAAGCCGGTATCTATTTCGAAAAGGCGATTCACGCGCCGGATACCAACCCAACCCATTTTCTTGCCGCACTTTCGGCTTTTTCTCGATTAGGCGAGCACGGCTGGGTTGAGCGTTTGTTGCACTTGGTGCGCTCGCGGTTTCCCGCCTCGGCCGCCATCAAACAGTGGGAATACACTTACCGCGACCGGCAGTTGCGTTACCGCCATCTCTCGGCGCTGTACCAACAATCCATGCTCACCTCGCTTAGCCCCACGGAAATTCATTACCTTACCTGCCCGCCCTTCACGCTGGCGTTCCCGGCCGATACCAGCAACAACTTGGTGCAACTGTGTAAGGAGGCCTTGTTGCGGGGGCGTCGCCAACTGCGTGAGTACAGCGATTTTCCAAGTTCGGTTCAGGTGCGCTTGGATTCGTGGAGCACGCCGCGTCATCCCCATGCGCGCGGTTTTTTTAGCGGCGATACCATCGTCATTAACCGCGATTTTTTCCAGGGCAACGACGCCTCCGAGCAGTTGCAGGCCACGGTGAAACACGAGCTGATCCACTTCCTCAACGCCTTTTTGGCGGAAAGCCGCGATTTGCCCACGCCGCCGCGCTGGCTCGACGAGGGTTTGGCTTATTACCTCACCGAGATGTCGTTCCGCCAGGCCGATCCGCGTTTGTTTGGTTCGTTGGCGGCGTTGAATCAAGCGTTGGAGAACCCCACCGCGTCCAACCACGAGGCGGCCTGTCGTTGTGCCGCGGCCTTTGTGGCCTATTGCCTGCACGCCCTGAAAATTGAAAACCCCATCACCGCCGCCAAGCATTTGTTGCCGATGCAGGAAGCCATGTTCCTGGACAGCTACGGACATTTCCTGAAACGCACCGTGGGCTAAGCTTATTTAGCAGTGTGATTTGGCCACAACGGATCAACCGGGATCCATACATCCGCCGTGCTGGACCAACGGAAAATCAGGCGACACTAAAACTGAGCTGAACAGTTAGCGATGGACGCCGGCCTGGTAGCCGCTGTTGCGCAGGCGGTCCAGGAAGGGCTGGGCGTCTTGGTAACCCATGTGATGCGCCGCTTCAAACGCCTGTAACGCGTTGGGCCAATCCTGTAGGTTGAAGTGGACCAAACCGAGACGGTACTTGATCTCGGCGTGGGGTTCCTCATCAAGCAGTTGGTACCAGGCGCGGGCCTCGTGGTAGTCCTTGTTGTTGTAATAATGGTCGCCCGTGCTGCAAATTTTGCGTTTATCAATCACGCCCAAGGCATTGTGCAGCTTGAGGGTGGTCATGTGGTGCCGGGCGTCGTCGGCGTTGCGGTGCTGAACCGCGCGATGCAACAACTTTTGAGCGCGGTCGATTTCCCGCTGCTGGACCGCCCGTGCATCTTTGCGGTGCGGCAGGACCCGATCCAATATCTGTTTGATGTGCTGTTCCGGCGTGCGGCGTTGCGTCGCCGTTTGGGTTGCGGGCGGTTGGTCGAGCGGCATCGGTTCCGCCTGTTCGGTCGGTTCAGGTTGGTTTTGCAGCGCCGGGTGGTTGTCCAGCTTGACGCGGTTGGGCGTTTCTTCCGCCTGGCCTTGTGTTTGTTCCGGTTCGGGGTGTTTGATCACCAGCTGGTTGCTGTCGTTGGCTACCGCCGCCACCACGGTTGAGACCACCGGGCCTTGGGTCGCCGGCTTGTGGTGGGTCACCGCTGGTTGCTCCTGTTCCTTCGCTTGGGCCGCTTTGGCATCGCGTGTTTTGGGTTGCGGCCGTTGTTTGGGTTCGTTTTGGGCGGTGCGATTGAGCGAACTTTTGGTTTTGGGCCCGGTTTTTTTGGCCGGCGCTTCTTTGATCATGGCGCGTCGGTGTTTCTCAAGCACCTGGCGCAAGGGTGCCGTTTCCACCTTGAGTTCCTCCAGGTGTTCGAGGGCCAGTTCCGCGAGGTCGGGATTGTTCATTTTCAGCGCGTTGGTGAACTTGCTTCGGGTGCGTTCGATGGTCAGGTTGCGCTGTTCCGCCGTCTGTAAACGGCGCTCCATGCTCGCAATGGCGGAGCGGTCGTTGGGGCGGCCTTTGCTGTAGTTGTTGTGGATGCGTTGCATCGTATCGAGGTCGCCCAGGGCTGCCGCTTGATCAAATCGCGCCAGTGCCGCGCGGCGATCCGTGTCTAGATTCAGATGGTGCATTAGGGCGCCGCGCGAAATGGGACCGTACTCGGGGAGACTGACAATACTCGCCGCGGCCAGCCCACCACAGAGTAACGCGCCGACCAAAAGCCGGGCGCCGCGTCGGCGCGGTTTGGCGGCCGGTTGCCGTTCGGGGAGTTGGTCCGTATGGCGGGTCGGCGTGTAATCGGGGGCGTCGCTTTCGTGGACGATGGTTTCCGCTTCTTCAATGCGCAAAACCTGTAATTCGCTGAGGCCCAGCTCTTTTTGGAGTTGGTGTAGGTGTTCGCGTTCGTCGCTGTCGGGGACCGAGGTGTTGTTTAAGACGTAACGGAAGGCGCCGCGGTAAATACGCGCCGCTTCATCCTCGTTGTTGGAAACCTTGCGCACAATGGGGTTAAAGGCCGCTTCCATGGTGGCGCCGTCCTCGTAGCGGTCGGCCGGATCTTCTTCCATGCAGCGGTCCAGGAAGTGTTCCAGCGCCGTGGCCAGGCTTTCGTCGCCGATGAATTCGTGGAGGGCGGGCGAGCGGCGCGAGGGAAAACTACCGGTAATCAGGTGGTACAGCGACACCGCAAAAGCGTAGACGTCGGCCGCGGGCGTTAGGCGGCTTTGGTCGCGGTTGTACCAAGCTTTTTTTTGTTCCGGCGACATGTAGGCCACCGTGCCGCCGATGCGGTGGGGTTGGTCCTCGCGAATGTCTTTTTGCAGGACCGACACGTCGAAATCGCCGAGTTTGGCGCCGTGTTTGGGGCAGACGAACATGTTTTCCGGTTTGATGTCCTGATGGATGATGCCCTCGCGGTGGAGCGCGGCGATGGCGGCGGCGATGCCGCTCATGGCGGGTAGCAGCTCGGCCATGGGCAGGCGCTCGCCCCGTTGACGGGCTTGGCGGAAGCGTTCGGCCCAGGTGCCTTCGCTCATGAAATCCATGGTGACGTAAATTTCGTCGCTGTCGGGCAAGGCGTCCGAATCGCGGATGGGCACCAAATTGGGATGGTTGGCGCGGCAGTGGGCCGAAATCAGGCTTTCCCACTTTTTGGTGTCCTGGGACGGCGTGCTGAACGAGAGAATTTTCAGGACCTCGCGAACCGTGGTGCCTTTGATGGTGCGGTTGACCAGGTAAACCGCGCTTTTTTTGCTTTCCCACAAAATGTGCTCAATGCAGTACTTGCCCGCCAAGACGTGGCCGACCTGACGGGGTGAGAGCTTGCTGGTAAAGGGTTGACTGTGAAGGCCGTGTGATGCGGTGTGGGCAGGAAAATCCTGGTACTCGGTCATGGCGTACCCCTGAACGGAAACAAAAATAGACAGAAAGCAATCTGTCGTAGAGGCGATGCAATTCGGCAAAAAGGGACGTGGGGTTTCGGATGCGGTGCAACCTCGTCTCGAATAGGTCGGCAACGGCGCCGGTCCGCCGTTCGCGCGCCCCGATGAGGGTGACGTTAAATTCTTGGAACCCATGGCAGCAAGAAGCGTACCTGACCACGGGTAAAACCTTTTCGGAGGGAGCGCGGCGGTGGGAGGGGCCGGCGATGTGACGCTTCTTACACTTTATATGCCCGCGGGAGCACCCTTGGCCGCCAACGCTTTGTGTCCGTTGACGGATCGGTTTCAGGGGCGCGGGCTCTGTGTGTAAACCCTGTCCTCGCCGGGGGACGGTGGGGTGTCCGCGCGGGGTGCGGCCGGCGCTTGTTTGAGAGGTGCCGG
Source organism: Acanthopleuribacter pedis (assembly GCF_017377855.1). Classification (GTDB taxonomy): domain Bacteria; phylum Acidobacteriota; class Holophagae; order Acanthopleuribacterales; family Acanthopleuribacteraceae; genus Acanthopleuribacter; species Acanthopleuribacter pedis. The sequence goes on from NZ_JAFREP010000001.1 coordinate 378,010, forward strand.
CTGTTTTCGCCGGATTTGGGCGGAATCGCCGGCGCGTTAACCCGGCGAGCGTTGGGCCTCGAGGACCAGCTCGCCCAGGTGGACATGCCAGCCGACCGCCAGGGGGGCCGGCTCGCCGATGGGGACCGTGTAGTGTTCGTCGCCCTTGACCAAGCGAACCGCCAGGTTGCGGTCCGCGGGCAATAGGTAAAGGCCGTCTTTCTGGGCGATCACCGTAAAGGGAAGACCGTCGCTGGCGAAGAAATCGTGCCATTGGGTGAACACGTAGCTGGTGAGTTTGGCGCGGTTTTCGTTTTCGCGTGTGGCCAGGCGTCGCAAAATGACCGAGGTCGTGCGGTGGGCGCGGCGGCCCGCGCGGGCGAACTGCTCGGCCAGCAGCGGGTGTTCACCGAGGGTTTGCGTGTGGCGCTCCAGTTGGAAGCTCAGCTTCAGGTCGGGCAAGCGGTTTTGTTCTAAGTCCACGCACAGCTCGGGCACCACGAAATCAACCCCGGACAGGCCCGCCACTTTTTGCTCGCGGGCGATGGGTTTGGCCGCGGTGGATCGACCCGGATGGTGGAAGTAATTGAGGATCAGGCGTTGGCCGTGTTCGACATGGGAGATGAAGGTGAAGGTTGCCGTTTCGTCTTCCAGGTCGATGGTGAAATGACGGCGCGAAAAGTTGGTTTCGCCGACGCGGCGTCCGTTCTCTTTGCGGGTGCGGTAGCGGTAACGCGCGTCTTTTTTGAAATAGGAGCGGAACACCGCGCCGTCGCGCGCGTCGCCGAAGTTGCGACCGAAGACCAGGGGTTGCTGTCGACCGCCCCACAAATCCAGCAAGCGGCGATCCTGTTGCAAACACAGGGTAATCGCGGGTGCGCTTTCACTCGCGGCGGCAGCGCCCTCACCGGGTGCTCGAAAAAATTGTCGAACCCGTTCATCTTCGCGCGTCATGCATGCTCCACGGCGGCTGTTACCCGCCCACGGTGGTTATTCTAACTCGGGTTGGGCCAAATTTTCGCGGGGTCTTGGTTGCCAGTTTTCTGGAACAATCGTTAATTCAGCAGGACCGAGGCGCCTTTGATCTTGTTGGCGCCCGAGCTGCGGCTCACCAGGTGGGTGCCTTTGACAATCACCTTGCCTTCGCGGGTCATTTTTAACGAGGCTTTGCCGCATTTGAGTTCGATTTCGTCGGCGGCTTCCAGCAGGATCTTGCGCCCGTCCTTGACCACTTCCATGTTTTTCTGAACCGGCTCCGGGTTTTGGATCACGCCGAGGACCACGGGCCGCTCGATCATGCCCTGCACAAACATCAAGGCCACTTGGCGGCCGACCATGCCGGTGTCGAGGGTGACCGTTGCCTGGGCGGCGAATTCACCGTCGATGTTGGGGATGGTGATCACCGGGGTGCCGTTGTCCTCGATGCGGCTGAGAAAACCCAAAACAATGCCTTGCAACTTAGGAGCGCCGACCAGGTCAACTTGATCGAGCAGGGTCTTGGTGGCGGTGGTTTCTTCGGCGGGCGCCGCTTCCGGTTGAGCGGGTGAGGGAGTATCTGTCACGCTGGAGGCCTCTTCGCAATTGGATGTGGCGGGTCGGCGCCTTTTCCACGGCCGACCCGTGGGTACAACCATCCTTGAGACGGCGGTCCTTTGTCAAGGGGGCAACCCACTTTCGGTGGGTTCGGTTCAGTATAAAAGAAAACGGTCGGTGGGGATCGCCGCAAAAAACTGCATGCGGGCGGTGTGGTGACCGAGCCGTCGTCGCGGGTTGATGTCACCAAAAGTCGGTTTTTGTACAACCGGAACTTTAAAGAAAGACGAAAAAATGGCACAATACGAGTCCGCTTCTCGGCCTTTTTGCCGGATGAACCCTCATTCAAGAAAAGATCGAGCGCGGTGGAGACAAGCCTGTTCCGCATTCCGAACGGCTGTTCGGATGTGGTTGCCTCATATATTTATATGATTGCGTGCAGTTGGTGCCCTCAATAAGCTAAGTGCTGATTTGAGAGCTTGTTATCGCAATCAGGGCGGCGTTGAGAAAGGCGTCGCTGCAGCCGGCTTGATCTTTGCTTCCGTTCCCTTGCCAAATTATATGTACACGGAGGGATGATTCGTGAGCGCGCTTCAAAACAATGTAGCGGACCTCCTGTGGAAGAGCCCCGGTAGCGATATCACCATATTATCGATGAACGTGAATCAGGCGTTATCCGAGCTTTACACAATTCAAGTCCAGATTAAAACCAAAGATGCCGGCTTGTCCTTTCAAGACTTTTTGCACAAAGACGCCAAAATTGTGCTGAAGTGCGGCGACAAACTCAGCGACGACCGACCATTTAGCGGCATTGTTACCCGCTTTGTGCAGAGTTCCACCTATTTTGGCGATGTCGACACGACCACGGCCTCCACCAAATACTATGCTTATGACGTAGAGATTCGCCCCAAGTTCTGGCTCACCACCCAGCGTTACGCTTCCAAGGTGTTCCAGAAGAAAACCGCCAAGGACATCATTTCCGAGGTGCTTGGTGGTGCCGGTGTTACCTTCAAATGGAGCATCAAAGGCACGCCGCCCGAGCGTGAGTATTGCCTGCAATACGAGGAAAGCGAATTTGAATTCGTGTCTCGCTTGCTCGAAGACGAGGGCATTACCTACTTCTTCGACCACGAGGCCAATCAGGTTGTCTTTGCCAATGATCCCAGCGGTCATCCGGCCTGTAAACCCAACGCCAAAGCCGATTATTACGAGGGCGGTTCGGCCTGGCTGTATCAGGGCGAGGACGAAACGGTCCACCAGTTTTCCTACGAGGAAACCATCGGGACCGGCAAGTTCACCTCCAACGATTACAACTACACCACCGCGCAGACCAAAATCAAAGCCGACGACACCGAGGGCGGTGTACCCCACTTCCCCGCCTTGGAGATTTACGAGCACACGCTGAACTATCCCGACGCCGGCGCCGGCAAAAAGATTTCCACCCTGCGTAAGGAAGAAATGATCACCCGTTCCAAACGGGCGCGCGGCCGCACTTCCTGCCGCTCTTTTGAAACCGGCCACACCTTCACCCTCGGCAACCACTTCCGCGGCGCTTGGAACCGCAAGTGGATTCTGGCCTCCTGCTCGATTACCGCCGAACAAGGTTTGTACCGCTGCCATTTCACCGCCATTCCCGCCGACATCCCCTTCCGCCCGATGCGCGTCACCCGCCGGCCCAAGGTCGAGGGCGTGCAAACCGCGACCATTACCGGTCCCTCGGGTTCCAAGGTGTACCTCGACGATTTGGGCCGCTGCAAAATCCAGTTTCACTGGGATCGCGAAGGCCCTATGAACGACCGCTCCTCCATGTGGGTGCGCGTGTCCAACGGCTACGCCGGCAAGGATTACGGCATTCAGTGGATCCCGCGCGTCGGCCACGAGGTGTTGGTGAGTTTCATCAACGGCGACCCCGACCGTCCGCTCGTCAGCGGTCGCGTCTACAACGATTTCAATTCCTGCCCGCTGAAACCCGCCAACAAATGGCAGAACATCATCAAAACCATTAAGGACAACCACATCCTGTTCGACGATGAGGACGGCAAAGAGCTGATCCACATTCGCGCCCACAAGGATATGAAAACCTTGGTGGTCAACGATGAGGACTACGACGTCGGCCGCCACCGCACCATTAAAATCGGCAAGAACCACACCGAAAAGGTGGGCGCCGATATGACCATTACCGTGGGTGGCAACCTCACCGAAAAGGTTGGCAAGAACTACAGTGAGTCGGTTCAAAAGAACTACAACATCACCGTCAAAGAAAACATGTCGACCACCGTTGATAAAAACAAACAGATCGATGTCCGCAAGAACATGTCACAAAACGTGCGCGACAACTACACCGTGGACATCGGTAAGGACTACAAGCTGAAGGTCGCCAAAAAAGCCGACCTGAACATCAGCAAAACCACCAAACTGACGTCCGGCGATAACCTGACGATCAACGGCAACAAAAAAGCCGTCATCAACATCAAGAACCAGTTGACGTTGAAGTGCGGCCGCGCCTCGATCATCATGAAGAAAAACGGCGATATCCAGCTCAAGGGCAAGGTCCTCAACTTCAAAGCCTCCGGCAACATGAAGCTGAAAGGCAGCAAAATCGCCGAGAACTAACCGTCGGCATCCGCCCACGAATCATCCCTCGGCACGGCCCGCATCCCGGATGCGGGCCGTTTCGTCCTCGGAGCACCGCCAACCCCATGGATAGCGATAACCAAACCTTCGCCGAGGTCGGCCACTTCGGCGGCAAAAGCCAATCCGGTAAGGATCAACTCCACTGCTTGTTCAAAGCGACCTATCTCTTTGACGCGGAAGGCAACCTGGCCCAACTGGAAAACCAGGAGCCGGTGTTGCTGGAAGATACCTACCTGGGCGAGGCCGGCCAGTCGACCCTGCTCGAGGCCGCCGATCTGAGCCTGTGCCGACCGACCACCGAAATCGCCGTGGTCGGCGCCGTCTATCCGGCCGCCGGCGAACGCGCGCGCGGTTTGTTTCGGCTCAGCTGTGGCGCGGTGAACCTGGAAATCGCCGCTTTTGGGGAACGACGCTGGCAACAGCGCATGGGGCTGCCCTCCTTAAGCGATCCCGAACCCTTCGAAAAGGTGGCGCTCCACTACGAAAACGCCTTCGGCGGTGTGGACCAACGCCACGACGACCCGAAGAAACAGGGCTACGAGGCCCGCAACCCCATCGGTAAAGGGTTCCTGCTGGCCCATACCAAGGTCGCCTTCAGCGAGGTACCCGTGCCGCAACTCGAGGACCCCAAGAAACTGCTCAAAACCCCATTCGACAAACCCGAACCCCGTTGTTCCGCTTTCGTGCCGCCCCATTGGGAACCGCGCGTGAGTAAGGCGGGCACCTACGACCAGAACTGGTCGGAAACCCGTAAGCCGCTGTTGCCGGAGGATTTCGATCCCCGATTCTGCAACGCCGTGCCGGACAACCAGTGTTTTGCCGAATTTGCCGCGGGCGACGAAACCATCGAACTGCAAGGACTGCAACCCGCCGACCTCAACAAGGGCGCCTGCACCTTGACCTTGCCGGGGCTGCAACCGATTTGTGAAATAACCTACCAAGGGAAACCGAATGTGCCCGTTCCGCTTCAGTTGGAAAAAATACTCATTCGCGGCGAGGCGCGGCGTTTGGTGTTATTGTGGTCGGGGATCTTCGATGAATTCGCTTCCTTTCGAGAAATCAAAGGAACCGCCTGGCGGCTTTAGCCGGCCGAGCAATGCCGACCCGTCGCACCTATAGCGACCCAACCCATTACTTATCATAGCGTTAGAAAAGGAGTTAGCCATGGGCGTTACCGTTGGTGCCAATTTCCGGTCCGTTGTTCACAAACGCAGCAGTGGGGTGACCATTTGTTTCCCCGACGTGTGTAAAACCCCGACCCCGGGCGGACCTATCCCGATCCCGTACCCCAACATCGGCCGTTCCGCCGACACCGCCAAGGCCGCCAAAAAGGTCAAAGCCGACGGCTGCCCCGTTTCCAAAAGCAACTCCAACATTCGCATGACCTGCGGCGACGAGCCGGGTGTGCTCGGCGGCATTATTTCCGGCAAGATCAAAGGCAAGTGCGATTGGATTACCAGTTCCTTTGATGTGAAGGTCGAGGGCAAAGGCGTGGTGCGCGCGTTTGATATCTGCCTGCACAACAAAAAGAACACCGCGCCCTACCCGATCCTGCAGAAACCCATTGTGGTGATCGTGATGGACGAAAAACCCAAGTGTCTGATTTGTGACAAAGCCTTCTGAGCAAGGATGGGTACCGCCGTTGGGTAACTCGTGGTTGCCCAATGGCGCCTGGCTGATTACACTAAGAAATCGGCTGAGAAACGTCCAGGTGCATGCCCGTTGGTGCTCTGGAAACCACATGTTTGAAGGGAGACCTGCCGGTTGCAACACGCCCCCACACCCACGGCCTTGGTTTCGTTGCGTCCCGCGTCGCGCGGTGAGACGGCGGAAGGGAGACCCTAAGCATGCGCCGTTTTTACGAGGCGTTGTTCGAGGAGCACCTGGAAGAGGCTTCCTTTTTTTTCGAGCAGCGCATGTACCTGATCCACGACATCGAGTTGAGTTGGCGTGATCACGAGGAATACGAGGTCCGTTTCCAGCGCCATTACGAGGGGTTGCTGTACGGCGGCGAACCCGCGCTAAAGGCCTGTCTCGAAAAAGGCATCGACGGCGATTTTGGCGAGTTCCACACCGCCCTGCGCGTGTTTTTACAGCGCGACCGCTACGATCTGCTCTGTCAGGTGTTGGATGAGCGACCGTACCTGGATGAGCCGGAACACCGCCACGCCGTGTGGACCGCGATTGTGTTGACGCGCAACTTGGACCACGCCGCGCGTTTTATCGGCGATGTCGCCGAGCGCTGGCCGGATTTGGTGCCCGCCGCGATTCAAACCATCGGCTGGTTGCGTTTAGAAGATCAACAGCCGTTCCTCGAGGATTTACAGTACGGCGACGTGGATTACACCGAACAGCTGCTGGAGGCCTGGGTGCGGCTGGCGATGCCCGCCTCGCTGAGTACCTTGGAAGACATCGCCTTCCGCGGCGACCAGGACGGCTTGCGCCATTGGGCCGCGCTGGGTTTGGCGCGGCTGGGCAGCCGTCGTTTGCTGCAATTCTGTTTGCAGGACGTGAGCATTGGCGGTTGGAGTTTGTTGCCGGTGTCGGTCTGCGGGAATCAAACCCTGAGCGCGCGGCTGTTGGAACAATACGGACTGGAAGGCGTCAAACACGGCGATGCGCTGCTGGCGCTGGGCCTGCTGGGCGAGGCGGGCGCGGTCCCCTTCCTGATCCAGTGTTTGAAAGACGAAATCTACGGGCGCGAGGCCGCCGAGGCCTTGAACCTGATAACGGGCGCGGACCTGTTCGAGGAGACCTTCGTGCAGGAGCAGGTCGACGAGGACGAACTCTTCGAGGAAGAAATCGAGGCCTGGCGCAACGGCGAACCGGCCCGCAAGGCGGACGGCTCCCTGGCCGGCGAATACGTGGTCACCCTCACCCAAACCGCGGCCACCTGGGAAACCTGGTGGCGCGACAACGTCGGCCGTTTCCACACCGACGTCTGGTTCCGCCGCGGCGAGCCGGGCCACCCGCGCAACTGCGTGGCCGCGCTGATGATGGAAACCCACGCCAACCGCCTGCGCTGGTGGCTGGGCCAGGAGTTGTTCGTGCGTTTTAACATCGACATGCGCCTGGAGCTGGAAATGCCGATCAACATCCAAATCGGCGCGGCCCAACACATCGCCCGCTGGATCGAGGAACACGGCGACCAGTTTTTGCCGGGCCGTTGGTACTTTAAGGGCACGGTCTTGGGCGGTTAGCGGCTGATCACCCTACGGTCGTGTTCCGCCATGGCCGCGCGCAAGTGTTGGTTGAAGCGAACCGGTTGGGTTAAGGCGTGAACAAAGCGCACCGCATCGTCGGTGTTTAGGTGGATGGTTTCGCCGCCGGGGTGTGTTGGTGTGGGTTGCGTGGTGTCGGATTTGGGTGTGTGTAGGTTTTTAGTCGCGGGCCTTAAAGTCTTTGGTTTCTTTGGTTTTAGTGGGGTTTGCATCGCGATCCTCCAGGTTACCCTGGAAGATTTAGGCGCCAAAAAGACCGTTGTCAAGCCGTGGTGCCGATTCAGTTGTTACAACCAGCGTAAGGCGTCGATGGTGACGGCTTGTTTGGCGCTGTCCAGGTCGGGATCGTATTTCATCCAGCCATATTCGTTGAGCGGTTTTAGCTCGGGTTTGGGATCCTTTTTGCCCAGGCCTTCCAAAAAAGATAGAAGCGTGGTGGCGGGGGCTAGGGCGCGCATGAGGTTGCTCAGGCGTTGCACGAGGTCGGGTTCTTTCTCCCGGAGTAGGATAAATTCGAGGGCGACCATGTGTTCCGATTCGTCCGCGTCGGTCCCGTGGAATTTACACCAAAGGTAGTAATTCTGAAGCACATTGTGGCAATGGCGGATGCTGCGCACGTGGTAGCGTTCCATGCCCGTTTGGATGTGTTTGATGACCTCGTTTCTTCCGGGAAGCGGGGGTTTCTCGTCTTTCCATAATTGGTCGAAGCGGTCGGTGATCAATTTTTCTTGGGCTTCCGCGCCGAGAATCGGCAGATTGAGGGTGGCGTGGAAGATTTTGCGGAAGTAATTGGCGGCATAACCGCTTTCCATACCGTCGTACCGTTTTTGAATAAAGCGTTTGGCCACATCGGTATCGATACCGGCGATAAAAATCACCCGCGCCTTTTCGCTGACGAAGAGGTTTTTGAGCGCTTCCAGCATTTCCAGGGCTTTGTCGGGGAGGCATCGGTCCAGGTCGTCGAGAAAGACCACCAGGGGGTGGGCGCCGGAACAGTGGTTTTGGCTGATGGCATCGGTGAGCGTGGCGAAGTCCTCGCGCACTATCTTAATGGGATCGTCGTACCGTGCGCCGCGTTCATCCAATGAGTTTTTGACCGTGTCGCTGATGTCTTTGACGTTTTTGAAACTGACCGCCTTGTTGGTGGCGACTTGGGCGACGGCGTCGACCGTGCTTGTAAACAGCGCGAGGGAAAAGATACCGAGTTTTTCCGCGGTGACCTTCCATTTATTTTTCGCGCGCCGGCACAGGTTGGCGAGGAAACACTGGACCACATCATCCGCCCGTTCGTATTCCCAGGGGTTAAACCAAAGGGTGGGGTAGTTTTTTTCTTCGAGGCTGATTTCGAGTGCTTTCATCAGGGAGGTTTTGCCGCTGCCCCAGGTCCCGTTGAGCGACAAACAAAACGGTGGTTGGATCTTGGTGTGAATCAAGGTTTCCAGTTCGGTGAGGAAGTGGCTCCCTTTGAGCGAGGCAACATGAGGTTCGCCCAGCAAAGGATCCAAGGCACGAAAGGGCAACAACTCGGACGCGGTCATGGGTTCCTCCGGGGTGGTGGTGTTTCGGCGAAATGGGTAAGGTGAAAGCGAGAGTCTTTGATTATTTTAGGTGGCATGATCGCCGGGTGAAGTTATTTTTTTGAATTTCCCTCGCGCTGTGTTTTCTCTTTTTGTGGTTAGTTTGTTCCGCGGTATTTCTGTAATGGCGAATGGATTTTTGTTTTTTTTTCGGTGGGGTGTTTGGGTTGGTGGGGGCGGTTTGAGGTGTGGTTGGGGCGGTTTGACCAGGTGTAGCCAAGGCTTTTGGCGATGTCCTGTGGTGCTCCTCTAGAGCACCCGGAATGGGGGTCGGTAACCCATGGTTGGAACCCGACTGCTTCGCGCCGGGTTCCAACCATGGGCTGAAATCCCGCACGGCGTTGCCGTGCCACCGGTTTGCAGGCCGGCGTCCCATAGAATCCATTAAGGTTTAGCCCGCATTTTTCTCAAGGATTTGTCGCGAGAAGCTGAAAACGCTTATGCGTACGTAGATTTCGACCAAGCCACGGACCAGGGGGCCGGCCATTCGCGGGGCGGACCAATCGCGAGGCGGACCAATCGCGAGGCGGACCTTTCACGGGGCGGACCTTTCGCGGGGCCGACCTTTCGGCCTAGTAGCTGAGACGAAGGCGGCTCGACCGAGTAATGCTGAAGGCGCCCCCTCGTATTCGCATGGCTTTCGGCTTCTTAGCAGAATTCCTTGTAAGCAATGCGGGTTAGGTGGAGCGGTGTCGCATGATCGCTACAGGCCGGCCTTTACGTGTCACGCTATCGTTCTTTGATGACTGGATCACGCGAAAGCTATCGGTAACCCGGTGCCACACCCCCGAAAGGACAGAATTGAGGAAAGAATCGTTGAAACAAAAGTCCGCATCCTGCAGACCGGATCAGTAACCCGAGAGGGCAGCATCGAGGAAAAAATCGTTGCAGCAAAGGTCCGCATCCTGCAGACCGGATCAGCAACCCGAAAGGGCAGCATCGAGGAAAAAATCGTTGCAGCAAAGGTCCGCATCCTGTAGACCGGATCAGCAACCCGAGAGGGCAGCATCGAGGAAAGAATCGTTGCAGCAAAGGTCCGCATCCTGCAGACCGGATCAGCAACCCGAAAGGACAGCATCGAGGAAAGAATCGTTGCAGCAAAGGTCCGCATCCTGCAGACCGGATCAGCAACCCGAAAGGACAGAATTGAGGAAAGAATCGTTGAAACAAAAGTCCGCATCCTGCAGACCGGATCAGCAACCCGAAAGGGCAGCACTGAGGAAAGAATCGTTGCAACAAAGGTCCGCATCCTGCAGACCGGATCAGCAACCCGAAAGGACAGCATCGAGGAAAGAATCGTTGCAGCAAAGGTCCGCATCCTGCAGACCGGATCAGCAACCCGAAAGGGCAGCATTGAGGAAAGAATCGCAGGAACCCTATGTTGAAGCTGAGGCTTATTCCCCCGAACGGCAGCTAGGAGGATGGGCTCACGTGAAACCCAACGTTGGCCTGGTGCCTCATCCCTCCAAATAACGGTGCGTCCAACTGGTACGCAAGCTTGTAAACCGTTGGCAAGGTGAAACCTTGCCGGATTTCAGCCCATGGTTGGCACGGGAAGCGCAGCGCACCCGAGCCAACCATGGGTTCGCGTCATTCCCCATTCCGGGTGCTCTGTAGGAGCACCACCACCCCATGGGAAACACACGGGCCCTGGCGTCAACCACGCAACCCTGGGGCATTTTTAGATTGATATGAGGACCTCTGGTTTTGGGGTTTCTTTGTTCCAGCACCGGGCTTCCTTGACCCGGCCGGTGCCTAGAACGGGTTTGAATCCTGTTTTGTCAAATCGCCGGCTTCGGTGGAACCAAGTTGGCCAATTTTGTCATTTGGACCGGTGCGCCGTTTGTCATCGGGTTGTCAGGGCGGGCCTGCCCAAGGTAGCCGTGTTGACACAAAACTGGGAGGCGAACACCAAGGATCAAGCATCAAGGATCGTGCTCGGGACCACACCACACCACGCAACGAAACCCGAGGAAGTTGCTGCGGAAGGCGGGATGGTAGCTGAAGCGGCAGGCGGCCCGCAACCCGGCGGAAGGGAAGCTCCAGCCGCCGCCGCGCACCACGCGCGGGGCCCCTTTTACGGCCTTTCCATAAGCCGTCTCATCGGTGATTGCACGACGCCCCGGTGTGACAAAAGTGTCATAGATGTCGACACACCACTCCCATGTGTTACCCGACATGTCAAACACACCGGCGGGTGTTTTGCCAAGTGGGAACAACCCCACCGGTGTTGTATCGCCGTGGTTACCCTCGAAATTGGCGTGTTGCGGTGAGGGTTCGTCGCTCTGCTTGGCTGCCCAGGGGAAACGGCGCCCCTCCGAGCCGCGCGCCACAAATTCCCATTGAGCTTCGCTTGGAAGCCGGACGACCAGTTTGTCCGTCTGAAAAATGGGGGGGCGGCTGCCTTCTAGCATTTGGTGTTGGAGCCAGCGACAATAAGCCGTTGCCTCGTAGAAGGAGATGCCCGTGACCGGGTGGTTCCTTTTCATGTTGGGCGGCTGGTTGGCTGTTTCCCAAAACGCCGGTTTGGTGTCAGGCGTCAACCATTCTTTGTGGTCTTTATAGAATGAATCCGCCGGGACCTGTTCGTCGAACCAGGCGTCGAAACGACCCTCCGCGACGGATTGAAGCCAATCCCAGCCCTCGGGTTCCGCCAGCCACCATTGTTGGTTTTGATAACCGCCGTCCGCCACGAACGCCGCGAACTCCTGGTTGGTCAGCGGGTATTTGCCGATCCAATAGGGTTTTTTGATGGTGATAGGGAGCGGCGGTTGTTCATTTTCTTGCCCGTCTTTTTCGCCCATGATGAATTCCCCGGGTTCGATGCGCACCCAGCGATCCGCACGGAACATACCCAGTCGTGGGTCGTGGACCGCGCCCAGCGCCGAAACCGCCTCGGCGCGGTCTTTGGCCGGGATGGCGTTGGTTTGGTACAACAATGCCTTGGCGGCACGGCTTGATGCCGCGCTGACCTCGGGAGGGAGCGGGACCCCGGCGCCGGTGAGGTCGGCGACCGCCGCGGTGGCCAGGGCCACCCCATGGCCGTAGTTTCGCCACGCTGCTTGGTCTGTTCCGACGTGCTGTAACAGGGCGTCCAGCCACAGCTTAAACCGCCCGGGGTTGGTGCAGCCCAATTCCGTGAGCGCGAGCAGCAGGGGTTCGTGCCACCAGTCTTGGGTTGTGTAATCGCGTAGGAACCGGTTGAGTCGATTCTGCTTGGGGTGTTCTCCTAACTCCTTCTGGTGAATCAGGTGGATCAGGTACAAACCCGCCTGGTATTCCTGGTGCCCGTGATGACTGAACCGCAGGAGGGTCTCGTTTGGGTGGTCGCCGTCACGGCGCAGCAAAATACCGACCCGCAGTTCCAGGCATTGGAGCAGGTGGTTCAACGCTTGGTCTTCCGTGGCCGTGGGGTTTGGCGTTTGTGGCCGGTGTTGTTCCCAATGCGTGCGCAAGATCTGGATCACCGTGGCTTCGGTGAACAACACACAGCCTTGGTTTCTGGAGGGGTTGCCCTGTTTTTTTGACAGCGTGTGGCATTCGCCGGCGAGGTCACGCACGCTGTCGCGCAGGACGGTCTGTTGCCAATCTTCTAGGAACAGGGTGTCGCGGTCCTCGTCCTTATTTTGCAGGAAGAGGTTGAAGACATCGCGGTAGAGTTGGGCGCGCATGTGGGGCATGGGTTTGTCGTTCAGTCGGATGACGGCCAGCAAGGTGAGGATGTTGGGATTTACCGCCATTTCACGCACATGGTCGTGTTCTTCGATTTCACGGATCACCTGGTTGGCGAAATCGGGGTTGGGTGCATTGGGAAAGTGGCTGTTCAGCCGGGCCACGGCCGCGAACCAGCTATGGAGGAACTGTTCCCGTTGGGTTCGGTTCATGGGGTTCACATGGTAGGTTTTGAATTGGCAGCGGCGTTTTGCGGTGATGAGTTTGTGTTCAAAGGCACGGGTGCGACAGGTGATCAAAACCGAGAAGCGGTCGTCGGGGTAGGCTGAAAGAAAGGTGTCCAGCGCTTTAAACACGGCTTTGCGCTGCGCGACGGTGGGCAGTTCGTCGAGCCCGTCGAGCAGGAGCACCGCGCGCCCTTCCTGAAAAAGACCGTCAACCTGGCTGCCAAGCCTGCTGATCTGTTCCAGATAGCCGCGCAAGGCCGATGGGGTCGGGGTGGTGCTTGTTTGCAGGTAGGTGCCGAATTCGTGGCAGACCACGAAGAAAGGAACCGGCAGTGGGGCCTTTGCTTGGGTGTCCTGGTACCAGAGTTGGCGGGCGGTGTCGGCCAGGGCGTGGGACAGCAGGCCGGTGGTGGTTTGGCCGGCGAGGTAGCGCAGGAGCGACGTTTTGCCGGAGCCGGGATCGCCAATGATGACTAGGTGTTTGCCCTCGCTGGGTAAGGCTGAAACGGCGATCCTGCGTTCGCTGAGGTTGCCCAGAAGTTCCGGGGTGGGATCTTTTTCCCGACCGGGCGTGCGGTGTTGGGCGCTGAGATCCACAAAAACGTCGCTGAGTTGGATGGCGCCGGCATCCGCGTCTTTGCCGCGGAACCCCTGCACCACGATTTTGGTGGTGTCCCGTTGTAATCCGGTTAAATAGGTGCGGAGCGGGTCGGGCAGGGGTTCAGCGCCTTTGCTTTTGGCGACCCGTTCCAGCCAGGGCTGGAAGGAGAAGGCGTCATGGGTGACCGTGGTGAAACCGTCGCTGGGACCGGTGGCCAGATCGCGCAGGCGTTGCAGGGTGGCGGCGGCTTGGGTGTACCAAGTGCTGTGGTAGGCCAGGTCGCGGGTTGGGTCGGGGTGTTCATGGTGGAGGAAAACAAACAGGGGTGGGCCGTTGGGGTTCTCGGCGCGGCTTGCTTTGAGTTCGGCGAGGGTGGGGATGGTGGCGTCATCGTGGCTCTGGCGAGCGAGCGCGATGTTGAGGAAGAGCGCATCGTATTGGGCGAGCCGGTCGACATCGTAGGGGACGGTGCGGAAGGCGAAACCCCAGGTGGCGGCCTGGTCCGCGTTCCATTGGGTGATGGCGGTGTCGCGGTTGTGACGGATGCTGTCGGGGAAGGCGGGCGTGGCCCAAACGGCGATGTTGAGAAAATCCATGGCGGCTCACAAAGGTGAAGATGGTCGGCGTTTGGGGTGACGCCGGCTAAGCGAAGTTTTTGGCGCTGATGCGGTGGTGTGAACATCCAGGATTTTAATAAAAAAGGCGTTGAAAAAGAAACCTGTTCGATTTGGAAGCTGTGTGGTTTTCGGGATTTTTGCCTTAATCGTGTGGTTTTGCCGTCGTCTCGCGTGGCGGGGCAGTTCGAAGGCTCCGGGCGGTCGTCAGATAAAGGCGCGCAGGGTGATTGAGATACGGCGGCCGGTGAAGCGTTTGAAGTGGGGGACCTCGTGGGTCCAGCGTTGGTTGGTGGCGAAGGGGATGAGGACCACCGCGCCATGGCCCAGGGTGACATCGTGGAAGCCTTTGCCGCCGTAGGGTCGCAGTCGGAAGATGCGTTCCTCGCCCAGGGAAACGGTGATGATCGGTGAATCGGGCACCATGTGGGCGGTGGCGTCGCGGTGGCGGCCGATGTAGTGGCCTTGGGTGCCGTCGTACCAGTTGAGCAGCAGGCTGTTGATGCCGTCGTGGAAGCGCTCCCGTGCCCAGGCGAGGAACGGCGCCAAGGTGGCGGTGGTCGGCAACGCGCGGTTGATGTTGCCGGAGTAGACGTAGTCCTTGCCGTAGGCTTGTTGCCAACGGGGGGTGGGCACCGGTTTGCCGTGCATGTGCACGATGTGGAAGTCGGCGGGACGGCTCGCCCAAAGCGAATCGAAGCCGGCCGTGTCGAGGATGAGTTCCGCCGGCAGCGTGCCTGTTTGGATGTGGTGGCCGGCGTCCAGTTGGTGGTTTTGCATCGGTTTCCTCGCTTGCCCGCCTATTCTACGGAAACCGTGGGGGCCGACGGGGATGATTTTCTGCTTTTTGGGATTGGCGTTTGGGTCCGTGGCGGCCGTGTGTGGCCTGTGTTGGGTGCTGATTGGACGGCGTGGTGGCGTGTGGTTGGGTGGGTTGATTGGGTGGGTGACGGTGTGTGGTTGGATATTGATCCGGCGCGTACCTTCAGCACGCGCCGGGCCAGGCCCACCGAACCCGGATATCCATCATCTTTCCGGGTTAGCCTTCCTCCCGCCAGTGGTTGCGGCGTAGGCGCAGCAGCAGGTTGTTGAGGTCGGGCCGACAGGTGTTTGCTTCCGGCAAGGCGCTTTGCTCATAGGCCTTTTCCAGCTCCGCCTCGTAGCGATCCTTTAGGGTTTGCAGGCGTTCCAGGAAACCGGCGTCGATGGTTTCCTTTTCCGCGCCGCCGCGTTTGATCGCGATCAGTTCGTCCAGCAGTGGTTCGCCAAAATCTCCGTTGAGCGTGGCCAGGTTCATTTCCATCTCGCCCGTACGCATCAGGTGGATGCCGGTGAACAACACGCGGAACACGTACAGAATGGGTTTGGCGCGTTGCTCCTTTTCCTTAAGGAACAGCTTCCATTGGTTGGCGGCGAACCCCAGGTAATGGCGCGCGTGGTGGCGGGTGATGCAGCGCCGGCCCAGGGTCTTGAGCTCCTCGTGGACCTGGCCGCCGTGCAGCACGAGCGGGGAGAACAGTTGCTCCAGCACATACCCGTTGCGGCCGAGCATCATGCCGAAAAACTTGGCCGCGTCGTGGGTGACCAGGTCCAGTTCCAGGCCGTCCTGGTCCCAAATGCGGCTGATGGTTTCCTCCGGTTGGTCCAGGCCGAGCACGGCCTCGCAGGGCAGCAAATGGACACCGCGAATGTCGACGTCGGAATCGTCGGAGGCGAACCCGTAGAGATGCGCACCGCTGACGGTGGCGAAAAGCAGGGGATGGGGATGGTCTTTCACGACTTGGATCACTCTGGCGTCCATGGTTTCCTCTTTTAATCTAAGCGTGTCGCCCAGCTTCGGGCTTCGATGAGAAAGTGATTGACGGTTGCGTAGTCGGGCCGTTCCGGGAGCCGGGTGTCGCGCAGGGCTTGCTCGAATTGGGCGTGCAGTTTGAGCCGCCAGGCCTCGATTTGCGCCACCGTCCAGGTGCCCGCGCGGATGGCGAGCAGGTCGTCGCGATGGTCCGTGACCGCCACCGGCACCTCGCCCCGTTGCAACAGGCCGATGCCGGACAGGAGCAAGCGAATCAGGTGCATCGCGTGTTTCCAGTTGATGTCGCTGGGATCTTTTTCGCGGCGTTTCTCCATGCGTTTGAACTGGGACAAGACATAACCGTTGTAGGTTTGGTAGGCCAGCTTGGAGAGGAAGGCGGCGCGGATCGCCAGCAGTTGTTCGGCCACCGCGTTGGCTTCCACGACCAGGGGCGTGTACAGGCATTCCAGGATGTTGGGATTGGCCTTGAGTGCCAAATTAATGAACTTCTGGATTTCCCAATAACAGTGGTCCTGTTCCTTGTCCTCGAGCTGTTCCGGCACACCGAACAACGACCAGTGCAGGCGGGCCGGGGGCAGGTAAATGCCGCGCAGGTCGGTATCGGAGCCGGCGTGGCTGAGCCCGTAGGCGCGCGAACCGACGATGCAGCGGTAGATCACGCCGCGGTGCAGGTCGTAATCGGCCAACAGGCGCAAGCTGGAATCGTCGCGCGCTTGGTGGGCTGAAAGCGTGGTGAGCTGGTCGCGGCGGTACAGGCCCTTGGTGGCGTCGACCATGCGGACCCGGTAACCGTGGTGGCCGTCGACGGGCTGGGCGACGATGGAACCCACCGCCCCGGCGGGAATCGCCGGATGGCTGCTGGTCGCCGCCAGGTCGACGCGGGTCACCACCTTGGTGCCCACGGGCAGCAGTTGTCCGAAATGCTGTTTTTGACTCATGGTTTCCTCTCCTCGGCGGTGAGCCGGCGCGGCGTTGCGTCGCTGTATTAGGTTAAGCGCAATTCGGGCCGAAATCCGGTGAGGCGACCGACAGAGTTTCGCTTGTGTTATGCTGGCCCGGCAATCATATCAAGGGGGATTGGGATGCAGGGACGGCAGGTATTAATTACCGGCGGAAGTGCCGGGATTGGCTTAGATTGTGTGCGGATGTTGACCGAGGCCGGGGCGCGGGTCCACGTTGTGGCGCGGGATCGCGAGCGTTTGGATGCGCTACAAAACCAATTTGGCGAGCAGGTTACCACCTTGGCGGCCGATTTGGCCGAAACCGACGCGGTGGCCGCGGTCGGCGCCCATTTGGAGGCCGTCGGGGTCGCGGCCTTGGACGGTTTGGTCATCAACGCGGCAAAATACGGGTTTCGTTCTTTGAGCGACTGTTCCCTCGCCGAACTCCAGGCTTATTTTCAGGTCAACGCGATTAGCGCGATCCAGCTCATCAACCTGACCTTGCCCCTGTTGCGCAAGGGCGAGGGCCGTTCGATTGTGTGCGTGTCCTCGACACTGGCCACGCGGCCGATTGCCGGGACCGGCGCTTACGCCGCCACCAAAGCCGCGCTCAACAGCCTGGTACAAACCTACGCGCTCGAGTGCGCCGGCGATCAGATTCGCGTTAACGCGGTGTTGCCGGGTGTGGTGGATACCGACATCCACGAGCCGCGGACGGATCAAGACCCACCCCGTGCCGAGAAAATGGCCGCGCTGGGGCCGATGCACCCGCTCGGCCGTGTCGGCTCCGTGCGCGATGTGTCCGCGCTGGTGATGTTCCTGCTCGGGGATCAAAGCGCTTGGACCACGGGTTCTTTATATAATGTGGACGGCGGCATCAGTCTGGTTTAACCGATCGCCGGAGAGGGGGGCATGTGCCCAAAATTGTGTTTGCCCGCAAGGTCTCTTTTCACGCCTTGCACCATTACGCCCTGCCGCAATTGAGCGCGGCCCAGAACCGCGCCTACTTCGGCGACGCGGCCGAACCCCATCGCCACCTGTGGTCGGTGACGGTTTGGCTGAGCGGCCCGCCCGCGCCCGAGACCGGGATGGTGGTGGATCTGCCCGCGGTCGATGCGGTTCTGAAGGAACAGGTGGTGGCCCGTTTCGACGGTCGCCACATCAACGAGGTGGATCCCTTTTTCGCCCGTTGCCAACCGAGCACCGAAACCTTGGCCGACTACTTTGCGGCACGGTTAGCGCCCTTGCTGGCGCCCGCGGTGCTGGAAAAACTGCGCGTGGCCGAGGCCGACGACTTATTCGCGGAGTGGTGGCGATGAAACCGACCAAGGGATTGCCCCCAATGGTGCTCGCCTCGGGCAGTCGCTACAAGCAGGCGATGCTGGCGCGTTTGATGATGCCGTTCACCATCCAAGCCGCGGATATCGACGAAACACCCGATGCGCATCAATCGCCGCGCGAAAACGCGGAACGTCTGGCCGAGGCCAAGGCGCGGGTGTTGGTGGAAAGCCGGCCGGGGTCGTTGATCATCGGCGCCGACCAAGTGCTGGCCTTCGAAAACACCATCTTGCATAAACCCGGCACGGTGGAAAACGCGGTTGCCCAGCTGCAACGGCTGCTCGGCAAACGCCACACCCTCCACACCGCGGTTTATTTAATATGTAGCGAACGGAAATGGACGGCATCCTTTTGTGTCGATACCCACCTCCACCTTTACCCGGATATTCCGGCGGCGACGCTGCGCGCGATGGTGACGGCCGACAAGACCTGGGACTGCGTGGGCGGCTACAAGTACGAAAGTCGCGGGATCGCCCTGATGCAGTCGGTGGAAACGGTGGATCCCAGCGCGGTCGTCGGGTTACCGCTTTTGCAACTCAACGCGGTACTGCGTGGCTGGGGTTACCCGGGGTAAGATTGGATCGTCGCGAAAACGTCAAAAATTCAAACCTTGTTTTTGGAATTCCCAGTGAAGTGATGAAACGTGCGTTGCGTCACTGTAAAGGTCTGGTAATTGTTGGTTTGCTGGTAGGTCGTGTCGGGGGTTCCCTGCTTGTTCGCTGGTTTTTTCGGATAATCCTAATGAAAGTTCGCATTCGAGCCGAATCAATTGCCATGGTTTTTCGTTTCGAACCCGCAATTCTCACAAGAATTCGTCGCGAGAAGCAGAAAGCCTTGTGAGTACGAAGATTACGACCGAGAGACGGCATAGGCGTAGCAGCGCTACGGCGAAGGCGACGCGACCGAGTAACGCGGAAGGCCGCCCCCTCGTAATCGCATGGGTTTCGGCTTCGTAGCAGAACTTCTTGTGAGAATTGCGGGTTAAGAGGGTGAAGACACGTTCGGCGGCCGGTCGGCGAACCGGTCGGCGACGAATGAAAGGATTGGCGTGCCCAAAACTCTGTACAAAACACAAGGCGGCGTGAACGCGGTTTGGCTAAATCGAGTCGGAACCTTCGTCCGCGGTGAGGAAACGGCGCTGTTGCTAGGGGGGCTTGGAACGCGTTGGCGGCGATTTGTCCAGAGAAAAAGTAAAAAATTGCAAAAAAATCGCAGTAGAGGGTCGCCGGCGCTTGTCAAACGGGCATCGCGACATTAAGATACGGTACGATGCGGGAGTCACTTGTTTAGGGCCCGGTTGTCTCTTTTAGATGAATCAAGGGATGAGACGGCCGCCAATCAATACCCCGGCTTGAGTGCAAGCACCCTACGTTTTCTCAATGCGTGAAAGTCCCGACAAAAAATCGTGACGAGATTTGAGTTCCGTTCCTGTTCGACCGATAGAGGTACTGAAGTTTTAGAGGCGAGCTATACAGCTAATGATTTTATCAAAAAACCGTCATTTGCAACCACGATCCTCATCCAAGCAAGCGAACACGAATTGGTTTGATTTCCTCAGATCCTTCTCGATTCCCATCCAGCAATCCCAATGGGCTCCCAGATGAGCCTGGTTTTCCATTCCTCACCAAGGAAGGCCGGGGGTGACGCCCCGAACAAGAGTCTGTAGAGGGTTCGGAATAGTTGTCGCTCTGCCCGGCTTTAAGTGGCATTGCGCAAAATGGCGAGGTGAACAGTTTGAAAGAAGATTTGCCCAAAGAATTTAATGACCTTCTCGATATCGGCAAAGAGAAGGGTTATCTCACTTATGATGAGATCAACGAATCCCTGCCGGACGATATGGCTACACCGGAAGAGCTAGACGATCTGTTTCAGGCGATGGCGAACCTCGGGGTCGAGTTAATTGACGACTCCGGCACCAAAATCCCCATCCAAGAAGAGGGCGGTGAAGCGCGCAAGACGGCCGCCCAAAGTTTAACTTCTTCCGACGACATGTTCGATATCAACCAGGAAAACAAACGCGACGAGGGCGGTTTTGAAATCGACCTGTCGCCGAGTGCGTTGGAACGCACCAACGACCCGGTCCGCATGTACCTTAAAGAAATGGGCAATGTGCCGCTGCTGACCCGGGAAAAAGAGGTTTTCCTGTCGAAGAAGATTGAGCGCGGCAAGAAGATTACCTTTAAGGCGCTTTCGCGTTTCCGCTTTTTGGTTCCCGAAATCATGGAGTTGGCGCGCAAGATCCGCAATGCGCCGGAAGAAGTAAAAACCGTTTCCGACAATCAGGAAGGGGACGAGGAAGACAGCGGCAAGGCGCGCAAGCAAATGCTGCAGCGCTTGGACGAGTTGGAAGAACGCGAAGCCCAGATTGTGACGGAAGAAAACCGCCTCAATGGGATGAAAGACCGCGAATCCGACGAGTTCCGCAAGCAGACCAGTGTGGTGGTTCGCCTGCGCATCAACACCTCGCGCATCATCCGCGACATCCCCTTTAGTCAGAAAGAAGTGGCCCATTTGATTGAAATGGCGGCCCGCTACTACAACTCGATCATGACGTACGAGCACAAGCTCAAACGCATCGCCACCAAAATGGGCAAACCCGCGTTTCAGGGCCAGTTGGGCGAACTGGAGAAGGAACGCCAGGATGCGCAGATGGCCTTGGCGCTAATCGAAGGTGAGTTGGGTGCCAGCATCGACCGTTTCAAGTTGAACTACAGCAAGCTGCGTCGCGGTGAGTTCGAAACGGAAGAGGCCAAACGCCAGCTTATCGAAGCCAACCTTCGTTTGGTTGTTTCGATTGCCAAGAAATACACCAACCGCGGTTTGCAATTCCTGGATTTGATTCAGGAAGGCAACATCGGTTTGATGAAAGCCGTCGACAAGTTCGAGTACCGTCGTGGTTACAAGTTCTCGACTTACGCGACATGGTGGATTCGTCAGGCGATCACCCGTGCGATTGCGGACCAGGCCCGGACCATTCGGATCCCGGTTCACATGATCGAAACCATCAACAAGTTGATCCGTACCTCGCGGGCGTTGGTCCAAGAGATCGGTCACGAGCCGACCCCGGAAGAAATTGCCGAGAAAATGGATATGCCGGTGTCTAAGGTTCGCAAAATCATGAAGATCGCCCAAGAGCCGATCTCGCTGGAAACGCCGATTGGTGAGGAAGAGGATTCCCACCTGGGCGATTTCATTGAAGACAGCAAGGTCGTTTCGCCGGTCGAAGCGGTTATTTCCAACAACCTCAAGGAACAAACCACCGATGTGTTGGAATCCTTGACGGCGCGTGAAGAAAAAGTGTTGCGCCTGCGTTTCGGTGTCGGCGAGGAAAGCGAGCACACCTTGGAAGAGGTTGGCCAGAAATTCGCCGTGACCCGCGAGCGGATTCGCCAAATCGAGTCCAAGGCCTTGCGCAAGTTGCGGCATCCGTCGCGTAGCCGCAAGCTGAAAGCCTTTTTGGAAGGCAGTCGCTTTAGCTAAAACACCGATCTTCGGTTACAATCACCCTCCAGGAAGCCCCCATCCGGGGGCTTTTCTTATTTGGGTGGCGCGAGCCAAGGTGAAGGGAGTGCAAGATTGGCAGCATGCTTCTTGGTTATGTTATGGATGGGTGTGCCGTCGCCCGAGCTGGAATCCTTTTTTCAAGCCGCCAAACAAGGTGATACCGAGGTCGTACAGGCACAGTTGGCGGCGCATCCCGAATGGGCCGCGGCGCGCAACAAGCGTGGACGCACCGCGCTGAGTTTGGCCGCCGACGCGGGCCGTGACGCGGTGATCGTCCCGCTGGTTGAACAAGGCGCCGATGTGAACGCGGTCATTGGCAAAAGCGGCTGGTCGCCGCTGATGTACGCGGCCTATCGCGGTCACGAATCGACCGCGCGTTTGTTACTTAATTTTGGGGCCGAGGCTGATTTCCAAGACAACCGCGGCGTGACCGCGGCCATGTTGGCGGGTTACCGCGAGGATGTGACCATGCTGGCTTTGTTGGTGGAACAGGGTGCCTCGTTGAACCTGCGCAATGCCGCCGGCGAGAATGCCCTGCTGTTTGCGGCCGAGCGTGCCAACGCCCAGGTCACCGCGTTTTTATTAAGCCAGGGCGTGCCCGTGGATGGCGTGGATTTTTCCGGGAACACTGCCTTGCTGAAGCTGGCGCCCAAGGGCAATCGCGGTGCGGTTGAAGTTTTGCTGGATCAAGGTGCCGATGTTCGTGTGCAAAACGACAAGGGTCAAACCGCGTTGATGCTGGCCGCGCGCGGCGGGCACATGGACATCGTGCAAATGCTGTTGGCGCAAGGGGCTGATTTGGATGCCCGCGATGTCGCGGGTGAAGGCGTGGCTTTTTATGCCTTCCGCAATGGTTACACACCTTTGGCACGGGTCCTGATTCAGTGTGGTTTTGAGCAGGATCGCCCCAATCGGCGCGGGATGACCCTGCGCCAATTGGCGGAGCGCAAGCGTTTTGATTTAGAGGCGGATGTTTCCGGTCAGGTGGTTTGGTTGCGATGAGGAAAGCGCCCTGTTACGCACAAATCACGGGTTGCGGGCACGACACACCCGAGCGGGTGGTGGCGAACCACCAGTTGGAAGAACGATGGTCGTTACCGCAAGGCTGGATCAAGCGGCGTACCGGTATTGAGCAGCGTTCCTGGGCCAAACCGGACCAGGCGGTCTCCGACATGGCGATTGCCGCGGGGATACGGGCCTTAACCGACGCGGACTTGGACCCTGGCCGCGTGGATTTGGTGATCCTCGCAACCAGTACCCCGGATTACCTGTTGCCGCCGACCGCGCCTTTTGTCGCCGCCAAGATGGGGTGCACGAACGCGGGCGCCTTTGATTTGGCCGGCGCCTGCTGCGGCTTCCTCTACGGGTTGAGTATGGCCGAGAGCCACGTTGCCCTGCGTCACCAAGTCGTGTTGGTGATCGGCGCGAATTTGTTGTCGCGACGTTTGAAGCCCGACGATCCCGCGACGGCCTGCCTGTTTGCCGATGCCGCGGGCGCGGTGGTGCTGCAGCCGAGTGAGACGCCCACTGGTTTGTTGGGGGTGGCGCAAGGGGCGAACGGGGCCCAGTGGGACACGATCATGATCGCGGAAGGTGGCTCGCGCGCTAATTTCGGCGCGGGTACCTGGAAACGGCGCGGCCATTTGATGACGATGAAAAACGGCGGTTCCTTGTTTCGCGAGGCCGTCCACGACATGGCGACCGTGGGCCGCCAGGCGATGGCTGACGCGGCTTTGCAGATGGACGCGATTGATTGGTGGATTCCCCATCAGGCCAACGGCCGCTTGATTGAGGAAGCCCGCAAAGCCTTGGATGTGCCGGTTGAGAAAACCCAGAACCGGGTGGCGCGCTTCGGCAACAGTTCGGCGGCGACCATCCCGTTGGTGTTGTCGGTCGCGGTGGCTGAGGGCGAGATCCAGCGCGGGCAAACCCTGTTGTTGACCGCGGTCGGCGCGGGCATGTTGCGCATGGGTTTGGTTTGGTCGTTTTGAGGTTGGCCGCGTAGGGTGTGAATCTTTGCATCTACAGGTGTCGGGTGGTGGACGGTGTCGCGGCATGGTGTGTTGAAGGAAGATGGCGGGTGTAGGGTGGCGTGTTGACCCGGCGCGTATATAAGGTACGCGCACACCGCCATGTGTGGGGTGGCGTGTTGACCCGGCGCGTGCTGAAGGTACGCGCACACCGCCATGTGTGGATCATGCTTTATTTGAACGTTCGCCACCGGCGAACCTCTTCCAGCTACCCTGAAAGGGTTACCTATGGCAGCCCAGGGCAACGCCCTGGGTGCTTGGGGTTCACATCATGCAGGCGCTGAAGGTGCCGGCATTCGTGGGCTTACGACATACAATCCCGTTCCTTTTCCTCAAACCCTTCGTTCTTGGTTTTTTGGGAAAAGGGTTCCAACGCCGGTCCCTTCAGGACTGGGTGAACCGTATCCCGGGGGTCCTAGGGTGGCAGGCGCTGCGCGCCTTTACCCCAGGCTGCCATAGATAACCCTTTCAGGGTAGCGGGAGGTGGTTCGCCCGTGGCGAACATTCAAATAAAAGGTGGTCCCCACCTGGCGGTGTGCGCGTACTTTCAGCACGCGCCGGATCAGCACCCAGGCGGGCATGGCGGTGGCCGGATCAGCACCCAGGCGGGCATGGCGATGGCCGGATCAGCACCCAGGCGGGCATGGCGGTGGCCGGATCAGCACCGAGGTGAGCATGGAGGTGGCCGGATCAGAACCCAGGCGGGCATGGCGGTGGCCGGATCAGCACCCAGGCGGGCATGGCGGTGGCCGGATCAGCACCCAGGTGAGCATGGAGGTGGCCGGATCAGAACCCAGGCGGGCATGGCAGTGGCCGGGTCAGCACCCAGGCGGGCATGGCAGTGGCCGGGTCAGCACCCAGGCGGGCATGGCGGTGGCCGGATCAGCACGCCGGCGCGGGTTTTCCTAACCCAGGAAGTCCAACAGACTCTGGGTGTTTAGCGTTCTCTGTGAACGGAGTTGGGCTTGGATTTCATTTTGCACCTGCTCCAAACCAACGATCTCTTCCGCCAGATCCGCGTCTTCTAACTCGGCGAGGACCGACTTGAGGTTTTCCTCGAACAGACCGTATTCGTCCCGCTCCGAGATCAAACGCACGTTGCGCGTGCCCACCTCGGCCACGGTTTCGTTGAGCCGCTCACTCGTCGCCCGCAGCCGCGGCAGTTCCGCGTTAATCGCAACCTCGTCGTTGTTGCGGTAGGCCGCTTCCAGGTTGGTCAGAATCTCGATCATGTCGGTGGGATCGCCCGGGCCCGTCGGGCCATAGGCGATCTCTGAACCAATGAAGTTGGTGGGGATGGTGTCCGTTTCGTTGATGCGGGCATTGGTGATGACGGTGTTACCCGAATAAACCGTGCCGGTTGCGTCGAAGGGTTGGGTGGTGACCAGGTTGCCCGAAAACAGGTATTCGCCCTCGTGCCGCGTGTTGAGCCGGTTGATGATCAGCTCGCGGTATTCCGCGATTTCATCCGCGACCGTTTCTCGTTCCAAATCGTCGTTAAGATGGGACGTACCCTGTACCGCCACCTCGCGCGCGGAATCAAAGGCATCGCGAATGCTGCCCAGCGCCGTTTCAATCGCCTGGTTCTGCTGCAAAATCTGTTCGACATTTTTCTCAAAGGCCGCGTTTTGGCGAAGCTGGTTTTTGGTTTCCTCGATGCGCATGTAATTGACCGGGTCGTCCGACCCGCGCAGCACCTTTTTACCGGTGGCCAAGTGCTCGAGGATTTCGCTCTGATCGAAATTGGAACGTTTGTTGTTAAGCAGGAATTGGCGTTGTGCGCTGAATTCGCCCAATCGATAAACCACGTTTCACCTCCTTAACGATTGTTCAAAGACCCGGTCTAGCCGAGCCGGTTAATAATGTCGGCCGTGAGCTGGTTGATCACGCCGATGAATCGGGACGACGCCTGGAAGGCGCGCTGGTATTGGGTTAACTGGACGGCTTCCTCGTCGAGGTTGACCGCCGAAACTTCGTCGCGGCGCGCCTGGGCCTGGTCCAGCAACAACTGTTGCCCCTCCAGCTTGTCCTGCGCGTTACGCGTGGTACGGCCGAATGTCGACATGGTGTCCGAGTAATAGCGCTCGAAGGTGCCGGTATCGGCGGTGCCGTCACCGACATCGTCAATCACCACCGCCGCGGTGCGCAAGGCCGCCATTTGCAGCGCGACCACGTTGTTGCCCGTCTCACCGGCGGTGTCGCTTAGCGCCAATTTGTTGGGGTCGAATCCCTGATCGGGGTCGAGCGGATCTACCAGCAGTTGGGTCGAAAGCGCAATCGAACTCGCCGCACCCGCGTAACGGTCGGGATCCACCGCGGGTGGGGCGGGCGCGCCACCGGCCGTTGGGTCCAGCGGGTCGAAGAACTGCAGGCCGGTATCGTTCGGCGCGGCCGATAAGGTGAAACCGGCCGTGTGGACCGCGTTGAATTGGCTGATGAAACCCGCGGCGAACTTGTCGAGACGGCGGCGTAAACCCGCCAACTCGGTGTCGCGCAGTTCCAACTTGGCGCCCAACATGCCGCCGTTGATCTCGGCGGTAATGTCCACCGGGGTGGCGCCGCCGTTGTCCAACTGCACATCGTAAAAGTTGTTGTTGGCGCCGTTGAGCGCGATTGAAAGTTCGTACTGATCCTCGCCGACCAACACGAAGTTGCTGTCTTTGATGTTGACCTGAATGCGGCTGTCGCCCATGTCGTAGACGTCGATGGCAACCAAGGTGCTGAGTTCGTTGATTTTGCGGTAACGCTCGTCCACGATGTCCTGGGGCGGGTTGCCGCTGCGGAAGATGCCGTTGCCCAGCGATTCGATTTCCGCGGTGAGCTGGTTAATGCGCGTGACCACTTCCTCGACCTCGAGGTTGGTGCGGCTCTGAAACTGAAACAAATCGTTGTCACGTTGGCGAATCTCCGTCGCCAAGCGATCCCCTAGCTCCAAGACCTCGCGCCGGGCGCCGCTGTCCGCCGGCCGCAAGGTCGCTTCCTCCAGGCTGTCGAAGAACTGGCCCATCGAGGCGCGGATCCCCGAGAACTCGGTTTCCGCCAGCAAACCCTCAACCTCGGCCATGCCCGAGGCAAAGGTGTCTTGAAAGCCGTGGCGCCCTTCCTCGCGGGTCAACAACTGATCGGCAATCGAACTGCGCAGGCCGTTGATGCCGGCAACGGTGCTGCCGCCGCCCACCACCAACCCCAGTCCGCCGCTGCCCAAACCACTTATGCGCGTATCGGCCACCTGGCGGGTGTAGTTCTTGGTGTTGACGTTGGCGATGTTGTTACCGCTGACGTTGAGGCCGACTTGGGCGGTGCGGACCCCGGATAAACCGGTGAAGAGACTGGAGTTGAGGGTAACCATGACGTGTCCTTAAACCTGTTGCTGAATGCGACTGTGGGTGTTGAACACCTGGTGGGCGTAACCCTGGGCGTTGTACGCGTTCGGTTGCTGGAGGGCACCGGGCACACCTTGATTGGCCCAGCGCTCGAGAAACTTCCACTGGGCTTGCTGCAACATCTGGCTCTGGCGCGAGTACTTGCGGCATTCGTGCGTGATATGGCGAATTTGGTCAATCGCATCGCTAATGCGGTCGCGAGAACGAGCGTCGACGTAGGGGAGCAGCGCTTTCAGTGATTTGAAACGCTGCAATCCCCGCCGTTTCGCGATTTCGGTTAAGAGGGCGTCCTGCGCGGCCATGATCTGCTGAAGGTTGGTCAGCAGGGCTTCTTGCGGTTGGGTCATTTCAAAGAAACGGTACCAATCCGGCTTGATGAGAAATTCACGCAGGGCCTTCTGTCGTTCGGCCAATTCAGTAAGGACCTGAATTTTATGGACGAGCAGGGCTTCTAATTTGGCAAGTAGGGCATTCACGGTAACCCCTCCGACGGTGAAATCGATCTAACTAGATCGTGACGTCGATGGAATTAAAACCGCTGACCTGCTTTTCTTGGTTCGCTTCTTCTCCAGATAACGTATAGGCAGAACTGGTGTCTTGCGCTTCCTCGTCCTCTTCCTCAAGAGATTGATCGGGGTTTTGCCGTCCTTGTCGGTGTTCTTCACGAACGCCGATCTCTGCCGAATCCTGAAGGGCTTTGATGCTCAACGCGTGTTCGCGATTGGCTTCTTGCAGCGCACGGGCCGCTCGTTCCTTGGCAGCTTGATGCCCTTGGATTTGTGCTGAGTTGATCTGCTCCGCGTAAACGGTATTCGAGATCATGTTTCTCAGAAAGACAGGGTCGGACATGGGTAAACCTTAAATCGGGAGGGGACGGAGAAAGCGGTTTAAAGATCGGTGCTTAGTTCGTCGTCGATGACTTTCTGAGCAACCTCGCGCTCATCGCGATGGTACGTGCCCTCGGCCATTTCCTGCTGAATGCCGGAAATTGCCGCGGATCGAACGTCGGGTACACCGCGGATCGCACTTTGCGCTGTTTGAAACAGTGTGGCGGAGGCCGAAACCTCGACACTGTCGCTTACAGCACTTCTGCTTCCTGTGCGGGCACTTTTGCCGTAAGCCGTGGAGGCCGAGGCATAGGTGCTCGAGGAAACCGAGCCTTTTTCTACTTTCATGAAACCCTCCGGTTTTCTTTGCCGACTACCCACCAAGTTCATCGGTTGTCTAGGGTATGAGCTTAACCGGAAAGCATGTCAGGGCTATAACTCCTTGGTTTCATATGTGTTCTTCAGGGATTGGGCGAATCCTAATCCCTGGTTTTCAACCATTTGTTCCGCGGTGTGGCGAAAAAATTCGTCGCGGAAATAACCCATGCCCTGAGAGCCTTTGCCCAGCATGCCACCACCCGGTGAGCTGTCGTCCATGGTTTTTAACATAAATGTTACCAGTTGGACTTCCAATTCTTTGGCGGCGTCATCCATGCTCGGCGCGTCTTCGGCGTGCCGTTTGAGGCGCTCACGACCCGAGTTCGGGTTCGTTGGATTCATTGCGTTGTTGAGGACCGCCGCGAAGGGATTTTCATCCGCCCCGGCGGGTTGTTGCATGCTGCGTCGCCAAGCCGTGCTTGCATCGCTTTGATGGGTTGCTTGTTTGGCGGCGGCGTTCGCCATGGCGGCAAAGGTGTCCACGTCCATGATGACCTCCTGCGGTACGGCGAATGGTGAACGGTTAACGGCTTCGATGGGGATAAGCGATTAGATCAGTTTGAGTTCCGCGTGAATGGCGCCTGCTTCCTTCATGGCTTGCAGGATGGAAATAACGTCTCTCGGCGAGACCTTTAGCGCGTTGAGCGTTTCCGCGATTTGCCCGAGCGTGACCGCCTGTTCGGCGACAAAAACGCGCCCTGGTTCCTCACGGACCTCGGTGTTGGTGTTCTGCTGGTTTACGGTGCCCGGTGCATTTACCTGACCGCCGCCTGGAACGGCGGTGTTTTCAACTTGAACCTGAATGGTGATGTCGCCGTGGGAAATCGCCACCGCCTCAATCACCACCTTCTGACCGATGATGATGGTGCCGGTGCGTTCGTTGATCACAATCTTGGCGGCCTGATCCGGTCGCAGGGTGAGGTTTTCAATGCGGGCCACCAGCGCGACCATGTTGTTGCCGCGGAATTCAGGGGGGACCAGGATCTGCATGGTGCGCGAGTTCAGCGGGCGTGCGAATTCGCTGCCGAACATTTCGTTTACCGCGGCGACGGCGCGGTCCATGGTGGTGAAATCTTCTTGGTAAAAAATGTAGTGGAGGCGGTCCAAGGTCAGAAAATCGAAGTTGACCTCGCGTTCCACGATGGCGCCGTTGGGGATGGTGCCCACGGTGGGGTGGTTCTGCACGACCGAGGAGCCGGCGCCACCCGCGCTAAAACCGCCCACCGAAATCGGGCCTTGGGCGAGTGCGTAGGTTTTGCCGTCAACCGCCTTCAGCTCGGTGACCAGCAAGGTACCGCCCTGCAAACTGGCGGCGTCACCCAGGCTGGAAACCTGAATGTCGATACGGTGGCCGTTGCGGGCGAAAGGGGGCAGCTCGGCTTGAACCAAAACCATGGCCACGTTGGCGACCTTAATATTGGTTGGGTCCAGCTTGATCCCGGATTTGGACAGCGCGTTGGCCAGGGTTTGGGTGGTGAACCGGGTTTGGTCCTTGTCACCCGTACCCATCAAACCGACCACGATCCCGTACCCGGTTAACATGTTGTCGCGGACACCTTCCAAATTGGCGATGTCTTTAATGCGTACGTCCTGCGCTGAAAGCGGTGTGAGTAGCAGCATCACAACCCACCCAATCCATTTGGTGCGGCTGATGACGCCTGATGTGACAGCGTTCCCCATAATCGCCCTCCTGTGGCGGCGATCAATCTAGCAACGGGGGTGCCAAAGTCTATCTATGTTTAAGTTGTTGAAAATAATAAAGATGATGTTTTTGGTGTCGCCGCGCCCGCTCGCTGGGCGATTTCTACCCGGTGATTTTTGCCGGGTTGGCGGTTCCGTTCATGGGCTTGCGCTTGTTGACCTTGGTGGAAATCCAGGTCTTGGAGGCAAATTCTTCCGGGGTATTTCCGCGGCTTTCCGTTAAAATAACGGCCTAGTTAATCATATATCCGGCCCCTCGCTCTGATTGCTTTTCGTATTCTAAAACCATCACCGAAAGCGATCAATCGGGGCGGATGACTTACCAAAAAGCATGAAAATGTTTGTGATAACGGGACTTAACCAATGGGTTTCGCTGGGTTCACCCGCCGAACCCGGTCCCGATTCGATCACCTGGGAGCATCAGATGTTTCAGTCTCACGTACTTCGACTTGTGACTTTTGCGGCCTTGAGCTGCTTTTTTGCCGCCGGCACGTTGTTTGGCGCGACCTTTTATGTGGCCGTCGACGGCAACGACACGACCGGTACCGGTTCCACCACCACGCCCTGGGCGACCTTGCAACAGGCCGTTTCCCAGGTGAGTGACGGCGACGAAATCGTGGTTCGCGACGGCGTGTATCGCGGTCAAAACCTGCTGGAACGTCAGTTCGCCAACGGCATTGTGATTCGTTCCGAAAACAACTACCAGGCGCGTTTTGTCTTTACCGGGCCGTCCATTGTCGGCACCGATTGCCAGGGCATGCGTTTCCAGGGTTTTGTGTTTCAGCAAGAGACCCCTTTTCCCCAGGACAATGTGGTGATGATGACCGGCGATACCCAGCGCATTACCTTCGACAACAACATCTTCCACGACGCAATCCGCCTCAGCTTGCTTTATTTCGGCCCCGGCGGCGTTGATTTGACGATGACCAACAACATGTTCTACAACGCGGGTTTGGCCTCGGAGAGCAACCATATTCGCGTTGAAGGTGGTCGCAATGTATTGATCAGCGACAACGTCTTTTTTAACGATTACGAGGGCAGTGGGCGTGGCAACACCAACAACTCCGGTGCCTTTGTGTTTATCACCAACCCCACCGATGTGGCCGGCGTGGACAACATCCAGATTCGCCGCAACATCATGTTCCACTGGCAGGGTCTCGACAACATCAGCATGATCCAGTTGGGAAGCCTGAGCAACGCCGACCATTACGACGCCGAAAATGTGACGGTGGAGAACAACCTGATGCTGGGTGACGGTCCCTTGGACAGCCGCGCTTTCTTGACCCTGCAAAACGCGCGGAGCATCACCATTCGCAACAACACCTTCTCGGGTGACTTGCCCTCGCTGGCCTTTGCCTTCTACATGATTTCCAGCCAACCGACCATTCTCAACGACGAAATTACCATTACCAACAACATTTGGAACGACCCGTTCGGCACCATGGGCGCGCGCAACAACGAGGGCATTCTCGATTTTTGCGATTGCCTGCCGCAGTTCAACGACCTCGTGATTTTGGCCAACAACCTGTACTACAACGGCGGGAATCCCATGCCTTTTGACCAGGAAGAGTTACTGAACCCGGTGGGTGATTCAAGCGGCACCTTTGAAGATCCGCTGCTGGCGACGCCTGAAACCATTACCCTGCCGCGTTACAGCGGTGGGTCCTTCCTGGGTGGTCACGCCACCATCCGCGAGGTGTTTGTGGCCATGGCCGATGCCTACGGCCGGGTCGGTGCCGGTTCGCCCGCGATCAACGGCGCCCCGCTCAGCCCGGAAGACGACTTGCTCGGCAATCTGCGTGGTTCCACCGGCGATCTTGGCGCGATGGAGTTCGCGGTTTGTTCCCTGGCGGGTGATTTGAACGACGACCGCGCGGTGAACGAGGGTGACTTCGGTGTGTTCCGCGCGGCTTGGACGACGACCGGCGTTGCCGACCTCAACAACGACGGCCGCGTAAGCGTGCTCGACGGTGTTCAGTTACGCAACCAAATCGCCGCCTGCGGCGAGGAAACCTAACCCGCATTACTCACAAGGAATTCTGCTACGGGGCAACCCATGCGATTACGAGGGGGCGGCCTTCCGCATTCCTCGGTCGAGCCGCCTTCGCCTCAGCTGTTACGCCGAATGGTCGGCCCCGCGAAAGGTCGGCCCCCTATGCCGTCTCTCGGTCGTAATCTTCGTACTCACAAGGCTTTCAGCTTCTCGCGACGAACCCTTGTGAGAAATGCGGGCTAACCTAAGTGGCGCGGGGCAAGGTTGCGAGGCCTTGACCCGCCCTTAGCCCTTACCTTGTTCTTCGCCCGGCGAAAGGGTTTCATAGCCGCGGATGTTCCAGATCTCGTCGGCGTATTGGCGGATGGTGCGGTCGCTGGAGAATTTGCCGATACGGGCCACGTTCAGGACCGCCTTACGCGCCCAGGTGTCCTGGTCGGCAAACAACCGGGACGCCTTTTCCTGGGCCTCGATGTAGGACGGTAAGTCGGCGAGATGGAAGTATTCGTCGCCTTGGTCCAGCAGCGTTTGAAAAATCCAGCGGAACAGGCCGGGTTCCTGAGGACAAAAAAGATCGGTGTTGAAGGTGTCGACCACGCGGCGCACGCGGACGTCGCGGCGATAGGTATCCCAAGGGTCGTAACTTTGATTGGCGCGGTGGTTTTCGATTTGCTCCGCGCGCAACCCGAAAATGATGATGTTGTCCTTGCCGACTTCCTCGCGGATTTCGATGTTGGCGCCGTCCAGGGTACCGATGGTCAGGGCGCCGTTCATGGCAAACTTCATGTTGCCGGTGCCCGAGGCTTCCATGCCCGCGGTTGAAATCTGTTCGCTGAGATCGGCGGCGGGAATCAGTTTCTCCGCCAGTGAGACGCGGTAGTTGGGAATAAAAGCGACCTTCACCAAGCCGCGTGTGCGGCGGTCGTTGTTAATTACACGAGCCAGATTGTTGATTAATTTAATGTACTGCTTGGCGGCCCAGTAGCCCGGCGCCGCTTTGCCGGCAAACACGTAGGTGCGTGCTACCTCGGGTTCCTCGCCGTCTTCCACCACGCACAGGTATTGGTGGATGATGTGCATGACGTTGAGCAATTGGCGTTTGTACTCGTGGATGCGTTTGGCATGGATGTCGAACAAGGAACTGGGGTCGACGGTGACCCGTGCGCGCCGGTTAATTAAAGCCGCCAGCTTGGTTTTGTTTTCGAGTTTGGTGGCCATAAAGGCTTGGCGGAACTCGGCGTCCTCGGCATAGGGTTCCAATTCGCGCAGGTGGTCGAGGTTGGTGATCCAGGCGTCGCCGATGCGGCTGGTGATCAGATCGGCCAAGCGGGGGTTGGTTTTCAGTAACCAGCGGCGTTGGGTCACCCCGTTGGTTTTGTTGTTAAAGCGGCTAGGCCACATGTTGTAGAAATCGTTGACCACCTTGGTTTTGAGCAGGTGAGTGTGGAGTTCGGCCACGCCGTTAATGGAATGGCTGCCCGCCATCGCCAGGTGCGCCATGCGCACTTGTTTATGGGGGCCCTCCTCGAACAGCGACATCTGTTGCAGGCGAACCGGGTCATTGGGCCAACGCAACGCGACCTTTTTGAGGAAACGGCGGTTGATTTCGTCGAGAATTTGCAAGTGGCGCGGCAGTACCCGTTCGAACAAAGGCTGTGGCCACTTTTCCATGGCCTCGGGCAACAAGGTGTGGTTGGTGAAGGCAAAGGTGCGGGTGGTGATGTCCCAGGCGCTTTCCCAGGGTACACCTTTCTCGTCGACCAGAAACCGCATCAACTCGGCAATCGCGAGGGATGGGTGGGTGTCGTTGAGCTGGATGGCGACCATGTCGGGCAAGGCGTTAAACGAAAGGCCTTTGGCCTCGACACGGCGGGTGATGTCGCGCAAGGCACAGGCGGTGAAA
Source organism: Acanthopleuribacter pedis (assembly GCF_017377855.1). Taxonomy (GTDB): domain Bacteria; phylum Acidobacteriota; class Holophagae; order Acanthopleuribacterales; family Acanthopleuribacteraceae; genus Acanthopleuribacter; species Acanthopleuribacter pedis. The sequence goes on from NZ_JAFREP010000001.1 coordinate 411,879, forward strand.
AAGTACTCTTGGACCAGGCGCAACTCGCGGCCCGCCTCGAAACTGTCCTTTGGGTACAGCACCTTGGAGACCGTTTCCGAGGTCATTTTCTCCTCAACGGCCTTGAGGTAGTCGCCCTCGTTAAAAATGCGCATGTCGAAATTTTCCGAGGAGCGCGCCGAGTACAAGCGCAGGTAGTTCACCGTATTGCCGCCGTAACCGACGATGGGCATGTCGTGGGGGATGCCGACCAGGATTTTCCAGCCCATCCACATTGGGTTGTATTCGCCGGAGCGGTCGGTGGCGTGTTCGATGTAGCCGTAAAGGGGAATCATGCAGGCTTCGTTGGTGCGTTCGAGCATCCAGGGGCAGCCTTTTTCCGTCCAGTGATCGGGCTTTTCTTCCTGGTACCCGTTGGCAATTTCCTGCTTAAACAAGCCGTATTCGTAGTTGATGCCGTAGCCGTAACCGGGCATACCGAGCGTGGCCAGTGAGTCGAGGAAGCAGGCGGCTAGGCGGCCGAGCCCGCCGTTGCCCAGCGCGGCGTCGACTTCGCTGTTGCGGATTTCCTCGAGATCGAGACCAAGCGTCTCGGCCATCGCGCGCGCTTGGTCGTATATGCCCAGGTTGATCAGGTTGTTGCCCATGGAACGGCCCATCAAAAATTCCATCGACAGGTAGTAGAGCCGTTTGGCGCCGGCGGCTTCGTAGCGGGCCTCGGTGGCCATCATGCGGTCGACCATGCGGTCGCGAATCGCCAGGGCCAGGGCCATGTACTGGTCGTGGGTGGAGACCTCCGCTTTGAACAGGCCAAGCGAGTATTTGAGGTGGTGAAAAAACGAGGCTTTGAGTTCTTCGGCGGAGACGCCTTTCATTAAATCGGCCAGTGCGTCGAGTTGAATACTCATAGGTGCAAGCTCCTGTACGAGAAAAACCAAGCAATCCCGGCCCAGGCCCGGCGGTGGGGCAAAAGCGCGACCTTAATCAATGACCCAGGTTTCGGGGATCGCACGGCGATGGTTAGCTGGGGGGAGAGAATGCGGTTCCATCATAGCCGAAAAAAACCCGCGTCGGGTTGAAATCCGTGTGAAGGGACGCCGTGGGAAAAACAAGCTGATTCAGCTGTTTTCCGACGCGAGCGAACGCGCGAGGAGGAGGGCGTCACGGCCTGTTGCATAATAGTTTTTGCGGCGGCCGACGTCCGCAAAACCATGGCGGCGGTAAAAGGCGACGGCGCCGTGGTTGTTGTCGGCCACTTCGAGAAACATGCGCGTGACCGCGGCGTCGCGGCAATGGTGCAGCAAGGCGTCGAGCAGGTTCGCGGCCAAGCCGCGACGGCGGTGTTCCGGGCGACAGGCGATGCGCAGCAGTTCGGCTTCGCCGGCCACCACCATCGCATACACAAAAGCCAGGCAGGTGTCGCCGTTCCAGATTGCGAAACCCCGGTAGTGCAGATCCGCTTGAAATTGCGACGCCCGCCACGGCTGGTCAAACGCGGTCGCCTCGACCGCGGCAAAGGCCCTGCCGTCGATGCCCGGGGTGAGCTTGGCGGTCACGATCCTGATGCACCCAATTCTGGTACGCCCAATTTTTTGAAGTCGCGGCCGGAGGGGGCTTGGAACACCTGCAACTCAAACAGGGGCACCACGGCCAGCAGGTGGTCGAAAATATCACCTTGGATGCCCTCGTAGGCGGCCCAGGCTTGGTCGTTGGAGAAGCAGTAAATTTCCACCGGCAAGCCTTCGCTGGTGGGCGCCAGTTGGCGGACAATCAGGGTCATTTCCTGGTGAATCTTGGGATGGCGACGCAGGTAGAACTCGACGTAGGCGCGAAAGATACCGATGTTGGTTTGGCGACGAACATTGGCGGGATGGCTGGTGTCGGTTTGGGTGGTGCGGTGGTGGTCGTCGATCTCCTTGTCCTTGGCTGCAAGGTAATCCTTGAGCAGGGTGATCTTGCGCATCTTGGCCAAATCCTCATCCGACATAAACCGAATGGTGGTCATGTCGATGTTGAGTGCGCGTTTGATGCGACGGCCGCCCGATTCACTCATGCCGCGCCAGTTGGTGAAGGAATCGCTGATCAGGGAGTAAATCGGGATGTAGCTGATGGTTTTGTCCCAGTTCTGGACTTTTACCATGGTGAGGGTGACGTCGATTACGTCGCCGTCGGCGCCGTATTTGGGCATGGAGATCCAGTCGCCGGGGCGAACCATGTTGTTGGACGCGAGCTGGATGCCCGCGACAAAACCGAGGATGGTGTCCTTGAAGACCAACAACAAAATGGCGGTCAGGGCGCCCAAGCCGGAGAGCAGAATCAGCGGGGAACGGTCGATAATGGTCGAAATGATCAGGATCCCGGCAAACAGGTAAATGATGATTTTGAGTGCTTGGATGTAGCCTTTGATGGGCCGGTTGCGCGAGATGTCGAAGTTGCTGTAAATATCGGCAACCGCACTGAAAAACGAGTTAAGCACCAGCAGGCTGACCACGATCATGTAGACCATGGCCGCGCGGCGCATCAACATTTCCATTGGATGCGTCTCATGGGCCGGGAACACAAAGGCGGCTGAAATGTAAATCACAATCGCCGGGGCCAGGTGGGAGAGCCGGTTGAACACCTTTCGTTCCAGAAAAACATCGTCCCATTTGTTTTTGGTACGGGTGATGATGTAACCCAAGACCCTGAGGATGTAACGTTTGGCGATGAGGTTGGCCAAAAAGCTAAGTGTGAAAATACCGATTGCCAAAAGCAACAGGGCAAGCAATCCCGCCAGGGTTTGGCTGCCCGGCCCGAGGGCGCCGAGGTGGTCGTGGATCCAGTGGGTCAGAAAATCGTACATGGGCATGGCTCCTAGCCGAGGCGACGGCTTCGACTTTTCGATGGGTCGGCACGTCTTAGCTTTGCCGAGTTCCCGCATCGCGGTCAAAACGCCCAGCCTATCACACTCACGGGACGGGTCCCATGTGATTTCGTTCGTGTTCTGGTCCTGGAGGTAGCATCTTGGAAGAAAACATGTTAGTGGACCGAGGGGTCGGTTGTCTGCTCGGGGGTGCGGTCGGTGATGCGCTGGGTTTGCCTTTTGAAACCCTTTCTGCTCGGCGGATTGCCAAATGGTTTCGACCGGGTGGTTACCAACTGTTCTTTGGTCGCGGCATGGTGAGCGACGATACCGAGCACAGCTTTTTGGTTCTGAAGGTTTTGCATCTCTCACAAGGTGACCCGGTCCGGTTCCAACGCCTTTTACGCCGGGCATTGATGCTGTGGTTGCTCGCCTTGCCGACGGGGATCGGTTTCGCCACTTTGCGCGCCCTGCTCAAGTCCTGGCTGGGGTTGCCGGTCCGTTGGGCGGCGGTCAATTCACCTGGCAGCGGGCCGGCGATGCGCGCGGCGGTGATTGGTTGCTACGCGGCGCGTTTTCCCGAGCGCGCCGATGTAGACGCCTTGACCCGTGCCGCTACTGAAATGACCCACGCCAATCGCAAGGCCGAAATCGGGGCGCTCGCGATGGCGCGTTTGGCACGAATGGCGGCGCTGTCAAACACCATGCCCGGATGGCAAGAAGTCCGCGCGGAACTGCAGGCTGTCGGCGGCGACGATCCCGATTGGGTTCGGCTCATCGCTTTGATCGAGGCCGGCCTTGAGCAGCAATTGCCGGTCCCCGATTTCGCGGTTACCATCGGGCATCGTCGGCGCCAGGGTGGCTACGTCTACTTCACCACGCCTCTGGCCATTTACAGTTGGTTGCGCCATCCGGGGGATTTGATCGAAACGGTGGCGGCGGTGATTCGGTGCGGCGGCGATACCGATACCGGCGCGGCCATGGCGGGTGGGTTGGCCGGGGCGTCCCTGGGTGAGGCCGGCATTCCAGCACATTACCTGGAAACCCTATGTGATCAACCCTTGAGCGTGTCACGCTTGCGTCGTACCGCGGCGCAAGCCTTCGGCACCGGCCCGGCAAGTGGCCTGGGGTTGCTGTTTTTTCCGCTGTTGATGCTTCGGAATCTCAGCTTTTTGACCCTGATCGTCGCCCATCTGTTCCGCCGCCTTTTGCCGCCTTATTAACTAAATCGAGCGATTCTTGCCGGCGCACGCACACAACCTTTTGGGCTGCAAAATCTTGCGCGATTGCATCCACCCGAATTGCATACTTTAAGTATGAGCGCTTAGATGAAAGATGGAAATTTTCGGAAAAGAAGTGCTTAATTTTTAATATCGCGTCCCCGATCATTATTTATAAGGCTTGGCATGTTACCTTGGCCCAAGCGTGGGCCCCTGAGCGTAAATTGGCTGCCCCCGTAATCGCCGTTTTTAGCCCGCGCTTCTCACCAAGGTTTCCACTTCGTTGCAGGCCGCCTTCTGTGCCGCGTGGGGTCGTGGTTACCGATCCTGGCAACCCGGGGGGCGCCGGCCGCGTTTGGATGTGAGCCATGTCCATCGAAGATTTTCGAAACACGAAAACCCATCGTTCCGGTGGACCGCCGCCGCGTCCGCAATCGGAAGCCGGTGAATTTGACTCGGTTGTTCTGGGGATTCCTTACCAAATCGAAGCCAAGATCGGGCGCGGCGGCATGGGCACCGTGTACCGTGCGCGTCAAGAAGTTCCTAACCGCTTGGTGGCGCTCAAGCTGATTTCCGGCGGACGGCTGGACCAAGAGTTTCAACTAAGGTTTAAATCCGAGTACGAAGTGTTGGCCTTGATGAATCATCCCAACGTCGCCGCCGTCTACGATGTGGGTTTAACCAACTCAGGTGAATCCTACTTCACCATGGAATACGTGCCTGATAGCTGCAACATTCTCGAATATTGCCAGGGTGGCAATCTCTCGATTTCTGAGCGAATGAACCTGTTTCTTCAAGTTTGCCGCGGGGTGATGCATGCCCACCAACACGCGGTCATTCATCGCGATCTTAAACCCGCCAACATTTTGGTACACGGCGGCGATCCCCTGGTGAAAATCATTGATTTCGGGATCGCCAAACAGCTTGAAAGTAATGAGCTGATGCATTACCAAACCCGACAGGGCGACTTGGTGGGAACACCGGCCTACATGAGTCCTGAACAACTGGCGGGCGGTAAGGTGCTGGTGGATACCCGCAGTGATATTTACGCGTTGGGTTTAATTTTGTACCAACTTGCGACCGATTTGCCGCCGTTTGACCGTAAATCGATGGCCAACATGACCTACGACGCCTGCCTGCGTCATTTCCGGGAAGTCGGTCCCGAGCCGGCCCGGGAGCGCAACGCCACCGTCAGTGCCGATTTGGACGCCGTCATTGGAAAGGCCTTGGCCAAGGATGTAGAGAAACGTTACGCGACCGTGGAGGCTTTTGCCGCCGACGTACAGAACATACTTGAGAACCGACCGGTTTCGGCGCGTCCCCGTGGTTTCTTTTATCTTGCGGGCAAATTTTTGCGACGGAACCGATTTCGGTTCGTCTTTTCCGCGGCCTGTGGGGCGATGCTGCTTGCCGCGTTTGGTTTGCAATGGCTGCATCGGCAACACCAATTTGCACGTGAGTCCGCGGAATCGCTCAACGATTTAATGGAAGCCGTCCAATGGACGCCCAATCCCAATTTCATTTCCCAGGGCAAAGAACTGGCGGCCCTGCGGCAGTTGGAAAAAGATTTGAATTGGCCGGGACGGGAAGATCGGCTTAAAGCCAAAACCCATAACACCTTGGGCGAAGTTTACTTCCAGCTTGATCAGGCTGATTTTGCCATCGTCCATTTCAAAAAAGCGCTTGAGAGCGATGTCGGTGCGCTGGACGAGCATAAAACCCCGGTGCGGATTGATTACCATTTAAACCTTTCCCGCGCTTACCGCGCCAAAGGTGAGGTGGAACGGGCGATTGCCCAGGCACGTGCCGCCAAAAAGCTGATCGACAACCCCGCGGTGACCGTGCAAGAAGCGGTGGTGAATGTCCATTTGGCCGCGGCCTTGTCGCAATCGGAAGAGGGCGCCTTTGAGGCGGAAAACCTGCTGATTCGGGCGATTGACGTGTTGCGCGCGGTTGAAGGTGAGACCCATGATGATTTTTTATTGGGTGTCGGCTGTTTGGCCGACCTTTACCAGCGGCAACGCAAGTACAGCCGCGCGGAGGTCTACTACCGCATCGTTTTGGAGAAGCGGCCCTTGGTGGAAGGGTTGAGTTCGCCGCCGTTACTCTCGGCCCAGAATAACTTGGCATTTTGCCTGCGGCGACAAGGGCGTTTCGACGAGGCGGAAGCGCTTTTGCGACAGTCGCTTGCGATTCGTAAGGACGCTTTTCCCGAGCGACACCCTTCCGTTGTGCGCGGTATGGATAGCTTGGGCCGTCTTTTGCTTGTAACCGGCGAGTTCGAAGAGGCCGCCGCCTTGTACCGCCAAATTGTGGCGCACCTTCGTGCCAAGGGCGATTGTTCCGGGGGACTCAAGATGGTGAACCACTTGGCCCGCGCTTTGTGGGCGATGCAGGATTACGAGGGCGCGCTCGCTGTCTTGAAGGACATGTTGGCCCGATGTGAAGGTGCCGCGAACCCGGACCAACGGTCTTTGCGAACCGCAAATATTCTGGGTCAATACCAACTGGAATGCGGCATGCCCCGGCAGGCTTTGGTCACGGCTTTTCCCTTTATTGCCGCCGATGATGTGCAAGCCCCGAAAAAGAGGTTGCACGTGAGCCGTTACATTGAAGCGCGTGCTTTTTATGAAATTGGGGCGTCGGATATCGCGCTTGATTTGTTTTACCGCTTGGCAGCCGAGTTGACCGGGGATCCAATGGCTGAAGATGAACTGGCCTTGCGGGTTCACGCCTATATCTCGCTTGCTCAGTTCGCCGAGGGGGATCGCTCGGGTTTACCCATCTTGCAGGCGTACCTGGCCAAGATCGATGCGGCGGAGAACCCAAAATTGGTTCGGGAGATCGTCCAATTGCTTGACAACCCTCCCGAACCAAAATTTTGACGCAAACCCGCGCTACGAACCGCGACCGGCCCGTTTTTCCTCGCCCGCATTTCTCACAAGGAATTCTGCTGCGGGGCAAGCCTTGCGATTACGAGGGGGCGGCCATCCGCGGGGCGGCCATCCGCGGGGCGGCCATCCGCGGGGCGGCCATCCGCATTACTCAGTCGAGCCGCCTTCGCCTCAGTTGCTACGCCGAAAGGTCGGCCCCGCGAAAGGTCGGCCCCGCGAAAGGTCGGCCCCGCGAAAGGTCGGCCCCGCGAAAGGTCGGCCCCCTGTTCCGTGGCTTGGTCGTAATCTTCGTACTCACAAGTCGTTCAGCTTCTCGCGACGAATCCTTGTGAGATATGCGGGCTAGAAGGTATGTGTTGCGGGAATGATGATGACGACCACTTGCCGGGTGCTACCAACGCCTTCGGGGTCCTCGAGTGGGTCTTCGTCCTCTTCGTCAATAATGGCGTAGGGGTCGTTGTTGAAAACCAGGCCCGCGTTGGTGTCGGTGGCGGGGAGGGTGAGGATGACGATCTGTTGGGTTGAACCGACGCCCTCGGGGTCCTCAAGGGGATCTTCGTCCTCTTCGTCAATCATGGCGTAGGGGTCGTTGTTGAAAACCAGACCGGCGTTGGCGTCGGCGGCGGGAAGGGTGAGGATGAGGATCTGTTGGGTTGACCCGACGCCTTCGGGGTCCTCGAGTGGGTCCTCGTCCTCTTCGTCAATAATGGCGTAGGGGTCGTTGTTGAAAACCAGGTCGGCGTTGGCGTCGGCGGCGGGAAGGGTGAGGATGAGGATCTGTTGGGTTGAACCGACACCCTCGGGGTCTTCGAGGGGGTCCTCGTCCTCTTCATCAATAATGGCGTTCTGGTCCAGGTCCCCGAGAAGCCTGGGTCGGTCGGCGAGCAACGGGTCAAATCCATCGTAGATTTCAACCAGGCCATCCTTTGTCACAACTTGGAAAAGCTGATCGGCGTATTCGATTTGGAAGGGTTGTGCCTGGATCGAAACATGGGTCCGAATCATGTTTTGATCGATGAAGGTTTTTACAGGTTCGGCGGCAATGATAGTCAAAGTATGAATGAACAAAATGAATACGAAAAATGGCTTAAACATGGCTGACTCCTAACTGGTCATGCCTTTCAACCTCGCGGTTGAAGGCGCACGTCTCCCATGCCCCCGTGAAAGGGCCGGCGGGACGGTCGGCTCATGATCCCGTTTGGGTTGGGGAGGTCGGTGTCATCCCCTTTAAAACCCGATGATTGACGCAAAAGGTCGTGCCGGCTTTGATGCCGTGTCGGGAACCTTGATCAATCGGTTCTCTGACAGCATCTTGTTTTTGCTCGGCCTCGTGGCGGGCTTGTTGGGGCATGTCACGCGCGCATTTCTGGTCAGGCAGAAAGCTGGAACGCAATACGCGCTGTTCATGAGCATTTTGGTTCGGTCGGCTGGAGGGGCTGAACTGACTTTGTGATATTCAAAGCCGGATCGTTTGCTAACCGACACTTACCTTAATTGCCAAGACCATGCCAATTTTAGAAAAACATATAAGATTTTTATTGCAAGGTGCTTATGTGTTTGTGGGCCATGTTGCGGCATCATGTCAATCTTTGTCAAAGTCGACCTTACAAAAAAAATAACGTTAATTAACGACATTGCTTCTTCGGTTTTAAACGGGCGGTGTGCCGTCGGGCCAAATCCGTTTGCAGCGCCGCCGCAGCGCCGAAGCGGAAACGCACAACTGGTCCGCTGCTATTTGCAAATCGCCACCACATTCACGTAGCGCGACCAAAATGATGTCGGCCTCAAGTTCCGAGGCTTTGTGGAGGCCGGGGATTTTTTTCATGAGTAGGTATAAGGCGCCGCGCGAGATGCCGAGCCGGTCGGCGCCGGCTTGAATATCCCAGCGCGCGGTGCGCAGGGCCTCGCGAACTTCGTCATGGGACAGCTGCGACGGTTTGGTGCGTTTCTTAGGTGCTTCGAGCACGGGCTTCGGCGTTTGTTCTTCTGCCTGTTTCACCACGGCGGTGGGGTCGGATAAGGATTCCGTCAGGGTGGCGGTTGCGGTGAGGTAGGGTCGGCCGCGATTGGCGACCAAAAGCTGTTGTACCGAGTTGCGCAATTGACGGACGTTGCCGGGCCAGGGGCATTCCAGCAATTGCACCATCAACTTGGTTGGGATCCAGGGTGTGATGTAGGGATCCTTAGGTGTTATTCGCGCTAATTCTTGGAGTTCCTCCAAGATTGGTTGGGCGAAATGGAGGAACAGACGGCCCAAATCTTCCAAGCGTTTGGCCAGTGGTGGCAATTTGATTTCATAACCCGCGAGGCGGTGGAACAAAGGCGCCTTAAACGCATCCACCTCCATTTTGCTTTCCAGGTTGGCGTCCGTTGCCGCCAAGAACCGCGTATCGAAGGCGATGTTTTTCTGGGCACCGACCGGGGCGATCTCGCGGGTTTCCAAGGCACGCAGCAACATGACTTGAATTTCGGGTGAGGTTTCGCCGATCTCGTCCAAAAAAAGCGTGCCGTCTTGGGCCGAACGGAAGTAACCCAGTTGGTTTTGTTGTGAGCCGGTGTAAGCGCCTTTGACCGCGCCGAACAGTTCGCTGGCCGCCAGGCTCGCTGGGATGGCGCCCATGTTCACCGAAACAAAGGGTCCGCGGCGGTTGCCGGCCTCGTGGATCGCCGTGGCGACCAGTTCTTTGCCCGTTCCTGAACCGCCGCGCAGCAGTACCGGACAGGACAGATCCGCAACCAAGCTGATTTCTTTGCGCAGTTTGCGTACCGCTTCGCTGTGGCCCACCAAACCGTGGTGGACGACTTGGCGGGTGAGCAGGGGGCCGTGATGAAGCCATAACACAATGCGGTTTGCGAGCACCAAGTGCACGCCGCGTTCGAGTTCTTTGAGAAAGACCGCGCGGGGTTCCGTGAGGGTTTCCCCGTTGAGGACCGCCTGCCCTTTGCCGTTGGGATGGATCACCAATTGGCGACCCGTTCCGAAATCAAACTGGATGGGGGCGCGGCTGAGGAAGGGATCGGCCAAAGGCGACAGTAGGTAGCTGTCTGGATTCATGAAATCCGGGGCGATCCGCGATAACGCCATGTCTTTGCTCTGAAGCTGGTAGACATCGCCGATGCGACTGGGAATCGGATGGCTCACGATGGTGAAGGTTGGGAAACGGCGCGTTTCCTCCTCGGTCAACGTTTGCGAGGGTTCGGTTGCGGCATGGAGATGGTCTAAGTTCATAGGGTGATCGATTGTTTCATTAAAGATGGACCTTGGGCCGGCGCCATGGTGTGCGGGGCGATTGGTCGGAATGCGCTATGGGTCCGAGAACAGAGCCGAAAGTGTGCGATTCTTGGCGGTACACTTTAGGCAGAGGAACGGCGGTTTTTCAGTATCTTAGGTTGGGCTCTTTCTTTCGCGCAATGTCTTTTTTCTGGATCAACTTATCGACCGAGCGGACCTTTGTCGGCCGAATCACGCTATTGCAGGGAAAGGGGCAAAGGTTCCCGGTTTCGGATCCGTGGCATAATAATAAGTAACGATCTTTGAGGTACCAATGCGTGATTCAGTCGCCCAGTGGGTGGGCCGTTACCGACGCGAACTATTTTTTGGCTTGTGGCGCCGCGCGTATTTTTTTCACAGTGTTTGGTGGCTGCCCGCCGCCGCCTGTTGGGTGCTCGGCGCGCGCTTGCTCCAGCTAACACCTGGTTTCGGGTTCTTTTTTTTAATTGCGCTGCCCGTGCCCATGCTTACCGCTTGGTGGGCCGCGCGTCGTGCGTTGCCTTCGTCGGAACGGCTGGCCGCCGATTTGGATGCGCGGTATGCCTGCGGGGGTTTGCTGTTGGCCCACGATCAGGACGGGGGCGAATCCTGGGCCGACCATCTTCCCGAAGAGCGGGTTCCCAAGGTAAGCGTTCGTTTGGGTTACTCCCTACCCTGGACGTTGGTTGCTTGGGGGTTTCTTGCCGCGATGTTTCTGCTTCCCGAGGTTTGGTTCCAAACCGAATCGGCCGCGCCGATCATGATTCAAAGTCAGCTTGTCGAGAAAGAGCAGCAGATTAACCTGCTGGAAGAAGAAACCTTAATCGAACGACACGAAGCGGAGCAGTTGCGCAAAACGCTGCGCCAGGTTCGTCGTGAAGCGGAGCAAGGGAACCCGGCGGAAACCTGGCAAGCATTGGATGCGATGCAGCGGACCATGGACCGCCAGGCCCGTACCGCTTTTCAAAATCGCAAACAAAACATCGAGCAGGCGCAAATGACCGCGGCGCTGGGGCAACGGCTCAACAACAGCACGCTAAGTGACGAAGCTTGGCAAGAAGCCTTTGAAGACTACCAACAGTGGACCTCGGACCTTCGCGCGGATAACGCGGTGTTCGACCAGGCTTTTTCGGAAGTCGGTGACCTCAAGGGTTTGGACCGCGCCGAAGCCGGCGCCAAGCTGGTTGAACTCTCTCGGGTTGTCAAACTCAGCAAAGAAGAATTGGAAGCGCTGCGCAAGCGCCTGAAAGAAGGCAAGCTGGGTGATGCCGACACCGGTGTCCTCGTTGATGGAGATCTTGACGGGGACGAAGCGCTCGCGGCCTATTTGGCCGCGGCGGGTTCCGCGCCGCCCTCGGTTCGTTTTTTGGCGCCCGGCGGTGCCGGCACGAGCCGCGGGCCCGGCTCCGTAGCCATTCAGTGGTCTGGCAAAACACCTGACGGCAAAGATCCCTTTGAAGCGGTGTTGTTGCCCGAGGGGGCGTCGGGCCGCGACAACAGCAGTGTGCGCTTGGCGGTGGGTAGCGAGGCGCCCGAGGCCGATGGGCGCGCGCGCTCCAGCGGCCTCGACGGGCGCAATGTCGCGACCGGCGGTACCGGCAGCGCCAACCGCCAACAGGTATTGCCGCGGCATCGCGCCGCGGTCGGCCGCTATTTCGAACGCAACGACAAGGAACGCTAAATGGTGCCTGTGCCGGCGGCGCGCGTAGAACAGGCGGTGATCCTGATCGGCGGAGGGTCCACCCGCATGGGGCGCGATAAGGCGAGCATCCCGCGCGAGGGTCTGCCCCAGGCGCTGTACCTAGCCCATTTGTTACGCCCCTTTTCGGCGCGGGCCCCACTGTGGTTGGGGCGGCCCAGTCCCGAGTTGGCCCAACATCAGGCGCGCCTCGCGCCGGACATCAGGTGGCTTGCCGACCCAACCCCCGAGCGCCAAGGACCCGCGGCCGGCTTGGCCGCCCTGTATGCCGGTTCCGACGCGGCCGATTTTTTGGTTTTGGCGGTAGACCTGTTTTGGTTGACGGAACCGGCGATTGCCTGGCTCCTGGCGCTGCGAAGCGGACGTCGCGCGGTGCGGCCGTTGCTGCCGGGGCGGCCCTTCGGGGAGCCCTTGTGTGCGTGGTACCGGCGCGATGCCTTGACCGCGATGGTGGCGCGGTTTGACGCCGGGGAACGCGCGGTATCTCGAGCCTTGGATCCCGCGACAGGTTGCGATGTACCCGTACCCGCCGCCTTGGTGCCTTGTTTTCGGAATGGAAACGAGCCGGAAGCTTTGCGCGACGGCGGTTTTTCCCTGATGTGAAAGCTGTCTTGGGTCCAGGTGACAGGTGCGGCGTCGGCCGTTAAGGATGCCGCCGCGCCGGCCACCGCCCGTGCCGGACCAAAAGGTTTGGGTCCGAATGGCAAGGCGCGGTTTCAGGTGTTGGGTAGGCCGGTTCTTGTGTCGTCGCGTCGATGGGTTCGCCGAGGCGCTCACAAAGGCCTCACATGTGCGACCCATTAAAGCAAGGCGCTGAAAAAGACAAATGCCAAGCTAGAGATGATGACCGAGGCGGTGGAGTGTTCCTTGGAAACCGTGCTCAGCGCGATGATCTTAAAGGACAAGAACAGGAAAAAGGTGCGCAGGGTGTGGTGAACCAAATCGTATTGGGAACGCACTTCCTGGGGCACGATGGCAATCGCGATCAGGACCAGGAACACAAAAAACTCAAGCGGGGTGCTGAGGATAATCTCGGGTGTCTTTTTGAAGATGATTTTGCCGAAAACACCGGTGACGATCAGACAGAAACAAATCATTTCAAGTCCGGCCAGATTGATACCGAGAAATTCGGGTTTGACCTGAATCATTTGGCTGATGACGAGCACCGTGGCCGCCGCCAAAAAGAACAAGCTAAAGATGATGTAACTGCGCCCGTTTTCGCCGGCGGTGACAGAGAGGAATGCCAGCAGAATGACCGTGGAAATCGCAATAAACAACACATTGGCGGGTACCGACGGCAGCGCGATGAGAAACATTAAGCCGTAAAGCGTGCTGCCGATAAGAATCAAACGCAGGGAGGCTTTGGAAAACAAGGCTTGCATCTCAAACGAAAATAGATCGTCCCATTTGCGAAATAACCGTTGGAATATCCGACTGAAATTCAAGGTGCCGGAGACATGAGCAAACAATAAAGCGAACCCGACCAAAACCATCGGCAGCAGCACATAGCGGAGCTTACTCGAAATGGCCAGGGCGACGGCACAGGCGCTCAGCGCCGTGGATAAGCCGTAAATCACGCTCACCGTTTGGCTGTGGTTCATGCCCGTGCTCAACAGGCGGTGGTGGAAGTGTTTCTTGTCCGCGCTAAAGGGGCTGCGTCCCTCGGCCAAGCGTCGCACAATGGCCCACAAGGTGTCGGCGATGGGGATCAACAGCACCAGGATCGGGGTGATCAGGGCGAGGGTGGTCAGGGACTTGAAGTGGCCGGCAATCGATAGGGTGCCCAGCGAGTAGCCGAGAAACAAAGAGCCGGTATCGCCCATAAAGATCTCGGCGGGGTGGGTGTTGTACTTCAGGAACCCCAAAATACAGCCCACCAAAATCAGGCACAGTGAAAAGATCAAGTAGTCCTGGCGATAGTATGCCAAAAAGCCAAAGGAGCTAAAGGCGATAAGTGAAATGCCCCCGGCGAGGCCGTCAAGACCGTCACTAAGGTTGATTGCGTTGGTTATACCCACGATCCAGAACAAGGTAAGTGGATAAGACAGCAAACCCAAGCTGAAGTTGGAGCCCAGCACGCCGCCAAGAATATTGATGTTGACCCCGCTGAGTACCATCGCCGCCATTGCCGCGACGATCTGTCCCAATAACTTGAGTTTGGGGTCTAGGCCGATCGCATCATCGATGAGGCCGATGAACACAACCACCACCATGCCGATCAAAATGCCTTGGTGTTGCTGATACTGTTGCAGGTAAATGAGATAGGTCAGGATAAAGCCGAAAAAGATGGCCAATCCACCTAAACGTGGCTTGATGTCCTCGTGAACTTTGCGTTCGTTGGGCGCGTCCAGGGCGCCGGTCACGAAGGCCAGCTTTTTGATCGGCGGAACAAGCAACAGGGTCGTGATGAGGGATGTAATGAATAAAAGAAAAAACTTCAACTTATTCCTCCGTTCAGCCGACGGACGGCATAGCCCTGCTATGCATCGGGCCAAACAAATTGGTCATTATACAGACTCACTGGTCAACGTCCCAGGGAAACAAAGCCACTTTGGTAACGGGGTAGCAAAGATCACAGTACGCTCACCTAAAATGAAATGAAGAGACACAAAACACCGCGGGCGGGTTCGGTTGCCGGACGTGGGGCGGGTCGTGAACGGCGGCTGGAATGAAGGCCGTCACGGGTTCCGAGCACCGAAGGGAAGCACCTTCGCGGGGTGGTTGGGACGAGCAGCCGCGCATCGTCGGGGACCGTTTCGGACGGATGCGGGCGATGGGTGGATCTAGTGGTCGCACCCGGCTTAGAGACAGAGCAAATCAGGGGCCACTTTGGTTGGAATGATGGGTTCGCGCCGCGACCCTGCCCGGTTTTACAACCTTCTTACGCTTGAGCCCGATGTTTAACCAAGGCTTTGCTTGAAGAAATCGATTAATCGCGGGGCTTGGACGGACACGGTGAGGTTTTTCTGAACATAGTCGCGACCCGCGGCGCCCAGTGCCTTGCGTAAGTCCTGGTCGGCGAGGAGTTTGCCCAGTTGATCATGCCAGGCCGCATCGTTTTCGGCCAAAAGCCCGCCGCCCGATGCTTCCACGTAGTGGCGGTTCACCCCGACCGGTGACGCCACCGCGGGCACCCCGGCCGCCATGTATTGGATCATTTTCAGGCCGCATTTTCCCTCGGCCCATTCGGTCCGTTCTAAGGGCATAACGCCGATGTCGAAGCGTTCGATAAAACCAACCTCGTCCTCCTCGCGCCACGGACTGCTGCGGATTGTCAGGTGGTCGTGACGGCTTTCAGCGCCGACGATGTGCAGCTCGAACTCATTCTGCTTGCGCAGTTCAGCCAGGCCTGGATAGAGGTTTTCCATGAAAAACAACGTGTTGGGGGAGCCGATCCAGCCGATGGTGTTGCCCGCCAAGGGGGCACGTGCGCCGGCGTATTTGTCCCAATCGACGACGGTCGGTACCAAAATCAGGTTGTCGTTGACCTCGCGGCAATAGCGCTCCAGCCAAGGGTTCCCGCAAACAATGCCGCGCGCGCCGCTGAGAATGGTGCGGTATTTTTCGGCCAACAGCGGTTTGTTTTTATAACGCAGCCAAACCGCGTCGTCGAAATCGTAAAACCGCGCGCGGGGCAGCAAGGCGTAAACCCCGCGTTCCAAGAGTGCCGGCACCAGCGGCAGCATTTCGCCTTCCAACCAAACCGCGTCAAAACGTTTGGCGCGCAGGCAGGTGAGCAGCCGTTGGCAGTAGCGGCCCAACACGTGCAACTTGCTGATCGGTTTGCCGCCCCACATTTGGTCGAGGTAGCGGTCGGAAAAAAACGGTTGAACCTCGAAACGGAAGCCGGCACGGTCAAAATCGGCAAGGTATTGCAGGAAACGATAACGTGAACTGGGTCCTTTGGTTGGGTAACGGGTGAGGATCAAAAGGTTCAAACACAATTCCTTCAGGTCGTTGAATGGGCTGGGGGGTGGGCGATGGCTAGAAGTGGGCCGGCTTGCGGAGAAGCACATCCCACCAGGCGAGCCAATAGGCTTTGGCGGTGGTGAGTGGCTGTCGGCGGCGGAGCAGAGCGAATAAACAATGTGTCACCCCGTCGAGTGACAGAATGGCCAGCAGCGGGAACCAGGTGAAGCGACCGTGGTTTTTTTCGTAGTAGCGGCGCATCGAGCGCATTAAACGGCGGATGGTTAGCACCTTGACCTTGTCGGCGCTGGCCCCGCCGGCGTGGTAGACGGTGGCGGCGGGATCAAAAAACACCTTAAAGCCCGCTTGTTTGGCGCGCAGGCAGTAGTCAACTTCCTCGTAATACATGAAAAAGCCGCGGTCGAGGGGGCCGATCTGGTTGACGACCTCGCGGCGGATCACAAAGAAGGAGCCCATTACTTGGTCCACTTCTCGGGCGTAATCGTGGTCGAAGTCGCCCATTTTGTAGCTGTTCCAGAAGCCGCTGCGCGGAAAGAGGCGGTTGATACCGGTACCTTCGATGAGTTGGAACCAGAGATTGGGGAAGCGGCGACAACTGGGTTGGAGTTCACCGTCGTGGCCGAGGATGCGGCAACCGAGTACACCGATATCGGGATCGGCGTCGAGGCGGGCCAGGATCGGGGCGAGGCAATCGTTGGTGAGGCGTACGTCGCTGTTGACCAGGACGTGGTAGCGGCCGGTGCCGCGTTCAAACAGCGGGAAGTGGCCGCCCGCGAAGCCGAGGTTCCCGCCGGTTTCGATCAACACGGCCTCGGGGTATTTTTGGCGGACCATGTGGGCCGAGCCGTCACTGCTGGCGTTATCAGCCACGAGGATTTCAATCGGCAGGTCGCCGCTTGCCGCGCGAATCGAGGCCAGGCATTCGTCCAGCAGGTCGCGGGTGTTCCAATTAACGATGGCAAAAGAGAAAAGCGGGACGTTGTTCATGGTTCCTGGCTCCAAACAGCCCGGCATTCTACCCTGTTTCGATTGAGGATGGAAGGATCGGCGCCGCTTTGCCGCGTGGTGGTGGATGTTGACTGGGTATGGGCGTGGGTTGGTATTTGGTGATTTCTCAAGATGGGAGGATGGATAGATGATGGGCGATGATCGGGGTGTTGCTCAGTGGGGCTGAATCCGCCTTTGATGAAGTGGCGCAATGGGGCCTTTTGCTCAGGCTGAAGGGTTTCCGCGTTGGAAATGGGTGTGGGGTAGGTTGTACCCAAAAAAATAGGCCAGGCCAAAATCCGCTCATCGCGGAATCCAGCTTAATTCAAGTCCAAGCACTTAATCGCGCCACTTCATCAAAGGCGGAACGGGCGTCACCAGGCAGGAAACCCAAAATCGCCTATCTTGTAATCATCCTGGCATCATAAGAAATCAAGGAGACCAAGCTGTGCCCACGGGAACCACACAACATCAAGCCTAGCGCGCGCGGCGGTAATAAAAGTGGTTGCCGTGACGGGCGCGTTCGTAGCGGGCGGTGGCGCGGTACATGGACTCGGAGGAACCCACCAGCAACATGCCGCCCGCCGGAAGGCAATTGGCCAGGTCTTGGAAAAAGGGGAGGCGAATGTCGTTGGGAAAATAAAGCGCGACATTGCGGCAGAAAATGATGTCGAACACCTTGCCCCGTTTGCGGATGTCGAGCAGGTTGAAATGCTCGAAGTCGACCATGCCGCGAATTTCCTCACGCAAGGTCATGCGCCGGTCGGCGCGTAGGAAAAAGCGGCCTGCGTAGTCTTCCGGTAGGTAAGAGCCCAGGCGAAAGTATTCCGCTTTGCGGGCCTTGGCAAGGGTGTCGTCCGCGATGTCGGAAGCCAAGATTGTGCATTTCATGCTGGGTCGTTTGCGGCAGAATTCGTAGACCACCATCGCAATCGAGTAGGGCTCCTCACCCGTCGAGCAGGCCGCGCTCCATATCGAAACCTCGCGTTTTCCCAGGCGGTACAGCCGCTCCAATTCCTCGGTTAAGGCTTCGAAGGCCCAGGGATCGCGAAAGAAGCTGGTCTCGTGGGTGGTCATGGCTTCGATCACCGCGCCGACCAGGTCTGTTGCATCCGGTGCTTGTGCCCGTTCGTAGAGGGTTTCGAAGGAGTCACAGTGATAGCGCCGCAGCAGGGGGCGCAGGCGGTTTTGGAAAAGGTAACTTTTTTCGGCGGGAATCAGCACACCGCTGTGGTGCACCATAAATTCCTGCCATAAAGAAAACCCTTCTTGGGAAAGTTCTTGATCGAGGATAAGTGGCTTGTCCAGTGTTCTGCTCCAGGACGTTAATGGCTAATGATAAGATAATCCGAACAACTTCTAAACAAAATGTGTGGGACCTCACCAGCGTGGGCTCACCGAAATGAACCTGACCGGGATTGGAATGGCCCGGGGGGCAAACCTGTTTACCCTTTGTGCCGATGCTCGGGCGCCCTTGCGGCGACCCGTTTTCGGCGCGATGGGTGAACCGTGTGACTGTTTGAATCGGTTGTGATTGGCAAGGTTGGGTTTTTTGCAAAAAAAGCCGGTTTACCGAGAAAAACGTTTAGTCATGTTTGGGTAGGATGGTTTTTTGTCGGGCGTCGCTGTGACCCTACGCGGGGTGAAGGTCGGGAAAACCACGAAACAAGAAGGGGCGAACCATGGCGGATTTGGTCATTATTGGGAACGGCGTGGCCGGAACCACGGTGGCGCGGCATGTGCGCAAGCACAGTGATCGCGACATCACGATTATCTCGTCGGAATCGCGACATTTTTATTCGCGTCCGGCGCTGATGTACCTCTACATGGGCCACATGAAATACGACAACATCAAGCCCTACGAGGATTGGTTCTGGGAAAAGAACCGCTTGGATTTGATGTTTGATTATGTGCGCCACATTGATACGGACAACAAGAAGCTGACCTTGGCCAACACCGCCGACCTGCACTACAACCAACTGGTGCTGGCCACGGGTTCCAAATCCAATTATTTCGGGTGGCCGGGTCAGAACCTGCAAGGTGTTCAGGGCTTATACAGTTTGCAGGACCTGGAACTCATGGAAGACAACACCCGCGAAGCGCGTGAGGCGGTGGTGATCGGTGGTGGTCTGATCGGCATCGAAATGGCCGAAATGCTGCTCACCCGCGGCATCAAGGTGACCTTCCTGGTGCGCGAGGACCGTTATTGGGGCAATGTGTTGCGGCGCGAGGAAGGTGAATTGATCGGGCGTCATGTGGCGGAGCACCACGTTGATTTGCGGCTCGCCACCGAATTGGACGCGATCCTGGGTGACGACGGCGGCCGTGTGCGTGCAATTCGCACCAAAAGCGGGGAAGAGATCCCGTGCCAGTTTGTCGGTTTGACCGCCGGGGTTCATCCCAACATCGATTTGGTGCGCGATTCTTCCATTCAACACGGCCGCGGTATTCGGGTGAATACCCACCTTGAGACCAATGTTCCCGATGTCTTTGCTTGCGGCGATTGCGCCGAAATAATCGAAGGCGACGCCGAGCGTGGCCGGATTGAGCCGCTTTGGTATACCGGCAAAATGCAGGCTGAAGCACTGGCGCAAACCCTGGTGGGCAAACGCACCGAATACGACCGGGGCATTTGGTTTAACTCCGCCAAATTTTTTGACATTGAGTACCACACCTATGGGTTTGTCGCCGCCGAGCCGCGTGATTGTGAGGAAACCTTTTACTGGGAACATCCCGACGGGAAACAGTGCATGCGGCTGGTGTACCACCGTGATGACGGCCGTTTGATCGGTATGAACAGTTTTGGGATTCGCTACCGGCACCGCGTGTTTGAGCGCTGGTTGGCCGAAAACCGGACCGTGGCTTACGTGCTAACCCATCTAAACGAGGCCAATTTCGACCCCGAATTTTTCAAGCGTTTCGAACGAGAGATGGTCGCCGCTTACAACCAAACCGCCAAAACCCCGATTCAGTTGAAGCGTCGCAAAGTGCTGGGCATTTTTTAGGCTGCCGGGACAGGGAGGATTCTTTTTATGCGTCATTTAGATTTGAGTTTGCAACTGATTCCCGAACGGGCCCACGCCACCCTGGACGGCCTGCAGAAATTGGGATTGGGCGGGGTGTCGATCGGTTTGTTGCTGTTGGTCGTTTCGGTGATGAGCGGGAGCACCGTGCAGGCGGGAACCGGTTTCGGGTTGGTGGTGTTCGGCGCCTTGGCCTACATTGTCCAAACCCGCAACGACGGACCGCCGGGCATCAAGAACAACTTTATTATGTTCAGCAGCATCATGTCGCGTGGGTACCTGGCTTGGATGGCGGCCGTGTTTATGACCGGTTTCTACATCATCCTTTACTTTTATCCCCAGCACCTGAAACCGCTGGTGGTGCTGGTGAACCCCCTGCAGGTGTGGCTCTCGGGTTCCTCCGCCTGGGACGCGAACGGCAACATGAGCCAGTGGTTCCTGTACGGTTTCATTTACACCGTCACCATTTTGGTGATGGGTGTCCGGGCACTCATTAAATACCGACACAGCCGCTACCAAATCCTGCGCACCCTGTCGGTGATGTTCTTCCAGCTTGCATTTGCCTTCACCATTCCCAACGTGCTGGCCAAGTTCAACAACGGTCTGTACTTCGAGTGGGCCAACATCTGGCCGTTGCGCTACTACGAACTGTTTCCCTACAGCGTGGAAGGTCTGATTAGCAGCGGCGGGCTTGGTAAGTTCATGCTGTTTTGGGCCGTCTTCTCCATCTTGATCTTGACCCCGGTGTTGACCTACTTTTTCGGCAAGCGCTGGTACTGTTCGTGGGTTTGCGGTTGCGGCGGTTTGGCCGAAACCTTGGGCGACCCGTTTCGGCAAAATTCCGATAAATCGTTGCGTGCCTGGAAGGTCGAGCGATGGATGATTCACAGCGTGTTGGTTTTGGTGGTGGTGACCACCGGGCTGATGTGGGCCAACCACCTTTATGGTGGTGAGATTCTGGGCACCTGGTCCGGTCGTTTTTCTTCCGGTTACGGCTTCTTGATTCACTCGATCTTCGCCGGCGTGATCGGCACCGGTTTTTACCCGGTGATGGGTAGCCGCGTGTGGTGTCGCTTCGGCTGTCCGATGGCCGCGGTGCTCGGCATTTTGCAGCGGTTTTTCTCGCGGTTCCGCATTACGACCAACGGTGGGCAATGTATTTCCTGCGGGAACTGCTCGACCTATTGTGAGATGGGGATCGACGTGCGCTGGTACGCTCAGCGCGGCGAGAACATTGTGCGGGCTTCCTGCGTGGGTTGCGGCATGTGTTCGGCCGTGTGTCCCCGCGGTGTGCTCAACCTGGAAAACGGTCCGATGAACAACCGCACCGGGTTCCAAGTCTAACCCGCATTTCTCACAAGGAATTCTGCTACGGGGCAAGCCATGCGATTACGAGGGTTTGCCTTCCGCGGGGCGGCTATTCGGCTTATTCGGTCGAGCCGCCTTCGCCTCAACTGCAACGCCGATAGGTCGGCCCCGCGATAGGTCGGCCCCGCGATAGGTCGGCCCCGCGAAAGGTCGGCCCCGCGAAAGGTCGGCCCCGCGAAAGGTCGGCCCCGCGAAAGGTCGGCCCCGCGAAAGGTCGGCCCCCGGTGCCGTGGCTTGGTCGTCATCTTTGTACGCACAAGGCTTTCAGCTTTTCGCGACGAATCCTTGTGAGCATTGCGGGCTAAAAGGTGTCAAATGACGACGGCTGATTCCGTTCAGGGCCGGTCCAGGGTTCTCCAAGCGGAGGCCGGGTCGGCCTTTTTCCGTTCTTGAGGTCTGGTGATTCGCCGTTGGGGACTTATCTTTTACTTGTGCGGTTTTTGGCTAGCGCCCAAAAACAAAGGGCTGTCTTTTCAGGGCTGCTCCGTTATGATGTAAGGTTCCGGCTTGAACCCCCAAGCTTGCTTTTTCTTTCCGCCAGTTCCCTAGCCCCCATTTATTATCAAAGACAGGAGACCTGAGAAATGACTCATCTTTTTTCCTCCGAATCCGTTACCGAAGGGCACCCGGATAAAATCTCCGATCAAATCAGTGACGCGGTCCTCGACGCCGCGCTGACGGGCGATCCCAAAAGCCGTGTTGCGTGCGAAACCTTCGTGACCACGGGTCTCATCGTTGTGGGCGGTGAAATCACCACCTCGTCCCAATTGGACATTGCCAATATCGCCCGTGATGTGGTTCGCGACATCGGCTACACCGACTCCGCCATGGGTTTTGACGCCGATACCTGTGCCGTGATGGTTACCTTGGACAAGCAATCGCCCGATATCGCCATGGGTGTCGACACCGATGGCGCCGGCGACCAAGGCTTGATGTTTGGTTACGCCTGCCGCGAGACCGAAGAACTGATGCCGTTCCCCATCGACTTGGCCCACAAGCTCTCGCGCCGTTTGACCGACGTTCGCAAAAAAGGCCCGCTGCAGTACTTGCGCGCCGACGGCAAGACGCAGGTTTCCGTGCGTTATGACGGCACCGAGCCGGTCGCCATTGACGCGGTGGTTGTTTCCAGTCAGCACGAAGACAAAATCGAGTTGGAACAGCTTCGCCAAGACATTCGCGAGCACGTGATCAACCCCATCATTCCCGCGAACCTGCTCCACAACGGCACCCATTACCACATCAACCCGACCGGTCGTTTTGTGACGGGTGGTCCCATGGGTGACGCCGGTTTGACCGGCCGCAAGATCATTGTGGACACCTACGGTGGGTACGCGCGCCACGGTGGCGGCGCTTTCTCCGGTAAGGACTGCACCAAGGTTGACCGTTCCGCCGCGTACGCCGCGCGTTACGTCGCCAAGAACCTGGTTGCCGCGGGTTTGGCCGACCGTTGCGAAATTCAAGTCGCTTACGCCATTGGTGTCGTGGACCCCGTTTCCATCCACGTCGAAACTTTTGGTACCGGCAAGCGTCCTGAAACGGAACTCGTCGCGCTGATCGAAAAGCACTTTGACCTTACGCCTAAAGGGATTATCGAGCATCTTGGCCTGCGACGTCCGATTTTCCGCGCCAGTGCCACCTACGGTCACTTCGGCCGCCCCGAATTCCCCTGGGAACAATTGGACATGGTCGATAAACTTAGCTAGGAACCGCAACCGAGCTCGGTTCCGAGGGTGGGACCGAGCCGCATCATTGCTTAGGGAGCAGAAAGAATGACGACTTCTACCAAAGACTACAAAGTCGCCGATATCAGCCTTGCCGACTTTGGTCGCAAAGAGATTGAAATCGCAGAAAAAGAAATGCCCGGCTTGATGGCCATTCGGAAAAAGTACCAGGACGAAAAACCCCTGGCCGGTGCGCGTATCGCCGGTTGTCTCCATATGACCGTTCAGACCGCTGTTTTGATGGAGACCCTGATCGCCCTGGGTGCTTCAATCCGCTGGTCTTCTTGTAACATTTACTCCACGCAGGACCACGCCGCCGCCGCCATGGCCGCCGCCGGTATTCCTACCTTTGCTTGGAAAGGTGAAACCGAGGAAGAGTACGAGTGGTGCATTGAGCAAACCTTGCGTTGGCCCGATGGTAAGCCGCTGAACATGATCCTGGACGACGGTGGCGATTTGACCCTGTTGGTCCACGAAAAATACCCCGAAATGCTGGACGGCATTAAAGGTGTCACCGAGGAAACCACCACCGGTGTTCACCGCCTCTACCAAATGTTTGAGCGTGGCGAGTTGAAAGTTCCCGCCATCAACGTCAACGACTCCGTGACCAAGTCCAAGTTCGACAACCTGTACGGCTGCCGCGAGTCCTTGGCCGACGGCATCAAGCGCGCCACCGACACCATGATCGCGGGTAAAACCGTGGTTGTTGCCGGTTACGGCGATGTTGGTAAGGGTTGTGCCCACTCCATGCGCAGCTACGGCGCCCGTGTTTTGGTTACCGAAATCGATCCCATCTGTGCACTTCAAGCCTGCATGGAAGGTTTCCAGGTTGTGACCATGGAAGACGCCGCCCCGGTTGCCGACATCTTCGTCACCACCACCGGTTGTAAAGGCATTGTCACCGGCGCCCACTTGGATGTCATGAAAGACAATTCCATCGTGTGTAACATCGGCCACTTCGATTGCGAAATCGACATCGCCTACCTGGAAAACCGCGAGGACATCAAAGAGGTCAACATCAAACCTCAAGTCGACGCCTTCCATTATCCCGACGGCAAAGTGGTCATCGTGCTGGCGCGCGGTCGCTTGGTTAACCTGGGTTGCGCCACCGGCCACCCCTCTTTCGTAATGAGCAACAGCTTCTGTAACCAGGTTTTGGCGCAAATCGCCATCTGGACCGAACCCGAGAACTACCCCCTCGGTGTTCACGTACTGCCCAAGAAATTGGACGAAGAAGTTGCCGCGTTGCACCTCGACAAGCTGGGTGCAAAGCTGACCAAGCTCAGCCAAGAGCAAGCCGACTACCTCGGTATTCCCGCCGAAGGTCCCTACAAGCCCGAACACTACCGCTACTAAGCGAACGCGCTTACAACAGCCACAAAAGGTCTCCCTCGGGAGGCCTTTTTTGGTGTTGGGGTGATGGTTAAGGGACGCCTACCTCGGCGCGCCGGATCATTTCGGGCCTCGGATCCCGTCGCGCCGGACCGACATCCCACCCAATATTCCGATGCGCACCCTCCCCGCCACGCCAAACGCCCCGAACCCCCGCCAGACCTGTCATCCCAACCCACGAATCAAAAACACGCCAACCAAAACCAACGCCAACCCGGCATTTCTTCCGAACCCGCCTTGGGCTAGAATGACCCGTCTACGTTCCGGCCCTTATTCATCTTCTCCAGGAGACACGCCATGGCCAACCTTCAGTTATACAGTTATTACCGCAGCTCTTGTTCCTACCGTGTACGCATCGCTTTGAATCTTAAAAACCTGGCTTACGAAACGGTCCCCGTCCACCTCGTGCGCGACGGCGGCCAACAGCACCAGGCGGCCTACCGCGAACGCAACCCCATGCGCCAAGTCCCCACCCTGGTTGTCGGCGACGACAGCATCGGCCAATCCATGGCGATCATCGAATACCTGGAACAGGTCCATCCCGAACCCGCGCTTTTTCCCAAGGACCCCGTTGCCGCCGCCAAGGTGCGCGCCTTCTGCGAAATGATCAACGCCGGCATCCAACCCGTGCAAAACCTCAGTGTGCTCCTTTACCTGGAAAACGAGATGGGTGCGACCGGGAAACGCGGCAAATGGGGCAACTACTGGATCCACCGCGGTTTCGAAGCCCTCGAACAAAGCCTGCAACACAGCGCGGGCCGCTTTTGCTTCGGCGATACCGTCACCGCCGCGGACTGTTTCCTGATTCCCCAGGTCTACAACGCGCTCCGTTTCAAAGTGGACATGGCCCAATTCCCCACCATCGCGCGCATCAACGAAACCTGCCTCGCCATGGAGGCCTTCGACGCCGCCACCCCGGCCAACCAACCGGATACCCCGGCCGATTACGGCAGCTAAGCGCGGCGGAACCCTTACCCATGAAACACGTTCTTCTGTCACGCACCGACAACCTGGGCGACGTCATGCTGACGTTGCCCATGGCCAAGGCGCTCAAAAGCGTTCATCCCCATTGCCGCATCTGGTTTTTGGGCAAAACCTACACGCGGGCGCTCGTCGAGGCCTGCGCTTCCGTCGACGGCTTTGTCAATTGGGACGATTTACGCCAACAACCCGCCGACGAACAACGGCGTTTCCTGCGGGCTTTGGACCTAGATACCGTGTTCCACGTTTTTCCGAACCGCGAGGTCGCCAAGGTGATGAAAGCGGCCGGAATCCGCGACCGTGTCGGTACCAGCCACCGCTTGTGGCACTGGTGGACCTGCAACCGCCTGCTGTTTTACTCGCGCAAACGTTCCGACCACCACGAGGCCCAGCTCAACCTGATGATGCTCCAGCGCCACGGGGTGCCCTTCTACGAACGCGATCAAATCGCCGCGCTCTACGACCTCGCCGACTTCGTCCCACTCCCCGAACACCTCGCCAAGTTAATTGATCCCAACCGCTTCAACCTGGTCCTGCACCCCAAAAGCAAGGGCAGCGCGCGCGATTGGCACGCGACCAAGTTCCGGGCCTTGTGTGAAACGTTACCGCGGGAACGCTTTAACATCTTCGTGACCGGAACGTCCGCCGAGGGCGACGCCGTGCGCGCTGACTTTTTGTCGCATTGCCCCTGGGTCCACGACGTCACCGGCCGCATGAACCTCGACGAACTCTTTGCCTTCCTCGTTGCGGCGGACGGCTTGGTCGCCGCCAGCACCGGCCCGCTCCACATGTGCGCCGCCGCGGGCCGCCACGCGCTCGGCCTGTTCGCGCCGATGCGCCCCATTCATCCCGGACGCTGGGCGCCCTTGGGCCCCAAAGCCGAGGTGTTGGTCGCCGACAAGGACTGCAACGCCTGCCGCAAGCAAACAAGCTGCCCTTGCATCGCCGATCTTGCCGTCGCCCAAGTCGCCGCCCGTGTTACCGCCTGGGCCGACACCGCCTTGGAATCCATGAAAAAAGCGTAAAGCTTTGCGAAGCCCACCGTGCCCGCCGCGCGGCTGTGGTATGTTTCGGAATCATGGTCCCAGATTTGCTCCATCCCCATGCCGGGGTGTCCATCGCACGAGTCGACCGCGTCGGCATGTCCCTGAAAGGTTTTTTTACACAAAACCCCTCGGCACGGGTCAATACGGCCCCGTTCCACCGCCGGTTATGTCACAATACCCCACCGCTTCCATTGAAGATCCAACGGCTTACAGCCAGGGAGGTTGTCCATGTTTGTTCCCGTCGTTCGTGTGCTGTGTGTGTTGCTGCTATTTGGCTTTGTCGTCGTCGGCACCACCTTCGCCCAAGATATGCGTGTCCTCAATGAAGGACGTTTTTTGATTGCCGAGAAGAAGTTCGATCAGGCTTTGCAAAAGTTTGACGCCATCCTCAAATCGCACCCCAACCACTTGGAAGCCAAGCTCGGTAAAATGGAAGCCTTGGGCAGCCAGCGCAAAACCAGCGATGTCGCCAAAGTGGCCGGCGTCGCCAAGGCAGGGGGGAGCGCCGACGAGTTAACCCTCTCCGGCTACAACAAATTTTGGAAGAAAGATTTCCCCGGCGCCCTGGCGGACTTCAACAGCGCCACCCAAAAAGATGCCAACGCCTACATGGCCCATTACCTCGCCGGCTACCTCAACTGGCGTCTGATCAAATACGATCAAGCCCTGGTCCACTTGGAGAAAACCGTTAAACTCAAGCCGGACATGGCCGAGGCTTATTACATTCTCGGCGAGATCTACAAATCCAAGGGCGACGCCAAAAAAGTCATCACCTATTGGAATGAGTACATGAAACGCATTCCCCACTCCGGCACCCGTTTCGATTATGTCAACAACACCCTGAAAAAGTTGGGGGGCCAATAACCCGTGCGCAAAAAGCTGATTCGGTTCGGCGCCACCCTCCTCGTCATTCTGCTCCTCACCCTCGGTTTCGTCCACACGCCGACCTTCGGGGATTTCGTGCTTGACGAAATCGAGGCCTTGGCCGCCGACGCGGGTTACACCTTCCAGGCGGACGGGATGCGCGTCAACCTATTCGCCCTCAGTGCGACCCTCACCGGGTTACGGCTGTCCGGCCCCGGTCTTGAGGTCGCGATCAACGAGGTGTACGTCAATGCCGACATGGCGATCGGCGCGGAGCACATCGCGCTCGACGCCCTGCGGGTTGACACCGGCACCATCGCACTCACGGACGAATTGTTCGCGAGCAGTCCCACGCCCCAACCCGAAAGTAGCGCGCCCTTTAAGCCGCCGCTAATCGATATTGATCGCCTCGAAATCAAAGACATCGACACCCGTTTCCGCGATAAAAACGTCCCCATCAACGCCGCCTTTAACCAGTTCCGTTTCGATTACGCCGAGGACCAGTTTGAAAGCAGCGGCCTGTTTCCCAGTGCCGTCGCCGCCGATATCACCACCCCGCCGCTGCGGTTTAACTTGCGCGGTAAAAGCCGCCATTTCCTCATGTACGAGGACCTCGCCCTGACCCTTACCGGCGAAGACGAACAGCTAAAGCTCTCGCTCACCGGCGCGATCAAAGCCGACTTTGAGCCCGATCTGGCCTTCGAGGCCGCGCTCCAACCCGCCCTGCTCAAAGCGCTGTTACCCGCGGACCAGGTTCCCCCGCAACTGAGCGGTGTCGCCCCGGTTCAGCTCCAGGGTAGCCTGAACGACCGCCTGCTCAAAGCCACCTTGACCACCGCCTACGACACTGCCGCGCTGCAACAGGAGCAATTGGCAACCGTCACCATCCCACTTTCCTTAACCGCGGAAACCGGCTGGCGCGAAGCGGAAATGCCAACCCGGATCGTGCTCGATCTCGGCGATTGGGGTCGCGCCGAAAGTGACCTGCGCCTGCCCGACCAACAGGTTCAGGGCACGCTCAAGCTCGCGCTCAACCGGCTCGATCAATTGGTACGCGACGTGCCCCACCTGCGTGAGCTCAACCTCGACGGCCGTTTCAAATTGCCTACCAAGGACCCGCAACAAGGAACCGCCTCGATCAAACTCGCCGCCTTGGGTGCCAACCTGAACCTCAACGTCGAGGGCAGCCTTAAAAACGGTATCCTTGGATTTGTGGGCAACGGTCGCCTCTCGCCCCAAAGCCGGCTCGACTTCAGCGGCAGTTACAGCGACAAATTGCGCATCGACGCCGACGTTGCGCTCACCGGCGTTCAGGATCTGGCTCCCTTTGTGACCCTGCCCGATGAATTGTGTACCGAAACGATTGCGCTCAACATTCAGCGCTTTACCCTCGACCCCGGCGGCGACGCGGTCACCTGGCGTATCGAGAAAGCCGCCGCCTCGATTCAAAACCTGTCCTTCGGCGATCTGTGGCGCGACGACCTTTTCCTTTCCCTTGGCGGCGACCACCGACGTTTGGCCGGCACGCTCCACGCCCTCGCCGGCGCCCAGCAGCAACCGATGGCCGTGTTCCAACTACAACCGGAACAACAGGTTTGGGATCAGCTCACCATTGCCGTTGAACACTTCGCGCTTCCCGTTTCCGACTACCAAATCGACACCGCACTATTTGCGAACGGTTCCGGCCCGCTGCTGAATCCAAACTTACAGGGCGCGACCAACGTCGCCGTTAGAAACGACAACGGCCAACCGCTTGCCAAACTCGACACCCTGCTCCACCTGGAGCAACAGGTGCTCCAGCTTCAACAAACCACCCTGCGCAGCGCCGCCGTCCAAGCTGACGGCAACAGTACCCTTTTTCTCGAAGCCTTGCTCGGCGACAATCCCGACGCCGGCCTCGCCTGGAACACCGATCTACAGGTCGTTGGGCGCGAAAACCCCGATTTCGTAGCCTTGATCGACCAAGAACTCCCGCAATTCGTCGTCCACCTGCGCGGCAACCAAGACCTACTCCAAGCCGACGTCAGCCTCCCGCGCCAGGATTTAACCGTCGCCGCCATGGCATTCCCGCTGGAAACCCCGCAACCGGCCCGGTTCGACATCGATCCCAACGCCCCCAGCGTCGCCGGCAACCTCGACACCCTTCACATCGCCGGCGTCAACCTTCGCGATCTGGTCCTCGGCGTTGAAGAAACCGGCTTGCGCATCGACGGCAGGCTCTCACTGGCCGACATCGACACGCTTAAATCGACGTTGGGCGACTCCTGGCCGCAAGACCTGGTGATCGACACCCTCGGCGGCAGCTTCCACGCCCAAGCCGACCCAACCTTCGAACAGCTTCGTGGGGCCTTCACCCTCGACGGCGCCACCTGGTCCTTTATGGAGCAACCGCTTACTTTTGAACCGGTAACCGTACGTTACGACGGCAAGCTCCGGGTGGAACCCACCAAGCTGACCTACCTCGGCGTCGAGGTGGCCGTCCCCGATTTTGAGGCCCCCGCGGACGTAGCCGTTTATGTTCCTGTTGAAATCGCCGTCGGCGACCCACGGCGCATCGTCGATTTCCTTGGCGAGGATTGGCCCGAGTTCCTTTCACTGAATATTTTCCGGGCGCAACTCGCGCTCCACGCCGGCCTCGACGGGTCAGACCCACAAATCGACTTCGAAATCAACGAACTCGACGCCGATCTCGCCGAAAAAAACCTGCGTATCTACAACCTCACCGGTCGTTACGCCGAAGGCATTTTCCTCGATCCCGGTCGCATCGAACTGGCCGGCATCCCCATGGACGTGCGCGAAAACGGCGAAGGTTTCACGCTCACCACCGAACTGACCCCCAACGATTTCGACATGCTCGCGGGCGGTTTCGCGGGCGGCGGCCGCTCCCAGCTCACCCTGGACTGGATCAACCAACCGGAGCAACCCCAAATCAAACTCCGCCTGGAACAGCTCTCCGGAGTGTTGGTTTACACGGAGCCCTGGCTGGAAATCGAAGATTTGGTGCTGGAAATGGAAAGCGGCCCCAATTGGTCCTTTACGATCACGCGCGGCGTAAGCAACCTCAACGGCGGCACCTTGAGCCTCGACGGCCACCTGCAACCGCTCGCCGAGGACGGTGCTCAGGTCCGCATCGGCATCGCCCTGACCGATGTCTCGCTTACCGAGGCCGATTACCAAATCAAAATGACCAACTACCTGCAATGGCAATACGCACCCAACGTCAACCAGATCAACGGCACCGTGCGCCTCGACAAAAGCCTGCTCGTTCCCGACCTCGGCTTGAAAACCCTGATCGAGGACCAACTCAACGCGGGTGAGGAACTGTACTTCCCCGATCCCTTCCTTGAGGACATCGACTTGTTGGTGGTGGTGCAGGCCACCCAGCCGATCACCATCGACACCGACCTGGGTTTCGTCGAACTAGAGGTCCCGGCCGTGGTGGTCGGCGGTAACCTCGCCGAACCCATCGTGTTGGAAGGCCAGGTCTTTATTAATGAAGGCAGCGTGGTTTCCCTGGGCAAGGAGTCGATTGCCTTCCGCGACAGTCAGATCCAGTTTGAGGCCTCGCGCCCCAACGATCCCTACCTCCAGCTTTACATGGATTACGAAACCCTGACCGGCCACACCCCGATCAACCTGATCAGTTATGCCAGCGAAGTGAGCCAAAACCTGGACGGCGGCAACCTGGCCGGCCTCATCTCCAACTTCCTGGTGGGCCAGGTTTCGTCCTTGATCAGTTTGGAGAGCGAGTCGAGCCAAACCTTGTTCAACAGTAGTTTCACCCTGGTGGTGAGCCGGCCCTTGGCGCGCCGCGTGATTACCCGCTACGCCTATCCCTTACAGGACGGCGCCGGCAAACAGCGGTTTGAACTGCAACTCGGCCCTAAATACGATTCCTACGTGAATTTTATTAGCCAGGAAGACACCCTGACCACCTCGCTGCGTCACCAGCGTTCGTTCGGCTACCACGAGGGCAAACGACCCGAGATCATCCGCGACCGTGACTTCACCCCGGGCGACCTGCCTCGTTGGGTGCGTCGCAAGTTCCGTCTCAGCGAAGAGGACGAGTACACGCCGACCCGCTGGCGCCACGCCGAGGTGGATCTGCGTAGGCGGGCACGGGAACGCGGTTACTTGACCCCGGAGATTGAGGGCGAGTACGACAACCATCGTCTGGAAGTGATCGTTGACTTGGGCGACCGCGTCGACATCAAGCTGGAGGAAACGGGTTTCGCCCAAACCGAGTTTAAGCTCTCAGAAGACAAATTACGGCGCATCATGCGCCGCCTGGGTCGCGATGAAGAAACCGACAAACGCATGATTGCGGATTTGATCGAGCGCATGGCCGCCGCCGAGGGGTACCCCAGCGCCTTTGCCAACGTGGCCAAAACCGACAGCGGGTTTGTGGTCGAGCTGTTTACCAGCCAGAAGATCAACAACATCGGTTTAACCTTCGGTGAGGCGACGCCAATTTTAGAAGATCTGTTGAAGGACAAGGACTGGGTCAACCAGTTCATGTTGGATTGGCTGTCCTCGGAAAGCAGCGCGCGTGACCGCCTGCGCGCGATCCTGGCCGCGCGCGGCTACTTAAACGTGAACATCAGCCGCGGCGATTTCGTGGACATGACCCATTACCGCATTCCGGTTGATCCCGGTCAGCGCGGCATTTTGGTGGAGGTCTACAAAAACGGCGAGCCGGTGCGTTCCAATTTGGTGGGTCGCCCCTTCGAGTACGGCTTCCTGGCCCGCGTTGCCCAAGATTTGTTCCCCAACAAAAACGCACGCGTGAAACCCATTCCCCAGGACGGCAACATCGCGATCAACGTGATGTACAGCGCGCCGGTCGAAATCCAATACGATGATTTGGCGATTGCCAACGAGGGTCGCATTAGCGACAAGAACCTCAACCGATTTGTGGGTTACCGCGACAGCATCACCAAGAAAAAGCTGATCGACGCCCAGAACCGGCTGAATGAAACCGGCGCCTTCCGCATGGTGCGTTTGGAGACCCAGGGCGAGCATGCCAAGTTGTTTTTGCGGGAGCGCAACCGCTACAGCGCGGGTTTGGAAGTGAACTACGACGAACGCAACAAAGCCGGTTACGCGATTCAGTTTAGCGACAACATGTTCTTGAAGCGGTTGGACCGCTTTTCGATGCGGGCGGAGCACAACAACCGCATTGATGATTTACTGACCCAGGTTCGCCTGCGCCGTTTGTGGTGGTTGCCGGTGGATTTTCAATTGAGCGGGCGCTGGACCGACAACAAGGAGCCGATTTTCACCCAGGTGGAGGACGACGACTTCTTTGGGCAACGGCGCCGCTCGCAACAGTTCGAAACCATTACCGAGGGTTCGCTGGAAGCGATTTACAAATTAACCGAGACCCAGGAAGTCAGTGCCGGGGTGCGCATGCGCCGCTCGACTTTAAACGACATTAGCGAGGTCTTCGGCCCGGACGACGAGGGCAAACCCAACAGTGACCCGGCCAACCTGTTGCTGAGCACGGAAAACGAATTTGCGGTGGACGCGTTGCCGATCAATTTGACCTGGGTCTACCGCACCTTGGACAACCCGACCAAGCCGCGTTCCGGCTTGTTGTTGTCGTTGGCGGTGGAGCATTCGATTGACGGATTCGGCACCGACGAGGCGGTGGAGGGCACGCGTTGGCTGGGCAAAATGAGCCGTTTCCAGTCGTGGAACAAGTGGTTGTGGACCCACCGTTTGGAGTCGGGCATTTACCGGCGCACGCAGGACTTGGAAGTTTCGGGCGGCGGCACGGGCAGCGGCAGCGAGGTGGACACGGTCTTTTTCCTGGGGGGTTCGACCACGATGCGCGGCTTTGATCAAGAGTTCGCGGGTCCGATCGGCAAGGAATTAAGCGCGACCTTGGACGAGGACGGCGTAACGATTTTGTCGCCGCCAACCTTCCGCGGCCTGGGTGGCGATGCCATGTTTTTCATGAGCGAGGAACTGACGTACCACACCAATTGGTATTGGATCGAGGTGGCCGGTTTCGTGGATACGGGTTGGGTGTGGAACAAGTACGACGAGATGTTTGATTTCAGCCCGGCGGTGACGGGTGGTTTCGGCTTAGGCATTGATTCGCCGATTGGTTATTTCCGGTTCGATTGGGCGCGGCCGATTTACGACGACGCGCTGCAACGGGTTTTGGACGATTCAACCAACATCACCCCCGACGACCAGGAATTCGCCAGGGAACGTGCGTTGCAAGAGTTCACCTTCCGGTTCGGGCGTACTTTTTAGCACGGGTGATCCGGCGCGTGCGCCGCCGAACAAAATGCCGCGCTTTTGGATGGCGGTACACGCCCACCGCCGCCATGTCCGTTTGGGTGGTGATCCGGCCTGGGTTAAAAACCGAATCTAACCGTCGATTTGGAGGTGCCAGCGTGCGCCCGACGCCTCGGCCTGTTCCAGGACTTCTAAAAACTCATTGAGCTCGTCGGTGATGTTTTCCTGGTTCTCCACCGCCGCCTCTTCCTCTTCCAGGTGGGCGATCAAGGTTTGTAACCAGTTAATCCCTTCCACCGGTTCAAACCAAGTACCGCTAATCGGGCGGTCTTCCGACTCTTCCATCCCGAAATCGTCGTCGTCATCGCTCTCGTCGTAATCGCCACCGTCGCCCACGTAATCGCTTTCCGGGTCACCGAACCAATCTTCAAAGGTGCTAATCCCCAACGCTTGGGTGAGCGCCTCAAGTTCTTCCGAGGCCCTCGCCAGGGCTTTGCCGTTCACAAAAGAGTCGAAGCCGGGGTCCTCTTGGTCTAGCACGATGTAGTATGCGGCGCTCATGACGGGGTTCCTCTCATCTTAATCGGGTGCGGACGCACCTCCGGCACCGGGCCGGTTCGGACATAAGCCGGAATGGGGTGGCGCGACTGATGCCTCCCGCGTAATGGTTCCATTCGCGTTCATTGTCCACGGCTTGTTGGCTTTTTGCAATCTTCAAATTGCCTGTCCGCGGCAAAAAAGACCCGATCCATGACGGCTCAGGCCACGGTTAGAACTTCGTCCCCTCACGCTTTTGTGGTAAAACCTTGGGTCCTAAGCCCGCGGTTCTCACAAGGATTCGTCGCGAGAAGCTGAAAGCCTTGTGAGTACAAAGATTCCGACCGAGGGACGGCACAGGGGTCCGACCTTTCGGCGTAGCAGCTGAGGCGAAGGCGGCTCGACCGAGTAAGGCGGATGGCCGCCCCCTCGTAATCGCATGGGTTTCGGCTTCGCAGCAGATTCCTTGTGAGAACCGCGGGCTAAGCAGCGCCGTATTCCTCGGCCCTACACCCTTCTTTGCCGGTACGCGTAAAAAGGTGGTCTCCCTTGGCTTCCCAAAAAAAACTCTTCTTATTGACAACCGAATCCAGCGGTGACCTTCTCGGTGCCCGGCTTTTGGCCGCCCTGAAACCCAATGTACCTGGGCTTGAGGTGCGCGGGGTTGGTGGCGAAAAGCTCAAGGCCGAGGGCATGCATTTGGTGCGGGCCGTCAGTGATTTTAATGTGATGGGTCTGGTTGAGGTGCTTTCCCAGCTCAGTCGCCTCCGCGCCATGTTCGCGGAATTGGTTGAAGACCTGCGCACCTGGCAGCCGGATGTGGTGGTGCTGATTGACGCCCCCGATTTTAACCTGCGCTTCGCCAAAGCTTTGCGCGGCCTGGGTATTCCCGTTGTCTACTACGTTTCTCCCCAGGTTTGGGCCTGGCGCAAGGGGCGCGCCAAGAAAATTGCCAAGCTGGTCGACCACATGATGGTGCTTTTTCGTTTTGAAACCGAGATTTACCACCAATACGGCTTGAAAACGACCTGGGTCGGTCATCCCCTCGTTGACGAAGTAACCTGTGACACCTCGCGGGCGGCTTTCCTTGCCGAGGAAGGTTTGGACCCGTCTCGGCCCTTGGTGGCCTTGGCGCCTGGTTCCCGTCGTAAAGAAGTCAAAAGCCTGCTGCCGACCATGTTGGATGTTGCCAAGGCCAAAGGGGATCGCTATCAATTTGCGATTCCGGCCGCACCCACCATCGATACCGGCTTGATGAAACAACTCATGGCCGAGGCCGGGGTGCAGATCCCGATTTTGCCTGGTAAGATGCGGCCACTGATCCGCCATGCCGACGCCGCCGTGGTGGCTTCCGGCACCGCCACCCTCGAAACCGGCTTGCTCGGCACGCCCATGATCGTCGGCTACCGCTTACAGCGACTTAGTTACGCGCTTGCCAAGCGTTTGGTGCAGTTGGACAACATTGCCCTGGTCAACATTGTGTTGGGTCGTCGTGTCGTTCCTGAGTTGATTCAGGACGCGTTTAACCCGGATACCATTTGGACCGAGCTGGAACCCTTGCTGGAAGACGCGGCCCATCGTCGCGA
Source organism: Acanthopleuribacter pedis (assembly GCF_017377855.1). Lineage (GTDB taxonomy): Bacteria > Acidobacteriota > Holophagae > Acanthopleuribacterales > Acanthopleuribacteraceae > Acanthopleuribacter > Acanthopleuribacter pedis. Next base: position 447,447 of record NZ_JAFREP010000001.1, read on the forward strand.
GGTTGAGGCCGAGCTGGCGCGTTTGCCGGAGGCGCTTGGTGGGGGTGGTGCCGCGAATCGGGCCGCCGCCGTGGTGAAGGATTATTTGATTTGAAAAAACTGATCGCGCTTCTCATTCCTTACCGCGGTATTTTCTTTCTTGCCGTGGCGGCCTTGGTCCTGGGGGCCGTGGCCAACTCGGCGCTGACCGGTTTGGTCAGCTCCTTGATGAACAACGTCATGACCGAACAGGCCGGCACCGTTGAAAGCCAGGCCGATAAGATGTTTGGTTACCGCGAGCGGATGGAAGATATCGAGCAGGCGTTGAAAGGGATCGGCATTCCGCTGGACCAATTGGGGAAAGCCAAGGACGAAGCTTTGGTGAACCCGATCCCATGGTCGATCATGGCGATTCTGGTGTTTTTGACCCAGGCCTTCTTCAACTACTTGGGTACCTACACCATGGGCCGCATCGGGTTGATGGTGGTCGTCGGGTTGCGCCAGGATTTGACCGAAAAAATGATGGCGCTGTCCATGAACTTTTTCAAGCATTACAGCACCGGCGACTTAATCGCGCGCGTTAACACCGATGTGTTGCGGGTCCAGCAGGCGATTTCGGTTAAGGCCGGCGAGATGATCAAGGAATCGGCCAACGTCGTGGTGTTTGTGATCGTGGTTTTCGCCCTAAATTGGAAGCTGTCGACCACCCTGTTTGTGTTGGTGCCCTTAGTGGGTTTGCCGGTCTCGATTTTCTCGCGCAAGATTCGCAAATATTCGCGCCAATCTCAGTCCTACCTTGGGCATTTGACCGCCCACCTTAAGGAAGTCTTAGTAGGCGTGCAAATCGTCAAAGGTTTCCGGCGCGAGGCCTTTGAGGCGGGCAAATTGCGGGAACTCAACCAGAAGTTTTTGAAATACGCCTTGCGCGAATTGCGCATTATGGCCGTGACCACCCCGGTCATGGGCCTGATCGGCATGGCCGTGGTGGTTTCCTTCGTGTGTTACGGCAGCTTCATCATTCAAAGCGGTGAGATGAACCAGGGCGATTTCCTGTTTTATTTGTTGTGCGTTTACCAGCTGTATCAACCGATCAAACGCATGGCGCGCGCCAACAGCGACATCCAGCAGGCTGTCGGGGTTCTGCCGCGCCTTGACGAAATATTGCAGTGGAACAACGACATTCCCGAGCCCGCGCGGCCGCGACCGGTGCCCAATGCGCCCGTCGTGTCCTCCATTCGTTTCGAGGATGTCTCGTTCCGTTACAGCGATTCAGGTGAAGAAGAAAACGAGGATCGCGCTTGGGTGCTGGATGAGGTCGCTTTTGAGGTCGGCCGCGGTCGGGTCATCGCGCTGGTGGGTGCCTCGGGTAGTGGTAAGTCTACCCTGGCCAAGCTGTTACCGCGTTTTTATGATGTCAGCCGGGGGGCGATTGTCATCAATGGCGTGGACATCCGCGATGTATCGAAAAGTGATTTGCGCGCCCTGTTCGCCCTGGTTACCCAGGACACCGTTTTATTTGACGACAGCATTCACAACAACATCGCCTACGGCATGCCCGACGTGCCTCGCGAGGACGTAATCGCCGCCGCCCGCAAGGCCTTCGCCCACGAATTTATCGAGCGTCTGCCCGAGGGTTACGAAACCGTCATCGGCGAGTCGGGTTCGCGACTCTCCGGCGGCCAGCGGCAGCGGATTTCCATCGCGCGTGCTATTCTCAAGGACGCGCCCGTGTTGATTCTCGACGAGGCCACTTCCGCGCTGGATACCGAAAGCGAGCGCGAGGTGCAGCAAGCCTTGGATGCGTTGATGGATGAGCGGACGACCCTGGTCATTGCGCACCGATTGTCCACCATTCGCAAGGCCGATCAGATTTTGGTTTTGGACGAGGGCCGTGTGGTGGAGCGGGGCAATCACGCCGCCTTGCTGGCGGAAAACGGTTTGTACCGCAAGTTGATTCAATTACAGGAGGAGGGACGCGATGCTTTATAGCATGACGGGTTATGGCGAGGCCGTTGTAGAAAACGACGATCTGCGCGCCGGTTTTCGTATTAAATCGGTAAACAACAAAGGGTTGGATATCAATTTGAAATTGCCCTTTGATTTTATGTACCTGGAAGGTGAATTGCGGCGGATGCTCAAAAAAAGCCTCTTCCGCGGGCGGATTGATGTGTTTTGCGAGATCGAAATTCGCGATCCCGACGCCTTGCCGCCGACCCCGCTCAATCGCTCGCGCATGAAGCAGCTTGTTCAGTTGGCCGAGCAAATTAAAGGCAACTACCCGGTAGAAGGCGCGTTGGAGTTAAATACCCTGATTCGCATGAGTGATCTGACCGTTACCCAGCGGACCGGATTCCGTTTACCGGAAGCCTTCGAGCAGGCGATTCGTCAAACCGTGACCGAGGCCGTGGGTCGTTTGGAAGCCTCGCGGCGCAAGGAAGGCGCCAACCTGGAGCCTTTTTTTCTGGAGTCCCTTGCCAAGATTGAAAAGCAGGTTGAGGCCTTGGCGGACCTGATGGACGCCCGGCGCGATGTGTTGCGTGAGCAGATCACCAAACGCGTGAAGCTGTTGCTGGAAGATACCAATTTGGATGAAAACCGCTTGGGCCAGGAAGTGGTTTATTACGCCGACCGACTCGATGTCACCGAGGAAATCACCCGTTTGGGTGCCCACCTCAAAACCACGACCGCCTTGATCAAAAGCGATAAGCGGCCGATGGGTAAAGAGTTGGAGTTTTTGTTGCAGGAGCAAATGCGCGAGGTCACCACCATCGGCAACAAAGCCAAGCACAAAGAGATCGCGGACATGGTGGTGGCGTTGAAGACGACCTACGAAAAAATTCGTGAGCAGGTCCTTAACGTGGAGTGATGGGTTCGGGGGAACCCGAGCAAGGAGAATGTTTTGCGTTCACATACTTATCCCGGAAACCTTTACATGATGATTGGTCCGTCCGGTGCCGGGAAATCGACGCTGTTGCGCAGGCTTATTGATGAAGACCCGCATCTATCCTTTAGTGTCAGTTACACCACCCGTGCCCCGCGTCATGGTGAGGTTGACGGCAAGGATTACTTTTTTATTGATCGTGCCCGCTTTGAGGCCATGATCAAAGAAGGCGCCTTTTTAGAATGGGCCGAGGTGCACGCCAATTGCTACGGTACCTCGCGCGCACACATCGTCGAGCAGTTGCGTGCCGGTGAAGATGTTTTGCTTGATGTGGACGTCCAGGGCGCGATTAATTTAAAGCGGCAAATGGAATCCGTCGTGGCGATTTTTGTGGCGCCGCCCAATGTTGCCGCGTTGCGTGCTCGGCTAGAGGCTCGCGGCAAAGACAGTGCGGCGGTTATTGAGCGTCGGTTGAAAAATGCGCGCGGTGAAATGGAACAAATGGAGCAGTTTGACTTTTTGCTGGTGAATGATGACCTGGACCGTTGTTATGACGAGCTGCGCACCATTGTTGCCGCCGACCGCTTGCGTCTTTTTCGCCGCCGCGGTTTGGCGGCGGAGTTACTTGATCATTTTTAGGTCAGCCGTTAAAATCATGGTTTGCGCCTGGTGAAAGATTCCCTTTCGCCGGGCGCGACCGCACCTCCGTCACCGGCGCATGGACCCCATTCCCGGCGACAACCCCGAATTCATGTGGAGATGTTCATGCACGTACCTGATAATATTGGCTCGAAGTACCGCTTAATCGTTTTGGCCGGCCAGCGCGTATCCCAATTGCAACGTGGCGCCGCACCCCGTGTTGAGAATGTTGAAAACCAAAAGATGACCACGATTGCGATGCGTGAAGCCTCTTCAGGCACCTTGTCTTTCCATCCCAAGGGTTTGCTCGAAAAAGAACACCAAGCATACTAAACCCGGGGCCGCTTGGAGCGGCTCTGGTTTGGTGATCTGATTGTTTGTGCGCCGATGCGAGCGACCCTTTGTCGTTTCGCTGTAAAGGAGCCCCTGTGCTCGCTGATTTCCAAGCCTCCGAGATTGTTGGGGAGCGCGCTTCGATTGCGCTGGGTATCACCGGCGGCATTGCTGCATACAAGGCCGCCGAACTGGTGCGTTTACTGGTCGGCGCCGGTCATACCGTTTACCCGATCATGACCCGTTGGGCGACCGAGTTTGTTGCCCCGCTTACTTTTCAGACTTTGTCAGGGCATCCCGTCCGTATGGCGACTGCCGGTTTTGCGGACGGTGGCATTGACCATATCGATTTGATTCGCAAGTGTGAGTTGTTGTTGGTCGCCCCGCTGACTGCCAATACCATGGCCAAAATGGCCGGGGGTTTGGCGGATAATTTCTTAACCAGCACCTACCTAGCTCATCGCGGGAAAACCATGGTTTGTCCGGCGATGAACACCGCGATGTTGGAGCACCCCGCTACCCGGCGCAATATGGCGCAACTTCAAGCCGACGGGGTCGAGGTCGTGCTGGGCGAGGCCGGTGACTTGGCTTGTGGTGAGGTTGGCGCCGGTCGGATGGCCGAAGCGGCCACGATTTTAGATCATGTTCGCTGGGTCTTGGCGCCGAAGCATCCCTTTCTTGAGGGGAAACGCGTTTTGGTTAGCGCCGGGCCGACCCAGGAAGATGTGGATCCGGTACGTTTCTTAACCAACCGCAGCAGCGGCAAAATGGGCTTGGCTGTTGCCGCGGCCTTTCGCGATGCCGGTGCCGAGGTTGAAGTCGTGCATGGCCCGATTCATGTGCCGGTTCCCGCGCGGGTCAAGGCGCGCCCGGTGCGTTCCGCCGCCGACATGGCGAGCGTGGTGTTGTCGCGTCAGCCCGATGTCGACATCATTGTGATGGCCGCCGCGGTCGCTGATTTCCGGCCGCGCCCGTCCACGGAAAAACTTAAAAAAGCGGCCTTTGACGGTGCTCTCCACTTGGATCGAACTCAGGATATTTTAGCCACCCTGGGGCAGCGCAAGCGCGCCGATCAGTGTTTGGTGGGGTTTGCCGCGGAGACCGGTTCCGTCCTCGAAAACGCGGCGAAAAAAATACGCGACAAAAACCTCGACTTTATTTTTGCCAACGATGTTGCCGCCGCCGGTTTGGGTTTTGCCGGGGATCGCAATCGCTTGATTGCCTTGAACCGCCACGGGGTGCAACATGATTTGGGAACCCGTGATAAAGAAGCCCTGGCCCGTGAGTTGGTGGCGTACGTGGTGCACGAGCTTCAGCACCGGTCATGACTTTTTCCGATACGCCGGCTTCCCTAAAACATGCACGGGCAAACCTTGACGGGTTTGACCGCGTCCAGGTTTGCCCATTTTCTATGGGTCGGTATTCGCCGTACGGGTGATCTAGCCCTGGGCGGCTTCCATTTCTTTCATTTTCTTGCGCAGGGACAGGGGGCGCATGTCGGTCCAAACTTCCTGGATGTAGTCCAGGCATTCTGTTTTGGAGCCCTCTTTGCCGGCGTCGTTCCAGCCGAGCGGTAATTCGCGATCAGCAGGCCAGTAAGAGTACTGTTCCTCGTGGTTGTAAACCACTTTGTAGATGGTGTTGTCTTCGCTTTCAGACATGAAAGTCCTCCTAACGTGAATCGGATGGTCCTGGGGAAAAAAATGGACACCGTGAAAAATGGCGTTGCTTGAGAAACAAAAGCCATTTTACCTAAGCGGTGCGATAAGCGCGAGGGGTTTTCGCTAAAGGTCTGGAGCGATATGGCTTGGGAAAAGCGGCGTTGAACAACCGCACCCCTTAGGTGCGGTGTGTATGTCGCACACCGTTGCAGCCCAGAGGTTTCGCTAAAATCACCGCGTCGCGTTTCTTAGGTAAAGCTTGATCTGACCATCTGTCGAGCATGATAACGCAAAAACAACAAAATTTTAACCGATGAGATGGGGGATGGTTCGGCCGGCGTGTGGTCCGGTGTGCGCCGGTTCCAAGGCGCCTGGAACTGGCGATTGTGTTTGTTTGGCCATCGATGTCCGATCAAACCTGTACGTCGAAAGTGGGGGGGCTAACCCAGGAGCAAAAACAGCGTGCCTTTGCACCGCCGTCGACCATCAGGCGGCCTTGCCGCCTTTGAACACGCGAAACTTGCCGCGTCGCAACCCGCCTCCGCCGCGACCGTGGGCGAGGAGCAGGCCCGCGACAAAACCGCCGATGTGGGTCATGAAGGCGATTTGTTGGGTGGCGGTGCTTCCCAGCTGGGTGATGAACCCCAGGAATTGGCCGAGCAGCCACATGGCGAGCAGGCCTTTGTACGGGATGATGTGGTCGCGGTAGTTGTTGCCGCGGAATTTCCCAATGGTGAAGCGGAAATCGTGATGGCCGAAGAGGATGAGGTAGCCGCCGAGCAGGCCGCTGATCGCACCGCTGGCGCCGATGATGGGCGCCACGGAGCTGGTGTCATACAGCACTTGGCACAAGGTGCCGACCGCGCCGCAGCTGAAGTAATACAGCAGGAATCGCTTCCAGCCCATGCTTGCCTCAAGGTTGGGCGCGATGAGGGTGAAAAAAAGCATGTTGGTGAGGAGGTGGAAGAGGTCGGCGTGGAGGAACATACCCCAGAACAGCGCGAGCACGGCCGGGGCGCGGGTGGCCGGATCAAGCGGGGTTGCCGCGGCCAGGGTTTCCGGCGCGAACAACTCAGCCGGGATGACGGCGCCCGCGAAAAAGACAGGGTAGGGATCTGGGCCCATGGCGAAATGGGTGACGTAAAAGGCAAGCACATTGAGCATGAGCAGGACCCAAGTGGCGCGTACTTTTCCTGGAACGCGATAGCTGTCGGTGAATCGAATCATGGTGCCTCGGTTTGTCGGGCGGCAAAGGCTTCCGCTCATTAAATAAATGAATGCGTCCGTGGGGAAAGCGCGTTGCCCGGCTTGAATGGACGCATTTTACCATTGAACCTAAGCGGCGCGATAAGCGTGAGGGGTTTTGGCTAAAATCTGGAGCGAAACGGCTTGGAAAAAGTGGGCCGGGTGCGGTGAGTATGTTCACCGTCCTTTGCAGCCCAGAGGTTTCGCCAAAACCACCGCGCGTGATCGCGCTGCTGAGGAGCAACGCCTATTCGGCTTTGGTGTCCCGTTTGGGTGTTGCGCCATGGACGGATGATGCTGAAATTTGACTGGTAAAACCTCTGAATGCCGGTGTTCAGGTTAAAAAGGTGTTTGGTGAAAGATTGTGGTGGGTTGGGATTAAATACAATATTTTGTGGCGGTCGGCGAATTTGACCGTATTTGTGGGGTAGCTCACGGAGTTATCGGCGAAAGGATTCGGTGAGGGCGGAGTTATGACAATTTGCGCGGTTCTTGCAACGGGTTGCTTTTTTCTGTTACCCTTACTGACCCAATTGGTTGCGTCTTCTTGCCGCTTCGTTGTTTGATTGGCGACGCTGTTTTGAGGTCGGGAAATCGTTGTGAACGAAGCACGCTAAGGTGGATCCTGTCGGCCGGCGTGCTAGGGTCGTAAAGATTCTTTTACAAATTAAAAGTGAGTCGTTCACGGGTTTTTCACGTAAACCCGCTATGGGTGAAGAAATCGGAAGGAGTCGACTTTTTGGGTGGATGTCCCGTGGTTTTACGGTGTGAATGGGTGCAAATGTGGTGAAAATCGGGAAGGATAACCTTGGTAAAAAAACCGCTTACACCCATTGTTGGAAATCCATGAGGAACCCCGTGCAGGCCGCGTTGCCCAACCATTTCGACTTTACAATCCCCTGAAAATTGAATAAGGTCCTGTAAGTAAAATGAATCCCTTTGCCCTTTGCGGCGAGCCAGGATTTCGAAAATCTCGGTTCGCATCTGAGATTTCACTCGAGCGTGGGCCTGTTTCTCCCAGGAAAAACGTGCGTTTGGCTCGTACCTAAAACGCTTTCCTTTGCCTGGGCCCGGTTATTCATTCCGTTTGAGTCTGTTGAAAAGAACCCGTTTTTGTGTTGGTGAAATCATGATTGGTGAGACCCTCAATAATAAAAAGTACCTCATTATGAAGCGCATTGGTGGTGGCGATAAAAGCGCCCTCTACCAAGCCAAGGATCAGCAGTCGAATGCGATTGTGACCTTGTCACAGTTCAGCTACGGCAAAAGCTCCTATCAGCCCGGCGGCGAACAGTTTCGTCAGGTGACCGCCGGCTTAATGGGTCTGAACCATACCAATATCCAAGCCTTCAGCGATTTTTTCGTTGAGGACGATTACCTGTACGCGGTATCCCCCGCGATTAACGGCAACCTGCTCACCGATTTGTTGAAGCAAGGTGCCCCACCGGTTGAAGAATCGGTCGATATCATTCGTCAGGTGCTTACCGGCCTCAATTACTTACATGGTAAAAAGGTACAGCACCTCGACCTCAAACCTGATTCGATTTGCGTTTCCGCCGACGGGACCAAGGTTACTATTCTCAACGCCGGTATTTCCAAGCTGTTAGAAGGGATTCACAGCGATTCGGAGACCGTGGTGGTCGGCAGCGGTGAATATGTCGCGCCGGAACAGATTGAACCCGACTTGTTCCAAGAGCCCGAGTTGGGCGTGACCGACATTTACGCCGTCGGCATGGTGTTTTACCACCTGATCGCCGGTGAGCCTGCATTCCAAGGCAGCACCCACCTTGAGGTGCTGATGAAACAACTGAAGGATGCGCCGCCTCTTCTGTACCTCAAAGACGACAGCTTCCGCGCCTTCGATACCTTGCTTGGCAAGGCTTTGGCGAAGCAGCCGGAGAAACGTTATCCCAACTGTACCGAGTTCTCGAACGCGTTGAACCAAGCGGTTACCGGTTGGCAGCAAGCGGCCGAATCGAGTGCCGGCGCCGCCGCCGCGGAGCAACGCACCGAATCAACCATGCGCTTGCCCATGGATTTCGTGAACGAGGTAACCCAGACCCCGGAACCCAAGCGCCGGCCGGCCGCGGGTCCCGCGCCCGGGGTGGGCGACAAAACGCAGGTGATGAACAATCCACCGCTCCCGACTCCGCCGCCCAAGGCGAAGAAACCCGAGCCGCTGCCCGCCGCGGAGGCTCCACCCGCCGCGCCGAAACGGGCTGAGACGCCCAAACCGGCGCAACCCAAAAAAGAGGAAGAGAAAAGTGGCGGCGGCTTGCCGATCATTCCGATTGTCGCCCTGGTGGCGCTGTTGCTGATTGGCGGGCTGATCTTTTTGTTTGTCGGCGGTGGTGACGATACCCCGGCCGACACCACCGGCAATGTGGCCGATACCCAAACAACCGAACCAACGCCCCCGCCGGCCACTGAGCCCGGCCAGGGCCAAGCGGCCTTTGTTGAATTCGATCTGGACGAACCCAGTGCCGAGGGTGTTGTGGGTGAGCCTGTTCGTTTGACCTGGAACCCCGGTTCCTTGGCCGGTGACACCGAATTCAAGGTGAGCGTGGATCCCGACGACGGGGTGATCACGGAACCCGGCGACGACAACAGCCTGGAGCTGACTTTTGACACCGCCGGTACCAAATACGTGAAAGTAGAAGCTTACGAAAACGGTTTGAAGGTCGGCGGCTCCAACGAAATTGAAGTTCAAATCGGTGGTGGCGAAGCTGCCGTTGCTAAAAATGAACCCGCGGTGACGCGTCCCGAGCCCAAGCCGGAACCCAAACCCGCGGCAAGCACGGCCAAAACCGAGCCCAAGCCCGCGGCCGTGGCAAAAACCGAACCCAAGCCGACGCCGAAACCCGCGGCGACCGTGGCCAAAAACGAGCCCAAACCGGCGGCACAACCCAAACAGGAACCGCCGAAGCCGAAACCAGAGCCGAAGCAAACCGAGACCCGGGTAGCTGCCAACCAACCTCCGGTACAGGACGAACCGAAACCGGTTGCCAAACCCGAGCCGAAGCCACAGCCAAAACCCGCCGCGGCGACCAATACCGCGCGGAATCAGCCGGTTGCCGACCGCACCGAGGCGGTTGCCAAAACCGAACCCAAGGTGAGTGAGCCCAAGCCCGAGCCGGTTAAACCCAAGCCCGAGCCGAAGCCGGAACCCGCGCCGACCCGTGTGGCGGAGAACACATTCGCCGACGAGCCCATCGATTTGCCCGAGGCTTCCGGCCTGGTGGATTACACCTTGGTCGTGCGTGATGAGGATGGGAACTTTATCCCCGGCAGCCGGGTGACCTTCAACTGGGACGGCAAGTCCAAAACTGTTCGTTCTAACTCTCGCGGGATTGCCTCGGTGAAGCTGCCCGCCAAGAAACGGGTTTCCTTTGATGTTCAAGGTTCGGCGGGTTTGTTTAAAGACGCCTACCGGGTTAACTTCACCCTGCGCAAGCGGGAATTCCCCATCTCCTTTAAAGTGCGCATAAACGAAGCGGAAACCACCGAGGGCAGCATCTTGATCAGCCAGGAAGGGACGCGCTTCAAGAAAGTAACCCAGCCGGGTAAAACGGAAAATTTACTGGAAGGGACCTACTTCTTTACCTACCAGAGTAAAACGCTCAGCCACTCGGAAACCTATACGGTTACCCGTCGTAACCGTTTTGTTTTTGACATTTCCACGGATCCCAACGTGTACTACCGCGACCTGTTCCTGAAGAAGAACCAAGAGGCGTTGGCGGCCGCCGTTCAAAAAGTGAGCGACCCCACCAAAGGTTATGAATTCTTCATGCCGCGTTACTGGTTGGCGCAGTACCACATTGACGAAGGGGATTGGGCAGCGTCCAACGAATTGTTGGGTCAGTTGTTTTCCCATGCCAATCAATGGGAACGGATGGCGATCAAACCCAATTATGTGCTTGATTACCTGCGTTGCCTGTCGGCGATTGACAAACCCGACTACCTGATGATTGCGCGCATTTGCCGTAACCAGGATGTGGTGAAACAGTTCAATACTTTGAGTACCGGCCGGAAGGAATCCAACTGGAAGTTTTTGTTTTACTACTACCGCATTACCGCTTTTTATGAATTGTCTGAAGAGCGGACCGGCCCTCAAAAACGGTCGATGGTGAAACAAACACTCAAAACCTACAACTGGCTCGACGACATCCAGGCCGAGGTTTTGAACAGTAACCCTGACAAATACGGTCGCTTACGCGAGATCCAACAAAAACTGGAAACACAAACAACCAACTAACACCCTCTTATGGAGAGATGAACCATGTTGAAACGATATACAGCCTTGTTGACCACGATCTGTCTCTTGTCGCTTTTCGTATCTTGTGGCCCAACGAGTGGACCCAACACGAATGCGAGCCGTTCCGGCGGTGGTGGTAGCGGCGACTATAACTTCGTCATTCGCATGTATGGGGATTTTCCCAGCAAGTTTAAAGACAAAAACATCCACATTCTTGTGGAAGGCCGTCGTGTTGACACCCGTCAATCGTCCGAACCGCTTAAAGAACTGCGCTTTAGCCTCAGTAAATCTCAAGTGGATCAAGCCACGGCCGGCAAAGAAGGTCCCGAGGCAAGCCGCCTTGACGTGACCGTTCGTTTGGAACCCAAGAAATGGGAAGGCAAAGAAGAAACGCTCGCGGTCATGTTCGACATTCGGGAAACCAAACCTGAGTACGATGCGAGTTGGGGAACCGGTCGGATCTTTGAAGGTGATCCGGTTGCACCGGAAGATACCCACCAGAAAACCCGCATTAATTAACGCCTTACCCCTTGATACATCTTTGGTTGCCCTTGCCGTGTTCACCTGAACCGAAAGCAAGGGTTGCCGACTTTTTAAGGGAGCGTTTGCGAAAAGCCCCCCTCGCGAACGCAGCCGTGTCTCCGGCACTCCCTGCCCCTAAGACCTTTCCACTTTCCATTGTCTGGAGATTCTTATTATGCGTTGGATGATCCCTGTATGGGTTGTCGTGGCCGCTTTCGGCTGCGTTTTGAATGCTCAGGATGAAAAAACCCGATTGAATGTGGCCCTCTTGAAACCGGTCACCACGCTGAACCCCTATTACAATGACGGGATTGAAGCCGAATCACTGCTTAACGTGTTGTTCGACTCAATTTACGTCGATGCCGGCGGTGGCACACGCCCCAGTTACGCCACTTTGCTTGAAGGCGCCTCCCCCGCTTCTCTGAATCGCCCGCTCGAGGTGACCGACCGGTTCGTGCGCTGGATGCCCGAGTACCGTGATTTTGTGCGTCCCGAGGACGTGCGCTTTACCTTTTACTATCTCAATGCCAACAAGGCGAGTAACAACACTTATACCGCCAACTATGTACGTGGCTTCCGTGTCGACGGCGAAGAAAAGTTCGAAGTGTTGTTGCGGACGCCGCCCGACACCAAAACGCTGAAGCAGCAGTTGGATTTCAAAATCCTGCCCGCGCGTTTTGCCAAGGAACACATTGCCCTGTTCGACATGAAAGCCAAAAAGTTCGTCGACAGCAGCAGCCACCACGAGGCCAAAGGCATGTTGGCCAAACCCGCCAATTACCTGAAGATTGATGATTTGTTGGTTGACTGGGGTGACGGCAACAAATTCCAAGATCGCGGCGAAGGCACCTACCGGATTCTTCTCGAAACCACCAAGGTCGACCGCTTCAAAGGGAACATCTTCCGTAATTTGAACTTGGGCGAAGTCGCCTACAGTTTTTACGTTTACAAAACCTTGTTCCCCGACCTGCTCAAAGACTTTTCGGTCATTGACATTGAACCCATCAACAATGGTCTGGCCGCCTCCGTCTTTTTGCCTGCCGACAAAAACCCCGATACTTCCGGCCTCAAGGCGTTTGCCCAGTTGCCCCTTTTGTTCCGCCAACTCGATTCCGGCATGAAAAACAGCAACATTTTTTGGGGTTCACCGCAAACCTCTTACAAGTTCTCCATTCAAGAACGCGCCAACGATTTCATCGCGCTGAAACGTGAGAAGTCACGGGTTAAAGGCAAAGACCGCGCCGAATTTTCGGTTCAATCCGTTCACTTCACCCGTCAGGCGGGCAACGATATTGCTTCCATCCGCAGTGGTTTCCAATCCGGTGCCATCGACATGATCATGAACGTGTCACCCAGCTTGTCCAAACACATCACCAGTGAAACCGTCGACAAGCTGTACACCAAAGGCAGTCAAATCGAAATGATCGCGCTGAACTGCCAAGAGACCATTGATGGGAAAAAGAATCCGTTGTCCGATTACCGCGTTCGGTTGGCCCTGAATTACGCGCTTTCTAAGGAAGACTTGCACGTGGGTCAAGCCCCGGAAAACTCCAACATCATGCACAGCCCGCTCACGTCCGCCGATACCCGCGACAAGATGAAAATCGTGAAGCTGACCAACAACCGCGAGAAAGCGGGGCAACTGCTTCAAGAAGCCGGCTACACTAAAAAAGGTGCTGCATGGGTTGATAAATCCGGTAAGCAACTGACCTTTAAACTCATTTTCGAAAAAGTGATCGATTCTCGCGACCGCAACCTTCTGGTTGAGGTGGTGAACCAGCTTCGCTCTTTCGGTGTTCAGATTTCCGATCCCCACGCCAGCAGCTTGAGCCGCGTCGACTTCTACAAGGAACTCAAGCAAACCAAGGATTGGCATTTCGCGCTGATTCGTTTGTACCAGTCGAGCAATACCGATATCGACATGTACAACCCCGATTCTCCGTCCAAAAACGTCTTCAACTTCTATCCCTCCGAAGCCAATGCGGCGAAGTTTGAAGATTTGTTCAAGACCTACCAGACCGCGCGTGACGAACAGCGTCGTAACGTGAAACAGGAATTGGCCACAATGATTCGCGACGAAGCGCCTGCTTTGTTCTTGTGGGACTTCCGGGCGAACTACATGGTGAACGCCAACACGCTGTTGATCCAGAACAACAACAGTCCCTCAACCTATAACGTGCTGCAACACATCGATGATTTTCGATTGACCAAATGAGGTAGAGGGTGACTATCAAGCCTCGAACGTGGTTGACGTTACTGCAAGGGGTCTTGATCGTACTGGTTCCTCTCGCGGTAATTTATCAGTTAGCCTCCTGGAAAAACGCCCCGTTGGATCTCTCCGACCCGACGTTTTTCCAGTGGCTGGCCGGTGTTCTGCGCGGCGAGCTCTCGGCGGATGCCAGTAGTGACGATCTTTCGCGAGACCTGTGGATCGCGAGTTTGAACAGCCTTAAGATTGTGGCCTTCATCTACAGTGGGACCTTGCTCCTGTGCTGTAGCATGGGGATCTGGTTGCATGCCCAAAAGTTAGCGCCGCGGTCCATGTTGCGGCTGGTTACGGTGTTGAGCACCTTAACCCTGTTGCCTTCGTTTGCGGTTTATTACCTGGCCTTGAAGTGGGACTTGATGTCCTTCACCATGTTGGGGAGCGGTGGTCACGTTGCGTTGGTGTTTTGGGATTGGTGGGCTCCGGTGTTGATCTTTGCGGTGTTCAACAGTTATTTCATCGCCAACTCGGTGGCCGTCAAAGACGCCTTGGACGAGGTGTTCTCTCAGCTTTTCATCCGCTTCTACCAAGCGAAAGGCGCGCGCTTCAGCGAAACCTTGGTCATGATCAAGGTCAATTGGTTGCTGCCGATGTTGCGTGTCTTCCTGTACTTCCTCCCCTTCGTGGTGGCCGAATCAATCATCTTCGAATTCGTTTTTCGTATTACCGGGTTGGGCAGCCTGCTGTGGTATGCCTCGACCTACGATTTCAGCCTTGAAGCGGTTCGCGTGTTCACGCCCAAGCTCATGGCGCTCACGCTGATCTTTTCACTTATCGTGCATGTGACCAATGGTCTCTCCGCACTCCTGGCGAGGATGATGTCCCGATGAAAGCGTTTTCCGCGGTGTTACTCGCGTTGCTTTGCTGCCTTACGCCCGTGTTCGGCCAGAAAGACAACCCTTTCCACGCGTTGCAGGAAAGCCAAGAGCTGGATAATGCGCGTCGGTTTTGGTTCGTTTTTTACCAAGTGAATCAAAGTGGCGGCCGGACCTGGTCAGAGCGCATGACCGAATCCTTCACCGCCGAGGATGTGCCGCAAACCATGGCTTACCTTGCCGACCAACCGACGAGCGAGGTTTTGCGCCTTTACCGTTTCCTTGAAGGGATGGCGGATGAAGCCGACGAATTATTGCTCAGCGGCGAGGAGATGGCCTTTGAGTTAAGCGAAACCTTTGAATGGGAGCCGGATCCCTTGTTGGTTGACTGGCTGGAGCGCTTCGGCCCGCTGACCGTGGGCGTGTTCGTCAAGTTGATTTCGCCCGGCCAATACTCGCCCTCGTTTAAAAACGCGGTGATCCTGTCCTATCGCTTGCCGTTCCACAGTTTGTCACCTGTATGGATCTTGGGCTCGGTCCCCCCGTCGGTCACCCTTGACCAGGGTGGGATGGTGCCGTTCGCCCCGTACTTGCTGCGTTCGGTCGTGCCGTACCTTTCTTCCTTTCTGTGGTACATCCTGCCCGCGATTTTCATCGGCGTGCTGTTGGGGATTTGCCAGGGATACGGCGTCGGCTGGTGGGGTAGGGGCAAGCCCACCGGTTTGTGGATGGGCATGCTGTTTCGCATTCTGCAGGGAAGCATCAACGCCTTGCCTCGCTTCCTACTGATCATTCTGTTCATTTTGCTGTTCCGCGAATTCCGCAAGCCGATCGCCTTCTGGATGATCGCTTTACCGCTGGGCATCAGCTGTGTGCCCCTGGTGATGACGCGGGTTTCCGATCAAATCAAGGCCGCGATTGGATCCGACGCGATTCCTTTGCGACGCAGTCAGGGTTTTTCTCATTGGCAGATCTTAAAGGAGTTATGGCGTTTTCGCTTGTTTGTAATTCCCTTGCAAGAAGTGTTTAGTCAGATGGTAGCCTTTATTTATGCCGAAACCCTGATACAGTTTATGGTGAAGATGAGCGAAGGCGCGATGGCCGGCATTGGCAATCAGAATTCATTGGGTTACATTTTGGTTCAGGTCAGTTACGGCATATCGATGGCGCGGCACCAGGCTTTGTCGCCGGCTTTCGAGCGTTTCGACTTATGGTATCCCTTATTAATGGTACTCACCCTTTTTACCTTGCTCACCTTGGGAGCACTGGTACTCAGACAACGGATTGAAAGAGGCTTCTCATGAACATGTCTTTGTCTCAACCGACACGTATTTTATGTTACTTCCTGGCAATGTGCGCTTGGCTACCGGCGCAAACGCTGATCAACGTCCGGCCCTGTCCCGAGGGCGACGCCCAGCAGGCCATGACCGCGCTGCAATATTATCTTGCGGCGGAGGTGAGTTTGGCAGGCGCGAAGGCCTGGGTCAAAGAGAACCCGACCAAACACGACGATTATTACACCGGCGCGGTCAACCCCGCGGCGGCCAAAGGACTGGGGGCGCACGCCGCCAAAGCCTTCCGCGGCGAGGCCCAGCACGGCTCACTGAACAATTACCTGTTGCATGCCAAATGGTCCGGCGGTTCCACCGCCGATGAAAAGAATTGGCGTCGTTTTTTGAGTGAATCCTCGGTTGGCGCCAAGTTGGACGCCCTGAGCAAGGTGGATGTCGGTAAGTTGCGTCTCCACAAAAAAGAAAAAACGCCCTTGGAGCCTTGGTTGTACGCGGTGCTGAAACGCGAAGCCGCCGCCATGATCCAAGCCTCGGCCAAAAAGGTTGCAGCCGACGCACCTTACGGCCGCAGCGTCAAAGTCGCCGACATGTTCGTACGCGGCACCCTCAAAACGGAGGGACCGGCCTTGGTCAAAGGGCAGCAAGCGCTGAAAGGCCTGGCGGGACAACCCGGGATGGTCGAGGTGGTCCTTAAGCTGTTGAGCTTGGACAGGCTGCCCGAGGAACCGCTGAGCCTGTTCCTCGTTAAACAAGGACAGGTTGACTACAACTTGCTCAAAGGTGAGGCGCCCAAAGCACAGCGTCCCAGTGGTTTATCCCGCGATCAGATGGTTGCCTGGCGCAAGAACGAGGCCCATCCCCACCGGATGATGGTGGACTTTCTGGTGGAAACCGCGGCGCTGAAGATGATCAGCCTCGGTGAGTTTGCGACGGCCAAACGTTTGGTCCTACACAACGAGATGGCCAACCCCCGCGCCCGTTGCTCCTACGATCCCGGTACCACCCTGGCGCTCCTCCGCTACGGTGCCGACGTGTTGCGTCCCCAAGGCCACTTCGAAGAACGCAATTACCTGAACGATAAGAAGTTCAGCGCGTACCAATTCTTGTTCCAGCTGGAGATTGAACCCACCTCGGGAGGCGTTAAATTCTAATGTTTATCCTCAACCTACTTTTTATATGTTCCGCCGCCCAAACGGGCGGCACCGTCCCTACCGTATATCCCAGTGAATTGATTCGCTGGTCTCCCGACTTGCCCGTGTTCGCCTACTCCGGTTTTCAGCGTGATCGCAAAGCCGCGTGTAAAGTGCGCAGCCTCTTCATCTACCCCGATCAGAACAATCCCGCGGTGCTTTCGGTTCACGAACCCTTTGAGGTGATTCGCGATCCCGACGGTCTGCTCGACGACGAGTACATCTGCTACGACATCATGGCCTTTGGCTGGGGTGAGAACGGCCTGTTTTACTACGTCTTGCGCGAGCTTGAGAGCAACAGGGCCCACTTCATTCTCAACCGCTACGAAAACAACCAACTTAAAGAACTGAAACGTTTTGAGGTGCCCGTTTTCCGTTGGCAAAATCTCTACGCCGTGCGCGTCATGTTTGGTGGTTCCCATCTCCTATTTTGTCTCAACACCGATGATCGCAATACCATCGGTTATGTCGACCTGACCGGAAGTTCTTTCGAAATCGAAACGCTTCGGCTAAACCAAGAGTTCTACAACATCCGCAGCATGACCACCCGGCTGATTCCCGGTTCCACGCGGGTGGTGTTTTCCGCCAAAACCCACGAGCAATCACGCTACAAGCTCTACGGTTTCAACATTACCAGTCCGTTTGAATTGAAACGGGTTCTGTCACCGGGCCGTTTGACCCGCGGTGAAGAAGCGGTGAACGAGCATTTCCCCAAGCTGGATGTGTCCGGGCAGCGTTTGATCTACTATGGGATTGAAGGCACCAACAATTACTCCGCGCTCTACACCTCCGCTTATCCCATGGGTGAGCCGCGTCGCGTTGACCAACTCAAGTCCGGCCAACAGCAGGGGTTGGTTGACACCAATGCCGAGGCGACTTATACCTGGTCGGCCGACGGCACGCGCATCTTTTACATCGTGCGCAATGATGAGAAAAACGATCCCATCATGTCGCGCCAATTCGACCTCGGTAAAGCTGAGACCCAACTGGACAGCAAGACCATCCACCGCTTGGTCGACATTTCGCCCGTGACCGGTCGCATGGCGGCCATGGTGTACGAGGTGATCGACGGCAAGGCGCAGGAGCGGCCCCTGGTTCGGGATCCCGGCATTCCCGCCAAACCCTATCCCACCTTCACCTTCAAAATCCCTGAAAACGTGATGCCTTTTGATATTAGTGTCGATGGAGCTGATGCGCGCCACTACGCCACTTTTGTCGAGAAAACCGAGGTCCAGTTGCGCCCCTCCACCAAGGAGACCATCAAAAACGGTCGCCCGCTGGACTTGAAGCTGCAGATCGGCGGTCATCGTTTCTGGATTTACAACACCGAAAAAACCCAATGGGATCTCAGCGAGGACTTGGCCGGTTATGTCAGCGTCAAATTGGACCTGACCAAGTTTGCCGATCTCGGTTATGACGCGCGCTCCGGGCGCATGATTGTCTCGCGCCGCAAGATGACCCGCGATCAGGTTTTCCAAGTTTTGGGCAACCCCGACCGCGCGCTTTCTTCCCTGGAAGCCACCGACGACGGCTTTTTGCTCAAGGCGGAAAACGACCTGCGTTTCCTCAACATCACCGCCGAGCGGCCTGCTTACGATTTGCGCGTGACGCTTGCCGGTCAAATCACACCCGCGCCTTCACCGTTGCCGCTCAAAAGCAAAAGCGTGCATCTCGAGTTCAAACCACTGGCGAGGCTTTTGAAAATCAATGCCGTGCCGGACGACAATCTGGACCCCGAAACCAAGGACATGATCCCGCAAATCTTGCGCAAGACGCGGGGCGATTTTGAAGGGATCGTCAGCCGTATCCGCACCTACAACAACGATTCCAGTATGGAGTTCCCCATTTTAGAAAACCTCTCCACCTCGCAGGACATCGTTGCCGCGATTGTGAAAGGTTTTCAAGATCGCGGGCGCCGCATTAGCGTTAACTGGAGCCTTGTCAAAAACGTGTACGTCATGAAGATTACCGTTAAGGGCGGCTAGATGAGCAAGACTCCGCTGATCGAGGTTCTCAATTGGAGCGTCTCCTTCGGCCGAAAACGTGAGGCGGCGACGCCCTGCATCCGACATATCGGCTTCTCGCTCACCGAGGGTGAAGTGCTGGGGATCGTCGGTGCCTCCGGGACCGGCAAGTCGGTGACGATTCAAAGCTTAATTGGTTTGTACGACTACCGTACCACCCATCTCGAAGGCGAACCCGCGGTCAAGATCCTCGGTGAATCGCCCTTTGCTGAGGGTGGTAATTACCGGAGCTACCAAAAGCGCTTAAAACCCCTGCTGCGCGGCCGCATCGGGATGGTGTTTCAAGATCACCGCGCTTTGATGAACCCCTTGAAGACCGTGGGCCAGCATTTCCGTGACGCCTCGCGTTTGGCCGGCATACGCTACAGCTCTGATCGCGTGCAGGAAGTGCTCGACCTTGCCGGTTGCGCGGTTCCCGATAAACGCGCCCTGGCCGGTTGGCTGGCGCGTTACCCGCGCAGCTTGAGCGGTGGTGAAGCGCAGCGGATTCAAATCGCCGTGAGTTTGATCAGTCCCGATCTGAAACTTTTGATTTGCGACGAGGTGACCAGCAACCTCGATACCCACAACCAATGGCGGGTCATCCGCCTGCTCCAGCGTTTGCACCGCGAGCAGGGGATTGCGATGCTGTTTGTCAGCCACCACTGGGATCAGATCCAAGAGCTAAGCCACCGAATTTTGGTATTGAAAAAAGACGAAATTAGCAACGTCGGCACACCCTACCGAATCCTCAGCCGCGAGGAGGCCCAGGATGAATTTACCTTGCGCAATGATGAGACCCTTGCCGGTTTGATCCCCGCCGCGGTGGAACACAACCGCCGCAAAACACGGGAAGAGGGCCGTCCCGTCATTCAAGCCAGGGGTTTGCGCAAATCCTTTGACGGTCGCGAGGTGCTGCACGGCGTTAACCTGACCGTGCAACCGGGTGAGCGCTATGCCTTGATCGGCGAATCCGGCAGCGGGAAATCAACCTTGGCGCGCCTGATCCTCGGTGTGGAACGCATGACGGAAACCGAGGGTGATTTGATGGTGATGGGCCGCTCACGCAAAAGTTGGGACGGTTACGACCCCCACATGCAGATGGTTTTTCAAAACTTTGCCGAGGCCGTTAACCCCCACATGACCTCCGACCAGCATCTTGACGCGGTTCTTACGGTCAACGCAAGGGCGGATCGCAGTCTGGCCAAGGCCTGGCTGCGGGATCTGGAAATTCAGCATTGTTTGCCGAAAACCACCCGTCAAATGAGCGGTGGTGAAAAACGGCGCCTTGGTTTGGTGGAAGCTTTTGCGGTACGACCGCGCCTGATCTTGGCCGATGAACCCACCGCCGGGTTGGATCGTGCCCGACAGACCTACTACCTCAAGCAGTTGGAGCGTTACCGCGAGGAAATGGGTGCCGAGACCGTTTCCGAGTTTATGATCAGCCACGATCTGCATTTGGTCGGGAGCTACGCCGAACGCATCGGCGTTTTGTATTCAGGTTGGTTGGTGCAGGAAGCTCAGACCGATGTGCTGTTGGCGGATGAGGCGCAATACCTTCACCCTTACACCGAACTGCTGCTGCGCGCCAAAGATCTCGAATTAGATGAACAGGATACGGAAGAAACCGGCGGGGAGGGCTGTGTTTATTACAGCGTTTGCCATCGCCGGAACCGGGTTGCCTGTGATTTTAAGGATAAGAAACCCGAGATCACCCATTACCCCGGTGGCTGGAGCTTGTGTCCCTACCCCGTATAAAGGCAATTTCGGCTGAGATGCGCGAAATCGTCTGAGCGGCTGTAACCTGGTACCTAAGAAGCGCGATAAGGTGTTTCAATCGACAACTCAGGTGGGTTAACCCTAAGTTGTCAGCCGGCGGGCGCCGGGTACCCCATGTCCGTCAATAAAGCAGTGCCTTGAAACATGCCGCTCTCTGACGTGTTCCTGAGGCTAAATGCCGACATGATAAGAGTTTGCGTTGGCTGAAATGTTGAATCGTGCGGTAAATTTGTTTTGTTTGCGCTAGATTTGATGTCGATCTTAATTGGTCCATACACCTCACATGCCCACTGTGTTATGGTGGAGGCGTCTTCGCCGCTCCGAACCCCTCACTATGAACCCGCATTTCTCACAAGGATTCGTCGCGAGAAGCAGAAAGTCTTGTGAGTACGAAGATTACGACCGAGAGACGGCACTGGCGTAGCAGCGCTACGGCGAAGGCGGCTCGACCAAGTAAGGCGGATGGCCGCCCCGCGGAAGGCCGCTCCCTCGTAATCGCATGGGTTTCGGCTTCGTAGCAGAATTCCTTGTGAGAAATGCGGGTTAAAGACCTAGCTTGCGGGCGATGGCGGGGCACCAAGAAGACCGACGGGCCGGTCGCGCCGTTTTATCTAGGAGCGAACGGCGGCGCTTGCCATTATCGTTATGACGTTTCCCGCGGCACATCCGCGCACAGCATCGCTCGTCTACGCCGTGTCGCGCTTAAGGGACAAGGAATAAGGTATACCAAGACACACGGCTTTGTATTTAATCGATGGAGGATCCATTGTTCAAAAAGTTAGCACTGATTGGGTTGTTGATGGGTTGTTTGGTGACGGCGCAAGACCCTTCCATTCGTATCATTGAACAGGACTGTACCTCAGGTACCGAGTTCGTGTTGCTTCAGGCACGTATTTACAACAGCGGCGGTAAACAGGTTCGAGTTGACTATCGCTATTCGTCCCAGCCGGATAAAGAAAATGTGCCCTTGACGCTGTTTGCCGACGAAGAAGACGACACCTTATTTTGGGCCTTTTTGCCCGAAACCCCCGAGATGAAGGGTGTTTCCAGCGGCATCCTGGAATACACCATTTCGGTTGAAAGTGGCTTTGGTGAGGTTTTTTCTGAATCAGGTGTGATGGAAGTTACGCCGCGCTGTTCCTTTAACCCCGAGTACAACAGCGGACAAGCCGGTGAAATGGCGAACCTCAAAAACCTTTTGGGCAAAGAAGAGCAAATTCGCTTACAAAAGCTGGCCTTACAGCGTACCCGTCGCAGCCGCAACGTGTGGGTCGGCGGCTCCCTGTTGGCCGGTGTCGGTGCGGCTTTGGTTCTGGGCAGTGATGACGGCGACGGCGACGCGCAAGTGGTTGTTTCAGTTGACCTTCAGCCGGTTGCAGGCGATGACTTAACCCTCAGTGTCAACGGGATTCAAGGGAATGGTTTTAACGATCAAATTCCCGCGAGCATCGGTGAAGCGGCGGTAACCCAAACCGGCGCCTTTGATATGTGTATCCGTGTGAGTGATACCTTTGATGTGACCCGTCGTGAGTCGCGTACCTTGGTACTGAATGGCAATATTACCGTCGATAATCAGGAGTTTGTCGCGGATCTTGTGTCTGTCTCTTCCACCAATCTGCCCTCTGAGTTAACATTGACGCAGGACGGAAATAACATTCAGGTTGTCATGAACCTGAGTAGCGTGTTGCAGTTGATTCAGGATCGCGCCCGTTTTGGGACCGGCCCCGACGTCAACTTCACCGACAACTTTGTTTGTGACAGCAACGTGGTTAGCGTCCGTGTCCAATTTACGCTTGAGATCAGAAAGAGAGGGTAACTCATTCATGCTTTTACCAGTGGTTGTAGGTCAGGGGAGTTGTTATGTCGCTTGTTAGTGTGATTCCTCTTATGCTTATGGCTTTTGAAAAACCGGCGATTGTTTTGCCACCCGACCCCATGGTTGTGGAAGACAGTGCCTTGGTTGTGAAGACCTTTAACCAATATCGCCAATTCCTTGCCGATTGGCAGTGTCTTCTGAACTATGAAGACATCCTCAAAACGGTTTCCGACTTAGAATGCGGCACCGTTGAAACCCCGCTCGAAGACATCAAAACCTGCTTGGAATCCAAGGGTTATCAGGTCACGCTCGTGAAAGCAGAATTTCGGCCGGAACGGCCTTACTTCTACACCGCGGATCGGCGTACCTTCGGGAAAACCGAAAGTTTCTTTGAGTTTCTGATTTCTTTGTACTGCAACGACGAGGCCCACGTTCAGGTTCCTGTGCCCAATCCGCAAGCACCGACGGTCTCCGCCACGCAAGCCGCGGACGTTAATTTCGATGCCTACCTCCTCGGCGGCCGCAACGGTCGTGCGGAAGACGGTTATCGCGTTCGTCTTGTTTTCAAACGGGACTCCTTTGATTTACTTGATGTCGATACCGAGGAACCCATTGAAATCTACATTGACGACGTCATTAAGGCGTCCGGTGAAAACCCATTTGAGTTGGTGACCCGTTCCGAGGTTTTGTACCTCAAGTTCCTGGACGGCAAAAACCAGGTGAAGAAGAGGCTCGAAAATGCAGTACGTTAAATCCCTACTTTGCGGTGGATTGTTGCTCGGCGGCTGCCTGTTCGGGCAGTCCTGGTACCTTCAGGAAGCGTCCAAGGTTAATTACAAAATCGAAGCCGATATTAGCGGCATTGATTTTTCCAAATCCAAACGGGACGAGTTTCGTACCGGGACCTGGCTGCAGAATTCGGCCGTGTCCGATCTCAAGCTCCGATTGCGCGATCAGTTCCGACGCCGGGTTCCCTTCGAGTTCGACCCGGAAAAGGCCGATATTTCGTTCAATGTTGTGGTGACCTGTGACCTTGTTGAAAAAGGCGTCGGGCTTAAATACGACAACCTCACCGTTTCCCTTCAAGTTGACTTTACCAATCCGCTTTTCCGTACCTTCAAAGCCCAGGAAGAAGCCAGACGGGTTGCCGCTTTGAACGAGGTCAGCAACGGAGAAGGCGCCACGCTTGACCAATTCAAATTCATGATCGTTTCCCAGGCGCAAAAATTGATCACCAAGGTCAACCATTTCGCCCTGGCCGCTTCCAAAGACAAAATTACCGTGCCGGGCCTCGCCTATAGCGAAACCTATCAGCCCGGCCAAATCGGCACCAGTGAACTCTATCTCGGCAATGATCAACTATTGATCTACCTAAACGGCAAAAAGATTCTCGACCACGAGAATACGGAAGTCCTTTTGGAGCCTTTGAAAGTGCCCCTTTTGGGTCCCAGTCCGCTGGTGAAACTCAAAAGTGGTGCGGCACCGACCTTTTACTTCAAGTTCATTGATCAGGTCGACATGGAAGAGGCGCGAAAGCGATGTGACTTGATTCGTACTTTTATTAAAACCAGGTGATCGACCATGAGACAACTTTGGTGTTTCCTCATCGCGGCAACTTTCGCGGTTGGTGGTGTTTATGCCCAAAACTGTGACGACAATGATTGTACAGACTCGGAGATTGTGCTCACCTCCTCGGAACTTTTGGTTTCCCACGAGGCCGGTGACGCCCAATTCACGGTGACCTTTTCCAACCCCGAGTGTCGTTTTATCGTTCGGAATTTGGTGTCGTGGATTGAGGCAGTCGACGGCAATCCCGGCGAAAGTTTCTTCACCTGTACACCCGCTTCTGGAAACACCATCACCTTTACGGTCTCCGTCGCCGAGAACCCGAACCTTGCCGAACGCGTAGGTTTGTTGCGCGTCGGCGGTCGTTCGCTGACGGTCCGTCAGGCCGCGCGTCCTTGCGAGTACGAATTCACCACGCCGCCGTTGGTGACCGATATTTCCGATGAAGGCGATATCGGTGTGTTAGATGCAACCGCCAGTGCCGGCTGTACCGCGGATTTCGACATCGTCTACCTCGAGCCGGACAACACCGGCTGGCTGACCTTGGATCGGTTGAGCACCAACGAGCCCGGGGATGCACCCGCGGCGTACCAGTTACAGTATACGGTTGCGCTCAGTGAAGATGCTTTTGAACGCAACGCGCAGATCCGCATTTTGGACGGACCGGACGGCAACCCGACCGGCGTGTTTTATGCCATCAGCCAAGAGGCGGCGATTTGTAAGTACACCTTCAATACCAACGATTTCACCTATGATGCCGAGGGTGGTAGCGGTGCCGTCACCATCGATACGGAAACCGGCTGTCGCTGGAACTTGGTGGGGGTTCCCGATTGGTTGACCCTGAGCCAAACGACCGGCAGTGAGGTTGCCAACCTGACCTTCGAAGTTGCGCCGGCCACCGACAACCAAGCCGAATCCGCGACCATTTCGGTGGTGGGCCCGGATGATACCGAGTTCGAAGGCGACAGTTTCACCATTTCCCGCGGCGGCTGTACCTTTTCGCTGAGCCAAACCGACATTACTTTTGACAGCGGCCCCGGTCAGGGCGCATTTGAGGTCATCACCGAAAGTGCCTGTGGTTATGAGATCGCCGGTTTGACGCCTTGGATTGAAATTAACGCGGGTCCCTTCGCCGGTCCCCGTGAAATTACCTATTCCATCCAGCCCAACACCTCCACTGAATCGCGCATTGCCAAGCTTGAAATAAACGGTGCCTTCCACAACATTACCCAAGAGGGCTGTACCTACGAAGTGTCACCCACCCAAATGAGTTTTAACGGTGAAGGCCAGGGTGAGGTCAATCAGATCGAGGTCGAGACCGGGGATTCTTGTAACTGGTCGTTTCGATCCGATGTGGATTGGATTACCGCCAACGTGCAACAGGAACAATCGGGGTCCGGTTCCTTTCGAATTAACGTGGCGCCCAACCGCGGCAACACGGTGCGCACCGGTTTCATTTTTATCGGTAACGCCAGTGTGCAAGTCACCCAGGATACGGGTTCCGTATTTGTGTTTGAAAGCGCGCAATACAACGCTTGGGAACGCGAGGAATCCATTTCCGTGGCCATGTTGCGCACCGGCCTGAACAACGAGGCGGTGAGTGTTTCCCTGCGCGTCGAAGCGGGTAGCGCTGAAGAAGGTGCGGATTTTCCGGCCTTTACCACCCGCGTCACCTTTCCACCGGGATCGATCCGCGAAATCGTCGAGATCCCGATTATTGAAGATGCTCTGCCCGAGGATAACGAAACCTTCCGCGCGATTTTGTTTAATCCCGACGACAACGCCACGCTCGGCAGTCTCATTGAAACCGAGTTGGAAATTCTTGACTTACAAGCGCCCACGATCAATCGCGTCACCTTCGAGCACGCCTTTTACGGTGAGCGGGGTGAAGGGGCCCACTTTGCGCAAGGCGACGAAACCGCGATTGTGGTGGATGCGCAAGACAGCGACAGCGATGGCACCACCATCGTGGACCGTTTCGTGAACGGTGCCCAATTGGGCGACGGTCCGCTGTTGATTCCCACCCAAAACCTGGGTGAACGGACCTTGGAAGTGTTGGTCCGCGATATTGAAAACAATACGACCGAGACGACCGTGTCTTACCAGGTCGTGCCAAGACCGGAACGGCCTGAACTGGCGGATACCGCTTGGACGGCACGTCGCGGCGAACCTTTTACCCTAGATCTCGACGACGCCTTTTTCTACGATTTCAACGCCTTTGGTCACCGCGGCCAATTCGGCGATGCGCCGGTGCCTTTGGTTTTCAACCAGGGTCGTTTTCCAGTGGATGTGTACCGTGTGGGCGGCGACGCCGCCCGACCCGAAACCCTGGTTGTATCGGCACCGCGGGTCGTAGAGCTGACGGTTAGCGACAACCCGGAAGATCCCTTGCGGTTCAAGTCCATGGTGCCCTGGTTTTCCCATCGCTTGAGCGGTGGCTCGCTTCTAGCCGGCGACTACGCCTTTACCTCGGTGTTGGCGCTCAACAATACCGGTCCCCGTCGTGCCCGGATTCGCATCAGTGTGCGGCGCGCCGGGGTTGGTGAGGGGGATCGTTCGGCGATGCGTCGCGCCACCCTTTTCGAACTGGATCCGGGTGAGCAACGGGTGCTTGATGCTGAAAGCGAAGCCTTTATCAGCGATTTGGTCAACGACCATTTTAACCAGCAAGCCGTGTGGTCGGCGGACGGTGAGGGGATCGCCCTGCTGATCGAAAGCGACAGTTCCTACGTAACCGCCGGCTATGCTACTTATTCGGGTGCCAACGGGGACAAAGCGTCGACGGCTTCGCCCGCGCGTGCCGAACTGTTTAATCTTTCCGCTGCATCCAACACGCTCATTTTTAATAACTTGTCAGGCGGTTCCGGTGAGAATGCGGCCTTGGTTGTGGTGAATACGAGCGCGACACCGACCTCCCTGCAACTTCGCTTTTACGACGATAACGGTTTTGTTTCCAGCCGCCAAACCGAGGCCGTTGCGCCTTGGTCGCCGCTGGCCCTGCCGTTGGGTGGCGGCGACTTGGCTCGTTCCGGTTTTGCGGTGGTGACCGCGGACGCCGAAGCCGCGACTTTGGTCGGCGGTGCCTTTTTCTTTAACGCCCAGCGCGAGCCCGCCATGGCGTTGGCGACGCCGCTGCCGGAAGCGGAGGGACCGAGGCAGTTTTTTATGCCGTGGGTGTCTTACAACCTCAACGGTGGAAGTGGGTTGGATGGTGATTATGCCTTCCGTTCGCAAATCGTCGTCAACAATTTAAGCGAAACCGATGCGGCGACCTTAACCTTCTCCGCGCGCCGCGGCGGTGGTGAGACCTTTTCCGCCGCGAGGACCTTGGCGCCGTTGCGACAAGGTGTTTACGACGTGGCCGAGTTATTTGGTTTGGCCTCCGGTTCCGGTTTGGCGGTAACCCTGGTGTCCAACCATGCTTTGGTGGGTGTGAACCAGGCAACCCTGGGTGGCCGTCGCAATTTACCCGACAAAGGTGTGGTTTCTTCTCCCGCGCAGGTTAACGCCGCGACCTTCTTGGATGCCGGCCGTGACCTGGTATTTGGGTTGGTGAACGATGCGCGTCGGCCCGAGATTCAACCGGCCGCCATTATCATGAACCTGGGTTCCGAACCGGTGACCCCGCTGCTGCGGGTATTTAACGAAAACGGTGTTTTGGACGAACGGCAACTCGCGTCCGAGATTCCGCCGGGTGCGCCCTTTGTGTTGTTGTTCAATGAGGCCGGTGGAGAACCGATTCCGGGCCAACTCGCTTACGTGCCGGTATCCCGTGATCAGGATTTCTCTTTGTCGGTGGAAGGCGACCAGTTCATGACCGGCGCCCTCTTTTTGAACGCCCCGCAATACTTGGAGACCGCCATGGCTTTGGCGCCCTCGACGACCAAGGTGAAACGGGCTGTTTTTAGCAAAGAGCCGCGCCTGATCCAAGGCGACTCTTTTGACGTCCATGTCGATTGCTCCCCTTGTGACGCGCTCCAGTTCTCGGTGGCGGGGCAAGTGTTGGCGCCGGAGGATTTGGGAGGCGGTAATTTCCGTTTCGATTCCAACGCCGCCGGTTTACTTGATCGTCAGCGGGACCAACGCGGCACCGGCAGTCCCGGCCTTTACGATATTGAGGTGCGGCCCGTGTTGGACGGCCAGGCTTTGAACGAGGTTACCCTGATCTCGCTCCAAGTGGATATTCGCCTCTTCTTCCCCGACGAGAATTTCTACCAGGCCTTGGGTACGCCGATTACCCGTGAGGACTTGGTTTCGAAGTTTATTGTTGAAATTGCGGACCAACCGGTTGACCTTACTGGAATCAGCGAGTTACCCAACTTGTTCTCGCTGAAGCTGGAGAACGTGGAACGGGTGGGTGATCAATCACTGGATTTGGACTTTTCCCAGCTCGAGATTTTGCAAGAAGTCACTCTCAGGGTCGACGACAACGCCGTCAATCGCAATGCCGGCATTCGCTCCATCATTTTGCCCCAGCAGCCTTTGCTGCGGACCGTGAACGTGGAGGGTGCCGACGACTTGGAGTCGATTCGTTTCGGGCCTCGCATTGGTGAGGATCGTTTGATTACCGATTTCGAGGCGATTTTTATCAAAAACTGCGCCGCCTTCCACACTCTGGACCTGCGCCACGCCGAATTCGCGGCAACCCCCTTGATTCAGGGCGAGAGCTGCCCGGCATTTAAATGTTTGGCGATGCCGAACCTGCGTACGGCTATGGTGGACGGGGTGGCTGAGCCGGTGGCCTTGTTCCTCGATCTTAGTGATTCGGGTTTTACCCGCTTTGACAATGCCGGTTGCGAATTGCCGAACTCCCTGATGGAGGGCGGGATCGCCAACGATTTTGTCATTATCAATACCCTAAACGGCGAGGGCTGCGATCAAATCGACGTCCTTGAAGACCGCGATATTTTTATTCTGCAAAACGACGATAGCGCTTGCCCGGAATAATGGTTTCAACCTAAGAAGCGCTGAAGCGAGGGATTTTGGCTAAAGATCTGGAGCGAAATGGTTTGGAAAAAGCGAGCCGGGGTCGCGTCCGACCGCACCCATTGGCCCTGAGCATTTTGCAGGCCGTTGCAGCCCAGAGGTTTAGCCAAAATCGCCGCGAGTTATCGGGTTTCTTAGGTTTCACCGCGCGCGGGGTTTCCGCCCACGGGCGGGCGACCGCCGCGTGATTGTTTTTCGAGGCCGCGTACACGAGGAGTGACCGTGTTGTCCTTAACTTCTTGGTGTCTGCTCGGCTGTTTGTGGCTGCAAACGCCCGAGCCTGAAATGACCCTGCAGCATGCCATTGAAACCGCCCTGCAACAAAACCGCGATCTACAGCGGGCCCATCTCGATTTGCAGAATGCACAATCGCGGGTTCTGTTGGCCAAGGACAGCTTTCGCTGGCAATTCAGTAGCGGTGTTTCCTATTCAAAAACCGATGAAACCGACGCCGGCGGCGTTTTTTCCGTCGATGCTTCCAAAAAGTTGCGGACCGGCACCGAGCTCGACATCGCCACCGACATCGACCTGAGCGAAGCATCCGAGGACCGTTTCGATACAGATTATTCGGTGACCCTGACCCAGCCGTTGCTGCAACGTGGGGGGCGGGCGTTCCACGAACGCGATCTGCGTTTTGCCGAGCGGGGCTTGGCGACCAGCGAAGATTCGTTGCGGCGTCGTGCGCAGAACACGGTTTTGGCCGTGGTCCGTGCCTACTTTGACGTACGGTTTCAGGAACAGACCATAATCCACACCCGCAAGAGTTTGGAGCGGTTGGAGAAGATTTTGGACGCCACCGAAATCAAACTCAACATTGGTCGCGTGTCCCAGGTCGACCTGTACCGCGTGCGACTTTCCAAAAACCGTACCGAACTGAACTTAAACCGCAACGCCACCGATTTGGAATTTCAGTACCGCCGTTTTAGCGATTTACTCGGGTTGTCGACCTCGGCCCGCTTCCAGCTAGCCCCCGTCGATTTGCCCATGCCCGAGGTGGTTTCTGTCGACCCGCTGCCCCTGTTGGAACGGCGCCGTGTGCAAATCACCCATCGCCGTTTGGAACGGGATTACCACCAAGCACGGCTCGACCTCAAACTGTCGAAACAAGCGACCCTCCCCGATCTCAACCTGGTAGGTCGTTACTTCGTTTCCGATATTCAGGACGTGGCCGCGTTCGACGGGGAAACCGACCACGGCTCCACGATTTCCCTCAGCAACCGCTATTCTTTTAATCAGCGCCGCAATCGTGTCAATGTCCGCCTGGCTAAAAACCGCCTGCGCCAAATCGAGCTGGACCTAACCGACTTCCAAATGCAGTACGAACGCGAGGTGTTGGATCGCCTGCGCAGTCTCGCATTTTTAGAAAAAGAAGTGGACCTTAGCGAGCAGAACCTGCTTTTCTCCCGGCAACAACTGGAAGTGGCCGAGATCCGCTTCGAACGCGGCATCATCGACAGCTTCGACGTCATTGAGGCGGAGGAAAACGTGCTGAACGCGGCCAACACGGTTGACCGCGCCAAACGCGACCTCATCCTGGCCTGGCTTAGCCTGAAAATTTTCACCAACCAACTCGACCCCGACAGCGTCAACGTGGATCAACTGTTGGCGATGTAGTTGTCCGGTCTGGTTTTGGTGCCTGCCAAACACGCCCTTGGCTTGTGTCGCTTGCTTTGCTCGCGGTTACCGCGAGGCATTGGCCCGCATTGCTCACAAGGATTCGTAGCGAGAAGCTGAAGGCCTTGTGCGTGCGAAAATGACGACCAAGCCACGGGGCAGGGGTCCGACCTTCCGTGGGGCCGACCATTCGGCGTAGCAGCTGAGGCGAAGGCGGTTCGACCGGGTAAGTCGGAAGGCAAACCCGCGTAATCGCATGGGTTGCCCCGCGGCAGATTGCCTTCTGAGAAATGCGGGTTAGCTGAAGAAGGGGCACGCGCGAACGGCGGTGGTGACCACCGCCGCCAAAGCCGTCGCTACCCGAACATTTCCACAATGTCCTTGTAATATGCCGCGTCGCCGTCGACCTTGGGCAGGTACTCAAAGGCGCGACCCGAGGGGGTGTCCGTGATTTCCTTGGTCCAATCGATCCCCATCGAGGAATAGATCGTCGCGATCAGGTCGTGGATGCTGATATCGCGGTTCTGCGACCAAAAACGGTCGGTAACGTACCAGCCCTCGCTGTCCGTTGCGCCGAAGGCTTGGTTGGGCACGATGCCGCCGCCCGCAACCAATGCCGCGTAAGCGTAGGGATAATGATCGCGGCCCGCGTTGCGGGTTAACGCGCCCGGTGTCCGGCCAAATTCGCCGGTGACCACCACCATGGTTTCGTCCAATAAGCTGCCACCGCGTTTGCCCGGCGTGGCCGCCAAATCCTCGAACATCGCCGCCAGCGCTTGATCCAAGGGATTGCACAAATCGTAAATGCTTGCCTGACCTTGGCCGCCGGTGTAAATGTCGTAGTGGGAATCCCAACCGTTAGAGGTGATATTGACCACCCGGGTGCCGCGATCCTTGGCCAGGAGTTTCACCGCCACCCCGCAGCCGATACCCAGATTGTTTTCGCCGTAACGGGCCAGTTCCGCCTCACTCATGGTGAACGCATCTTCCACGTCGGCTTGGTACATCATGCCTTCGCCCAGTTGGTAGAAGTTGTGGTAATCGTTGATCGCGTGCCCGCTTGCCGCCGCCGTCCGGTTGGCGCCGTCCGTGCGCATCAGGCTCTCGTAACGTTGGCGGAACAGGGCTTCGCCGTCGGGATGTTCTAAGCCGGGCACGCCGATTTCCGCCGAATAACCAAAGGCCGCGTAGGTGCTGGGCAACATGCCGGGGCCCTGGACCAGGCTGTTGACCGCCACAAAAGGTGGCAGAATATCGCTCTCTCGACGGGATCCTGCCAATTCGTAACCGATCAAGCTGCCGATGTGTGGTTGCTCCTTGGAAAAGACCGGGTTAAAAGTATGGGCTGTCTCGGTCAGGTAGGAAGCGCGGGCGTGGACCGCCTCGTTGTGGCTCAAACAGCGCAGCAGCGAGAATTTGTCGGTTTGTTGGCTGAGGTTGGGGAACAGGCCCGCCGGCAGGAAGAGGTTGCCAAAGGTGCCCGCGCCGAAATCGCTCGGCGTCCAGGAGCCGGTTTTGAGGTCGAAGGTGTCGACGTGGCTGGGGCCGCCTTGCAGGAACACCATGATCAGGTTTTCGGCCGAGCCACGTGGGGTGACCGTGTTTTTTCGGGAAGCCGGCGGGGTTTTGGTTTGCAGGCGACCCGCCATGGCCAAACCGGCCAGACCCAAACCGCCGCCGCTAAGGCACTTCAAAAAGTTTCTGCGTTGCATGATCGCCCTCCTAGTAGATAAAGGTAAATTCGACGCGGTTGATGAGTAACCACATCAGGGTCGCGGCTTGATCGCGGGTGTTGGTGTAGGTTGCCAGTTCTTGTTTGAGCGCGGTGCGCTCGCTTTCCGTCGCGGGTCGTGCGTAGATGTCGAGGAACAAATCGTTGATCAAGGTGTCCACGTCCGAAACACCGCGGTTGAGGTAGTTCATCAACCGTCCTTCCGGTGCCAAAAGGCGGTCGTGGATCACCGGCGAGTTCATCAGCAGCATGGCCTGGGAGATGTTGCCGCTGTTCACCCGCGGCTGGTCGACGCGGTTGCCGCGGCCGAAGGCGTTCAGGAAAATGGTGTCGTTGAGGCCGCGGTTGGCGCGTGGTTGACTGGGATCGGGGAGTTGGTGGGCCCATTCGAGGACCGAACGGGTGTCCGTGTTGCGGTCAAAGACAATCAATCCCGTGTGGACCCCGGTGGCAACTTGCAGCGCGTCGTAGGCCTGTTCGGCGGTCATCCGGTGGGTGGGGTAGCGGGTGTAATAAGGCGTGTACTGGTCTTGCCAGGAGCCTACTTCGAAGGTTGAGGCCATTTGGAAGGTTGCCGAGTTGAGCACGTAGCGCAGGTAGTCGCGCAGGTCGAAATCGCGCTCGATCAAAGCGTCGGTAATGTGTTCCAACAGGTTCAAATCGTTGGCTTGGTAGTCCCAACCCTCGGGCAACGGCCGATTGGGATCGATGCGATACATGTCGAAGCTGTCCATCGGTTCGACCGGGGCCAGTCCGAACACGTGACCCCACAGGCGGTTGGCCCAATGGCGTGCGAATTGACGATCTTCCACGACCTGGTCGGCGAAGGCCTGGCGCCAGTTGTTACCTTGGGGAACCGCGCCCGTGGTCAAAAAGGCGGGGGTGATGATGCCGCCGGTTCGCTCGGGTCGGTCGCCCTCCTCGGTGTCGGCGTTGTAGCCCGCGCCGTTAAAGTCGCTAATATCAAAGGACTCGATCATCATGCGATCACGATCAACGTTGGCCCGGAAGCGGGTGGCAGAGAAGTAAGCCGCCATTTTCCACAGATCCTCGCGCTTGCGTTCCGCCAGATACAAATTGACTGTTTCCAGGTGGTAGGCGCCGTCGTGGCAGGAGATACACTCGGCTGGAATGCCCATAAACTTGGTGGTTGCCGCGATGGCGATGTTGTCCAATTGGTCTTGGGGAAGGCGGGCGCGGTTGGTGGAGCGAATCAGGAAATTGAGTTGGCCGCTTTCCAGGTTGTTGCCCGTGGCCGCGATCATCTCCCGTGCCATGGTGTCGAGTGTTTTGTTGGTGCTGACCGCCTCACTGAAATAGGTGTTGTAGGGCAGCAGGCCGCCGAAGAGAACTTGGCCCGCGGATTCGAAAAACTCCTGGAAATAAAAGGCCCAGTGAATGTTGAAGGCTTCACTTTGCAGGAGTTCGTCGATGTATTCGGCACGTTTGTCCGGGTTGGTGTCGCTCAAAAAAGAACGGGTCCGTGCCGGGTCGGGCAAACGCCCCGTCAAAATCAATGCGGTGCGGCGGATAAAGGTCGAATCGTCGCAGAGGTCGTTGATGGGCACGCCGTCCGCCTGCATTTTGGCAAAGGTGTGGTTGTCGATTTCGTTGAGGGCCGCCGGGTTGGTTTCCTTATCTTGGTCAGCCAAGCAATTGCCGTCTTTGTGGCGGGTCGCCGTCGTTTGGAAATGCTGATTGAGGCGGGTCAGTTTCTCGGCGCGGGCGTCGTCGCCCATCGCCCGGTCCGGCCATGGGAATGACGGCATGCTGCATACCAGCAGCACCGCGAGGGTTTTGATGGACATAGAGACAGAGGCGTTCATCAGGTCACCATCCAAAGCGTAATTGCTATAGCTGGTTGGGCTGACAGGGCGGGGTTGGATTTGGTTTAAAATTGAGGGGAAAAAGTTGCGTTACTTGGTAAAAAAGTGGTCTGTGTCACAGGTTGCCCAGGGGCGGGCAGGGTGCGGAGGGCGCCGGGTTTTCGGGGTAAATTACGGTAAAAAGGCCGGTTGTGTTAAGAAATCGTGAGTTTCGCTTGTCCATGACCCCGTTTAACTTGAATTCACGCCCACGGACATGGTTTTTTTGAAGCCAAGGTGTTTTCCAGATCGGACATGGGTTGTCGACCTTGGGTCGGATGGCTGAATTTTTTATGTGTACATTCAAATGTAAGGGAGGTTCCCTCAATGGATTTTTCGTTTGCATGGTTGGCTGATCCACAGGCGTGGATTGCTCTGGGGACCTTGACGGTTCTTGAAATCGTTTTAGGTATTGACAACATTATCTTCATTTCGATCTTGGCGGGTAAGTTGCCGGCCGAGCAGCAGGCCAAGGCGCGCCAGATCGGTTTGGTGCTCGCGTTGGTGACCCGCATCCTGTTGTTGTTTTCACTGAGTATCCTGGCCCAGTTAACCGATCCGCTGTTTACCATCATGGAACACGGTGTTTCCGGTCGCGACCTGATCCTGGGACTCGGGGGTTTGTTCCTGCTGGGCAAAGCGACCGTCGAGATTCACGAAAAAATTGAGGGTGGTGGGCACAAACCCGGCGAGGGCGGCAAAGCCGGCGTCAGCTTTAACAGCGTGCTCGTTCAAATTATGCTGCTCGATATTGTGTTCTCCATCGATTCGGTGATTACCGCCGTGGGTATGGTGAAACAACTGGAAATTATGGTGATTGCCGTTGTGATCGCGGTGATTGTGATGTTGGTGTTTGTGAACGCCATCAGTGAATTCGTCGACCGTCACCCCACCGTCAAAGTTCTGGCGCTGAGTTTCTTGTTGATGATCGGTTTGACCTTGATTGGTGAATCGCTGCACTTCCACATTCCCAAGGGTTACATCTACTTCGCGATGGCCTTCTCAGTCATGGTTGAAATGATCAACCTGCGCGTGAAAGCCAACGCCAAAAAATCGGCGTAAGTCCGGTTTTAACTCAGACCGAAGCGGCACGACTCATCGCGCTTCTTCGGTTGAACCGAAGAGGTGCGATAAGAGTGAGGGTTTTTTGCTAAAAATCTGGAGCGAAAGGGTTTGGAAAAAGCGGGCCGGGGTCGCGCACCACATGCACCCGCTGGGTGCGGTGAGCATTTTTACGGGCCGTTGCAGCTCAGAGGTTTAGCTAAAATCACCGCGAGTTATCGCGCTTCTTCGGTTGAAGCCAACCCGGCCGTGACCTATTTTATGTTGCGGCCGGTGTGTGCTTTTTTCCCCGTCACCAGGCATGACGACAGGCGTTGCTTTTGTCGATGCCGTGCATCGGGTATACTGAGGTGTTACATAGAGCACCCAAACAAGGAGGCGGCCGTGGCCGACGCGACTCCCCCCGAACCCAAAATCAACAAAGAAGAAGCACTGAGAATTGCCTCGGAAGAGCCGATTGTGCAGACCTTTATGGGTGATATCGATAATTTGCGCCAGGTCGTTTTAGAGAACCTCCATTTTTGGTCCGTGATTTATCGGGCACGCGATGTGGAGGCCCAGCACGGTTTCCAACTCGAGGTGAAGGTTTGCAAAAAAACCGGGCGGGTCACCGAAACCCACGCGCACCCCGTTAACCTGCGTTAGTCTCCCTTTTTTCGCGTATCTCCCAACGGGTGTGCCCGGGGCCTTCGGTTTGGCCGTGAATGTGCAACGGATCTCCTTGGGAGGCGTTTTATGCTGTTGTGCCGCGTCATCTTGCTAGCTGGGTTTTGGCTCGTGCTCGGCTCGTGCTTGAGCCTTTGGGCGCGTTTCCCCTGGGGGGACGGCGTTTCGCGGGCGCCTTATGCTTATCCCGACACCCTCTATTGGGCGGCCGGTCAGCCCGCCCCCGCCAACTATTCCCCGGATCGCGATTGGTGGCTGAGTGGTCGACGCGACCCGCGCCCGGAATTGGCCTTTTCGCCCCAAGAACTTTACGGTGTGCGCGGCATGTCCTTGCCGGCGGCTTGGCGGGTCAGTACCGGCCGACCCGATGTGGTGATCGCCGTGATGGATTCCGGCATCCGTTGGGCGCAACGCCGTTACTGTGAACTGGTGCGCAAGATTTACCTCAACGCGGGCGAGTTGCCTTTGCCGGCCGATACCGCCAACCCCGCCGATACCCGATTCGGCGGCTACGACGCCAACGGCGACGGCGTGTTTAATGTGGTCGACTATTGGGAGGATCCCCGCGTGGTCGATATCAACGGCAACGGCTGGGTCGATCCCGAGGATTTGATTCTGACCTTTAGTGACGGTCGCGACGACGATCAAAACGGGTTCACCGACGATATTTCCGGTTGGGACTTTTTCGAAAACGACAACAACGCCCGCGACGATGTCGACTTTGGGCACGGCACCAACCAGGCGCGATATGCCGCTGCTGAGGCGTTTGAGCCCGGTGAAAGCTGTGCGCTTGAGGCGGGTTTGCCCAATGACGCAACCCCCGGTACCTGCCCCAACTGCATGGTTCTTCCGTTGCGCGTCGGCGATTCCTTTGTGGTGGATGTGAACCACTACGCTCAGGCGGTGGTGTATGCCGTCGATCTCGGCGTTGCGGTGATTGAGAGCGCACTCGGCAGCCTGAACCAAACCTCTTATGCCGCGGCCGCCGACGCCTATGCTTATCACGCCGGGGTGGTGATTAACGCCTCCGCCGCGGATGAGGCGTCCGATCACCATAACTGGCCCGGTGCTTACGAACACACCCTGGTTCACAATTCACTGAAGCCGCCGGAAGAGCCCGGAACCTTTCCCGAAAGTTATTTGTTTCTCAATGGATGCACCAACTTTGGCGGCAACATCCATGTGGCCGTTCCCTCCGAGCGCTGTTCTTCGCAAGCCGCGGGTCTGGCCGCGGGTCTGTCCGGCCTGCTGATTTCCGCCGCCGCCAACGCGGTCGAGCGCGGCACCATGACCCCTTACCGAGACGACGCGGGTCGGCTTCAGAGCTACCCGCTATCCCCCGCCGAGGTGCGCCAGTTATGGCGGCTCGCCGCTGATGACATCGATTTCGCCACCCCTTATCCTGATCACGCCTTTTCCGACGCCGCGCCCTTTCCCTGGTCCTGGCGCTGGTTCCTGCAGCAGCGCGGCTTGTGGGAAAACTACGCCGTGGTTGCCGCGACAGCAACGGAACGCTATCACACCGGGCCCGGCTGGGATTACTACACCGGCTACGGGCGTATCAACGCCGGCCGTTTGTTGGCGTTCATTGGCCGTGAGGAGGGGTCGGATCGCGAGCCGTGGCTGCTCCACGCCGAGGACCGCATTCCCCCCGAGGCCGAAATCAAGGATCCCACCTGGTTCCGCGATTTCAACATCGCCGACGGCCGCGCCCAGGCACCCGCGGACCCAAGCGATCCCGAGATGCTGGTGATCAACGGGCGTGCCGCCGCCAACCGGGTGACTGCCGCCGGCGGACGTTTTGGCTATGTGCTCGAATGGGCGCCCGGCGTGCAGGGACGGGGGCGCACCGCGTTGCCGGCCGGTTTTCGCGGGGTTCGATCCCCGGGGCCTTGGCACGACATCAGCCGGGTCGAGGGCCTCACCGCGGCCTTTCGCGGCGAGCTGGGTCGCGTCCCATTCCGGGAAATCTTGGCCGTTTTGCAAGATCCCGCCTATACCCAGGTTGATCCCCGCTACGGTTCGCCTTATGCCGTGCGCCTGCGCTTAACCGTCACCGCCGACCCCGCCAATCCCTATGATCGCGTCAACAACCAGGCCGTGTTCCAGAAACAGATTTTTGTTCGTCCCGCCGAAACCCTAACCGTGCTGTCCGGGCTGGGTTTCGCGGGGGGCGAAAGCGGGGGGTGTGCCTCGCCCGTGTTCGCTGATCTCGACGGCGACGGGGGCGACGAACTTTTGGTGGCGACCGACGACGGCTTGCTCCATGCCTTGACAGGGTTGCAACCCGCGCAAAATTTGCCCGGCTGGCCCGTGCGCACGCGGCCGCTGTCCAGCTGGTCCGCGCCGGGTCTGCCCGAGCAGATTTTGGGTGGTTTTTTATTTGGCGCCCCGGCCGTGGCCGATTTGGACGGGGACGGCATGCTTTATGTGTTGCTGGGCGACCAGGAGGGGCGGCTGTATGCGTGGGATCGCAACGGTCGCTTGAAGGACGGATTCCCCGTCGGCGTAGACCCTAATTTGTCCCGCGAAACACCCTGTACGGCACCCTTGTTGCCGGATTGCGATGATTTGGGGCCTGTCGACCTGCGCAATGAACAGAACCAGCGCGATCACGCCTTTTTTGCCGCGCCCGCCGTGGGTGACTTGGATCCCCTTTATCCCGGTCTTGAAATCGTCATCGGCGCGGCCGACAGCCACGTCTACGCCTTCCACGCCGATGGAAGCCCGGTTCCCGGTTGGCCCGTCCTGCTGCGGGATCCCGCCAAGGTCGCGGCCGTGGACGCGGCGACCCGGATCTACACCATCCGCGAGGACGGTGATTTTCGGCCGGGTAGCAAAATCATCACCACTCCCAGCTTGGCTGATTTGGACAACGATGGTGATTTAGAAGTCATCACTCTGGTCAATGAGCAGTACCAAGAGTTCCCACGCGCCGCTTTTGGCGGATCCTTCATCGAACTGTTGTTGCTCGCGGCCGAGCAGGTTGGCAACACGCGCGTCTACGTCCTTGAACATTCCGGCTCGCTCACGCCGCCCTCGGTGGGGGCCCTGCTCAGTGTTCATCCCCACGATCAGGCCTACCGCGACGGTTGGCCGGTGGCGATTACCCTGGCCGGGGTCGATTTGGTACCGGTCGCGGGCCAAGGTGGGACGGCCCAAGTCGCGGTCGCGGACTTGGACGGGGACGGCCGCGGCGAAATCGTCACCGCCGGCCATTGGGGACCTGCCACCGTGCTCAACGACGACGGCTCTAGTTTCTACGGGCGCTCCGGTCTGGGAATGCGCACCCTGGCGCGCGACGGTTTTGGCGACAACAGCCCGGTTCGCGACGATCCAAGTTTTGCCGCCCTTGGCGGGATGGCCGTGGGCTCCTTGGACGGCGGTGCCTCCTTGTCCCTGATCGCACCCGCCGCTTCGGTGCGGCGTTTGCTCGATATCGCCCTGGTCGGCCGGCAGTTGGAAGGGGAAGACCAGCTCGCGGTTTGGCGGGCCTCAACCGGTGAATTTGAACCTTTTGCGCCAACCCTTGCCGGGGATTTGGCGTTTTTTAACGCGCCGACCGTCGTTGATTGTGACGGGGACAACCGCGCCGAAATTTTGGCCGCCACCTCGGGGGGTGATTTGCAAATCATCGGTTTAACCGACGCCGGCGCGCGCACCATTCGTCGTCGGGTGATTCACAGCGGTGGTTGGTTAATGAATGCCGCGGCGGTGGGTCGCCTCCGTGTGGGTGAGGATTTTCGCGCTGTTCTGGTGACCTATTCCCGCGAGGGTCGTCTGCGGGTGTACCCTCTGCCGGATTACGACCCGGGCAGCGCCGTTCAGTGGCCGCGACCGGGTCGCGACCACCACAACAGCGGTTGGTACCGGTAAACCCTCGAAATCTGGTTACAGCAGCTTTTCGATTTCGCGGCGCAGGTCTTTGACCAGCTTTTCGTGGTGTACCCCGGTGCCGGGTCCGTTGAAGCCGGTGTGAATGCGCACCACCTTGCCCTCGCGGTTGATCAGCAGACTGGTGGGGTACGCCAAAACGCTGTCGAGGTCGGGCAACATTTTGCCCGCGCCTGCTTTGTCCTTGGTGCCGGCCAGCAGGATCGGGTAATCGAGTTTGTGGCGTTTGGCAAAGCGCTTGAGCGCCCGTGTGTCGCGGGCCGTGTCGCCTGTTGCTTCAAAGGCCAAGCCGATCACCGCGAGACCCTTTTTGCTGTAGTCCTGCTTGAGTTGCTGCAGCAGGGGGGCTTCGTCGTTGCAGTTGGGACACCAGCTTCCGAAGATCGAAACCAAACGCACCTTGCCTTGCAGCGCGGCGTCGTCGTGGCTGACCGTCTCACCGTTCAGGTTGGGGAAGCTAAAGCGAAACAGGCCTTCGTCGTTGGTAATGCGGTTTTGGTTGGTGGCCTCGGGCAGGGTGGCGTCGGCGTCGCGTTTGGCCGTCCAGCGCTCGTACCATTTGTCCGAGGACCAAAATTCGCCGCTCAAGGTCCCGTCTTCGCCCAGTTCGGCGTGAAACAGAAAGGCGTGGCCGCCGTCGTAACAGCTTAGTTTCAGTTGGTTGCCGTCCATCAAACCTTCCAGGAAGCGGTAGTCCCCGGTGGGCGTGCGGAAGGTACCGGTCACTTTTTGATCGGTCTGGCGAAAGTCGGCGACCGCTTCGCCCGAGGGTTCGCCGTCTTGGGTAAAGGCGACGGCCCAGGTGCCGGCCACATTAGAGCCGGCCTTATTATTCGGGACAAACCGCATCGCATCGCCGTGGTTGGCGGTGAAGGGGAGCTTGGCGGTGCGGGTGTGGTCCACCAACTTGGTCCATTCTCCAGAGATCTCGGTTCCGGTTTCATCGAGCGTTCCGGTGAACTGCGATTCGTAATGGTCGATGGACAGGGTGACTTGGTTGCCGGAAACCGTGACCGTGTCGAAGGGGAGCACCTCGGTATCGTTGTGAGCGCCGGCTTTATAGCCGCCGTCGTGCTCGAGGATCGTGACCGTGAAGGGCAGTGGGCCGCCCGGTGAAGTCATCTCAAACCGCCAGGTACCGGTTTGCAAAGCCATGTTTTCCGTGGGGGTTGTTTCGGTGTTGGCGGGTGCCGGTTCGTTTGATTGGGGCTGGGAACATGCGCCGGCGAGCAAAAGCAGCGCGGCCATGAATGAACCGCGCGCAAGGGCGGTGGTGTGTTGCTTGATCATGATGGAGAAACCTTTCAGGGATGGGTGGCGCGGCCGACGAACAAAGTCGTTGCCGACCGCGGTAAAACGTCGGGTCAAAGAATCGGGGCGTTAAACGAGTTTGTTGACGGCCTCCGCCAGTTTCAGATCGCGTTTTGAGAGGCCGCCGGCGTCATGGGTGGTGAGTTCAATTTTGACGCGGTTGTAGACGTTGAACCATTCGGGGTGATGGTCCATTTTTTCCGCGATTAGGGCGACGTGGGTCATGAAGGCGAAAGCGGCCTGGAAGGTGTCAAAGGTCAGGTTGCGTTCCAGTTTTCCCGCGTCGTTGACGGTCCATCCTGGAATGGTGGTGAGTCCTTGTTGCAGTTCTTCGTTGGTCAGTTGCTTGATCAATGGAATGCCTCCGGGTTGGGTAAAGGGGACCGTGAACCATGGGTTCCGTAAAAGCGCCGAAGTTAAGAAGGATTTGGGCGCGGCGGTTCAGGCCGTGGGGATCCACCTAAGTCTAGCGTTCATTGTGCCTGCTTGGAATCCCGTCGAACCTTTCGGCTGGGATCGCCTGCCTGATTGCATTGCGCCGACCTGGCTGACGGCTTGTTGTTTGGGGCGGCGGTTGCTGAAAAGCGCGTGGTTGAACATACCGGGGCAATCGGCTGATGACGCACGGCGCATCAGCATCTGGTAAAAAGCCGGCTTTTGTTTTGTCATGAAAGCGGGAAGGATGCTGGTCTTTACTTGTGGGCGATTTCGACGACAGACGAGGTCCTCGTTTGCTGCCCGGCACGGTGAAAACGGAGGGCCGGCTCCCACGGAGCGATCCGGTGAAACGGGGTGGGCCACCGGTGGTGGGCATGAACGAAGCCGAAACCCGCCGGCCGTGGCTCCAAGCCTAATCCAGACCCTTGGAAGCGTGCGAAAAACCGCTGCCGCGCGGCCGTCGCGCCGGCGCGGCTTAGGGGTGAGAAGCCTGAACCGATTTCCCGGAGTGCATGCTTTGGGGTAAACCGATGAGCAGCGTTTTTTTGAGCAGTTTTACCGCGGTATCCGGCGGAACCGGTCCACCCAGCGAGAGCATGAGGGTCTGGGGTGAGCAGCCGAAGCGCGGGGTTTGTTCGGGATCGGGCGAGGAGGGATAGGCGATGAGATCGCCCCCGGCCTCAAGGAACAGCCGGCTGTATTTCTCGAGGTGCTGTCCCTCGTTCGGGAGACGCAAGGCGAGGGCCGCCCCTTCCGGGTTGTTCGCAACCACCGCCTCGAAGATTTCGGTGACCAGGCTTTCGTGGTCCTCGTGGATTAACTGGTGGAGCAGGAGGAACTGATCGGCGGCCAGTTCAATGTAGCGATAACCAACCTCGCCGGTTCGTTTACAGGCGTTGCTGTAGGCCGTCACCAGTTTTTCCGCTTCAAAGTCGGGGAGACGGTTTGGGAAGTCGCTAAGCCCTTGTTCCAATACGTTTGCGTCGGTTTCGCCGAGGTGCGCAAGTTGGATGCCCGGTGTTCCCCCGTTGGAACCAATGATTTTTGTGAGCGCGCGCAGGCCGTTCATGTACTTGGGTTGGTCGGCGCGGAGCAGGCTGTATTTGCGTGATTGGGGCGGCGTAATCGTGGCGGGCCCGGTGATGACCAGCGCGGCTTCGGTTTGCGTCAGCGACTTGTAATGCATCAGCAATTGCGGGGTCACGCGACCGGTGGGATACACGAGTTCGGTATGGGCGGGTAAAACGGCAAAAGGGTTTTTAAAAAAGACCGTTTTGACCTGTCGCACTGACTGGAGATGGGTGTTCATGCGCAGCCTTTTGCGTCGTTTGATTCTCATTGTTTCGGCATTCCTGCAAAAAGGTTGAGTGATAATGTGGGCCGCGCGATGGTCGCGACGCGGTTGAATCACCGGTTTTCGGGGGTTTTCGCAAGTGGGTGGTTGCGTGATGAAACCCTCTTCTTAAAGGAGGGGGTGAAATGGCGCAACCCGGGGACACCGCGATGGTTTTTTCTCCCGCCCCGGTGGGCGTGAATGTGGATGGAGGGTCGCACCCATGCTCGGATCAGGTTAAAATGGGCCGCTTATACGCATCGAAACAATGGGTTGCTGGTGCCATCCGAAGCGGTTTAAAGGCGGCGTCGCCGCCCCGGGACCGAGAAACATTCATCCTCAGGGGGAACATCCATGAAGTACGAGTCGCGTTTTAAAGAGTTGGTAGAGCGGGAACGCAAGGCGCTGCTTGGCGGTGGCGAGGCCCGCATCGCGCGTCAGCACCAGGTTGGCAAGCTGACGGCGCGTGAGCGGATCGATCTTTTGCTCGACCCGAACAGCTTTCAGGAGCTGGACAAATTGGTGGTTTCCAAGCGCAACGATTTCGGGGTGGAAACGGAACCCCCGGTAGGCGACGGGGTGGTATCCGGGTTCGGAACCGTGGACGGCCGGACCGTGTATGTTTTTGCCCAGGACTTCACCGTTTCCGGTGGTTCCTTGTCGGCGGCCAATGCGCGGAAAATTGTCAAAATCATGGATTTGGCCATGAAGGTCGGTGCACCGATCATCAGCCTCAACGATTCAGGCGGCGCCCGAATTCAGGAAGGTGTGCGTTCGCTCGGCGGCTACGCCGACATTTTCCTTCGCAACACCTTGGCTTCCGGGGTGGTTCCGCAGATTTCCGCGATCATGGGCCCCTGTGCCGGCGGCGCCGTGTATTCGCCCGCCTTGACCGACTTCATATTCATGGTCCAAGACACCGCTTACATGTTTGTTACCGGTCCCGACGTCATTAAAGCCGTCACCCACGAGGTGGTGTCCAAGGAAGAATTGGGTGGGGCGATGACCCACAATAAAACCTCGGGTGTGGCACACTTCGCCGCCCAGGACGACCGCGCCTGTATCGCCATGATTCGGCAGTTGTTGGGGTATATTCCCAGCAACAACTTAAGCGATGCACCCTACCAGGCATGTGACGATCCCGAGGATCGCGAAACGACCGGGATTCAAACCTTGTTGCCGGAGAACCCCAACCAGCCTTACGACGTGAAGAAGGTGATCGCCGAGGTCGCCGACAAGGGGCGTTTCTTTGAGGTTCAACCGCATTTCGGCAAATCCATCGTGGTGGGTTTCTGTCGTTTGGGTGGGCGTTCCGTGGGGGTTGTTGCCAACCAGCCGGCCCACCTCGCCGGTGCGCTGGACATTAACTCTTCCACCAAAGGTGCCCGCTTCGTGCGTTTCTGCGACGCCTTCAATATTCCGCTGATTACCTTTGAGGACGTGCCCGGTTTTCTCCCCGGCACGCAGCAAGAGTACGGCGGCATCATTCGCCACGGCGCCAAATTGTTGTACGCCTTCTCCGAGGCGACCGTTCCCAAAATCACCGTGATCCTGCGCAAAGCTTACGGCGGTGCCTACTGCGTCATGGCTTCCAAGCACCTGCGCACCGACATCAATTTTGCCTACCCCACCGCCGAGATCGCCGTCATGGGCAGCGAAGGTGCCGTCAACATCCTGTTCCGGCGCGAGTTGGCCGAGGCCGAGGATGCGGATAAACGGCGTCGCGAGCTG
This sequence comes from Acanthopleuribacter pedis, assembly GCF_017377855.1. GTDB lineage: Bacteria > Acidobacteriota > Holophagae > Acanthopleuribacterales > Acanthopleuribacteraceae > Acanthopleuribacter > Acanthopleuribacter pedis. The sequence continues at coordinate 492,321 of NZ_JAFREP010000001.1, forward strand.
ACCGACGATTACCAAGAGCGCTTTGCTTCGCCGTTTATCGCCGCCGAGGAAGGTTATATCGACGAGGTGATCGAACCCAAGGACACGCGCTTCAAGCTGATTCGCGCGTTAAAAATGCTCAACGAGAAACGCGAGGAGATGCCGCCCAAGAAACACGGCAACATTCCTTTATAAGATCATGCATGGCTCGGTGCGCGCTTCCGGGCGCGCCGGACCCTGCCCCCGCGCGCCATTCCCGCGCCACCATCCTCTTGCCCGCACTGCTTACCAGAACGCGTCGCGGGTCGATGAAGTTTCTGCGAGTAAAGAGGTTATGGTTAAAGAAGGAGGTGGCGGGGCCGACCATCGGGCACGGCGGCGCACCCTTGTGGCCGCCCCACCAATGAATTGCCACGGTATGACCAAGTAACCGAAGTAATCGCAGCGATTTCAACCTCGCTGCAGAACGTCTGGTAAACAATGCGGGCCGGCCTTGTCTCGCCCGCGCGACTTCCTTATGCTTGGATGAGACACCATCCACAATGAGGACCCCGTGCTGGAATCGCTGAAAAAACGATGGCTCGAGCAAGCCGACCGATTGGGTTATCTCGGCTTAACCTTGCTCATTGTGTTCGGCTTGATGAACGTCATCCACAACCTCACCTACCGACAACCCTCCGACGGGGCCTCCCTCACCATGGAGAACGGTGCCTTGGTGGTGGTCGACAGCGATTTTTCCGCCGATACCAGCCTTCAGATCGGCGACGTTCTGATCGGCATCGATGATCGCGATATCCTGACCGAGGATGACTATCAGGATTTTCTTCACGAGGTCACCGTGGGTTCCCGCCACCTTTATCAGGTGATGCGCGGCGGTACCCGTTACGAATATTGGGTTGAAATTAAAGGGCTTAAGAATCCCGAACTCTTGGTGTATACCGCCTATACCCTGTCTGGGTTTATCTATATTTTGTTCCTGTTTTTGGTGCTAAGCCAAAACCTCAGTCTCTACATTCACAGCCGCCTGATTATGTTTTGCCTCTGCGTCTACCTGGCTTTTGTGTTTCAGGATACGCCGAAACTGTCGCCCCTCGACTGGATCAGTTACCACCTCTCGCAATTGGGTACCCTGTTGTTGCCCTCCGCGCTTTTTTCCATGGCCCTCAAGCAAACCCTGCGCGACAACCGCTGGTTGGCGTTTCTGCAAGTGGTTCATTGGGTGCCGACCCTTGCCGGTGCGTTCTTAACGCTGATCCTGCCGCCTCTGCTCCTTTCCTTTAATGAAGAAGGCATGGGACCTCGTGTGTTTTCAGATATTTTGCGCATGCAGGGTTTCTGGGGCGGCGCGTTGGTGTTCCTCGCCGTTTTGTTGCCGACCCTGCTCGCGGAAATTCGCAGGTCGGAACGCAACCTCTCGCTCTTTTGGGCCGTGAGTTGGTTGCCCTACGGGTTGACACTCTGGAAGCTGGAATACCCTTTTTCTTCCGCTATTTCGGGGCTCGCGCCGATTTTTTTGCCGCTTGCGATGGTGTTTCGCTGGAGTCGCGAGGGCCGTTTGTACCTGGGTTCACTAGGGAAAAAAGGGTTTGTTTACCTCGTGGTGACCCTGTTCCTGATTTTGGGGTACTTTCTGTTTGTCGGCTCGTTCCAGGTTCTGCTGGGTTCCTCCATCGGCCCCGACGGCCTGTCGATTGTCTCCGGGCTCGGCATTATGTTCGCCGCGGTTTCCTACACCGCCCTGCGCCATTATGTGACCGACGCCTTGGATCGTTTGATTTACGGTGAGCGCTTCGAGCCCCTGAAGGAGTTGCTCGACTTTTCCGCCATCAACCGTGCCGATATGGAGATCGAAGCTTTTTTGACCACCATCTGTGCCCGCATCCGACACGCCTTCGGGGTCAATCAGGCGCTCGCCTATGTGCGTGGCTGGGATGGAAATAGTTTTTGGTTGGTGGGCGACGCCGATCAACCGCGTTTGGTGTTTGAAACCCTGCCGCCCGCGTTGCTTCAGGGCGGCTTGTTGCGTGGTGCCCAGGTTACCGCCGGTCCGAGTGCCGAGGATGAAGAACCGCTGTTTGCGGGGGATGATGTGTTGGCGCCGATTCGGGTGTCCGGGCAATTGGCGGCGTTAATCGTGTTTGTGCCGCGCGAGGGACGGGGTTTGCCGCCCGAGGAAGACCGCATGTTGAAATCCTTGTTGGAGCAGTGCGGCGTGTTGATGGAGAACATGGAGCTGTACGAGAACATCAACCAAAAAGCGCAAAGCATCATGCAGCTTAAGGAATACAATGAAAACATCATCGAGTCGTCGCGGATCGGTATCTTAACCACCGATGAAATGGAGCGTGCCGTTTCCTGTAATAGCGCCTTTGCCGACATTGTCGGCGCACCGCGCGATGCGCTCGCGGGCCAGAAATTTCCCGAATGGTTTATGGAATACGAGGAAACCGACCGATCCGCGATGAAGTTCGGCATGAATTACGAGGTGGCCGTGGTGAACCGGCGCGGGCGCGAGATGGCGCTGGACATTCGCAAAACCCCGCTAAAGACCAAGGACAATGTCGTCTACGGGACCTTGTATTTGGTTGAGGATATTAGTGAAAAGAAACGTATTAGCCAACAAATGATGCAACAGGAGAAGCTGGCGTCGATTGGGATGTTGGCCGCCGGGGTCGCCCACGAAATCAATACACCCTTAACCGGTATCGTCAGCTACGCTCAGTTTCTCATTCAGGACCCCGCCGTCGGCGAGGAGCAACGCGAGCTGTTGGACTTAATGCTCAACCAAAGCGAGCGGGCCACCCATATCGTGGCCTCTTTGTTGAACTTTAGCCGCAAGGAAAGTCAGCCCAAGGGGCCTGTCGATGTGATTGCCGTGTTGGAGCAAACCCTGAAATTTTTGCACCACCAGCTTCAAAAGAACGGCGTTAATGTGGTCTGCCTTTTTCCCGAGGAGGCGGCCTACCTCGAAGGGTTGAGCAACCAAATCCAGCAGGTTTTTGTGAACCTCATTGTGAATGCCAAAGACGCCATGCCCGAGGGTGGCGAACTTAAAATCGAAATTCGTATGCGTGACGCCTTCATTGATTTACGCTTTATTGATGCGGGGACAGGGATGGATTGGCAAACCCAGAAGCACATTTTCGACCCGTTTTTTACCACCAAGGAAGTGGGGAAGGGGACGGGATTGGGTTTGTCGGTCGTTTACAACATTGTGCAGGAGCACGGTGGTCACATTGAGGTCGAGAGTAAAGTAGGGCGCGGTTCCATTTTTTCCCTGCGCTTTCCACGCTTACGGCAGCCCGTTCCCGCTTAACCAAAGCGCGGTTGTTCGGTTATGATGGTTACGAACGCGTTTAAAAGGTGAAAGTTCCATGGATGGTAAGGTCAAGATCTTATTGGTTGAAGACGAGCCCGTTGTTCAAGATGTTTTGAAACGCTTGTTCCGGCCCCGGGGTTACAAGGTGAAAACCGCGGATCGCGGGGATACCGCCCTGGTCGAACTCGAAGCGCAATCGGATTTTGATCTGATCATTACCGACCTCAATTTGCCCGGCGTGTCGGGTATTGAAGTGATCACCAAGGCCAAAACCTTGTATCCCGAGGTTCCAGTGGTGTTGATTACCGCTTTTGCCACGATCGACTCCGCCGTGGCCGCCATGAAAGCCGGCGCTTTTGACTACCTTCCCAAGCCGTTTAACAACGAGCAGGTGTTAATGGTCGTGGATAAAGCATTGGCACAAAAACGGTTGCTCCAGGAGAACCGGCGTTTGCGCGAGGCGCTGGACGACCGCTATGGCTTTGAAAGTTTGGTGGGCCGCTCCGACGCCATGATCGAGGTGTTTGAGCTCATTCGTCAGGCCGCGCCCTCCACCGCAACCATTTTGATTCGCGGAGAAAGCGGTACCGGCAAGGAACTGATTGCCCGTGCCGTGCACCACAACAGCCCGCGCGCCGGTAAACCCTTTGTGGCGCTCAACGCCGGGTCGATTCCCACCGACCTGTTGGAATCCCAGCTTTTCGGCCATGTGAAGGGCGCTTTTACCGGGGCGCTTGCCGACAAAAAAGGTCTGTTTGAGCTTGCCCATCAGGGCACCTTTTTTCTCGACGAGGTGGGCAACATCAGTCTGGAAATTCAGGCCAAGCTGTTGCGCGTGCTGCAAGAAAAGGCGTTTATGCCGGTTGGCTCCACCGAAACCGTCGAGGTGGATGTCCGCTTGGTGTGCGCGACCAACGCCGATTTGGAAAAAATGATTGAAGACGGCTCCTTCCGTGAGGATTTGTATTACCGTCTCAATGTGATTGAGGTTCATATCCCCGCGTTGCGGGAGCGCGGTGGCGATTTGCCGCTGCTGATCGATTATTTTGTGGACAAATACGAAACCGCCAACAGCAAAAAAATCGTCAAAATCGAGCCTGATTTTATCGCGGCCTTGGAGAAGTATGCCTGGCCGGGAAATGTTCGCGAATTGGAGAACCTGATCGAACGGGCGGTGGTTTTGGCGCGCGACGGCATTGTCGACAGCAGCTTGCTCCCGCCCTCCTTTCGACAAAAGTCGGAACGTGGTCGGGACATCCTGCCCAGTTTGGATACCGGTGTGAACTTTCAGGAGCAAATCCAAGCTTACGAGCGCGCGCTGATCCTACAGGCCTTGGAAAAAAGCGGTAACGTCCAAAAAGCGGCGGCGGCCTTGCTGGGCCTGAAAACCACCACCTTTAGTGAAATGCTGAAACGCCATAAATTGCGCTAACCTGAGTTACACGACCGGGTTGCTTGAACGAAGCCCTTGAATGTCGCGGGTTAAGCCTGCTTACCAGGCGATAACGGTTACCTTCTCGGCAATCGGTAGCGAAACATCTTCCTGGGTGACCAGGAAATCGATGGTGAAGGGAATATCGATCCAATAGTCGACCACGATGTTGAAGTTTTCATCGCGGGTAATGGTGAGGTCGATGTTTTCTTCGGAAATATCCAGGTCCATAGCGCGGGCTTCGTCCAAGATCTTTTTGATGAGCTGGCCGGGTTCTTTTTCGTGCTGGACACGGGCCATGGCCTGGACGCGTTTTTCAAATTCGCTGCGTTTTTCCAATGCGTCGTAGTTGATGTAGAAGGTGTAGCAAAAGATGCCCAGCAGGAATAACCCGAAAGAGCAACCGAGGAGACCTTTTGTCTTGGATTCTTCTTGACCCCAACGTGTCATATTCGCCCTCTTTTGAACTTTTTAAAGACGCGACCGAGTCGCGGATCTGGTGTAAAGTGAATGGTCGTGTGTCTTATGTGTAGTATACCGATCGGCAATCAGTCGATTCAAGCGAATGGGGTTGGATTCTTGATTTTTGTGACTGATGCGCATGTCGCGCCGCAACTTGGGAATGTCGAACCTTTTTTCGCCATGTTGGATCATCTGGCCAAGAGTGATGAAGATCTTGTTTTTATGGGAGATATCTTCGATTTGTGGATTGGTCACGCCCGATACGAAGGTGCGGAACACCGTCGTTTCCTCGCTTGGTGCCGCGACCAGAAGCAACGGCGCCGCATTGGTTTTGTGGAGGGGAATCACGAGTTTTACGTCGTACGGCGTCACCGTGAATGCTTCACTTGGAGCGATGAGGCCGCCCTGGCGCGGCGCGACCTGGGTTTGTTGATTGTTCACGGCGATTTGATCAATCGCGCCGACACCCAGTACTTGCGCTGGCGTAAGTTGAGCAAAAGCTGGGGAATGCGTTGGTTTATTCGGTTACTTCCCTTCGGAGGAAGGCTGGTTCAGCGCCTCAAAAAGAACCTCAAAAACACCAATAAAGAATTCCGGCTGGGCTTGCCGAAAGAAGCCTTGGCCGCCTACGCGGACGAGCAGCTTGACGGCAAGGTGCGGCGCATTGTCGTGGGTCACTTTCACGCGGCCCATCGGGTGCAGGTCGGCGAGGGCGTGCTGGATGTGTTGCCGGACTGGTATGCAACCGGGCAAATCGCCGTTTTTCGACCGGAGGAACAGGTGCTGAAAACCATCCCCTGGTCCGAATATGCCGCGCCGTGACGTGGGGTGCGTGGACTTCAACACAAGCATTCGTCCCCAAAACTGGGAAAAAGCGCTATGATGTGGATCTTTTGTCACCTCGTCGAGGTGGCCTCGAGCGTTCCCCGGGGCGACGCCGAGTGGGCCTGTCGCCGTCTGGCGTGACACCGGGAAAATCCCCGCTTGTCTACCGGCCTTAATTGCCCTGATTCGTTTGACACCCAAGAGCCGGTGTGGTACTTTTCCAGCGTTTTTGGGTGTTTGAGCCGGTTCATGAAAAATCAAAGAAAAGTGAACGGGAAGTTTTTTTATGGAAGAGATTTTAAAGAGTTTGCCCGGTCCCATGCAGATCAACGAAACGCTATTCGTGATCGTGGTTCTCTTTCTGGTGTTGTTGGTCATTCTCAACAACCTGATCTTCAAGCCGATCGTTGCCAAGCTTGAAGAACGTGCTCGTCGCATTGATGAAGGTGCCGAGGCCGAAGCGCATTCTTTGAAAACCGTTGAAGAGAGCATGGCCACCTTGAAGAAGAAGCGGATTGAGGCGCGCGCCGATGCGCAGAATCAAACCCACGCCATCCTCAAGGCCTCCGAGACCGAAGGAAACCAAATCATTGCCGCGTCGCGCGAGAAGGCTCAGAACCTCGTGAAAGCGACCGCCAAAGAAGTGGAAGACCAGGTAGAAAAGGCCAAGGCTGCATTGCAGAAAGATACCAAAAGTCTGGCGGACCAAATTGTCGCCACGGTGCTTTCTCGCTCCGCGTCCTAACCCCCGACAGGCGCCGGGCCCACCGGCCGCCTTTCGAATAGCGTGAAACCCGTTTGGGAAAAATTGGGGACATACTTTAATGAAAACAAAAACCTTAAATCGAATAGTCTTTTTCTGTTTGGTTTCCTGTCTTCCGCTCCTCGCGGGAGAAGATGGGCTTACTTTCTGGGAAGAGTTCATGGCGCGGTCCTTCAACGTCGCCTTGTTCTTCGGCGTGTTGGGGTACCTGATCCACAAACCCGTCGGCGAGTTTTTTGTCAACCGGCGCAAGGGGATTCAAGAAGCCTTGGCCCTCGCGGAAGAGAGCAACAAAAAAGCCAAACAACGCTTGGACGAAATTAGCAAAACCATGGACGGCCTCGACGACGAAGTCGCGCGCATCCTTGAAGATGCACGCCGTCAAGCTGAAGAAGAAAAAGCCAACATTGCCAAAAAAGCCGAAGCCGAAGCCGAGCAAATCGTCGCCCAAGCCAAGGAAGATGTTGAGAGCATGCGCCGCGAGGCCGCCCACACGCTGAAAGTCTTCATCACCGATTTGGCCATGTCCGAGGCTGAGAAGGTTATCCAAACGAGCATGACCGACGCCGATCGCAACACATTGTTCGTTGAATTTTCCGAGCGATTGGAGGCCAAATCATGAGTCGCGTTTCCGTACGCTACGCCAAGGCTTTCGTCGAGGCGCTCTCCGAGAAAAAACGCCTGAGTGACGCCGATGCGTTCTTGGGTTTTTGTGATGTCGTTACCGCCAATCGAGGCCTCCGTCTTTTGTTGTCGAACTACGCCATCTCCCCTCGTATCAAATCCAACGTCATTAACGGCTTGGCACAACGCCTCGCCCTCCCTGAGTTGGTCGTTCGTTTCCTCTCCGTGCTCGTCAAGGCTCGTCGGATTGACTTGCTTGCGGAGCTTCGCGGCGCTGTTGTTGATCAAATGAACCTGGTGCTTAACATTAAGCCCGTTCAAGTAACGACCGCGAGCGCACCCAGCCGTGAAGAGCTCGATGCGATTTCTAATAGCATGGAAGCTCACCTTGGTTGCAAAGTTCAAGTTCACACCCAGATTGATGCGTCGATTTTGGGTGGTGTGGTCGCTCAGGTCGGCAGCATTGTTTATGACGGCAGCGTGCGCGGTCGTCTGGCCAGACTGCGTGAGGAATTAGTTAAGGAGTAGTTGTCGAAATGGATATCAGAGCGGAAGAGATCAGCAAGATTATTCGAGAGCAGATCACCGGCTACGAAGCTGACGTCGATACTGCCGAAATTGGTACCGTTGTCGCGGTAGGTGACGGTATTGCCCGCGTTTACGGGCTCGATAAAGCCATGTCCGGTGAGCTTCTGGACTTTCCCCACGACGTGGTCGGCATGGTACTGAACCTCGAAGAAGACAACGTGGGTGTTGTTTTGTTCGGCGGTGGTAGCAAAATTCGTGAAGGGGACACCGTTAAACGGACCGGTCGCCTGGCTTCAGTTCCCGTTGGGAAAGCCATGGTGGGTCGCGTTGTGAACCCCTTGGGTCTTCCCATCGATGGCAAAGGCCCCATCAAAAACGACGGTTTCAACCCTGTTGAGCGCATCGCGCCCGGCATCATTGCACGTAAGTCGGTTCACGAGCCCATGCAAACCGGTCTCAAGGCCGTTGACGCCATGATCCCCATCGGTCGCGGTCAGCGTGAGTTGATCATTGGTGACCGCCAAACCGGTAAAACCGCCGTCGCCCTCGACACCATCATCAACCAAAAAGATACCGGCGTGATTTGTATCTACGTCGCCATCGGTCAGAAACGTTCGACCGTTGCCCAAGTTGTCGCCAAGCTCGAGCAATACGGCGCCATGGATCACACCATCGTTGTTTCCGCGACTGCCTCAGAGCCTTCGCCGCTCCTGTTCTTGGCGCCCTACTCCGGTTGCGCCATGGGCGAGTACTTCCGCGACCGCGGCGGTCACGTCCTGATCGTATACGATGATTTGTCCAAGCAAGCCGCTGCATACCGCGAACTTTCGCTGCTGTTGCGCCGTCCCCCGGGCCGTGAGGCTTTCCCCGGTGACGTTTTCTACCTGCACTCCCGCCTTTTGGAACGTGCCGCCAAGCTGAACGACGACGAAGGCGGCGGTTCGATGACCGCGCTGCCCATCATCGAAACCCAGGCCGGTGACGTTTCCGCCTACATCCCAACCAACGTTATTTCGATCACCGACGGTCAGATCTACCTTGAGGCCGACCTGTTTAACTCCGGTCAGCGTCCCGCCGTAAACGTGGGTATCTCCGTTTCCCGTGTTGGTGGTGCCGCCCAGACCAAAGGTGTGAAGAAGCTGTCCGGTACCCTGCGTCTCGATTTGGCCCAGTACCGTGAATTGGCCGCCTTCGCCCAGTTCGGTTCCGACTTGGACAAAGCGACCCAGGCTCAGTTGAACCGTGGTCAGCGCATGACCGAACTGCTCAAGCAGGATCAGTACGTGCCCCTGGTTGTTGAAAAAATGATCTGCATCCTCTACGTGGGTGCCAAAGGCCACTTGGACGACATTCCTGTCGAAGCCATCGGGGCCTTTGAGAGCAAGTTCTACGACTTTATGGACGCCCACCATAGCGACCTGCTCAAGACCCTCAAAGAGAAACCCGCGTTGAACGACGACGTCGAGAAAAGCCTTACCTCCGCGATTAACGCTTTCAAGGAGCAGTTCCGGGCGGATATGGGAGTTTAACCATGCCAAACCTACTCGATATACGTCGCCGTATTAAGAGTACGAAAAACACGCAGCAGATCACCAAAGCCATGAAAATGGTTTCTGCTTCGCGTTTGCGCCGCACCTCGGAGCGCGCCATGGGCGCGCGTCCTTATGCCGAGCGGATTGAAGCGGTTCATGCTTCCATTCTGGCGCGTCTCCCCGAGGCCGACTCCGAGTACTACCGTCAAAAAGAAGGCAAAACCTTGATCGTGGCGCTGGCCGGCGACAAAGGTCTTTGCGGTGCGTTTAACGCCAACATCTTTAAGCAAGCCGAGAAGATGTTGGCCCAACGCGGCGTTGAGAACTGTCTGTTGATGACCATCGGTAAAAAACCGACCGTGCATTTCCGTCGTCACGACGCCATGTTTGAATCCTTCAGTGATGTCTTCCGCGATGTGAGCTTCGCCCTGGCCGAAAACATCAGCCAGGTGTTGATCAAGTCCTTTGCGAGCGGTGAATGTGCCCGGGTTGTGCTGCTGTACAACAAGTTCAAAAACGTTTTGGTTCAAGAAGTGACCGAGCAGCCCCTGTTGCCGCTCGAGCCGAAGACCCAAAGCGACGCCGTCAACCAGGGCGGTGTTGAACACCTTGCCGAGCCCTCGCTTCAAGAGATCCTCGAAGATTTGGCGCCGCGCGTGGTAACTACTCAGGTTTACCAAGCGCTGCTGGAATCCTGCGCGTCGGAACACGCCGCTCGGATGACCGCGATGGACGCGGCGACCAATAACGCGAAAGACATGATCGAGAAATTAACACTGGAAATGAACAAAGCACGTCAAGCCGCGATCACCACCGAGCTGATTGAGGTCGTAAGTGGTGCTGCCGCACTCTAGCCGGACCCGGCTAGCGTGGCTTATCGTCTCAAGGAGTAGTTTCAATGAATAAAGGGAAAGTCGTTCAGATTGTCGGGCCCGTGCTTGACATTGCTTTCGAAGAGCAACTTCCAGAAATTTTGAACGCCGTCACCATCGATTACAAACCCGAAGGCAGCACCGAAGACGCGGTGAAAATCACCGCCGAAGTTGCCCAACACTTGGGTGAGAACAAGGTTCGTTGTATTTCGATGCAGCCGACCGAGGGGATGGTTCGCGGTGTTGAAGCCGTCGATACCGGCAAACCCATCTCCGTTCCCGTGGGTGAAGCCGTTTTGGGCCGTATCCTGAATGTTGTCGGTGATCCGGTTGATGAAGCCGGCCCCGTTAACGCCAAAGAACACTGGCCGATTCACCGTGAAGCGCCCGCTTATGAAGAACAATCCGTTAAATTGGAAATGTTCGAAACCGGCATTAAGGTTATCGATTTGCTCGAGCCTTACATGAAGGGTGGTAAAACCGGTCTCTTCGGTGGTGCCGGTGTTGGTAAAACCGTTCTGATCATGGAACTGATCAACAACATCGCCAAAGCCCACAGTGGTTACTCCGTGTTCGCCGGTGTTGGTGAGCGTACCCGTGAAGGGAACGACCTCTACCACGAAATGAAAGATTCAGGCGTTTTGAACCAAACCGCGCTGATCTACGGTCAGATGACCGAACCCCCCGGCGCCCGTGCCCGGGTTGCATTGTCCGGTTTGACCGCCGCCGAGTATTTCCGTGACACCGAAGGAAAAGACGTCCTGTTGTTCGTTGACAACATCTTCCGTTTCACACAGGCCGGTTCCGAGGTATCCGCGCTCCTGGGTCGTATGCCTTCCGCGGTTGGTTACCAGCCCACCTTGGCCACGGAAATGGGTGAATTGCAGGAACGCATTACCTCGACCAAAAAAGGTTCGATCACCTCGGTACAGGCCATCTACGTTCCCGCCGATGACTACACCGACCCCGCGCCTGCGACCACCTTCGCTCACTTGGACGCCACCACCAACTTGTCCCGTCAGATCGCCGAACTCGGCATCTACCCGGCTGTTGATCCCCTGGCTTCCAGTTCGCGGATCCTTGACCCCCACGTATTGGGTGACGAGCACTACAACACCGCCCGTCAGGTTAAGCAGATCTTGCAGAAATACAAAGACTTGCAGGACATCATCGCGATCCTCGGTATCGAAGAATTGTCTGAAGACGACAAGCTGACCGTTGCCCGCGCCCGTAAAATCCAGCGTTTCCTCTCGCAGCCGTTCCACGTTGCCGAGGTATTCACCGGTATGAAAGGTAAATACGTCAAGCTCGAAGACACCATCCGTGGTTTCAAAGCCATTGTTGCCGGCGAGCACGACGATCTGCCCGAGGCCGCCTTCTACATGGTCGGCACCATCGAAGAAGCGATTGAAAAAGCCAAGAAATTGGCTGAGTAATCCGGCCCGAGAGGTAGGTTTCCATGCAACTACAAGTCTTGACGCCTGAAGCAGAAGCGCTCTGTACCGACGTTTCCTCGGTGAACCTCCAGGGTTGCCGCGGCCGGTTGGGCATTCTGGAATCCCACACCAACTTCATCAGTAAGCTGGATTTCGGTGTCCTTGAGTACACCGAGGCCGGCAAGCATTATGAAATGCTGTGTGGTTCCGGGATTGTGGAAGTCAACAACAACCAGGTCACCGTCCTGGTTCGCAGCGCCGAGCGCAACGACGATGTCAATATCGACCGTGCCAAGGAAGCGCTGCAACGTGCCAAGTCCCGTTTGGGCTCCAACGACAAAGAAGTCAATTTGGAGCGCGCACAGGACGCCCAGGCGCGTGCCGCCCAACGCCTGCGTTTCGTCGGCAAACTTTAATTTAATCCAAGGCCCGCGTTGTTTCTGCAACGCGGGCCTTGGTGTATCCAGCCGTTGCTCGGAGGCTGAATGGGCGACTGGAAACCCTTGCCCCTGGCGCAACCCCGGCGCGGATACCGCTATTCAGTCGACGCCTTGCTTTTGGCCGGCTTTACGCTTGCGTTTTCACCCCGTCGTTGGCTGGACATCGGTACCGGCTGCGGGGTGATTGCTTTTTATTTGGGGCGCTGTTTGCCCGCGTCACGGGGGGTTGCCGTGGAGCGACAGCCCCAATTGGCCGCTTTTGCGCGGCAGAACCTAGCCGACCGTTCTGTTTTGGTCGTTCAGGGTGATGCGCGAACCTTTCCCTGGCGCGCCCACGCTTTTGATCTCTTGGTGTGTAACCCGCCTTTTTACCTGCCGGGACACGGCAAAATCAAAAAAGATCCCGTTGCGGCCCATGCGCGCCACGCCTTTTTCGGTACCTTTGATGATTTTTTAACCGCGCTTCAGCCCGCATTAACGCCCGCGGGTCGGGTGTGTGGGGTTTTGCCCGCCGATGTTTATGCGCGCTTATCGCCGGGATGGGAACAAGCCGGTTGGTTTCCCGACGCTGTTTTGCGGGTCGCTTCCTTCGCGGATCGGCCCGCCGGTTTGGTTTGTTTTTCACTGGTTCGCGGCCAACCGGTCACGCCCGCGTCTCGCGATCTGGTTCTTTATCGGGCCCATCGTGTTTATACCGACGCCGCAACCGCATTTTTTGCACGATTAACCCGCGATTAGTCGGCTTCTCGGTTTCGTCTTGCTCGCAATCATTGTTAGAATGTCAGTTAGCCCGCATTTCTCACAAGGATTCGTCGCGAGAAACTGAAAGCCTTATGCGTACGAAGATTACGACGGAGAGACGGCACAGGCGTAGCAGCGCTACGGCGAAGGCGGCTCGACCGAGTAATGCGGAAGGCCGCCCCCTCGTAATCGCATGGGTTTCGGCTTCGTAGCAGAATTCCTTGTGAGAAATGCGGGTTCGTTAATTCAAAAGATTCGCGGGCTCATGGGGCACATCCGTGACATCCGAACTTTATGCTTGAGGAGCAGTTATATGAATGGTTTGAGGTGGCGTTTTATTTCCACCCTGACGGCAGTGCTGTTTTTGTTGACTTCCTGTGGTGGCGATAAGATCAAAATCGGGGTCATCATTCCGCAGGAAGGGACGCTCGGGGACTACGGGTACCAAATCCGTTCCGGTATTGAACTGGCTTATAAAAATCTCGATACATCGGACAAGCGTCGTGAGTACGAGCTGATCTGGGAGATTGAGGAATCAGATCTCGACAAGGTCGAAGAAGCCTTCGAGCGGCTGCGCAAAGCCGGCGTTCAGGCGATCATCGGCGCGGCCTCTTCCGCTGCGACCATGCGGCTTGCACCCTTGGCGAACAAACACAAAATCATTTTGCTGAGCCCGGCGAGTTCTTCGCCCGAAATCAACGAGGGTTCCGGCGATTTCATTTTCCGTAACCACCCTTCGGATACCCTGGAAGCACAGAAGCTGAGCAATGTGATTTTCCAAAAAGCACGTCTCCAGAAAGTATTGATGGTTCGTGCCCAAGACGCCTACAGTGAAGGTATTACCTTTGAACTGCTGAAGTTTGCGCGTCAGAACAGCGACCGTCTCCCCAACGAGGTGGTTAAGTTCAGCCATAACCCGGCCGACGTCGATTGGACCTCCGTGGTTGATCGAATTGTCGAAATCAAACCCCAGGGCGTGTTCCTGGCCGCTTACCACGATGCCTTGGTTCCGCTTTTGAAAGAGATCCGTGCACGTGAAGCATTGAACAAAACCTACATTTTCACTTCTTCCTCCCTGATCGTTGACGAAGCCGTTAAAGAGCTTGGTCCCGAGGGGCTCGAAGGCATCATTTTTACCGGTTACCACTGGGATCCTATGGAAAACAAGCCTGAGATTCTTGAGTTTACCGAGAAGTTTAAGGCCGATCACCACGCCGATCCAACCTTGTTCGCCGCCACCGGTTACGACGCGTTTAACATCCTCGTGACTGTGTTCGAAGAAACCGATCACGTCATTCCCGATGATCTGCGCGCGCGGTTTAACAAAGAGCCGTTCAAAGGTATTTTGGGTGAGACCGACTTCAGTAAGCGGGGCGACATCACCCGGATTCCGGTTGTGTACACCGTTGAAGACGGTTCCAAGGTTGAATTACGGGCCGAGGTTATCGACAAAATCAAAGACGATATCCTGACGCGTTTGGAAGACTAGCCCATATGCGTGCGCGGGCGTTGTCCCGCGCATGGTGCGCCAAGCCCGTGATCCGATCACGGGTACAACCTTGCTCTAAAAAATAAAAAGCCCGTGATCCGATCACGGGTACAACCTTAGCTCTAAAAACATAGAAGCCCGTGATCCGATCACGGGCTTTTTTCATGGGCGATTTGGGCCGGGTTAGCGGAAGGATTGAACCGCGTCTTCGACGGAATCGTAAATGTGGAAAACGGTGATAAGGGCGGTGAGCTGTAACAAGCTGTAAATTTTGCTCGCCAGGTTGCAAATGTGTAACTGGCCGCCGCGATTGTTAATCGTCATGTGACAGGAAACGAGTTCACCGATGCCGGAACTGTCGATGTACTTGAGGCCGCCCAAATCGAGAACGATTTTTTTCGTCCCGCCTTCGACCACTTGATTGATGATCTCGCGTAGTTTGACGTCACCTTCGCCAATCGTAACTTTTCCTGATATTTCAATGATTTTAATTTCACCGCGGTCTTCAATCTTACTCTTCATGGTATGGCTCCCTTTGTCAATGTTGGCGGTTGGTATATTATACCTGAACAAATTGAAACCGGGTGGGGAACGTCCGTGTTAACAATGACTTTGCCGGCAACAAGGGGTTCGTCCGAAGGCGTTTTCGGGTGAATGGGTTGCTTGGATCAATGCTTGCGAGGGGTTTCGTTTTGACGCAGCAACCCTTGACCGCAATGCAGCGTAAGCCGGGAGGCTGTTGTGATTGGATATTTGAAAGGACGCTTAAAAGCGGCCGAGGACGGCCATCTGTTGCTTGAGGTGGCCGGGGTTGGTTACGAGGTGTTTGTCGGCGTGGTGGATCCTTATATGCCGCGTTTGGGCGCGGCGTGCGAATTGTGGATTCATACCCATGTTCGCGAGGATCAACTGGCGTTGTTTGGTTTTGCGGACGCCGCCGCCAAAAAAATTTTTTTGTTGTTGTTGGGGGTTTCGGGGGTCGGCCCCAAGTTGGCGATGGCCGTCGTTGCCACGCTTTCAGCGCGAGAGCTGTTTGACGCCGTGCATTTGGGGAACCTTAAGGCTTTGACCGCCGTGCCCGGTGTAGGCAAAAAGGTGGCCGAACGGCTGACCCTTGAATTAAAGGATAAAATGATGCCGGTCATGCAACAGGGCGGCGCGCTTCAGGCTGGTTTGCCGCAAGAGGGCCGTGAATGGCACGATCTCATGGACGCCTTGTCCGGTCTGGGCTTTTCTGACCAGAAGATTCGGAACGTGCTAAAATTGGCGCGCGCCGAGTTCGCTGGTCAATCTGTTGAGATCAACCAACTTCTCAAATATTCGCTTCAAAAGATTAAACAGTGCTAGAACCCCGAGAAACCGAAAAAGAGTTCGATGTCGGCCTGCGGCCGCGCGCCTTAGCTGATTACATCGGCCAGTCGGCGATGAAGGAAAACCTGTCTATTTTTATTCGTGCGGCGCGGAAACGACAGGCTCCCCTCGATCACGTCTTGCTCTACGGCCCGCCGGGCTTGGGGAAAACCACCATGGCCAACATTATCGCCACCGAAATGGGCGGCTCTTTCCAGTCGACCTCAGGACCCGCGATTGAGCGTGCCGGCGATTTGGCCTCCATTCTGACCAACTTAAGCGCCTTCGATGTTTTGTTTATCGACGAGATCCACCGGCTTCCCTCCGTGGTAGAAGAAGTGCTTTATCCCGCCATGGAAGATTTTCAACTGGACATCGTGATCGGCCAAGGGCCGGGGGCGCGTTCCGTAAAGATTGATTTACCACCTTTTACCCTGGTGGGGGCGACCACCCGAGCGGGTTTGTTGTCCACCCCTTTGTTTGACCGATTCGGGGTCGTCCATCGGCTTGAGTTTTACACCACGAACGAGTTGGTGCAGATTCTCAAGCGCAGCGCCCAACTTCTCAACATCGGTATCGATGACGACGGTGCCGCCACCATTGCCCGTCGTGCCCGCGGTACCCCTCGGGTCGCCAACCGTTTGCTGCGTCGCTGTCGTGATTTTGCCGAGGTGGTCGGTGAGGGTTTTATCGATCACAAGGGCGCCCTGTACGCGCTTGATTCGCTAGGGGTTGACCAGTTGGGTCTCGAAGAAAGCCACCGTAGTTTGTTAAATTGTATTGCCCGTAAGTTCTCCGGGGGGCCGGTGGGTTTGTCCACGCTTTCGGCGGCTTTGGGTGAAGAGAAAGATTCTATCGAAGATGTCCAGGAACCCTACTTGATTCAGCAGGGTTTGTTAGAGCGAACCCCGCGTGGTCGTAAAATTACGCCGGCCGGCATGGTCCACATCGGTCTTAAAGATGCGGTCCCTTACCAGCCAAAGTTGTTTGAGGATGATGTCTGATCAGCACACACAATCGGTAAAATTATTTTTTCGCACCTTCGAAAACCATTTATCGCGCATTCGGGACGACGGCAAAGATGCCAACCAGGCTTATCGCGCGCAGGTTTTGCTGAGC
The DNA here is from genome assembly GCF_017377855.1 of Acanthopleuribacter pedis. GTDB lineage: Bacteria > Acidobacteriota > Holophagae > Acanthopleuribacterales > Acanthopleuribacteraceae > Acanthopleuribacter > Acanthopleuribacter pedis. The sequence goes on from NZ_JAFREP010000001.1 coordinate 509,232, forward strand.
CAAATCGCCCTGTTTGAAAAAGCGATTTTGGAAGACGGCGGCGGCGGCGGTGCGACCGGCGACATTCAGAGCTTTGTTGAACTGATCGACATTGAAGCCTTTGGGGACCTAGCCGCTTGGGCGGTTGACCAGACCGCGGTGACCGGTATCCGCGCGGTTCACTTCCTCGACCAAAGCGGCGAATGGCATTGTCTGGCCGGCGAGGGCATTTTGCCCATGCGCTTGCGCGCGGGAGAATGGTTGCGCTCCGGCTTGGTTGCCCAGTTGCAGCAAGCCAAAAACATGTTCATCACCTACCTCTTTGGCCAGCCCCGTTTGGTGCTGCAATTTGAGGAAGGTGAGACCGCCGTGGATCGCGGTAAAATGGCGTTGTTTTTTGCGCGGTTGCTCCCGATTTTTGTAACTGATCGGATTGGTGAGACCAATACCTACGCCGCCGACCGGGCCGTTATTGCCAAAGATCCTCATTTTTGTGACCTGCTCGGTTTAATTGAAAAAGCTGCCAATAAAGATGTCAGCATTTTGCTTGAAGGCGAGAGTGGGACCGGTAAAGAAGTGATTGCCAACTTCATCCATCGTCATTCGCCCCGTGCCGGCAAACCCATTGTGGCCGTGAACTGCGCCGCGATTCCCGCCGGTTTGATTGAAAGTGAACTTTTTGGTCACGAAAAAGGCGCCTTTACCAACGCCTACAACCGCCAAATCGGACGGGTGGAAGAGGCTGACGGCGGCACTTTGTTCCTGGATGAAATCGGTGAGATGCCCTTTGCGATGCAGGCCAAATTGCTGCGTTTCCTGCAGCTTCACGAGTTCCACCGCGTTGGTGGTAAAAATAAGATCTCGGTTGATGTGCGCATTGTAGCCGCGACCAATCGCCATCTTAAAGATCAGGTTGCCAAAGGGGAATTCCGCGAGGATTTGTACTACCGCCTGTCCGTGATGCCTTTTGTGATTCCGCCTTTGCGGGAGCGCATCGATGATATTGCCGCCTTGTCCGAATTCTTTTTCGATAAATACGGACGTGCTTTTGGGTTTGCCCCCTTAAAAATTGATCCCGCCATTTACCAGCATTTGGTTGCTTATGCGTTTCCCGGCAACGTGCGCGAACTGGAGAACCTGATTCAAAACATCTTGGTGATCGCCCAGGGTGGTAATTTGAGTGTGGCCCATTTGCCGCCGAACATTCGTGAACTGACCCCGGTCAACCTGCCGGAGCGGGCCGTGGGCAGTCCCAAGCGGGTGTGGCGCCCGCGCTCCAGTTACGGTCGTAATTTTAAGTGGCGACGTGGGCGTTCTACCGCCGCTGCCGCGGCCGGCAACCCCGAGCTTGAACGTCTGTTGTCGCAGACCCCGAAAAACAATGACGAGTTGAAATTACTCAAGCAGGAAATTCAAAATTACGCCTCGGACTTAACCCTTCTCGTTGAACACCGCTTCCTGAAAGATTTGTTGGACCGTGCCGAGGGCTCCATGCCCAAGGCCAGCACCTTGGGGAATATCAACCGCACCCTGCTTTACAAAATGATCGACCGAACCAAACATCTGGATGACTAACCGGTGCCCATTTTGTCGTTTGTTGAGAGACGCCGTTTTCGCCGCGAGAGACAGTTGTAACGACCGGGGCGGTGACCCTTTTTCGGCTTGCTAACTTTCCTGAAAAGCGACGGAACATCAGGAATAAAAGAGGTTGTGGCGCCACCAAAACGGTGGGGCGGGGTAGCCTGGTAGCTTGTTGGGAGGCACTGGCCGGCAAGGGTTCGGCGTCTAGGGAGCGCCGCCACAACCCCGTGTCGCGTCGGTGTTGGTGCGAGGGGCGGGGTTTGTATCCGTCGGCGGGGGTTGTAACTGGCAGGGGATTTGCAAAGTGTGTCGGCGGAGCTTATATTGTCATTCAGGCAATAAGGCCAAACCCCGCAACACGGTGTAAGCCATGAAATACGCAACAACTCTAACCGCCTTTTTTTTCCTGTCGCTGATGATGGCGCAGGAAGCCATTTCTTTCCGGTATCTCGTGCCTTTGCCGGTGACCAAACACGTGTCAACCCGTAATTGGTCTTACCGCCTCGAGTTACTACCGGAGGAAAAAGGTGCGTATGCGTTGACCGTTACGCAAAACGATGTTCGCGGGGAACGTCTTGATCGTGACGAACTGACCATGGCTTCCGGTTCGTTATTTGTATGGGATTCTCCGGTTGACGCGGTGAACAATCGTGTTCGTTCCCTTGAAATCACCGCATCGGTTCCCATGCGCGGCTTATTGTGGATGTGGAACGAGAGCCACGGCCAACTCAATGCCGTCACCGTTTTGGCACCAATCGCCAATTCACTGGTGGTTCCCTATCTGCCCGACGCCGGCGCCCTGAGTACTTCTTTCACGCTGCAAGGGCGTTCCGATGCCGTTACCGACAGTCATATTGTTTTCGATTACTTTAACACCGACCGCATCGCCGGTGCCGCCACCGTGGTCCGTCAGGACTTGCCGGAATTTGGTCATCTCACCTTGACGCCCGGCAGCAATCTCCTGCTAGGGAGTATTGAGCAGGGTGATCAGGCCGCCTGGGGTCGCATCAGCGCCTCCGACGAGGGTTTTCTGATTTCCGGTTTTCAAACCATCACCGATGAGGCCGTTTTTGGTAACCCCGACTTTTCGCAGACCAGCGCCCTTGAGATGGTGCCTTCTGGTCGTTCCGACGGTTGGGTGACTTTTGCCGCCGGGCCCTTGGTTCCCGACCACCGCGCGCTTTTCCGTGATCGTTTTGTCCTGACCAACGATTTGCCCAATTCGGTTTCCGTCGCTTTCGACTTACACACCCTGGTGGACGTTATCGACGAGGCGTCTGGGGAAACAACCACGACCGTCGCGATCCACCGCGAACAAATCGATTTGTTGCCTTTCCAGCAGTTGACCCCTGTATTGGGCGAAGACCTTTTTAACGAATACCCCGGTGCGCCCATCCGGTTACATTTCAGTGCCACTCAAGTGCTTGAAGAAACCGTTGCCGCCGCGCCGATCCACGTCTTGCGTTTTCAGGAAGGCCGCGACTTGCCCATGGCCGGCAGTCACTTCTTTTCATCCGCCGGCAATGAAATGCGTGCTTGGTTGGTGCTCAACTCACCTTTCTCCTCGCGACTCGACATCACCAGTCTGTCACAGATTTTGACTTTACCGCCTCAAGAAGAAGGTGATGAGCCCATCGTTATTCACGAGACCTCGCAAATCCAAGTTCAATTGTTTGATGCCGAGCGTCTTTTGTTCTCCCAAAACTTCACCTTGGGGCCCGGCACGGTAAACTCTTTGTTTACCACCAAGCGGATCGCCGATCTGATGGCCGAGAAGTTCCCGGAAGAAACCATTGAGTTGGTTCGCGTTCACGTTTCCGTGATTGATGGGCGGCCCATCACCGGCACCCTCGTTTCCGAATGGGAAAACGATATTGCTCTGGTTAACCCACGCATTTTTACCCGTACCCTGGTTGAGCCGCTGCCCGAAGATGGTGCCGTGAAGTAATTACTTCAAACCGGCCTCTTCCGAAATGAGCATCATGAGATCCAGAAAGTCGGACTCATTGTGCTGATCCAGTTCTTGCTCTACCAGTTGAAACAGTCGGAACAGGGTCCAACTCCGTTCTTCCTGCTGAAAGCCGCGTAAGAAATCGGCTAGATCCGTGAGCGCGCTCTGCCAGGGGAGTAGGTTCTGGTTGCGTTGGGCGAGTTGGAGTCGGGTGCGATCCGGGTAGATGCTCTGGTCAATCGCTGAGACTTTGAATATTTCCGGGCTGTTGAGGCAGCGAAAGCCGTCTTGACCGATTTCCAGGAAGAACTTGTACAGGGTCAAGATTTGTTGGAGGGTTAGGTGGAACTGGCCTGCGTCGACAATGGGGTCGGACTTCTGCGGGGCGTGGAAGCTCGGGCTGGCGTCGAACTTCGCGCTCAACCATTGGGTGTGGAAATAGGAGCCGATTTGGAGTTGGTTTTCCGTGGCCAGTGAGAGGAAGCCGAGTTGCAAGAGTTTGGAAACCATGATTTTTTCGCTGGGCGCCTCGAACTCGGCCAGGTGGTTCTTGCCGCAGAAAACGTCCTTGACCACATCCTGCTCTTCCTCGCTGAGAAGGTCAAAATTAACTTCAATTACCTGAATCAAAGAAGGATTGGCTTCTAATTGCGGTAAAACCTCTTCCAAGTCGGGGTTTTCGAAAAAGTGTTTGGCGAAAAGCTGGGTTTCGTATGGGTTCCCGTTGGTGCGTACGATGATTTCATGGATCGCTTGTTCATCCGTGAGCCCGGAGCGCAGCAGTTCCGACGCCGCCTCTTGGTTGAAGTGGCCAAGGTAATTGGCATTGAATCCATGGAGGAACGGGGACGTATCGATGACCACTTCTTTGTGAATTTGTTCCAGCCGCGGGGTTGAGGTGATAATGGTGCGTACCCGTTGGTTGTTTTGAAAAAATTTGCGTAACTTACCCAAAAATACCGGGTTCTTTTTGCCGATGGTGATGAATTCCTCGGCCTCGTCAATGAGCAACACCAAGTTGAATTGATTGCGCTGGAAGCGACGCATCAGCTTTTTGAGGATTTGGTAACAGGGGGCGTCTTCTTCCACGTCCGTTTCGCCGACCGCTTCCCAGCGGTCCGGGTACTGATCCTGGCTGTCCTCGAGCGCGTCGATCAGGCTATCGGTCAGGCCTTCTTCGTCATAGCTGCCTTGGATGTCCCAGAACAGGGCGAATTTGTCACCGGGTTCCTGGTTAAACCGGCGTTCGATCTCGCGGAGGAGTGATGTTTTGCCGACGCGGCGTTTGCCGATGACCCATTCACAGTTTTCGTTGGAGTGAACTAGCTGGTCGATCATGGTTTTGCGACCGAAAAAGTGGGGGCCGACCACCCAGCTCCCGGCTGAGAAGGGGTTACGATGAACGTTCATAAGCCTTTTTCAACCTCGTGTCGGATTTCTGTGTAAACGAAAAGAACATCTTGCGTGGTGATTTTTTTCCGATTTTGGTTCAAAACATGGGCCACAAGGTTAACACACATTTTCTGAATCAAATACGGCTTGCGGCGGGTCAAATCGAGAATCTTGTCGATGGCCTCGGCGTTGTAGCTGTAGATACCGCGCACGGGATCGGTTACGAGGGTTCGTGCTTGATCTTCGCTAAATGGTTTTAATTCAAGCTGTTCGAAGAAGTTGTACCAGGGACTGCCTTCGCTTTTCCAGGTGGTGTTGATGTTGATGCCGGCCATGACCGCGACAAGGTGCTTGGCAAAGCCTTTCATGAAGATGGCGCGCAACTGCTGGTTGGTGTGTTCCGAAAAACTGTTCAGCAGGTCCACTTCATCCAACAGCAAAACCAGTTTGGGCGAGCGTTCGCAGTGGCTTTTGAGTTGATTAATGGTTTTGCGCAGACGTTGCGTGAGTTGTCGGCCGCTGAGTAGGCCTTCGACCGGTTCCATCTCGAGCTGGAAGGGTTCCAAGGTTTGTTGGATCTCGTGGTCCAGCGTGGTGAAGAATTCTTCTTCCGCCACGCCTTGGAGATCGATGAAAACGGGTATGAACTGATATTGGGGATCATCGATGGTTGGCAGCAGGGCGTAGAGTTGGTGGAGGAAGCTGGTTTTGCCGATGCGCCGCTCGCCATAAATCATGATGGAGTTGTTATGCAGGGTGTTGAGCAGTTGTTTCAACATGGGTTTGCGCCCGTAAAACATGTCGGCATTGAGGACCGGGGCGCCCGCGATATAGGGATTAAAACGGTTGCGGAAGGCTTGGCTTTTGCGTCGTTTGCGAACAAAGAAAATACCTAACAGTAATAAAGCGAGTGGAATGAAAATGAACTGTAGGAACGGCGGGCGGTTTTTTACCGGTGGTGGGGTTGGGAAGGAGTAGGGGTAAACTGCCTGGTGGACTTTGTTGCGACTGTCGCGCATCACCAGTTTGAGCTCGTTGCGGAAACGGTCAAAGGTGAAGTTGCTGATGGTGGGCAAGTCGAATTGTTGTTGGTTGTAGAGATCCCATGCCGTGTGGAGTTGGCCGTTGATGTAGAGTTTGGCGGTTTTCATCGGGGTGTCGCTTGAAATTTGGGCATTGATGTTGGCAGCTTTGGTCGCGGTTGAAATTGGAACCAGGTTCCAGGAGACGGAAACCTCGGCCGGCGGGGGGTCGGCTTGTGATGCGCGTGCCTTTTCCAGGTCCGAAAGAAGTCGGGTGTTGGCGTTTTGGAGGACGGCCTGTTTTTGAAGCGTGTTTTGGAGGCGTTTCTCGGTTTCTTCCGCCAATTGAAGCGCGTCGTTTTGTGCTTGTTCGATTTCTAGGGCTGTTTTTCCTTGGGCTTCCATGAGGCCGCGCAGGCGTTCAATGGCTTGGCGAATATCGGGTTGGCCGGGTTTTAGCCGGTTAACCGCGAGGTAATAAGCCAGGGCTTGTGGGGTATTGCCGTTTTCTTCCTCACGTTGCGCGTCACCGAGGAGGCGTTGCTCCGTTTGTTGGGTCGCTTTTTCGAATTCAAGCAGTTCGTTGTCGTTGGCAACCAATAAATTAAGGATGAGGTCAATGCCTTTGAGTTCGTCGTTGTCGGGATATTGTTGTTGTAGATCTTGGAGGACCGACATCGCGGCCGTGTATTTTTTCAGGCTGACCAATTCCCAGAACGGGCCGGTGTCGGGGCGTTTTGGCGTGGGATCGGGATCGGTTACCACGGTCGGGTTCTCGGGTAAGCGGTTGAGCACCGTGCGAAACAATTTCATGCGTTCGGCGGTGCGTGCGTCCTCATCTTCATTCCAGCGGTCGGCGAGTTCGAGGTACCTGGCCGCCGCGGCGCGGTTGTTGGTCCAGAGGTGGGCCTCGGCCAATTGGTGATAGGGATAATATTGAATGAACTGGACGCCGTAGGTTTTGGCCTGCCGTTTGGATTTGGGTTGATCGGCAATCGCGTTTTCAAAATGGGTGACCGCTTTTTCGTATTGTTCCGCCTCCATGGCCTCGCGACCGAGCTGGTAGTGTTCGTACCAGGGCATATCTTGTAGAAAGGCGAGTTGGAAGAGGAGTGAAACAACAAGCATAAAAGGGGTTCCTTGATGGGCGGCGCGGGTTGGGGCCGGAGTCACTCAAATTCTACCGCCAAGGCGCGCTGAATGCAGTACCGGGTGGCGAGAAAAGTGCAGAAGGAACTTGGGTTCGGGGTGGGGCGGCGTTTGGGGCGGAGAGACAGGGTGCGAGACGGCGGAAAAAGGGCGAATGTCTCTCCAATAGAAACATGTTTCTGAGTGGGTGAAAAAAACGGCTCCAAGTGAGAAGCGTTGGTAGACAACGGGTTTGGGGGTGTGTGAGTTGGCGCGGTACCTGCTTTGAGTAGGGTGCCCGTTTGTGAAAGGTTCAGATCAGTTAATCAAGGGATCGAAGCTGACACAACAGTTGTGCCGAACTTCTAGGGATGCTCCAGAATCACACATTGATTCGAAATTCAATGGAGGAACTAACCGTTATGAATTTGAAAAAATTGCTTTTTGTGGCGCTTTTTGCTGCAGGTAGCATGGTGTTCGCTGATGTGGACCTGTCTACCACGATCCGCGACGTCTACATCCGTGGCACCTGCGAGCAGGCCGGTGTTATTAACATGACCGTAGACGGCGACGATTTCGCCGACGCCAGCTCCACTACCCCCGTTTACATCCGTCTCCGTCTGGACCACGGTGGTTTGTTGTGCCGTACCCTCGTTTGGGACCACCCCAACAACCCCGTAACTTTCACCCGCAGTGAGATTTACGTTCCCATGCGTTTGGAAGAGGGCGAAGGTAACTTCTTGGACTCTTTGGCCGTTAACCCCGACGCTCTGGCGATCGTTCGCTGGAAAGCCGGTGAGCCTGAAATCTGGTTGCGTGTAACCCAGTCTTCTTCTACTTGGATCGAAGACAACGCGCCTCAAACTTCTAACGCGCCTAACCCTGACCGTCGTGTTTCTTGGTCAATCGGTATCTCCGCTAGCCGTTCCTCTTTGGACAACCAAGAGTTGTTCTTGGGTGGTACTGCTAACGCCGGTTCTCCTCCTGCACGTCGTGCCAGCTTGCCTTTCGCAATGCGCGAAGACTTGTACGCCACTTCCGTTATCAACGGTTGGGATCCTACTACCAGCGATCCTGCTTCTCTCGAGATCGACGAAGCGGTTTCTACCCTCCTTTGTGTAGACCTCTCTTCTTCTAACTTGGAAGCATTGCCCGCGCCTCAGGAAGATTCTGCACTTAACTTTGACCCTATCTCTTTCGACGACCAAACGCGTAACGTTGAAACCGGTGCTTCTTTCACGAACATCACCTTGGGTCAGTTGACTTCAGTAGCCTTCTCTGATGACCGTATCATCGCTCGTGGTTTCGACTTCGGTTGTACCGGCGCTGTTGCCAAATTCAACCCTGTGTCTGCTCCTCTCTGCTTGATCGCTGGTCAACAGCAGGGTGCTGCTGACGAAGGTTTGGTATGTGTACCCAACACCTTGGCCGTTGCAGTTGGTTGCGGCAGCCAGTGGGGCTTCCACGTTGGTTCTCGCGTAGAACTGCAGACCCCTTCTTCTGCCAACTACGGCTTCTTGTTCCGTGTTGACAACAACGGTCGTTACTTCGATGTTAACGGCGCTGTTGTAACCGGCGGCACTTTGCCTGCTTGGATGCAGTTGGACACCACTGCACTCGCCGTAACCGCTAACGTTGGTACCTTCCCCTTGAACTCTCAAGGTTCTACCTCTACCACCATCGATGCCGGTGGCAACCTGTTGACCCGCTACGCTCGTGCGATCTACAGCGGCAACACCACTCTGAACCCTCCTGCCGGTGTATCCGACAGCATCACTCTGAGCATCACTGCTACCGTATGTCAGTGGTACCAAGAAGATCCTACCGATATCGTTATCGACATGGACTTCTACGCTACCAACCGTGACAGCGTACTCGACGACGAGCCTGGCTTCGACGGTCGTTTGGACGACAGCACGGGTCTCGACCAGGAAGCTTTCTGCGATCCTTCCGCTCGCTTGGCTTTCGAATACGAGTGGGCCTTCGGTTCCTTCACTGCTTGTGAATCTACCGCTTGTGCCGACATCTTCTTCCAATATGTTCCCAAAACCATCAATGCTGACGGTTCTGCTACCGGTTTCTGGTCCGGCGTATCTTACGTCAACCACGGCCGTGCCGACCTCGACACTGTAATTGGTAACATCTACGAAGCTGATGGTACTCACTGGCAAGTAACCTTCCCTGAACTGCCCATCCGCAACCAGAAAACCTGGTTGATGGACTTCGACGAAGCTGCTCAAGCGGTTGTATTCGCTGACGCTGCCGACCTCGAAAACGGCGACAAGCTGACTCCTGAAGTTCAAACTGACGGTGTTCTGCGCGACTTCGGTACCCTGCGTTCTTCCATGTTCATCAACGCTTGCGGCACTGAAGGCGACTTGAGCCTCCAAGGCGTTCAGGCCGACCTCGACGGCTACCTCCTGATTGGTAAAGACGACGTCATCAACGGTGCTTACGCTGCGCGTAACACTGACGACGGCGCCGGCGCCCAATCTGGTGACCTGCCTGTCTTGAACAGCAAGAAAGAGTGGGAATTCCCTGGCGTAATCGACGACTACCGTAACCACTACGGTGTTCGTATCGCTCCTTCTATCATGAAGTAATCGCTAACTGATGAGGCCCCAGTCCCCGGACTGGGGCCTTATTGTCTCTACTGAAAACTTTTTCACCCTCATAGAGGTACCGCTTCTATGAGGGTGAAAAACTTTTCACGCCACGCGTTTCCCCGCGAATAAAACGCAATGCCCAGGTGTTTTTGTTTCGTAATCCCGTGGGAGGAGATATCGTGAAAATCACATCCCTATTGCTGACGTTACTGCTGTCGGTCGCTTCCATTGCGTCCGAGCCGATCGCCCAAAAACGGGGTCCGGCCGTGGCCGGTACCTTTATGGTCGACAAATTTATTTGGAATTCTTCTTACCTTGCACTCAATGCAAACACCATGGTTCACGGCGAGGAATACGCCGGTTATCCAGGTCCGCTTCCCAAGTTCTTTTACGCCTTGGGTTACGATGTCAACCATCCCTCGATTGATTGGGAACTCATCCAACGCGTTGATCGCGAGGCGCCGAACTGGTTTGGGATCTGCAACGGCTGGGCCGTTGCCGCGATTAATTACGACGAACCCGAGCAGGTCACCATTAACGGCATGAAACTCAATGTCGGTGATCTCAAGGCGATGTTGACCGCGATTCACAAAGACAACGCCGCATTTTTCCTCAGCGGCCGCGGCGAAGAGGGCGTTACCGCCACCGTGTTTCACCAGATCATCACTGATTCAGTGGCCAAGGGCGAACCCGTTATTTTTGACGTCGACATTTCGTCCGAAATTTGGAACTACCCCACCGCCGGGGTCACCATTGAAACGGAAGTGGATGGGGCTTGGACCAATGTTCGCGCCGTCGTGCATTTCGCCAACTTAACCCCACTCAACGACACCCGCGGCATCGAATTGTTTAACAACATCCCGGTGACCTACCGTTACGATACCGCCTCTTTGAACAATTTTGAATATACCGGCACTTCCATTGACGATCACCCCAACCGTGCTTGGGTGCCTTTTAAGTCGTACCTTGTGGATCGTTGGTTGGTGCGCGCCAACCACCATTTCACCAAGGAACTTTACGACGAGCTGTTGTCCTCATCCGGTGTCGGTGTGAAGGAAGACCTTTTTGAACCCAACGAAAGCGCCGCCCAGGCCCATCACATTCGCCAGGAATTTATTTACGCCAGTTTGTTGACCGAGGATACCGACTACTATCGGTTTAGCTTGCAGCAAGGCCAGCCGCTTGAGGTTGAGATCGATGTTTACGAAGGCACCGCCTTCGATCTGACCCTGATTTCACCAGGCGGGGAGACCCTCGTCGCCGCCACGGGGACAACCAATCAATTGATTGACATCACCGCGCCCGAGGCGGGTGACTACCTGTTACACATATTCCCCAACGCGGAACGTCACCGCGAATCTTACTACCGCGTGGCTTTTCCCGAGGATGCCGGCTCGCTTTGGCTGAACCCTCACCAGCAGACCGATACCACCTTACAGGTTCAGGCGTTGCATACCCGAGACACCGCGGCATCGGTGGGGAGCCAAGATGTTTCCGGCTATGGTTCCCTGTTGCTCGAGAACAAACCTGGTTTCGTACGCGCGACCGACCGCACCGTCTGGGCCGAGTCTTGGCGGGTTGGCGAAACCATGTACAAAAAGAAATACCACCGTGACCACGTCCTGCGCGCACGTTATGTGGTACCGCACCTTACCTTCCGCAACGGTTGGAAAACCCGAATTGAGGTTTTGGCTGAGAAGCCGGGTGTGCCCGTATTCCTTCAGACCTATGACAACAGTGGTCTGGAATTGCGTCGCACTGAAATTCCGCTGAATGACCAAGGGTGGTTCGAGGGTTACCTAGACCAAATCCCCGCGGTCGGCTTGACCGGCGCGGCTTATTTTGAAGTCGAGACCGAGCAGGATAACCGCCTTAAAGGCACCGTGTGTTTTGAAAATGTGCGCGGCAATTACGTCATGATCGACTTGCAACCCACGCCTTCCATTGGTGAGTTCATTGTGTTCGATCTCAAAACGACGGGCACCGGCGGCACCGGTTTGGCCGTGGTCAACACCGCCCCTGTTGAGAACCAGGTACTGTACGAACTCCAGGATCGTTCCGGCAACACCCTGGATTCCGGCGGCATGTACTTGCAGCCAGGTGAAAAGTTGTTGGACACCATTGCCGGCATTACCGATGCGGCGATTGAAAACGACTATCGCTTCTACATGCACACCCAATATCCGGTGGAAGGGGTTGTCATCCAGTACCAAATGGAGCCTTACGTCATGTACGGTCACCGTTTGATGCGCCGCGATGTCGACAACTTAAAAGAAACCTTTATTACGCTGCCCCAAGATCGCACCTTGTCCACCTTGGTGTTTGCCAACTTCAACGACACCCAAATCCAACCGTTGTTTGAAGGTTATGACGCGCAAGGCAACCTGCAGGGGCGCTTCAACATCAACTTGCAACGACAACTTCAGCCAAATGAAGTTCGTTTCTTCGATTTGGCCACCTTGTTCCAGAACGGGGTGGGCATCGGGGATCTCGATGCGATTACCCACTTGCGGGTCCGCTCAAGCGCTCCTTTTATGGCACTTGAGTTGCTTGGTGTACCAGGGTCCTCCACCTTTATGGGGGTACCACTGGTGACCATCTACGATAATCCCTAGCCTGACCCCTTGATTTTATGACCGGAATGTCGCGTTTGTGTGGGATGATCGAAGCCGAGTACGTCGGTGGTTTCGTACACAATCGCGACATTTTGCCGTCTAGGCGGCAGGTCGTCCAGGAGCTGATATGACAAAAACCCTTTACCTTTTCATCCTTGCGGCACTTATTTCCTGTGCCGCGGAAAAACCACAGGCCGCCGCCGCCAAGAACAACAATGAGCCGGCCGCGACTACCCAAACCACCGCGTCAACTCAGGCCGAGCAGAAGGTGACCGTTCACCCTGAACACTCCGATCAACCGCGCGATAAAGTGAGTATTCGTAACGAACAGGCGATTAAAGAATCCCTCAAGATTACGCTGATCAATAAAGAGACCGGTGAACTGCGTCTGGCACGTCCTGACGAAATTGATTTGGAAATCAAAGAAGGTGAGCGTTTTAACCTGGTTCCCGAGGACCCCAACAAGCAGGTCCATATCCAAGAGCTTAACCTGCGTGATGCCAACGGTAAAAAGGTCAAGATTAACTTGGACCGCGTCACCCTGATCGAGTATTGGAACGAAGACGCCATGGGAACCAACCAATTTTGGGGCAAGATGCGCGAGTTCGAGAAAAAATATGCCGACAGCGACGAAATCCAAATTCTGTCGATTTACCACAACCCGGTTTATTCCGGTCGTGAAACCGTGGCCTTTGGAAACCAAGTCGTCAAACGCTTTGAACAGCCGAAAAACCTCTACTTCGATACCCTGGCCGTTTTACCCGACCAGATGTACGTGCCCGGCGGCGTCTCTTACCTTTTGATCGATCATCGACGCCAAATGACCCACGCCGGGCGTGGTGGGTTCCCCGCCTGTGAGCAGGTTTTTGAGGCCGTCGATAACGCGCTGAAGTTTCAGCGTGCGGTTAATCCGGTGGAAACCGTCACCGTTAACGGTGTACCGAATCAATAAAGTTCAATGAGGTTTTGCGTGAAAAAGATCCTTCTTATCTTGTTCGCGGTCGGTGCGACCGCCTTGGCCCATGAGCCAAACCCTAAACTGCCGGAAGAGTTTGAGCATGTTCAATCCCAAAAATCGCGAGAGGTTGCCGGGCCCATTCTGAGCAAACTCCTGCTGAAAGGGCCTTCCGCGGAAGGTTACGCCCAACTGGCCTCCGTATTCTTCGATGACAGCCAACCCTTACCCGCGCGTTTCTTCTATGAAATGGCCATCGGGCTCGATAGTGAAAACAAGGCTTACCAGGAAAGCTACCAAAAGGTTGTCGACCAGGTCGCCTACTTGGACCAGCGCTTCCTTCATTTCGTGAACCTCAGCCAAAAAGAAGATAAGGTGACCCATTTTGCCAGCATGGCCACCATTAAGTTCCACATGGGCTTCCGTGCCGAGGGCCTTCAGGTTCTGCGTGATGCGATTCGGGTCCATGGTGAAGACCAGCGGATTTTTCCGCTGATCGGTACCTTCAAACATCAGATCATGGCCGACCGTCAAACGGTGCAGTTGCTCAATTCCGATTTGGACCAAGCCATCTTGCGCGGCGAGGTGGAAAAAGCCGCCGGGATTGCGGGTCAGATGTTTTTTGTGACCGGCGGTCATCCCGAAATGTTGTCCATCATCAAACGTGTCAACACCATTCCCGGTGCCAAGGTTCATGATGAATCCCTGGCGATTCTCGAAGTTTTGACGCAGCAGCATCCCCAAGCTGTCGCAAAGGAAGGTTAAGGTATGCGCCTGTTCTTTATGGTCCTCTGGGTTGGGGTTCTTTGGGCGCAAAGTACCCCGGTGGTGCAACAACCGAAAGACACAACCCAAGCCGAAAAAAAAGCCGCCGCGGCGGTGAGTGCTAGCGATAAAGCCACGCTTTTGCAGCAGGCTGGTACTGAGCCGGTTCCCAGTGAGCTCGACGCGGTGGTGAAACCTTCCGAGAAAGAGGGGATTCCCGAGCAAAAGCCCGGGGAGGTTGAGGTTCATAAAAAAGCCGCGGCCGCCAAGGCGCTCGACGCATTGGTCGTCAAGTTGAACCAATACTGGCAAGCCTCCTACAACCGTGATTACGCCAAAACCTACCCACTGTACATCCAGGCCTACCGAGATCGTATTCCGTTGAAGAATTTTCTCAGCCACCGACGCGGTGATGTTCAGAAGTACGAAATTGAGAAGGTGACCCTGTATGGCGATTCCTGTGCGTATGTTTCGATGCGTTTGGGCATGAAAACCGAATTCATGGATTTCAACAAGTTTGCGGTTCGTCAGTACTGGACTTTGGTCGACGGCGAATGGTTTTTGTACGAGAACCCCGGCGGCAAGGCTTTGTTTCAACGCAAGTCGCAGCAGGTGGCCAACCCTTGTCCGCTTCCCGACGCCTTAAAACCAAAGCCGAAGAAGCAGGCTAAAAAAATCTAAACACCTGGTGTGGGCGGTGTTCTTGTAAATCGCCCACCTGTAAACCGGCAACAACTCAATCAGCGGGGGCGGCCCAAATGTCTTTTTTTGAACGGGTGCGGTTGTTTTTTAGCAGCGAATCTAAGCAAGAGCAGCAGGAAGACCCCCTTTTGTACCGCGTTGTTTTGTTGTTGGAAGTTGCCATGTTCGACGATGAATTCGACAACCGCGAGAAAGCACTGATCGTTCACTTGCTGGAGACCAAATACGGTCTCAACCGCGAGGAGATTGAGGCGCTTTTGACCTTGGCCGATGAAAAACGCGCCCAGAGTCACGATATTTTTGCCCACACCAGCCGCATCAACGATTGGCTGTCTCTTGAGGACCGGGCCGACCTGATGAAAGAAATTTGGCAGGTCATTTTTGCCGATGATAAGTTGACGCCCCAAGAAGATCATCTGGCTCGTCGGCTACGCACCTTGTTGCGGCTCGACCACCAACATTGGGCGCAAGCAAAACAGGATGCACGCGAGGCCGGCTCCTAAGCGACCCGCTTTCTCCTTGGTTGCAGAAAAAGCCTGTGATACGCTTCCGCATTCGGCGGAACGCCCGGCGTTGCAAGTCTGTCTCCGTGTCAGCGTCGCACCACGTCTCCCGGTAAGGTTCATTCCGGGGAAGAGAGGGTCAGCATGTCTTATCAAACGCAAATTCAGGACTTGATGCGCGAAGTTTTTGTTGTGGACTTGGCGGTCGACGCCGAAACCTACGACAGCGCGGCACCCGGCATTGAGGTACCGAAGAAAAAAGAAATGGGCGATTTTGCTTTTGCCTGCTTTAAGTTTGCCAAGGTGTTGCGCAAGGCGCCCAATGCCATTGCCGCGGACGCGTTAGCCGCGTTACAGCCCCGCCTTAAAGACCACCCCCAGTTTGCCGAGGTGGCCGCCGCCGGCCCGTACCTCAACTTTAAAATGAACCAAGCGTCCCTGGCCGCCGACGTGGTGCCCGCCGTGCTTGACGGTTCTTTTCTCGCCCCACGTTCCCGCAACGGTCAAAAGATGATGATCGAATACTCCCAACCCAATACCCATAAGGCGTTTCACGTCGGCCACATGCGCAACGTGGCGCTGGGCGACGCCTTGGCGCGGATTTGCGATTGGCAGGGTTATGAAGTGGTACCCGTCAATTACATCGGTGACGAGGGCACCCATATTGCAAAATGCCTCTGGTTCTACAAAAACCATTTTGACGGTGAAGTTCCTGAGGTCAACCGGGGGGAATTCCTTGGTTCGCTTTATACCCAAGCGACCCTCATGTTGGATCCGACCACCTTGACCACCTATCCGCTTGCCGGCATCTACGCCGCTCAGGTGGTTCGCATCGAAATGCATCCTTCCCGTGAAGACCAAACCGTGGTTGCTCTGGATCTTGGTGATCGCGAGGTCCAGGTGGTGTGTGGCGGGACCGGGTTTAGTGTGGGTGACCGCGTTGCTTTTGCCGCCCCCGGTTCGCGCATTGGCGGTCGTTTGGTTCAGCCGACGGACAAAGGCGGGGTTGCTAGCGAAGGGATGATCTGTAGTGCCCGAGAATTGACCATTGGCGACGATCACACCCGTATTCACGTTTTGCCCACGGACACCCCGCTTGGGGCTGAACTTATTGAACACTTCCGCATTGAGGGGGCCTTGCCCGAGGGGCAAGGCGTGGGTGCTGAATTGGCGCGCCGCAACCGCGAGGTTAGCGAGGTGCTTAAAGCTTTGGAAGCTAAGGAAGGGCCGCTGTACGACCTCTGGCAGGAAACCAAGCAGTGGTCCATGGATGAGTTTTACGAGATTTACAAATGGCTTGACGCCCGCTTTGACCATTATTTCTTCGAGTCGGATGTCAGCGAGTCGGGGAAACAAGCGGTCCTTGAATACCTGGAAAAAGGGGTGCTGGTGCGCTCGGAAGGCGCGATTGGTGCCGATCTCAGCGATTTTGGTTTGCCTTTTGCGCTTTTGCTGAAATCGGATGGTACCGGGCTCTACGCCACCAAAGACATCTCCTTGGCCCAAATTAAGTTTGAAACGTTCGGCGTGGACAAATCCGTTTACGTCGTTGACCACTCCCAAAGCCTTCATTTTCAACAAGTATTCCGCGTGTTGGAGATGATGGGTTATGAAAAAGCCAAGGATTGTTTTCACCTTGCCTACGGTTTGGTAAAAGTCGTCGAGGGCAAGAACGAGGCGGGCCAGAGTAACGTTGTCAAAATGAGTTCACGGAAGGGGAATGTGTTTCTTTTCTCTCAATTGCGCCAGGCGCTCCGGGATGAAACCTTTGAGCGTTACCTGAAGCCTTTTGTCGGCGAGTGGTCGGATGAAGAAATTGAGGAAGCGGCACGCTGGGTATCCGTTGCGACCATTCGTTACGGGATGCTGAATACCGACAACCTGAACGAAATCGCGTTTGACCTGGATGCATGGATCAACAACACCGGAAACACCGGCTCTTATTTAATGTATGCCTATGCCCGTACGCGTTCCATTAAAAGGAAGCTCGGGGAACAGGATGGTTCGCTTGCGGATTGGGCGTTGTTAACCCACGAAGCGGAAAAACGTTTGCTCAGTGGTATGTCCAAGTTCCACGAGGTGGTGGCACGGGCGGCCGAGGACTTCAAACCCAATGTGGTTTGCACCTATTTGTACAGCCTTGCCAAAGATTACTCACGTTTCTTTTCCGAATGCCCCATTAAACAAGCAGAAAGCGAGGCGTTGCGAGTAACACGGGCTCAATTGAATGATGCATTTGGGCTGTTGCTTGGCAAGGGGCTGGCTTTGCTGGGCATCCGCACCTTAGAACGCATTTAGCAAACGCGGCTCGTTTCAAAAGGCCCCGATCCCCCGCGTTTTGTCGTGAGGCCGCCCCTTGTATGGCTAGCCCGAATTTCTCACAAGGCGTTCTGCCGTGGGGCAACCTATGCGATTACGAGGGTTTTCCTCCCGCGGGGCGGCCTCCCGCGGGGCGGCCTCCCGCATGACTCGGTCGAGCCGCCTTGATCGTCATCTTCACACTCACAAGGCTTTCAGCTTCTCGCGTCGAATCCTTGTGAGCAAGCGGGTTAGACCTCGCGACGAATCCGGGTGAGCGGGATGGGCCGGCAGAAAACCGGGTTGGTACCTCGGTCTCGTGGGGGTTGCCCCCGTCTGGTTGGGCCTATGACCGCCTGTTTGTTCTTTCGGCCTATATATATAAGGTAGGGGAGGGACGTTTGGTCGCTGCGATTTTGGCCGCGCCGGCGCTCGGAGTGGTTGTGTCAGGGATCCGTTCGGGTTGGGTGGCTTGATGGTTTTGGGTTTCTTGCGATTCCCTGCGAGGTGGGATGTGTCATTTTTTGTCATGGATGGCCGGGGAAGTAAGTGTTCGCTGCCGATTTTTGTCGATGGCATGGGTTTGGCGCATCATGGATTGATGTAAAGGGGCCGGTGAACCGCTGTCTTTCATTTTTTTTGCACGTTTAAGTATCTGATAAGAAAGGGTCTTGTTGTGGTCGTGATGCAGCGCACGTCGCTTGAGGGGGGAAACTTGGCAATTGGCCTTGGCCTTGCTTCTAAAGAGGCCAACAGCGCAAAGCTGATTTTCTTTCAAGGGAGTCTAAGGATGAAAAGAAAAGGTTTTAGTTTGGTTGAATTGATGGTTGTTGTTGCCATCATCGCTATTTTGACTGCAATTGCATTGCCCATGTACTCTACCTTCCGTCGTCGTGCCACTGCTCAAAACGCAATCGGCCCCTGTAACGATGCTCGTAAAGCCATCATGGAGCACTTCCAGCAACACGAAACGTTCCTCAACTTCGCTTTTGAAGGTGGCGCTGCTTCCGGTGTTGGTCAGTTGATCGCCCGTAACCCCAGCCTGAACGTTGACACCCCAATCGGTACCGGTCTGCCTTCTGCTCGTGGCGTTACTTGGACCCTTTCTGCTACCGACCTGACCGCCGGTGACGACAACATCTGGCGTGCTACTATTGAATTTGCCTTCACGACTGAAGTTTGTGCTGGTTGTGACGGTCAGTACTGCATCCTCTGCGATGCCGGTGCCGGTGCTTGCGCTTTCGAAATCGATGTTGACGACACCCACGATGACGCCAACAACCCTCTGAACTCTTTGGATAAAAACCGCGACACTGCTTGCGACGTAGCTAACATGGCCGCTGTAGACGCTATCTTGAACCCTTAAGATCCAGCTCCACGGCAATCGCATAAAGAAGGGTGCCCCTACGGGGCACCCTTTTTTCGTGATGCGCCCCTTGTGATTTGTTTACCCGTGGTTCCGACCGGCCTTCTGTGCAAAAGCATCGGTGCACCGCTACCGCAAAGGCCGGTGAGAAATACGGGTAAATGAGATTGTGTGCGTGATATTTGGGCGCTCTGCCCTAGATGCTAGGCATTTCGCGCTCACGGGTTGCTGTGCCTTTTTTTGATGAAACCGATTGCGAACCGCGTTGTTGCGCGGTCTCCCATCATCTTGGTTTTTTTTGTGGCGCGGAACGCCGGTCGGCTTGCCTGGCCTGTGCGCCTGGTTCCCTTTTCGGCAATTGGGTTTGCGCGAACGCATTAAGATCCTTGGGTCCAATGTTATGATGGCAATCGCGGCCGGCAGTTTCATGAGCTTCCCTGTTTCGAGATCATGTAGCGGCGATCCATCGCTCCTCCGTGGTTCTTTTTCCTGATTGATGTGCTTTGAACCTAAGAAGCGCGATAAGAGCGAGGGATTTTGGCTAAAGATCTGGAGCGAAATGGTTTGGGAAAAGCGGAAGCGCACCCATTGGGTGCGGTGAGCATTTTCACAGACCGTTGCAGCCCAGAGGTTTAGCCAAAATCGCCGCGAGTTATCGCGCTTCTTAGGTTGAAGGTTCCTCATTTTGGGAACCGTTCCCAGAGAATCCAGCGACCTTTTTAGGATGGTGATGTGTGACGATGACGATGGTTTTTTTGTTGAGTCTTCCGCTAGCATTTCAAGAAGCCGAGGAAGAGAAGGATGATACGCGTTTTTTGCCGGTAACCGAGGGCAATGTGATTGAAGTCGGCCCCTTTTTGCTGACAGTCCCCACGGGAATTTTGATGGCTTATTCCGAAAACGCCCAGTATATGTACCGCCTCCTTCACGTCGAAAACATTCCCAACTGCGAAGCTGTGATGTTCAGTATGTCCGGTACCTGGACTTATGGTATTTCCGTTCAGTGGTTTCCTTCCAATAATGTGTTGCTTGAGCCGATCGTTGACGCGCCAACCTTTGAACGACTATGGAATCAACGGGATGTGGTGTCGGGAAAGAGCGACGGTGTCCCGCGAACCGTGATTTATCCGTTTACTGTAAACCTGGAAGAACACAGTGCGTTCTTTGGTTACAAAGCTGAACCCAAGGATGAGCACAGTGATATCGTGGCCAGGAAGGTCTATGTTTCGGATCAAGGCGCTTTGATCATGACGTTGCGCTCCAATGTTTTGGAACACGATGCCTTTGAAGAAGAGATTTTGCGCGTTTTTCATGAAGCGGTGAGCCCGCCGGGGTTGCCGGAGCAGGAAGTGACCTTGGACAGTCGCTCCTACCTGACCTTGTTCGGGGTGCCGCTGAAGCAGTCCACGGACCAGTCCGCCGCCGAAGAAAACGCCGAGACGGCGGCGGAGGAAGGCCCCAATTTAATGATGAGTGGCGTTGTGATTGTGCTGGCATTGGGTGTACTTGGCTTTGCGGTGTTTTTATCGCGTAAAAGCTGACAACCATGGGACAGCAGGCCGAACTTTTTTTTCTATTCCTGATCCTGACGCCCTTTGGGCTGCTTGTGTTGATCATGATGGCGCGGTTGGTTTTTTGGGCCATGCAGAACCGCGCCGAACCCGTGCGCATTCGGCCACCAGAAGAACTTTTGGTAGAAACCTTGCGGGAGCGAACCCTGGGCGAGCGCCAGGCTCGGCTTGACCAGAAAGCCTCCCAATTGGCGCTCGATCAACTTGAATTGTTGCACCACGATATCTTGGACGCGATTCCGGTCGCGGTTTCGGTTTTGGGTGAGGATGGCAGCGTTTATTATGCCAACCCCCTATTTCGACATATGTTGGGCATTGATGCGATTGTTGGGCAGCATTTGGCCTCGGTTTCGGATCGGCTCAACGGGCAGTGGCTTGAGATGTTGGCGCTTGGTCAGAGTGTAAAGTTTCCGGTTTCTTTTGAGTCGGGGAATAAGACCCTGTACCTCCAGTTGACGCTGACCAATTTGCAGAACAACCAATTTCTGTTCACCATTCAAGATCGGACCCGCGCTCAAATTTTGGACCAGCGACTACGCCTCAAAAACGAGCTAGAACTGATGGGTGAAATGGCGGGCGGCATCACCCACGAGGTTAAAAACGCCTTAGCCGTGATTCAAGGTCGCGTGCAGATGTTGAAGTATGGTGCGGTCGAAGAAAACAGTGCCAAGATTCAGGATGAAATCAACCATCTGACGGATTTTGTAAATGCCTTCCGACGTTCCAGCAGCGGCGAGTCCCATTCCATGGAGCAGTTTACCCTGGCGGGTTGGTTCGAACGGTTGCGCCAGTATTGGGAAGGACATCCTGACGGGGTTTGGGTTGGATTGCCCGATGGAAACACGCTGGAAGGTGGCTTGCTGGGTGACGATACCTTGCTTTCAACCGTGGTGAACAATCTAATTCTCAATGGCTTGGAAGCGGTTCGCGGGGCTGAGGAATTGCCCGACGAGGCGCCTTGGGTTTGGGTCGAGGTGATCGAAGACGATGAGGTGGTCCAGGTCATGGTGCGTGACCGCGGGCCGGGCATTGTCCCGGAGATGAGAAAGAAGTTATTTGTACCTTTCGTAACTTCTAAAGAGCGTGGCACGGGGTTAGGGTTGTTTCATTCACGGAAGATCATGCTGGAGCACCAAGGGCGACTTGAACTTCGCGAGGGAATGCCGACGACTTTTGCCTGTGTTTTTCCCAAGGAACTCTTTTAGTGTGGTGGTTTTTATTCAATATGGTTGGTTTGATCTGCAAACCGCTGAAGGGAGCTTGATGTGGATTCGATTCTGCTAACTGAAGATCGTCCCGGCTTGCGCCAGCTCTACGCTGAGTTTTTGCGCAATTTGGGTTACCAAGTGATTGAAACCGGATCAGTTGAGGATGCCAAAAAAGCGATTGAGGTGACCGATTTTTCCCTGGTCCTCACCGACTTTATGCTTCCCGGGGCCAATGGCATCGAATTCTTGAAATACCTGAAGGAACGCGATCCTGAGTTTGTGGTCGTTATCATGACTGCTTTTGGTGAGGTTAAGCTTGCGGTTGAGGCGACCCGCGCCGGCGCCTTTGATTTTTTAGAAAAACCCATCGATTTGGATTACCTCAAAATCGTGGTGGAGCGTGGGCTTGAACACCGTCGCTTACAGCGAAAAGATTCTTTTCACGAGTTGCGCGCGGCTCGGGACGACCACGCGATCATCGGCGATGCGCCCACGTTGAGGTGCGCGTTGGCCATGGCTGAAAAAGTTGCGCCCAGCGAAGCCACCTGTTTGCTGCTCGGGGAGTCCGGGGTGGGTAAAGAGTTATTTGCCAAATTCATTCACGATCACAGTCCGCGCCGTGGGGCCGAGCATGTTTCGATTAACTGTGCCGCGATACCGGGAGAACTCATTGAAAGTGAGTTGTTTGGTCACGAAAAGGGTGCCTTTACCGGGGCTGCCGCCAAAAAAACCGGCTTGGTCGAAATGGCCGACGGCGGCACGCTGTTTCTCGATGAGATCGGTGAATTGCCGATCCATCTACAGCCCAAGCTGTTGCGCGTTATTCAGAGCAAAGATTTCCGTCGGGTGGGCGGGAGTCGGACCTTGCACAGTGATATTCGGGTGGTGGCGGCCACCAACCGTGATCTCAAAGAAGGGATCCGTGAGGGCTGGTTCCGTGAAGATTTGTATTACCGCCTTGCTGTTTTTCCCATTGAAATCCCGCCGTTACGAGAACGCAAAAGCGATTTACCCTGCCTGGTGGACCATTTCCTCAAACAACAAAACGCGGGTCAGAGCAAACTCGACAGCGCGTTGATGAAGGAACTGGAGCGTTATGACTGGCCCGGCAATGTGCGGGAGTTGCGAAATGTATTGGAGCGCGCCCTGATTCTCAGCCAAGGCGGGGCGCTGCAGCGAGAGCATTTTCCCGACAATATGTTTGATTCGGCCGAACGTGTCGGCTTCCGGTTTTCGGTTGATTTGACCCGCAACTTTAAAGACAACCAAATGCGTCTGGAAGAAGAGTTGGAGCGGCACATGATTCGTTTGTTGCTCAAAGAAGAATCGGGCAGGCGCGAGCGTGTGGCCAGGCGTTTGGGGGTTTCTGTAAAGACGCTGTACAACCGTATGAAAACTTATGGCTTAGAAGGTTAAGCGGTTTCTGTTTTTGCCGCCGCGCGAGCGCGCCATAAGGTGCAGGTACCCAAAATCGCGCTCTGGACCAGGATGATGGCGAGATAACGTAAATCGAAAGGGGCTTCTATCAGGTAGCCGCCGCATAGGTCGGCCAACCCGCCGATGGGCGGCACGAACCAAATCAGGTGGTGTGCCCAATCGAGGCGGCCTTCTAAATAAGCCAAGACGTATTGATCCAGATAGTTTAAGAAGCTGCTAAAGCCCCATAAGATGCCGTACCCAAGCAGGGCCGTGGTTTTCCCAAATAGGGCGGCCAGATGTTCAAGCCAAAGCGTGAACGCGGGCAAAGCGACCGCGAGGAACGTGAGCACGACGAGCTGGCGAGTAGAGAAGGTGCCGCCGATCCAGACACCACCGATGAGGGTAGGGCCGAACAGCGCGAGCGGGAACAGGAGGGGAAGGATGCGCGCGGTGCGAAACCGTCCAGGTGCCGAGACGAACCAAGCAATGGGTGCCAACAGAAGGAGTGGATTGGCGACGGCAATCAAGCCACCCAAAAGCCGGTTCATTGAATAGGGGCCCATATCCACCGTCAGCAGGGTGAGCCGGCCTTCGTCCAGCCGCATGGTCGCTATCATGATCAGGGCGGGAACCCAGCCAATTACCGCGGTGATCCAAAGTGGAACGGTATGGGATTGGGTTAGATGGGGCAAACGAAACCGGGTTGCTGTCATGGAAGCAATGCCTCGCGGGTGATGGAATTAAGCCGAGGGTTGGTGGGCGGCTTTGCGCTGGATGGCCAGGATCATAAGTAAACCGGCCCAGCTAAGCAGGTGATACACCACTTGATTCTGGATCGGGAGTGCCAAGGTCAGCGAAAAGGGGCCGGGCAAAATCATGGCCGCGAAAATGGGCGGGGGGACTTTTTGCGTTTTGGCTCTAAAAGAAACCCATAGCCCCGCACAAAGCAAAACAGTGGTAAGCATGCCGGCGTAGGTTTGGGAGCTTTGGGGATCCTCGTCCCAGCGTGTCCCGGTTAGCCAAAAGGTGAGCGAGATACCGAGACCGGTAAGGCCGAAAATCAGCGCCTCGCGCCATTGGATGGTGATGGTCGTGGGTTGCTCATTCATGGTGGTACGTCCCGTGCAGGCTGATGTCCGTGCGAGCCGGCGCGGAAACGACCCGATGTGTTTCGGTGTATGTCGTTGTGCGGCCGGGCTGAATTCGCGGTTGGGCGTTTGTACCATAGGCCTGTATGCGGTTCAACCAAAGGCTTGGCGTCCTTATCTGTCGCCTCACGCTCTTTTGAAGAATTCGGAAGGCGGTCGTTAGGCGAGTCGGCTTGGTTTTTTGCGCCAAACAGGGAACCATTCCAGGAAACGGGGTTGCGTTGCCATCGGTCTCGCGGTCGCCTTGTTGCCAAAAATAGGGAGAGAATAAGGGGCGATGTGCCGAAAATTGTCGATTGAGCCCCGTGGGCCCACCAAAAAATGTCGCCCCTGCAAAGGTGCAGTGCGGCGTGAGAAGTTCTGTCGTCTGCTTAAGATGCTTGTTTGTAATGTTTTAATTAAAATTTTTAGCCTACTTGTTTAAATGCCGAAAAGAAAAAAGTTGGCCTTGATTTTGCTGTCTAGTGGTTGCAACGGCTTCCCAACGAAGACGAACGAAGGAACGGATCATGAGAAAGAAAGGTTTTAGTTTAGTAGAACTGATGGTTGTTGTAGCGATCATTGCCATACTAACCGCGATTGCTTTACCGATGTATTCGAATTTTCGCCGTCGCGCGACTACTCAAAATGCGATTGCACCCTGTAATGACGTTCGAAAGGCCTTGATGGCATTTTACGATGATAGTCGTTCTTTTCAAAATATTGGTTTTGTTGCCGGCACCTCCGGCCCTATCCAAGCCTTTCATACGGGTGTTGGCGGCGTCATGAATGTTGGATCCGGCTTACCCCCCGCCCAAGGTATCACTTGGATATTGAGCAGCGATGAAATTTCTGCAGGTAGGGTGAGCCGCGCCACCATCGAATTCCAATTCGATCCAGAGGTTTGCGCCGGCTGCTCCGGCTTCTATTGCATTCTGTGCGATATCGATTCGGTCGCTTGCATTTACGAAGTTGATGTTGACGATACCAACGACCCCGGCAATCCGCTTAATTCACTCGACAAAAATCGTGGGACCGCATGTGATCTCGATTCTGTTGCCGCCGCCGAAGCTGTATTGAATCCTTAATTCACACTTAGTTCAGTTACCCGAGAAACAGGACGTGGCGATGGCCCGTCCTGTTTTTGCGTTTGGTCTGGAGAATTGCCCATCATTTCCGGTGAAGTTGTGTGTCTATTGTAGAAAATGATTTGTTCGGTAAAATTAGACGAATGAATGACTGAGTTAAAATGGATATTCGCGGAAAATAGAACCTGAAAGTATCTTCATTTTTGATGTTGGGGTTTTCAGAAGCGGCTTTAAACTGCCTCCAATTTCAGCACAAACTGGTTTTCTTCGGCTCACCTTGCACCGACTCGGTACGCCTTTTCAGTTGTGCCTATCACTGGAGGTACTCATGACACTGGTTGCCTGTGACCATCGTTTTCTTAATCGGTTTCTGGAGGATCCGTCGGATGCATCGTTTCGAGCCGGCGAAAGGCTTGGCGATTATCAGCGCTTTTCACCCGAGGGTGGTGGGTCCTCGTTTTGGGGGCGATGTTTGCCCCGTTCGCCGGCTACGATGCAATTGCTTGGGCGGCATGTCCTAAGGCCGATTGCCGGATTTGCCCCACTGGTGCGGACGATTGGGCTCGATGACGCCTTTTTGCTCGTTTTTTCAACCGATCCATGTTGGCAACCTCTGAACGCCTCATGCTTTCAGCAATGGACTCGTGCCAAGCAACAGCATACATTGGTTGCGATTTACGACTTATTGCTTCGATGCCAAAAAGCGGCGTTGGTGTTTGATGCACGGCGGGTTGTGCTCGGTGTCGAGGGCCAACGCTTGTGTCTTTTGGGCTGGGACCAGGTTTCTTCGGGGTCGACTCCCGAAATGATCCAACCGATGGGCCCTTTCTCGCGGTCTGTTGCCGCCTTGACCGGTGTTTACCGCGGCCAATGGACCTATTGGATTCGAACGCTTGTGGGCGAAACCAACACGACGCTGCTCGCTGAGCAACAAGGGTTATTCGTCCGGTCGGCATCAATTTCCCCGCCGGCCGATGGGGTTTGGATGGAACTGGCCGAATGGATGGCGCCTCATCTTTCTCCACAAGCGCTTCCCGCCGAGCAGGTCGCGCCGGTCGGGGAGGAAGCTTCTCCCGAAGAAGGGCGTCTTCTGGCCGCGTTAGAGGTTCCCGGTTCGACGGGGATGACGCGGCTTTTTGTCGGAGTGTTAAATCGCAAAATTGCCGATTGGGATTGTGTTGGGCTTCAGGCATTTCATCGACGCATTCGAGCACGCTCATCCGATTGGGGCGAGCAGGCAGGCGCGATTTTGCGGCGGTTACAGGGGTTGCCGCCTGTCAATATGGGTTCCGGCCGGTCGCGAGACGGCTTGGATCGGGCGTTGGTGAAGGTGTTCCAATTTAAATGGGACGAGGCATGTGTACGACTTAACCGCTATGCGGCAAGAAAAAGTGCCCCGTTGTCCACACGATGTTATGCACTGGTCCTGGCCGCGGAGCAAGCCGCTTTGCGTGGGAAAATTGCCAAGGCGCTGGCCGCGCGGGGTCGTTTTCTTGAGCTTTCCACCGGTTTGCCGAACACGGAAACGGCGACTTTTTGGTCTTGTCGTATTGATGCCGCTTGCGTTGAGGCCGAATTTCGAGGCGCACGTCGACTTTCGGTGACACGCGCCTTCCTCGCCGAGAGC
Organism: Acanthopleuribacter pedis; assembly: GCF_017377855.1. GTDB lineage: Bacteria > Acidobacteriota > Holophagae > Acanthopleuribacterales > Acanthopleuribacteraceae > Acanthopleuribacter > Acanthopleuribacter pedis. The sequence goes on from NZ_JAFREP010000001.1 coordinate 536,135, forward strand.
GCGGCGGTCCCGACGCACGATCCCGGCCGACGCTGGCTGGCGGCCGTGGGCGCGGCCTGTTTAGAGGATCCGTTCTCCGCCCTGGACCATTTATTGTGGCTGATCCACCATCCAGAGCTGGTGGCTGATTTGCCTTTGCAGTGGGCGTTTCTGGCGAAAACCGCCGATCTTTATACAAAACTGAACGACGGGGTGCAGGCTCGTTTTTGGTTGGCGCGCGGCGAGGCCTGGGCCCGATCCGAGGGCGTAGCCTCGGTTGCCCAACGTTTTGCAATGCGTCGTGCGGTCTCGTTTGCGCGCGACGGGTTATGGTGCGAGGCGACGGCCTTGGCTTGGGATCACCGCCTCAGTGATTCACGCGAGCAGGGTTGGCCCCCGGCGCTAATGCTGGCACACCAGCTCGTGTTTGGCCCAAAAACGACCGAGGCCGCGGAACACCGACGCGCGAACAGCAATATCGCTATTCAGGATGAACTGGCGCGTTGCCAACTGGCCTTGCTTGAAGGCCCGCGCTTAGGAACCGCTCGGCGCAGGGCTTTGTGGGCCAAGGTGAAGGAAGGGACGGCCCACCCGTCGCTTTCCGCTTCCGAGGTTGCCTCATCCAATGCGCGCTTTTTATGGCTTGCCGATTGGTTAACCCTTTTTCATCCAGCGACACCCGCGTGGATCACAGCGCATAACGGGCAAGGGGGCGGCGATTTTGAGAACCGGACCACCCTTTTTTGGGGTGCGGTGCGGCTTTGGTTCAAGGCCGCGTTGACCGCATTGGACACCGCCGTACCGAAGGACTGTATCAGTGGCGTGAACAACGAACTTTCGCCGATGCCGGCGGGATGCAACATGCCCTGTTTGCCCGGCTTCGATGAAGGGGAGGCTTGGGATCGTGGACTGCTGGCCTTAAGCCTCCAGGCCTTGAGCACGGGTCCTTGGGCAAAACGCCCCGAGCTTAAGCGTGCGGCGACTTTTTGGTTGGCCGGGTTTTCTGCCGACCACTGCCTTACCATCGAAACGGATGGGTCTCGGGTTGACGACCCGACCGGGAAACCCTTGGCTGCAGGTTTGACGGCGCCCATGAGCGCTTGGTGTCGTGCGCGAAGGGTCGAATCCTCGGATCTTTCCGGGCATTCACCTGCTTTTAGGGCGGCCCGCAACCAACTCAAGCGTGCGCTCAATCAGTGTTTGCGACAATGGCTGTTGTTTGTCGGCGGGTTGGAATACGGTGCCTTTTTGGTTGATATGCGGGCGCCGGCGTCCGCTTGGCGTCCTTTGTCCTTGGTCGCTGAAAAGCCGGCGGCCGGTTCGTGGCGTGAAACTGTTCGCCGCCGGTTCGGCAACCCGATCCCTGCCGACGAGGCCGACAAAACCCGACGCGTGATGGGTCGGGTTGCCCGCTACCAATGCGTCTCGGGTCGGGTTGAATCCGCCACGGCGTCTTGTGTATGGGTGCCTGTCGGTGACGAGCGCCTGTTGATGTGGTGGCTGGTTCACCCCTCCGCGGATCCCGCCCTACAGAAGGGGGTATTCCGAAAGGTTGCCGCTTTGGCAAGGTTGAGTCGGTCGTGGTGGTCGTGGGTCGATGCTTTTGAGACGCCGAGCCCTGTTGCCTCGGGTGATACCTTTGGGATCGTTGGCCGAGGTGCCGCCTTGCGCGGGGTTTTGGCCGACATTCGCCGTTTTGCCGTCTCGGATCTGCCCGTGTTTATCGGGGGTGAAACCGGGACCGGGAAGGAATTGGCGGCCCGTGCCGTTCATCGGGCTTCCGCGCGTTCGCAACGGCCCTTTTTTGCGCTCAATTGTTCCCAGTACCCGGAGAACCTTATTGAATCTCACTTGTTCGGCTACCGCAAAGGGAGTTTTACCGATGCGCACGAGGACCGTCCCGGGCTTCTTGAACACGCGGACGGCGGCACCCTGTTCCTCGATGAAGTCGGCGATATCAGTGCCAAGGTGCAATCCCTGCTGTTGCGCGTGCTGCAGGAAGGTGAATTCACACGGGTGGGTGAACCCACCATGCGGCGGGTCGATGTGCGTTTTGTCACCGCCACCAATGCACCGCTTGCCGACCTTGTGGCACAAGGAGCCTTTCGGGCCGATTTGTACTACCGCTTAATGGGTGTGGCTTTGGACTTGCCGCCTTTGCGGGAACGTTTGGGGGATATCCCGTTGTTGGTTAACCACCTTATGGGTAAACACGCGCCGGATCGCCGTATTTCTTGTGACCCCGCCGTATTCACCGCGCTCCAGCAACATGTTTGGCCAGGTAATATTCGGGAGCTGGAGATGTATGTGCGCCGCTTGCTGGCGGCTTTTCCCGAGGAAACCTGTTTTGTCCCGGCTCATTTACCGCCTTTCCTGCCGGTCCCCACCGAGGTGTCGCCCGACGATGAGGCCGCGACGCTTAAGGTCTTGGAGCGGCAGTATCGTGCGCGGCTGCTGACGCGACGATTGGCCGCTTTTGGTGGGAACCGCACGGCTGCTGCTGAAAGCCTGGGCATTTCTCGACAGCATTTCGTTCATTTATTGAACCGGCTCTAACGAAGTCTCGGACCTTTTTGGTACCTAGCCCGCGAGTTGGAAGAGAAAAAATCAAAAAAGTTGAAGTGAGCGGTCGAAAACAGTTGGTTCCTTTCGTCGTCATCATAACCGAGCCGTAACCGGCATCGTTTACAATTGGAACAAATCCGATAGAACCCATGAGAAGGAGTGATTCCCATGCCCCAGTACATGATTTTGTTACAAGAAGAGCCGGCGCTTGCCGATGCCGACATGAGCCCGGAGGAGATCCAAAGCATCGTTGCCAAGTACATGGCCTGGCGGGAGAACCTGGTCGGCCAGGGTCGATTTCACGGCAGCAACAAATTAAAAGACGAAGGTGGTAAGTTGATGCAGAAAGCGGGTGGGACGACCCAGGTTACCGACGGGCCCTACAGTGAAACCAAGGAAGTGATCGCCGGCTATTTTGTGATTGAGGCCGCTTCCTACGACGAGGCGGTCGCCATGTGTCAAACCTGCCCCCATCTGGATTACGGTCGCATTACCATTCGCGAGGTGGACGTGGTGACCTGTACATGAATCAGCCGGACGCTTCGGCCGTCCCATCCTTGGTTGATCACCTCTTCCGGGAAAACGCGGGTTACTTGGTTGCAAGGCTAACGCGTATTTTTGGAAGCCGTTACATCGATGACGCCGAGGATGTTGTGCAAGAAGTGATGATGCGGGCGCTCAAAAGCTGGCCTTACAGCGGGGTGCCCGACAACCCGACCGCCTGGATGGTGCGTGTCGCCAAAAACCGCGCGCTGGATTTGGTTCGCCACCATCAGGTGTTTCGCCACAAGCAGGATCTTTTTGCCGCGACCTTGGCTGAATGGCACGAATCGGAAGCCGACGCGACCGATTCCGCCTTTGCCCACGAGGTTCGTGACGAACAACTTCGCATGATGTTCATGTGCTGTCACCCGGAGATTCCATCGGAAGGGCGCATGGCGTTAACCCTCAAAATGGTAGGCGGTTTCTCCTCCGGTGAAATCGCCCGTGCCTTCCTCAGTTCTGAACCGACCGTCGCCCAACGGATCGTGCGCGCCAAACGGAAGATCCGCGGCTTGGCGCTTCCATTCGAGATGCCGCCGTCCACGGCATTGCCCGAACGCATCGATTCCGTGATGCGGGTGCTGTACCTCATGTTCAACGAGGGACACAGCGCCCACGAGGGCAAACAACACGTTCGTGCGGACCTGTGCCGCAACGCCTTGCGTTTGGTACGCATTTTGGCCGAACACCCGTTGACCGCCTCCGGCGAGGTGTTTGCCCTGACCGCCTATTTCCATTTCCAAGCAGCGCGTTTGCCGGCCCGCTGTGATCGAAACGGGCAGCCCGTGCTGCTAGCACACCAGAACCGCGCGCTGTGGGATCAACAGATGATTGGACAGGGGGTCGTGTGGATGGCGCGATCCGCGCTTGGTGATCGACTGACCGCTTACCATCTCAAGGCCGAAATCGCTTCCTGTCACGCCTTGGCGGCGCGCGCCGAGGAGACGGATTGGCCGCGCATCCTCCATCTTTACGACTTGCTGTTGAATGTGTCGGGGGATGCGGTGGTTGCCCTAAACAGGGTGGTTGCCCTAGCCGAGGTCGAATCCGCGCCGGTCGCGCTGAAAGCGTTGACCGAACTCGCGGGCGAACCCCGCTTAGAAAACTACTTGCCTTACCACGCCACCCGCGCCGAATTGCACGCCCGTTGTGGTGAATCGGAGGCGGCGCGGCAAGCCTATCGCCGCGCCTTAACCCTGGCGATGAGTGAGCCGGTAAGCCGTTATTTCCGCGCGCGTTTGGACGAATTTACCGATGATGAGTGAAATGAAAAAGTATTTAATACCTTTTCTTAAATTGACAAAGTCCTGAACCTTTTGGCTTTGTGTTAAGGTGCCATCACATTACTGTATTTTCTTTTCGAGGGGGTTCCCGTGTCGCTTTCCCAATGCGTCCCTTTTTTCCAAGAGCTTTCCGCCAACAATGAGAAAACCTGGTTCCACGCCAACAAGCCGCGTTTTGAGAAAGAGATCAAAGGACCCTTTACTGATTTGGTCCAAATCATGATTATGCTTATCGGCCAAGAAGGCCCGCCCCTCGCGATTACGCCCAAGGACGCCATGTTCCGTATTTATCGCGACGTGCGGTTTTCCAAGGATAAAACGCCTTACAAAACCCATGTCGGCGCCGTGATTGCACCTGGTGGCCGCAAGGATCCCGGTCCCGGCTTTTATTTTCAAATTGGTGCCGAGGGATTGTTTGCCGCCGGCGGTTGCTTCCAGCCGGGAAAAAATGAGTTGCTCGCCATCCGTCGGGCCATCGCCAAGGAACCCGAGGTGATCGGTGATTTGACCGCGGCGCCCGCTTTTAAGGAAACCTTTGGCGCCCTGAAAGGCAACCGCAACAAAATCCTGCCCAAGGAATTTAAGCCGGTTTTGGCGACGCAACCGCTGATTGCCAACAAGCAATTCTATTACGCCGCCGAGTTGGGCTGTGATTGGTTAGATGATGAGCGTTTGCCGCAACGTTTGTTGGAAATTTACCGAATCGGCAAGCCGCTCAACGATTACCTGGCAGCGTCGCTGCGTGTGTAGGTTTGACCTCTAACTGCTCGTAATAACAATGATGGCAGGCCGGTAAGTACTTTTCTTCGGCGCCCAAATCAATCGTGGGCCCGGCGAGGGTGGCTTTTCCGTCCAGGAGTTTGAGGTTAAAAATAGCCTTGCGGTTGCAATAGGCGCAGGTGGTTTTGACTTCCTCAATTGAATCGGCCAGCTCCATCAAGCGCCGGGCGCCCTCGAAAAGCCCCGTTCGAAAATCCGTGCGCAGGCCGTAGCAAATCACCGGGATTTGGTGATCGGTGGCGATTTCACGCAAACGGTTGATGACTTGGGGTGGAAGGAACTGGGCTTCGTCGATCAGCACGCAGTCGATGTTGTGAAACAGTTCGTCCTTGAGTTCGCTGTCGCCGTTAATCAGAATATCGGCGGGTTTTTCCAGACCCGCGCGCGAGCGAATGGTGCTCGCCGCCCAGCGGTCATCCAGTTCGGGTTTGAGTAACAAAGCTTTTTTGCCCTGTTGTTGGTAGTTGTGGGCGACGGCGAGCAAGTTCAGGGTTTTGGCACTGCCGACCGTGCCGTAACGAAAGTAGAGTTTGGCCATGGTGTTTCCTACAGGTGGTGATGCACCGTGGTTTTCCGGCTCGGATGTCCAATACAGCGGCGGTGCATGCGCGGGTGGGACCGGGCAAGCCGCACCGGTGCATGGCGGGCGGAAAAGTCGGGGTAAGCGTCCCTATTTAACACCCTGAAACGTGCGGACGAAAGAATTTTTGGGCAAAAGCCGGGCGGATTGCTTTTCGGCCGCCTCACATGGCACAATAGCGCGGTCCGTCCGCCACCCATTTGCGACACCGTCGGCCTTTTCCGAACCTTGCGGTTCTTGCGTTCCGCTCCTTGGGCGGCTGAAACCCGGGCGCGACGCGATTGTCTCCCGTTTCCACTTCCAAGTTTGGGGATGTTTCATGTTCAAAAAAGTCTTGATTGCCAACCGCGGCGAGATTGCGATTCGCGTCATTCGCTGTTTGCGCGAGCACGGCATTCAATCCGTTGCCGTTTATTCCGACCCGGATCGCGACAGCTTGGCCGTTCGTTATGCCCACCAGGCCGTTCATTTGCCCGGCAACACCAGCGCCGAAACCTACATGGATATTGAAAAAGTTTTGGATGCCGCCAAACGCACCGGTTGTGAGGCGATTCACCCGGGTTACGGCTTTTTGTCCGAGAAGGCCGAGTTCTCCCAAGCCTGTCGTGATGCGGGGATTGCCTTCATCGGCCCGCACCCGGAATCGATTTCCAGCATGGGCGACAAAACCACCGCGCGTGAGTTGATGATTAAGGCCGGGGTGCCCGTCACACCGGGGTTCCAAAATGAGAACGGCGACCGTCGGGAAGCCTTGCAGGCCGCGCAGGAGATGGGTTTCCCCGTCATGATTAAAGCTTCGGCCGGCGGTGGTGGTAAAGGCATGCGTCGGGTGGATCGTGCCGAGGATTTCCTTTCCAATTACGACATGGCCGCTTCCGAGGCCAAGTCGGCCTTCGGCGACGACCGCATTTACATTGAGAAATTCATTCAGAATCCGCGTCACATTGAGGTGCAAATCGCCTGCGACAAACACGGTAACGCGATTCACCTCGCCGAGCGCGAGTGTTCCGTTCAGCGTCGTCACCAGAAAGTGGTGGAGGAAGCGCCTTCGCCCGCGGTAACCCCTGAGATGCGCGCCAAGATTGGTGAAATCGCGATTCAAGCCGCCTTGGCCGTGAATTACGATTCTGTCGGGACCATCGAGTTTCTGATGGACAAGGACAACAACTTTTTCTTCATGGAAATGAACACCCGTTTGCAGGTGGAACACCCCGTGACCGAATGGATAACCGGGGTTGATTTGGTGCGGCTCCAGTTGCAAATCGCCGCCGGCGAAAAACTGCCTTTCAGCCAGGACGACATCACCATTACCGGTCACTCCGTGGAATGTCGTGTTTACGCCGAGGACCCCGAGAAAAACTTTATGCCGTCGCCCGGCAAAATTACCAGCTTGTTGACGCCCAGTGGTTTGGGGGTTCGCGACGATTCCGGGGTTTATCCCGGCTACGAGGTCCCCATTTATTACGATCCCATGATTTCCAAGCTGACCACCTGGGGCCGGGATCGCGAGGAAGCGATTTTGCGAATGTCCCGTGCCTTGGGCGAATACCGCGTCGGCGGGATTAAAACCAACCTTTGGTTCCACCGAGCCTTAATGCAACATCCCGCTTGGCTTGCCGCCGACCTGGATACCGCCTTCATCGAACGCCACCCCGAGTTGTTACACAAAGGTTTGGACGAGGGTCACATTGAACCGGCCCTGATCGCGGCCGCGATTAAACATTACAAAACAGAAGCGCGGCGTGGCGCAGCCGGGCCTGATGAACAAACGCAAAACAGCAGCCAATGGAAAGCCGGCGCACGTTTGGCCGTCATGCGGTATCGGAGTTTATAACCATGGAATTGATTGCCACTATTGATCAGAACGAGTACCAACTCAAGGTTGAGCAGCTCGGCGACCATCGTTTCCGGGTGAACATCAACGGCGTTGACCACGAGGTTGATTGCATGGAGGTCATGGAGGATCTTTATTCAATGATCCACCATGAACGCTCCTACGATGTCCATGTCCACCACGGCAAAAAAGGCCATATCGAAACCCATTTCTACGACGACAGCTTCCATGTCGAAGTGGTAGACCCCATGCAGAAGATTTTGGATCAAGCCATGGGAGGCGGCGGTAAAGGGCCCGCGGCCTTGGAAGCCGCCATGCCCGGTTTGGTGCAGCGTATCCTTGTCAAGGAAGGCGATGAGGTTGCCATGGATCAGGGGCTTCTGGTGTTGGTTGCCATGAAGATGGAAAATGAATTGGGCAGTCCCAAGGCCGGGGTGGTCAAGGAAATCCGCGTTAAAGAAGGCGACAACGTCGAAAGCGGCGCCGTCCTGATCACCATCGAGTAGCGTCGTGCGTGGTTCCTTTTGGGGACCCGCTTCTTTTTTTGATCCAAGAGGAACCTTTGGCGGCTCACGACCCATCACCTGCATCGCTACCGCTCGACGACACTGGACCTTGGTTGGTGGAAGTCGCTTTGCCGGTCCCTTTGCGGCAAACCTTCACGTACAAAATACCCGCCGGTGATATCAATCCGGCCGTCGTCAAACGCGGTTTGCGTGTTTTGGTGCCGTTTCGCTCCAAGTTGCTGTACGGCATCACCATGTCCGACGCCTACCAATCGGCCGATGCATATCCACGCACCCGTTATCTCGTCTCTTGTGATACGCGCCAAATCGTGATCGCCGAGGAAGTTCACCATTTGTTGGACTGGATGGTGCGTTATTATCGCGCCCCCATCGGCGAAGCCGTCAAACTCGCGTTGCCACCCGGCGTGCTTAACGAAAAGGAGATCCAATTTGCGCTGTCGCCCAACGGGAAAACTTTTGCGGAAAGCGAGGCCGGCGGGATTGTGTTGGCGCAATTGCTCGGCGGTCCGCTGACCCGTAAGGAATGGCAGCTTAAAGCCAAAACCGAAATTAAGTTGGAGGACATCCGATTTTGGGAAGATCAGGGTTACCTGTTCATTCAGTCCCGTGATCGCGAAAAAGAAAGCATCCCCCACGTTACCGTGGTCGTGGTCACCGAGGCCGGTCGCGCCGTGGATCCCACCGAGCTGGGACGGGCCTACAAACAAATTGAGTTGCTGCGTTGGTTGCGGGTGCGGGAGACCCATTTCGCCAGAATTCCCGAGATTTACGCCGTGTTCGGTTCCGCCTCGCCGTTGCTTAATCAACTTGAGAAAAAAGGGTTTATCGAGAGAAAGCGCATTCCCAAATACGAATTACTCGGCGATGATGCCGAAACCACGGCCGACGCGGTTCACACCCTCACCGAGGAGCAAGGTGCCGCTTTTGAGGAAATTACCGCCGGTTTGGACCTAGCCCGATTTTGCTCCTTCCTTTTGTTTGGCGTAACCGGCGCCGGCAAAACCGAAATCTACTTGCGCGCGATTCAGCACTGCCTGGAGAACGGCCGTCAAGCCTTGTTCCTCGTTCCCGAGATCGCCCTTACCCCCCTCATGCACCGGCGCATTCGTGATCGCTTCGGTGAGCGACTCGCGATCTTGCACTCCGCCGTCGGTATGTCGCAGCGTTCCGAGGCTTGGGCCAACGTCTTGGCCGGCAAGGTAGACGTGGTCTTGGGCGCGCGTTCCGGGGTGTTTGCTCCCCTGCCTCGTTTGGGGTTGGTCATCGTGGATGAGGAGCACGACCAAAGTTACAAACAAAACGACGGCATTCGCTACCACGCTCGCGATTTGGCGCTGGTGCGCGGCAAAATGGCCGAGGCGGTGGTCGTTCTTGGCAGTGCCACCCCGAGCTTGGAATCCTGGCAAAACCATCGCCGCGGTCGTCATCATCTGTTAACCCTAACCAAACGCGCCACCAAGGCCAAATTACCCGAGGTGGAAATCCTCGACATGCGCGGTGAATTTAAGGCGCAGCGCAAGCGGCCGCTGTTGAGCCGCCGTTTGCAAGCGGCAATCGGGGAAACACTGAAATCCGGCAATCAGGTGATGATCCTGCTCAACCGTCGCGGCTACCACAATTTCCTTTTGTGCCGCAAATGCGGCCATGTCGAAATGTGCTCCCAGTGTGAGGTGTGTTTAACCTTTCACCGTACCGACGAGCGTTTGCACTGCCATTATTGCAACGAGATCCGACCCGTTCCCGCCGCGTGCTCCAGTTGCGCGGCCGACGGGGTTGCCCTCCAGTTTTTCGGGGAGGGGACGCAGCAAATTGAAGCCCATATCCAGGAACTTTTTCCCGATTATGTCGTGGACCGCATGGACCGAGATCGTCTAAGTGCCCGTGAGGCCCACCAAAAAATTCTCGATAAATTTGAGTCGCGGCAAACCGATATCTTGGTCGGTACCCAAATGATCGCCAAGGGTCACGACTTCCCCAATGTCACCTTGGTCGGCATCGTCAACGCCGATCAGGGCTTGCGTATTCCCGATTTCCGCAGCGCTGAAACCGTGTTCCAATTGTTGACCCAGGTGGCCGGGCGCAGCGGGCGCGGCAAGAATCCCGGTCGGGTTGTCATCCAAACCTACATGCCCGAGCACTACTGTATTCGCTTCGCCGCCGATCACGATTTCCTCGCGTTCTTAAAAAAAGAACTCACCTATCGTGAACACCTGTTTTATCCGCCCTTTGCCCATATGATCAACATTATGGTGACCCACAAGGATGATCAAAAAGCCGCCCAGGCGATTCAGTGGATGGCTGCTCAGCTCAACAGTGTGAAGCAACGCGCCGACCTCGTCGTGCTTGGTCCGACCAAGGCGGCCATTGGGCGTATCAAAGGCGCCTGGCGCTACCAAATCGTGCTCAAGTCGGGAGACCGCGCCAGTCTGCATGGTTTCGCCGACCAGGTGGTAGAGACCTGCGTGGCGCGGGGTTTGATCGAGAGACCTGCCGTTACCTTCGACATCGATCCTTATCAATTCCTTTAGCCTGTTCTGGATTTATGTAACGCTGCTGTAAAAGGCGTTTTGTGTCGCGATCAGTCTTTGTTCGGTTTAAGGGTTCCTGTCGGTCGGTGTTACGGTGAATTTCGTTTTGTTAAGGGATATCATCGATTGGATACCCCGCTTGAATTCCTTGCCCAAGCCGACGGGTTTCGGGTTATTGTAGAGCGATTCAAACCTTAAGGCCGATTCATGAAAATGACCTGCAGACATTGCAAAGCAAACCTCGCGCCCGAAGTGGTGTTTGAGAACTGTACCCAGAGTTGGGTGGAACAGCGTTGGGCGTATTTTATTTGTCCTAAGTGTTCGAAAGCGATGCATTTGGAAGTGAAGGACGAGTTTGTGTTCGTTGGTTTCCTGGACGGCGGTCCGAGTTCCGCGTTTATCTACGAGCGAGGTTACACCGTTGAGGGGCTCAAGGTGTTTGTCGACGGTAACGACTTGGTCCTGCATTTGGGCAATATGGAGCGGCGTCTGCCGCGGAAAGAACGCTAGCCCGCATTTCTCACAAGGCGTTCTGCCGCGGGGCAACCCATGCGATGACTTCGGTTACTCAGTCGAGCAATTCGCGACGTAGCGCTGCTACGCCGAATGGTCGGCCCCGCTCCCTTTGCGCTTGGTCGTCATCTTCGTACTCCCAAGGCTTTCAGCTTCTCGCGACGAATCCTCGTGAGAAATGCGGGCTAGGCTTAAGTTTCCGCGCGCCAACCACGAATGAGCCACACTCCGATGGGCGTGTAGCAGGTTGCCGCGACCAGGACCGCGCTGGGTGTACCCAACCGGATCCAGGACTGGTGTACCGCGATCAAGGGTGTCAGCAACAGCAACCAGCGGCCCAGTAAAAGCCAGGACCCGCGACCCACCAGAAGCCAGGCTACGAAGATAAAGCCTTCCGTGAGGATCGTCATGACGGTGGCCCCTTGGGCGCCCCAGCGGGGAATCGCCCAGGCGTTACCCGCCATGTTCAAGAGGGTGGCCGCGACACCGGTGACCAGGGCGAAGCGTTCCATGTTGCGGGCGAATAACCAGCGGCTGAGGATGCCGTTGGCGAACATAATTGGCAGACAGGTCGCCAGCAGGTACAAAACGGGCAAGGCGCCGTCGAAGGCTTCCCCGGCCAGTAAGCCGCCGACCGGTTTGCCGAACAACCACATGCCGCACACCCCGCAGGCGCCGATCACCGTGAGTCCCGCGAAGGCTGTGTCAAACAAGCGGGCACGCCGTGTTTCGTCCTCTGCCTGGACCAGTTTTGGATACAGGACCGCCGCCACCGCGCCGCTAATGAACAAGGTGCCTTCCACCAAATCGTAGGCATTGGCGTAGTTCCCCGCCGCCGCTTCCCCCGCTAAGGGAATCAGCATGACCTGGTCGATGCGGAAGTACAGAACCGTCACCAAGGTGTAGGCACCCATGAAAAGAAAGGAACGAACCGCCTCCGGGTCGATAGGTTTGCCCTCCGGTGGCAACAAGCTCCATGCATGCTGACCGAAACAAACGCGCAGGCCTAGTACCCCGGCAAAACACCAGGCAAAAACATCCAAATCGGGATTGGGTACAATCATCGCCGCCAGGGCCGCCGCGATGGCAAAACCGCCTACTTTAAAAAACGACATCGCCGCCAACCGCGGTGTGTCGGATTTGCCCTCGTAGATCGCTTGTTGTGCAACCCCGATACCGTCGAAAATCAGAGCGACCCCAAAAGCCGCCGAGGCAAGTGCAGGGTAGGCCCCGTTGGCGACCAATACCGCGCCAATCAGCCAACACAACAGCCACAGGCCGGACTTGGTCTGGAAAAGAAAACGTTGGGCCCGCGCACGATCAATGTTTCCCGCTGCTACCGCGCGCGAGAGCCACACCTCGAAACCCATGTTGCTGAGCACCGACAAGATACTGAAGAGCGAGAACAAACCCGCCCAAACCCCTTTGGCTTCAATACCCAGAAAGCGGTTGAGGTACCACAGTGCGAAAAAAACATAGAGGAGGCGACCCGTCAGATGGGCCACGTGTAACAGAAGAATGGATTTGAGCAATCGCAGACCTTTCGTGGTGGAATCGTACCGCTTACCGAATATGTGCGCGCACGATACGGGCGAGGTGGGTGTTGCAGGCGATCACCTCGCCGCCGTCGACGTCAAACGGCTTGCCGTTGAGCCTACTCAAAATACCGCCGCTTTCCTCCACAATCAAGCAACCCGCCGCCATATCCCAGGCGTTGAGGCCGTCTTCCAGAAAAACATCGAAGCGACCGCATGCCACGTAGCACAAATCGAGCGCCGCCGAACCAAGACGGCGCAGACCACGCGTATGCATGAGGAAGGATTCAACGCGGGCCAACAATTCCGGCATGCGTTCGCGGCGGTCGTAGGAGAAACCCGTTACGCCCAAGGCCTCGGCAAGCGATGTTTTTTCGCCGACGCGGATCATGCGGCCGTTGAGCGTGGCGCCTTTGCCGCGGTGTGCTTCAAACCACTCATCTTTGATGGGGTCGAACACAATACCCGCGCGCAGCAGACCGGTTTCCATCAAGCCGATGGAGACCGAAAAGTGCGGAAAGCCGTTGGCAAAATTGGTGGTGCCGTCGAGGGGATCGATGATCCATTTGAATCGGTTACTTCCCTCGCGACGTCCGCTTTCTTCCGCGACGATGGTGTCTTCCGGGACTTCCGCGTCCAGAATGTCGAGAATCGCACGTTCGGCCGCACGATCAATATCGGTCACCAAATCGAGTTCGCCTTTTTGATCGATGTGCAGCGTTTGGCGGAACCCATTGCTGAGCACGCGACCGGCTGCTTCGGCGGCGCGTTTGAGAATTTCGACCCGTTGTTCCATCGTGTTCTCCTTGATAAGGGGGTTCCCGCGTTTCGCTTTCACGGGCATTGGGAAAAGGCCTCATTGAACCATGTCCGTGTGAAACCCTTGTGAAGTGAAGGCGGCGCGCTTGCCGGCATTTTTCGTCAGAGCAAGCCCGCGTCCGCAAAACTGAAGTGGTTTGTTTGGTTGAAGATAAGATGATCTAGAAGGGGAACGCCGAGCAGATTGCCCGCCGCCGCGATTTGACCCGTAACGCGGATGTCGGCCTCGCTGGGGGTGACCTTGCCGCTGGGATGGTTGTGGGCCAGGATGATCGCGCAGGCGCGGTCCGTCAGAGGATCGGCAAAGACTTCACGTGGGTGAATGAGGCTGCGGTCTGCTGTTCCCACCGAGACAACCCGAATTTCGAGGATTTCGTTGGCGCCGTTGAGCGAGGCGCACAGCAGGTGTTCCTGTTTTTGACGGGCGTAAAGCTGGACCAGCGGCAGCAAATCCGTTGGCTTGAGGATTGCCAGACCTGCCGGTCGAATCCGCCTGCGGCTGTATTCCAGGGCCGCCGCCAGTTGACAGGCCTTGGCCGGTCCGATGCCTGACAACTTGAGTAACGCGGGCAACGCCTTGGATGGGTCATTGTCCGCTTGTTCCAATGCCGCATGAACTTTTCCCGCAAGCTGGTGCAGCGGTTGCGAGGCCGTTCCGCCGCCAAGCAAGGCCGCGATCAATTCATGATCGCTGAGATGGGCCGGCCCGCGCTGAAGTAACTTCTCGCGGGGTCGGTCAATCGGGCTAAGGTCGTTGATGCGTTTCTGCATGGCGGGGATTAAGCGGGAAGGAGGAATTTGATCGCGACAAAACCGCCAATGAACAGAATGACCGCCGCGAGCGTGAGTTTGTCGAAGTAGCGGTCGATAAATTGAACCGCCGGCTCGCCAAACGCTTTGACGATGCCCGCGACCAGGAAGAAGCGCAGGCCGCGACTGATGGCCGAGATGATGATGAACGGCAAGATGCTGAAATGGGATACACCCGCGGTGATGGTGATGACTTTATAGGGGATCGGCGAAACCCCGGCCGCAAAAATGACCCAGGATCCATAGGCCTCGTACCATGCTTGAAATGTCTCGAACTTGCCTTGGGCGCCGTAGAGATGGAGGATCGGCTGGCCGATGAATTCAAAGAAGAAGTAACCCAAAGCGTAACCGAACAAACCGCCCAAAACCGAGGCGACCGTGCAAATTGCCGCGATCCGAAAGGCCTTGTCCCGCTGCGCCAAACACATCGGCATCAGCATCACATCCGGCGGGATTGGAAAAAATGAGCTTTCGGCAAAGCTGATCAAAGCCAGCCACCAGGTGGCCATCGGCTTTTCCGCCAGAGCCAGGGTGCGGTCATACAATGATCGAATCCAGCCCATGATGCGTCCGTACAGGTTGGTTGGGGGAGGCGCCGTAGTCATGGTGGGTACTCCTATTTGCCCGCGGCAATCGGGGTTGCCGCTTGAGTGGATGAATCGGAAACAAGTTGGGTCATGTCCGTCAGGTTCGGGCGCAGCGGGGTCAGCGTGGTCCGGCCGCTGTAAAAGACGCTCATGTCCGTGGGTGCGTTTGTTGGGATTTTAGGATGATAAGGTCCGATCCAGTAATAATCTTTTCCCCGAGGGTCGGTACCCTGTTCGATGCGGCTTTCAAAGCCGCGCGTGTCCAGTGGTGCCGTGACCACTTCGCCGGTTCCTTGGTAGGGCACGTTGAGGTTCCAGACCACCCCGCCCGCGGGCCCCGCATCAAGCATCTTTGCCGCCTGCTCAGCCGCTGTTCGCGCTGCCGCATCAATGGCAAAGCCACCCTGACCGTCGCGGCCCGCCGATACCGCCAGGCCGTCCAACCCCGCGATTTGCGCATCCAAACAAGCGCCGATGGTTCCTGAATAACCCGTGTCCCGGCCTAAGTTGGGGCCGTGGTTGATTCCAGAAACCAGCAGTGCCGGCCGACGGATGTCTTTCAAAAGGTGCAGGCCTAGGCGAACACAGTCGACCGGGGTGCCGTTCACGCCGAAACGGTGGCGATCAATATGCCGCAAGCGTAGGGGGTGGTTGATGGTGATTTTGCGGCCGACCCCGGATTGATCTTGTTCCGGTGCCACGACCAATACCCAACCTAAAGGTTGCAACGCCGCGCGTAATGCGGTGATACCGCGGCTGTCGTAGCCGTCGTCATTCGTGACCAAGATCAAAGGTTTGTCGCTGTCTTGCAGTTCCTTTATTTCAGGCAAACTGTTCATCGCCAAAACGCTCCAGGTGTTCAATCGGCTCTCGGCCGGGATGTGCAGGTCGGCCCCGCTCGGGTTAAGCTGCCTATCCTAGCATGAACCCAATCTCACCGTGTCCGGCTCTAAATGATCGTTGGCGGACAACCGCTTTATTCGGTGTTTCTTAAACGGTTCCTGTTAAAGATTGATGAGGGCGGCGCCCTTGTTTCCGGCCCTTTTTATAAAATCCGCACTCAACTTTTTGTGAGCGCTTTCGTTTGGTGTTAGGCTGATGCACGATACTCCCGTGTCACACAGGTTTCACCGGCATCCGGTTGTGGAACCATTTGTCTTTAGGTAAATCACTTATAGTGAAGGAGATGGTTATGAAGGGTTTTTTCCCGACCACAACGGGTTACGCCGCCGGGGTGCTTCTGGTGATGGTTATACTGGGTTCCTCTTCCTGTACGACCGGTGTTAACTATTCCCAGTCACTTTTTAATCACATCCCCGCCGACCCCGAACTGCTGGTGTTGGTGCGTCCCAACGACCTCACCAAGTTACTCGAGGTTTCCGTCGAGGAACTTGACCTCAGTACCTTGTTTGATAACCGTCTTGATATCGATACCAAGGATATTCAGCGTTACAAACAATTGCTCAGCGACACCTTGGAAGCGGTTGGGATCCCTTGGCCGAAGGTGGAATCGGTTGGCTTTATGGTGTATTTGGAGAAACCCGTCGTGTTGATCAGCGGGGAGTTCACCCAGCAGGCGATTGTCGACAAAATGACCGAGCTAGGTTTTAAGCAACGTGCAAATGGTTATTTCGATTATGTTTACGATAAAATGAAGGTCCACGTCCCAGCTGACGGGCTCATTATGATGGGTGAAAACGACATGCTCGAATTCCTCATGCTTGTCCCCGATGAACAGCGATTGTGGAACCGTCCCGATTTTGCCGAATACCGTCGTGTCACCCCGTTGGACAACAGTTTGTTTGTTTGGTCCGTCCCACCCAAGAATTTCCTCAACGACTTTGAGCACCGCGACCAGCTTTCCAATGTCAGCCTCGCGATGAACGTGAAAAACAATGTTACACTGAACGTCGCGGTCCGTTTAAAAACTTCTCAGCATGCTACTTACCTCTATGACGTGGTCTTTGGATTTGTCAGTTTAGGGCGCGGTATCTTCGGATCCGACCCCGAGCTAGGGCCCCTGATGAAATCCCTCCAGATTCGTCAAGAGAAAGCTTCCGTGGTTACGACCTTGGTGGTTCCCGCTTCTCAGTTGCCCGCCATCAAGGACCGACTGATCAAGGAGCTTGACAGTCAGGAAAGTCCCACGCTTTCCAAGTTGAAGAATTTTCTCGACGGTCTGAACTAAACGCATCAGCAGGGAGTGTCGTTCTAAACATGCGCAGGAACAACGCCGCGCTCGACGGCGAAACCGACGAGGGTTTGATGAACATGGTTGCCAAAGACCGACTCGACGCCTACGAGGTGCTCGTGAAACGTCATCAAAACCGCGTCTATCGCTTAGCCGGTCGCATGCTCGCCTCGGAAGAGGACGCTTGGGATGTCAGCCAGGAAGTGTTCATCAAGGTCTTCAATGCGCGTCACAGCTATGTCGAAAACGCCAAGTTTACGACATGGTTGTACCGCATTGCAAACAATGCGGTTATTGATCGCATACGCCAAATTAAACGGCACGCCAAGGTGGTTTCGATGGACGACATGTTAACCGAAGTGAAAGCCGAACCCAACAGTGCTCATCGCCATTTGGAACTGTCCCAGGTGACTGACCAAATGTCGGCGGCCTTATCCAAGCTCAGTGAGCGGCAACGCAGCATGGTGTTGCTCAAATATTACGAGGGTTGTTCCATTCAGGAAATTGCCGAAGTTTTTGATTGCGCGGCCGGCACCGTCAAAGCCACCTTGTTTCAGGCTTTGCGTGGGTTGCGCGGCCATCTCGCCCGTGGGGGCGTCTTGTCAGCGGAGGTCG
This sequence comes from Acanthopleuribacter pedis, assembly GCF_017377855.1. Classification (GTDB taxonomy): domain Bacteria; phylum Acidobacteriota; class Holophagae; order Acanthopleuribacterales; family Acanthopleuribacteraceae; genus Acanthopleuribacter; species Acanthopleuribacter pedis. Next base: position 553,824 of record NZ_JAFREP010000001.1, read on the forward strand.
GATCATGAATCACGAAGAAGAATACGAGGCGTTGTTTGACCGCTTAGAGTCATGCCGTCAACAAGGCGCGCCGCCATCGTCCGACGAGCCCGAGTTACACGACTTATTAATGATTTCCCAAGCGCTTGATCAGTTGGGCGAGGAGCCTGTTGAAATGCCGCGCGCCTATGAGTTCCGCCAAACCCTCATGCGGCGGGTTCGTCGCCGCCCGGTGTTGCGTTCCTTTTCCGCCGGTCTGGTTTTGGCCGCGACCATTCTAGCCGGGCTGTTGTTTTTGCGTGAGCCGCCGGGGCAACCCTCTCGCGAGATTGTGATTCAGCCGGAGATGATTAACCAGGTGATTGAAAAACAAGCCCGCACCGACATGGTTGATTACCTCGAGAACACGGAACTGCTCTTGGTTTCCATTCGGGATTTCGATTTTAAGTGTTCCGACGATTCGCTGGATATGGCCATGGAAAAGAAGTTGGCGCAGGGCCTGTTAATGCAGCAAAAGATGTTCCACCACAGCTTAACCGATCCGCGTTATTTCCAAGCGCGTGAACTTTTTGACCAGTTGGAACGAATATTGGTGGATGTGAACAACCTCGATCCCTGCAGCGATCAAATGGAGATCGAGTTCCTCAACAAACACATCAATAGCAAGCGGATCCTCAGCAAGCTGCGCGTGATCGCACAAGAAATTCAATATTCATAGGGTGTACTATGTTGTTTATTTGCCACACATTACTGATCGTTTCACTCAATGTGAGCACCCTGCAAACCGGCGCCGAGGAGTTCGAGCTGTGGAAGCAGGCACGCGTCCACTGGTACAACAAAGAATGGAGTGAGGCCGCGCGGGCCTACCAGGACCTGATCGCGACCTATCCCGACAGCCCCAGGCGCTGCAAAAGCGAAAACTACCTGGGGTATTGTTACGATCGCATGGGTAACAAGAAAGAGGCTTTGGCCATTTTCGAGGGCATCATCAAGCGTGGCGACTGCAAAGCCGAGAACATTCTGGATGCCAAGGGCGAGCGCCTCAAGTTGGCGCATGAGTTGATCGAATCGGATCGGAACAGAATGGTTCAAATTCTGTTGGACGGTCTGAGCGACGACAACGGCGATATTCGCCTTCAAGCGGCGTTGTTTTTGTCCAACCTTGATCGCGATGACGGCTTGCCGGTGTTTTTCGAGATTGTTGAGAAGGAGCGCGATATCGACCTGCGCGATACCGCCATCAAGCACATCCTCAAATTAGGTTCTAAGGCTGATAAGGAGCGTCTGGATCGTCTTATAAAGAGACCACGTGCTGAAGCCGGGGTGAAACCCAAGATGATTCGCATCATCATTCGTCAGCTCGATCCATCATCCGACGATACCGAGGTGAAACTCAACTTGCCGATTAGCCTCTACAACATCGCCATCAAGTCATTTAATGATGATCAACTCAACGCCATTGAGGAGCAAGCGGGCATCGATCTGAAGAAACTTCAGTTTAATTTGGAGGACCTGCAGTCAGGCCATGTTTTGTTTGAGGTGGTAACCGGGCAGGAAGAAATCAAAATGTTTCTGGAGTAAGGGGTTGCCGGCCCCTGTGATTCAGTGGAACAGGTTTGTTTTCTGATGTTTGCGAAAAAAAGAAAGAAAAGTTTAAAAAAGGGTTTGACAGTTTGAGGGCGAATCCCTAGAATCTGCATCTTGTCGGCGGCACACAACGCCGAGTTGATTGAAAGTTGAAAATGGAAGAGAAACACGTCATTACCGACACGAGGTTGGTAATGAACCTAGTCAGTTTCGTTTGTTCTTGAAACAAACAACAGGCATCAACATGAGAGTTTGATCCTGGCTCAGAA
>NZ_JAFREP010000022.1 GCF_017377855.1 Acanthopleuribacter pedis
ACGAATGAAACCCGGCGATTTCTGTTTTGGCTCGATTCTTAGCTTTCCCAAAGCAACCTCCTGAACCTTTTCCAGGAAGTGTAGCCGTCTCGACGCTTTGCGTCTGAACCCTCGTTGGTAGGCTTACGGAAGATTTCGGGGCGTGCATCGCCGAGTACATCGCCGTAACCCAAGTAATTGGCGTCCTCCCGTTCGAAACGCAGCCGGCTGGAAAAACCCCCGCGACCGTTTCCGAGGAACAGGGAAAGTTCGCCGAAAACCGGGCTCATCACCAAATCGTTGTTGCCGTCACCGTCGAAATCAGCGGCATGCAGGCGGCAAATGCTCGATCCGGGAATTGGGATGGTGGTACCGGCAACCGCATTGCCGGTGCCGTCGCCGAAATAAACGGTGAACCCGTCGGTGTTGTCGATAAAACTCGAAACCGAATAATCCAAAAAAGTGTCGTTGTTGATGTCCGCAATCGCGGTGAAGTTACACCAACCAAGTTCTTCCCGCGTCTGGAGCGAAAAGGTGCCGTCGCCGAGGCCGAACATCAAAAGAGCCACATAAAGAACCAACGCACAAATAACGTCACAAGATCCCTCGCTTATAAAAAAACAATCTTCTACACTTTATACGAAAACATCGTTAAATTCAGATCAAGACAGCAAAAAAAGCATCATTCACCATTAACCAAAGCAAGAGACCACAAACCCAAACATATTAAATTAAAATAGTTAACGCCGCAACAACGGAATCAAAACAAAACACGCTTATACAAAACCTGTTTCTTTTTTTAATTATCCTTAACTCAAAACCAAGCAAACCACAGAAGTTATCACCGCTTCACAAGGCTAGTAATTTTTTTAAGATCCCAGGCGGTGCCGCCGAAACAGTTCCCAAGGACGACTGAGACCTAAACTGAGCAATTCGTGTGGATGATTTTTGCCAAAGATCTGGTGAGAAAGGGCTTGAAAAAAGTAGGCCGGGATCGCGCACGACGTGCTCCCACCGGGTGCATCGAGCATTTCTCCAAGCCGTTGCAGCCCAGATCTTTGGTGAACATCGCCGTCAAGAATCGCTTCGTTTAGGTGTGACCGTTCTCGCCCCGATATGCCGGTATGACCAAGCTCCCGCCGGAAATGGGTCGGCCTTATACCTAAGAAGCGCGATAACTCGCGGTGATTTAGGCTAAACCTCTGGGCTGCAACGGTCTGTGAAAATGCTCACCGCACCCAATCGGTGCGCGTCGTGCGCGACCCCGACCCGCTTTTCCCAAACCATTTCGCTCCAGATCTTTAGCCAAAATCCCTCGCTCTTATCGCGCTTCTTAGGTTATACCGTGTCCTCTCGGAAGAAAACCAGGCTCCCGGCGGAAACGCCCCCCCCACAAAAACACGCTGCCAAAATCGATTTTATCGAACCACCGCCGCGCTTGAAACCACCGCCAAAGTTTTCACAACCGGACCCGGCATTCCTTGTTGCCTTGCCGCCCGCAAGTGCTAAACTGAGCTACTTCACGCTTTTTACAGCCCCTCGCGAAAAACACGCCGGTCGAGTAAAACCGCCCCTCGGCATTGGCCGGATTCCGGTTCGAACCATCGTTTGTTTCCCGATCCAATCCATGCGCCGCCTCGGCGGCCCCGCGCTACGCCCTCTGCCATGGTCGCCCCCTACCGACGACCCAGTTCACCTTGTCGAACGCCGCCGTGAGTTACTTATGTTTCAAATCCCCGGATACGAGATCGGCCAAAACCTCTACCAAGGCATTCGCCACTTGGTGTTTCGCGGTACCCGTCTGCGCGACGGCTTATCGGTCGTCATTAAAATAAAAAACATCGACCAACCGAACAGTGAAGATCTGGCCCTGTTCCTTCATGAGTTCCGCACGGTCCAACAACTCCACCACGAGGGCATTGTGCGCGCCCTCGACACGGTGGTTATGGAAGATTACCTGGCGATTGTTCTGGAAGATGTCGAAGGCGTCACCCTCGCGGCCTTCCTCCAACAACGCCCTATCAGTCTCGACCTGTTCCTGCCGATGGCGATTCAACTGGCGGATACCCTGGAGGCGATCCACCAGCAAGGCGTCATCCACCGTGACATCAAACCGGAAAACATTCTCATCAACCAAAGCGGCCAACCCCTGCTCAGCGATTTCGGCCTAGCCGTCGGGATTGACGCGGACGGCGTCGGTCCCCCCGGTTTTGATGAACACCAGCGCAGTGTCGCCGGCTCCCCCGCTTACATGGCACCGGAACAGAGCGGACGCACCAACCGCGTCCTCGACGACCGCTGCGACCTCTACGCGCTCGGCGTCTGCTTTTTCGAAATGCTCACCGGCACCCTGCCCTTCCAACACGAGGAACCGGCGGCGCTGATTCACGCCCACTTGGCGGTACGCCCGCCGGTACCGCACCACCGCAACCCCACGATTCCCAAAACCCTGTCGGCCGTGGTGCTCAAATTGCTGGAGAAAAACCCGGAGGATCGCTACCAAAGCGGCGCCGGACTCAAGGCCGACCTGGAACTGTGCCGCGATCAACGCGCCGAAAACGGAACCATCTCCGCCTTCCCGCTCGGGCAACAAGAGAAAATCAAAAAGCTGATTGTTTCTAATAAGTTGTATGGGCGCGAAAAACAACTGGCGAGTCTGCAAGAAGGCCTCCAACGGGTCGCCCAAGGTTCAGGCGAGTTCGCGGTGGTCACCGGCCGTCCCGGTGTCGGCAAAACCACCTTGATCCGCGCGCTTTACCCGGCAGTCCAACAACACCAGGGCTACCTGCTCGAAGGCAAATACGCGATGCACCGTCGCGAGGTACCTTATAGCGCGGTGGTTGACGCCTTCCGCGGCCTGATCCGCCAAATCCTCACCGAATCACCCCAACAACTAGAAACCTGGCGCCGCCGCTTCGAACTGGCAATGGGTCGCAACGCCTCATTGATGACGGAGGTGCTGCCGGACCTGGCTAAAATCACCGGGCCCACGGCACCCGTCGCCACCCACGACCCGGTCAAGTTTCGCAACCAGTTCGAAAGTTTTATTCGCGCTTTGTGTCGCGCCGAATCGCCCCTGGTATTGTTCCTCGACGACGTGCAGTGGATCGATCTGGCCAGCCTCTCGCTACTGCAAACACTGGCCATGTCCCCGCGCTTCCGCAACTTATTTATGGTGATCTCCTTCCGCAACAATGAGGTCGGCCCCAGTCACCCACTGCGTTTTGTGCTGGAAACACTGGAAAAAAACACCAATCTCAACGCGATGCGCCTCGGCCGCCTCAACCGCGAACACGTGCGCGGCCTGATCGCCGACAGCCTGCACAAAAACCCCGGCGCGGTTTCGGGTTTGGCCGACCTGTTGTGGCGCAAAACCGGCGGGGTACCGCTCACGGTCCGACGCCTCATGCTCGACCTGTTCCACCGCGGCCTGCTGCGCTTCGACCACCAAGACGGTTGGACCTGGGACAACGAGGCCATCGAAGAAATGCCCCTCGACGAACCCCTCGCCCGCCTGCTACAAAAAAACCTGGCCTCGCTGCCGCCGGCGACGGTGGATGTCCTCGCGGTGGCCGCCTGTTTCGGCGACACCTTCCGCCTAACCGAACTCGCCAAAGTCGCGGGCAAGGAACCTCAAGAATTGGGCGACCTGCTCAAACCCGCGGTGCAAATGGATGTGGTCCACCGGGTGCGCGTTGGCTACGCCTTCCACCACGACCGCCTGTGCGAAGCACTCGTCACCCGGCTCACCCCGGAGGAAAAAGGCCGGATCCATCTCAAAATCGGCGCCTTGGAACTGGAACGCCACACCCAAAAACCGGCAACGGAAACCCTTTTCCATGTGGTTCACCACTTCAACGCGGGCGTCGACCAAATCACGGACCGCGAAGCCCGACGCCGTCTGGCTCAGCAGAACTACGAAGCCGGCAAACACGCCTTCGCCGCCTCCGCCTTTGCCAACGCGGTCGCCTATTTCGACATGGCCGACGACCTCTGGGAACGCGAGGAAAACGACCGCTTCTGGCTCGACCTACAACAACAACGGCTGGCCGGCCGCTACCTCAGCGGCGATCACAGCCGCAGCGAGTTGTTGCTGCGCGAACTCCTGCCGCAAATCGAGGCCCCCTTGGCGCGGGGCCGCCTCTACGCGGTCGCCATTCAACTCCGGGTCCACGAACAACGCAACGCCGCCGCACTTGACATGGCGATGGAAGCCCTGAACGAATGGCAGGTTAAGCTTCCCATTCACAGCGCGGTCGCCGAGGAGAAAACCCGCGCCATGTGGCAACACTGGTCCGCGTTTTCCAATCAAACCCAACCCGATACGCTGTTGGAAAATCCGCCGCCCCCAATGGAGGACAAGGAACACCGCTTGTTCATGACCCTTTCCGCCGGGGTCCTGCCCGCCACCTTCCACTGCAACCACCACGCGCTCGACCAGTTCCTCTACGAAATGTTGCAGCGCTCCCGCGAACACGGGTTTAGCCCGGAAACAGCCCCGGCCCTGCAGCTCTTCGCCGCACGGATGCTCACGAGCCACCGGGATTACCGCGAAGCCTACCGCCTCAGCCGCTACGCCTTGCAGGTTGCCGAGGTGATCGGCGCCGCCCACGCGGCCGGCCGCTGCCAACTCTTCCACGGCGTGTTCCATCAATACTGGGGCGAACCCATCGCCGACGGCGAACACACTTTCAAAAAGGCGGTCGAACGCTGTCTCGAAGCCGGTGATCCCCTGTACGCGGCGTTCGCCGCCGACGCGGTCGTTCTCAACAGTTTCATGCACGGGGTTTCCCTGAACAAAGTCATTCATCAAGCGCTTAAGTACCTGCCGTTCCTACGCATCACCCGCAATCAAACCTCGCTGGACATTTGCAGCTACTGTCTGCACCAAGCCCTGCGTCTCGCCGGCCCCCAAGAACACCCCGATCTCGAAACACACGAACCCCTCAACGAAACACGTTTTTGGGCACGCATCGAACGCGATGGCAACCAATACCTGATCGCGGTTTGTTCGGTGGTCAGCCTGTTCACGGCCCTGCTCGAAGACGACATGCCGCGCGCCCAAGACGCGGTCAAACGCCTGCAACCCCGTCGCGCCTTCCTCCTCCACACCCAACGCCTCTACGAGTCTTTGCTGCTCGAAGGCTTGGTCACCGCGCGCGCGGCAGCGGATCCAAAAAAACGTCCCCAAGCCCTGGTCACACTCAGAGAAACGTTGTGCGAATTGCAGCATTGGGCCGAAATCCACGCGCGAAACTTCGGCGCGGGCGCGGCCCTCATCCACGCGGAAATACTCGGCCTGGAAGACGAACTCAACGGCGCACTCCACGCGTATCAGGCAGCGGTCCAAGCGGCAAAAAATAACGCGGCCCATGCACTCACCGCGCTGATTTTTCAACAAATCGAACGATGTTTTGCCAACCATCAACTCGGCACCTTCGCCTACACCTCTTCCCTCAAACCCCAGCTATACCTTCGTTTATGGGGCATGACCCTTCCTGGCCGCCACGACGACTTTCGCTTTAACGCGGCACCGGTGGAGCAAAATTTCAACCTCAGCAGAACCCACACCACCGCCCGTAAGGATTTAGAGGATTTGGCCGTCGGCCAGGCATTACAGGTCCTCGCCCACGAAGGCCGACCCGCCGACTTACTCAAAACCCTGGTCGACATCATCGTGGAAACCTCCGGCGCCGAACGGGCCGTGCTGCTGCTTGAACGCGAACGCCATTTTTATGTGGAAGTCATCCACACACCCGATCCCGAGGAAAACGAGGTACTCTGCTCCATCCCCCTGGAACACTACAAAACCTTGCCCGCCACCCTGCTCCACTATGTCCTGCGCACCAAAGAAACCACCGTCCTCCACCAAGAAGGCGACCATCCCCCCTTCCACCAAGATCCCTATTACCAAAATGGCGCCTGCGCCTCGGCCGTCTGCATTCCCCTTCCCCTGTGTAACCGGTTGATTGGGTTGCTGTACCTGGAGAACCGCCTGCTCGCCGGCCTGTTCGCACCCAGCCGCCTACAAATGGTGCAGCTTATCGCCACCCAGGCCGCGGTGTCCCTGCGCAACACCCAATTAGGCACCGAGCTCAGCCGCGCCCGCAACGATTTGGAACAAAGCAACCAAGCGATGTCCCGTCGCATCGAGGGACACTCAGCCGAAATTGAAGCACGCGACCACGAACTCGCCGTACTCGAACGCTTGGTCCAAGTTTCCAAACGCAAGCAAAACTGGTCTTCCGATTTGGCCCACATCCTGGAGGAAGGTCTCGCCCTGCTGGAGTCCGGTCAACACGCCCTGTTTTTCTCGACCTTCACCAAACCCAACAGCGTGTCCCTGGTCGCCTCGGTCGGCTATCCCACGCCTCCCGGCCAAATCGATATGCCGCAAATCTACCTGGAACAAACCATCAACGAGAAAGCCGAGCAGTGGGAATCGGGCGTGTACCGCATGGCGCGTCGCGATTTTCCCATCCAGCTCATCGGTTGGCAGGAAGAGGAACAGGATTACCGCTTGGTGCTGCTCACCATTTGCCCGGAGGAACACGTCGAGGCGCTGCTGGTCTTTGAACACCAAGGCGAACCGACCGATCACGACACAACCCACCAACAAATTCGCAAGCTGGCGCGTTTCCGCGACCACGCGCTTTCGGTATACGTCAAATCGAAACTCATGTTCCAACTGGAACAGTCCAACCAACAACTGGCCTCGGCCCAAGAGAAACTGGTCAACCAGGAACGCATGGCGGCGGTGGGCGCGCTCGCGGCGGGGATCGGCCACGAAATCCGCAACCCGCTGAACTTCATCAACAATTTCGCCATGGTCTCACGTGAACTCACCCAAGAGCTGGCGGTCCTGCTGGAGCAACAACAGAAGTTTATTGAGGGTCCGGCTTACGAGGAAGTCGACCTTTTGCTCAGCGACATCACCGACAACGCCCTGCTGATCCAAAACCACGGCGAACGCGCGGCGGGCATTATCAAAAGCATGATGTTGCTGTCGCGCGGCCAATCGATGCACCGCGAATTGATCGACGTCAACAACCTGGTCGATGAGTACACTGACTTGGCATATCACGGGTTACGCGTGCAACAGACTTCCGCCAACGTGCGCATCGAACGCACCATGGACCCGGCCCAGCCCAAAATTTTTGCGGTGGCCCAGGACCTTAGTCGCGTCATCATCAACCTGGTAAACAACGCCTTTTACGCGGTGGTCAAAAAGAAAGAAACCAGCGACGACAGCTTCCAGCCGCGCATCCGTGTCACGACCCAAGGCGACGGCGACTACGTGCAAATCCGCATTTACGACAACGGCACGGGTATCCCGCGCAAATTGACCGACCGCATTTTTAATCCGTTTTTCACCACCAAGCCGGCGGGCGAGGGCACCGGCCTCGGGCTGCCAATCTGCCGCGAGATCATCGAGGAACAACACCACGGCGAAATGACCGTCAGCTCCGAGGACGGCTTTTTTACCGAGTTCATGTTGCGCCTCCCCCGCGACAGCCGCCGCACCGGCCGCCGCCGCGGGCAACGCCAAGCCCAACCGGCCGCGGATTAATCCGAAACCGGCGCGAAGGAACCCATGTCGGCCAGCAAGCGAGCGCGTTTGCCGCTTTGGAAGAACAAGGCGCGCGCCGCGACGAAACCGTCGGCCTCGAAACGGAGCGGGCCCGTGCTCGGGTTGTCATAAAGGTCGCGTAGTAAAACCGTTTGTACGCCGTTCGGCAACAAGGTTAGGTGCCGCGCGCTGTCGGGGTTGTCGACCTGAACCAAGCGCACCAACACCGGGTTCTCGTCGCTGTTGATGAAGGTGATTTCGGTGTCGGCGTCGGCCCGATCCAGTTGGCCGCGGCTCAGCGCGGTATCCGACTGCACCTCGCTGAACAATCGCGTGAAGGGGTCACGGTTTCCATACAGCAACAACTCGCGCAAAGGCACAGAGCTCCGCCAACGCACCGAGGAAGCCCCGCTTTGCAGGGCGAAACCATGCTCGGCCAAGGTTTTCCACTTGCGGCCAGGGGCGAGGGTGATCGTTTGTTGCGCGAGTAGGTCACCCCCTTCGTCGAAATGGTCCAGTACCACATCGGCGGCCTGGCTGCCGGGATTCACCAATACCAACCCGGCGAACCACACATCCGACTCAGGCGGTACATGGATCAACCCTTCGCGCGCATAAGCCGGCAACAAGGGTTCCCGTGTTTTCTCGGCCACCCCGGTTCGGCCCAAGGATTGAAACGCGGCCAGTTCACCATCGGCGCGCAGGCGCACCCAGTGAAAGACGTCGCGGCGCAACGGTTCGATCAGCTGATCAATCGATTCGCGCCATGCTTGCCCCGGCGCGATGGTGAACTGCTTTTCCAGTACCACCACGCCGTCGGGCGCCACGCCTTCGAGGGCCACGGCCACGCTTCTGCCGAGTTTGTGGCTTAATTCGATGTCCAGCGACCAGTGTTCATCCAAGGGGACGTGGGGGATCACATAGGTCCAGGGAACGATCTGCTGCTCCAAGGCAAATTGTTCCTGTGCGATCTGATCCGGCCGTGGTTCGTCCGGTTCGGTCTCGGCCAAGGCGGTAAGCTGGAAATCGGCGTGGCTCTCCGCGAGCCGAACGCGCCGGCGCATTTCATAAGCCTCGCCGGCGATGCGGGTCCAGCCCTGATCTGCTGTAAGCGAAAAGCGGTCGGGTTTGAAATTGCGGCGGGTGCCGCCTTTCCAGGAAAGCAACCACTGGTCGCCCTGGGGCACCCAACTCAAGGAACGCAAGGGCCGATCCGCATATTCGGGGTAATCGTCGCGTTCGTAGGGGAAACATAAGAGATCGGTGTTGGCGGGATCGCGTTCGCCGCTGTAAATACTCCAAAACGGCGAATCGAGGAAGAAATCGGCCTCACGACAACGGTCGACAAAGGGATTCCCGCGCCCAAAAACCCGCCGTAACCGAGGCAACAGGTCTAAATCGGGGAACACTAAAAAGCCACAATTGCGGAAGTACAAGGTACGCAGGTTTTGGCAGAAAGCCAGGCCGTCCAACCGCGATAGCGCGGGGTTACCGGAAACATTAAGCAGGCTCAGCTCGGGTAGGTTTTTAAGGTTGAGTCGGTGTTGCAAGTTATTGCCAGCGAGGAGCAGCTCGGTCAGACCCGTGTTTTGAGGAAAGTCGATACCCGTGATTTGGTTTTCAGACAGCGCCAGTTTTTTCAGGTTGGGTGGCAGGGTCGGCCGGAGCCGCCCGGACAACCCCGCGTGGGCCATCGTCAGAATTTCCAACTGGTTCAGGGCCGAGAAGTCGGGTAAATCGCCGAGCCGAGCCCGCGCGAGGTCAAGGTTGATCAAGGCGTCCCAAGCATTGTCGCTCAGGATGGTTTGGAGCTCGTGCAGGGAAAGGCTGCTCCCGTGCAGCGTCAAGCGCGTCACCCCGCGCACGTCGGCACGCAGGTTGGTCAGCGGTGATTGTTCGAAATGGAGCTGTCCGCTGAACTGCATGCCGCCGAAATCCAAGATTTCCGGGAACACACAACGCAGGAACGCGGCACGTTCGGTTACCTTGATCCGCTCAAAGGCGCCGGGATCATCCACGACAACACCGCCCAGGGTCAGAGCGGAAAACCGCTGTGAGGCCAATAAGGGTTGCGGCGAGGTTTCGCGGGCATCGTCCAAGGTCAAAAAGGTTAAGCGGGATGAGCGACGCAGATCGACCGCCTGGGTATTCCCCCGCAACAAAAGGTTGAGAGAGGTTAGACCCGACGGTGTTTGCAGTGGTTCAGCCAGCGCCGTGTTTTGCAACGTCAGCCGACGCAAAGGGCGCCCCTTGAGATCGGGGAAAATAATAGGCCGTACCGTCCTGTTCTCAAAACGAATCGACAAGTCCTCAAGCGTCCTAAAAGCTTCCAAACCGGTGAGGTCCCGTACATCACGAAGCGACCAAGAGGCGGAGACCACCTGGTTCACCTCGTCGTGCGTCAAGGTACCGTCGCCGTCAATGTCATATTTCCCCAAAAGAAACAATTCAAACATGCGGTCCGGGACGCGGACGGGCGTTTTATCCATGGCGCCGGCTGCTGCTGTTGGCTTGGCCTCGCGGGGCGTGAACGTCCAGGAAAACCGTTCATTCGCGGCGATACCGGTCTGGAATTCGAGGTATAACGCGGCGGGTGGTTGTTCGAGCGGCACGCGGCCGTCAGCCTGCTGGGTGTCATGGTTGAGCCAACCCTGGGACACAAGGGTGCGACGGCCCGCGGCGTCTTCCATCCACAGGGTAAAACGCCCGCCGCTGTAAGCATGCGGTGTGGACGAAAACTGCAGTTGGAAATCGAGCCCCTCCGCGCCGGTCGTGAAATGCGTCTGTAACGGCGAGCCGATGTGGCGCTGTAACGGGGTGTGTTGCACGACCGTGATCGCCAGGTCGTCCCGCTCGATTCGCCAGGAGATACCGCCGTGCGAAAGCAGCGGCGCACCGAAGCGACCCGCGTGTTGGATTAACCCGTCCAAATCGGCCTCGGCCCAGCCGGCCCGCGCACCGCGCCGGCGCATCAGTTCTTCATCAAAAAGCGCGGCCATGTCGGCGGGGTAACCCTGGTGGGTATGCAACCCGACGCGATAGTCCGGTGTTTGATAGCTTTGTTGTTCATAGGTTTGGGCGGGTGACAAGGCGTGCGCAAGCCACCAGACCGTAAAAAACGCGAGCGGGCCGAGACGGAAAGGATCCGAACAATGATTCACCAACATTTAAAATCCCCTTAATCGATTTGGAAAGGGACAAGCGGCAGCGGCCGCCGTGTCCCGTTGGGATCCGCCGAACACGGGCGGGTCAATGGCAGAAAAACCGAGATTGGATCGGGCACGAGGTCGCAAAATGGTTGTGCCCGCATGCCCATGGCGCATCAGGACCATGCCCGATGCGCCATGGGCGCCGGTTGGTGGGGGTTAGTCCGAAATCGGGGTGAAGGAACGCATGCCCGCGAGGAAACGGGTGCGTTTGCCGCTCTGGAAAAACAAGGCGCGGGCGCCCACGGCGCTGTCGGCTTCGAAGCGAATCGGGCCGGCGGTCGGGTCGGCGTACAAATCGCGAAGCGACACGGTTTGCACGCCCCAGGGCGTCAGCGTCACCCGCCGTTCCGAGTCTGGCTCATCACCCTGGAACAGACGAATCAAGGTGATGTTGTCCTCGCTGTTGAGAAAGGTCAGCTCGGTATCGTCAGTAACCTGTTCCAAAAAACCTCGGCTCATGACGGTATCGGTTTGCCATTCGCTGAACAAATGGGTGAAGGGGCGGCGGTTGCCGTAAAGCACCATTTCGCGCAGCGAGACATCCGAGGCCCAGCGCAGCAACGATGCCCGGCGCTGGAGCGCAAAGGCATCATCCGCCAATACTTTCCACTGTTGCCCCGGCTGCAGCGTCAGGGTCTCACGGCCGATCAAAGCACCGTGATCGTTGTGATGCCACAACATCAGTGAAGCGGGTTGGCTTCCCGGATTCACAAACACCAAACCGGCGAACCAATGATCGGCGCGGGGCGGCAGGTGCGCCACGCCCTCAAGCGCGTAGGCCGGCTGCAAACGATCACGGGTGCGTGCGTCCGATTCGCGACGACCCAACACCTGAAAAGCATCCAGCGGGCCGTCCGCCCGTAACCGCATCCAATGCAACACCTCGCGGTCAAGGGGTTCGATCAAAGCATCAATCGATTCACTTTGAGTTTGCCCCGGCGCAAGTGTCAGTTGTTTGGTAAACACCACCACGCCGTCGGGCGCCACCCCTTCCAGATCCACCGTTACCGCGCCGGCCGCGGCGCTTAACTCGATCACCTGCGACCAGCCCCGATCCAAGGGAACGTGAGGCAGAATGTAGACCCAAGGCGCGGCCTGTTGTTGTAACGAAAAACGTTGCACATCAATTTGCGGCGAGCTACCGGCCTCATCGGGTTCGGCCACGGCGGCGAGTTCAAACGCGACATCGGCTTCGGCAAGCATGATGCGACGCCGTGTTTCATAAGAACCCCCGGCCTCATTGGTCCATGCTCCCACCCCGGTTAGTTTGACACGCTCCGGCTGGTAATTGCGACGCGTGCCGCCTTTCCAGGTAAGCAACCATTGATCGCCCTGGGGCACCCAACTCAGCGCGCGCAACGGCCGGTCGGGAAAAACCGGCCCCTGCTCCCGTTCATCCGGGGTACACAACAGGTTGGTGTTGGTCGGTGTGCGGAAGCCGTCGCCTTCCTGCCAGTGTGAACTCGTCATGTAAAGTTCGGCCTCGCCACACTGATCCACCAGGGGGCTCCCGTAACCGTAGACCCGGGCCAGACGGGGTAACACACGAAGATCGGGGAACACCGGGATGTTCGTATTGCGGAAGTACAAGGATTCTAAACCGCGACAAAAGGGCAAGCCGTCAATCCGCGGCAAGCGCCTATTATCGGACACATCGAGACGCAGAAGGTTGGGTAATCCGCGCAGGTTCACCGCGATCTCCAAGCGATTCCCGCTTAAATCGAGTCCTTGCAACGCCGTCGACGGCGAGAAAACAACTTCCGTCATTTGGTTTTCAGCCAAATTCAGGCTCGTCAGGTTCGGCGGCAAGGAAACCGCCGGCAATCCTGGCAGATCACAACGAATCAAGCGCAGGTTTTTCAAACCGGGCACATTGGCCAAATCGGGGAAGCGGTCCAGCAAGGCGTTGCGCACATCCAAAACCTCCAGCGCATCCCAGTCATTTTCCTGAAGGATCCGGTCCAAACTGTCACTGGTGAGGTTGTTGTCGTCCAGAAACAGATGGGTCACCTCGCTCAAATCGGCGCGCAACAGCACAAACGGCGTTTTAATCATCCTGACCCGACCACCGAAACCCATCCCGCCCAGGTCGAACCGGGGCGCTACCCGGCATGCTTGGATGAGACATTGTTCGGTCACCCGCACCTGACTGAAACCGGCAGGATCATCAACTACCACGCCGTCGAAAGAAAGGTCCCGCAAGACATGTTTCCCAAACAAAGGTTGCCGCGCCCCGCGCAGGTAAAGAGAATTTAACCGAGGTGAGCCGCGCAGGTCCGCCGATTGACTATCTCCAACCAACGTCATGGAGAGACGCTCCAATTCAGGCGGTGTCACCAAGGGTTCGCTAAGGTAAAAATGAAACAACCGAATCGCGCGCAACGGCAGATCGGCCAACGAGGGGAAATGGATCGGGATGTTGCCGGCGGAACCGTAAACAATCCTCAGCGTCTTGAGGTTTGCAAAGGCATCCAGGCCGGTGAGGTCCTTGATCGTACTGGGCAATTCCCAATCGATCTCTTCCACATCAGCGACCTCGTCGGTGGTGAGTAGCCCGTCCTCATTCGCATCGAACCGCGCCAACAGAAAACGGGCGAAGGCAATGTCGGGAATGTCGATTACTTCCTTGCGTTTCACAAGCGCGGCTGTTTGGCGCGGCGCCGCAACAGGCGCGAACGACCAGAAGAAGGTTTCGTTTTCAGCATGGCCCGTTTCGAAACGCAGGTGGAGCGCGGCCGCGGGCGTGTCGAGGAAAAAGCGGCCGTCGGCCTGCATGGTATCGCCATTGAGGACGCCCCGTGAAACAGCCAAACGGTTGCCCGCCGCGTCCTCGGCCCACAAGGTGAAACGACCCCCGCTGTACCCTAGCCGCGTCGACTCAAATAGGAGGCGGAAATCAAAAAAGCCGTCAGCGGTTTTGAACTCGGCCAGGAGTGGGGACGCAACCGGTTGATTGAGTAGGCGCAAAAAGCGGCCCAGTCCCGTTTCGCGCGCGTTTGTCACGCTGTCGATCAGGCGACCGTGGCCGTAACCGGTCGGCATTTGGTTGAACCACACCAAATCGTCGTAACCCATGGATTTTAAAGTGTTCAGGTAGGCGCGGATGCGTTGTTTGATCTCGGGGCGAAGTTCGCCGTCGCCCCCGCTTTGTGCCCAGGTTCGGTGCTCGGCGGGCTGCCCCGCGAAGGCCAACTCCTTGGCGATGAATTGCAGCGGCCTTGCGCCGGTGAACAACGCGGCGATGTCGCGGCTCACGCGCTGCAATCGTTCGGTAACCTCGCGCAACGCTTTCGTTTCGAAGCTGTCGTACGTCAAGTAATGGGTAATCGCAACCGCCTCGAAGGGACGCGCGGCCGGATCAAGGCGGCCGTCCTCCAGCCGTTGTTCCATTTCCTCTTGAAGCCCATGCAGCCAGCCGTCGAAACCTGGGTTGTAGCCGCTCAGGTTGGCCAATACCAATTGGCCGGGTGCCTCCGTTTCCCGCAGCAGATCGTGAAACGCCGTCAGCCAATCTAGGTAACGGTCGGGCGCAACCGGAATCAAGCTATCGGGTTCGTTACCCAACAGCCAGTAGGCGATTTTGGAACCCCCGTTTTCCGTGCGTGCGGCGGCGGTGATTTGCGCGATCAAGTCGCGCGTCAGTTGGCGCACAAAGAGCGCGCGTTCATCCGCGCGTTTACCAACCGCGGGCAGCGCGGGCGGCTGAAAGCGGGGATGGGCAAACAGCGGGGCGGCGGCTTTGGCGTTGGCACCGACACCTATCCCCGCATCGCCGCGATTCTCCTGAAAAAACAGCGGCGGCAACGGATCATCCAAAGCAGGCAGCAACACCAGTTGAACCATCACCCGCGCAACGGTTAATTCGCGCAATGATTGGGCCGCGTCTTCGTGCAGCACCGCGCGGTAAACCGAAAGTCGGCCGGTGTCCTTGGGTAAGAGGGAATCACCTTGGAACGGCTGAAGCGTGATCAAACCATCGGCGGCGACGACCGCCACCCGAAAGGCACCTTGGGCGTGAAACAAGAAGTCACCCACATGGAGGGCTTGAAGCGGATCCACGCGGAGACGCAAAGGTGTTTGCTGTACGACCGCGACGGCGAGGTCGCGGCGTTCGATACGCCAAGAGATGCCCCCGTGCGAAAGCAGCGGTGCATTAAATTGGTTGGCGTGATCAATTAAATGGTTGAGGTCGGCGTCGGCCCAACCCGCGCGCACGCCGCGCCATTGCATCAGTTCTTCATCCAGGAGGGCCGCCATCTCGGCGGGATATCCCTGGTGGGTGTGCAGCCCGATCCGATAGTCGGGCGTTTCATAAGTGGTTTGTTCAAAGGTTTGGGCGGGAAGTGGGCCGGTCGACAGGTACCAGACCATCAAGAAAGCAAGTGGGCCGAATGATAAGCGGCCGAGGTGATTCATCAGCATCAGTGATCCTCGAAATGGAATGTAAAAGGGAAACGGAAAAACGATGTCATCGATGGGTTTCCCTTGAACAATTCCGATGCCGGCGCGAAACAACAGAGCCAAACTTTTTCTTCTAAACCACTTACCTTTCCAGCGCTCAAGCTCGCCCACGAGGTCTTCGCGCGTCGCCCAATTTTTTTCTCTGTTACCGGTGTTTGAGACAGCACCCGTCTCTTCAATAGGAGGCCAAGGCCTCACAGAGCAATTGGTTCACTTCATACGCACCCATTGCTTCCGAGATCTCAAGCGCGGTCCGACCGGCCCGTGACAGGTGTCACGGGTGTCCCACAACTTTTTTCACGCGCGTTCATGACCCGCGACACTCACGCTGCAGCCCCGTCGACCTTTAGAGTTAGGGGCAGATCACGGGTCGGTCTCGCCGCCGACCCTTTTCACACAACGCGTGATGCGCCCACTTTGGGTCGCACCCGATGAAATACCCGAGATCACGCCAACCGCCCTCATCTAGGAGTCCTGCATGTCTGCCAAGCACCTTTTTCTGAATATCGCCCTGATTCTGTTCGCCTTGTTCCAACTCTCCGCGCTGAACCTGTCCGCCATGGAGCCCGCCACCGCCAAACCCAACACCGACATCCCCAACCCCAGCCTGTTTTATCCCGCTTTCGCCGAGGATTTCACCGACAGCAACCATCTGGTGTTCCAAGTTCGCGTTGAAGAGCAGGTCCTTTTGGAGGAAAGCCACCACATCGCCAAACTCACCGAAGACGGCGCCATCGCCTTATTCGGCAGTCAGCCCAAAAAAGCGGCTGAACTCGCGGCACTCCATCACGCGGGCAGTTCGGTTCGTGTGCAAGCCTTGGTTGACGGCGAGCCCTACCACGAATTTAGCTACGACGATTTGAAAGCATGGCAGCAAGGTTTGTTTGACGAGGAAGGTTTTGAAATGGCCGCCCACATTTCGGTCACCCCGACCAACGTGGTCTCGAAGCGGGTGAAAACCGGCAAAACAACCCCGGTCCTGATTGACTGCCGCGACGACGTGCGCAACTGCGCCTGTCCCCAATGGGCCTCGCATCCTTCCTGCAGCGGCGACCCCGACGGCGACGGTATCACCAGCTATTACGACAACTGCGATTACGTCGCCAACGCCAACCAAAACGATTGCGACGGCGACGGCATCGGCGACAAATGCGACAGCAACAATGTGGTCACCCGCCCCTATTGGACAACCCTTAGCTTCCATACCGAATTTTCCGGCACGTACCGCTGCATCAATAACAGCCTCCACGAAGTTTGGTACGACTTCGATGTCAACCAATTGAATTACAAGCAACTCGACTGCGCCACCGGCCGGGTCATTTCCACCTACCCCGCCGGCCAGGCCCCAACCTTTAAGTTCCGTGGGGAACGTTATGTCAACATCGGCTCACCATGCGGTAAATAACCGCCCTTAAGCGACACCTAAAAAAGCGGCAGCAATGCCGCTTTTTTTAATTCTCGAATACCCTTGGCACTGCCATCGCGGTGATGTGCTGCTTTTGATCCGCCGTCAAACCAACCGGTTCTGATGGCACCTCGTCATCCCGAAAGCTTAAACGTCGTTGTCGAGCACATCCATAAAGGCCGATACGCTGAACACCGCGTTGCCGGGACCGGGCTCGCCGTAACCTGGCGGTACCTTGTGCCCGTAATGACGGAAGGTCTCGCGCCACGCGATCAGCAGCTTGCAGAAGTATTCCAGTGGTGGCGCGGGTTGCGGACCCAAAGCCGCCAGCGGTTCGGGACACCAGGTGGTAAAACGCGGCACCACGCCTTGGCGCATGAACCAGTCCAAACCCTCGCGCGTGTGGGCCACGGCCTGATCGACATCTTTAAAACCACACACCGTGTTGAGTTCCACACCGCCGACAAAGTTGGGGATCACGTTTTCGCCGCCGAACACCGCCGCCGACGCAACCACGCGGTTAATCCAGCTCTCAAACCCAATCACACGGGTTTTGCCGGGACAAATTTTGGCGAACAGTTCCGCACCCCACACCTCGTAGTTCGGGTGGTAAATCTGTACGCCCGCCTGCTTGAGGCGTTGGCAATCTTCCTGGGTAAAGGCCTGCACCACCGCCTTGGAAATCCAACGGCCGGGGAAGGCCGCCTCAATCGCCTCGATGTAACGCACGTAAAAATCAACCTCACCGCGACCCTGCAGGTTGGTTAACACCGAACCGCCGGTTAAGGTGTAGGCCTTGGCTTTGTCGTCGGTGCGGTCGATGTGGGCCAGCGCCTCGACGATTTCGGCCGGGTCTTTGATGCCCGTGTAAACCTTGCCCGCCTTGCGCTGCTGGATAAAGTTGCGGTTGATGTCGCAGAACTGACACTGTTCTTCTTTGTTGAAGTACTGGCACATGCGGTAGGCGGTCAGGTAAATCAGGTAACCCCATTCCAGGACCGGCGCAATTTCGCCCATGGGTTTGCCGCTCGCCAGCGCCTCGTGGTAGAAGGGCGGCACCGGGTGGTACTCGACCTCGGCCATGGCGGTGCCGTCACACAAAAGCGTGATTTTGCCGTCGACCAAATCGACGTGGTAGGGCGATTCGGGATTGATGCGCACGGAAATCACCGTCGGCCGCAAGCCGAGTTCGCCGCCGCTGATGCGAATTTCTTCCGGCACGCGCAGGTGCTCGGAGTTCTGCATGTCCTTGATTTCAATCAAATCGAAGGAAAAGATGAAGTAATCCTTGGGTTTGAAGCCGGCCGCGATGTTCATGGCCGCGTCGCTAAAACGCAGGCCCAAGCGCAGCACATCCTGTTTCACCACGGCCTCGGCCGGGATTTGATCAAAGCGGGTGACGTGGTCGATCACCTGTTGGTAAGCGTGACGCACAAGTTCCATGCAAAATCCTTCTCAGTAACTTAAACGTTGCGCAGGGCGGGTGCCTGCGCCATCGGCCGAAAGACGGGTGTGATCCCTTCGTTTTCAGCCTGGGCGATAATCTCTTTGATGTTGCGGTTAATCACCGCGCCGGCCATTTGCGTGACCTCGTCTTCCAAGGGAATGTCGAAATCATTGGCGCCGTAATGCAAGCCGTGCAAGGCATTGCTGTTTTGGGTCAACACCGAGGTGCGCATGTGGGTGATGTTGTCCAGGTACAAACGGGCCACCGCCAAATGGCGCAGGTAACTCTCGCCGTCGACCTCTTGTCCACCCAATTCGTTGTGGTACGGCTTGTAGGTCCAGCTCAAAAAACTAAACAAACCCAGCAACCCGTCGGCACGCAGCCTGTCCTGCATTTCCCGGACGCGACGCAGGTGCTCGACACGTTCGTCGATGCTTTCGTCAAAACCAATCACCATGGTGCCGGTCGAATTCAAGCCACAACGCATAATGGTTTCTTGGGCGAGCATGTAATCGTCGGCCGTGTATTTTTGGGGGCTGTGGCGTTCGCGGAATGCGTTGGTCAGAATTTCGGCACCGCCGCCGGTAATCCAGCGCACGCCGGCGTCTTTTAGGGCGTAACACACTTCCGCGTAGGAAATGCGGCACAGCTTGGCGACGTACATCATTTCGGCCACGGTCAGCGCATAAAATTCAACCGTATCGCCGTAGCGTTCGCGGATTTGGCGAAAGGTTTCCTGGTACCAGTCCAGCTTGAGCTTGGGGTTGAAGCCGCCGTTAAAACCAACAAAATCGCCGCCCAGCTCTAAAATTTCGTCGATCTTGGCGTAAATCTGATCGCGCGGCAGCACATAACCGTCGGGCGATTTGGGCAGGCGGTAAAAGCTGCAGTAATCGCACTTGGCGACACACACGTTGGTGTAGTTAATGATGCGCATGATGAGGTAGGTCGCCTGGTTGGGCCTGTGGAAACGGTTCCGCGCGGTGGTGGCCCATGCGCGCAGGTCGGCGAGTTCGGCCTCCTGGTAGAGGTAAACGGCTTCCTCGTCGGTAATGCGAATCCCTTCCGCGACTTTTTCAGCAATGAGCCCGCGCATGGCAACTCCTCGATGGTGCAATCGGCCCGATGGGCGCCCACATTGTATCAGGATTTGCGAGATGCGGACGGACGGGCTGTCGTTTCCGACTTAGGCTCGCTCGGCCAGATCCATTTTGAAGAACCGCTCTGGCGCGTTCGTCATGCCCCTTCACGATCCCCGTCCGCCAAGAAACGGTGCTTCTTTCGATCACGGCCCGGTTCACCCCGGAAGACATATGAGGATTAGTATTTTGGATCAACCTTGATAGAATGAACCAACGCTTTCAATGACTTAGCCAGGGGAATAGAGCCTTTATGACCGACCAACCCTACCTGATTGCCCAGACCATCGTGGACGCAACCGCCGCACTTTCTCCCGAAAAACCGCTGCCGGGCGGCGACGAACGTTGGCAGGATTTCACAGCGGGTCGGGGTGATCGCGTTACCACCTTGATGACCCGGTTGCTGCAGTCCCACACGGACGACTTTCACCGTTTGGTGTTCAGCAGCCATCGCGGCGCGGGTAAAACCACCGAGCTCAACCAATTGGCCCAAGCACTTCAAAACAAGTACAAAACCATTTACATCGAAGCCAACGTGGAAATGCATCCGCACGATATCGAAATCGAGGATCTGTTGCTGGTTATGGCGCAGATCATCGACCAAGTCATGCGTGAGGAACAACTCCAGTTGCCGCAAAAACTGCTTTTCGATATCGCGAGTTGGTTTGGTCAAACCATCAAAACTACCTCGGTGGGCACCACCTACCTCGGTCAATTGGAAACCCATATCCAAGCCAAAGCGGGCGTTCCCTATTTCTCAAAACTCATGGCCAACCTCAAGGCCTTGTTCAAGACGGAAAGTACCCATAAAACCGAAGTGAAAGAGGTGCTGCGCAAGTTCCCCAAAACGCTCGCCGAGGCCGTCAACAAACTGCTTGATGCCGCCAACGAGAAGCTCAAAAATAAGAATCAGGAACTTCTGGTCATCATCGACAACCTCGACCGTTACCCGCCACAAGTGATCGACACCCTGATCTCGCGCAACGCGGAACGGTTCAAAAGCCTGCATTGCCATTTCATTTTGACCCCACCCATCAACCTCTATTACCGGCCGGAATCGGAAAACCTCGAACAAAACTACCGCTGCTTCACCATGCCGACCATTAAATTGCGCCAGGCCGGCCAGCCCTACGATCATTTCGCCGGCCCCGGCCACGATCTTTTACTAAAAGCCCTGGCCAAACGCATCAACCTCGAGAAATTGGTCCCAGAACCAAAAACCCAAGACCGGTTGGTCTTCGGCAGTGGCGGCAGTATCCGCAACTTACTGGAACTCGCACAAGATGCCAGCCTGGAGGCAGATGGTGATTTTATCGTGTTGGAAGACGTCAACCGCGCCCTAAGCCGCCACCGCTCGCGATTGCGCAACCGCATCAATGCACTTGGTTTAATGCAGGCGCTGGTGCATATTTCCCACACGAAACAGTTGGATGAAGGCGAACCTTACCGCCAAGCTTTGTACTATCGCTTGGCCTTTATGTACAACGGCGCCGGTTGGTACGACATTCACCCTTTGATTAGTGAATTGGACGAATTCAAGCAAGCCCACGCCGACCATCAAACCAACCCGCCAACAACCTAACATCCGGTTGGAGGGTTACACCGTGAGCGATCAAATCCTCGAAACCGTATTCCCTGCCCGACAAGCGCGTGCTTTGCAACGGTTTGTCACGCGAATGCGCGGCCAAGGCTTTAAGTTGCTGCTGGCAGAAATGGCCACCGTAGGTGATCGTCGCCGGTTGAAGCATTGGCTGGAGCAACAGCTTGAGGACAACGAAACGCTTTGCAGGATCGATGTGTCTAAACTTCCCGCGCAAAACCTGTGGGCAGAGCTAAAAGACAAATTGGCAGAAACACCCCAAGCCGCCTTCCTAATGGTGGAAGGCTGGGAACACCACCTTGCACCAGAAAAACCGGGCGTCGAAGAAAGACAGCCGGCGCTGATCCAGCAACTCAATGTGCAGCGCGATCTGTTCGTGCGCGACCTCGCCGTACCGTGGATCATGGTGATTCACCCCTACACCCAACAATTGCTCGATCTTGGCGCCCCCGACTTTTCCGACTTTGTGGCCTTACGCATTGAGGCACTACCTCAGCCCAAGCTCACCATTCCAGTAGAGGCCTTCCGCTCTGACCCCGTTGGACCTGGCCATAGCTCTTTTATTGTGGACATGCTCACCGAACCCGGACTGAAAAGAATATGGAAATGTTTGATGGTTGGCGCTTACACAGAAGCAAAAGATTTAATAGAAACCTATCGCCTCAATCACAGCTCGGAGCCGCCAAGCTGGCAATTTAAACTTACCAAAGCAACTTATTTGCGACTTTCCGAAACGCACTATAATGCTATGGTTTCTCTAGAAGAATTATCCAGACATCCCGAGGTTGAAAACATCCCCTCGCATGAGTTTATGGTTCGTTCAGAGTTAATCCGAATGTTCATAACAAACGGAAACTACCAGATAGCAATCAATGAAAGCAAGAAACTGTCAAGTAAACTATCCGATCCTGAACACTTCAGTTTTCGGGAGATGATTCACCAAACCCAAGCCGAAGCTTATGCCTTGCAAGAAAGAACAGCTAAAGCCATTGAGGTTTTAACAGATTCCAACACAAGAATAAAGCAGACCCTTGGTAACTCTTCCTTGTTACTTGGACAGGGCTTTAGCTTATTAGCATTTTTGGCCTTGAAACAGGGCAATTTAAGCTTGGCAGCGAAAGAATCGGCAGCCGGGCTTGAAATCATTTCGCGACGATGTTCAGTTAAAGATATTTTGCTTTGCTACGCCGTAAGGATTCACGCGATGGTTTTGTCATCACATCAAGAAACCAAGCAGGCTCTATCTCTTCTCGACGACTACCTAAAAAATCTATCTTCCGAATCAAAGAACCACCTTTACCAAATCACGATATGGCTTGCCAAAGCACAAGTCTTTTACAAACAAGGAGACTTATCCTCAGTTCAAGAAATTCTTGAGCAGGCACTTAAAGGAGCCCATCGGTTGGTAGGCCACCATCACCCCTTATACCTAGAAGTTATCACAGCACTTTGCACTGTTATGGATCTCCGCGGCTTCCACGGCGATTCCTGGAAACTACTATTTAAAACGAAAGAAAGCACTCATTCTCCCAGCATTGTGATCAATTTATGGAAGAACCTACTTGATGCAATAGGAGACCATCAGGCCGCAAAAGGAGACCTTTTAACCGCTGAGATAACATGGAGAAACGAAGCTGGTGCCTCTATGAACCTAGAACATCCACGGCTAGCTTCACTGTTATGTAAAATAAGCATCGCTCAAACCTCACAGGGCCGCGCTCAAGAAGGCCGTTCTTCTTGTCAGAAAGCTTTGGATATCAGCAATAGGGTATACGGCAATAAAAGCAATGAAAGCGGCCATATATTAACGTTGCTTGCTTTCTTAACGCACCAACTTGACGACCCCAACCTCACGAAAGCAGCACAGCTTGCTTTGGAACGCTTTCCTAAAAAATTGACGTCTTCCAAATTCGGTATTTCACGTGATTGGTTAGAGACACTTGCCATGGACAAGCACAAGCTAAAAAAAAACCACGTTCCGTTTGAGGAGGGTTCCTAGTTGGACCCCTCCCTCAAAGAAAGTCAACGGCTTACTACAAAGCCCGTTTTTCCAGTAGGTAATGGCTTACGAACCATTCGTTGCCTTTTTGGTAGCCCCACAACTCCGCGCAGGCCATGAAAAACACGCGCCAGTAGGCCCACCACTTGGTGGTTTGCT
The DNA here is from genome assembly GCF_017377855.1 of Acanthopleuribacter pedis. GTDB lineage: Bacteria > Acidobacteriota > Holophagae > Acanthopleuribacterales > Acanthopleuribacteraceae > Acanthopleuribacter > Acanthopleuribacter pedis. Next base: position 22,969 of record NZ_JAFREP010000022.1, read on the forward strand.
CGCGGCCGTAAGTTTGGTGGAACAAGGCGGTAATCTCTTTTCGATGGGCGTCCATGTTGTGTAGCCAGGCCTCGGCTGTTTTGGCGTAATGGGTGCCGTTGACCCGCCAATGGCGCGTCACTTTGAAGGCGTCGGCGAAATACAGCAACATGCGGTCGCTCGGCATCACCCCGCCGGTGAAGAAATACTTGGCCATCCAATCGGTTTCGTCGCGGACCTCGAACAGATAGGCGTGGTCGCGATGGGTGAAAATGTGGACAAACAACTTGCCGTCGTCCTTCAGGAAGCCGGCCACCTTTTCCAACAAACGTTTGTAGTTGCGCATGTGCTCGAACATTTCCACCGACACCACGCGGTCGAACTGCCGGTCCAGTTCCAGCACATTGATGTCGCGGGTGAGGATCTCGATGTTGGTTAAACCCCGCGCCTCGGCCAGCCTCAGGATTTCCTCGCGCTGGCTGTGGCTGTTGGATACCCCGGTAATGCGGCTGTTGGGGAATTGTTGGGCCATATATAATGTAAGGGAACCCCAACCACAACCCAGTTCCAACACATCTTGGCCGTCCTGCAGGTCGGCACGTTCGCAGGTCAGCGCCAGCATGTCCCGCTCGGCGGTGCTCAAATCGCGGGTACCCTCCTGCCAGTAACCGCTGCTGTACTTGCGGTAATCGCCCAGCACGAAGCTGTAGAACGCGGCGGGTACCTCGTAGTGCTGCTCGTTGGCGGCATCGGTTTCCACCGCGATCGGTCCCTGGCTGAGGGTTTGGATCAGCGCTTCAAAACGCTCTTGGCCCGCTTGCAGGCCGCCTTCTTCCAATTCGTTCAAACGTTGGCGCAACAGGTTGCGGATGCCGACGCGGATCAACATGTCCGGCAGCAGGTTCTTTTCCAAAGCAAGTGTCAACATCATGGGGAACTCCCGAAATCTAGGGTTGGCGTGTGCGACGCACGCGGTAATCGTTGGCTGTCGAAAGGATCGGAGGAGAACAAATAATTGCGGGTTAAACCGAGGATTCCCGTTTGGGGAACCAAGGGAAAAAGGCACTGGTTTCGCGCTGGTAACGGCGATAGGCCTCGCCTTTGGTGGAGAGGGCCTGTTCTTCGGTGGCGGGAATGCCGGTGATGTTCCAAATGAAGTAAAACATCAGCGCGGGCGACAGCCAGCCGAGCCAGCCCCAGGGCGAACCCATGGCAAACACGGCAAAGGCCACCCACACCAGCCATTCGAAGAAATAATTGGGATGGCGCGACCAAGCCCACAAACCTCGTTTGCAGACCTTGCCGCGGTTGGCGGGATCTTTTTTGAAGGCGGCCAGTTGCTGGTCGGCCAGCGCTTCGCCACCGACCGCGATCAACCACAGACCCACCCCCAGAAACTCCCAAACCCCGAGGCCCGGCGCCGGGTTCAGGGCAACGAGTAGGAAGGGCACCGCCAGCACCACGTCGAGCATGGCTTGGGCTTGGAAGAACACAAAAAACTTAAAACCGAGATTGGTTTTCCAGGTCTCGCGCAGGCGCACGTAGCGCCCTTCCTCCTTGCCGTCGCGCAGGATGCGCAGGCCCAGGTAGGCCGCGAGGCGCACACCCCACACCGTGACCATCGCCGCCAGCAGCCAGGCCCGGGGCGAATCCGGCGCCGCGAGCCAGGCATAGCCGCAAGCCAGACCGGCGAGACCGGTGGACCAGCCCACATCCACGATGGACGCGTTGCGTAAGGGGAAGTGCAGCAGCCACAGCAGCGAGAAAAACACAAACACGCCGAGGGCGCCGTAAGCGGTGAAAAGCCAAAAGGTCGGATCCATGGTTACCTCATGCGGGCGGCGCGAAACGCCGGTAGTCGTCGGGGTTGAGCAGCAGTTGGGCGAGCGGTGCATCAACCGGCACACGGTAGGCTTGAACCGCCACGTAAAGCGCGGTTGCGATGGCACCGGTACACACAAAGAGCACCAACCACAGCACGCGGCTCGCCCAGCTTTGTTCCTTGTAGAAGGCCCAAAAAATGAGCAGCAGTATGTTGTAGTAAAAGTCGACCAGGGTGGTGCGCATCCAGGGAATGGCGGCCAAGCTGTCCCATTCTTCCAGTAAGTTGCTCTGCAAGCTGGTTTGGATGACCAGGGCCGTCATGGTCACGCACAGCAGCGGCGCGACCACCCGCAACATCACAATCACAACCGACCTTCCTACCCGCGCGGCGCGGGTCGTTCAGCGGGGGCGCCCCAACCGAGTTCTTGCAACACCGCGTCGCGGCGGTTGCGGGGTTTGGCGAAAACGAGTTGGGCGCTGCCGATGACGCGTTCCCAGAAACCGCCCTCGCAGTAGGCCAGGTAAAAGTCCCACATGCGCTGGAAGCGCGTGGGCAAGGCCGCGATCACCGCGCCCTCGCGGTTCGCGTGGAAGTTACGGCGCCACAAGGCCAGGGTGCGCGCGTAGTGGTCGCTGTGATCTTCCATGTGGATCATTTTAAGGTCCGTGCTTTTACCCATCGCGTCCAGCATCGCCCCCACCGAAGGGATGAAGCTGCCGGGAAAAATGTAGCGTTTGATGAAGTCAACATCGCGCAGGGCGCTGTCGTAACGGTCTTCCGGCATGGTGATCGCCTGGATGCACATCAACCCGTCCGGCTTGAGCAGCGAGGAACATTTTTCGAACCAGGTCCCGAGGAAATGGTGGCCGACGGCCTCGATCATCTCGATAGACACCAGCTTGTCGTAAACACCGTCCAAGTCGCGGTAATCTTTGAGCAGCAGTTCGATGCGATCCTGCAAACCTTCCTCCCGGATGCGAAGCGCGGCATAGGCGTGCTGTTCCTGGGAAATGGTGGTGGTGGTTACGCGGCAACCGTAGTTTTTGGCGGCGTGGATCGCGAACCCACCCCAGCCGGTACCGATCTCCACCACATGGTCGTCGGGACCCAGCTCCAACTTGCGACAGACGCGGTCAAGCTTGTGAACCGCCGCCTCGTTGAGGGTCGCCTCCGCGTGGGGGAACACGGCCGCGCTGTACATCATGGTGGGGTCGAGGAACTCGCGGAAAAAGTCGTTGCCCAGGTCGTAGTGGGCGGCAATGTTGTTGCGCGAGCCGGAACGTGTGTTTTTGTTGAAGGCGTGCAGCACTTTGAGGATGGGTTTGGTCAAATGCGCCCAGCCGCCCTCCATGCCGTCCAAGACATCGAGGTTCAGCGACATTAGCCGCACCACATCGACCAGATCGGGTGAATGCCATTCGCCTTCCATAAAGGATTCGCCCGCGCCGATGCTGCCACCAAAAGCGATGTTGGTGAAAAAGGCGCCTTGATGGACGTGAATCACCGCGTGGGGGCCGGCAGCTTCCGGGTGCCCGAACACATTGCGTTCGTCGGCTTCAATTAGAGTCAAGCTGCCGGTGTGCAGCGTGGTCAACGCCTTGAAAAGCGCGGTCCGCGCCCACTTCTCCATGGTGCGGTACTGGGGTTCGGCGACCAGGCCGCCGTTTAATTTGGTATCAATACTGGTCATGAAGACAACTCCTCCGCGGGTACTCGGGTCGTGTGTACCCCCGGCGCGGCGGCACGGGGATCGCTGTATTTGGGATGGCTGTAAAAAGGGACGCGTTTCAGCCACAAACGCAGGGCTTGCCAGTAAATGCCGACGGCGATTTTGCCGGTCATCAGCGGGTAATCCACCAGGCAACGGCCCAAATTACCGGCCGTCATCGGCTGTTCTTCCATGGACAGGGTCGCGTCGAAGCAGCGCTCGCCGCGGCGGAAATTCTCCATGTGGATCGCGAGGTTGCGACCCGGCCCGCTAAACGACCAGCGGTAGTGCATGTCCATGGGCATGAAGGGCGAGATATGAAACTGTTTGGCCATGGTGAATTGGTTTTTGGTGGCGGCGCGACGGCACTCCAGCGCGTAGGTATGGCGCTCGCCCCAAGGCGTATTGGTGATTTCGGCCAGGATCACGCGCGGGTGGGCATCGGTTTCGTCGAAGCAAAAGTAGAAGGTGACCGGGTTAAACACCCAACCGAACACGCGCACCTGGGAAAGCATCCGCACCGGTCCGGTGACATCGAGGCCGGCCACCTCGCGAACCCGTTGCTGGACCGCTGTTTTCAGCGGAACCTCGGTTGGGCCGAGGTAATCCTCGCGGCGAAAAGCCAGCGGGCGCGGCGCACGCCCGAGCGACGTCCACCACTTGGCGGAAAAAATCGCGTCGATCTCGTCCAGGTCCAGGTACAGCATGTAGAGCTGGTACTGAAAATCGTGGGCCTTGGGCAGGTAGCGGCGATGCCGCACCCAACCGCGATAGACGCGCGAGTGTTCGCCCAGAACCGCGTGTTCGTTTAATGCGCTCATATCGCCACGACCTCGCGAGTAGCCGCATCCTGTTTGATTTGCGAAACCACGCGCAGGCCGCTGCGCACACCGTCCTCGTGGAAGCCGTTAAACCAATAAGCGCCGCAGTAATAGGTATTGCGGTGGCCACTGATCAGCCCGTGATCTGTTTTGGCGCGTTCACCGGCAACGGTGAAAATCGGGTGCTGGTAGGTCAATTCCCGCACGATTTTGTTGCGATCAATCGACCCGGGATAATTAAGCGTCACGCAGTAGGTGCGCGGCAGGTCGAGGCTTTGCAAAATGTTCATGTTGTAGGTCAGCGATACCGTCTCGCGATCCTCGCGCAGGCGATGGTAGTTCCAGGCCGCCCAGGCGCGTTTCGCCCGCGGCAGAACCCGATCATCCCAGTGCAGAACCGTGTGGTTGGACGAATACGGAACCGCACCCAGAACCCGTTGTTCCTCCGGGCTCGGATCTTCCAACAAACGCAGCGCTTGGTCCGAATGCGCCGCGATCACCACCGCGTTGAAACGCGCCACCTCACCGTGGTCCACCTCGATCAACACCTCATGGGGCAAGCGACGAATCGCCGTCACCGGACTGTTTAGACGGATGCTGTCCGCGAAGGGCGCCGTCAGCGGCGCGAGGTAGCTTCGCGAACCACCTTGGAGCACGCGCCATTGCGGCCGATCATTGATGTTGAGCATGCCGTGGTTGTGAAAGAAACGCAGGAAAAACGCCAGTGGAAAAGCCAGCATGCCGTCGCGGCCGGAAGACCAAATGGCGGCACCCATCGGCAAAATGTACTGCTCGACAAAAGCCGAACCGTAACCCTCGCGGTCCAGGTAGTCACCCAGGGTTTGGGTCTGATCCAAGTCGGGATCGACGGCCAACATTTTGGCGTGGTCGTTAAATCGCAAGATATCGCGAATCATCAACCAAAAGCCCGGCTTAACCAAGTTACGCCGTTGCGCGAACAAGGTGTTCAAGGTATGGCCGTTGTACTCCAAACCGGTGCGTTCACACTTCACACTGAAACTCATATCCGAGGGCTGGGTGGCGACCTGGAGCGTCGCCAACAATTCGGTAAACAGCGGATAGGTCTTTTCGTTGTACACGATAAACCCGGTATCCACCGCCGCCGTCTTCCCGTCTGGAAGCGGCACGTCCACCGTGTGGGTATGCCCACCAAGACGGTTGCGCGCCTCGAAAACGGTGACCTGATGGTCCTTTGATAAATGGTAGGCCGCGGTTAATCCCGAGATCCCGCTACCAATAACAGCAATGTTCATGGTATCCCCTTAAGCCGGCGCCGGCTGTTTGCCCGCAGCGGACGCTTCCTGAAGGATGCGTTCCGGTACGGGTCGTAAATCCCAAATCAACCCGACGACGGCCATCAGGCGCAGCACGTAATAAGTCACATCAATCTCCCACCAGCGAAATCCCTGGCGGACGGATGCCGGATAGCGGTGGTGGTTGTTGTGCCAACCCTCACCCAAGGTCAACAACGCCAGCCACCAGTTGTTACGGCTGTCGTCTTTGGTTTCGAAGCGGCGCGAGCCGATCACATGCGCCAATGAATTAATCGTGAAGGTGGCGTGGAACAGCACCACCGTGGAAATGACAAAACCCCACACCAACAGTTGCCAACCGGTCACGCCCAGGCCGGGCGCCCAAACCTCAAGGCCTTTGCCCAAAGCCAGGATGCCAACCGCGAGCAGGAACGGCACCAAGATGTCGTAGCGGTTGAGGAACACCAACTCGGGGAACTTGGCAAAATCTTTGACCCGTTTGTATTGGGTGGGGAAATTCGCGTCACAGGTGAACCAAAACATGTGGCTCCACCAAAACCCGCGCGTGGTCGGTGAGTGGGCGTCGCGTTCGGTATCGGAGTATGCGTGGTGATGGCGATGGTGGGCGGCCCACCACAGCGGCCCGCGCTGCACCGCCGAGCAGCCGAGCAGGGCAAAGAAAAACTGAAGCACACGGCTGCTTTTGAAACTGCGGTGCGAAAAGTAACGATGGTAAAAGGCCGTAATCGCAAACATGCGGATCAAGTACATGCCCAGGGCGAACAGGACCGCGAACCAGCTCCAGCCCACCAGAAACACCGTCAAACAGGCGAGGTGCATGCCGATAAACGGCAACACGCGAACCCAGTTGAAGCGCTCGGCCGCGGGTCCCTCGGTTTTCAGTTCGGCCGCCTGGTAATCGGTATCGAACCAGAGCAGCACCATCACGGCGATTTTTTTCAAAAACTCAAAACCCATAACGTTCGAAAATTCCCTTATCGATGATGTTGCGGTGCGTTGTAACCAAGCTAAAGTCGAAAACTAGCCGCGTCAAGCCAGAAAACGTTCAAAACGTTCACCACAACACTTGCATTCGTTGATATGCAGGGTTTAGATTAAAAAAAATCGATCAAATCGATCATTTCTCAAAAAGGCGGACAGCGGGTGTACAGTCCTAGACAAGTTGCCAAGGCCATCGGGGTCAGCGAAGCATCGCTTAAACGCTGGTGTGATCGCGGATTATTGGCCGTCCAAAAAACGGCCGGGGGCCACCGTCGCATCAGCCGGCGCGATCTGTTGTCGTTTCTGCGCGGGCGCGACCACGACCTGGTCGACCCGGCGATGATCGGTTTGCCGGCCGAGTCGGGCAAAAAAGAAGCGACCCTTTCACAGGAAACCTTGTTGGCGGCCCTGCTCAGCGCGGACGAGCAACGGCTGCGCGGCATATTCACAAGCTGGTACCTTTCGAGCAAACCGCTGACGCGGTTTTTCGACGAGGGACTCGGCCCCGCGTTCCAGCGCATCGGCGAAATGTGGCAAAGCGGCGAAATCGAGGTGTACCAGGAACGCCAGAGCGCGGAACTCTGCCGCCGCGCCTTGTACGAACTAATCAGCTTGATCCCGGACGCCTCGGACAAAAAGACACTGGCCCTGGGCGCGGGTTTACGCCACGACCCCTACGAGCTGGCCAACCTGATGGTAGAAGCGGCGCTGCGCGAAGTAGGCCGGCGGTCGGAGACCCTGGGCGTCAATTTACCGGGCGACACCATCGCCAAGGCGGTCGCCACCCGCAAGCCGCAACTGCTGTGGCTCAGCGTGTCCTCGGTCGCAATGGAATCCAACTTCGTGACGGACTGCGAAATCATCTGGCAAGCCTGCCTGGCCCACCAAACCAAACTCGCGGTCGGCGGTCGCGGCCTCACCAACGCCCGCCGCGCCAAAATCAGCTACACGGTCCACTGCGACCGCATCGGCGACCTCATCGACTTCCTCAAATCCAACGGCTAAACACCGGTCGTTGCCATTTGGTGAATCTTTAATTCCGGCTCCGCCAAAGCGGGGCTAAACGATGGGCACTCACCTACCCGACCCGAGCGAAGAATAGGCAGGTGCCCTCGTTTGAATTTTCACGAAGCGACCTGGCTGTTAAAGTAGAGCGCCGCGCGTAGGGGGGTTTGGTCGTCGACTGCATCGACGTAGACCAGGTTGGGTGGTTGGGTGATGTTGCCCGCCGGTCCGGGGAACATCGCGGTGGCGTATTGCCACAGTAAGGGGTTGGCCGTGTCGGCCAGGTCGAGAATCGACAGATCACCGCCCGCCGGGGTCGAATTGAAATCGGATAAGGTTAAGGTAAACGAGAGCAGGAACATCTCGCCCTGGCTCCAAGTCGCATCGGTGAAACGCCGGTACTTGGTGAGCTGGTCGGTCATCATGAACACGGCGTTTTCCGTACCTGAATAACAGTCGAACAGGTCAAAATTGGTGTGCTCTTCGTTCGCAATCGGCTGCAGCGGTTTATCCATGTCGCAACTTATCCCGCCAAATTTCAGCACCCCGCCCGGCGCGTCGTACAAACCCGCATCCAACCCGTCGAACACACACAAGACCCGCTTGCCGCCGTTGATGATTTGGTTCACCGTCATCAAACCGACCTTTTCACCCACTTGCGCGGTGAACAGCGCATCACCCAGCTCGCTTTTCATTTGGCTGATCAAGGCCTGCTGGGTCGCGGTATCGAATGGCTTGCCTTTGCTGGTCATGGCGTGACTGAATTTGAGGATCACCAACTCACGCGGTTGCGCCGCCACAAAAGCCTTTACCGACGAGAGAATCCCGTGAATGGATTCGCCCTCACAACCCTGAGCACCGACCACCGGCACCACCGAAAAGTGACCCGTGGTGAAGGTCGGCGCGTCACCACTTTGATTGGCAGGCAGGAAGGGACGAATGTCGAAATAACGAATCCCCGCCTGTAACTGACCCGCGATGGATAAGCGCTGCGTTTGGGTAATGCGCGCGTTGGCAAAGGTCGTACAGTTGTTGATTTCACCCATGGCCGCGTCATGGGCCGCCGGCAAAGATACCTTGTTCAACGAACGTCGGCCAAAGGCGCCGTCGGCAGCCAACAAGGAACCCATCCAGCCGGCACCCGAGATGTTTTCAAAAGGGGCCTGCGACGGTGGATTGGGATTGGTGCGCAACACCCCAATACCCGGCGTTCCCTGCCAAGGAATGGGGATGTCGGCTTGGGTCCACTGCACCCAAACCGGGCCTTCCTGCTTGGTGATCTTGACCGGGTCGGCGGCGGTTTGCAGGTTAATGCCCACGGCACCCGCCGCTTCCCCGCTGAAGTTCAACTGAAAGTGGGATTGTTGTAACGCGCAGGAGCCGCCACCCTTGGCTTCAATATAGGCGGGTGATTGGCCCAAGGCGGGGACGGCACTCATCGGTCCCAGCTCGGCGTTGTCGAACAGGTTTAGCATCGAACCCTGATCACCGTCGGTGTACATGCACTTCGTGTCGCTGATGGTCGAACCGTGGGCGCGCGTGTCCAAGTTAAGCGCAACCATCAAGGCACCTTTACCCATGATGTTCCTCCTGGAACGTTGCTCCATGCGCGAGCACCGCCAAAACGGAAGCGCACTCAAAACCGAGCACACCCCGTCCGCTTCAAAACGGTGCAGGCCACGACGGGAGCAACGAAAATTAAGTTGTCGCAAATAGGAAAATTCTACTACCAAGATAGATTCAAGCAGCCAGGTAGGTCAACCACTACACACAAATTTAACACCCAGAAAAACGTAACCATTCACCACAAAAGGATAACCACCTAAAAAAACGCACCTCAGCGCATCCAAAAGTGGAATACCCATCTTTTTCCAGCGCTCAGGGGTGGCCCTGGTTTTTTTGTCCGCGAGCAGGCCAATCAACGCCGGTACCCGTATAAGATGGAGTATCCCGGTTTCCAAAACCAAATTGCTGGAGTTTTCCATGATGCTTTCGCTATTGCTGCTTCTTGCCATTGAACCCGTCCCCTATCCCACCCAAGGCTTGACCGGCGACGCGCTGGTCACCCATATCGAGCAACGCATCAAAGATCAGGGCGGCACCCCGATCATCGAAGGCACGGTGTTTCACATGTTTTATCGCGCGGAAGACGGCCGGGAACCTAAGATCCTTGGCGACTTTGACCGCTGGCGCCGGGGCCGCAAACCCGCCGGCACGCCCATGACCCACCTGGCCGGGAACTGGTACCACTTCGGCGTGCCGGCCCAACCCAAGGCCCGCCTGGAATATTTGATCGAGGTTGACGGCAAACATGGTCCCGACCCGCGCAACCCGAGGAAGGTCGCTTCTTTTTCCGGGGACACCAGCGTGGCGCAAATGCCGGACTACCCAGATCACCCTGAGCTGGAACGGCGGCCGGGCGTGCCGGCAGGCAAACTCGAATCCTTTTCGTTTAAAAGCAACTTGCGCCGCAACGAACGCCAGGTCCATGTCTACACGCCGGCGGGTTATGGGGAACATAGGGGTAAATTGCCGACGCTGTACATCGCCGACGGCTCGGCCTATGCCAAACGCGGCAAAGTTCCCACCATTTTGGACAACCTGATCGCCGATCAAAAAATCCCACCGGTGATCGCCGTGTTTGTGGATCCGGTGGATCGCTGGCTGGAATACCGCATGTTCACCCTGTTTCGCCTGATGCTGCTGGAAGAACTGATGCCCCATCTTAAACAAAAGTGGCGCATCGACAGCGACCGCCAGGTCCTCATCGGCGGTTCGCGCGGCGGTTTAAGCACCCTCGACTTGGTCACCATCCACCCGGACAAATTCATCGGTGCAATTGCTTTCGCGCCGGCCGGGACTGAAACCGATTTCGGCACCCAGTTGCGTCGCATGGAAGGCGATCCCCGCCCCCAAATTCACATCCTGACCGGGAGTTACGACTTCTGGCTACCCAACAGCGTGGATTACTACGGGGTAATGAAGGAAAAAGGCTACCGTGTTCACTTCCGCGAGGAACCGATCGGCCATTCCATCTATTCCTGGCACGGCTATTTAGACGAGTTGCTGATCCCCATCCTGGCGAAAGCCACCCGGCAGCAACGGTGATACAAGCGCCGGCCAACCCAAGTGATTTAACTTGCGAGAAAAACAACGCAACTTCTTCACCGACGACACCTCTCGATGCTGAGCCGACCCTGTTCCAGAAGGTGATCAATGTGAGCCGGGACGGCGGGCCTTGCGACGAACGCCGGTGGGAACGGCCGGTGACTACCGGGCCGACTAAGGTGTTACTAATCCCAGATCGCGTCTGGGGAAATGAACCCTGTGTTTAGATAGAATGAACCTATGCTTTTGAAACTTTGAAAAAAGAACAGTGACTATTGAAGATTCTTCCAGGGGCGTCGTATTTCACAACGGCACCCGCCGCCCTCTAAAAAACTACAAACCAAACAAAACAAACAGCTTACAGAAAATTTCTTAAGTTGGCACCGGCTTTGCTTTAAGTATCACCGTCCGCAACAAACCGGATATTCCGGTCAAAGGCTTTTCGTTGAAGTTGAAACGAGTTGCCTCCGGTTAAACAACGGTTTTGTTCGAGGCCCAAGATGAACACCATAAACTAAAAAAGGAGAACTTATGAACTGGGATATTACACAAGGTCAATGGGAAATTTTTAAAGGTAAAGCTCGTGCGAAATGGGGCAAATTAAACGATGATGATTTGGAATCGGCACGCGGTAAACGCGAAGAATTCGTGGGTCGTCTGCGCAAGGAATACGGTCTCAAAAAAGACGAAGCCGAGAACCAAATCGATCAACTCGTCGCAAGCGTTAGCAGCTAAGTCCACACGCTAGAGTCCTTTTAATACATTGACTTTCGGATGCATTTCATAAATATGAAATTCATCTCCAAACCGAAATCTTTCATCAATCTAGGAGATTCTCTTGAAATACCACACTTTAATTGCACTACTTTTTGCCCTGACTGTCGCCTTTCCTGTCAACGCTGATTCCAATGAGAACGTTTTGGAAGACAGTATTATTGCCTCCAAACTGTGGGCGTCTTATGCCCTTAGTGAAAGTTTAAACCCGTTGACCATTGATATTGATGTGTCCGACGGGGTTGTCGCGCTCCACGGTGAAGTCGACAATCGTTCTGAAAAGAACCTTGCCGGCTCTATGGCAGAAGGCACCAAGGGCGTGCGGACGGTAGAAAACTACCTCAAAATCGCCAAAGATGAAAAAGGGAACCACGCACCCAAGAAAAAAGCTTCTCTCGTTCATGAAGTCGGTTCGACCCTCAATGACGCCGCCATCAATGTTGCGGTCTCATCCCGATTGGTAGCCAACAAACACGTCTCCGGGTTTTCCATCGACGTTGAAGTAGCAGACGGCCATGTGAGCTTGGCGGGACAAGTTTCCGATGCCGACAGCCGAAAAATTGCAGAAAGCATTGCCAAAAATACGCGTGGTGTCAAAACGGTAAACAGTCATTTGGCCGTCAAGGAATCCGATAAAAAAGAAAAGGACCTGCGCTTACAACACCTCACCGAAAAGATTGACGACATGTGGGTCGCCACCAAAGTTAACAGTCAATATGCCTATACCCGCGGCGTAGACGCGACCGATATCGACGTTGACGTCGACGAAGGCGTCGTTACCTTAAAAGGTCACGTTGCACACAAGGGCGAAAAAGAATTAGCCTGCAAAATTGCAGAAGATACGCTCGGTGTCCGTCGTGTAAACGCTGACGCACTCGAAATCCGATAGAACTTACCCATAACCCACTAAGTCTCTAGGTAGAGAAGGGGCGGGCCGCCGACGGGCGGTTCGCCCCATTTTTTTGTTACACCCACGGGGGCGCCGCCCCGCGCGGGCTATGACTTGGTTTCGTCTTCACGCTCCGAGGCTTCGTAACGGTTCAGCTTGTTGTACAGGGTTTTTAGACTGATATCCAATTGCGTGGCGGTCGCCTGTTTGTTGCCTTCGTTGGCATCCAGGGTCGCCAGCAGGAGGCGCTTTTCGGCATCAGCCAGGGTAATTCCCACCGGAATAGAGAGGTTTGCTTCGTTTTCCAGCCAGCCCTGGTTGATCATGTACGGCGGGAGGTCTTTCGGCTGAATCTCGTCCCGGCTCAAAATGTAGGCGTGCTCGACCACGTGGCGCAACTCCCGAACATTACCCGGCCACCGCCACGATTGGATTTGTTCGCGAACTTCTTCCGAAAAGGTTTTCGAGGTTTCGTTTTCTCGGTTTAGCTCCAACAAAAAGAGTTCGGCAAGGTTGACGATATCCGCCTCGCGTTCGCGCAATGGGGGGACACGGATGGGGAACTGGGCCAAACGGAAAAACAGATCCTCGCGCAAGACGCCCTCTTTTACCGCCTCTTGAGGGTTGCGATTGGTTGCGGCGACAATGCGAACATCGGCCTGTTTCTCTCGTTCACCACCGACCGGTGTAAAACGTTCTGATTCCAGCACCCGAAGCAGTTTGGTTTGGAGTTGCGGGTCCATTTCGGTGATTTCGTCCAGGAAGAGGGTCCCGTTTTCGGCGCGTTCGAAGTAACCGGCGTGGTCGCGGTCGGCGCCGGTGAAACTACCCCGCTTATGGCCGAACAACTCGCTCTCCAAGAGCTCGCGTGAAATAGCGCTGCAATTCAAGCCCAAGCAGGGCGCTTCCCGGCGGCGGCTCAGGCTGTGAATACTCTGAGCTGCCAACTCTTTCCCGGAGCCACTTTCACCGATCAACAACACGCTAATTTTGCTGTCGGCGACCTTGCGGATCTTGCGGTACATGCGGCGCATGACCCGGGCGTCGCCGTACATCTGCCCAAACCGACCCAGCGGTGGCCCCTTCTCAAGGATATCTTGGGTTTGATGGGCGGCCTCCAAATCAGCCAGGATGTCCTTCAGCACCTCCTTGAAATAAGCCATATCAAGCGGTTCCGAGAAGTGATAGGAGGCACCTAGGTTGGCGCATATTTCTGCCAAGGCCGGGCGCGGCTCCTTGCTTAAAAGGATCAACTCGGCCGATTCAAGCAGGTGCTTGCAGATTTCGCGAGCTTGCCGTTCCGACATATCATCGAGGACCAACAAACACACATCGGCCTGGCGCTTCGTTAGAAACTGGCGCATTTCGGCCAGGGTGGTCATGCAGTGCACCTTGATGGCCAAACTGGAAAAACAGGTTTGGATTTTTGCAGTGAAGGACTCGGAGGCATCGTAGAGGATCACTTTCGCTTGTTGTCGCATAAAAACTCACAATGATGATTTGGGGGGAGCAGCGTGAACCTTAATGTACCTTAACGCAGAGGGTTGTGCCTGTTTAATTCAGCGATCCACTTGGGCATGAACCTTCGACCGCGCTGGTTTGGGCGGGGGCGCTCTCGCGAACCAGCCTCTTAAAGTGGTGCAGGATGGGTGGCGACCAACGGTTGATGGTTGTGTGATCGTCGGGTTGGTTCCATCCCGGCGAGGCTGGACCGCCGTTGGCGGCGAGAAATCAAAGGGGGCAGACGGCCGGGCAACCTACCCCGCCGCACCGAGGCTCGCTTTTGAAAAAAGTCTCGAGCAGCTTGTAGAAGTTACGCAACAAGAGAACGCTCGCCGGCGACGAGATAAGCGCCCACACCCCTAAACAACTACGAAAAAGCCACTTACCTTCACAATGACTTTTTGGCACCATGCTTGCTTTAAATCAAAACAACAAAACAAAAGGAGTTGAACATGAAACAATTTAAAATGATTTTGATCCTTCTCTTATTTAGCATTCTCCTTTTAGGCTGCCAAGAGAAGGAAGGAACCTTTGAAAAAGCCGGCAAGAAGATTGATCAAAAAGTAGAAAAAGTGAAAGACTCGGCTGAAGAAATTAAAGAAGAAGTGAAAGACGAGATTGACGACCACACCGATGATAACGACTAATCCGTCTCGCCACCGCCCTGAACCTGAACCCCAGGATGGTCGCTTTACTCTTTTGGGGAATCTCGCCAAGGCACTTGCTTACCCTTTGGTGGGCAAGGAATCCAAGCCAGGACGCCCCAGTCAAACCATTTAGCCGTGGGCGATAGACGCCGGCTGAACCATACCCTGTGCGCTTTCGATCACCTTAATCGTGATCGGGTTTGTCTCAAACCGAAACATACCACCCGCAAACGCCTGACACCGTTTGCAAGAAATTTTACAGAAAGGATGAATACATGACTGCTCAAGCTGAATTAAAAGAATCAAACAACGTTAGTAACTTTACCAAATCACAGAAAGAACCGTCACCCGCGCAAGAAATTGAGAATATCCGCGAAGATATGGCCGCTTTGCGCGAGGATCTCGCTTCCTTAACCAAAGTGATCACCGAGGTGAGCGCGCGTGAAGTGAACCGTGTCCGGGATAATGTGGTGGCGTCGAGCAAAGAGATGTTGGAAACCTCGAGTGAAGTCACGAAAAAGTCGCTGGACCGCGCTGAAAACCACATTAAGGAACGTCCCTTTGTTTACGTGGGCGGTGCCTTCGGCCTCGGTATCCTTGCCTCGGCCCTCCTTAAACGCCGGTAATCCCCCGACCACCTAGGCACAGAGCGCGACGCGGGCCGATCCACGCGCCACCCAAACTTCCATCTTTTTTCGGCTCGCTTTTCTCTCGGCATGATTGCTTCCCGCAACAACCGCTGCTGATTAAAGCGACAGAACGAAACAAACGACGCCCACCGGGCAATTGATGAGCGAGAACACGATGAAAACATGGGTCTTAAAATTATTGGTGCTCTTCACCGCCCTCGTACTGGCAGGTGCCATGCTCCTGCTCGCTTTTGCCTTTGCCGTGTTCGGCCTTTACCAGGTAGGCGTCGCGCACCTCGGCGCGATCCCCACCGCCTTTTTGCTGGCCCTCGTCTTTTTGGCCTTGCCGCTTTGCTTCATAGCAACCGTGGGGATGGCGCTTTATTCCGGCGAACCAGAACGACCTACCGCGCAACAAGATGACGGTGCCGCCTTGGGGGACGGGTGGCGCGAACTCATTTTCAACCACCCGTTGGAAGCCGTCATCGTCGCCCTCGGCCTTGGATGGTTTTTCGAGGACCTGCCGGATGCCGCTAAGGCCGAGCTCAAACGCCGAATCGACGATTTGGCGCAGCAAGGTTCGTGATACGTCTGGGACCATCTCGCGCGTACGCCGCGCACCCTCGGCAAACCCTTTCTTTTAAATGAAGACCCACCCGATCAAGGAAGGCAGGAACCAAAGAGGCGAGTTCAGGCTGCAACCCATCCTCATCCGAGGCGCGTTTCCCGCCGGCCCTGTCGCATCAACGCATCAAAGCCGACCGTTTATTCAGCCAACAGTTGCGCGATGCGGGACGGATCGAGGTTGGCTTGGGCACGAGCCGCCTCGTCCGCTTGTAGAGGGATCTTTTCTTTGACCACCTTCACCGCGACCAGTATCGATTGGTCGCCGCGTTCCTCGCGAACCTCGGCGATTTCAACTTCCTCGTCGGCATCGGGCAAGCGACGTACTTCTTTAAAAACATCCTGACGCAGTTCGCCGCGTTCTTCCAATCGGGCTTGTTCCGCTTCCTGGGCACGGCGCGCCGCGCTGGGTTCCCGACCGTTGGGCCGGTCCAAGCGCGGGCGTAGAAGGCCATCGCTCGAATTGCCGCTAATTTCCATCGTATCTTCCGCCTGAGTTCTCTTCACGCAATCTAATAGGAGAAAACGACGCGGGCAAGCTTTGTATTTCGTTCCGATCAAAAAGAACAAAAAATCGGCCGCCGTTTCACGGGGAAACGGCGGCCGATTTTCGGTTATATGGGTTTGGTGTTATTTGCCGTGCAGGGCTTTCCAGGCGCCCTCAAACTCGTTGCCGGCGGCCCAAGTAGGGATGGCGTCGTTGTCGGCCACTTTAATAGCCAGCCGCATGACGATTTGCATGTCGCGCACACAACCGGTAAGGTCCCAATGCTCGTTGATTTCGTCCGAAACTTGGTGGTAGTGGTCGCTTTTGAACTTGGCGGGGTCGATCTTGAGATCCTTGACGTAGTCCTTGCCGGGAACAAAAAAGATGGCGGGCACGCCTTTTTTGACGAAGTTGGCCTGGTCGGAACGGTAAAAGCTGCCCGCGTTGGGGTTGGGATCACCTTTCACGGAAACGTTTTTTTCGCTGCCGTCTTTGGCGGTGACCTTGGTTTGACCGGCGAGTTCAACCAGCCAGTCGCCGAGTTGGTTGGATTCGAAACCGATGGCGCCCATGTCGGTGCTCAGTCCCAGCACCTGCGGCATGTCGACGTTGAGGTTGGCGACGAAGTTTTTCATGGGGATCGGGGGTTTTTCAACAAACCATTTGCTGCCCAACAGGCCACGCTCTTCCGCGGAGCAGGCCAAGAAGGCGACAGAGCGACGGGGGCGTACCTTGGATTCGGAAAACGCGCGTGCAATTTCGATAATGGCCGCGGTACCCAATGCGTTGTCCCAGGCACCGTTGTAGACGCGGTCGCCGTCGCCGCTTTCTTTCACACCGAGGTGGTCGTAGTGCGCGGTGAAGATCACCACTTCGTCTTTGAGTTGGGGATCGGAACCCTCCCAGACGCCGACGACGTTGCGGGCTTCGGTTTCGCGCAGGGTCGTTTTAATGGTGGCGGACAGCGTAATCGGCAGTTCAACGGGTTTGAAGTCGCGCTTGTTGCCCATTTCGAACCACTGATCGAGGGTTGCACCGACCGTGCCCGCGAGTTTGTCGGCCAAGTCTTGGTGCATCCAACCGAGTACGTCGAGTTGGTAACCGCTGTTGGGGAGTTTCACTTCAAAGGATTCCCGTTCGCCGGAGGTGCCGATCACGCTCCAGCCGTAACCGGCGGAAGGCGTGGTGTGGATGATGAAGGCGCCGGCGGCACCGCGTTTCATGGCTTGTTCGAATTTGTAGGTGTATCGGCCGTAGTAGGTACGGGCTTCGCCGCCGAAGGCGTCGGGTTGATCGGCGATGGCGGGGTCGTTGTTGAGGTACAGCAGGACTTTGCCCTTGACGTCGACATCTTTGTAGTCGTTCCATTCGTGTTCGGGTGCATCGACGCCGTAGCCGACAAAGAGCAGGGGTGCGTCGGTAATGGAAACGTCTTCTTTTTGCGAGGTGGAGCTGAAGGTCAGCGTTTCCCCGCTTTTGTAGCCAATCTCGCCGGCATCGCCTTTGAGGCTGAGCTTGGTGGCGTCGGCTTCTTTTTTCATTCCGATCAGGTTAACGACCTGAAAAAAGTCCTGGCTATCGCCCATGGGTTTGAGACCGATATCGCGGTACTGGTCGGCGATCCATTGGGCGGCTTTGAGTTCGCCCTCGGTGCCGGTGGCACGGCCGGCCATGTCGTCGGCGGCCATAACCTCGGTTCCTTTGAGGATGCGTTCGCCGCTGATTTTGGCGACGGCTGAATCGGTATCGGCCGCGCTAACTTTGGCCGCGGGCGCGGCTTTTTCGGATGATTGTTTGGCTGAGTCGCCGGAAGCTGAGGTGGGATTGGTCTGGCAAGCGCTGAACAGCAGGGCCGCCGTAAGTAACAAGATGACCAAATGTCGCATTGATGCTACTCCTGAACGAGGAATTCATAAGATGGTGGAAGGCATAGCTTACCACGAACCCCCGCGTGCGGATGATTTGGGGATCAGGCGCGTTCGGAGACCGGTTCAGGGGAGGATTCGGCACCCTTCCTTTTGGCATTTTTCGGGAGGGCGTTGGGGTACAAAAGCCGGCGACGCATTCCCCCGGACATAAATGAGGTAGACTTCAGCCGTATTGAAAAACATAGGTGTCCACCGTCCGCCATCCGCCGTTCAGGGGGTGCCGGCATCAGCACCCTTAGCCCGCATTTCCCACAAGGATTAGTCGCGAGAAGCTGAAAGCCTTGTGAGTACGAAGTTTACGACCGAGAGCCGGTACAAGGGCCCGACCGTTCGCGGGGCCGACCTTTCAGCGTAACAGCAGAGGCGAAGGTGGATCGACCAAGCAAGGCGGCCGGCCGCCCCGCGGAAGGCAAACCCTGCCAATCGCATGGGTTGCCCCGAACCAGAATTCCGTGTGAGAAATACGGGCTAGATTACAGGATGCCGAGAGGCCCCATTCGGGGTAGTGCAAGTGGAGGAAAAAATGGGTCCTACCCATTTTTTGTGGAACGGTCCTTGACGCGGCAGTTGGCGCGCTAAAATCGCGTTAGGCCGAGGGGTTTGCTTGCGAAAACTACCGTCTACCCGTCGGCCCAAAAGGCCGCGAGCGCGCCGGTCCCTGCCGGGTCAAGGATGCGCGGGGGAACTACACCAACGCCCGGAGAAACATCACCCCGAAGTCCCAACGGGCTTATCCAGAGGACCCCTTTTTAGTGAACAAAGTAACCCGAGGACCCAAAACCATCGTGGACACACAACACCCCTTCATGAAACGCCTTGATATCAAAAGCGTTCCCAAGCGCCCGCGCCGGCACCCCCCAAATGTGCTAGAGTTGGTGGGTTTAAGGAGGTGGCCGATGTCGTTGGATTTGTTCCGTTTGAGCCGCGAAAGTACGAGCCGGGTATTGCAAACCGCCATGCAACGCGGCGGCGATTTCGCTGAAATTTACTGCGAACACGCGCGCTACAACAGTTTGGTTATGGAAGAAGGCATCCTCAAAACCGCCGTCTCCTCCATTGAAAAGGGCGTCGGGGTTCGGGTCGTGAAAGGTGAAAAAACCGGTTACGCCTATACCGAACAACTCGATGACAAGAATTTCCTCAAAATCGCCGCCACCGCCGCCGCCATCGCCGACGACAAAGGTTCGGAAGAAGCATTCGCCGTCGACCCCAAAACACTGAAAAATTATTACCAAGTCGCCGATCCCTCGATTGACGTCGACCTCGACCAAAAAATAACCTGGATCAACAAAGCCAACGACTTCGCCCGCAAGCACAGTGACCTGGTTTCCAAGGTCACCATCAGCTACGCCGACAGCCGCCGCGCGCTGGTCATCGCCGATTCGCGCGGACGCCTCGTCGAAGACGTGCAACCCATGCTGCGTTTCTCGATCTCGGTCATTTGCGAAAAAGACGGCGAGCGCCAAATCGGCCGCGCCGGTGACGGCGGCCGCGTCGGCTTCTCCTTCGTCACGGGGGAAAAGGTCAAACACTGGGCGGAAAAAGCGGTCAACGAAGCGCTCACCCTGCTCAACGCCAAGCAAGCCCCCGCCGGCATGCTCCCCGTCATTCTGGCCCCCGGCGACTCGGGCATCCTGCTCCACGAGGCCATCGGCCACCCGCTTGAGGCGGATTTCAACCGCAAAGGCACCTCGGCCTATACCGGTCGCCTCGGTGAAATGGTGGCCGACGCGCAATGCACCATCATCGACGACGGCACCATTGAAAACGACCGCGGCGCGATCAACATCGACGACGAGCTCAACGACTCGCAACGCACCGTCCTGATCGAGGAAGGCCGCCTTAAGTCCTACATGATGGACGAAATCTCGGCCCGCTACTTCGAGCAGGAAAGCACCGGCAACGGCCGCCGCGAATCCTACAAGTACCAGCCACTCCCCCGCATGCGCACCACCTACATGCTTCCCGGCAAGTACAGCGCGGACGAAATTGTCGGTTCGACCCAACACGGCATTTACTGCAAAACCTTCAAAGGTGGTCAGGTCGACATCAGCAACGGCAACTTCACCTTTGTACCCAGCGAGGCCTATTTGATTGAGGACGGCAAAATCACCCATCCCATCAAAAACTTCCTGCTGGTCGGCAACGGCCCAGACGCACTCAGCAAGGTGACCATGGTCGGCAACGATTTCGAAATGGGCACCGGCATTTGGACCTGCGGCAAAGGGCAAAGCGTGCCGGTCGGCGTGGGACTGCCAACGATTAAGATTTCGCAAATGACCGTGGGGGGCCAGCAAGCATGAAACAGTACGCCGATTTGAAGGAACTGGAAGAAAAAGCGCGCGACGTCCTGCAAATGGCGCGCGACAAAGGCGCCGACACCGCGGAATGCCAAATTATGCGGCGCCGCGACTTCGAGGTCGAGGTGCGCAACGGCGAAATCGAGAACCTGAGCGAAGCCGAGCCCTTCGAAATGTCGCTGACGGTCTCGCAAGACTACCGCCGCGCCTCGGTGTCCACCTGCGATTTAACGCCGGACAGCATCCGCGGCATCGTGGACCAAGCGATGGTTCTTTCAAAGTACACGGACCGCGATACCTTCTACACCCTCCCCAAACCGGAGCAACTGGCCACCGAATTTAAGGACCTCGACCTGTTCGACGCGGGCCTGCTCGACATGCCCGTCACCGAAAAAATCGAACTGGCGCGCGAACTGGAAAACCACCTGCTGGCCGTGGACGAACGGCTCAAAAGCGACGGCGCCAGCTTCTCCTCCACCATCTCGGCCGCGGTGGTCGCCAACAGCGCCGGCTTCTGCAAAGCGGAGCAGCGCACCCTGCTGGGTATGGGCGTCTCGGGTTTTGCCGACGACCAAGTCAAAGAGGGCGACCTCAACGTGGGCCGCAAGCAAAGCGGAAGCTGGGGCAGCCAACGCCGTCACCGCGCCGACCTGCGCGGCACCAAAGAGACCGCGCAACGCGCGGCCAACAACGTGCTGCGCAAAATCGGCGCACGCAAACCACAAACCGGCACCTTCCCCTGTTATTTCGAACCCACCGTGGCACGTTCGATCTGGAGCAACCTGCTGGCGGCCATGACCGGCGGCGCGGTGTACCGCAACGAATCCTTCCTCATCGACCAACTGGAACAGCAGGTATGCAGCGACATCGTCACCATCACCGAGGATCCCTTTATTCCGCGCGGCCAATCGAGCCGCAACTACGACCGCGAGGGCGTCGCCAAAAAAGCCGCTAAACTGATCGAAAAAGGCCGCCTCAACACCTGGCTGCTCGGCTCCTACAGCGCGAATAAATTAGGCAAAACCACCACGGGCCACGCGGGCGGCACGGCCAACCTGCTCATCGAACCGGGTCCCTTCGACGAAGCGGGCCTGCTCAAAGAGATGGGCACCGGTATTTGGGTCATTAGCCTGCTAGGCCAGGGCGTCAACATTTCCACCGGCGATTTCTCACGAGCGGCCTTGGGGCTGTGGGTCGAAAACGGCGAGGTCCAGTACCCGGTCATGGAGTTCACCCTCAACAGCAACCTCAAGGACATGCTCAAAAACATCAGCCACATGGGCAACAACGTCATGCACGACTGGTCGGTCCAAACCCCGGGTTTCATCATCGGCAACATGAACGTCAGCGGTTTGTAACGCTTCGCTCAGAAAACGCCCAGACGTCGTTTGATGCGGGCGTTGTTTGTTTTTTGCAAAACCACTATACCGCGTTCAACGGCGGCAAAAAAACCTTACCGATTGCCGGAGCGGACCTCTTCGATGCGTTTTTCCAGGGAGACGTTGTCGCGGACGGCCATTTTGAATAAGTACTCGGCGGCGGCCTCTTGGCCGTCTTTCATGGCGGCCATGCCGCCGTAGAAGTAGATGTCGTTTTGGCGGTATCCCGCGTTGATCAGGCTGTGGAACATACGGTAGGCTTCGCCGTATTTTTTGCGGTACAGGGCCAGACGACCCGCGTAGTAACGAAAATCTTGGTTGGCGCGGTATTGTTTGACGCCATCCTCAATCAGCGGTGCCGCTTTGCGGTAGTTTTTGCGTTCCAGGTACAAGCCGATCAGTTGGAGTTTGTCGATGGGTTTGGCGCTGTCCCGTTTGACGCGGCGCTCCAATTGCTGGATGCTGCGGTCGCGCACCGACTGCTCGCGCAGTTCCGCGTCGGAACGGTCGGTTTCCTCGAGGACCTTGTCGACTTCTTTTAGGTCGGGATAGGTGGTGCGGCTCAGGGGTTTGAGCAGCTTGACGGCCTCGTCCAAACGCTCGGAACGGAAATAGCTCATGCCCACGAAGTACTTGGCGCGATTGGACAAGGACTCGGGTTTTTTCAGGTCGATGTTGCGTTTGTAGCGTTCGGCCAGGTAGTTGTAGCGGGCGTAAACCTCGGTGTAACGGGGGCCGGTCGCGTCGGTGTTACCAAGACGGCGCAGTTCCTTGCCCGCTTTGCGCAGGTCCTTGCGGTCCAGGTAAAGTTCCGCCAGATCGTAGCGTGCTTCCAAATCGTTGCGGTTTTTGCGCAGACGGGTTTCCAAGATTTGGATCGGGTCGGGATCGGCCTTTTTCGCGGTGCGGGTTTCCGGCTTGTCAGCCGGTTTCTCTTTTTCCGCGCTCGACGCTTCCCGTTTTTTGCGCTTCTCGGCCTTGGCCAACTCAGCCTTGCGTTTGTCTTCCAAGCGGCGCTGCTCGTCTGCTTTTTCTTTCTCCAAACGTTCCTTATCGGCTTCCAGCTTGGCCAGACGCGCCTTCTCCGCGTCCAATTCTTTTTGGCGGGCGCGTTCATCGTCAGCCTTTTTCTGGGCTTCCAGTTTGGCGATGCGCGCATCTTCCTTGGCTTTTTGGTCGGCCTCGCGTTTGCGTTGGCGGTCAAGCGCGGCCAAAGCATCGGCGGTATCGCGCAGGATGGGCGTTTTGCCAACGTTTTTCAGAAAGCGTTCGGCGTCGTCCCATTTGTCCTGGTCGGCGGCGATGACGCCGTAGTATTCCATAACCACGGCCGAACCAGGATTCAGCTTGTACAGGGCCTCGGCGTGATCGGCGGCCGAACGTTTGCGGTCGCGGTTAACAGCGAAGGTCAACGCTTCTTCCAGCAGAGCCACGTTTTTGGGATGGTGTTCCAGGGCGTCGGCGAGAGTTTGACGCGCACGGGTCTCACGCCCCTTAAGATCAATATCGACAAGGGCTTGCCAAGCCTCTAGCTTCCGCGGGTACTTTTGGGTGTATTCGCGGAGTTTGCTTTCGTCCTTGGGCACCGGCGGCAGCGGCGGCTTTTTGCGGCCGACAGCAATTAAGTAGCGGTCCCAAATCTGGGCGTCGACCCTTTCGGGACGTTGGCCTTGGTCGCCGATCAGGCGTTTAACACGCGCGGCGATTTGCATGAACTTCGCCCGTTGGCTTTCGTCCTCGTGAAGCAGGACGGCGGTGCGGATGTATATGTCTTTGAGGTATTCGGGATGTTCGAGCAAGCCAAAGGCGGCAATTTCCAGGAACTCAAGCGCCATGTCGCGGTTGTCGAGTGTCATGGCCTGCACGCCGTTGTCATAGGCCTGCACGTAAAAAGGGTGCTGGGCCAAGGCGTTGGCGACACAGGACAGGGTCACCAAAAATAAGGCGATGCGCCATGGTTTGCAAAATAATGAAACGATCCGTGTCATGCGACCTACCCTTCGACCCGTTTGCCGAGTCCCGCGCCCCATGGACCAGGCGGTCCGGGGCATGCCTTGATCAAGATGACCCAACCGAGGGCCCAAGGTACCTAAGCCTTATCGGCCGGGCACCGAGCAACCAATAGGAAACCGATCACAAAGGGTGGATTCCATTGCCGCGACGGGACCACCGGGGTGATGGGGCGGCGCGGAACCTTACGCCCAACGACGCGAAGACGCTGTCAAGGCCGCCTGGCTGCAAGGTTTGATACGGTCGGGTAACGGTGAGCTATCATACCAAAAGGCGGCGACGGGCTTACCACTTTCTCAGGAAAAAAACGCTGAAGCGCTGAACCAAATGAGGAAACTTTTGTTAGCCGGGCGGATTTCCGCCGGGCGAATCATTGATAACCCGCGGCTTGCGCTTGCGGCGATCACGCTGTGCTTTTTCCACGGCAAAGGTTTGACTCAGCGCAATCAAATCGGAACCCAGCCAGGTGGCGTAAAGTTCGCCGCCGATGGATTGGTAGGTCGGCGGAATACGGCGGCTGAGCACAATGCGCACATTGGCGGGGGAACGCGCGACCAATCGCGCCAAACGCGGCGAGGTATACCAACGTTCGGGGTGAAGATCTTTTAGATCGGCAAACCAATTGGGTGCGGGACGACCCACGCGCGAACTCCTTGATGGGGATGCTGTTCATTGTATCGAACACGAACCCGATTCAGAAAAGTCCTTTTGCCGGCCCAAAAAGGAAAAGGCCCCAGAAGGGCCTTTTTATAAGAATGAAAGGATCGCCGGGAAACCGATAGGTGGTTTGCTATTAAACCGGCGGGAACGAACGCGCTCAGGCTTGGGTTCATACCTAGGAAGCCCGAGCGGGCCGCAATCTAGTGGTCGTTGACTTCGTCTTCAGCTTCGATGCCGTCTTCGTTGTAGCTGTATACCACGTTGCCGTAAACCATTTTGGTGGTGTGCTCATCCGGGAAGCGATCACTTTCGGGCAAGTACACGTTGCGCTTGGTCACGCCGGAGTAAACGACTTTGAGGCGCTTGAACTTGATGGTGAAATAGTTGGTCATGTCGCCGCTGACGATGTCGGGGCGGTAGAACAACACATCCAGTTCAGGTACTTCCACGTTGTTGAAGAGGTGTTGGAAAGTTACGGGCGTGTGTTTGCCCATTTCAGAAACGTAGGTCAGGGGTTGACGGGAACGCTTGGATTTAACTTTGTTGTCCAATTCGGAAACGGGCAGGTTGGAGCTGAGGTGCAACTCGTGAACGCGGATGTCGGTTTCGTGACCGGTTTCGGCTTCAGCGCCTGGGATGTTGCCACAACGTACAAAAGAATAAACAGTCATTTGGGGGTCTCCTTATAAGTTAACTTTGACGCTTTAGTACTTTGCAGGGTGCGTGCCAACCGCACCCCCCCACGATTGAGGCCTTTTTCGGCAAAAAAACACACCGCGGGAGCTTGATTGTTTGCCAGGGCAAACAACCTGTTCGTCGATACGGAATCCACCTGCCCGGCCGGGTATCTCGAATCGAAACAGGGCTATCTGAAATCCAAACACCAGCCCACCCCTGAAGGCTCTCCGATTGGGGTACACAGGCCACGCCCGTTCATTTATATAAGGATGGCCGCTCCAAAAAGAAAAAGACCCGCGGTCTAAGAAATCCGCGGGTCTGTTTTTGATAATGGACGGCAGGAGAAATGCGAGCTAGCGAGGGACGCCGAGATTGACCATCGCCACCAGGTCAAGAACATCCGTGAGGCTGTTTTGGTTGGTGTCGTAACAGGCACTGTTCGGAAGGTTCGGCCACCAGGCGAAGGCGGTGTCGTCGTAAACGGTGGTACCCATACGCACGGTCGCGGTGGATGAGAGAAAGGAGCCGTTGCAGCTGGTGATCAAACAATCGTAAGCACCTAACATGGCTTCGCCGGTCGCCGGCAAGGTATAGTCGGCGGCGTCGGCACCCGCGATGGGCAAGCCGTTAAAGCGCCACTGCCACGCGGTTACCTCACCCTCAAGAACGGCCAAACTCAGAGTCGTTTCTCCGCCCTCGCATACCTCAACCTCGGCGGGTAAGGTACTGACGGTGGGCAAGGGATCGGCCGCGCACGCGGGTTGGTAAAGCGAAAACACGGGAACCTCGTCCACCATGGTGATCACCTGCAAACCGCCCGCGGCCGCGAACAAACGCAAGGGCGTACCATAATAGGAAAGCCGCGCCAAAATGGGAAAGTTACCGGCGCCCCACTCCTGGAGCTGAGTAACCCCTCCGAGGTTGTGCAGGGTGAACAGCCGGCCATCGAACCACGCGGCGTCCTCGATTTCATTGGACAAGGTATTGGTCCGCGCCAGATCGGCACCGCTGTAAATCACGCCGGTCCCCAGCACAATGTAAGCCCCGTCCGGCGACACCCGGATGGGATAGTCAACCCGCGTATCGTTGGAATAGGGCGCTTCGCCACGGTCAACGATGCGGCCGGCGGTAGAAATTTCCTCATACATTAAATCGCCGAACCCGAAGAAAAACATGCGGCGCAGCGGTTGGCTCCAAATGAACTCGACCGAGCTATGGTTCCAATCCACGTATTCGGTTAATTCCCCTGCCAGGTTGAAGAGGCGATGGCTTGCCCAAGCGCCGGATGAATCACAGGCAAAAATATGCTGATCCGCGGCGGCCAAACCCAAAGGTGCGGTCGGTAGGTTGGCGAAAGGCACTTCTCGCCGGTCCCCGTCTAAATCGAGCCGGGTCAAGGCACCGGAATTGTACGCGAAAAACAAGGCGTGCGTCGCCTCGCTGTAGGTCATGTAGTGCGGGCCGTTCACCAAGGGAATGGTGTCCAGGTAACGCTGCTCGGCCACGGACCAACGAAACACGGATAAATGGGCGCGGCTGAGGAGATTCAACACGCCGGCGCGATCCATGATGACAGCATCGGGGGTATAGGCCAAACCCACGGGATTCACGGCAGCGCCGGGCGTCTCAGGCTGCAATTGCTCGATGGCGTAAACGGCGGTCTCCGGTCCGTCGGTGCCCTCGTAAAACCCGACGACGGTTTCGCCGACGACGGCGATTTTAAGCAGGGACTCCGCTACTTCCAAACGACCGGTTTCCAACAGGGTCCGGTTAAACGCGATCAAATGGTTATCGCGCAGGATAATGGGCACATTCCCATAAAAAGCGATGTCGTCGAAGTGTCCGGCGACACTGGTGGCGTAAACCAAATCATCGGCATGGTAAACGGTGCCGCCGTTGTCGACCACACGGGCCTGATCGGGCAAAAGGCGCACCCATTGCGCGCCGGGAAAACCCCCGTGGTAGGGGCTGTCGTTTTGGTTGCCGAACACACCGTCGCTCCCAATCTCAAAACGAACAATGTCGGAAGGACTGGTACCGAGGGAACGGCCGAAACCGACCCCGTCGGCGCGGACGGCCAATTCGCCCAAGCGGTACCAAAAGTTGCTTTCGTCAATCAATCCACCGGTCAAGGCATCGATACTCTGCATGCCTGCCGAGGTTTGCACCAGTAAGAAGCGGCCAAAGGGCGTTAAACCATAAACATCGTTGACGGTATTGCGCAAATGGGTTTCACCGCGGCCGGAGAGGTCAAAACGCGCGATGCGCCGCCCAAAGGCAACGCTCAATTGCTCACCGGTTACGGCAAAAGCGGTTGGTGTTTCGGGCAAGAGGATGTCGGCCAGCCAGGTACCCGACTGAAGGTCGTAGCGCTTGATGTGGCCGGGCTCGGTGAAGAGGAAATAAACAAGGTCCCCTACCTGACGGCTTTGCAACCACAGGGTTGATTGCACACCGCGCGCGGCGCGCCGGAAATCAATGTCGCGCAGGAGGGTTTCCCCGGTGCGGGTGTCTAAAAAACGTTCGTGAACCCCGTCGGAATCCAAAAAAACGAAACGATTCCCCGAGGCGAGAACTGGGACGGTCAAAGATACGAGCAGCAAAAAAGAAAACGTACGGTTCATTCGAAGCGACTCCTAAAAATCATACAAATCAGAGCAAATGGAGCTGAAACGCGTGGGTCGGAGCAACGCCAAAACAGCCGTTCTCTTTTTGAAAAAGGATTTCCCGTCGGAACGCGGAGAAAACCCAAACACGGCGAGCAGAGGTAAGCGACAAGGGCACCGCCCAAAGCCCGACCCAAAGGTGATCAAAATCACCGCAAACAGGGTCGTCTATCTAAGCGCAAAAGAACAGGATTAGGGACAGGACAAATTGGCACTTTCACACAAACCGAACGTTTTCCACGCCCACCGACCTTGTAATAATTTCTCTCCCTAGAGCTTATTCCCAAAGCAAAGCAAAAACCGCCGGCCCGAAACCATAAAAAGCCCGCGACGAAACGCCGTGGGCTTTGCTGTTGCTTCAGGACTCAAGCGATCCTTAATGACGAAGGGTGAATTGGGGAACCCCGTCGACCTTGGTCACGATCAAGAGACCGCGCTCCAAAGCCAACAAGCGAACAGCTTTGCCTTGCAAGGCAACGGTTTCGACGAGGTCGGTTCCATTCCAAACCTGGACTTGTGAATCGTAACCCCAGTTTCGCAGGGTTGCACTACAAAATCCGGTGACGCATTTTGTTTGTTCATGGCGAAGATCATCCTGACAGCCAAAAATCCCTGTCGTCCAGGTAAACGCCGCGCGAAAAAGCCCGGCGGGAAAAGCAGGACACCCGTGGAAAACGGGATACTCCTCGATGGGTACCCTGACCGTCGACAGGTTTCGCGAAGAAGCAGCGCGGGTGGTAGGATCATTTTTTTTGAAAAAGTTTGCATCCAAAACGGGATCGGCTCGTTGAGGGGGTAAATGATGTTTTGGAGGTCTTCTCATGACGATTCAACATTCCGCTGTCGATTTTGCCGGTCCGGCCCGCTTCCACCTCGCGCTTAATGTGGCCGATATCAAGGTCTCAACCGCGTTTTACAGCGCCTTGCTGGAACAAGCACCGACCAAGGAACGGCCCGGGTACGCGAAATTCGAGGTCGCCCATCCCTCGATTAACTTGACGCTGAACCAAAGCGCCAAAGTCGGCGCGGGCGCCCTCTCCCACATGGGCGTTCAGCTCAAGGACACGGGCCAACTGGCGCGCATCCGCGAACGCCTCACCGCGGCGGGTCTGGTTAAATCCGTCGAAACCGATCAGGTTTGTTGTTACGCCAAACAGGATAAGATCTGGGTGGCGGACCCGGACGGCAACATGATCGAGTTCTTCGTGGTCCTGGAGGCAGACAGCTTCGCGGAGGACGACCCGGCCTATGTCTCGGCCCAACAAACCGGTGCGGCCGCGGCAGCCGCCACGGGCTGTTGCGGATAAACCCCCACGACCCTAGCCCGCATTTCTCACAAGGATTCGTCGCGAGAAGCAGAAAGCCTTGTGAGTACGAAGATTACGACCAAGCCACGGCGCAGGGGTCCGACCTTTCGGGGTCCGACCTTTCGGGGTCCGACCGTTCGGCGTAGCAGCTGAGGCGAAGGCGGCTCGACCGAGTAAGGCGGGAGGCCGCCCCGCGGGAGGCCGCCCCGCGGAAGGCCGCCCCCTCGTAATCGCATGGGTTGCCCCGTAGCAGAATTCCTTGTGAGAAATGCGGGCTAGCCCCGACACCATCAGCCCAGGAGCGAATGAAGATGACGCGCGCCCAATTCGAAACGCTTTGGCACCAATTCCGCGGCGAGCTGCAAGCTTACGTGGCGGCGCGCGTGGCCAACCCGGCCGACGCGGAGGATATTCTCCAGGAAGCCTTTGTGCGCCTGTTGGAACGACCCCCCCGTCACGGGAACCCGGTCGCGTGGCTGGTGACGGTGACGCGAAACCTGATCACCGACCACTACCGCCGCCGTCAACCCGAACCCGAAGGCTGCCCGGACCAGTTCCCACACCAGGACGCGGCGGTCGTCACGGAAACGGAACAATTGGTGGCAACCTGGCTAGAGCCGATGTTGTTGGGGCTCCCCCCAAAATATGCTGAAGCGGTGGCCGCGGCCGACCTTCACCATCAATCCATGAAGGAAATCGCGGCCACCCTCGGTCTGTCGGTAGCAGGCGCCAAATCGCGGGTACAACGCGGGCGCCGCTTGCTGGGCAACGCCTTACACGACTGCTGCAGCTTTGAATTCGATGCCCAAGGCCGGGTGACGGCGTGGCAACGCAATCACCCTGATGCGCCGCCCTGCGCCTGCCCCCGAGACACGCCCACCCCCGAAAAAACACACAGCCTCCATCCAGAACGCAAAATACCCAAATCAAGCTAATTCACACCCACCCCAAAAACATTGCGTCGCCTTTTCAAAAGAATTAGTATTTGGGTACCGATTCAAAAACACGGGAAAATACCGCCTTCACGCAATGGGGATTGTTGCGCGGTTTGCGCGGATCACCCCCAGGAGAGCTCCGCCATGGCGAAGAAACCCGCAAAAGACAAGGATAAGGACAAGACCGGAAAAAAGAAAAAACGCGCAAAAGGACAGGATCACCAACCCGAAAAGGCCGGCGCCAACGACGTTGTTTGCTGGAATAGCGACGGTCCCACACCGGTGGTCACCAAACGGCTCGAAGAAATGTTCGTGGAAATGGGTCAAAAGTTCCGCATTGAGAACGGACAGCATCCGGCCCAACGCGCGGTATTTCGCAAGCAACACGGGGTTGCCTACGGCACCTTTAACATCCGTGAGGACATCGATCCCTGTTTCCAGGTCGGTATTTTCGCCGGGAAAAACTACGACTGCGTGGCGCGTTTCTCCAGCGATACCACCCCCACCAGTCCCGACCTGCACACCACGCTCGGGGTCGGCTTAAAACTGTTCGGCGTGCCGGGCCCAAAACTGCTCGGGGAAGGCAATACCAGCGATTTCATCTTTCAGAACATCGACCGCTTCTTCGCCAAGGACGCCCAGCAAATGTGCCAGTTCACCACCGCGGGCGTGGTTGAAGGCGATTACGACAGTTATTTGGCAAAACACCCCGAGGTGGCGGCCATCATCAAAGCGATGAGCAAGGTCGAGGCGAGTTGCTTGAGCGCACGTTATTGGGCGATCCTTCCCTTCCGCCTCGGCGAACAAGAAATTGTCAAATACCGCATCGTACCGGTGCCGGGCACGAATCGCGGCGCGCCCTTTACAGACAACGATTACCTGCGGCTCGACCTGGAAAGCCGCCTGCGCAACGGGCCGGCCACCTTCCGATTTGAAATTCAACCGCGCACCAACCCCGCAACCATGCCGCTCGACGACGCCCAAGTGGTGTGGCCCACGGACGAAAGCCCCTTCGTTTGCATCGCCGAAATCAACTTTCCCCAACAAGACATTTGCGCCATCGGCCAGGAATCGTTCGGCACCAACCTCGCTTTTAACATTTGGCGCACCCCACCCGCCCATGAACCGCTGGGCAGCATCGCCGAGGCGCGGCGCGTGGTTTATGCAGCCTCCGCCGAGGCACGCCACCAAGCCAACGGCCAACAACTCACGGAGCCGGAAGCCCCAAACCCCCCGTTCGTCGGCAACACGGATGAAAACTCGGATTGTATCGTCACCGCGGGTATTTATCCGCCCATCGGCGTGATGCGGGTCGGCAACAGCGAGGATGGCTGGTTCCTCGGGCCGCAAGTCCCCAACCCACCACCCCAACCGGGCGCGGAAGCCTACCGCGACGCAAGCGGGGCCCTCAAACGCCAAGCGGCCGAGTTCCGCATCTACGGCTTTAACGCGGCGGGTAAGGCGGTTAAAGAACTGACGCGGGAAAACGCGGAAATCACCTGGCACAGCCACCTGGCCAACCAGAAAGCGTCCTGGTACGAATTCCAAATCGCACTGGATATCCCGGAAGCGGACGACGCGCCCCCGTCGCTGCTGCGCAACAACAACGTCGCCGACCGCAACAACCTGCTAATCGACGGCGGCAAACAAACGCTGGCCCACGGTAGCAAGGACAAGCGCAAAGAGTTTAAAGGCACGTTTTTCGAAGAAGGAGTGTACTTGGGCGAGATGCGCACGGACGATGCGGGACGACTGATCATGCTCGGCGGACACGGCACGTCACGCAACATTCACGGCCAACTCGCCATCACCTTCGCCAACAACCAAGGCTGGTACGACGACATTTCCGACGGGCCGGTCACGGCCGAGGTCACCTACCAAGGCGTGCGGCTGTCGGTCGAACCGGCCTGGGTCATTTGCGCCCCGCCGGACTATGCGCCCATGCAGAAATCGGTACGCACGATGTATGACTTGATGCGTGACGTGGCGGTTCAAGCGGGAACACTGATTCGGCCCAAGCGACCCTCCTTCAAAAACGACATCCTGCCGATTTTCCAACGCATGACCAACCTGCAATGGGTCAACGCCGGCTTTGCCGCGGCATTTGGATGGGGCGGTCAGTTCGACTACACCACGGAGGAATGGATCGCCAAACTCAACGATCCCTCCTCGGCCAACCTCGAAATGCGCCGCACCATCTCCAACAACTTCCGCCGCTTCGACGTGCCCGGCGCCCAAGCCGCGCAACTGTGGCCGTGGTTGTACGGTGACGCAATCACGATTCCCCCCTCGGGTTCGGTGCGGCAGCACTGCACCCTCTCCGACCTGCAACTCTCCTTTTTAGACCAATGGGTCGAAGGCGATTTCGACGCGGATTATTTGGGCAACGACACCCCGGAACCCAGCTGCATCGACCAGGTTCCGGTGGCCGAACAACCGGATACGCTAACCCGAGCGGCGATGGAATTC
This sequence comes from Acanthopleuribacter pedis, assembly GCF_017377855.1. GTDB lineage: Bacteria > Acidobacteriota > Holophagae > Acanthopleuribacterales > Acanthopleuribacteraceae > Acanthopleuribacter > Acanthopleuribacter pedis. The sequence goes on from NZ_JAFREP010000022.1 coordinate 55,576, forward strand.
TGCCTGGCGGACGCGTTCCACCCCGGCTGCGAAATGACCTGGCCGGTGCGCACGACGGGCATGTACAAGGCACCGTTCCGTTTCAAACATGCGCCCGATACGGACCCCAAGGCGGGTTGGTATTACGGACCTTTGATGAACAGCGATGTGTTGACGCTGGCCAAAGGCCCGCTTATGGGCGGGCAGGTCGCGGGTGGCATCACGCGCTGGATGGCCATCCCGTGGCAGACCGACACCGCCAGTTGTCGCGACGGCTACACCAGCGATTACGATCCCTTCCTGCCGACCTTCTGGCCGGCAAGGGTTCCCAACAACATCCTCAACGAGGCCCGTTACGCGGAAGTCATGGACCCCAACCTCTCGGAAGAAACGCGTCGCCAGGCCTTTGCCTACCGCACCGACTGGTTGGACGCGCTGCCGCTGCACGGTCAGCCGGCCACCTACACCGCCCAAATCAACAGCATGATTCACCACTTTGACCGCCTCGCCGTCGTTCAAGCGCGGCCGGGCGTGGAAGGCGATGCCAACTTCCCGCCGGACATGCAGGTGGGTGTCACCCACGAGGAGAGCGCCGGATTGCGAACCTCGCAGGCGCCGAGCGATGCGGAAAAAGCCGCGCACAGCGTGCCGAAGAAGGAGCAGGACACGGGTCGCGCACGCATCAACCTCGGAATGATCGAAAAAGTTTCGCGTTTCCGGTAACGGGATGGCGGATCTGGTCCAAACGGACGTGGCGGTGATTGGCGCGGGCATTGCCGGCTGCATCGCCGCGCTCGCCCTTGCGCCGACCTGTCGCGTGCTCCTGGTCGACCGGCAAGCAGAACCCCCGCCACGCATCGGCGAGTGCCTGCCGCCGGCGGCGCGGCGCATCTTGGAAGCACTCGGCTTGAGCGAAACCTTGACCGGCCCCAATTCGCCACATCAGTGCTCCCTAGGAATGCAAAGCTATTGGGGCTCCTCGCATTGTCATATCAACGACCACCTGCGCAATCCCGACGGCGCCGGTTACCACCTGGACCGCGCCGCGTTCGAAGGTTTTTTAAGGGCGCGAGCCGAGGCGGCCGGGGCCGTTTTTCTGCGCCCGGCAACCTTTCAAAAAGCGGAAACGGAAGACGACGGCCTGCGCCTCCACCTGCTGCGCGGGGGCGGAAACAGCGCGGTGGAACAGAGGGTCCACACGCGTTACGTGATCGATGCAGGCGGACGCACGGCCCCGTTCGCCAAACGCCTCCCCGGTTCACGCATCCATCTCGACCGCCTCACGGCCTGTTGGGCGACAATCCCCAACCGGGACCCCCGCAAAATGGGCCTGATCCTCGCGGCCCAAAATGGTTGGTGGTACAGCGCGCCCTTGCCCAACGGCCGGCGGGTCCTTGCCTACCAAAGCGACAGTGATCTGATCAACAGCAGCCTCCACCGCGAACCGGCGGCATTCCTCGACTTGGCCGGCCGCGAGCCGGTATTGGCCGAATTAACGGATTCAGTACAGACCGACCTGGTGTTACACGGCATGGTGGCGGCCGGCTCCAGTCGCCTCCCCACCGCGGCGGGCGCGGCCTGGGCGGCGGTCGGCGACGCGGCCTGCGCTTTCGATCCACTCTCATCCCAGGGCATGTTCCACGCGATGGCGACAGCCATGCAACTCGGTGATCTGCTCAAGGCATCGCGTCGGCTCACCCATCCCAACGCGGAAAACACGGCTTGGGTTCAGCAACAATACAGGGCCCAAATCGAACGTGTATGGCAAGGCTACCAAACCCATCGCCTGCTGTTTTACGGCATGGAACGCCGCTTTTGCCATGCACCCTTTTGGCAAAGGCGACACGCAACGGTATCTTTCATGGAGAAAAAAGGGTGACTTTGCGCGTGTTCATGTAGGATGGGTGAGCTAGCCCCTTCCATGGCGGTTGTCCCCAGGCGGCAGACCTCAATCCCCGCGTGGTTTTCGGCAGCCGAATCACACTATGAGGTACACACCATGAGCACGATTCGTGAGCGCATTAGTAACGACATGAAAACGGCGATGAAAGCAAAAGACAAGGTGCGCTTGGGCGCGCTGCGGATGCTCAAAGCCGAAATCATCAAAAAAGAAACGGAAGCAGGCGCCGCCGAGCTGAGCGAAGCCGAATTCATGCAGTTGCTACAAACCATGAAAAAACAACGGGACGATTCCATCGCCCAGTTTGAGAAAGGCGGTCGCGACGACTTAGCTGCCAACGAACGCGCCGAACTGACGGTGATCGAATCCTACTTGCCCAAGGCATTGACGGACGAGGAACTGGCCGCGGTGGTCACGGAAACGGCCCAAGAACTGGGTGCCACCGAGAAAAAAGACATGGGTCGCCTGATGAAAGCGCTCAAAGAAAAAGTCGCCGGCGCGGCCGACGGAAAACGCATGAGCGAAGCGGTCAAAAGCTTCTTGAACTAGTACACATCCGCTAGCCCGCCGCGCGGCGGGTTAGTTTGTATAGGTCGCCAACACTTTGTTGCCGTCGGCGTCGCGAATGGTTAACTCCGCACCCTCAAGCGCGGCCAATTGCGTTTTGACATTGGTATCGAATTTCTCGCGCGCAAAAGGCGGCATTTGTTCCATCGGGAAATTGCTCAGCACCAAGGTGGCGTGTTTGTCTTCGATGTTGAAGTCCACCATTTTCGGACCAATGATCGGGTGCTCGGCGAAATAAGTCCGCAAAGCGGAAAAAGGGCCATCCGACGCGGGCGCCCTCACGGCCAAACCCTCGGGGAGCCGGCTGACCTCGGGTACCGGCGCCATGATTTTGCCAACCCGACGTTCGATGTCGTTGGCGGCTTGGCGCGCTTCCTCGGCGCTCACCTCGTCACCCAACTCGGTGTAGGCCACGGACAAATTGAACTGAGCGTGATACAGGTTGGGAAAGAGTTTTAGGGCATGTTGGTAGGATTCAATCGCGGTGTCGGTGCGGCCCATGGCGAGGTACTGGGTACCCAAATCGGTGAGCGCGTTGGCGTCGGTGGGCATCACGCGCAGGTAACGCAGGTAATTTTTAGACGACAGTTCCGGTTCTTTTAATTGGAAGTAAATGTTGCCCAGAAGCCGCAGTGAGTAAGCGTGGGTGGGATAGAGTTCCACCACTTTTTCCAAACTCTGGGCGGCTTGGCGCAGGTAAGGCGGATCGTCCATGCTGCGTTCGATTTGGTATTCGGCCAGGAGAATCAAATCGGCGGCGTTACCCGACGCGGCGGCCGCTTTGAGTTCGCGCATGCGGGCGTTATCCAGCGGTCCGTGGTCGTGGCCGTCGTGGTCATCGTGGTCGTGTCCGTCATGGGCGTGATGTGCAGGGCTCGTTTGGAATTGAGGATCGTAAATCTTCTCCACATAAAAGAACACCAACCCGCTCAGCACCAACACCAGCGCCGCCACCACAAAAAACGCACGCTGCGATTCGCCTGATTTGGCGAACGCGGTCCCACACTGGTGGCAAAAAGAAGCACCGGGCTCACGGGCCGCCCCACACGCGGGGCAAAACTTGGCAGAAGAAGACGCCGACTGTTGTTCCATGGACACTCCTAACGCAAGCTGCGCTTGCGTTTCGCTCTTTTCTCGCGAGACCGCGAGGGATGAGCTACCGAAAAAGAGAATAACGCGGACTGCCCGAGAGACAATCCGGCACATCATACCACCAACCATCCCGGCGCGAAACGGCGTGCAACAACCACCGGCGTTTAATCCGCCCCCCCGAGATCCGCCCGAAGGATCGCACGGGTTAGGCCAACGCGCTCGCGTAACCGCTGTCCAGAACAAAAAGACAGGAGCCGTGGCACTCGCGCACCAAGCGCTCCATGCCGGCTTTGTCGACCTGACCGGAAAGCCCCATAATGTTGAGGTCGGCGCGGGGCGCCTTGCGCAGGAAGTCATCAAAGCGACCGTGCTCGGCGATAATTTCGACATCATTGGGCATCCGCGCGTAGGCCAGCAGGTTCCCCAGAAAACGCTGGGCCAATTCGACGTGTTCCTCTTCGCGGACCACGGTCAAGATGCGGCTATTCGCCTGCCAGTTGAGTTTCAACTGAATGCTCATCAGCACGGCGTAGTCCAGATTGGAGAGTTTCAGGCTGAGCTGCCAATCGGGCGATTGGTCGCGGACCCACAGGTTTACGGTTCGCTCCCGACCCAAGCCCGACTCGGGGTGGAACGCCAGGAACATGACACCCATGTCATTGTCCCGTGCCATATCCACAATAAACTGCAATTCTTCCTGGCTGCGATTCTCGATGGAGAGGAAGATGGTGTTGGGTTTAAAAAATGCGCCGCGCGTGACCGAAACGCAGGTTTTGAGGCTGCGGCAGAATTGGTTCGATTCCACCATCGCGGCGGTCGCGAACAAATCGTCCCGTTGGAAATCGTTGACCAGGGCACGCAGTTCGCCTTCCTCCTGCTGCACGGTGCAGGTGTCGCTAAAAATGCCGATCACCTGAATCGAACCGCGCGGTTTGGTGAGCGCCCGCACGATGCGATAGTAACCTTCCAACTGGGTGGCGCGCTCGACGGGAATCACGAGGTCGGGTTTCCAGGAACGGCGCAGGGAAGCACGGGTGTGAAACACGCGTTTGGCGGCCCAGTTGGCGACACTGGCGAACAGGCCGGAGTGAACGGTTTCCCACGGTGTTTCAAGTTGTTTGTGGTCGAGGTAGGCATAAATGCCGACGGCAAAAGCCAAGGCCATCAAGCCGAGCAAGGGGCTGATCGACAAAATCGCAATCAGACAGGTGCAGGCGCCAATCACCGGAACGGCGGAAGGGATGGGGAAGGTCGGGCGGAAGCTAAGCATTTTCAGGCGGTGCTCAATAAAAAGAACCAAGTTGATCATGAAGTAGATGACGAGAAAGAAAATGGTCAACACGGAAGCCAAGGCGTTGAGGTCACCGAGGATCAGACACAAAAAAGCCAGACCGCCGGTGAGCAAGGTCGCATTGCGCGGTTCGCCCTTATGGAGTTTCTCGAAGGTGGCGTGGAAGGGCACAATCCGGTATTGGGACAAGGCCTGGAGCACGCGCGGGGCAGCCACCAGGGAACTGAGCGTGGCCGAGAAACAAGAAGAGAAAATGCCGACCAGCACCAGCGGGCCGAAGTAAGCGTATTCGACGGCGAAAATGCGGTCGGTGTTGCGCAGAGTTTCCGGCGTACCGAGCAGGGCGTACCAGGCGACGAGGGCCAGGTAAACACAAAGCGAAAGACCCCATGCCGCGATGGTCCCGAGGGGAATGCTGTGCCGCGGGTTTTTGAGGTTCCCCGACAAACTGGAGCCCACCATGATGCCGGTGGCGGCGGGGAAGAACACGGCGAAGAGGTAGTGGAAGCCGCCTTCCTCAAAGTCGCCGATGGCGACGGGATTGGGATTGATCTCGTGGATACGCAGCCCAAGCCCCATGGAAATCAGGGCCGCAATCACGCCGATCATGACAATCACCTGCATGCGAAACACAAGTTTGGTGGAAATGATGGAGACGCCGAAACTGAGTGCAAACACGGCGGGTAGCACCAGCCAGCGATGGTGATCGGGAAAAATGTACATCCAGGTTTCGACAATACCCTGCATGTACAGCGCGGCGGACAGGCCTTGGGCAAGGAAAAGCGGGACCCCGACGGCGCCGCCGACCTCAAGGCCGAGGCTCTGGCTGATGATGGCGAACACACCGCCGGCACCCATGCGGATGTTGGTGGTGATCGAGGAAATGGAAAACGCGGTGGTGCCGGTAATCAGGTAACAGGCAAGAATCACCAACACGGCGCCGAACCAGCCGGCATTGCCGACCACCCAGCCCTCGCGCAGGTACATCATAATGCCGAGGATGGTGAGGATGGTGGGACGGAAAACACCGTTGAAGGTACCGAATTTACCGTCCGGCGGGTTGGGTTCCCCCTGCGACTGCGCCGCGATCATGCCAAAGGTGCCGGTGTCACCTGGCGGCGTGGCGCCGCCGGTTTTACTGACGTCACTCACGGTTCCCCCTGCTTTGAAAGCGGAAGAAAACAGATGATTTAATCAACCTTGATGCAGCGCGGCAATTCATACCATAAATCCTTCATCATTAGCCGAACGGTCACATAGTGGGGGATGGTTCCTATTGTGGCACAACGAGAAGCGGACGCCTACCCCGCATATCTCACAAAGAATTCTGCTACGGGGCAACCCATGCGATGACGAGGGGGCTGCCTTCCGCGGGGCGGCCTCCCGCATTACTCGGTCGAGCCGCCTTCGCCTCAGCTGCTACGCCGATAGGTCGGACCCCTGTGCTGTCTCTCAGTCGTAATCTTCGTACTCACAAGGCTTTCAGCTTCTCGCGACGAATCCTTGTGAGATATGCGGGCTACACCTAAAGCGGGAAGGGTGAGGCGGTTCCAGCGAACGGTTAGGTTTGGGGGAACGGCCTTGAAGCAGTGGCAACCTGAAGGATTCCGGCCGTCAGGATAAATTGATTTGGTAACCCATACTGTGCCGCTTGGGACTTTTTTGCAGGACGAATTGGAAACCGTGCGCGTCGGCAAGGTTTGCGAAAAGCAGTCGGGCATGGCGCGTGAGATAAGGAAAAAGCAAACCGCCGGCCTCGATGACCAGCGTTTCACCCGCGTAACCGGCGCCGTCGCGCATGAGTTCTTGTTGCAGGCGGAGGGCGACCACCTCGGCAGTCGGAATGCGCCCGCTGCCACCGCATTGGGGGCAGGTTTGTTTGTGGCGACGCTCGAAATCGTCACCGCGCCGTTGGCGCGTCATCACCAGAACCCCAAAGCGGTTGATCGGCTCCAGGTCGAGGTCGGCACGGTCCGCCTTCGCCGCGTCACGTACAGCCTGTTGCAAGGTACGCCGCTCGTCGGGACGGTCGTGGTTGAGAAAATCGATGGCGATCAAACCCGCCAGGTTGCGCAGGCGAATCTGCTCGAATGCCTCGGTGACCGCCTCGAGGTTGGTGGTCAAATGGGCCGATTGACCTTTCTTTCCTTTGCGCTGCTTGCCGGTATTAACATCAATCGTCACCATCGCTTCGCTTTGATGGAACAAAAGCGAGCCGCCGGATTTGAGCCAAACGTGGTTCGCGAGCATGCGTTCGAGGGCCGAGGTAATTTTGTAGGTATCGAACAGGGGCAAGGGACCGTGATGGCGTTGCAGCCGCGGCGAAAGCCAAGGCGCAAGGACCTTGTAAGCGGCACGCGCGTCGGCCATAAAGTGGTCGTCATCACAGTGAACCGCGTGCAACTGGTGGGGCGCTTCCGCGAATAAAAGGTCGTCGAGGAAAAAAGTGTCCTCAAGCAGGCGGTTGGCACCCTCAAGCGGCATGCGAAGCAAGGCTTCCGCCCGTTTTTGCAGCACCTCGGCCTCGTGACGAAGGCCGGCGGGATCGGCATGCGAAGCCGCGCTGCGCACACGCCACCCGTAGGAAGAGAACGGTGCCTCACCGAGCAGCTTTTTAAGTGCGCCGCGGTCACCTTCAAAATGGCCGCTAAAACGCACCTTGCCCGCCCCTTCCTCCAAGCCCAGATAAAAACCGCCGAGTTTGAGGATGCCACTCCCCCGCGGGCTTTTATCGTCGACGGGTAGCTTGGTGATTTGCAAGCGCATGATTTGGCCCTGTTTGACAAGGTCCTTCAACGTGGCCTGCCGTTGTCCCGCGTCGGGAATTTGGCGACGGTTCACAAACACGGGATCCTCGCGGCCGACATCAACGAAACAGGCGTCAATCGAGGGCAACACCTGGGTCACCCGCCCCACATAGACCTGGCCGAGCCGCCAAACGGCGTTGGGGTCGAGGAGGCGGTAGGCAACGAGCCGCCCCGCCTCGGTGACGGCTACCCGGGTCGCGGCCGGCAACACATTCACCAGCAGGGAACGCATGGGGGCGTCACTCACGCCAGACCGGCCAGCTGTTGGATCACGGCCCATTCTTCGGCACGTACCGGCTGAACCGAAAGCCGGCTCCCCTTCTGGGTCAGCACCATGTTCTCCAGGCCGGGTGTCTTTTTAAGGGCCGCGAGTTCGAGCACTTGGTCGTAGGTACGGCGATACTGGACATCTACCACAAACCAGCGGGGATTTTCGGGTTTGGCCTTGGCGTCGTAGTACTTTTCCTCTGGATTGAACTGGGTCGGGTCGGGATAAGGTTCGGATACAATTTCGGCCTCGCCGACGATGCCGATCGGCTGCACACGGCTGTGGTAAATCAAAACCTTGTCACCGGGTTTCATTTCATCGCGCATGAAGTTGCGTGCTTGGTAATTGCGAACCCCGTCCCAGGGTTCTTTTTCGACCGCCTTCAGGTCATCCAAAGAAAACACATTGGGTTCTGTTTTTAGTAACCAATAAGCCATGCCGTCCTCGCCGTGGTGAAAATGGGTTGCGGCCCGCGCCTGCAACGCGGTGAAACCTAACACACTCCCCATCAATCCCAAAACGATTTAGCATCTCGGCAGAGGAAGGAGGCCGCGGGCAAGCCCCCTTCGCCCCATGATCCTTGGCATTGGGGATCACCCCATCATGGACACCCATGGTTTGCCATTCAACCAAATCAGGGTGCACCGTTGACAAAAGAGTCGCCTCATGGGCGTCATACCCGGCCGGCGCTTAGATTAGTTCCTCGGCTTTTTGCCTCGGAGGGTGGCGCGTTTGGCTGGATCGTAGCGCTCCGAAAGCAACTGCACCATGATGCGACGGGTGTATACCGGCAAGCCGGGATCCTGCATCAGCTGACGTAAGTCGTGTTCGGTGAGGCCTCGCGCCAGGCCGAGCACCGCAGCGCGAGGCGTGCGCGCGTTGCGGAGCAGCGCGCGTTTCACTTCCTTGAACTGGTTCCAACGGGCGTGGGCGGCCACAACGCCGAGAATGCGCGGGGTGATGCCGCTGTAACTGGCGAGGAAAAGCGCGTCCTCGTAGGTGAAGTATTGGTTTTGCAGCAGCGCGCGCATGACCTGCGGCTCCTCCGCCATCCGCAGCAACCGCACCAGCGCGCGTGGCGCCTGCCTTGCTAAGGCCACTTTTTGGCCCAGCTCCATCCGCGGCAAAATCTCGTTCATGTGTTTTTCGATGCGCAGCTTCACCCCGCCCGCGAGGTGGGGCATGCGAAGAATTTTCACAAGATCGCCCCATCGCAAGCGCGGCACCAGGTTCATCGCCATGCCCTGCGGCGTGGCGCGATTGGCGACCATGGCCCGAGCGACTTGGTAATTACCGCGCAATTCGCGGTTCTTGTAAATGTCGGCAACGGCCTCGCCCGGCAAGGCGCGGTGTCGTTCCAGAAAATAAATCACCCATTTGGGGGTAAACGCGGGATGACAGCGCAGCATGTCCCACTCGGGGCGATCATGCTCCAGTAAATACTTGAGCACGCGTTCTTCACCCCAAGAGAATAACTCTTGTGCAGCAAGCGATTTTGGTTCTTCCATGGTCGATTCAGTCGATGCGTTCTCCCAGATTCGATGAAAACGCTTTTGAAAACATACGCTCTAACGTCAGCGAATCCAAGTTACGGCCGTTTTCATCCTTGCCGTAAATCTTATACCGATTCTCGCTAACATAAACGTCGTAGTCAAAAGGACGACCGAAAGGGTCGACTAAATCACTTTCCACCAAAAAGTTCTGCTGCACCAGTTGGTTTAAGTTGGTGGGCAACTCGCGGCGCATCAGGTAATAAAGCGCCACCGCCTGATCGATCTTTTCAATATGGTGCCGGGACACCACCTCGAATTGGTTTTGCTGAAAACTCGCTTCAAACGGAAGCGGCAACAGGTTGTTCAAGGGATTCCAGCTTAAGAAAAAGCTGAAGCTTGCCAAAACAGCCAAAAAGGAGATGGGGATCCAGATGGGAATCTGGCGCTCCTCCTCGATGTATTTGTAATCGCCCTCGGCGGACTCACTGGTGACACGCTGGACAAACCCGTAACCCATCAAATCGTAGAGGCAACGACAGGTCTCAAATTCGTTGAGACCACTGCGGTCGATGACATCCTGAACCACGGTCGGTCCTTCTACCAACTTGAGCACCAACTCTTGCATGTGGTCGAGTTGCGTGGCTTCAATTTCACCGTGTTCGGTGTCACCACCGTCCGACATAACCCCTTCCAACAAGGAGTCAAAACTCTCGTTTAGACCCGAATCCAAGGAGAAATTGTTTTCAATTTGCAGTTTCACCTTGCGTCCACGCGGGGTACGCTCCACCAATATGTCAAAATCGGGAATCACGCGCTCGATCATCGGCCACTCATCGAGCATGCGCACGCCTTCCATCAAAATGGATTCGGAGCTAATCGGCGTGAAATTCTCCTGATCGTAATCAACGTAACGTTCGGGCCGGAAATGGTATTCGCCGTCGGTCCAGCGGAAGAGTCGGTAGATAATTTGGGTGACCTGGGTCTGCAGGGAATCGCGCAAATCCTCGGGTTTGATAAAACTCTTGGAAATCAGCACCTGCCCCAAGCGCTGCAGGGTCTTGGCCTGAATCGAAAGCGCTTGTTCCAACTCACCTTGAGAGATGCGGTTGGATTTGACAAGAACCCGGCCAAGCCGGTTTTCCAGCTTTTGACTGTTGGTGTCGGCACCCACGACCAACCCGTTCATGAACAAAATGCGGGCTTCTTCTTTATCGTTACGCAGGGTCAAGACCCCGGTTTTTTTCTGTAGGCCGATGAGCTGAAAAATATCGGCTAGGCCAAAATCGCTGAGTGTTCCCTCGAGCGCCATTTAGTCCTCCTGCCAAATGGGTCGAAGACCGAAGATCAACCAAAAAACCGCCGCCAAAATGGCGAACACAAAACTCAGCACAATCGGCCCCTCCAGATAAATCATGAAGGGGTGAGCGAGGCGGGACATCGGCAAAACCGCCATCACCACCAGGAACGTCCAAGCCGACACAATTAATGCGCCACTCCATGGGCTGCCGTGCAGAATGTTTTTGGAACCCGGAAGGAAGATTTGCAACACGGTTGAAATAAGGCGACGGCGCTTGGTAAACGCCTTTACTTCTTCGTGTTTGCGAATCTTGGCATCACTGGGCAGATCTTCTTTCTTGATGTACAAACTCACACACTGGCTACACCATTCGCTGTTGGGTGAATCGCTTTGGTAATAGACCATGCCGCACTTTTCGCAGGTTTTGGCAATGAGGCGGAAGTTGCGCAAGCGGGTGTGTAACCACGACAACACCAGGAGCAACAACGCGGAAACCAGGGGGACCACCACCATGGGTCGCAGCCATAAAGCCCCGGCCGCGGGACGATCAAAACCAAAAACGGCCTGAACCAGACGACGGCCGGTTAAGCCACCGGCGTCAATGACCGACTCGTTGCCGGCGCGCAAGGATTCACTAATATCGCTGATTCCCTGGTCCAAGTCGCGCGCTTGGTTGCGATGTTTGGCCGCTTCCTGCGGGTTGCCGGTGCGAATGTAAACCAAACTCAGATTGTGGTGGGCCAGGGCCATCTTTGCGTTTTTGTCGAGCACACTTTTGTATTGGTCGACAGCCTGCTGAAACTCCTTCATCAATACGTGCAGATTACCCATATTGATGCGCGCGGTCACCCACAACGGTGAGGACTCTGGAATCTTTTCATAGGTCTCAAGCGCGACCACGAATTCGCCGCGAATTTTGTACATACGGGCCAAGGTAAACAGGGTTTGATCTCGAAGCGATCCCTCGCGGGACGATTTGGCCTCGAGGGTATTGATATCGGCATCGGTGGCGCCGCGGTAAAACTGATTCAAATGCAAACGCAACAAGGGATCGACCCGCGCCTCAAAGATATTGGCCTGGAAAAAAGCGCAAAGGGCCACCAACACCCAACACAGCAGCGACAGGGATCCCACGATTTTTTCACGCTGATCCAAAAAGGGAAAAAACAAAACCAAGTACAGGCCCATCGCCAAAAAGAAGTTCAAGCCAAGCAGAAGCGGAAGGCAGAAGAAAGAATAGCCCACGATCCGGCCCAGCATGGGTTTCATACCGCGATGTTCCATGGCACCCTGGGTGGTAAACACAAAAGGACGTACGTATTTGAGCAGCAGGATAAACACAAAGGCGCTGAACGCAACGGCAAAAACCACGTACAAATTGGTAAACAGCCATCCAAGGACTTCCAGGAAGAAGTAGGCGTTTTGGGGATCGAGCCCCTTGAGCGCGCCTTTCTTGTTGAGTTCCACGAACAAACCGGTATTGTTCTCTTTTTCCTTGATTTTGGCCAAACCGCCGTAAGCGGGCCACAGGTAAGGATTAAGCTTCAGGGCATTTAAAAATTCACGCCGTGCCTCGGCGGTCCGCCCTTGCTCCAAATCATCCAAACCGGCAAGCAAGAACAAATAACCGGCACTTTCAAAAATTTCACTCGAAGCGCTTACCTGCATTTCACGAAACGTTTGGAACACCCGTTCGCGCTCAGCGTCGTTGCCGTCGGCTTTGGCGCGCTGGTAATTTTCCCACACCCCGGCCAAAACAGCCATCTGCTCGCCCTCGGTCGTGGGTGGCGGATCTTGCGCCCAGCCCATGGGCACGATCAACAGCACAAGAAGTCCCATCAAACGGAATATGCAAGGTCGCGCTGTATGAACGCCGTTGAGACCCATAAACACAATCTTCCTCGGATTTTGCGTTTCGAAACTATTGGCATACTAGCACAGCATGATACAGGAAGAAAGCGCTTGAAAGGGCGGAGCAAGTGAAGTTAGGTCGGGGCGGCAAGCAGCCCTCAACCACCACCTAAAGTTTCCATTTATTTGATTTAGCCGGAGCGCTGAAAATCCTTGATGATTTGATCAACATTCACCATGCCGGTGTCTGAACCCAGCGCGTCGCGCTCAAGGATACGATCCTGGGTCGCGCGGTGTTCCTCGGTCAGGACCAGCTCGCTCTCGGTATCCACGCTCAAATTAAAGATTTCAAGCAAACGGAACAAGCCGGCCTGCATTTCTTTGAGCAATCCAATCACCTTGCTGACTTTTTGGCGGGTAATATCTTGGAACTGCAGCAGGTTCATAATGTCAAAAGAGTAGTTCATCAGATTTTCAGCCTGAATCCCGGCCTCTTCAATCGCCGAATTCACTTCCTCCGACTTGGTTACCTGGCGACGCGCCTGCTCACTCATGAGCGCCACGAACTCCATGGCTTCTTGCAAAATCGCCTCGCGGTCGTCGCCCCCCTCCAGGGACTCGAGAAAACGATCCACACCGGCACGGAACTCTAGGTCCATCTCCAGCCGTTCGGAGGCGAGATGCTTGACCGCTTGCAAACCGTTCGACTGCTGTTCGGAACCCTCGATCATTTCGTCGAGCTTTTCGAGAACCTGCTGGGTCGCCGATTCTGTTTCCTTGGTTATTTGGTCAAGGTGTTCCGCCAACTCCGGCATTTTCCCGGTTTCCTGATGGACGGTTTTGTCCAACTGTTGGAGATTGTCCAAGGTTTTGTTGATGGCGTGAACCAGACGGCCGACCTCGCCCTTGGCCTCCAGGTCCACATGACTGCTCATTTGCCCACTGAGCATTTGCTCCGCGACAACGGCGACCTGCTTCAAATTATCGAGCTGCTTGATATCTTCTTGAAGCTGCTCAAGCGAACCAAGAATGCCTTTAAAAGTATCGCCCACCTGCTCGGTAAAGTTTTCAATCTTGCTTAGCAGGGCACGCGGATCCGGGTGCTTCAGGGACTCGGCCTCGGCGGGCTTTGCATCCCGGGGCGCTTCATTCTGCTCCATCGTATCCTCCGGCATTCCTTGATCAGCCTATCGAACAAAAAACAAATTTCTTGAAGCGTGAAACCCGTCCCATGGCGATATGCTGTCACATCGGTCCCGTTAACTGGGATACAGGATGGGTTTAACCAGAACTTTTTCGCCGTCCTCAACCTCAAACTGCGCCATGATCGGCTTAGGCACAAGCATCACGTCGTCGGAACCGCCGCTGGGCTTGGGCGAAAGCGGAACTTCGCCGAACACCATATTTTTGGTACGAATTTCCACATATTTGGCATCGGCGTAAATGACGGATTCCTTAATCCAATCCTCGCGAAGCGCGGCGGTAACCTGAACATCCGTTTTGCTACCAAAAAGTTTGCGAAGCGGGCTAACCTGTAGCAACTTGTAGACCTCGACCCGCTTGACAACGGCTTTTTTTTCCAATTCATAGATGACGTGAACGACTTCAAAATCGGATGCACCCGACCGCGAAATCACGTCCTTGAGGTCGGTTTGACCGTCCAACATACTGAGTAATTTAATTTCGAATTCAGAGAAACTCTTGCGCTGGGCGGGAATCCGCACATCGACCAAGGGTAAAAAAACGATATTGTCATGGCTGATACTATCGCGAATTCGTTTAATGGTGTCTTTTCGGCGAGCGGCTTCAAGCACCAAATCATGGAGTGACCGCTGGATGACGTGGGCGGCATCGTGTTCGGCAATTTCGAAATGAAAATGGCCTTCATTCTGGCTCAGCAAGAGATAGGCGGCATTGTCGCCGTCAAGGCCGGCGGCCGCGGCGTTAACCAGAGAGCCGTCGCGATAATATATAATCCCCTTGACCACATCACTTTCGATATGCAAGAGACCGGTTGAACGATTGATGTTCAAAAGCTGCGCGATATCTTGAATATCAACGCTTTGAAGGCTCCCTTCAATCGCCATGGGACATCCTAATTTAAAGATTGCCCTAAAGTAACTTAAGCCCCGTTCCTTGTCAACTGGAACCGTGGCCAACCCCTGAAATGCGGGTTGGTTGCCAAAAACCGCCTCTCTAGAAACAGCCCGCTTCCCAGGCCGCGGCGAAGGGTTTAGGCGGGCACGGGAACCTCAACCATCGAGGTAGCAAAAACCGGGGATTCGGCCGCAACATCACCACGCACCATTTCGTAGCAATCTTCGTTTTCCAACAGCGCCTGCAGGAACAACGCGTGCATCTCATGGCCGGCTTTGTAACCTTGAAAATGTCCTTCCAAACGGGTTCCCGCCATGGCCAGGTCGCCAATCATGTCCAAAATCTTGTGGCTGACGAATTCGTCCTTCAAGCGCAGGCTTTCGTTCAGCATGTGATCGGAATCCAGAACGATGGCGTTATCAACGCTGCCGCCTTTAATCAAACCTTGACCACGCAGGTAATTCAAATCGCGCAAAAAACCAAAAGTACGCGCGGGCGCTACCTGGCCGCTGTAAGCGGCAGCGTTTACCACCAAAGTTTTGCGCTGACGCTGGATCAGGGGATGATCAAAACGGATCTCGTAGCTCACCCGCATGTCGGACGCGGGCGTAACCCACACTTTTTTACCGTCCTTCTCAAAAAAGAAGGGCTTGGTTACGCGCAACACTTGCGCGGCAACGGCTTGCTCACGACGCCCCGCCTCTTCCAACAACATCAAGAACGGCGTAGCGCTGCCGTCCATAATGGGCACCTCGGCACCATCCAACTCAACAATCAGATTGTCAATCGCGGAACCCATCGCCGCGGAGAGCAGGTGTTCGGTGGTTTGCACCAAAGCCCGACCGGAACGCAAGGTGGTCGCCAGCTGCAGCATGCTGAAATCAATATGCTCAATCGAGGCCTTGACATAGGCACCGTTCAAATCCGTTCGAACAAACACGATACCCGTATTCGGGGGTGCCGGTTTCAGCGTCATGGTCACCAGGTTGCCCGAGTGCAAACCCACGCCGACGGTACGAACTTCGTTTTGAATGGTCGCTTGAAAAGTCATAGTTAAAGCCTCCGCGCCCCCTTCGTTGCACAGAACATGCCAACCACAGCACACACCATAACCCTATATTTCCCTGGATTTAAGATCAAACACACCCTACCGTCACCATCCAAGCGTGGCCTTCCAACCACAACCCCACACACCGGCTATGCCTTTTTTGACACAGATCACGTGTTTTTTTTGACACCCACCTGAATCCTTCCACGCCCTACCCCGATTTGCCTCGACCACGCCACTCCCCAAAAGGGTTTTCACACACCATGCCGCGCTGCTAGAGTGAGCACACACAACAACCTCACTAAGAAGGAAGGAACGCTTTATGCTCGTTACCAATATTCTTTCAAGCCATCACCCCAAGTCGCAAACCCGCGAACTGGTCTCCGTCTTTAATGAAGAACTGGCCGCTCAGGGCCACGAAAGCTTCACCTACGACCTCTACGAGGACGGCTTCCAACCCATCATGCGCGGCGACGATTTCAACCAGTTCTCCGGCAAACCACTACCCGCCGACGTTTCGGCAATCCAGGCCCAACTTCAAAAAAGCCAAGTCCTCACCCTTTTTTACCCCGTTTGGTGGAACGGCATGCCGGCCATCGTCAAAGGCTGGATTGACCGTGTTTTCTCCAAAAGTTTCGCCTACGACTACGGCGCCGACGGCACGCGCGGCTTGCTCACCTTCAAAAAGGTCATCATCGTCGCAACACTGGGCAACAAAAAGGAAGACGTCGACCCGCAACTGGAAGCCTCGATGCGTTTTATTAATGAGACGGGTATTTTCCGCTACAGCGGCGTGGCGGAAACGGAACAGCACTTTCTCTACAGCGCCTTCTCAGACGAAGAAAGCAAAGCGGCAACGCTCGAACGCGTACGCGACATGGCGCGCCGCTGCTAACCCACTTCGCTTAAACCAGGCAAATCGCAACCAAGGTCCTTGCGGTCACCGCGCTTACGCGGCACCATCCCATGGCGCCGGCGCAACCCAAAAGAACCCCGCCTTTGTCCTCACCAAGACAGCCTTTCCACGCAAGGACCGCGACTTCTCGCAAGCCGGCCCTAAGCGGTCCCACGGCGGCGCTCGCCACAAAAACAACGTGGACCGCAAGTACCAAACACGCTTTTCCAGGGCGAGTTGTCACCCTGGAATCGCGACCACCCAGGAGTTGCAACATGCCCCACCACGACACCCATTTCCGCCCGGCGGCAACAGCGGTTATTACCGTCAGCGACACCCGCACCGAGGCGACAGACACCTCCGGCAAATATTTGGCCGACACCCTGCGCCAAAAAGGTCACCAGGTCGTCCACACCACCCTGGTCAAAGATGAACCCACGCAAATCCGCGCGGCAGTCCAACAACGCCTCGACGCACGGGATTGCAGCTACATTCTGCTCACGGGCGGAACGGGGCTCACCCCTCGCGACGCAACCCCGGAAGCGGTAAGCCCGCTTTTCGACAAAGAAATCCCCGGCTTTGGCGAGCTCTTCCGCTTCCTGAGCTACAAGGACATCGGCACGGCAACCATCCAGAGTCGCGCCACCGCCGGTCTATGCGGCGAAACAGTCGTTTTTCTGCTGCCAGGCTCTACCGGCGCCTGCCGATTGGCGCTCGAGAAAATCATCCTGCCACAGATCGACAACACCACGCGCCCTTGCAATTTCCGAGGCACCATCCCGGACCCGTCCTAACCTCGAACCCTGACCGCGGCGATCAACTTGATTTTCACCGAACTTCCAGATACAGTGACACAAGCTTAACCACGTGAAGCGGCATTAACGCGACAGAAAAGAAGGTCCAACAAGACATGAATATCCAGGTAAACGACATTGACGATATTACCATCGTGACCATTGACGGCATGATCACCATTGGTTCGGATCACAAGCTGGCCAAAACCTTCAAAGAACAAATCGCCCGCGAACGTCACCGTATTGTGCTGGATATGACCCGCGTCAAATATATCGACAGCTTGGGTATCGGCCAAATCGCCGGCGGCTACACCGCACTGGATGAAGTTGACGGCCAATTAGTATTGGCGCGCACCAACGATAAGATCAAAGAGCTCCTGCGCTTGACCGGCCTACAGAACCACATCAAAACCTATGACACGGTCGAAGAAGCGATCCAAGCACTTTAGCCTCGCATTGTCTTACGACCCTTGCTTTAGCACCGAAAAATACTAGGTGATGTGTGAACAAGTCCTCCGCCGAACCGCTATGGCGGCCCTATCCCGAGTCCTTTGATCCGGTCGCGGCCAACGAAATTCGCTTGGCCGTGACACTCCCCGACCAACACCATGTCGTCATGGGCGCCTCAGGCAAAGCAGAACGCGAGGTTTACGCGGACAGGCTTGCCGAATACAGTATCCCCCTCTACAAACGCAAGGGCGGCGGCGGCACCGTGCTCCTCGGCCCGGAAACCATCATTATCACCGTCCACGCCCACGCGGTTCACCCATTCCACAACCTGGCCTACTTTTCGGCCGTCAACCGGGCGCTCATTACCGTATTTCGCACCTGGCGCAAACTTGACTACGGCGAACGCGGCATTTCCGATATCGCCGTCGGCCCCAAGAAGATCCTGGGCTCTTCGATTTATCGCCGCCGCGACCTTCTCCTCTACCAAGCGTCCCTGTTGGTCCATCTCAACATCGATCTGGTCGAAAAAACACTGCGCCATCCCCCCAAGGAACCCGACTACCGCGCGGGCCGCGACCATCGCGATTTCATGACATGCCTCGCCGACCTGGGCATCCCGCGGCCAAAAGCCCAACTGGCCGACGATTTACGCGAGCAACTGCCACCCCTTCTCCAGCAGGAAATCGGCAACGTCAACGGCAACCCCTAGCCCGTCTCCAACAACGCCCTCGTTTTTTTGGCTGAAATGAGAACCCAAGCGAAGTTCAATGTAGCCCGGTCCCAAGGGATTGGGTATGATTTGAAGGTTTCAAATTCGGGAGTTGGAGGATGATATGACTCACGTCGTTACAAGCAATTGCTTGAACTGTAAATTTACCGACTGCGTACTGGTCTGTCCCGTTGACTGTTTTTACGAAACGGAGACGCAACTGGTCATCGACCCAGACGAGTGCATCGATTGCTCCGCCTGTGTCGCGGAATGCCCGGTCGAAGCGATCTTCGCCGAGGACGAGCTTCCTGAGAGTGAGGAGGCCACCCTGGAGCAAAATGCGGCCCTGGCCATCGAGCTTAAAGACTCCGGCCAGGAACCCATTACGGATCAAAAAGATCCCTTGCCGACTGCCGAAGCACGCAAAGCCGAACTCGGCTTCTAGCGCGCATCCTGCCCCCCCACCCCAGGATGCAACCGCCCGCGTTCACCAGGATCCCCCACACCTCGAACCGGGCGGCTCGTTACGCTTCAAACCCCCATGCAGTCCGACCAAACCACGTCGCCGCTTTGACCTCGTCAAAGCGGTGTTTTTCGTTTACACCTACAGTTCTGACCAAAACACATTCCCGCGGCGGAATGTTTGGCAGAACCCCCGAGCCGGCCACTTGCCCGAACGTTTGAATTCAGGAACGCGGTAAAGCCATCAAATCAGGACGCAAGGTTCGCCAAGGCTCCGGCAAGGCCACCTGGCGCCACGCCGGCGCCTCCTCGCGCACCCGCGCAGCGGGCACGGCCACCACACGCGCCGCGGCCACGGGATCACCCTCTTCACCCGTCAACACCAGCACATGGCATGTTTGCGCTTCAAGAGCGGGCAAAACGGCGCCCAACCGCCCGTCAACAAGAGAAACAAAAGTCCCCGGCGGAAAGACACCGACAAATCGCTGAAAATTCTTAAACAAACCCGCGTTGAATTTGTAACCCGCCCAACGCGCCATGAGCCGCAACGCCTGATGAGGCGTATAGCGGGTTCGAAAACGCCGGTCCGTGGTTAGCCCCTCATAACAATCGACAATGCGCAAGACCTGCGACAGGACATGGGGATCGCGAATCCCATCGGGATAACCGCGTCCGTCGGGCTGTTCATGATGCTGTTCAATCCAGAGCCGGATATCGGGATCGGCCAACGGATGACCTTCGGGAAAACTGTGCGCGTCGGGTAGGCGGGCATGCTGCTGCATTTGGCGGTATTCCGTCTTTTGAAAAAAGCCGAATACATGCAGCAACGCGGGCTGAGACCAATGGCCGATATCGTGGACAAGCGCCGCCAACGCGTGCTTGTCGCGCTTATCACCCAAGCGGTGTCCCCAGCTCATCCAAGCCCGCGCGATGAGCATCACATTGATGCCGTGGCGCGGTGTGAAGGCATGGGGATGTTTGATGCGGCTCATCAACAAGCCGCGGTAGGGATCCTCGTCGACCCAGTCACAAACAAAACGAAAAGCCGGCGATGTCAAAAGACAACCCGGCTCTTGGGTACGACGGTAAACCGCGAGCAGATCTTGCTCGAGGGCAAGCAATCGGCGGTTTATTTCGTCACAATTTTCTGGTGCGCGCCAAGACATTGAGCGGTTAGGCTCCTTCGCGTTCCTTGTCGAGCGCATGGGCACCGATGCCCATTTTGGCAGCCACACCAACCACGGTGGCACAGGCGCCCGGGCTGGACATGAGGCATATCACGACAAACAAGCCCAACACGTGAAGCCAGGTGCTCAGGTTCAGCGAAAACACAATTTCGTAGAGCGCCGTAAAAATCAGATTGATCATCGGTTCTTCCTCGTTTCCAAGTAAGTGGGTCTCGATTTGGGTCAAACCGGCCCATGGTGCGGGAAAGCGGCATGGGTGGTTCATCACACCAAGCCTCGCAAGCTGGGATTATACCTAAAAAGCCCGAAACCTGCTGCAAAGAACGCACAACAAGCATGATCGTCCACGACAAATCGGCAAATCGAATGTGACGCCGCGGCATCAGCGAGGAAACAGCGCTTAGCAGAAGGGTTCAACCAGGGTCATACTGCAACAAACCACGGAATAACCCAAGAAACGCGATAAGCGCGAGGAGTTTAAGCCAAGGAAGGCGGTGAGGCGGCCACAGCGCGCCGTCCCCCGCCGCGGCAAACCTAAGAAATGGCGACAACCTCTTTTAAACCGGGCAGCACAGCACGCAGCTTTTCTTCAATACCGGCTTTCAGGGTCACGGTTGAACTGGGACAACCACTACAGCTTCCCTGCATAAAGACCTGAACGACACCGTCGCTGTAACCGGCAAAAGAAATGGCGCCACCGTCGGCGGCGACATAGGGCTGAATTTCATCAAGCACGGCGCGGATCTTCGCCACGTCCTCGGACTGGTCGCCATTCTCCGCGGAAGCGGCGGGCTTGAAATATTCGGTTGCGCCGGTTTGGATAAAACCACGAATGGTTTTTCCGATTTCCCGTGCAAACTGCTGCCAGGGCTGCTCACCCTCTTTGGTCACCGTAATGAAGTTTTGGTAAGCAAACAGGGAGGCCACGCCGCCCAGGTCAAACAGGGCGGTCGCCAACGGGGAGCCCTCGGCATCGCCGGCGCCCTGGTAAGACACGGGGTCACCGTCCACCAACTGGCGGTCAACAATAAACTTCATGCACTCGGGATTCGGCGTGGGGTTGGCCGTAATGTAAACGGTCTCTTCAGACATGGTGTACCTCTTTCGTAAAACAAAGCCGGCTTGCGCGAAAGGATGGCGAGCATCCCCAACGGCCAACGCGGGCCCTGAGCAATCAGGACCATTCTAGGCCTATTTAAACCACGCGACAATCAAAAACTCAGGTCACGTCGACGCCGATCGCCTCGGAGAAGCGCGTAAAACCGTCGCGCGCCATCAAGCCGTACAACTCGTTTAGCAGTTGGACAACCGTTCCCGGACCACCGTAGACCAACCCGGTATAAATCTGGATCGTGGCGGCACCGGCCCGTACTTTTTGATAGGCGTCCATTCCGTCAAAAATCCCACCAACACCGACCAAGGCAACGTCTTCCGGCAGGAGACGTCGCAAAAATTGCAGGACGTCGGTAGCACGTTGTCGTACCGGCCGGCCGGAGAGCCCGCCGGCACCGATTTTTTCGACTTTTACGGAGCCGGTCGCCAAACCATCTCGATCAATGGTCGTGTTGGTTGCGATCACACCGTCGACCCGGGTCTCGTGAACCACCGCCACAATGTCTTCGAGCTGTGCATCATTTAAATCAGGCGCAATTTTAAGAAACAGCGGCAACTTCGGATCTTGATTTTCAGCAGAAAGGGCGTTCAATAGCGCCTGAAGCGGCGCTCGTTCCTGTAATTGCCGCAGGTTGGGGGTATTGGGGCTGCTCACATTCACGACAAAATAATCGACATAAGGCTTGAGCTTACGGAAACTAAATAAGTAATCGTCAACCGCTTCTTCCAAAGGGGTCACTTTAGACTTGCCGATATTACCGCCTAACGGCAAGGTTCCGGGGGGACCTGCCAACCGCGCGGCCACCTTCTCCGCCCCATGATTGTTAAAACCCATGCGGTTAATTAAAGCCCGGTCCTTGGGCAAGCGGAACAACCGAGGCTTGGGATTGCCGGCTTGCTCTTTGGCGGTAACGGTCCCAATTTCCACAAATCCAAATCCGAGCCGGTCCAAATGGCGAAACATAAGGGCGTTTTTATCAAAGCCGGCAGCTAGGCCGACAGGATTGCGCAGCGGAATCCCCGCGAGATCGGCGTCAAAAAAATCGCCGGGAAAGCGAACGGCGGGAACCTGAAGGCCGACAAGGGGCGAACATAAAGGAGAGGTAATGACTTTTTCAGCCATGTGGTGCGCTTGCTCAGGATCAAACTGAAAAAGCAGCGGTTTGATAAGGGTGTCGTAAAGCAAAAAGGTGCTCCGCAAAAGGTGGTGCAGAAGAGGGACCCACCAAAATTTCACCAGCGGTGACGCTGCAAAGGTAACACATTCACGGACCCATGGTCAGCGGTACAAACGGAGCAAGCAGCGATTTGGGAATCCCTGAAGCCGGTGGGCCCAGGGACTCCTTGTTACGACTTAGAAAAATCACGAGACAAACACAAAAGGAACGGTAAGGAACCTGATTATTTTTTGGATTTAGCCAATGTGTAGGTGGTATCACGACGTTCGCCACGACGCGCTACCGTTTTCTCATCCAACAATTCACGAATGCGAATGTTCCAGGTAGAACTAGAAATGCCGGTTTGACGAATTATTTGATTCTTTTTAAGCGGGCCTTCCGCATTGGCCAAGCACTTAACGATACGCTCTTTCGATTCATCCGCGGACATACGCGTGCCACCCGCGCCCTTACCTTTCTTAAACTGAAAGGCAATGCTGTTAGCACCACGAACCTGGCGAATAGAGACATCAACGCCTTCTTTTTCAGCCACGTATAAGAAAGCCTTCTTAACCTGGCTTGCCTTCTCGCTCGCATCCAAGTCAAAGAAAACGTTATTATCATCGGCAGCCATTTGAGCTTCTCGTAGGGTGGAGAGATAATGGTCATACTCTCCTTGCTTCAAAAAACTCTTGTATTTTGGTTCTTTTCGTAAGGTACCCAATGATCACTCCTTAAATTTATGATGCAACAGCTCAAATCTTAGATCATTAAGAAATAAAATGTCAACACGACAGGTTTAATAATCCCGCCCATGGGACACAAACGGCAGCACTAAAAGCAAACCGCCACTCGCCGCAAAGAAACCGCGACCTCTAGGGGCGCTTGAAACACCACCAAACAAACAAGGCGCTTCAGAACATCCAGCACCAACACAACGATATTTCATGGTAACCCATCGCCAAGCAATACCTCAAACGCCCAGCCCAAGACACACCCCAATAGGGCTATGTCTCATCTAAGCTACCATCTTCCCCGAGTGTTCTCCCCGCTCAAAATGCTCACTATCATTTCTAAAAAGGTGGCTGAACGCGTCAATTCTCACGACATCACAAATGCGACCTATACCATCAAAACCAGCTGTTTCCTTTCAGCATCCCGCGGCAGGGACAACGCGCTTCGCTCACGCCATGAGACGCCATGTCAAGCCGCCTTGCCGTATTCCGCCTCAACCCGCCAATCATCAGAGCGTTACAACGACAACGCACCAACTTCCACCCGGCCCAAAACCGCGGCAACAATGCCACCTCGACCAAAAAAACCCCGGCGCGGGCCCGCCTCACAAGCAAAATACCTTTGTCCAACGCCGAAACAACCATAATCCTCTTAATCCCCGGTATTTCGAGGAGGCGCCGTCAAAACCCAAGACTCAAATACTCAGGCACCAACTTTTTCCTACCGCTAAGAACACCCCAGCCGTTTCATTTTCACAAAACACCACCCATAAAAAGCCACTAATTACTTTCACAACACAATAATTCTTTCTCATTCATCCAAATATCCACCCAACTCAAACCCTAACTAGCGCATCTCCCTCTGCACTTTTCAAAATCCATCAAATCAGTCCATACCCTTGACCACCATACACACTTTAACCATTGTCCCACCCATTCTCGCGCGGGGAAACCAGCCCACAAATAACAGGCCGACTACCGACAACACATCCTCAAAATAGGAAACTTGTCTTTTCGGGATCGAGTAAATTGTCGTTGATTAGATGATCGCGACACTGCAGCACACCGTCCGCCGGGCCATGTAGTTGGCCGACCACATGGTAGAAAACGCGGAATTCGGTTTCTTTTTTCTTTTTCAAGGTGACCTTGCATCGCACGCCCCTTGCGATAAATGGGTGGCAAGCCGTTAACACCTTCACTTTAAGCATTTCATCGTTCACCAGCGGGCTTTCAAAATCCATCAGTACCTGGGCCTGATCTTTGAAGGTAAAGTATTCAACCCCTTGTAGCAACTTCATGGGCGCCAAATCGTTACCGCCGCCGCCGTTCACCTGAAAAAGAACCCGAAGCTCATCGTAATTAAAAAACAGAACCCTTTTGGTTTGCAGCTTCGTTGATAATACGGTCAAGCGGTTTTCCTTATCCTGAGAAAGAAAGTAGTCGAGGACCGCCTTAACACGTTTCTTTTTGCCGGTACAGAAAAGCACTTTGGTCATAGATCGTCCAGGGTGAGAATATCCAACAAAGGCCCGAATCTCGGTATTTTAGGTCCTCGGGAACACGAAGCACCCGAACCCCCTTGAAAGCGTCGACACTTCCTTAATTAAGAAGCGCAGTCACCTTCTTCACATTTCGGAACACGGCGGCTTCAACTGAAATACTCGAAAGGGTTTTTCGAAGAAGCTTTCTCCTCGACACACCCTCAATCGGCACAACTAAGAAACGCACGCCGGAAAAAGCATTCGCGCGGAACGACAAGCGATATGAGGCGGCGGGGATGCCCCCAAGCATGCCATAAACGGCCTAAAAAAACAAAACGTTTAAGGGCAGTGTGAATCCCGAGAAAAAAGAGATCGCCCCCCCTCAAAAGCACCAAAGCGAACCCCGCAAAGAAACAGCATCGCCAAGCGAGGCGCCCCCTCAAAAAAGAACGCGCTCATAACCCGCAATTCTCACAAGGCAATCTGCTACGGGGCAACCCATGCGATGACGCGGGTTTGCCTTCCGTGTGACGCGCTCGAGCCGCCTTCGCCTCAGCTGCGACGCCGAAAGGTCGGCCCCGCGAAAGGTCGGCCCCGCGAAAGGTCGGCCCCGCGAAAGGTCGGCCCCGCGAAAGGTCGGCCCCGCGAAAGGTCGTCCTCTTCGTGCACACAAGGCTTTCACCTAAGAA
Source organism: Acanthopleuribacter pedis (assembly GCF_017377855.1). Taxonomy (GTDB): domain Bacteria; phylum Acidobacteriota; class Holophagae; order Acanthopleuribacterales; family Acanthopleuribacteraceae; genus Acanthopleuribacter; species Acanthopleuribacter pedis. Next base: position 80,937 of record NZ_JAFREP010000022.1, read on the forward strand.
GCGCGATAACTCGCGGTGATTTTCGCCCTTCTTTAGGTTTCAGCTTCTCGCGAGGAGTCCTTGTGAGAAATGCGGGCAAATCGCCGAAACGGGCCCAGGACCAAGATGGAGCACACCATAAAAAAACGACCGCAAGCATATCTCAAATGCAGCTTGCGGTCGTTGTGGGCAAACGAGGCGACAGGTTTAGGTAACGCCGTGCATCCAGCGCTTGAGCAGCGGGGAAATCAGCGAAACAAACACGCCAAAACCAAAAGCCAGCATGGCAATGACCCAGAAGACGTTCCCGTAGGCCATCACCCCGGCGGCGGCGCCAACATCGTCGCCGGTGGTAAAGCCGGCAATGATGGCGGCCAAGTTGTTGGCAAAGGCGGTAAACAGGAACCACATCCCCATCACAAACCCGGTAATTTGTTGCGGCGCCAATTTGGTAACCATGGACAGGCCGACAGGAGAAACACACAGTTCGCCCGTGGTGTGGAACATGTAACCAAGCACCAGCCAAATAAGGCCGACCTTGCTGTCCTCGGGCATAATGTGGGCCCCGTACCAAAGACAGATGAACCCGATCCCGACCTGAAAAATCCCCAGGCCGAACTTCATCGGAATAGACGGCTCTAAATCCTTGCGAGCCAGGGTGATCCACATGACTGAAAACGGAATACCGAAGAGCAGGATGAACATGGAGTTGAACGACTGAGTCCAGGAAACCGGCATTTCCCAAGTACTAATGGGCGCCAAACTCAAATCGACATAATCCCTGGCGAAGATGTTGAGCGAGCTACCGGCTTGCTCAAAAAACGCCCAAAACACCACCGAAAAAGCGATCAGAATTGCGGCAACAACCAGCCGTTGCGCCTGAACTTTTTCGCATTTGGTGATGGCGTAACCGGCGATAAAGGCAATAGAGCCCACAGCCAAAACAATCAAAACAACACTCACCAGCTTGTGTTGCTGGACAAGCCACCAAAACACGAATACGGAAGCAAAAGCACCAATATAGACGGCCCATTCACGGGAGACCCCAAGCGGCGTCGCTTTGGCAAGCGCCTCGGGGTCGGGCGGCTCAGCTTTACCTTCCAGGTGTTTTTTGCCGTAATAGAACTGAGCCAGACCGGCAAGCATACCGACACCGGCAAGACCAAAACCCCAGTGCCAACCCACGTTCTCACCCAGGTAACCACAGGCGATGGGAGAGAGGAAGGCGCCGAGGTTAATCCCCATGTAGAAGATGGTGTAGCCGGCATCGCGACGTTTGTCTCCTTCATCGTACAAGCGCCCGACAATACTGGAAATATTGGGTTTGAAGAATCCATTCCCAACAATAATAAAGGCAAGGGCCAAGTAGAAGATCTGTTCATGTTCAAACGCCATAACGAAGTGACCGACGGCCATGAGAATCCCGCCGAGCATAACGGCCTTGCGGAACCCCAAAACGCGGTCGGCAAGCATGCCGCCAAACAGCGGCGTTAGATAAACCAACGCGGTGTAACTGCCATAAATGGCATAAGCGCTGGCCTCAGGGTCAGGGTCTTGAGCAAAAAGGGTCGCGGCACAATAAAGCGTCAACAAAGCACGCATGCCGTAGTAACTAAATCGCTCCCACATCTCGGCCATAAAAAGCACGGCCAAGCCTGGTGGGTGACTTTGTTTAACCTCAGTCATAAGTTGTGTACCTCAAATCTCATTGAACTGCATGAGGATCGACGGCCGTGCGCCGGTGACAACGAAAAAGCGACAAAGACCAACTGAACCAACCGGCATGAAACGGCGTGGTTCCTCCCAAAAGCAGGAGGTCTCTCTTTGCATCCTTCGCGGCGCTAAATCTCGAGCGGCCTCTCCCCTTCCGAACGTTACGCGGTAACAACATGAATTAACGGCCGTCTACCGCGGAACGGCATCATGCTTGGAAAGCAAAAGGGTGCATGGTTGCGGATACAAAATAGGTAAACCTTGGCAAAAGAGGCGAACCTCAATGCAATAATCTGCCGATAAAAATTGCTTCCCGCTGGGAATAACAGCGGCAGTATACCGCAAGCCCGAAACGAATCGCAAGCAAACGATAGATAGTCAAACCGCAAAACAAACAGGCTTGTTTCAGGTGAAAGAGAAGCATAAACCGCGTGCGTTTGTCGGCCGGCTTCACGACTCTGGCGAAAACCCACGGAAGGTTGCGTTTTCTCAAACCCGCGTTCTTTGAACCGCAATATCCGCACGCCTCCTCCGAAGAAGCCGTAGCCGGCAACGTTTTTTAGCGCTAACATAACAAAAATCATCACGGGTCATAGCCCCTGGCCGCGCTTCGTTTCCGCAAACGAGGCAAAGAGAGAGACTTGTCATTCGCCACAATCTCCCCCTAAAATACACACAACTTACCCGTAGCCGAGAAAGGCTCCCCTCTCGGCTAGTCCACTCTACCTATTTAATAAGGTAACGATTTCCCCTTAAAAAACCCCCAACCTTCAACCGGCGTCTTTCCGGGATTTCCCAAAACAGGCTCGAAGCGCAATCATGCGCGTGATCACGCCAAAAAAAGACAGCGCCGTTAACAGTTTCCCCTTTCACGACCCGGCTTTTTGATTTAGCCGAGGGCTCTTTTATTTAAAGATGCATCCCCAAAGACCATCTCGTAAGGACCGTCCGATCCCTTCGAAACCCACCTTGCGATAAGAGACACGGTCAAAGGTCGCGAAATTCGGTTCCCAGCCCACGGAAAGAAAGAAAACCACGGAGACACCCCGGGGTGCCCGGCAGGTTTTCAAAAAAGTGCATCCCGACCCAAACGCCGCCTGCGCGGTGGGCCGAAAGGCCCAACGTAAAAAGCGGCTCGGTAATCAACTTTCGCAAGCGACGAAAGTACGCAACGAGACCAAAATACTCACACTCACCAAAACACAAGGGTCATTTAAACGCGCCAACCAGAAACTCATGTTACAGCAAACGCTGACGATAGATTTACCAAGCACCTATCGTGTAGGGGGTTATTTGTGAAGTGTCGCTTGTTCTTTTTTGCCGTGCTCTGGGCCGGCACCGGTCTGTTTGGCCAGGAGATGTCCGTCAACATGGGCCTGATCAAAACCCTCATTCCCAATAGCTCCAGGGTCGCCGTTATTTTCAACCCTAACGGTCCGGCGGCAAGCAGTCTGACGGGCGAAATGGAGGCAACCAGCCGCGACCAATCGCTCATGGTCATCAAAGTACCGATCACCTCTATTCGCGAAATTGCACCGGCGATGCGCAACTTGGCCTCGTTTGAAGTGGATTTCATGTACTTGGTGGAAGACAAAATTATTACCGGCACCAATTCCATAAAGTTCGTTGTCAAATCGACCGTTAAGAAGGGTATTCCTGTTTTTGCCACAACTGATAACGCCTTCAAAGGCGGTGCCCTTGGTCGGATCGATGGCTCCGGCGATGCGGCGGTACTGACCATTAACGGCAAGGTTCAATCGCGTTTTAACCTGCAGATCCCCGAAGGAAATAACAAAATCAAAATAGAGGAATAGGCATGGCCGTAAAGAGCTTACTCAACGTGCGAATCCGAACCAAAATCTGGTGCGGCTTCCTCGCATTGGTGATCGTACTTTCCAGTGTCTTCTCGTTCGTAACCGACCGAAAATTCAGAGTTCAGGTGTTTAACGAGTTCTTGACCCGGATCGAAAGCGACGCTTCCAGCTTCATGAACGAAATCTCTTTGAACCTGATCATGGGCGACACGGAAGCAGTCAACAAAAGTATCACCTCCCGTTTGAGGGGCTCCGATTTGGTCGGGGTTCTGGTCTTCGACGTAGGCGTTGACGGCTGGATGTACCAGGCCACCGACAAAGATGGCAACCGAATCAGCGCGGGCGATGCGGAGAGCCAACGCGACCACTTGCTGAAGGAGCTGGGTGAGTTAGCGGTCACTTTTCGAAAAAAGGACCAAAAATACGAGAGCCAGAAAGAGACATCGAATTATACAGATTTCGCCAAAACCCTCGAGTCAAGCGAACAGTTTGGCTACGGCACCAACATTCGCTTTCAAGAGACCGTGGACATTCAAGGTAGCAAACACCTCGTGTTCGTTTCTTCAGCCTTTGACGAGGGAGCAACCTCCAGCGCGCACGTCTTCCTCATTTATTCCTTGGAACGGCTTGACACCATCATCGGCGACAACCGTTGGATGTCACTCCTGATCGTTGTCTTGGGCTCTCTCATTTCCATCCTGCTCGGTTTGGCGCTCGGTAATTATATTGTTCGGCCGATTAACGACGTCGTGGAAATCATTAAAGATCTGGCCGAAGGCGAGGGCGATCTGAGCGTGCGCTTGAACTCAAGTACGAACGATGAAATCGGTGATTTGTGTAAATGGTTCAACACCTTTGTGGGCAAACTCAACGACCTCATTGGCCGGATGGACACGACCAGCCACCTGCTCAACAAGCAGCTTGCCAACCTGAACCAGAACATCGAGCTCCTTCACGAGAACGTCGACAAGACGGACACCACCTTCCACGCGGTCGCCCAAGTCGGCGAATCGCTCCAGGTCGGCATCGACAACATCAACCTGGGAACGGAAACGTCCCACGCCGAAATGGAAAAAGTCGCATCCGGTTCAGAAACCATGTCCAGCAACATCTCAGAGGTTTCAACCTCGGTCCAATCCGCGGTGCGCAACCTGGCCGAGGTAGCCTCGGCGGTTGAAGAACTGTCGGCCACCCTGCAAGAGATTTCACGCAACATGGAGCACTGTAGCAAAACCACCCTCGATGCCACGGAACTTTCCAAAACAGCCAGCGACAGTGTCCGCATTCTGGATGAGCACGCCCGTAACATTAGCGATTTCGTGAGTATCATCGACGCCATTTCCAAACAAACGAACTTGCTGGCGCTGAACGCCACCATTGAGGCGGCGAGCGCCGGTGAAGCGGGCAAGGGTTTTGCGGTCGTTGCCAACGAGGTCAAGGATCTGGCCAAACAAACCGCACAAGCGGTACAACAAATTGCCCACCGTGTTTCTGAGATTCAGCAAAGTACCAACACCGTGATCGAAGCCAACGACCGAATTGCCACGGTAATGAACGAGGTAAGTTCGATTAACACCGGCATCGTTGCCACGATTGAGGAACAGGCCTCCACGGTTCAGGAGATCCACCGCAACCTCGACAACACCAGCAGTGAATCGGAAGCGATTTCGCAATCAATCCAATCCTCGCTGGAAATTTCCATTGAGGTACGCGACGCCTGCCAAGAAGCATTCAAGCAAGCGTCGAGTGTTTTGACGGTAACCCGCGACATTCTCGAACACTCCAAGCTGCTCGCTGAAAAGTCGGAAGAAGCCAAATCATCCTCGGCCGAAATGGTTGATGCGCTGGGCAGCAGCACCAGTTCGGTTTCCGATTTGTCCAACGCGGCCCAGTCCATGCTGGCCATCACCAACAAATTTAAGCTGGATACAGCAGACGGCAACTAACCTCTGCCGGCCCGTGCACGACGCGTTTGCGTCGCGCACGGGCGGCCCATTATTCATTGCACAACAGGGCGGGTATGCATGCGAATGAAGGTTCGCACGTTTACCCGCCCCACGTTCGTTAGCAAGCAAGCGGCCATTGTGGTCGCGACAGGGTGTGCCTCATTCATATGAGCCGCGGTATCGGTCCGACCTTGTCGCGACGACTCACGAAACCACAAATGCCGGCCATTCTTCCCACCCCGCATTGCTTACAAGGCATTCTGCTACGGGGCAACCCATACGATTACGAGGATTTGCCTTCCGCGGGGCGGCCTCCCGCGGGGCGGCCTCCCGCGTTACTCGCTCGAGCAATCTTCCTACGCACAAGGCTTTCAGCTTCTCGCGACGAATCCTCGTAAGCAATGCGGGCCAAGGGAAACGGAAACGCCCATCATCCACAACTGAAAAAGCAACTAATGATGGCCAAGTTCAATCACAGGCGCGGCGTTATCACGACCGCGTAACTGAACCGCGGAACCGATGATACGCTCCACATCACTCATAATTTGGCGCCGATCCGCAACCGTAAAACCGGTCGTTTCGTAGCGTGGATGGATGGTCACGCGACACACCCCTTTTCGGGTCACAATGCTGTTGCGCCCGCATACCTCGCGAGAATTGTGAATGGTCACGGGAACAATGTCGAAGCCCTCTTGGATCGCCATCAAAAAACCACCGTTCTTAAACGGCAACATCTCGCCCGTTTTGGTCCGGGTTCCCTCGGGAAAAATTATCACATCGATCCCGGAGCGAATACGTTCACCGGCCTTGCGCAAACTCTCGACCGACTTGGTGCGATTGGTGCGGTTGATGGGAATCATGCCCAGCAACATCATGGCTTGCCCCAAAAAAGGCACGTACATCAGGGTGTGCTTAAACAAAAAACGCACATGCCCCGGCAAAACAGCGACCAAAATGGGGATATCGATCATGCTGGCGTGGTTGGCCATGTAGATCGCGGGTTTGCCCGCGGTGAGGTGTTCTTCACCCACAACCTGGAGTTTGATGCCGGACATCCAAAAAACGGAATTCGCCCAAAGCTGCATCACTTTCGAGGGCCAGGCCAGGCGGGAAAAGGGTCTCGCCAAACACACCGCGATCGACAACAGGATCGTGATGGGCAAAAACAATAACCCGGCGATAACTCCTCGAACATTCATAACAAGACCACTCTTAACGTCATGCTAACGGCAAAATCGGGTCAAAACTTAAATAGCAGCGAACACCCTACCGTTGACCGACGATTTCCTTAAGATTAAAGCACAAACCGCGACACAACCACGGGTTTTGTGCCGCTTACCGACAAACAGGGGCAAGGCCGCGAAGCGGCGCGCCACCCGGCGACACCATGCGAACCAACCAAAACTGGGCGCTTCGCAAAGAGTCGTGTATCTTACCACAAGCCCCCGGTACCGCGGCCGCACGGGGCCGTCACGGTTCACCGAGGCGCGAAATACAGCGTCCTGGGTACTAGAAGCCGGAAAACCGGCAATGTAGCAGGGGAGGAACACACCGATGGTTCAGGCAGACATTCACATATTACTCAATCAGGTAGAAGGCCCGGTCAACCTCGGCAGCGTCTGCCGTGCCATGGCGAATACCGGCTTCTCACGGCTGCGATTTTCGGGGCCGCTGGACGCCGGGGTTGGCGAAGCACGCAAATTCTCGGTCCATGCCTTGCCCATCCTCGAACAAGCGGACAAGTGCGCGGATATAAACGAGCTCATCGACGAATGCGACCTGGTTTTCGGTTTCTCCCCACGCAATCCCTGGCTTGATGGACGCGCTTTGGATTTGGACCAATTCCATGAACAACTCCACCAAGGTGTGGGCCGCGGCAAAACCATCGGTTTGCTGTTCGGCAATGAACAAATCGGTCTCACCAATCACGACCTTGCCCTGTGTGATTTCCGCGTCGCCCTTCCCACCAACGAGGGTTACGCCAGCATGAACCTGGCGCAAGCGGTGCTCATTGTTCTATGGGAGATTAACCGCAAGCAAGCCGGGCGCCTCGACCGCAACGAACCAGACCCGGAAATGGCCGACGGGCGCGAGAAGGCGGTGTTGGTCGACAAAATCCAACACTTCCTCAAGGAAATGGACTTTCTCGACCCCCAGTACCCCGACCGGCTGTGGCGCGAGGTGTGTTTGATGTTCAAGACCCGCGATTGGACCCGTCGCGAAATGAACCTGCTGATGGGCATTTTCTCTAAGGGTGCCAACCGTTACGCGGCACTCAGCCGAAAACTAGACTGGAAGAAAGAACGCGACGAGGAGCATACTTAAAGCAAACCGAAGCGTCACCCGCTAAATAAGCGGCACACCGTGGTAGTTGGAGTAAATGAAATAAATGGGCGCTTCTTCGCGTCCGGCCATACCGCAGTTAAAGGTACCGGCATCGCCAAGGTAGGGCTTAAGGTAATCAGGCACGGCTATTTCCCAGGTTACATCGGTAAACCGAATGGGGAACTTGCCGCCGGTGGCGTTGGCGGTGTGGAAATACAGGGCCGTATCGTCCTCGTCACTTTCATCAACAGTGACCCAGGTTTGGTAGGATTGGGGATAATCCCCGACCTGTTCGAGCAGATGAGAAAACGCGACAAAAAGGCTATCGACCCGTTCGGCCCAAAACTCGCCCGGACCAACCGCATGGGGTTGCCACTGCCACAAATCATAACTTTTGCCGGGGGTAAGATCTAACTGGAAAGCCCGCGCCTCCTGCTGGAGTCGTTTGACCAAACGTTTTTTGCCTCGAACCTTCTTTTTGCCGGACGCGACCGACGCGGAACCCGCTTTCATTCACTCACCTCAAAACCATACAACCGCACATCTTCGCGGGGTTTGCGCTTGCTAACGCGCGATTCAACGGCGTACCGAACGACAAAGGAACGAACCGTCAGCGATTCGAAAGCCGCATTCCCTGGTGCAAACCACAAACCGGGGCGGAAGAAGAAAGGTCGTTCGTGCCGGAATACTGTACCAAATGCGACCCTCGGTAAGAATCGCAGATCGCCATTTTATCAAGCACGGCTCCATTGCCAACTCATTTTTGGCATGGTCTCAGAAAATCCGTGAGCGGCGCCAAATGCCGTTTCCTCACCAAAGAACCGGCAACAAGAATACCCTCAGACACTTACAAAAAGGAAAACAGACGATATAAAAATTCACCAGATCCCAAGCTCAGCAAAAACTCAAAATAAGCCCCTAAAAAATGCAGGTGGTTTTAATAAAGCTCATCCTTGGCACAGGCCAAGGGTCGGCCTTCCTCCAGGCGTTTTTGGATCCATTCGCCAAGGTGCATGTATTTTTTTTCGTTATTACAGTCCTTGCAACAAGGCACACAGTTGTTTTTGGTGGAACGTCCGCCACGCACAATCGGCGTTTTGTGGTCCATGGTGAGGTCGTCGGGAGAAAAGTATTCACGACAATAGTAACAACGCCCGCTTCCCAGTTGGTTGCGCCACCAGGAGCTTTTGCGTAGCTCTCGTGCCTTGGTGCGCTCGCGTTTCTGTTCATCCTCGGGCGTTAACGACACAAAAAAATCCAAAAAATCATCTCCTTCTGACCTAAGAGGCGCGATAAGAGCGAGGGATTTTGGCTAAAGATCTGGAGCGAAATGGTTTGGAAAAAGCGGAGGCGCACCCAGTGGGTGCGGTGAGCATTTTTACAGGCCGTTGGAGCCCAGAGGTTTAGCTAAAATCACCGCGACTTGTCGCGCTTCTTAGGTCTGATCCAAACCAGGCGGGTCGGCCCCGGTGTGGGCCGGGACAAACCCGCGCCAATCTCTAGTTAATCAAACCACGTTGCTTGGCGATTTTGGTAAAGGCACCGATGGCAACGTCCAAATCCTCACGGGTATGCCCGGCGGAAAGTTGGACCCGAATACGCGCCTGGCCCTTGGGCACCACGGGATAACTGAAACCAATTACATACACGCCTTCACCCAGCAGGTCGTCGGCGGTTTCCGCGGCCTGGCGCGCGTCACCGATCATGACGGGCACAATGGGGTGGGTCCCCTCGAGAATGTTCAGCCCGGCCGCCGTCATTTTTTCGCGGAAATAGGTGGTATGGCTTTCAAGTCGATCCCGGAGTTCCGTTGATTCCGCCAGCATTTCGAACGCTTTGATCGCGGCCATCACCAGTGGCGGCGCCAAGGTGTTCGAGAACAGATAGGGTCGCGAGCGCTGACGCAAAAGATCCACGACTTCTTTTCGGGCGGCGGTAAAACCACCCGACGCCCCACCAAGCGCTTTGCCCAAGGTTGAGGTGATGATATCCACGCGCCCCATCACACCGTGGTGCTCGTGGGTACCGCGCCCGGTTTTGCCGACGAACCCGGTCGCGTGGGAATCGTCCACGTGAACCAGCGCGTTGTACTTGTCGGCCAAATCACAAATGGCGTCGAGTTTGGCAATGTAACCGTCCATCGAGAACACGCCGTCGGTGGTGATCAAACGAATGCGGGCGTCCTGGGATTCTTGCAAACAACGCTCCAGCTCGGCCATGTCGCTGTTGGCGTAACGGAAACGACGCGCTTTACACAAACGCACCCCGTCGATAATGCTGGCATGGTTGAGCTGGTCGGAGATAATCGCATCTTCCTTACCGAGCAAGGTCTCAAACAAACCCGCGTTGGCGTCAAAGCAGCTTGAGTACAGGATGGTATCCTCGAAACCGAGGAATTGAGCGATCAAGGTTTCCAATTGTTTGTGAATGTCTTGGGTGCCACAAATAAAACGCACGGACGACAAACCGAAACCATGGCTGTCTAATCCGGCTTTGGCGGCGGCAATCAGATCGGGATTGTCGGAGAGGCCCAGGTAATTGTTCGCACAAAAATTGAGCACCGGCCCGGCACCGGCGCGGATGGAACGGCTCTGCGGCGTGGTGATAATACGCTCGCTTTTGTACAAACCGGCATCCTGAATTTCACTGAGGGTATGCGCATAATGATCGCGACTCGAATCGTACATATGTCCTTCCCTGACCAAACTTGCGGGAACGGACGTGCGTCCCGCATGATCTCCTTATACTAACAGGCCCGCAACGATAAAAAACCGTCCCTTGGGCTGCAAACAAAAATTCGGCAACAGACCAAGGACGGGAATACCCAACCCCGCAACCAACACCCAAGCATCATAAATACAGCAATTTGCACAAGACCGGCACCACCAGGGCCATAATCAAAGGAAAGGTCTCAACGGTACCGTCAACACCAAAAACCCAACAAAACGAACCGCTTGCACAAGACTGTCACCACAAAATGCAGGAGAGCAACCCATCGCCTCGGCCGCTTCGCCCACATCTGCTTTAAGGGCTTAACAGCTCGGCGGTACCATCCACCGAGGCGCCCCGTCCTGGTTGAAAGTAGGCCTCTTTCGCGCTATGGTTGAGCATCGCATCCCAAATTTAAGTGCTTGTGTGAGGGACGTTTGAGGATCATTATCGTCGGGGCCGGCGCCGTTGGTTCCCACCTAGCTGAGCAGCTTTCCAAAGAGCACCACGACGTCACGGTGATTGAGGAAGACAAGGACCGCATGCAGCGCCTGCAGGATGCGCTCGATATTTTGGTCATGCAGGGCAACGGCGCCTCGCCCAAGGTTCTTCAGCGCGCCGGCATTGAGACCTGCGACCTGATGATGGCCCTAACCAATCAGGATGAAATCAACATCGTGGCCGCGCTGACAGCCTGCAAAAGCAAGGTCCCTTTTAAAATCGCCCGTGTCAGCAATATGGACTACTACCTGCTGGATAACTGGCTGAGCGAGGACAACCTCGGCGTCGACCTACTGGTCAACCCCGAATTCGAATGCGCCCTGCAAATCGGCAACCTGCTGGCGGTACCGGGCGCCTCGGACGTCGCCGAATTCGGTAGCGGCCAAGGCATGCTGATTGGGCTGAGCATTCAAGACGGCGCGCCCTGTGTCGGCGAAACCCTCTCCGACATGATGCTGCGCTATGACCGCCAATACTTCCTCGCGGGCGCCGTTTCCCGTCGCCAACGCACCATCATCCCCACCGGCCGCACCCGCTTGGAAGCGGGTGACCAAGTTTTCTTTTTCTGCCAACGCGGATCACTTGACGACATTTACGAATTTTGCGGTTTGAAACGTCGCATGGTCCGCCGTGTGATGATTTTGGGCGGTTCCAAGGTTGCGGTTTACCTTTGCAAGATCTTGGAAAAAAAAGGGATTCGCGCCACCCTCATCGAAAACGACGAGGAACGCGCGGAGGAATTGGCCGAAAAACTCGACCAAACCCTGGTCATCCAAGGCGAGCCAACCAACGTCGAAATGTGGGATTTAGAGGGCATTGAAGAAGCCGACGCCTTTTTGGCGCTGACCCGTGATGACGAGGAAAATCTGCTTTCCGGGCTAATCGCCCGTTCAAAACGGGTGCCCATCGTGATTGCGCTCCTGGAAAAACTGGAATACGTGCCGCTGGTGAACCAAGTCGGCGTGAACACGGCGGTTTCCTCACGCCTGGCGATTGTCGACAAAATCCTGAAATACGTTCGCCGCGGCCATATTCTTTCGGTGGCCACCCTCAAGGGCAACGAGGCCGAGGTCATGGAGTTCCGCGTCACCAGCGGCTGCAAGCTCACCAACACCCCGCTCAAGGATTTGAAAACCCCGCCCGAGGTGCTGTTTGCACTGATTGAACGCGAGGGTTCGATTTTTGTGCCCACGGGGCACACCCAAATCCTGGAGTCGGATCGGGTGGTGGTTGTCGCGGGGCCAACCAGCAAACGCCATGTCGAAGAGCTGTTTGCATGAAGATTCGTTTGGTCATCAGCCTGGTCGGCATGATTTCCATGGTCATGGGCTGCTGCATGTTGGTCAGCATGGTGGTTTCCCTGCTCTACGGCGAAAACAAAACAGCCATGCAAATCGCGCTCAGTTCCTTAATCGCCCTCGTGATCGGCGCGGGCGCCTTTAAGCAGTACAAACCCCGCGAGGGCGAGCTGGGCCTCAAAGAAGGGTTCGGCATCGTCGGCTTTAGCTGGTTGGCGGCTTCGCTGGTCGGCTCGTTGCCGTTCATGTTAACCGGCAGCATTCCCAACTTCGCCATGGCGTTCTTCGAATCGGCCTCGGGCCTGACCACCACCGGTTCCACCATCCTGAGCGACATTGAAGCCCTCCCCAAGGGCGTCCTTTTCTGGCGCAGCTTCACCCACTGGCTGGGCGGCATGGGGATCATCGTTCTCAGCGTCGCCATCTTACCCTACCTCGGCCTGGGCGGCATGCAGCTCTACAAAGCGGAATCACCGGGACCAACCAAGGACAAACTCGAGCCACGCATCCAGCAAACAGCCAAACTTCTGTGGGGCGTCTACCTATTAATGAGCCTGGCCTGCTTCCTGCTCCTTTGGTTGGCGGGCATGGATGTCTACGATGCCGCTTGCCATACCTTCGGCACGGTCGCAACCGGTGGTTTTTCCACCTACAACGCCTCGCTCGGCCATTTCACCCAACCCCTGATTCAATACATCGTCATCTTTTTTATGCTGATTTGCGGCATCTCCTTCGCCCTGCACTACCGCGCGCTCAGCGGTGAACCCAAGGCCTACCTGCGTACGGCGGAACTGCGCTTTTACCTGCTACTCATTTTTGCAACCACCTTCATCATTTACTTCTCTCGTGTCGATGCCGGCATCCCCATCGAACAAAATTTCCGCGAAAGCCTCTTCCAGGTGGTTTCCATCATCACCACAACCGGCTACGGCACCGCCGATTTTGAGCAGTGGAAACCGGTCGCCCAATTCTCACTGCTGGCCCTGATGGTTGTGGGCGGCTGCGCCGGCAGCACCGGCGGCGGGCTCAAGGTGATCCGAATTCTGCTGTTGACCAAATACCTCAAAATCTCGCTGAACCAGCAGCTTCATCCTTCCGGCGTGTTTGTCATCAAACTCGACGGGGTGCGCGTCAAGCGCGAGGTCATCCAAAACATCCTCAGCTTGGGCATGGTGTTTGTGTTCATTATCACCATTGCGACCTTTTTCCTGACCCTCTACGGCGTGGACGTACTTACCGCGGCCACGGCCACCCTCTCCTGCGTCTCCAACATCGGTCCCGGCCTGGGCGACGTGGGCCCCACCGAAAACTTCAGCAGCATCCCAACCCCTGGTATTTGGCTGCTGAGCCTGTGCATGATCATGGGCCGCCTCGAGATCTTCTCGCTGCTCATCCTCTTCATGCCGCAAACCTGGCAACGGTAAAACCAAACCCGGTTCAAACCAGCCCCGCCGCCTTCTTGCACACCCCTCCCCGCCCCTCCTCCTTCACGGATTGACGGGATCTGTGCTAAGTTGGAGCGGTTTATGCGCAGGTTCGGTTTCTCTGCATCGGCCGGCCTTCCACACCCTTCATCGCAAACCACGACTGTCCGGCAGCGGGTCCCGAAACCCCTTTCCCACGCAATGCCCGTCTCGAGGTCGGTTCCCTTTGACAAAGTCCTGTGGTTTCAGCGAGTCCACGTATGATCCGGCGCGGTCGACCCTCTTGCAAGATTGTGTGTCCTCCCGACGCCGCCTCGGTACCCATCCGAATTAATTTCGATAAGAAGTGAGTCAACATGGTTTTGCGTAATAGAGAGTTCAGACGACGTGGCGGAAGCAGCGAAGGACGCGGCGGACGCCGTTTTCTTATCCTCCTCCTGGTCGTCGCCGGTGCCGGTTACTTAGGGTATCGCCAGTTCATAAATATGACGCTGGACAAGGCCAACGAAGCCTTGGTTCGCCGCGATTACCAAAACGCCTCACTTTATTTCGAACGCGTCTCCGGCCTGCCGTTCAATAACGGGCGGGGTCACGACGGACTCGGTGTGCTCAAATTACTTGAGGACGACCGCGAGGCGGCCCGCGAACACTTTCGCATCGTGTTGGAACACAAACCCAGTCGGTTCGGCGGCGACCCGGCCGCGGTACTCGACCTGATGATCGAAGAAGGCCGCTACGAAGCCGGCCGCATCTATTTGACCTTTTTGCAAAACTGGAAGGAAGCCGACGCGTTGCAACCCTACCTGCTCGACTTCGCCGCGATTCAATTAGGTGTCCGCGATCTAAAAGCCGCCAAACCGCTGCTTGAAAAAGTCACCGCCCAGGCGGACAACCCGCGCTACGAAAAAGTCACGGCCCTGGCCAAACAATACGAGGAAGACGGCGCCGTGCCGGTCTTGCTCGACCGCAACGGCAAAGCCATTTTGCAATACGACATGCAGTCCGAGGCCTACGCCTTTGCCACCCCCAAACTCTTCGCCGGCTGGAACGATCCCAACGGGGAACAGGGCGCGCCGGCCATGCTGAGCGAACGCGAGCGCATGAGCCGCATTCATACCACGCTGGATCTCAACCTTCAGCAGGTCGCCCATCAGGCCATGGAAGGCTACAACGGCACCATGATCATGGTTTCCCCACAAAACGGCGAAATCCTGGCGGCCTACGGCACCGACGGCAACAACCCCTTTACCCGCACCTTTGAGCCAGGCTCCGTGATTAAGGTACTGACCTACGGCATCTTTTTGGAAAACGGCGGTGACGTGAAACCCTTCGCCCCCAGAAAATACCCCGGCAACATGAAAATCGGCGACCGTATTTTGTACGACTGGACCACCCAGGGCCAACTCAACACCGTCGAGGAAGGCATGGCCGTTTCCTGCAACCTGATGTTCGCCCAAATGGGCCTGGAACAAGGTTGGCCCAAACTGGGTGAGGGCTATCGCGGTATTTTCGACGACCGCGTCGGCGCCAATCTGCTCACCGCGGCCACGCCCGGTCGCGTCAACAAGGAACCAGAAAACGCATATGAGCTGGGCCGCATCGCCATCGGCCTCGATTTCCTCGACACCAGCGTGGTCGGCTTGGTCATGATTCCCACCGCCGTCGCCAACGGCGGCAAGGTCGCCGAACCTTGGATGCTCAAAGCATTCTCCAACCTGGAAGACCAACCGTTCCACACACCGGAGCCCTCGCCGGAGCAAGCCATCTTTAGCGCGCAAACCGCCGCCAAACTGGTCGACTCCATGGCCGCTTCCATGGAAGCGCCGCGCGGCACGGCCCGACGCGCCAAGGTCGATTTGGTCAAGGCCGCCATGAAAACCGGAACCGCCGGCGACCGTCCCCACGACAGCATTATGATCGGCATTTTCCCCGTCGAAAAACCCAAGGTCGCCTTCGCCTTTTTCTTGGATCGCGGCGGCAAATGCGAAATCAACGGCGCCCGTGTGGCCAAACGGTTACAGGAACAGATGAGCGCCCTGGCGCCAAGCTATCTGGCCGATTAAATTGAGCTACGGCCCTTAAACGCCGACATCCACCCCATCGAAAAAGGGTCTCTGACCCACGACCGCGCCGAGGGGCGGCCGCGACCGCTTCTCCCGACCACTTGTTCCGAGGAGTTTCTCCCATGTCGCTTCATATTAAATCCTACGTCCTACGCTTTGGAGAGCTGGGCCTCAAAGGACGCAACCAAGATCGTTTTGTCGACGACCTCATTAAAATTGTTAAACCCCGCGTCAAACACCTCGACGGCAAATGCGAGAAACGCCACAAACGGGTCCTGCTCCACACCACCGCCCCACCCGAACAGGTGCGCACGGCCTTGTCCACCGTCTTCGGTTTGGCCGGCATCAGCCCGATCTACACGGTCGGCCATGAACTGGACGACATCAAAGCGGCCGCCTGGGAATTGATGAAAAAATACAAGGACAGCGGCAAAACCTTCGCGATCCGCGGCCGTCGTCCCAATAAAAAATACCCGATGACCTCGATGGACCTGCAACGCGAGGTCGCCACCTTTTTGCTCCAGCAAGGTTTGAACCTCAAAGTCGACCTCAAAAACCCCGACATCGAACTCGGTCTCTCCGTGGAGACCCGCGAAACCTGGCTATACCTAGAGACTTGGCCGGGATTGGGCGGCCTTCCGGTATGCGGGCGTACCACCCACGGCTTGCTGCTCAGCGGCGGCATCGACTCCCCCGTCGCCGGGAATTTGATTCAAAAACGCGGCGGTCGCCTGGAGGCGGTCTATTTCCATACACCGCCTTTTACCGTCGAGGCCGCGCGCGAAAAAGTCGAAGATCTGGCCGAGGTCTTGGCACGCTACCAAAACGGCTTGGCCCTCCACGTGGTGAACTTCACCAACCTCATGAAAACCCTGCGCGCCAAATGCGACGAACGCTACACCGTCATCCTCTCGCGGCGCTTTATGATGCGGGTCGCCGTTGAACTGCTAAAACCCTGTAACGGCCAATCCCTCGTCACCGGCGAAAGCTTGGGCCAAGTCGCCTCGCAAACCATTGAAAACATTACCGCCGTCAACGAGGGGTTGCCGTGGCCCGTGCTGCGTCCCTGTATCGGCATGGACAAACAAGAAATCATTCGTCACGCGCGCCGCATCGGCACCTTCGACATCTCGATCCAGCCCTTCGAAGACTGCTGTTCTCTGTTTTCTCCAAAAAATCCTGTAACCAAGGCCCTGCTTGACATCGTACATAAGGAAGAAGCCAAGATTGACGCGGCGGCTTTGATCGAAGAAGCCTTGACCCAAACTGAACGGATCATTGTGTTTGCCGATTACACCCAACGCCCGCTCCCCGCCGATGTCTAAGGTCGCAAGGAGGCCCTGATGACGCGTCCCGCCGTCAAACACGTCCCTTTGTTCAAACCCGAACCCCAGCGCGTGGTTCTGTCTCTTTTTTTTATGGTGTTCGCCGCATTCGCCGCCAACGGTTTGTTCCCACTTCCCGAGGAACCCGCGCGCGTTCAGTTTTGGGACCTGACCCTGACCGTTACCGCCTTTGCCGTCGCCATGAAAATCCTCATCAGCAGGAATCGTTTGTTTCATTTGAGCGTTCTTGCATGGTGCGGCTTGGGTTACTGGTACATCGGCAAACGCCTCAAGGAAATGGAAATGGCCTTGATGGAACCCGCCTACGGTGAGCAATACCTGGTTTACGCCCTCGCGGCGGCGGCCGTCTTGCTGATCACACCTTGGGTTTGGCGCCTGTTCCCCGACTGGCGGTTTTCCGATAAACCCCTACCACCGATCCTTTTTCGCGACGGAATCCGCTATTAATCGGTAGCGTTCGGCCCCGGCACGGACCCCTTCGCGACAAACGCGGCCGCCAACAGGGCACACCCAAGAAAACGACGTCACAAGCGCCACTTCACGCGCTATGATGCCCTCGGCGGCACGCGACCCTCGCGCCCCCACCTTTGATTAACGAGGCACCCACCCTTGAATGGCTTGCTGGAACGGCTTCTCGAAGCTCCCGAATGGTTGAAAATTTTTATTCTTGCATCGGCAACCCTGGTCTCCGAGGATTTGACCACCATTAGCGCGGGTATTTGGGTCGCGCAAGGAACCCTGAACCCGTTCACCGCCCTATTGGGTTGTTTCATCGGGATCTTTTTCGGCGACGGCCTGCTGTACCTGGCGGGGTTGCTGCTCGGACGCCCCGCGCTCAAACTCCCCATTCTTCGCAACCTCTTGCCCGAAGAAAAGGTCCAGTTGGCCGAAACCTGGTTTGAAAAAAACGGCATGATGGTGGTCATCGCCTGCCGATTCATTCCCGGCACCCGCCTTCCCACCTATTTTGCCGCCGGCCTGCTCGGCTCACGCGCCAAATTTTTCATTATCGCCTCGGCGGTGGCCGTTGCGATTTGGGTCCCACTCCTGGTCGGGCTTTCCTGGTTTTTCGGCGACAAACTCCTCTCGCTGATGATTTTTAACGAAAAGTACCAAGTCCCGGTCATGGTCGGCGGCATCCTGTTGATGTTTGTCTTCCTCAAGCTCGTCATGAAACTCAGCGATTGGCGGATTCGACGCCGCCTCAAAAGCCGTTTACGCCGTTTTTACCGCTGGGAATTCTGGCCGATCCCCATCGTTTACGCGCCGATCATCGGCTACAACCTCTGGTGCATGGTGCGTTACCGCGCCTTGAGTTACCCGCTCGTTTCCAACCCCGGCATCAACAACAGCGGTTTTATCGGCGAATCGAAAAACCGCATCCTGGGCGCGTTTCAGGGATGTGACGCCTTCATCGCCCCGTGGTTGGCACTTCCACCGGAGACACCGGAAAAACGCCTCCAACAGTTGGAAACCTGGATGGAACGGGAAGACATCGCCTGGCCCATCTTCCTCAAACCGGATTCCGGTCAACGGGGTGCGGGCGTAAAAAAGGTCAAAAACCGCGATCAAGCCGCCGCCTATTTTGCCAATTTCCAAGGCGAAATCCAGGCCCAGGCCTACCATCCCGGCCCCTATGAATTCGGTGTGTATTACGTGCGTTTGCCAGGCGAAAGCAAAGGTCGGGTGCTGGGTTTAACCGGCAAAGAGTTTCCCGTTGCAGCCGGTGACGGCCGCCAAACCTTGGACGAACTCATCCTGCGCCAACCGTCCGGCTTGGGCCGCATCCACATCTACCGCCACCGCTACCGCGATCAGCTGGACACCGTCATCCCACGTGGCGAGGCCGTACCGCTGGTGCTTGCGGGCAACCACTGCCTCGGTACCATTTTTAACGACGCCTCTCACCTGATGACCGACGAACTCGCGGCCAAGATCGACGAAATATCCCAGTCGATGGACGGCTTTTTCATCGGCCGCTACGATATCCGCGCCGACAATTTAGAAGACTTTCGCAAGGGCCGGCGTTTCAAGATCATCGAATTGAACGGCGCCACCGGGGAACCCTCGCATATGTACGACCAGCGCCACGGCATCCTGCACGCCCAACGCACCTTGGTGCGACACTACCGGTTCCTGTGGGAAATCGGCTACCGCAACCGCAAAAACGGGGTTGCGCGCTTTCCCATCAGCCGTTTTATCGGTGACGTGTGGCGTTATTACCGCACGGCCCAATCCCACCCCACCCCGGATTAACGAAAACGGGGTTTTACGCGATCAATACCCAGGGCGGCGCCCGCCTAAATCAGGCGGCGGTTTCCAGCGAAGCCTCGAGAAACAAATCGAGGGCCGCGTGTACCTCTGCCAAGGTAGACGCTCGCACCGCTTGGGCACGAACCTCGCGTGACAAACCCAGGTCCTTGTGGAGCCGCACCAAAAATTTCCGAAACGACTGGCAAGCGTGTTTTTCCGTTTTAACGCTGCTCTCGACCGCCAGTTCGGCAAAGGCTTTCCAAAGCGCGATTTTCTCTTCAAAACCGTAGACGCGACGGGCGCCTTCCTCGTCACCCGCAAAAGCCGCACAGGCCCGTTTAAGCAACCAGGGGTCCGCAACCGCACCGCGCCCGACCATGACGCCGTCGAGGTTGCCCAGCTTGTCCAGGGCGCCGGCAACCGAAACCACGTCACCGTTGCCGAATACCGGAATCGACAGCGCTTCTTTTAATGCGTAGATCGAGGTCCAATCGGCTTCACCTTCGAACTTTTGACTGTAGGTACGACCATGGATGGTGATGGCGTCCAAACCGCAATCCTGAAGGCGTAACGCGAAGGGAATGAGGTTGCGGTCGTCTTCCCAGCCAAGCCGGGTTTTCACCGTAACCGGAACAGAAACCGCCGCCTTGGTTTGGCGGATGATTTCCTCGGCGAGGTCGATCTCTTTCATGAGGGCCGAACCGTGGCGGTGCGCGACAACTTTTTTGGCGGGACACCCCATGTTGATGTCGATGCCCTGGGCGCCTTCTTGCTCGGCGAGGCTTGCCGCAAGGGCGAATTCGGCCGGATCTTTGCCGTAAAGCTGAATGACGACGGGTTTTTCATCGTCGTAAACGCGAAACATCGTTTTGGCCAGGCTGGGTTTTTGCGATACCAAGCGGGCGCTGAGAAATTCGCTAAAAACCGTCGCACCGGGCGCGACTTTTTTAATGAAACGGCGGAAGGGTGGATCGGTATAACCGTCCATCGGGGCCAGAATTACCTTGGGATAGGATCCCGTTAACCAGGTCATGCATTACCTCTTCGGCGCGGGTGCGGAACCTAAGAGGCGCGAAGCGAGGATTTTTGGCTAAAGATCTGGAGCGAAATGGCTTGGAAAAAGCGCAGGCGTACCTGGAAGGTACGTCGAGCATTTTTACAGGCCGTTGCAGCCCAGAGGTTTAGCTAAAATTACCGCGAGTTATCGCGCTTCTTAGGTGAAAGACCGACGCGCACAGCAAACGGGCATTTTACCAAAAAAGTAGGGGTCATGGGAGACGGGCCACAGAATCCATTGTGGAAGGCCAAGTTTCGCTGGGTTTCCCAATCCCGTTTCGCTATAGTCAAGGTAACGCATTCCTCACACAAAACGAACCTTGCATCCAGGCCTTTCCACGCGCCCAAACGGCGCCAACGCCGCTTCATATCGGGCCCTCAGGCTGTTCCTGCCACGCTCGAGGGAGCCACCCCGTCAAGACGCGGGTGTTCCGTTTCGGTCGTCACGGTCCGAAACCAACCATGACTACAGGTCCCGCGCGACCGGTACAGAACCCGTCGTGAGGAACCGGCCGAGTTCCGCGGCGTTGCAACCGAGCCGTCCGCCGACCGGCCACGATCATCTTACGGCCCCCGTTCGGGGTCGTCTGGAGGCGGCGGGCGAACCACGACCGCCTCCTGTTGCGACTTTATTCGTTCGCCACCAAACCTGTCCCCGCCCGACCGACGCGGGGATGATGAAAAGGGGGTCGACACATGAATGTAGAAGATATTCGCAATGTGGGCATTGCGGGACACGGCGGGTGTGGCAAAACCACACTCGCCGAAGCCATGCTTTTCACCGCCGGGGTCACCAACCGCATGGGCACGGTCGAACAAGGCAACACCGCCAGTGACTTTCACGAACAGGAAATTGAACGCGGCATCTCAATCAGCACCAGCATGATGCATTTCAAATGGAGCGATCACAAAATCAACCTGGTTGACGCACCGGGTTACCTCGATTTCATCGGCGAAGTCTACGGCGCCATGCACGTCGTCGACAGCGGCTTGATTGTGGTAGACGCCTCTTCCGGGGTCGAGGTCGGCACCGAACTCCATTGGAAATACGGCAAGAAACACGATCTCAGCAAGTTCGTGGTCATCAACAAACTCGACAAAGAAAACCTCAACTTCGACCGGGTCGCCGCCGAGGTGATCGAACAGTTCGGCGAAAACGTGGTCATCGCCCAGTTTCCTTACGAAACCGGCGCCGGTTTCTGCAAAATTATCGACCTCATCCGCGGCGCCATGTTGGTTTATGAGGGCGACGACGGCCACTATCGCCAAGAACCGATTCCCGCCGACATTGAGGAGAAGTATCAGGAATACCGCCTCAATTTCATCGAGTCCGTGGTGGACCACGACGAAAACCTGATGGAAAAGTACCTGATGGACGAAGAAATCAGCGAGGACGAACTCAAAGCGGTTTTGTCCCATTGCAGCAAACACAATGCGTTCTATCCGATCATGTGCTGCAGCGCGAAGAAGAACATCGGGGTTGATCGCCTTTTGGAAGTGCTCGTGAAGTACGGCGCCTCGGCCTCGGATCTGCCCGACATTACCGGCAAAGATCCCGAGGGCAACATCATTTCCCGCCGCTGTAGCGCCGATGAACCCGCCGCCGCGCTTATTTTCAAATCGATATCGGAAAAACACGCCGAGTTGTCCTTCGTCAAAGTTTACTCGGGCACCCTTATGTCCGGCACCACGCTGACCGACGCCAACAGCGGCCAAAGCGAGCGCATTTCGGCGCTTTACTTACTCAACGGCAAGCACCGCGTAGAAACCGACAAACTGGAAACCGGCGATATGGGCGCGATCATCAAACTCAAACACGCCCACACCAACGAAACCCTCTGCGACGCCAAGGCCCCGATCATCATCAGCCAAATCAAGTTCCCTGAACCCGTTATCCGCGCCGCCCTGGTGCTCAACAACCACGCGGACGAGGACAAATTAAGCCAAGGCCTGGCCCAACTCCACCAGGAAGATCCCACCTTCCATTTCAGTTACGAATCCGAAATCAAACAAACCATTGTCAGCGGGCAGGGCGAACTCCACCTCGATTGGGTCATCCACCGCCTTCAGAACCGCTTTGGGGTCACCTGCACCCTGGAAGAACCCAATATTCCTTACCGCGAAACCTTGCGGAAATCCGCCACCGTCCACAAACGCTTCAAAAAACAAAGCGGTGGACGCGGTCAATTCGGTGACGTTCATATCGAGGTGACCCCGCTGCACCGCGGCGGCGGCTTTAAATTCGTCAACAACATCGTCGGCGGCGCCATCCCAACCAAATTCATCCCCGCATGCGAAAAAGGCGTGGTCCACGCCATGAGCGAGGGGTTCCTCACCAACTGCCCGATTGTCGATCTCTCGGTGCGTTTGTTTGACGGTGGCTACCACGACGTCGATTCCTCCGATATGGCCTTCCAAATCGCGGCCTCCCTGGCCATGAAAGAAGCGATGGAGCAAGGTGGTTCGGTCATCCTGGAGCCCATCTACGAGCTCGAAATCCGCATCCCCGAGGATTACATGGGCTCGGTGATGGGCGATGTCTCCAGCCGTCGCGGGAAAATCCTGGGCATGGATAACGACGGCGCCTTCCAAGTCATTCACGCCGAGGTGCCCCTGAGTGAAATGTGGAAATACTCCTCCAACCTGCGCTCCATCAGCCAGGGTCGCGGGCGGCACAGCCGCAAGTTCTCCCATTACGAACCCGTGCCCCGTGAGGTCCAAAACAAACTGATCGAAAAGTTCAAAGCCTTGCGAGAGGAACAAGGGCACGCCTAACGCAATCTTTGGTTGCTCAGCCCTTTTCTCGCGGTAACCGCGGGAAAAACGCGCGGCGCAAAACCCACGGGCGCATCCTCGGATGCGCCTTTTTTGTTGGGGAACCGGCTGTGCCGTTGGCATACAGCCCCGTCAAATGTAAAAACTTAAACAAAAAAGGCTCGCCGACGATAAGCGGCTTTAGGTAAGATAAACCATTCTCATGAATACAACGCATTTTGATGTTTCGGCGCCCCTTTCGGGAATCCGTAGGGTGGGGTTGTGCGGAGGTCCGCGCCATGGCGATGAACTTAAAAGTCCAGCTTGGCATCTACAGTCTCGGCATTGTCTTGTTAACCATTGCCGCCTTGCTCTTCGCCGCCTACGGCGTGTTACGTCAGGCCGCCATTGAGGAACTGGGCCTAAGAGCCCAACACGTCGCGGCCGTGGCAGCCTTGGCCATTGACGGCGATTTACACGAACAAGTCCGGAGCAATGACGACGCCGCCGGCGAAGCCTTTACCACGATTCGCGAACAACTGCGGGACATTGCCCACGCCATGGAATTACCGCATCCAATTTACACCCTGCGCCAAACCAACGAGGGTATGCAGTTTGTCATCATGACCCAGGACGAGACTTTTGTCGGCAGTACCTACAACGCCGCCCTTTACGGCGTGGCCGACGATATGGCGACCACCCTCGAACAGGGCAAGCCAAAACACACCGATCTCTATACCAGCACTTCCAACACCTACATTTCAGGCTACGGCCCCATTCGCAACAGCGCCGGCGCCGTGGTGGCGCTGGTTTCCATCGATCTCACCGCGGACGACGTTCAATCGGCCCTCATGGACAAAATGACCCCGCTGATTTGGGTCGGTTTGGTGGTTGCCTTGCTGGCATGCGTGATCTCGCTCGGTCTGGTTACCTACATCACCAAGCCGGTTCGCGCTACCGTGGCACACATCCAGAACATGCTACAGACACGGGATTTAACCTGTCGCCTTCCAGAAGAGAGCAACGATGAAATGGGCCAACTTGCCCGTTGGTTCAACAGTTACAACGAATCGATTTTGGCACTGATCGTCCAGCTCAACCAAAACATTGCCAAGCTCGCACAAGCCGCCGAACAACTCAGCCGGCAAAGCGATGAAACCAACGCGGAATCTCAGGAACTAACCGGGGACGCGAACCGTTTGGTAACCCTGGCGGGAACGGCTTCCGGTACCCTATCCGACATTGCCAAAAGCGCCAAGGCGGGCGTGAATTCGCTGGAAGAAATGGAACAAGCCATGCAGCAAATACAGGGCAATATGCGGCATATGGACGGCGCGGCCCAGGCGATGTCGGGCGATATCAATGAAGTAGCGGCCTCGGTCGAAGAATTAAGCCACACCATTCAGGACATCGGCAGCAACATCAATGAGGCACGTAAGGTGTCGGCACAAGCCGCCGAAACGGCGCGGGAAACCAACGCGACCGTCAACCAGCTGGACACGGCCGCGCGTGAGATCGGCGAGGTGGTCGCCTTGATTTCCAAAATTACAGAGAGAACCAACCTGCTGGCGTTGAATGCCTCAATTGAGGCGGCCAGAGCCGGCGAGGCCGGTCGTGGATTCGCGGTTGTCGCCAACGAGGTCAAGGAATTGGCCAACCAAACGGCCGGTGCAACCGAGGACATCTCCCGTCGCATCAACGCGATTCAGTCCAACACAACCACCGCAATTGATGCGATTCGCAGCATTAATCAGATTATCAACATCATCAACACCAAAACCGGTGATATTGCAGCGGCGGTGGAACAGCAGACACAGACGGCGATTGAAATCGAAGAACGCATGGTGAGCAGCGCGCAGAAGGCACATGAGGTATCCCAAGGCGTCAATGAATCGGCTCAGTTCTCCGAGTTAGTCACCGAAAAGTCGTCCAAAGTGAGTACCGCGGCCAAAACCGACGCGGAACAAGCCGGCGCGATGTACAAAGAGTCGCTGGTGGTCAAAGAGATCGGTGAGAAAGTTCACAAAAGGGCAAAATTATCCAACAGCAGCGCGGAGCGGCTGCAGCAAGAGGCGCGAGGATTGAGCGAAATTGCCCAATCGGTGTCGGAATTAATCGGCACTTTCAAGACATAAAGCCTTGCGTATATTAGCCTTGTATCATCACCCCTTTGGCGGGGACAAGCAGGTATAAAGCAACATATTTCGTGGATAGGCAAAGTAAGGCGAGGCGACCGACACCGCTGTCATTAAACATCCACAAAAAACCCACAATGAATTAACCAACTGCGTTTAAACGCCTTTTTTCGAGGGCTCAAAGTGGGACAACTGGTTAACCACGTGTTTTTTTATGGGTTCGAAATGTAAAATTTTGAGAGCGCTCTCAGTTGCTCGCGCGGGCACAAACCCAGCTTTTTTCTGAAGCATGATTCACCACAAACCGCGAAGGTGAACCCTTGCGCCCCTTGCCTTTGCGTGATGTGGCGGCGCAAAGAAACGGCCCAAAAACGGGTCCAAGAAGGCGCCCATGGACCCGTTTTGGCAAGGGTGAGACGGCCTAAATCGAAGGAAACAAAACTTTTTCGGACTTGGCCACGAAACATACATTGAATAAAATAGCCAGAGCCGGCTCAAAAACGACGGCTGAGCCAGGCCCCTGCTCGAATATGCTTATAACGGTTCGTAGATTAATGAAGATTTGACGAGTCGCGGTTGTTCCCTTGAAGGTCGTATGCCACCTCGGTGGCAGCAAGCCGACTACAAGGAGACGCCCCCATTCGACAAACGGAGGTCTAAACCACCAATGGCCACGAAAACCAAAAAGCAAACGAAACAACCTTTTTCCTTTGACCCGGAAGAAATGGTTTGGCCTGAGGTCGAGGATTCTTGGACCGAGGAAGAGCTGTTATGCCGGAAAGGCATGTTTAAGTTTTCCAAAATCAAGGAGAAGTTAAATCTGACCACGGCCGACCTCACCAAAATTAGCCGAGACGCTCTCAAACAAAACATCAACACCTACGAAACTTACGGATTCGGCAAACCCAAGGGCAGCCAGTACATTGTACGTATGTCTTTGTTTCGCGAGTTCTACAGTGAGTTCAACCAACGCAAGGACCTACCCACCAACATCGACCTGGACCAGGTACAAACCGTCCCTAAGAACATCAAAAATGCGAATCTTTTGCTTGAGCTGCGCGGGTATTACTACCTGAAAGACATTTGCTCCTTTTCGCCCTTTCGCGAAAGCGAGGAGAACATTCGCAACACGATCCGAGCACATGAGGACCAGGAACAAGCCAAAGCGACCCTAGGTTGCTGGTACGACGCCGGTAAACGCGAGTTTTTCGTCGACATGGAACTCTTCCCCAACTGGTTCTTTAGCAGCGTCTGGGTACGAAACTAGTTTTCGACTTAGGGAAAAACCCCCAAAAGAACAAAGCCAAGACGCCAACAAAAACACAAATCATGATTTTTTCAACATTCTTACTTGATCTCGGTGCAACTGCCGGGCGAAACTTTTAGGATGTAAGAGCCGGGCTTCCCTCGCTGTATAAATTTTCTCCCTCTCTCTATGGATACAAATTAACACCACACATCAAACTCTTGCGGAGGCACTAAATGACCAATTTGGACAACACTAAGGGCGGCAAATTCGAATTTGACCACGAAGAAATGCATTGGCCCAACGTGGAGGACGATCACACCCCTCAGGATATTCTCAATACCGACGGTATGTATAAGTTCTCCAAAATCAAAGACATTCTGGGTATGACCACCATGGAGCTGACCAAGCTTAGCAAGGTCGCCGAGCAAAAAGGTCTCGACACCTACGAGCACTACGGTTTCTTCAAGCCGCGCGGCAGCCAGTATGTTTTGAAAATGAGTAAGTTTCGTGAGACCTTTACAAAGATTTCACAATTCAAATCCATTCCCACCAACATTGATCCTCGCGACTTGAAGGTTATCCCCGAGGGTGTCACCGACGCCAACAACATTCTCAAGCTCAAAGGTTTTTTCCGCTTGAACGATGTCTGTCAGTACTCTCCCTTCAAAGAAAACGCCGAGGTCATCAAAAACCTGGTTCGCAAAGAAAAGAATCAAGAGCGCGCCATGCAAGACAACGGCTGCTGGTACGACAGCACCAAACGTGAATACTTCGTCCACATGGACAGCTTCGGCTCTTGGTTTTTCCAAGAAGTTTGGATGAAAGGTTTCTAAGCGTCGGTTGCCCACCGCGCTGTAAAGAACCGCAAGACCCGTTCTAACACCGAGGCACCCCGCGACAGCCCCCCTCGTTCGCACCGCCTCGGTTTTCACTCAGGATTCATCTACTCAGATTATTTGGGAACAGCAGATCGACAGGCCGCTGTTCCCTTTTTCATTTTTTGGACCGGGGTGTGGTCAACGGCCACCATGGTTTGGTTTCGCTCCGGCCCATCTTTGGTTGGGATCCGATCCGGCGCGCCCCATCTTTGGTTGGGATCCGATCCGGCGCGCCCCATCTTTGGTTGGGATCCGATCCGGCGCGCCCCGAAGCGGGCCGCACCGCCGCCCCTTAGGACCATGTTTTCAATAAATGCGAGGCAACGCCTCGCCACCCTGGACGCACGCTGAAGGCGTGCAATAGGTTAGCCCCGGGTACGACCATTGAAAATGGTCGCACCCTGGGTCACGGGGGTTCACGAACGGAAAAACCCCGAAGGGGTTGACACCACATAATTTACGAATCCCACAGGCCTCCATGGCAATACAAAATAACCAAGGGTTGGTTTGCCAATAAAACAACCACATGATCCATTCGGTTCATTGCCGTAGTTCCGCCAAAGATCGTCCCACCCGTTCATTCCCGTAGGGTCCGCGGAGATCGTACCTACCATACGGTTCACCGTTGTGGTACCGGCGCCGTCAGCGCCTACCCAAAGGGAACCCCAGAGAACCCAGAGCAAATGGTTGTGCCACAACCATTTGATCGGGGCTGAAATCCTCGGCACCTTCAGTGCCGCTGTAAGAGGTTCGCCTTCGGCTCACGTTTTAAACCAGTTAGGGTCCGCGCACGGCGGTGTGCGTTCCCCTACAGGGAACGCCGGATCACCACCCATTTCAACAGCCGCCCATTCCGAACCGTTTCCATCACCGAGCCATGACAACAAGTTTCCCTTCCGCAACGCCCAAAAATACCGTCGTGCGGAATATTCCCCCTAACCCGCGGACGCTTGGCTCGCGCCCGCCTCCTGTAGCCAGGCCGGCTTGGTCACCTTAATCGTCGCGTTGAGATCGTGGAGGATGTGATAGAGCCCGAAGTAGGTACGGTCAATGTAAATCGCGTCCTTGCGGCCACGAACCGTTTTATTGTCGCGCAGATCACGATCACGCCGTACCCGCTCCCCGAAGGCGTAGATCTCGTCAAAATAGGTACGGTCCCCGAAGTAAAACCGATCCGCGTGGAACGGTCGCGCCAGCAACTCGATCATGCCGATGAAAAATTGGGTAAAGAATTTGCGCTGCTCCGCATCGTCGTGGTCATAAAGGAAACCCATGCGGGAGAACAAATCGTCCCGTGCGTCCAGGTTCTCGGGATCGAGCAAGTCCTGACGCACCAAGCTAAAGTAATTGGTGTAAAAATCGTCGGGAATCTCTTTAACACACCCAAAATCGAGAATGCCGATGCTGCCGTCTTCCCGGAACAAAAAGTTGCCGGGATGTGGATCCGCGTGCAATTTGCGCAAATGGTGAATTTGGAAGTGGAAACAATCCCACAGGCGCTGTCCAATCAAATCCAAGAGCGCTTGGTCCGGCTTGCGCTTGAGGAACTCACGCAAATGCTCGCCGTCCAGCCAATCCATCGTCAACACCCGCTTGGCGGAGAGTTCCGGGTAATATTCGGGAAAATCAATGCCTTCCAAATGACGACAGGCCGCACTAATCTCCAAGGATCGCGACAGCTCCAAACCGTAATCGGTTTCCTCCAGCATCTTGACGGCGACCTCGTCCATAAAGTGATCCAGCTCTTTGCCGTTCACATTGAGCAACCGAATCGCCAGCGGACGCACCATCTTGAGGTCCGTCATCACGGAATCCCCCACGCCGGGGTACTGCACCTTGACGGCTAACTTCTGCTCGCCGCGCCTGGCCAGGTGGACCTGTCCAATACTGGCGGCATTGACCGCATTGCGCGAGAACTCGTCAAAAATCATCGTGGGCTCCTTGCCCAGTTCTTCCATAAACGTTTTGACCACCAGCGGGTAGGACAAGGGCGGTGCACTGTACTGGGAGAGGCTAAACTTTTGCCGGTAGGCCGCCGGCAGCCAATCCGGGTTCATACTGATCATTTGGGCGGCCTTAAGCGCGCTGCCTTTCAACTCGCTTAATGACTGGTAAATTTCCTGCGCATTGGCCTCTTCGAGTTCGGTACGCGGCCGTTTGGGGTCAATCAGCTTTTTGGAATAATGACTGACGTAATTCCCGCCCACCTTGGCCCCGGTCGTTGCGAACTTCATCGCGCGCTGGATTTTGCCCGTTGGAATTTTGCCCAATTCTTTCACACAACACCTCTCACCCTCGCGGCCGAAGCCGGGTTAACGTCGGCCCTGCTGCACGACGAATTTGCCCAAATCCAACCAGGAGTCGAACAGGTTTTTTCCGCCACAATCAAACAGAGCATGGACGGTTTTTTCAATGGCTTGATCCGTATTTTGGCATTGCGCGGATTCGTCATCCAGCCAGAACAACAACAAGCAATAGGTCGGAAAAACCAAACCTCGTGCGTAGTATTTGGTAACCATCGGCCGTTCCACCAGCTCACCGTCTTCCAAGGCGGTTTCAATTACGGGTTCGGCCCATTCCAAGATTTCTTCTTTGAGGCCCTCCAGCACGCGGGGCATGCCGAGCGCGGGCGCGCGCAGCAGCGATTCATACGCCGCGGCAAAAGCCCGTTCGCGACCAAACTCGGAAAACAGGGTAAACCAGAATGCCAGCAGCTTTTCGCGGCCCGAGTATTCGCCATAGGTCTCATCGGCCTCGAGAATCATTCGTGTGCGCCGACCGAATTCGGCCCAGGTCGCTTTCTCCAGGGCCCGCAGCGAGCCGTAACTTTTGAAAAACTCGGGCGTTTCGCGTTCGCCGTGACGCGCCAACGCCGCCGCCGTCTTCGGGCGATCACCGTATTCGGTGACATAGGCCGTCAGTGCCTCTTTCCAACAAAACGGTGTCGCTTCGACTGTTTCCGTCATGGTTGTACCTTCCTTCTCAGCCGCCTTCGACCGGCGTTTTCTCAGCCGCCTTCGGCCGGCGGTTTTCACCCTTTCCGCGCGGGTTGCATGGTCCGAACTTGAGACGAAATCACCGCGTCAAAGGTTTCCTTTTTGTTGTCACCCGCCAACAGCGGGCTTCACCAAGGCGACCCAGCTTCGCGCCCAAACCCAGCGCCACCAAGCCATTGGCTCGGTAGTACGCCGATCTAAACCGACCTGCCGACCCAAAACCCGATAACTCTTTGCGGTAAATATCTCAACGATCCCGCGCGGTTCAGGTAAGATGATAACCACAAGCCTGCAGAAATGACGAATGCAACACCCCGTAGGGGAGAAACCCCTTGTGGCGCGCCGGCTGAGCGACAGCTTGGCGACATGGTCTTCCATGACAGCCCACGCCTAGGAGGTCAAACCCGTGATTACGCCGCCGCGTGAACCGACCGACACCTACTTTATCTTTGAAGTTTGCTGGGATTTAGGCGACCCCAAGGGAGGGACCCGGCGAGTTCTGGCGAGCAAAGCGCAGAAGATGACCAAGATTTACGGCGACCACTACATCCTGATCGCCCCCCACTTGGAGCGCGAGGATCAACATCCCGACAACTTGATCCCCGAACCCCATGCCATGACTTGGCTCAACCCACTCCAGGACGAAGGCTGGCGCATCAACAGTTACCGCTGGGACGTTCCCGGCCGCCCGCGTTGCCTGCTCGTCGACTTTTCCAACGCCTACCGCCGCAAAAAAGACCTGGTCGATTGGCTGTTCAGCCAGTACCACGTGGAAGCCGACGACGCCGATTGGGACTTCCTTGAGCCCGTGCTCTTCGGCTACACCGCGGGCCGCGTGATCAGCGCCTACAGCGAGGTGAACCAAGAGAACTTGGAAATCGTCGCCCATTGGCATAACTGGCAAGTCGTCGCGGGCCAACTCTTCCTCAAGGACCGGCACCCGGAAGTCGCCCATGTCGTGACCCTCCACCACACCGTGCTGGGCCGCGCCATCGCCAATACCGGCGAAAACGTCGTCACCGCCTTGGAGAAAATCAACGGCGACGAAAAAGCCAAATACCTGGGTTTGTATCCGCCCTATCAACTCGAAAAAGCGGCCGTTATTCAGGCCGATTGCATCACCACCCCCAGCGCCGTGACTGCCAGCGAGATGCAGTTTTTCCACGACCGTCGCGCCTCACTCATCACGCCCAACGCCTTACCCGACGATTTCCCCGCCCCCCACACGAGCGACCCCGAACACCGGCTAAAAGCCCGCGAACGTTTGTTCCAAGTCGCGGAAGCCCTGACCGCCGCCACCCTTGACCGCGAGGAAACCCTCCTGCTCTTGAGCTCGGGCAGCTACGACTACATCAATAAAGGCCTGAACCTCATCCTCGACACCTTGCCCCACCTGGAGGAACGCCTCAAAACCGGCAGCCGCCGCGTCGTTTTGTTTTTGCTGACACCTAGCCGCGTTCTTCATCCCAACCGCCAGGTCGTCAACGCGCTCAACGGCACCGAACCCCTCAAGAAACCCAAACTGATCACCCACGACCTCTACCACATTGAGGACGATCCGATCCAACGCCATCTGGCCCGACTCGAGATTCGCAACCAGCCGGAAGATCACATCAACGTCATCTTTGTACCCGCCGTGCTCGACGGCGAGGACGGCGTCATGAACCAGGATTACGCGAGTCTGTTACCCGGCTTCGACCTCTCCTTGTTCCCCGCCCACTACCAAACGTGGGGTTTCGGTCCGATGGAATCCCTGGCCAACGGCGTGCCTACCCTCACCTCCGACCTTTCCGGTTTCGGTAATTGGGTTTCCGACGCCTATCCACGCAGCCGTTTTTGCCATGTCATGCAGCGCACCACCGCCGACTACGAGCAAGCCACCGCCGAGCTCACCGGCTTCACCGCCGGCTTTGTCACCGCGCCCGCCGAACAACGAGCACAGTGGTCGCGCGAGGCGCGCAAACGCGCCGACAACTTCCATTGGACCCTTTGCATTCGCAACTACCTCGAGGCTTACCACGAGGCCATTACCGCCCGCGACCGTCGTTACCACGGCCACGGTCGCCACAAAAAAGAAACCCTTCCCCTCTACGAAAACGCCGACATCCTCACCCTCAGCACCGGCCAACCGCCGATTATGAAACCCTTTACCGTGCTAAACCTGCTGCCCGCCTCCCTGCGCCGCCTGCGAGAACTCGCCTACAACCTCTGGTGGAGTTGGCATCCAAGCGCGGCCGAACTTTTTGCCGAACTCGACAACGAGGCCTGGCACGAGTCGGGGCACAACCCGGTGGAAATGCTCGATTCCGTCCCCCAAGAAACCCTGAACAACCTCGCCCAAGACCCCGT
Organism: Acanthopleuribacter pedis; assembly: GCF_017377855.1. Classification (GTDB taxonomy): domain Bacteria; phylum Acidobacteriota; class Holophagae; order Acanthopleuribacterales; family Acanthopleuribacteraceae; genus Acanthopleuribacter; species Acanthopleuribacter pedis. The sequence continues at coordinate 113,725 of NZ_JAFREP010000022.1, forward strand.
ATTCCTCCAACGCCTCGACGACACCCTCGCCCGCTTCGACGCCTACCAGGGACAACGCACCGGCCCGCGCCGGCCCGAGGTCGCTTATATCTCTTACCAATTCACCTTGCACGAATGCCTGCCCCTGTTTTTCAGCAGCGCGGGCACCATCGCCGGGGACACCCTCAAAAGCGCCGGCGACCTGGACTTCCCCATGGTCGGCCTCAGTCTCGCCTTCCACCACGGCACCCCCACCCAGCGCTTCGACCTACAGGGCAACTTCCACGGCGAATTCCGCGAATCCGACTTCACCTCTCAACCCATCCGCCCCCTCAAACAACGGGACGGCTCGCTGTTTACCATTCGCATCGCCTTCCCCGGTCGCCGGGTCACCCTCCAGGTATGGCGGGTCGAGGTCGGCGCCGTGTCGCTTTACCTGCTGGACAGCGACCACCACGACAACAGCGATCAGGACCGGCTCATCACGCGCCACTGCAACCCAACCGACCCCGAAACCCGCCTACAGCAGTGTATGATCCTCGGCGTCGGCAGCCGCCACCTGTTGCAAGAACTGGATATCAAACCCAAAATTTGGCATCTCAACGACTGTCACGGCGCCTTTCTGACCTTCAGCCGGGCCGCGCAATTGGTCCACAAGGAGAATCTCCCCTTCGACGCCGCGCTCGCCTACATCCGTGAAACCACGCTGATGACCGTGTACCACGCCGGCCATGACGAGGAATCACACCAAGGCACCGTATTTGACGAGGACACCATCCGTCCTTATTTCAACCTCTACCGCCACTCGCTTTCCGTTTCGTGGCAACACCTCACCGCCCTCGGCGCACAACCCGACCCTCAGCGACGCAACCGTTTCTCCCTCAACCTATTAGGGATTCGCAGTGCCGGCAAACTCACCGCCAAGAACCAGACCCACCGCGCTCAAATTCAGCGCAAACTGCAACCCTTGGCCGCCGGTTACCACGCCTCGGAACTCCCCATCTCCCAAGTAACCGAGGGCGTCCACCCCACCTCCTGGATCACGCCCGACCTGCTCGAGCTGCTCAACACATCCTTGGGCGCCGACTGGACCCAGCGCGGTCCCGGTGAGGTGGATTTCGACCTGGTCACCACCCTGCCGGAAAAAGACATCCGCCGCGCCAAACTCAAGGCCAAGGCACGCTTGCTTCACGAGGTGCGCCGTCATTTGGAACACACCTGGCACCACCGCCGCGATTCGCCGTCGCTCCTGACCAAAATCATCGGCACCATGCGCGACGACGCGCTCATTATCGGCTTCACCCACCACCTGGCCCTCAACCCTCGCGCCAACCTGCTATTTCGCGACACCGCCCACCTCGCCCGCCTGCTCAACCAAGAAGACCGCCCCGTGATCATCCTGTTCGCCTCGCACATCTTGCCGGGCACCCTGGAAGCCGAAACCGAGGCCGAACGCAAGCAGGCCGAGAAACTGGTCAAAGACATGTTCCACCTGTCGCGTCGCGAAGAATTCCTCGGGCGCCTGATCTTTTTGGAGAATTTCGACCTGTTCCTCAACCGCATGCTGGTTCAGGGTTGCGATTTATGGCTCAACGCGCCCTCCAATTTGGGCAACTACGACATGCTTTCGGGTATCATGGCCGCCGCCAACGGCGCGCTCAACCTCAGCGTGCCCGACGGCTGGTGGGTCGAGGCAGACAACGGCAAAAACGGCTGGACCATCGGCAAAAACCTGCCCGTCGCCAACCGAGACTACCGCGACGAGTTCGACAGCCAGCATTTGTATTTGTTGCTAGAACAGAACCTCATCCCGCTTTACTTCCACGAGTGCATGATCGGCCCCAGTCAGGATTGGCTGGATCGCGGTCGCCGCGCCATGGCTCAAGTCATTGGCAACTTCAGCAGTCACCGCCTGTTACGCGAATACAACCAGCGCTTCTACCAAACCATGCTGGACCGCCGCGATCATTTCCTCGCCAACCACTACGATGCCTGCGGCGAAAAGGCGCGCCGTCACGACTTGTTCCTCGCCGGCTGGCAGCGCTTGGCCATTTTGGAAACCCACGTGGAGGGCCTGCGCGAGGAATCCGTGTGTCACGGCATGGATGTCCACGTGGAAGTGCATTTGCGCCATGAAAACCTACCTGCCGAGATGCTGCGCGTCGAATTCGTCAGCGGCGTGCGCGACCACAATAACCACCTCCACGAGCTGATCGTGTATCCGCTCCAACAGGCTGAAGACAAGGGCACCGAAAGCCGTTGGCGCGGAATCTACGTCCCCATGCGCAACGGCCCCAAGGCGTACGGCATCCGCGTGCGTCCCAACGACGAGAGTCTGGACTTGTCCTTTCCGCTGGTGAAGTGGGCCAGGTAACAGCAGGACCGACAACCAAAAAGGCCTTCGGTTTTCGTCATCGGTGTCTTCAGACTTTGAACGAAGGGCCTGTTTAATCCTGCACCGCTTTCCTACCATTGGGCTTAGACCGGTCGTGCCATAATGAAGGCACGACATGTTTTCACATGAACGAAGTAACTCAGGTTTTACCGCCCCATCAACCGGTTATAACGAAGAGGGTGCGCATTTCGAGCAATGGATTAACTTATGAATACTTTATGGGTCGTCGTCCTCGTCCTGTTCGTTTACAAAATCGTGCTGCTGAGCATCGGCTTCGCTTACCGCGACAAGGGCGGCGATGACGCCGGCTTCTTTCTCGGCGACAGAAGTCTCGGTCCCTGGTTTACCGCGCTTTCCTCGGCCGCGGGTTCTTCCTCGGCCTGGACCTTGTTGGGTGTCTCCGGGTTCGCCTATACCCACGGGCTCTCCGCCGTCTGGATTATCCCTGGTAGCGTGGGCGCTTTTTTCATCAACTGGTATTTGGTCGGCCCGAAACTGCGGCAAGAGGCGACCCGCGAACAAGCACTCACCTTAACCGACTTCCTGGCCGGCCAAGCGTCAGGAACCTGGAACAAGGCGTGCCGTTACGCCGCTTCGCTGATCGTGCTTTGTTCGCTGCTGGTGTACGTGGCCTCACAGTACCAAGGTGCCGGCAAGTTGTTTGAAGCAACTTTCGCGATGGACCCCGTCCTCAGCATTGTGGTCAGCGCCCTAATCATTTGGATTTATTCCCTCACCGGCGGGTTTCTCGCGGTTAGCGCCACGGACACGCTCCAAGGTTTGGTGATGGCGGCCTGCGCGTTACTGCTCCCCATTGTCGCCCTGATCGCGGTAGGCGGGCCCGGCGCCTTGGCGGAAGGCATCGCGGCCGTCCCCGAGCCCAGCTTTGGCAGCTTCACCCGTGATATGGAACTGATGGCGGCGGTGGGTTTCATCGGCTCACTGGTGGGGATTAGTTTGGGAGGACCGGGTCAGCCGCACGTGGTTAACCGCTTCATGGCGGCCAGGGATGAAGACACCATTCGAATCGGGCGTCGCATTGCTTTGACCTGGGCCTGTTTTGTGTTTGCCGGCATGATTCTGCTGGGCTGGTGCGGTCGCGTACTGGGCTCACAACTTGCCGACAATGAAACGATCCTTTTCCACCTCGCGAGTGAATTACTGCCCCCCATCCTGGCAGGCGTGGTGTTGGCGGCCGTTTTATCCGCGACCATGTCCACCGCCGACAGTCAGCTCCTGGTGGCGGCTTCTTCGGTAACCCATGATTTACCCGGTGAACGCCGAAGCAAAAATGCCCCGCGTATCGCCCTGACGCTGGTCAGCTTAGCCGCGGTGGGTTTGGCTGTTTTCGGAGATCGCGCCATTTTTTCAAAAGTGCTGTTTGCCTGGTCCGCGCTCGGGGCCGCGTTCGGCCCACTCCTTCTCGTGCGGTTACACCGCGGCAAGGTCAGGCCCGCTTTCGCCTTTGCCGCCATGGTGGTCGGCTTTTCGCTCGGCGTGGTGTTTTACCTGATTCCCGGAACCAAGGGAACCATCGTCGAGCGGGTTCTGCCCTTTGTCATCGCGTTACTTATCGCATTTTTCGGCGCAGAAAAAACCGGGACCAGTCCACCCAGCCATTCCGAATAGGAGACCGAAGAAGGAACCTAAACTGGTCAGAAATCTGTCTGTTTTCTTTGAAACCGTTTCCATCTATGGGCGCGTCGCCTATGCAACAACCTGTTTGGCTGAGGCAATCAAAAAAGATTTCCCCTTAGAAGCGCGCAAAAAATGGTTCGACTTCATCGCCTTTCTGTCCAGCTATACCCTCACAGATAGGCTCGACATATGGCACGAGCATGCCGCGGATAGAATGCCCGATTCAATTTTAGAATTCTCAACATATAAGGAGTACGAAGGCCCAAACAAGGATGACGATCTCTCTGTTGAATCTGAGGAATTCTACCGCCTTCAGTCTCTTTTCCGAACAACCCCACCCTATATTCTTTCGCTTATTGAAATCATTTTTGATATAGCAACAGTCGAACTATATGGAGGAATCAGGCCTCCGGCAATAGAATCACTTAAAGACATCAATAAGTTCATCAAATTAGCATGGGATAACAATGTGACACTTCCAGACCACCAGCTCTTCAGGCGACACCAACCAACAAACACATTTTATGGCGATTGTTTCAAAATGCCGCTCCCCGAGATATTATTAGGCCTCGCTCCACCCAGACAATAAAACCTAAGTAGCGCGATAACTCGCAACCAGCTCGAACAGCTTCGGCTAGGAAGAAAAGCGGGTTAGGTTTTGGCTTCGATTTGGACCTGGCCGTGGTCGTCGATGACGAGGTAGCCGTCGAAGGAATCGCCGTTGTTGTTTTTGAACCCTTTGATTAGGGTGGTTTTTTTCTTTTCGACGAGCTTTTTGACCTGAGCCGGGGTCAACTTCTTACCAGCGGTTTCATACCACACCACAAAGCGGCATCCCTCGCGGAATCGGCTACACCCAAACCCACGTTTACCGGCCATTAAGGTGCCCTGGCTGCATTTGGGGCAGGTCAAGGCAACGATATCTTCTTCCGTCACCTTTTTGGATTTACTTGGCTCGGCCGGGATCAACTGAATGCCGTTTTGCGGATCCAAGGTTAAACGGCCGTTTAAGGTTTTTCCCTCGTTGTCTTTAAACCCTTTGATCAGGTTGGATTGGCCTTTCTCCACCAAGGTGGTGATCTGCTTTTTGGTCAACGTTTTGCCCGCTATCTCCTTGGGAATCAGCAACCGGCAGCCACCCCGATAGCGCGTACAGCCGAAAGCCTTGTTGCCCTCCACAATCCAGCCGCGCCGGCAACGGGGACAGGAACCAAAGTTGGCCATGCCCTTGGGTGGCTCGTCACGCGGCCCCGCGGCAGGCCCCGCGCCGGATGCTTGCTGCACCGGTTTCGCATGTTGGTTTTGTCGGGTACGTCGGTCTTCACCGAAATCCCGGGCCCGCAAGGCACGTGTCTGGCGCACGGCCGGAATCATTTCCCGAATAAAATTCTCGATGGACGTCATGTACGCGCGATGATCGAGGCGGCCGTTTTCAATTTCTTTTAGCCGCCGTTCCCATTCGCCGGTTAGTTCCGGGCTCCGCAAGGGATCAAGTACCATGCCGATCAAGGCTTTGCCCTTGGGCAAGGCGTGGATGTTCTTTTTCTTGCGCTCAACGAACTTGGAACGAATCAGCTTTTCGATCATCTCGGCGCGGGTGGCGGGTGTGCCCAACCCGGAATCCTTCATCGCCTCGGCGAGGGCGTCGTCGTCGATGTCGCGACCCGCGTATTTCATGGCATTCAACAGGGTGGCATCGTTGAAAGGTTTGGGCGGCGAGGTCTCTTTTTCCTGAACCGCCAAACCGGCCACCCCGACGGTATCGCCTTTTTTAAAGGTGGGAATGGCTTGTTTGCCGTCGTCATCGTCCTTGCTTTTGTCCTTGTCCTTGGCCTCGTCACTTTTGCTTTTGCGCGGCGGCTCAACCACGCGCCACCCTTGCTCCAGTTCGATGGTCCCGCGCGCCAAAAAAGTTTCCCCACCGATATCAAGGGTCACGGTGGTTTCCTCCAACACTTGGTCGGGCAAAAAGATGGCGACAAACCGGGTGGCCACCAGGTTGTAGATCAGGGCAAGCGGGCCGCTAAGACCGTTGGGCGGGCGCCGGTCGGTGGGCAAGATCCCGTGGTGGTCGGTAAGTTTGGTTTTGTCCATGTAGTGTTTGCTGAGCTTGAAGCCTCCTTGAAGACGCGCCAACGCGGCGGACGCGTGGGGATGCTCCAAGGCCTTGAGGATGCGCGGTAACATGGGCGCCATGTCCTCGGAAATGTGGCGCGACTCGGTTCGCGGATAGGTGATCAGCTTGAACTTTTCATAAAGTTCCTGGGCGTAGGTGAGCACCTGTTTGGCGGTGAACCCAAAACGTTTGTTGGCTTCTTTCTGCAAGGTGATCAGATCGTAGAGTTGCGGCGGCCGTTTGCGTTTCTTTTTCTTTTCAAACTTGGTGACGGTGGCGGTGTCGTGGGGTTTGAGTTGTTGCAACAAACGTTCAGCGCGCACCTTGGTATCAATGCGATACTTGTCCTCGGGATGCCAAAACTTGGCTTTAAATCCTGGTTGCATATCGGCAACAAGTTCGTAATAAAAGGCTTTTTCGAAGTTTTCGATTTCCCAATCACGGCGAACAATCATGGCCAACGTGGGTGTTTGCACGCGGCCGATGGTGCAGAGCATGCCGTTATGGACGGTGTAGGCGCGGGTCATGTTCATACCGACCAGCCAGTCGGCTTTGGTGCGGGCAAGCGCCGCGTGGGCTAAATCGTCGAAATCGGCGCCAGGCTGGAGTTTTTCGAAACCCTCGCGGATGGCCTCGTCGGTGAGACTGGAGATCCAGAGACGGCGGAAGGGTTTGGTACAGCCGGTGTACTCGTAAATGAGGCGAAAAATGTTTTCACCCTCGCGGCCGGCGTCGGTCGCGCAGATGATTTCCTCGGTGGCCGCATCGTTAAAAAGTTTCTGGACCACGGCGAGTTGTTTTTTGGTGCGTTCCTGGTCTTTGAGCACCCATTTCTCGGGCACCATCGGGAGTTGGTCGAAGCTCCAGCGGCCGGCCCAACGCTGGTGGTAATCGTTGGGTTCAGAAAATTGAACGAGGTGACCGAGGGCCCAGGTGACGACCCAACCGTTGCCGCTAAGGTAACCGTCACCGCGTCGGCCGGCCCCGAGATTGCGCGCAATATCCCTCGCAACACTGGGTTTCTCGGCTAACACAACCTTCATGAATCAGAACACTCCCAACGGGGTATCGGCGGTCGCGGTACCGACGACGCCGGCTTGAGGCGGCATGAACACCGCATTGAGCTACAGACCTAAACTGAGCAATTCTTGGCCGCGCCCTCGCACAACCTGTTGGGCCGCAACATGTCGTGAAAATCCGCGACGTACCTTACAAGAACGCCTTTGCTTTTCCCAACACGTTTCGCTCCAACCCTCGGCGCGTCCTGCGCCGATATTTGTGTGATCGCATCCACCCGAATCGCGCACTTCAGGACAGAATTCCCGGCGTAAACGACCGCCGGTGATCCTAACAACAGATCCCTAATTCCCGCTACAGTCAATCTGAAATAAATTGCTAAGATGCCCGCAACATGGTTAACTGCGTTAAACCTAAAAGAGGCGATACTTCGCGGTAGTTTCCGTTAAATTTCTGGGCTAAAAGGGCTTGTGAACATGGGTTGCGTAACTGCTCCACACACCTTCGCTTCACACAAATCTTTTTTTTCCAGAATTTTAAGGGAGCCTAACCGCGCGAATCGCGCCTTCTAGATGCGCGTTTTCACGCGGAAGAATTCCGAAAAACCGGTACGGGACGGAGTACACTGTGACGCCATTTGTATGGATCATCGGGTTGATGGTTGCCGGCACGACCACGAGTTTTCAATTGCCGAGCACGGAGATTTTTGTGGCCGAAAGCCAGATCGGCGAAACCGGCATCACCCTGACCAAGGTCATGAATGTGACCAAAAACGACAGCTACGACAACCAGCCCTATTTTATCGACAACCACTTAATGGCCTACAGCGCCGATAACGGCCAAGGCGCGACGGATATTCGCATTCACAACTTCGCGGATGGTTCGACTCGAACCCTGCGCGCCACCCCGGAAAGCGAGTTCAGCCCAACCCTGACCCCGGACGGCAAACACCTTTCGTGCATTCGCGTGGAAGAGGGCGGCGCCCAACGTTTATGGCAGTTCCCGCTTGACGGGGGCGCCCCACAACTTCTCCACGCCGACCTGCGCACGGTGGGCTACCATACTTGGCTCGGCAAAAAAGCGTTGGCTTTGTTTTTGGTTGGCGAACCCCACCGTTTGGTTCAGGTTCAGTTGCCGGACGGTAAGCCGATCACCTTGGCGGAAAACATCGACCGCGGCCTGAGTCGCATTCCAGGAAGTCAAAGCATTGCCTACATCCAAAGAGAAAAAGAAGGCGGTGTTTTGCTGGCCACCCTCACGCCGGGCAAAGAAGACAGGGTGATGGTGACACCCACGGCAAAAGAAAGCGTCGACATGCTTTGGTTGGCCAAGGACCGTGTGCTCATGGCGCGCGGCGGCGTGATTTATCAATTCGTGCTGAAAAAAAGCAAGCAGTGGCGACAAGTCGCCGATCTAACCAAAGAGGGGGTTACGGAAATCACCCGCCTCGCCATAAACCCCGACCAGACACGTCTCGCTTTGGTCGTTAACCGTCCTTAGACGCCGCGCCACCCGCGCGAATCGCCCCCGCAAGGAGTCGACCGTGGAACGCACCACCACCCCAGACGGCCTGGACGACAACCGTCACGAGCTGTCGGCCTCGGACTATGCTTGTTATCGGGTTGGTTTCCCCGAACGAACCTTTGAAGAACTGCGCCGTCTTGAGATTGGGCGCAAGGGGGAACGCATTCTCGATTTCGGTCTCGGAACCGGCACCCTGGCCCGTGGTTTCGCGGTGCGCGGCTGCTCGGTAACGGCACTGGAACAAACGCCGGAACAAATCGCGGCCTCCAAAAACATCGCCGAATTTGAGGGTCTCCAAATCGAATGGGTCTTGGGCCGGGCGGAACACACCTGCCTGCCGAGCAAACACTACGATTCGGTTACCGCGGGCCAGTGTTGGCATTGGTTCGACCGGCCGAAGGTCGCGGCGGAAGTCGCGCGCGTCCTCAAGCCCGGCGGCCAGTTGGCGATCATTCACTTCGATTGGCTCAACATACCGGGCAGCATCGCGGAAGCCAGCGAACAGTTGATGGACGCCTTCAACCCACTCAGCGCCAAGCCCCACCTCAAGCTGGGCCACGGGGTGGGCATTTACCCGGCCTGGACCCTGGATGTCGCCAAAGCCGGTTTCGAATACATCCAAACCTTTTCGTTTGATGTGGTGGTCCCCTACACGCCGCAAGCCTGGCGAGGTCGGGTCCGCGCCCACCAAGCGGTTAGCGGCAAAATGACATCGGAACAAATCGTCCGCTTCGACCTAGCGCTCAAAGGCTTGCTGGAGATCAAATACAACGACGAAATGCTCGAAATCCCCCACCGAGTCTGGGGCCTGGTCTGTACCAAAACCTAGCCCGCATTTCTCACCAACAGTTCTGCTGCGGAACTCAAACCGTTGCGATTACTTCGCTTACTTGGTCGGGAAAGCCTCGACGTGGCGCTGCCACGCATACGTTTTCCCTCGGTCGCAAACTTCGTACTCACAACGGTTTCAGCTCCTCGCGACGAATCTTGGTGAGAAACGCGGGCTAGCGGCACCGGACCCGCCAAGTGCCCCAAAACAACCGCTTCTAAGACAACCTGCACGCTATTCTCGAAACCGGCAAAGTCTGTTAAAACATCCTTGTCCCGCCTTTCGATCTTCTTAGGTTTAAATCCGATTTTCTTTTTTGAGTGAGGCCCCTCATGGATCGTCGCCACTTCCTTCGCATCAGCGCCGCCGCGGCGGGCGGTGTGGTTTTTAGTGTTTCTCTGCAGCGTTGTGATCGCGGTCCCAAACCGGTTTTCGACGATTACCGCGAGCAAGTTGAAGTCAATGCCTTTATTCGCCTCACCCTGGACAACAAGGTCGATATCGCCATCCCCAAACCGGAAATGGGTCAGGGCGTGCGCCAAGCCCTGGCGATGTTGGTGGCGGAAGAACTGCACGCGGACTGGCAAAAAGTCACGGTCCACCAAGCAAGCGTCGATCCGCGGTTGGGTGACCAAACGGTGGCCAACAGCTACAGCATTATCGCCTTATGGGAACCAATGCGGCGCGCGGGCGCGGCGGCGCGGGAACTCCTGTGCAAAGCCGCCGCCAAACGCTGGGGCGTGAAACGCAACATGGTCACCATCGAAAACGGACTCATTCTTCGCAAGGACCAGGCGGCCGATTCGCTTGAGTTCGGCGATATCGCGATGGAAACCCTGCAATTGACCGTGCCCCAAAACCCCCCGCTCAAGGACCCGCAATCCTTTAGCTTGATCGGGACCAGCCCATCCAACCGCGATCACCAGGCACTGGTCACAGGCCTACCCTCGTTTACCACCGACGCGAGCAACCACCATAACCGGGTGGCGGTGGTGGTGCGCTGCCCGTTCATCAAGGGCGATTTGGCGCAATCAGTCCCCCTGAGTCAAGAACAGTTTCCCGATCTGGATAAGATCATCCCGCTACCCGGCCTACCGGCACCGGATCGGACCTACCCCGGCGTTGCGGTGGTCGCCCACGATACCTGGACGGCGATGAAGGCGGCGAAGGCATTGCGTGTTTCGTGGAACCAGGGGAGCAGTGAGCGCACCGAGGATTTTGACCGGCAAGTGGCGAGCACAGCCGACGCAAAGGCCTTTGATATTCGCGGCGATGCGGTCACCGCCCTCAACGCGTCGGCCAAGGTGATTGAAGCGGAATACCGCCTCCCCTTTTTGGCCCAAGCCCCACTGGAGCCAATGACGTGCCGCGTTCACTTTCAACAGGATCGGGTTGAAATCCACGCACCTACCCAGGCACCGGCCCTGGCGATCAAAGCGGTGTCCGAGGCCCTGGAAATCCCGGCTGAGAACATCAACCTCACGGTTACGCGAATGGGCGGTTCGTTCGGACGACGGGTGAATGCCGATTTCGTGCTGGAAGCAGCCCAAATCGCACGCCAAATCCACGCCCCGGTGACCCTGTTGTGGACCCGCGAGGACGACATGCGCTTTGGTTTTTTCCGCCCGGCAAACTTCCATCGCCTCAAAGCCGCCTTCGACGAAAACGGACGGGCCTCGGCGCTGCAACACCACCTCTACTCAAGCTCCATTCACAGCACCTACCACGGCTTTGGCAAAGAAGGCGCACACGTCCCGGAAACGCACGGCAGCGTGATGGATTTGCCCTACGGCATCCCCAATACCCGCTGGGTTTTCAGCCAACTCGAATCGGATGTGCGCCAAGGTTTTTGGCGCGCGGTTGCTTACGCCTACAACATCTTCGCGGTGGAATCTTTTATCGACGAAATGGCCGCCGCCGCCGGGGTCGACCCGCTCAGCTTCCGTCAGAACTTGCTAACGGACCAAAAACCCTTCGCGGGCAAAACCTATTCGGATTTCCAGGTGGAACCGGCGCGTTTGAAAAACGTGCTCGAACTGGCCGCCGAAAAAGCGGGCTGGGGTAAAACGATGCCGCCGGGAAGCGGGCAAGGCATCGCGGGTTGCTGGTACTTCACCAGCAACACCTACGTGGCCATGGTGGTCGAGGTCATGGTCGGCGAAGACGGCTCGGTGCGCGTGCCCCGCGTCACGGCCGCGATTGATTGCGGTATCGCGGTTGATCCCGACAATGTGCGCGCCCAGGTGGAAGGCAGTATCTCCTTCGGTCTCTCGGCGGCACTGTACGGAGAAATCACGCTGAAAGACGGCCAAATCCAAGAAGGCAATTTTGACGACTATCCGGTCATGCGCTTCAGCGACATGCCGGTGGTGGAAACCCACATCGTCCCTTCAACGGATCCCCCGGGCGGCGCGGGCGAGCCGGCCCTACCCCCGGTCGCCCCGGCCCTTTGCAACGCGGTCTTCGCGGCCACGGGCAAACGGGTGCGCCGTTTGCCGTTGGTCAAAAACCTGACCGAAATGGGGTAACGGCCTGCTTGTAGCCGTAAATGACCGGCGTTTTGTCAACAAAATTTATTTTTTTTTCGATCACCGCGGGCTATCGGCGCGTGAAGGGTAGCAAAGAGACCTGTTCAGCGCCCCCGACCCGCGGCGCGCACGGCGGAAGTCCCGTGACAAGGTCCTTTTGAGGCGCCCGTATCCGGTTGACGCCCCTCATCTACCTCGGCCGGGAAAAGGCCGGCCGAGAACGTATCGAACCCACATCCCTCACGACCCTGTTCGCGCAACGCGACGCATCGGCCTGAGGCCCATGGGGCAAAACCCCACTGTCGCCGATCCCCGACGGTCGCGGGTATAGCTACGCCATGGCAACACGCCGGCCACGCCTGTCCTCAAATTCGCATATTGCTAAACAAGGAGCCCATAGATGACCCAACCCTCGAAAGAACAAAGCACCGTTTCAGGCTTTTTAAAACCACTTGGCTACACCTTGGGGATTGCCGACCTCAGCTTGGATGACCATGGATTGTGCGTCCTCGACGTGGAAGGCACCGGCCGCGTTCACATCGAGGTCCCGCCGATCAGCGAGCACTGTTTTATCGCCGCCCCGGTGACCTTCGTACCCATGGACGGTGAGGCACGCAACCAAATCCTGACCCAGGCGATGCGCCTCAACTTCTTCGGTCGTGGTACGGAACTAACGACCTTATCCCTGGACCCGGACAGCGATATTTTGAATGTCCACGCCTCTCTGCCGGTCAAGGATCTGGACGCCCGCCAATTAGAAAACGTGTTTCACAACATGGTCGACCTGATTGGCACGATTCGGCCCAAATTTGAACAACGAAACGAACCGGCCGAACAAGCGCCGCGGCAAACGGCGAGAATGGCAGCGAACAGCGAGGTCACGCCTTTCGCATCGCACAGCAGACACGCGGGTTTTGCTTAACGTCTCCCCCAACAGCCAACCCATTCTAAAATTTTTCCTGGAGGATTGAACCATGTTTCCCGCAAACCCCGGCCGTATCGCCAACAACCCCCAATTAAATGCTGCCCGCAATGCACTCAACAACCATCTTCAAGCACGCAACAACCAGCCCGGCGCGGCCGTTTTGGCGGCGCAAGTCCCACGGGCACCCAATGGAACCCGCGGGCTGGCAATACCGCCGGGCGCGGTCCAGATCCGCGCCTCAACCAACCCGCCCGTTTACCGAGACTTCGCCGCCTTTCAGGCAACCCTGCAAGCCGAGGTCAACGCCACCGCAAACTTGCCGGCCGGTAATCCGCGCCGCGATGCAGCGGTTCGCAATTTAGCCCGCGCCGAGGTACTTTTCACCCATTACCGGATGGGCAGCGATATCGCCGGCACCCGAATCCTCCACCGTCGCGGCCAGAACCCGGCGGAACGCTACCGCAGCTTGGTCTCAAACTTCCATGCTTGGGAGCGCGGAGAACAAGCGGGTCGCCCCCAGCTCAACCAAGTTCCGATCATGTATGCACGCGAAAAGATGAATGCCCATTACCAGCAGCAAGAAGCAATGGGTTTCATTTACGCCCCAACCCAAGTCCAAGCGCAATTCCGTCCATGGGATCCGGGCGCGGCTCCGGGCGCGGCTCCGGGCGCTGCTCCGGGCGCGGCACCGGGTGCTGCTCCGGGCGCGGCTCCGGGCGCTGCTCCGGGCGCGGCACCGGGTGCTGCTCCGGGCGCGGCTCCGGGCGCTGCTCCGGGCGCTGCTCCGGGCGCGGCTCCGGGCGCGGCTCCGGGCGCGGCTCCGGGCGCTGCTCCGGGCGCGGCTCCGGGCGCTGCTCCGGGCGCGGCTCCGGGCGCTGCTCCGGGCGCGGCTCCGGGCGCGGCTCCGGGCGCGGTCGCCAACGCGGGACACGACATGCAATCCAACTTTTCTTGGTTGCTGGGCGCCATGCACAATCGCGAATCGTTCGAATTGCTGGGGCCACTGACCCAAAACAGCATGGTGCGTGGTTCTAACCCCAATGAAGCCTCGGCCTTGTTACGTGAGGTTCGCGCGTTGCTGGCCCACGGCTATACGGTGAACATAAACCAACAAGCCGGCCCCGGCGGCGTCCCGATCATTACGCTTGACCCGCCACCCCTGGCAAACGGGCAAAACCCGCTGGCAAACGTGAGCCTTGCCGACTTAAGCAACGCGGCGGGCAACCACCTGACCAATCAAATCGAAACGGGCCAACTCACCGTTCTCGGCCTTTACAACGCCAACTTTGATAATGGACCTCAGGCGGCAACCATGACCAACGCGGACAACCGTGACCGCGCTGTTGCAGGTGCCTACACGGGCTACCGCCGCGGTGTCGGCAATCCCCCGGTCCCGCGCCCACCGTTGGATACAACCAACGCCCAGCAACGACAACAAATCGGAACCTGGGTCGGCGGGCAACGCGTCACCGGCGACAGCAACCTGGGTTAACCCACCCAATTAGATCCGCCTGTCGCCCCGGCGGCAGGCGGGTTAGTCCCCGACAAACTGCTTGAGCGCCTCAACCAGTTCAGCGGTTTGAATGGGTTTACTCAGGTAATAATCCATGCCCGCCTCGAGGCAGCGCTCGCGGTCACCCGCCATGGCATTGGCGGTCATGGCAATGATGGCGCGGTGCTGACCCAGCCCCTCGGTTTGTTCGCGGTGACGAATTTCGCGGGTCGCCTCAAAGCCGTCCATTTCCGGCATTTGGCAATCCATCAGAATCACGTCATAAGGCATTTGCTCGACGGCCTCCACGGCTTCCTTGCCGTTGGCGGCCACATCGCAGAAGTAGCCCAACTTTTCCATCAGGCGCACGGCAACCTTCTGGTTAACGATGTTGTCCTCAACCACCAGAACGCGGTGTTTGTTGCGGCTGATTTCGCGCAGGGTATGTTGGGTCACAAGCTCGTTGCCCTCGCCGCGGCCTTCTTTTTCAAGACCCATAATGGTACCAATGGCGTCATAGAGCCGGCTCAATTTGACCGGTTTGGTGAGGTAACCGCTGACACCGATTTCCAACATCTTGGCGGCATCCCCGCGACGGGGCACGGAGGTCAAAAGCAAGATCGGTAACTTGGCAAGTTTGGGTTGTTTTTTGATTTCGTGGGCCAAGCGGCCGCCGTCGTCGTCCGCGAGGAAGAAGTCAATAATCACCATATCGAAGGATTGCCGCCCGTCGACCGCGCCCGCCAGAACGGAAAAAGCCTGCTTGGCACAATCAGCTTCCTCGACCACGCACCCACTGTGCTCCAGCTGATCCCGCAAAATGAGGCGGTTGGTGGCATTGGTATCCACCACCAAGATATTGAGCCCCTTGAGATCGCTCGACGGAAGGAAGTGTTGCTGAACAGCGCCGGCCGGACGACCGAATTCAGCGGTAAAGGAGAAGGTCGCCCCTTTGCCGTCCTCGGAATTCACCCAGATCTGACCGCCCATGGCCTCGGTAAGCTGTTTGCAAATGGCCAGCCCCAAACCGGTCCCGCCGTACTTACGGGTGGTGGAGGCGTCGACCTGAGAGAAGGGACGGAACAAACGGTTGACCCGATCCTTGGGAATCCCGATCCCGGTGTCAGTTACATCGAATTGCAGGGTGTAGTGGCCGCCCCGTTCGTGACGGAGGTAAACCTTAACAAAGACTTCGCCTTGCAGGGTGAACTTGATGGCGTTGTTGACCAGGTTCAGCAGAATTTGGCGCAGGCGGCCGGGATCACCCATTACGCGCCGCGGCACGTTGTGGCTGACCATCATCACCATCTCAAGCCCTTTCTCCTGCGCGTTGCGCCCCAAGAGATCGCCGATCTCCTCGACACAGGAGCGCACATCAAACTCAATGATTTCCAGCTCCAATTTGCCGGACTCAATTTTGGAGAAGTCGAGCAAATCGTTAATCAGCGTGAGCAGGGCCTCGGCCGAGCGACGTACGATTTGCGCCGACTCCCGTTGCTCCCGCGTCAACCGCGTATCCAACAACAGGCCGGACATACCGATAATGCCGTTCATCGGCGTGCGGATTTCGTGGCTCATGTTGGCGAGAAACTGGCTTTTCGCGGTGGCCGCGGCAAGGGCTTTTTCTTTCTCCCGCTCCAATTCCTTGGCGTGTAGGCGGCGTTCGGTAATGTCGCGAATGACAACGACCCAGCCGAGCACTTGTTCTTCGCCGGTTCGAATTTGCGAGGCGTTTTCCTCAACGAAGGTCCAGCGATCCCCGGAATGCAGCAACAAGGCCTCGCGGTGACCCGATTCGGAAGTACGCCCACCACCACTCAAAAGAATCGGTTCCTGGGTGCGTTCATCGATTAAGCGCAGCACCTTCTCAAGTGGGCGGTCCACGGCCTCGTCACCGGGCACCCCAATCAAGGTTTCGGCCTGGGTGTTCATAAAAGAAATGGTCCCATTGGTATCGGTCGTGATGACGGCGTCGCCGATACTGGCGAGGGTGACGCTCAACCATTGGGATTGTTTCTGTAACTCTTCCTGGGCCTCGCGTTCCTTGGTGATGTCCTTAGCAAGACAGACAAACCCCTGGATATCCATTTGATCGTCGGACAAAAACGAGCTGGAAAACCGCACGGGAATAATATTGCCGTCTTTGGTTTTAAAGAGGTTTTCCTCGGCGGCGTCCTCATTGCGCCGGAAGAACCCCTGCACCTTGGGGGTTTTCATTTTGGTGTAGATGTCGGTTACGGCACGGCCAATGAGTTCCGATTCGTTGTAGCCGAGCATGGTACAGATTGAATCGTTGACCCAGCGAATGTAGCCGTCCGGTGAGACAATCAGCAAACCCTCGCCCAGGCTGTTAACGATGTTCAGCGCGTCAACCGCTTCCCGCACGCGGGCACTGAGTTGGGACACGGACTGGGTGATGCGCGGTAGTTCATGAACCTGCTCAATCGGCCGCAAATCAGCCAATTCGCCGGCACTGGAAACGGGCAATTGCTGCCGCACCCGCGCAAACTCCATCAGCACACGGTCCTCAAAAAACCGCAGCAACACAAAACCGCCGACCAACATCAACAGGGCAAAAAAACCGATCATGGCCATCAGCGGCACCAGCTGAGCCTTGAGATCGCCGACCACGCCGACCTGTTGGCGGGTATTGCTGAGCACAGCCTTGTACACGTCGAGGTTGATTTCGTTGACCATCTCGGCCAATTCCTCGCGGTACTTGGCGGAGTCACGCGGCTTATCGACCAAGGTCTTGAGGTCGGTGAGCTCTTGGCCGATCAGGCTGACGGCGGCCTTGGCGTCGTCGTTGCCATGTTCGCCAACCACGGCGCGCCAAGCGACATAGGCGTCATAGGTGCGCTTGTAACGAAGCGCCTGATCGCCGGCGTTAAGCGACGGTACATGGAGCACCCAGTAGTTAAGCTGCAGCAAAAAGTCGTTGCCGTGCAGCATCACTTTTTCATCTTCTTGCCACTGGCCGCGCCAGTTTTCCAACTGTTGTTGTTGGCGGTGCTGCATAAACCAGGTTAGCAGAATCAGCAAAAATAGCAGAAAGGTTAGAGAACCCAGGAGGATTCGCGGGTACAAGCCAATTTTCATAGTCCATCACACGCATTCAAGGATTGATCGCCACGCTTGATCAAGCGGATTGAGGGCCGTACTTGGCCAGGATGTCCAAGGGGTTAAAGTTGGTGTCTTCAAGGGTCATCGGGGTCACAATTTCGCGCACAAGGTTTTCCTCACCGGCGGCTTGACCAATCTGCGCGGGCAGGGGCTGGTCGCGGAAGGTACCGTCGAGGTGGGTGAGGATCAAGACCTTGGGCGCCTCGGGTTGATTGGGGTTGGGTTCATAAGCGACGGCCATCTCGCCGGAGTCCAACATCAAAATGGTGCCGGGCGGGTAAGGCCCCAGACAGTCCACCAGAAGTTTAAGTGCTTCGGGGTCGTACAAACGCCCAGCCTGCTCCTGCATTTCTTCCAATGCGCCGCGGGGGTCCACGGCCGCGCCGTCGCTATCGCGATGGATCTTCTCATCGTAGGCGTTAAGCACGCAGGCCAGTTTGCCGTAATCGGAAATTTGAGGGCCGCGCAAACCACCCGGGTAGCCGGAGCCGTCAAGGAACTCGTGGTGTTGGCCGACAAAATCGCGAATCACGGCAGGCACGTTTTTCATTTTGCCAAGATAGGCAAGGCCGCGATCCACATGTTGTCGCAGGTGTTCTTGTTCGGATTGGGTCAAGCGCCCTTTTTTGTTAATAATCTCCTTGGGCAACATGCACTTGCCGATATCGTGCAACAAGGCGGCTTTGCCCAAATTCAAAAGCGCTTCCTCGTCAAGCCGCATCGATTTGCCGACAAACAAGGCCAAAATGGAGAGGTTGACACAATGGTCGAACACAACCTCGTCGGAATTACGCAACACCGACACGCACAACATGGATTGGGGATCCTCAAAAATTTGGTCCATTAGCAGGCCCACCTGCTGATCGGCTTGCTCCTCGGTGATCACCTTACCGGCGCGAATTTCTTCCATCAACTCAGCGGTCTGCTGAAAAACCATGGTTTGAATCTGAGCGGCCTGCTCGGCCTGCTTTTGCACGGCGGCGGGTGAACCCGGCTCGGGTAAGGGCTCGGTATTGCCAATCGCAACCTCGACGTCAACGCCCTTGTTGAGGTCAATGACGAGGTCGGTCACCTTGGCTTTGCGCAACTTATCAATGGTTCGCTGGTTGGGGATATTTTTTCGAAAAAACGGCAAACTAATCCAACTGCGGTTGGTCGAGACAACATACATGCCGGGCCGCAATTGATCGATGGTAATTTTCTTTTGCATCGAGTGGATTTTCCCTTCGAGATCCCATGAGGTGATGGAAGCCGACCGTTTCAAATACCGAGGGACGTTCCCCATCCACAGGGACCAATGCGAGGACCGGAGCAATAAGGACCTTGAGGGAGAACGTCGCGAACGACACAGGCCCCGCGCTTCCGAAACCCTTCGACGGGACAAGGTTCGCTCCCGAAACAGGTTGTTGTCATAACGGAATGAGGCTAGAGACCATATTGTAGCACCTCAATCAGCGATAAGCGACGCCGAGAAACGGAAAAGAAGCGGCAATTCAAGCGGTTACCACAAGCCGGTTTGCCGCCGCGCCGCCCTTGCCAAAAGGCGGCGGCGAAAACCGTTGGTGTATTGCGCCTGACACTGATAGATTACCTGGAACTCACCTCAAAACGCGAAGGACGCAACCATGAGAAAACGTCACGAACGCATTCACAGTCCACAAATGGGTAGCGCCGTACACCTTTGGTGCTACGGGCACTGGGGTCAGCCGGTGCTGGTTTTCCCCTCGGCGGCCGGTTTTGCCCACGAATGGGACGCCCAGGGAATGGTCGATGCACTCGCGCCTTTTATTAACCAAGGCAAAATAAAGCTGTACTGTCCGGAAAGCAACATCAGCCGCAGTTGGACCAACAAAGAGGCGCCGATGGCGGTGCGCATTGAGAGTCACAAAAGGTATGAAGCCTTTATCATGCAAACCCTGGTGCCCTGGATTCGCGCCGATTGCGGCTCCGATTCGATCCGTCTCCACACCAGCGGCACCAGCCTGGGCGGGTTTTTCGCGGGCCTTTTCGCCCTCAAGTACCCCGAGGTTTTTGCGTACGCGCTGTGCATGAGCGGTCGCTATGATTTGACCGAGTTCACCGAGGGTTTTTGCAACAGCGACATCTACTTCAACAGCCCGCTCTCGTTTGTCCCCGGTCTGGAAGGGCAGGCGCTCCAGCGGGTACGCCAAACCCATCTAACGCTGGTTTGTGGACAAGGATTGTGGGAAGAAGGTTGTATTGAAGAAACCATCGCCCTCGGCCGCTTGTTACAAAGCAAACACATCCCCAACTACCTCGATATTTGGGGTCAGGACGTACGCCACGACTGGGAATGGTGGCGTCGTCAGGCGGTTCACCACATGAGCGGCCTGTACAAATTGGCCTAATTGCGGCCTTTCCTACCGCGGCCACATCCGAGGGGGCCCGCCCCCTTCTAAACGCCCCGCTTACAAGAGCTTCATGAAATTTTTACAGCCTGTGAACCCTCATCCCGTCCCACGCACACCGAACCTTTTGGGCGCCGCTTTCTTGTGATATAAGGGTAGGTTTGCATTGAGCAACCCGTGACGGCCCAGCCACACGGAAACGCCTGTATGCCCCGAACGCCCCTTGGGGAACCCTAACAACCGTCTCCTCACCCGCCCGCCAGGATGTATCGGGGGCGCAAACGGTTCGGGCCGCATACGTCTTGGGAGGGGGATTTATGGAACAAACCGCCGCGCAATGGTCGGTAGATCGCGCACGCGAGCTTTACAAGGTTGACCAGTGGGGACTGGGTTATTTTTCTATTAATGAACACGGCAATATTTGCGTGCAGGCCGCGAGCGATTCGCCCCATAAAATCGATCTAAAAAAGTTGATCGACGAACTGAATAAACGCAAAATCCACATGCCGGTTTTGATTCGGTTTATGGATATTTTGCGTGACCGGATCGCGCAACTCTCGAACGCCTTCAACCACGCGATTGAAGACAACGAATACGAGGGCAAGTATTTACCGCTTTTTCCCATCAAGGTCAATCAGGAACGGGACGTGGTCACCTCCATGCTGGAACACGGCAAGGAATTCGGCCTCGGTTTAGAAGCAGGCTCCAAAGCCGAGTTGCTGATTGTTCTGGCGATGACCACCGATTTGAAAACACCGATTGTCTGCAACGGCTACAAAGACCGTGAATTTGTGAGTCTGGTCGGCATGGCCCACCAAATGGGTAAAACCATTTTTCCGGTGATTGAGAACTACGAGGAGCTGGAAACCTTTATTGCCTATTACAAGGAAACCGGCATCATGCCGCGCCTGGGACTCCGCATCAAACTGTCCACCCGCGGCGTGGGGAAATGGGCCAAAACCGGCGGCGATGCATCCAAGTTCGGATTGCGCGTCCCCGAGGTATTGCGCGCCATCGAACGCCTCAAAGAAGAAAACCTGCTGCATGCGCTGAATCTGCTGCATTTCCACATCGGCAGCCAAGTCACCAAAATCAAAGTCGTGAAGCAGGCCATTGTCGAGACCATGCGCGTGTTCGTCGAAGTTGTGCGGCTCGGCGCCAAGCTCGACTACCTGGATATCGGGGGCGGTTTGGGCGTGGATTACGACGGCAGCTCGCGCGAATCCCACTCAACGATTAACTATTCCTTACGCGAATACGCGGGCGACATCGTCTACCGAGTCAAACAAATTTGCCAAGAAAACGGCATCCCGGTTCCCAACCTCTTGTCGGAATCAGGCCGGTTCCTCGCGGCCCACTACTCGCTGATGGTCACCAACGTGCCGGCGATCAGCTCGATCCGGCCTTGCGGGCTAGACTTCCCCAAACCGGAAAAAGGGTACGGTCCGGTCAAAGAGATGTTCGATATTTTGCCAACCATCAGTAAAGACAACTTTAGCGAGTGTTATCACGATGCGGTTCAATACCGCTCCGAGGCATTAAGCTTGTTCAATCTGGGTTACTTAACCCTGCCGGAACGGGCCTACATGGAAGAGGTTTATTGGCAGATCATGCGTCGTGTTCACGAAATTTCACGGCAAACCGGCATCCAAACCCCGGAAATCGAAGACCTCGAAAGCGAATTGTCGGATACCTATTTTGCCAACTTCTCGTTGTTCCAATCCTTGCCCGACTCCTGGGCCATCGACCAACTGTTCCCCATCATGCCGATCCACCGCCTCAATGAGGAACCGGACCGGCTTGGCACCGTGGTTGATCTAACCTGCGATTCCGACGGGGTCATCGACCAGTACATTGGCGAAGACGGCCCGCGGCCCTCGATGATGCTGCACTCGATCAACAACGGTGACCATTACTACATCGGCATTTTCATGATCGGCGCCTACCAGGAAACCCTTGGCGAACTGCACAACCTCTTCGGCGACACCCACGCGGTTCAAATCCGCATCCAGGGCGATAACCAATACAAAATAGAGAACTTAATCAAAGGCGATACCATTCACCAAGTGCTTAACTACGTTTCGTTTAACCGGGGCGAGTTGCTGCACAAGATGCGCGATCAAATTGAACAGGCAGTCGACGACGGCCGTCTCGACCTCGAAGAATCGGCCAAACTGATGGGCCTCTACGAGGAAGGGTTCTACGGCTACACTTACTTCGAGGAGTAGGGCGGGCAAGCCAAACGAAAAACAAAAAAGGCGCGGCACCCCGAGGGGCGACGCGCCTTTTTTGTTAATAAAACCACCGTCTATTTTTTGGCGAGTGTTTCCAGTTTTTGCGAGTATCGATCCTTGTTAAACACATCAGGGGCTAGGCCGCGCGCCTCGCGCAAGGAACGGGCCGCTTTGGCGTCCTTTCCAAGCTTATGGTAGGCGGCGGCCAACATGTGGTGGAACTCATGGGTTTTGGGTTTGCGATAAATGGCTTTGCGGAAGCGCGTCACCGCTTCTTGATAGGCACCCCGGTCGAAGGCCTTACGCCCCTGATCGTACTGATAAAAAGGATTCTTTTCGCGGAAACGCATTACCTTGTGACGGTACTTTTCAGCCAGTTCTTCCCGACCCGTCTTGGAATACAGACGCTCCAAGTTGTTCATCGCGGTCATCTCCATGCGACTCACCCGCAACGCTTTTTTGTAACACGCCTCGGCTTTGTCGGGGTTACCGGTGTACTGGTGGGCAACACCCAGGTTCGACCAGGCAAAACTAATTTTCCCATCAATCTCGACGGCCTTCTTAAACCAAGCCAAGGCCTCGTGACGCTTGCCCTGGCCAAACTTTTCGGCGGCAATGTTGTTGTAGTACTGAGCCAAGGCGCGTCGGTCCGACACAATGCGCGAGGTACGGTCGTCGACCACGGCGTCGGGATTGAAATCAACAGGGAATTGGCGACCGCCGAGAAACACAATGGCATTCATGTGACGGTTCAGGACCACCACATTGCCGTGTTTGTCCCAGGTCGGCACATTGCTCACTTCTTGAAAGGCGACCTTAAAACCCAAATAACGGGACATCGCCACGAACATATTGGTAAAAGAAAGGCAGTTACCGCTGCGCTCTTCAAAGGTTTCGGCGGCGGTTTTGGTGTTGGTGTTCTCGTAGGTTAAATTAAGGAACTCATTGTTAAAAACAACCCAAATCAAACGATTTAGACGCGCCCCCGGATTTTTCACATGACCGACATGCTCATCGAGAAATTGTTTCATTTCCGGCGTTAGTTCCAGCACATCAATCTCAGGAACCACAATCATGTCGGGAACCTCAATCGATTGGGGTTCCGGTTGATAGCTTTGCAACACACATACCAAAAATAATGTTGAGACCACAAGCCCTCCTTTGTCCTACAACCAACAACTCACGCCAATTTATGGCAGACCATGTATCAAACAGGTATTTCTACGTTATAACGCCGGATTTTGTCTGGGCTCCCGCATCTTTTTCAAAAAAAAGAAGGAACCCTGGTGTTCACCGGATCGGCCAAAAAGGGCTCAATCCAAATTTCCAAAACTGCCGTCGTCACAACGGCAAGGTGAATCTAAAGTTGAAAGGCGCTTTACTCACCGGGAATCAAACCCGAAGCGCACAGAAACATGAATGTGCTGTTAACAATTTAACGGTTTTGGGATCGAAACGGCCCTCTCAGCCCCAAAGGTTTACAAAAATTTAACACAGCTAACAGCGGATAACCAAGGTTCCAGAGGGAGAAAAGGTTCGAATTCCCAAGACCCGAGTGATGGTGCGCGGGATCGATGGCATATCAAGTTGCGCAAGGCTCGCCTGTCAAGGACCCCACGAACAAAGAACAGAAACACCGGTCTTGAAAAACGAAGTGACAGCCTCATCCACATGCACAATCAGGAAAAAAAGCGCTCAAGATCCGGCCGCCCATCCTCCTTTCATCCTAAGCTCCTGAGCCATAACGAATACCAACCCCAGCCAAAAAGGAACCAAAACCCATCCTCAACGCAATTCCAACGCCTGGCTTTTGATCTCCTTAATCCTGTCGCGGATTTCGGCTGCTTTTTCGAACTCAAGCGCCTCCGCAAAGGCCAACATCTCTTTTTCGAGCTTGGCCACTTCCTTGTACGCTTCTTCCTTGGTTTTGGGCGCGGCCTCGCTGCCTTTAAGCTTGCGCTGGGTCGCGTAATCGCTTTCGTAGAGCTCCGACAACGGATCGTTCAGCGAGCGCACCACGGTTTGCGGGGTAATCCCGTGTTTTTCGTTAAACGCCAACTGGATGGCGCGCCGCCGCTTGGTTTCGCCGATGGTTTCCTTCATGGCGTCCGACACAAAATCCGCGTACATAATGACCCGACCGGCCACGTTCCGCGCTGCCCGCCCCACGGTCTGAATCAGGGAACGGGTTGAACGCAGGAAACCCTGCTTGTCGGCGTCCAAAATGGCGACCAAGGCCACCTCGGGCAAATCCAACCCCTCGCGCAACAAGTTGATCCCCACCACCACGTCGAACACACCCAGACGCAATTGGTGCAAAATTTCCAAGCGTTCCAAGGTATCGATTTCACTGTGTAAGTAGGCAACCTTCACACCGTGGGACTGGAAATATTCGCTCAGATCCTCGGCCATGCGTTTGGTCAAGGTGGTCACCAGGGTACGCTGATTGCGGGCGACGGATTGGCGGATCTCTTCCAGCAAATTGTCGATCTGATTTTTGATCGGGCGAACCTCGATCTCGGGATCGCACAAACCGGTGGGGCGAATAATTTGCTCGATCATCGCGCCCTCGGTCCGTTCAATCTCAAAGGGACCGGGCGTTGCCGACACAAACAAGACCTGACCGGTGCGGGCGTGAAATTCCTCGGCCTTGAGGGGTCGGTTATCGAGCGCGGAGGGTAAACGAAAACCATAGGAAACCAGATTCTCCTTACGGGCCCGGTCGCCGCGATACATACCGCCGATTTGCGGCACGGTAATGTGGCTTTCGTCCAGGAAAAGCAGGTAATCCTCGGGGAAATAATCCATTAGGGTTGAAGGCGGCGAACCCTCCGGGCGACCATCCAAATAACGCGAATAGTTTTCAATGCCGTGGCAAAAACCCGTTTCGCCCAGCATTTCCAGGTCGAATTGGGTGCGTTGGCTGAGGCGTTGCGCCTCCAGCAAACGCTTCTCATTGTTGAGTTCCAACACGCGCTGGTCCATCTCAATACGGATTTGTTCAATCGCGGTCTGCAAGCGTTCCGTCGGGGTCACAAAGTGGGTGGTCGGGAAGATGCGAACCTGATCCAAGTCGGCCTCGGCCTTGCCGGTCAACGGATCAAAGGCCTGGATTAATTCAACATCATCGCCGAAGAATTCGATGCGAATCCCCAAATCCTCGTAGGCCAAGTAGACCTCAATCGTGTCCCCGCGAACCCGGAAGGTGCCGGGATAAAAAGCGCTGTTGTTGCGCAAATACTGAATCCCCACCAAATCACGCAGCAGGTTTTGGCGGTCGTATTCTTCATCGACCTTTAGGTTCACGGTGAGTTCGTCATAAAACTGGGGCGAACCCAGGCCGTAAATACAGGACACCGAGGCGACAATGACCACATCGCGACGCTCCAACAGGGAACGCGTGGCGCTGAGGCGTAACTTTTCAATGTCTTTGTTAATGGTCGCTTCTTTTTGGATAAAGGTGTCGGTCGCGGCGACATAGGCCTCGGGCTGGTAATAGTCGTAATAACTGACGAAGTACTCAACCGCATTGTCGGGAAAGAACTTTTTGAATTCTTGGTACAACTGGGCGGCCAGGGTTTTGTTTGGCGCCATGATGAGGGTCGGCCGGTTCAGGGTTTCGATCACCTTTGCCATGGTAAAGGTTTTACCGGATCCGGTGACCCCCAACAAGGTGGTGTACACCTCACCCCGCTCAATGGAGGCGGTGATGTTTTTAATCGCCTCGGGCTGATCGCCACGCGGCTCGTATTGGGTCTCCATGCGAAACGGTTTCAAGCCAGACCTCCAACCTCATAACTTCCCCGGCTTGCGGAGAAATGAAAAGGAGCGACCCGGCAAGAGGTCGCTCCATCAAGTCCGTGCAAAACCACACCAGACGTGTTTAGAGATAACTGCGCAACGCGTAGGGACAGGCGTCCATAACCACCTGAATGCCCTCGTGTTCCAGTCGTTCTTGAAAAAGGAAATCAAAAACGCCCTGTTGGCACCAAACCATTTTCGGGCGCCACTTAAGCGCAAGGATTTCATCGGCGAGCGCGGGCAGATGGTCGGCGTTGCGGAAGACTTGAATGATGTCAACCGGCGCGTCCAAATCGGCCAAGGTCGCCTTGACGGGAATCTTGGCAACGGTGGTGCCGTTGATGGTGGGGTTAATCCCGGTAACACGGTTCCCCTCTTCAATGAGAAACTCCGTCACTTTTCCGACAATACGGGCCGGATTTTCGCTGTAGCCCACCACGGCAACAGATGATTTGCCGTGGAACAGACGCATACCTTCGGATACAGGACCGAACATAATCAGAGCCTCCAAGTTTTCGACTCTTGATGTAACTTATCAGGTCCTCATAGCGAGAGACCTTCAACGCATACCCGCGGCGGGAAGACCCGCATGCATAAGCTTACCGGAATAGGACATTTATAAAGAGCACATAAAAGCGACGCGGTGTATGGATGAGAAACCGGGCGCCGTGAAGCCCCCGGCTAAGAGAATTAGTGGTGGTTCTTAACCATACTCATCAGGTCACGGCGGGTTTCCCCTTGGTAGACCTGACGGGGACGACTAATGCGGGTCGAACCGGATTGCATTTCACGCCATTGAGCAATCCAGCCCGGCAGACGACCAACGGCAAACATGACGGTGAACATTTCGGTAGGAATGCCCATCGCTTTGTAGATGATGCCGCTGTAGAAGTCGACGTTGGGATAGAGTTTGCGATCCACAAAGTAGGAATCGTTAAGCGCGGCTTCTTCCAGCTCTTTGGCCAGTTTCAGCAATGGATCGTTGATACCGAGTTTGGACAAAACACGGTCGGCGTGTTTTTTGATAATGCGGGCGCGCGGGTCGAAGTTCTTGTAGACACGGTGCCCAAAACCCATCAGACGGAAGCCGGACTCTTTGTCCTTGGCGAGATCCAGGTATTTCTGAATGTCGCCGCCGTCGTTCTTGATCACTTCCAGCATTTCCAAAACTTTTTGGTTGGCACCGCCGTGTAACGGACCCCACAGGGAACACATCCCGCCTGCGATGGCGGCGTACAAGTTCACCTGGCTGCTGCCGATCATGCGCACGGTGGCGGCGGAGCAGTTTTGTTCGTGGTCGGCGTGGAGGATCAACAAAAGATCCAGCGCCTTGACGATATCGGGATCCAACTTGAAACGGTTGGCCGGGGTGTTAAAGGTCAGGTCCAGGAAGTTGGCGGCGTAGCTTTGGTCGGGATTGGAGTAGTTGAGCGGCCAACCACGCAGTTTGCGGTAAACCCAAGAAGCCAGCACGGGGATTTTTCCGAGCAGGCGCAGGATGGCTTTGTCGACCTGGGCCGGATCATTCTCATCGTAGGGATAGTAGGCGTACATGCTTGGCAACACGCTGGCCAACAGCGCCATGGGGTGAGAATCTTTAGGAAACGCTTCGAACATCCGTGACAAGCCGTTGTGCGGCAACGAGTGTTCGGCGATATCATCGCGGAAGCGGTCGTATTCGGCCTGAGAAGGCAGACGGCCGTAAATCACCAAGTAAGCGGTTTCGAGGAAATCAGTTTTCTCGCACAAGTCCTCAATGGGGTAACCCCGGTGGCGGAGAATGCCTTTCTCGCCGTCAATGAACGTAATACTGCTTTCACATGACCCGGTATTGACGTAACCAGGGTCTAATGTAATTAAACCCGTCTGAGCGCGCAGCTTAGAGATATCAATCGCTCGCTCGCCTTCAGTGCCTTCAACAACCGGGAGTGAAATCTTGGAATCCCCGTAGGAAATTTCTGCTTGATCCACGCCTCACTCCTTCTGGAAATAAATCAATCCATCTCGACGGCCTGGTGGAAATAAACGCTGCACAGCGGTGTACCCGTTATTTCGAAGAGCAAATAGAAACGGAATTCCGTTTTTCCGCACCAAGCCGCTGCTCATTTTAGGAGATGGTTTCAATCATGTGCAAGCGTAAATTCGCAAAAGCGCCCCGTCCGCCAAGTAATGGGGCGGCGCGGTTCCCCCCATTTTCGACACCCGTTTTTCTGGTCTGGATTTCTCCCCGACACCGCCCTTTTTTGTTATGATCGCGGCCATGAAAGAGGCACGATTGGCGGAGCTTGTCCGCGCGATACAACAAGGTAAATTAAGTCGTAACCGCCACTTCGAGGCGTTTAAGGATCCACTTGTCCAAGAAGCACGGACCATCCACAGACGCCTTCAATCCCTGACGCAACTGCTCGAGCAGCACCCCGCCCGGGAACTCGAGGTGGCCGCCGTCCGCGAACGCAATCAAGTCCGCGTCGACGTCAAGGTGACACGCCTGCACCTCTCCTGGACAGCCCGCTTCAGTCCGACTGAATACGGCTTGCTTTTGGAACGTCACGCCGTCCAAAGCTTCCCGGCACTCCACGGCCACACCTAAATACCGCCTCCCGTGGACAACCACGCGCCCCAATCCGCGGCGCGTCACCCAACCTCGGTCACCCGCGCCTCGCGGCGCGACCGACCCCCGCTTCAAAGAGGACCCGAATGACCCTGATCGATCCCCAACACCGGAAACCGGTCGCTGCGTGGCTCGCCGTCGTTTGCACCCTAACCTTCGGCATGATCATCCTAGGCGGCTTAACCCGACTGACCGATTCGGGTCTGTCCATGGTTGATTGGGACCCCATCATGGGCGCCGTCCCACCCCTTAACGAACAGGATTGGGCCGAGGTATTCGACCAATACCGCCAATCCCCGCAATACCTCAAAGAAAACAAAGGCATGCCCCTCGAAGACTTCAAGTTCATCTTTTATATGGAATACTTCCACCGCCTACTCGGCCGTTTTATCGGCAGTGTGTTCGCGCTGCCCTGGCTGTTTTTTGCGATCCGCGGCTGGGTCAAACGGCCGATGATCCGGCATGGCCTGGCGATCCTGGTTCTCGGGGGCGCCCAGGGTGTGATCGGCTGGTACATGGTTCAATCAGGCCTGGTCGACGTCCCTCGCGTCAGCCATTTCCGCCTTGCGATCCACCTCTCACTCGGCATTGCGCTTTTTAGTTACGTCCTATGCCTCGCCTTTGCGGTATTCCTGCCGCACCGCGACCACCAGGACGGAGACCTCCTGCCGCGGCTCACCCTTCCCTCTTTGACGGCGCTCACCTTGGTCGGCCTCCAAATCGTCAGCGGCGCCTTTGTGGCCGGCCTGCGCGCGGGCCACGCCTACAACACCTTTCCCATGATGCACGGCAGTTTTTTGCCGAGCGCCGCCTGGAGCTACACACCCTGGATCAGCAATTTCCTGGAAAACCCGGTCATGGTCCAATTTGTTCACCGCTGGTTCGCCTGGGTTGTCGCCGCCGCGGTCGTTGCGCTTTTTGTCGCCTTCGGCCGTCGCCTTCACTCTCGCCGCCTGCGTGTCAGCTTCATTTTGCTCTTGGCATGTCTGGGTTTACAAGTTACTCTGGGCGTACTAACTCTCTTAACACGCGTGCCCGTAAGCCTGGGCTCGCTCCACCAAGCAGGCGCGGTTATCCTCTGGTCCATCTTGCTCTTCATCAGCTTTCACGGCTGGACCCGGCGCGCCTAATCCAGAAGGAACCGCCGTGGCCGAGCGACAAGGATTACTCTTTTCTCGATCCGAAATTCAAGCCCGCATCATCGCAACCAAACTTCGTGATGAAGGTTTTCTTATCGATCAAATCGTCGATGATCCCAGCGGCTGGCAAGCGGTCTTCCAGGGACGGCACCCGGCACCCGGCGAGTTTCTGGTCATGGACTTTGACAGCGACCCCTTAATCGCCATCAGCCTCTTAGACGAACTGCACGCCTCCCCCGAATGGCACCAAGTCCCCGTCTTTTTTGTCAGCCGCTCCATCAGCGAAAACGAAATAGAGCGTTTTTTAACCAAGTTACACGTGGGATTCATCCAAATCCCCGCGCCCAAAGGCCGGCTTGCCACCCTCATCAACAATTACCTCGATAAGTGCAGCCGACGGGAGGATCAGAGCGACCTATTGGAAAACCCCTTACCGGCCAAGGTCAAGGCCTACCATTTGCTGCGCGGCAAACCTCACTTCTTGGACCCGGAAACACCACTCCACGAGGTGCGCGATTTTCTGATACGCAAGGGGGCGACATACGTACTTACCAATTACAACGGCGAACTTTCGATCCACACCATGCGCGACCACTTGCGTGCACTCAACCAAACCACCGATACCGGTCGTCCCTTGCGCAACTATCTCAATCAACATTTCCTGAGCTTGCAGCACGACGTGGACTGGACCATTGCGTTTACCACCTTTGCCGGTAGCGACGCGCGCCATCTGATCCTAACCAATGGGACCGAGGTCGTCGGGGTCATTGAGCCGGAGTGTTTCCACAAGGTTGTCATGCGCCGCATCTTTTTGTCTGAGTTCCGCTAGTCCGCATGCCGCCCTCAAAAAAGGCCCTAAAAGCAGAAAACCCGCCGGGCGGCGGGTTCATCTGGAGCGGAAGGTGGGGATGTAATCGTGAATGGAAGGAAATAAAGGGTGGGACATTGTTTGGAGGGATTGTGTTTGGTGGGACAAAAAAAGGTGGGACAAGTAAAGGCGGTCTTACATCCCCGCCGAGCATTCTAGCACAAAGACGCGGGTCACCCAATGGAAACCCACGACCTTTCGCTACCAGGCGCAAAAGTGCCGCTCCCCCCATCAATGAACCACTGGGATTGATGGTTTTAGGCGTTGGCCGCCTTGACATCATACGGGGGGTTTCCTAAACTGTGGAACGGAGTTTTAGGTACATGAATCACTAGGCTGGATGGGTTTATGAGCGAAAACGTTGAGGATCTCTACCTCAAAGGTTTTATGGCGTTTAGTGCAAAAAATTACGCCGAAGCAAAGTCTTACTGGGAGAAAGTTCTCCAAGTCGCGCCCGATCACCAAGAGGCCCGTAAAGGCCTACAGGACATCATGCAGGCATCCCAGGCCGGATCGGCCGGCGCCGGCCAAAAATCCTCGAGCGGCACCAAGAAACGCAGCTCCAAGGAGATTCTCCAGGAAATCAAACGCCTGTACAGCGCCAAACAGTACCAAGAAGCGCGTCGCTTGTGCGAATACCTCCTCAAAAAACACCCGAACAACAACGACCTCAAAGGCCTCTTTAAGAAAATCGACGCACGTTTTAAAGCAACCCAATCCCAGTCGGGCCAACGGGCCCCCAGCGACAAAAGCTCGCCCGACCTGGAATCCACCATGTACTACACCTCCAAGGCCGAGGCCTTTGTCGAAGGAGAAAGCGCCGAGGCAAAAGACGAGGATCATACCGCCGCCGAGGTAGAACGCCTCACCCAGCAAGGGGTGCAGCTCTACGAGGTCCAGGATTACGACCGCGCGCTGGCCGCCTGGCGAAAAGCGCTCGAACTGGATCCATCCAACCGAATCGTCCAGGATTACGTGAACAACGTCAGCGCCATGATGGCGGAAGAGCAGGCCCAAGCGGCGGAATCCGTGCCGGCCGCCCCCGCGACAAGCGCCTCCGCGTCAAGCGCCCCCGCGTCAAGCGCCCCAGCGACAAGCGTCCCCGCGGACCCCACTCCCGCGACAAGCGCCCCCGCGACAAGCGCCCCCGCGACAAGCGCCCCCGCGACAAGCGCCCCCGGCGGCGATAAAGGCGGCCCCTCCAAGGAAGCACTCCTCAACGCATACAATGAAGGCCTGCAACTTTACGAATCCGGCCAATACGCCGCCGCCATGGAAAAATGGCACTACATTCTCGAGTTTCACCCGAACCACAAAGAAACCCAACAGTGCTTGGAAAAAACCAAGGTCGCCATTGAGCAACAGCACCAGTACAAAAGCGATCTGGAAAACGCCAAAAAAGCACTCCTGGGCGGCGATCACGAGGAAGCCGAACGCCTGGTCAAAGAACTCACCGCCAAGGCGCCCGACCTCGACGGACTCAGCGCCCTTAAAAACTCCATCGAAAACCGCAAAAAACAAATCAACGAGATCCGCAGTCTCGAACTCGAGGAAGACGCCGCCAAGACCAAAGCAAAATCGGGCCCCTCGGACGAGGAAATCACCAAGTTCTTCACGCCCGATGCAGACGAAGGCGCGACCGAGACCCGCCAGGTCACCAAAATCATTAAGGTCCGCAACGAAAAGAAACCCATCAACAAGCTTTGGTTCATTTTACCCGTGGTAGCGGCCGTGCTCGCCGGCGGCGGATACTTTGGTTTCCTTTATTGGGAACGGTTGCAGGAGCAAAAGCTCAACGAACCCGAGGAAGAAATTATCCCCACCGCAACCCAGGTCGACTGGAACAGCGACCAGCAAATCGTTTCCGATTTCATGGCGTTTGCGGAGGAATATACGATTTCTCAGAAACCCGCGATGGCCGTGCTTAGCTACCGTCGCGTACGTGAGATCGCGACCAAGCGAGCCGCCCACCTCAACGAAATCGCCATCGCCAAACGAACCTTCGAGGACAGTGAAGAACTCAAACGTTTGACCAAGCTGACGTCCGAAGCCCAAACCAACATTGCCGCCGAGGAAGCCAAGCTGGGCCAGACCGCCCCCCCCGAGGACCAGGAAAAAACCATCCGACTCGCCCAAACCGACATCCAGAAAAAACGCTTCCAGGAAGCTGTCGACCGTCTCGGGCCGCTATTGGCAAACAATCTCGACAACATCGAACTCCAAAACCTCTTGGGCGGCGCCCACGAATCGCTGGCCTTCGAAAAGCTAAAGGAAAAAGCCTTACCGGAAGCCGTTAACCATTTCCGTAGCGCGGCCGTGCTGAAAACCGCTTATGTGATGCCTCGCCGCAATATGGAGGTGATCGAACGCTTCTTTAACGGTAAGATCAGCGAACAAGAAAAGGACCAGTGGTTCTACTTCCGCCTCTAAAAACCGCGCGGTTTTTTTCTGAATTATGTGAACCTTCCGGCATGCCTGGCGGCCGCGGAAGGTTTCGCCTACCGCCGAGGAACGCGTGAACGTCTGTTTTGTGTGTGGCGCAAGCCTTGACCCTGAAAAAACCGAATGTCCTCAATGCGCCACGCCCGTCCAAGAACTCGGCATGATGCTGCGGGTTTCACAAAAATCCCGATTTTTATTTGGTTCACGCAAACAAGCCGGCCTTCCCACGAGCGTGGGCGCAACCCCGAGCCAACCACCCCCCGCGGCGCCGGCCAAGAAACCCAAGGTCGCCAAACCTTTTGTCGCGGAAACGCAGATCGATGCGCTCGATCTGATCCGCAACAGGGACCCCATCATCGAAGAAGAAAAAACCGGCGAGGATGTCATCGCCCTCCCCATCACCCAACGCGCCCCGGCCCATCTCGCCGACGTTGCATTGGTCTCGCTATTTAACGGGGTCATCCTGCAAATTATTTTGTGGTTCTCCCACCGAGGACTGCAAGACCTTGTCACCTTTAGCCTGCTTCCGATTCTGTTTGTCTTGCTGAGTTTCACCTTTCTTTATTTCTGGCTGTTCCTCGGTTTATTCAAAAAGACCCTGGGCGCACTGCTCATCGAGTACTACCAAAAAAACGCGGGCTAGCCCGCATTGCCGGCAAGGGTTCGTCGCGAGAAGCTGAAAGCCTTGTGCGTGCGAAGATGACGACCGAGAGACAGCCGACCTTTCGCCGGGCCAACCTTTCGCCGGGCCGACCTTTCAGCGTAGCAGCTGAGGCGAAGGCGGCTCGACTGGTAACGCGGGAGACAAACCCTGGTAATCGCACGGGTTGCCCCGTAGCAGCATGCCTTGTGAGCGATGCGGGCTAGGCTCGCGCCGACGCTGATACCCGCCTAAGCGTGCGCTTCAGTAGGTTCCAGTGAAACGGATACGCCACGAACTGCTTTCAACCCAGGCGGCCCAGGTGCGGCCCGCGTGCGTTCAAGCAAACGGCACCTCGCCCGTCTTCTGTCATCCTTGTTGACTCCAGAGCAATACCAAATCTCAAGCAGACGTCGACCTAATAGGAAAAGCCGGCGAAACCCTCTCGGATTCCGCCGGCCTTTTATCATTCAGATCGCGTCGTAAACGCTTGAAATCAATTACTTGCTGGGCGGTTCAACCACACTGCCACGAACAGGAATGCGCAGCGTTCCTTGCTCTTTCACGTTGGTGTTCAAGGTGATGGAACCATCGAACTTACCAACCGGAGCATCTTCTTTCAAAACGATTTGAAGGCGTTTCTCGTGGCCGAGGTTTTCAGCCAAGGAGACGTCCAAATACTCGAGGGAAGATTCGATATCACTGACTTCGAAGCTGTCGCCCTTGCTGGACTCAACACGCAGGGAAATCTGACGGGTTTTGCCCTTGGGAGATGCAAACAGGAAAACAGAACCGGGCGTAACACGCAGCGGCTTTTCGATGTTCACGGTCACGGTGGAACGCATGTTGCCCTGGGTTTTGCTGTTGGTTTCGTAGTTGATGAAACCGGTCAAGCGATTTTTGCCCTCGGGAAACTTGTTGCCGTCGACAGTGACTTTGATTTCAAAGGTCTTGTCGTCTTTGCGAATGGCTTCCGCTTTAAGAAACTCGGGCTGCGCTTTCACGCCGGTAACTTCAAGCTTGTCCATTTTGTTGCTGCTAACCACGATGTTTTGCGTGGAGATCTCGCCCAACTTAGCGCGTGGGAAAAAGAGGCTAACGGGCTTGGCGACGATGTCGGCTACGACATTGGCGGAAATTTTCACAATGGTTTTGGCGGAAACACCGTTGTCATCAACCATGTTGGTGTCAATGGTTACGGTTTTGTTGATCTTGCCGGAAAAACGTTCTGAGTTAAAGGTCACGGGAATCTCACCGGACTCGCCGGGCTCGTAGATCGCTTTTTTAGGCTTGGCGGACGTACAACCGCAAGACGTTTTAACATCTTTGATTTCGAGTGGCGCATCACCGATGTTTTTGAATTTGAAAACGGTGGATACTTTCTCACCTTTATCGATGTCACCGAAATCGTGCTGCATTTTTTCCATTTCGAGCTTTGGACCAGCCAAAGCCACGGAGACCATCAGACTCACGGCGAACAAGATTAAGGGTTTGATTGTAGTTTTCATGAAAAGACTACCTCCGGATATCCCGCATAACGCGGGGACAACATTAAGCAAATGCCGCTAGTTTATCATTTCAATCGGGCATTGTCATCTTGACGGGCATCATGCATGCCGACCACCCACCCACGAGACCAGGGCTACAAGCCGGCATAACCGGCTCTTAAACAAGCACAACAAACTATTTAAAAACAAACACTTAAACCCATAACAAACACTGCTTTTCTCAAGAAATTTCAATTTATACCAAACCCAAGGCCTCTTTTTCACGTAACCTAAAACGTCTGGAAAGTCACGGTTTTTTACCGCATTTCCTCTTTCAGGCGCCCATGACAGGCAATCCCAATCCTCCCCGACCAGCCGGCAAAGGTCTCCCAAACCTTACCGGACACATTGCCCAAGCGACCCCGCCGCTTCCCAAACCGCGACGTATCGTCGTTCACGGTTAACCCCACCTCGCGGCGCGGGCCAGGCGAAGGAACCCACTCGGTCCCGGTTAATCCTCGCCCCATCCGTTTCGTTCACGTAGGACCCATGCAAACCGAACGCACTCGGATCGATGCCATGCGCGAAAACACCCACGGCCAAACACCAACCCGGCCGTTAGCCGCATGAACCTCGAGGCTGCCGCGGGGCGCGCATGATTCACAAAAAACCCACACGACCAACCCAAGCCATCCCTCAACCCACCACCCTCATGATCAACCCGCACCGATCATCCAACCCACGCCTCGGACGACGTCCAACATCACGCAATGGGCGAACGAAACCCAGCTTCACCGCGCCCCTGCAACGAAGTTCGAGCCCTGTTCCCAAACGTGGAAGCCCCCGCCTGGTTTTCGTGTGATAACATGATCAGTTTGAATGCTATTCATGTCATCGGACAAAAATCGTCCACGGGCTCGGGACAAGGTTGCGTCCGGCAAAAGGTGCTTAACTTATTACGGAGACGCGTTTGAGTAAAAAGAATTCTTCATCGTGTTTGTCCAGACTCTTTTGGACCTGCAGCACCGTAATATTTTTAATGGTGCTGTGTTCGGTCGCGGTCGGCTTGCTCACCTTTTCTCAGATACAGGGAACCAAAGAAGCCGTGGTGGTGCCCCTTGAGCAAGAAAACCAACTGGGTATCAGCGAGGACAAACCGCTGGTCTTTATTAATGAAGAGGGCCAACCGGTACCCAAACCGATCAAGGTCAAGATTCGTGCCCGCGCATTGGAATTCCATATCAAGCCAACCAGCAATCCCGGCCAAATTGATTTGGACGGCGACTACGACAAGGCCAATTTCAAACTAGAAACGGAAGTTACCGAACACGACGACCATATTGAATACACCTTGGACTTCCGCCCCCGTGCCTCCTTAATGTTTGGCTTCTCAGATGACGACAACAACAACCACATCACCTTGTACCTCCCCAAAAACGCCCCGGTCGATTTGGACCTGGACATGGCCATTGGATCGGGTGACTTTGACCTGTCGGGCGTTCCCCTGTCCAGCGTTCAGATGGAAGTGAAAATGGGCGAGTTCCACATGAAAAACAAGGAGCGCAACCCGATTACCGCCGAAAAGTTTGAGGTAGAAGGTTCCATGGGCGAAATGGTCATTGAGGACCTTCAGAACTACAACTTCAAAGACGGTAAAATCGCCATGCGCATGGGCGAAGGGGTGATTTTAAACAGTGGTCAATTCCAGCAAGACACCCATCTCGACCTGTCCATTCGCATGGGTGAAGTGGTTTTAAAAGTTCCCGACGATACCCGGCTCAACCGCACGGTAAAGGTAGTCATGGGTGAAATGGAAGCACCACCACCCCGTCAAGGCAAATACGCCCTGAACTTGGAGGGCAAGGTCACCATGGGCAGCATGTCCATCAGCCAAGGAACGCAAAAACGGCTTGTCACCGATTTGCTTCAAACCATCGCGGTCGAACAAGGTGCCGAGGCGGCCATCGCCAAATACTACGAACTGCAAGCAACCGAACAAGCCAACCTCACCTTTGGCGCCTTTGCGCTGGAACGGCTCGGTTATGAATTAATGGAGAAAAACCGGGCGGATGAAGCGGTGAAAATCCTGGAATTCAACATCCAGTTGTTCCCTGAATATCCCGGCTCCTACAAAGCATTGGCCGAGGCCTTCGTGGTGACCGGCAATATTCCGGCGGCGATCAAAGCGATGGAAGCGGGCCTCAAGGTAAAGCCTGACTGGCGCAGCGGCCGTCGCCTTTTGAAACGATTACAAAAACAACACTAGATACGCGGCACAAAGTTGGGACAGGCCTTTGCCGCCGGCTTTGTTCCCCTATGGTCCTCTGGAGGTCTCGTGACGCAACCACAAACATCGGCCAAAGCCCCCTTGCGCATCGTACTCACCGGCGGACCCGGTGGGGGAAAAACCACGGCCGCGGATTTGTTTCGCCGCGAAATCGGCGAACGCGTCGTCATCGTCCCCGAGGCGGCAACCCTTTTGTTTTCCGGCGGATTCCCACGCAGCGACCATGACCTCGCGACGCGTTCCATTCAAAAAGCCATTTTTCACGTGCAACGTAACTTGGAGGACATCCAGAGCGCCGAATTCCCGGAACGCATTTTGTTATGTGATCGCGGTACCATCGACGGCGCGGCCTATTGGCCGGGCGGCGCGGACGACTTTTTCGCGGCGGTCGGCACCACCCTCGCTCAGGAACTGGCCCGCTACGATGCGGTCATCTTCTTCGAAACGGCGGCCGCCGGTGATATCTCCATTGAAGGCGGCAATCCCACCCGCACCGAGAGCCTCGCGGAAGCGGTCGAGCTAGACGGACGACTGCGCCGCTTGTGGTCGCAACATCCCCATTTCCACCTGGTCCAGCACGCGGCTTCCTTTTTTAAAAAGATTACGTTCGGCTTAGCCCACATTGAAAGCCTCGTCGGCCAATACAGAAGCAACGGCAATACGTTGGACATGAAGGACAGCGAAAGGTAACTGCTCGAGCTCAGGGACAGGTTTCTGCCAGAAAAGCACGCAGCTCGGCACGCTCGGCTTCTTCCAGCTCGCCCTCCGCCAAGACGACGGCTGCTTCACAGAAGTAGCCGGGGAACCATTTTTCCCCATTGGACGACAACAACCGCGCTTGCCGAAAAAGCGCAAACCCATGCTCGTAACGCCCTTGCTCCGCTTCCGAGCGGGCCAGCAGACTCATGCCCACGGCATAGTACGGCACATGGCTTTCAAGCGGCCATTCGGTGAGCACGGTTTCCAAAAACATCGCGGCCTCGCCGTGACGCCCTTGCGCTTGGTAAATCTCGGCCAAGGTTAACAGCGAAGCCCAGTGGTTGAGATCGCGCGTACCTCGCCCCTCACCACGCACGGTCAGTTCGAACAGTTTGACCGCCTCAGCATCTTCCGCACACCCCCAACCCAAGTAGAGATCGGCGAGATTGTTGAGCATATTGGTCTGGAACGGCCGCACCGTCACGTCCGCATCGGACCGTAACAAAAGCGCTTTGCGAAGCAGGGGTTCGGCTTCGGCGAGGCGGCCCAAATCCGAATAAATATTACCGAGGTTGTTGTACAACTGGAGCAAGTAGGGATGATCTCTTCTTAATGCGCCCTCGAGTAAACCGCGCCCATGGAGCGCATATTCCAGGGCGTCGTCCAAGCGACCCGCCATCCGCGCGTTCACGGCCAGGTAGTTATAGGTTATGCCTCGAATCGGGTCACTGACCCGACCGTCGTTCAAACGCAAATTCAAGGCGCGGTGATAAGCCGTTTCAGCAAGCTTGAACTGAGAAACATCGCGATGGACGTGACCCTTGGTCACGGCGATCTGCGATGCCTCGAAAGAGCGCGGTTCCACCAAAACCCCCACATCCGCTTCCATCACCTCCAAAAGTTCAATTAACCGATCACTCTTCGTCTGTCCCAACTGACGCAGGGCCTCCACCCTGGCCCGCCGCAATCTCATCTGTAAGTGGGGGGCAAGCACGGCCACATCAGGTAAAACGCGATCGAAGAACATCAAGGCGCGGTCGGCCTCTTCCAAGGCCATGCTGCACACCCCGGCCCAGTAAGCGGCACGCAAGGTTCGCTCATGCCGGGGCCCAAGACGGCGCTCGGCTAGGCGAACCAACCCGGTATACCGATCTCCCGCCTGCCGGTAATCACCCAATCCGTAGAGCAGGGTCCCTTGAATTTCCATCAACGTCATGCGCAAATCCGCATCGCGGCTTACTTCAATCGCGGTTTGCAGCTCATTGGCCACCTTCCGCCTGGTCACATCGCGAAACAAATCAGGAAACAACGGATCGCTTAGATCAACCACGCCCTTTAAATGTTCTAAAAGAACCTCGACCCGCTCTGCCTCGCGAATCGCTTTTTGGTTGTTAAAAAAGGCAATGGTCGCCAGGGTAAGGAGTGACGTACCAAACAGGCAACCGACCGTGACCGACAACCAGTGCCTTCTTACGAACTTGGAAACATGGTAGAACCAGGAGTCGGGGCGCGCCTTAACCGGCTGATGGGTCAAATAGCGTTCGATATCATCGGCCAAGGCCAACACGCTTTGGTAGCGGTCGTCGGGATTCTTTCGGACCGCTTTGAGCACAATCCAATCGAGATCCCGTTTCAGTTGCGCCACAAGCTGCACGGGTGTGACGGCCCGCCTCTCAGCTACCGCGCGGCGCCGTGCCGGATCGCATTGGAGATAAGCATGGGAAGGCGCGGAAGCCGGTTCCTCCACAATTTTCTTCCATAGATCAAAATCAAAAGCCGCCTCCTCGTCCGGTAAAAAGGGCCGGGTATCGGTCAAGAGCACGTACAACAGCATACCCAGCGCGTAAACATCGGAACGGGTGTCGGCCACAACCCCCTCGGAACGCCGCAATTGCTCGGGACTAATAAACGGCGGCGTGCCCATGGGTCGCCAATCCGGTGTTTCGGTAAAGTCAATCGCCGCGTGGGGCTGAATGGATTTGGCGATACCAAAGTCGATAATCTTGGGTTGGCGGCTCTCTGGATCGATCAGGATGTTGGAAGGCTTGAGGTCACGATGCACAATCGCATTGCGATGGGCAAAAGCCACGCCGTCGCAAATTTTGAGGAACAGCCGCAACCGCTGATGAATGTCGGCCCCAATTTGATCGCAAAACTGCTGGACGGTTTGGGCACCCTCTAAGTATTCCAGCGTAAAAAACGGCCGCTCGTCCTCTAGCCGGCCCACCTCGTAGATTTTGGCAATGTTCTCGTGGGGCAACATCGCCAATACCTTGCATTCATTGCGGAAGCGAACAACAAACTCCTCGTAATGATGCTCGAGGGAACGCGGGCGCAAGACCTTCACGGCCACGGGACGCGCCAACTGCTCCTGGGTAGCGAGAAATACCTGGCCCATGGCACCGCTGCCCAGACTTTTTTGAATGGTATATCCGGGGATTTGCGGCGGAACCTCTTCACGCGCCTTGAGCCGCAGGGATTCATCGCGGACATCTTCCAAAAGCTTGCCGACCTCGAAGAAAGGTTTCTCGAGAAAGTCATCCTCCTGATGATCTTCATAAGCCGTCAGCAGACTCATGACATCCCGGAACAATGCCAGGTTGTCGCCGCATTCGGCACGTGCCACCGCCTCGCGTCGCCCCGGCGGTTGCTCGACCGCCGTCGCGAAAATACGCTGAACCTCAGGTCCCACGGTTACCGCCTTCTGTCCACAACTGGCGGGAAAGCCGGTGACCGCCCCGATCCCAACGCAAATGTGTCAATCTGTTACTCCCTAACGTCCGTCGCGTGCCACGGCGACAGTTCGACCGCCAAACGATCCTTTTCGGCAACCAATCATCACCACGCTTTCCAAGACAAATTTCGGACAAGGGAGAAGGTCAGGGTAAAAGGCCGTCTTTAATCCTTATTTCGGAAAACGCTCCCATTCCATAACAATCTCGCGATAATTTCTTCACCAGTAGGCACTTGCTTCACCAAGGATCAGCACTTGAGCCGTTGGTACAACCAGGCTTTGGCAAACTTCCAATCCCGTTTGATGGTCGCGGGTGAGACGTCGAGGTGTTCCGCAATCTCGTCCAAGGTCAAGCCGCCAAAATAACGCAGTTCGGCAATTCGCCCCATCCGCTGATTGTAATCTTCCAATGCGTTCATCGCGTCGTCGAGCTGCAACCAGGCCCGTGGGCGGCTACAACTTACCAGTTCAAAGTCATCATAGGTTTCCCAATCCTGACCGGCCCCCCGTTTTTTGGTCAATTTTTGACGGGCCCAAGCAATGAGAATTTGACGCATACAGCGCGCGGCAAAACCAAAAAAGTGGACCCGCGACTGCCAGTCCTCGGTCCGCGTAGAAACCAGCCGCAGGTAAGCCTCGTGGACCAAGCTCGAGGTCGTCGGTAGATTATTGCGGCTCTCTTGTTTCAAATAGGCGGCCGCTATTTGCTTTAATTCCGGGTACACCAGTTCCATGAGATGGGACTCACTGCCCGGAACGCTGTCGCGCCAGTCGCGCAACAATTGGGTAATTTCTTGAGTCGGCGGTGTCATGGCTCCTCACTTTCGCGACCTAGGCCACAAGCGGTCCCAAAACCGATGCGGTCGGCGGACAAAAAAACCACCGACCCGTCAGCGTTCATCCAGATGACGATAAATCCAGGCTTTCGCTAAGTTCCAGTCACGCTTCACGGTTGATAGGGATACAGATTCAAAACCTTCTTTTAACATCGACACAATTTCCTCATTGTTTAAACCCAGCAGAATCCGGTACTCCGCGACCCGTGCCGCGCGGCGAGAATGGGCCTTAAGCTTAGCCAGGGCTTCCATCACAGAAAACGTGTGGTCGACCAAGGTTCGCCTGTCGATGATGTCGCCACCTGGAAATTCACTGATGGGAACACCAACCCCCTCCCGCTTGACCGCCTGTTCGTAGCGACGCCGATCAATGAGAATGTTTTTCATAACCATATGGGCAAAGGCAAAAAAAGCCTGGCGATTGGAAAAAGGTTTGGCTCCTTTCATCAAACGAAGAAAAAATTCGTGAACCAGAACCGTCGGCGACAGGGTCTGCGCGGCGCGATCTCCGCGAACAAAGGAACGTGCGATTTGATGCAGCTCCTGATAGACCAAACCCAACAAGCGGTCCATGACTTGGTCACGATCAGCACCTGTCGGTTCGGGATGTTCCAAAAGAACCAAACAGCGCGTGATTTCGCCCATCCCATCGTTCACCATGAAAATCATCCTTAGTTAAGAAAAAATCCCCGATCACGCCAACCACGCCAAGAATCTTGTTTGCTAATCTACCAAAAGAATTGATATTCCAAAAAAGAATCATATTTTACGACCGATTAAATACCAACCCGATTCAGCCACACCCCGCCAAAAAACCTTCGCTCACCAGGAAAAAGTCG
Source organism: Acanthopleuribacter pedis (assembly GCF_017377855.1). Classification (GTDB taxonomy): domain Bacteria; phylum Acidobacteriota; class Holophagae; order Acanthopleuribacterales; family Acanthopleuribacteraceae; genus Acanthopleuribacter; species Acanthopleuribacter pedis. The sequence goes on from NZ_JAFREP010000022.1 coordinate 156,277, forward strand.
CGCGGCCGGCGAGGGAAAGTCGAATCCAGGTCCTTTCGTTAGAGGGGTTTCAAAAGGGGCTCTATTTTTTTAAAATTTTTTTGAGCCGTTTTCAATCACTTTCGCACATGGTGCTTATGAGACAGTTGAAGCTTGAGCGGGATTTCGAGCACCATCCTTTCACCTCGCCGGTCCCTTGAAGCCGGCGAACCACGCGTTCATCACCCGACACGCGCGAATCAATCATTGCCAAAGCCTTTTGCCTTCCGACCAGAAATAAAAACCGTGGTTCTTATCGGCCTAACGCCGTGAGCCAGAAGTGAACACCTTAAGTTTCAGAAGCTTAAAGCCAAAAGGTGTCCCCATTTTTATTTCTCGATACGGTGCTTACCGCTCGGAATGCACCCGCGCAGTCCAACCCATCTCCTCACACGTGGGTTCACCACGTTCGTCCATCTATTCCGCCAAGCAATCCCCAGCTTCACGCCGGTTTGCGTTGCGTCGGTGCCACGTTTTCAAGGAACGCCGACACCTGATGTGATCCATGCCGGCGTCGGATACGGTTGGCAAAAATACTATTTTTAAACCGCCGTTATTGCCTCGTTTATCTCCTGCTTAAGTCTCAACGCACCCTCAAAATACATCCCATTTGAGAGGAGCGATCCCACGTGAAAATCCGGTTACTAAACACTTACCCAACCCGTCCATTTTCTACCCGTCAGGAACCATCACAAGCCGCCGGTAAAACGCGTTTTACCGCTTGCCTACTGCTGTTGGCCATGGCGAACCTTTCGGCCGCGGCACCGGGCCGTCACCAGTCCCTCATGACCCCCGATCAAAACCTAGTCGTCGCGGGTAATTACCAGAACGGCCTGCGTTTGGAAGGCGAAAAAATCGTCGAAGCAGGCGAAGGTTCGGGCTGCTTTGTGGCCGCCTATGACGCCGCCGGCAACCTCCAATGGCTCCGCCTGCTAACCAACTACCCCGCCAATACCGGTGTTAGCTTGCACCAAAACGCAAACGGGCGTGTCACTGTCATTCTTACCTGGGTTAATCAATCCGCCCAGGGCGACAACGAAACAGAAGTGACGGTATTGGCATTGGAAGACCTTTCCGACGGCGCCACCATCAAAACCAACTCCACCCCGGTAGAGGGTTAGCCCAAGTTCGCCGTTCTCACAAGGCGTTCTGCAGCGGGGCAACCCATACGATTACAAGGGTTCGCCTCTCTCTTGACACCGCCGAGCAATTCACGACGGTGCGCTGGGACACCGAAAGGTCGGCCCCGCTCCGCTTGCGCGTGGTCAGATGCCATGCGCCGCGGGAGGCTTTCACCCACCCGACTTAGAATCATATTCGCATTGCGGTCAAATCCCAATTTCACTTAATGAACGCACCCAAAGGTGGAACGAAAAAGTTCCACCTTTTTTTATGTTTTTTACCGCCTCTCGAAAAATCACACGGGGACACAAGGAAACCGCGTGAGATATGAGCCCCTTGATACCGCTTTTTCGTTGGTTTAGATAGAGGGCGAAACCCTTAGGCTCCCGTTTCGTCAACCGCGGAAAAAACGTGCGCGAACCCTGTATTTCCAGCGAGAGCCAACCTCTCCGATGCGGAAATAGCTTGCAATACAAGGAATGTACCCGACTCTTCTCGCCGGCAACCGAAAGAGCCGGCCTTCCAGGAATTGACGCAAGCCATGGGTTCATTCCCTAGAGGACTTTTCCCCTAAGACGGGACACCGCTTCCGAGGATCTTCTAAAAACGATCATCCAAGCCCGTCGGGTAACCGCCCATTTCTATAGGCCAAATACCGCCCTTCACCTTCAACGCAAACGATGGAACGCTTTCGTTTAACCCGCGTTGCGACCGGATCTCCGATCTAGACCCGTGTTGTGCTCACCCATGCATCGGCGTTACTCGCCCCGCCCAACAGACCTTGCCGCCGCCAACCAAGGAATCGCCATGACTGCCTCTACCCGCCCCTCGACATCGGAGAAACCGCCCGCCCTACGACGGTTCCTCGGCATGTGTTTGCCGGCACTGGTTTTGGTAGCAGCGGCCTTGACACAGTGCACCGATGAGCGGCCAACCAAGCCCCTTAGCAAAAGCGAACAAGACTACTGTTTTCAAGAACTTGAAAAACACAAGCGCCTACTACACACCCTCAAGGTGCAACGCATGGATGCACGAACCCCGGCACTCGGCAACCTTACCGAAATGGAAGCACAGCTTTTGGAACTCGTCCCGGAAGACAAGCGTCTGGAATTTCTGGAGGTTTTTGATCATTTGACCCAAAACTACCACAACCGCCTGCGGGATCTCGAACGGGGCAACGCGGATTTAAGACGCGAAAACCAACTGATTCACATTGAACTCAACATCGTCAAAGGGAAGCGACGCCGCGAGGCGTCCACGGAAACGCCAAAAGGAATTTAGGGACAGAACGAGAAGTAAGCGACCATTTCGCGGAATGCATTGGGATCCACCGGCCCACCTTCAACCACTTCATCGGGTGCTCGTTGGTCAAACCACAAGCCCAGCACAGCGCGGCCGTCGCTACACTTGCTGTAAAACAAGGTATAGGCACCCTGTAAGGTCGAACCCTGTTCACCGGAAAGCACCACGCGTCCGTTCGTGGACAGGTACAGAATCTCGCCGGAACCGTGTCCGAAAAACCCCCGTTGGGCCTGATCATCGGCGTGGAAAAGGACATTAAACTGGGCGTAGTGGAAACTCGATTGCGAACCATCCTTGAGAAACGACTCGAGTTGCGGGTCGTTATAAGCCCCTTTCATCTTAAGAAGTGTCAACGAGGGATCGGTATTTTCGAGTGATACGGCGAGCTTTTCAAAGGGATCTTCGGTCTGGATTTCGGTTTGCACCTCGCCCATCATGATGAAATCAAAGGAGAAAGGAATCCCGAAACCAACAACCGCCGCATAACCCGGCGGATAGGTTTCACCATCGGCCAAGACACTGGATGCAACCGTTCCCGGACTGGTGAAGCCTTCGCTCATTTGTTGGAATGTCTGATAGGTAAGGATACCCATCGCAACAAGCACCACGCTCAAAATCCCGCCACAACCCAAACAAGAAAACAGGCACGCCTTTTTGTTCATCACCACACCTCCTTGTATCGTGAAAAGGTGACACAGTAACCATCCGTCGGCCAAACCCCAAAACGGCATTTCATTGAGGGAAACGCTTTTCACAAGCAACTCAAAAAGCGCGAGGCATCCCGGCTAAGAACCTAGAACACAACCGCTTGACACAATCAATCCGAGTCGGGAAGGGGAACAAATCCGCCTTGGGCCGACAAGCATTCCCCACGGACATATTTAGTCTGGATGTTTCGCTAAAATCACCCTGGCTTATCGCGCTGCTTGGTTACAAACCTATCGCCGAGGACCGCCGCCCGTCAAGAGCCAAGCAACCCTAAGCCGTTTTTCAATAGCGCAAGGGATGAATAACCAAATCCATGAGCATCAACCGTTGGGTACGGCAACCCAGCGGTACCAGGCCTCGGCCAGGTCACCACGAGCGCCCAACACCCGTACCAAAGGAGAACGCGGCGGCAACACGACCAAACGCCCGCGCGCGTCCACCCGGTACAGGTCACCGTCAAAAGGATTGCGCAATTGAAGGCGGTTAATCGCGGCACGAACAGTTGCGGGATCGGGTTCGGGACCCAGGTTCCTGTACAGCCGGGCCGCATCGAGCAAGGACGTCTCTAACCCGATGTAAGCTGCCAAATTCTCAAAACGAACCGCCAGGTAACGCACATCTCCCGGCCGATGGCGTGTGCGAATTTGCCATTTTGGTGCGAGCGGGTAACGCGCCGAAAAGGGCCGGTCCGGGTGATCAAATTGGAGGTCGCCGTACAAAGAACGCAGGTCAAACAACATCTCGCCAATTGAAGGCTCGTCGGTAAACAAACGCGGCGGCCATACGTGATGTTCTTCGAGCAAGCGTTGTTCCAGGGTCGCGCAATGGAGAAACACCGCGCCCTCAAACAACGCCCGCAATTGTTTGGGGGAAGGGAGCTTGCCGTCGGGATCGCCCTCGCGTGCATAGAAAACCCGGAACTCATAGTACTTGGTACGCCAAAACCAGGTGCCGCTGAGCAAATCCAACCCCGGCCATGAAAGGGTTAACCGCATCAAATCCTCGGCAGCGTTGAGACAACGCACCCGCAAGTCGGGCTGATCGTGAAGGGTTGCCTGGTGAGCCAGGTACAACACCACCAACCCCAGTTCTTCGAGGAAATGTCCGTAGGGCGCCTCCATCTCATACTCTGCTAATAGCCCCGGCTGGCGCGTCACCCTGGCTTCCACGGTAACCTCGGCGAGACGCGCCCCAAACCGCCGCTCGAATGTCTCAAAAAATTCGAGGTACCCCGAAACGGATTCAGGATCATCACGAAATACCTCGCGATGCGCGCTTGGTAAACCACGACTTTTCCGCTCAACAAATTCAGTCAGTTCCAACATCAAGCGATCACCGGCGGCACGAGGACCCACCAAAGCCGCATCGCGAATCGGGTTTTGGCGAGAATGGAATGCCCAATAACGCCCGCCAAAAAAAACGCCCCAGGCGATACCCATCGATAAAACCATGAAAACAAGCGTCTTTTCTTTCACCCAGTGTCTCCTTGGGGGGGATTCCCCCGGCAGGGCCCAAATTTTTTTATTTTTTTTTGACGGATTTCTCAGCCGGTTGCGCTTAAGGGTGTGAGGGTGGGTTAAGGCCAAGCGCGACATGCTTTCTGTGACCCTAAGCACATAACCCCTCGCTACCCCACATCTAAGTGCTCGCATTTTTTAATTTACAGGAACTCAGGAAATGAAAAACGTGAAGAAAGGTTTTAGTTTAGTAGAACTTATGGTGGTTGTGGCCATTATCGGTATTCTGACCGCGATCGCCCTCCCTATGTACAATATCGCGGTAAAGAAAGCCAAAACACAATCGGCGATTGGCGCAGCCCAAGGATTCCGTGGCCCCTTAATGGCGTGGCACGATGAACACAACAGCTTTGCCAACCTTAGTTTTTCGCCCGCGGACAACAGCATTCGCATGCGAACCCTTGAGGGCGCACAAATTAATATCGGCACCAACCTTCCCAGCCAACGCGGCCTCGAATGGACCGTCGAAACAACGGGAACCGATACACTCAGCATCTTCGTCATCAATTTTGATTTTGACAACGACATCTGTCTGCCATGCTCCGGCCGCTGGTGCATTGCCTGCGAACTAGATGAAACATGCACCGTTGAAGTACAGATCACGGACACGGATTTTAGCGGCGCGGTTAACCCGCTCATTGACCTGGGTCGTGGTGAAAATAGCTGTCCTCCCTAAACCGGCAGGGCTCAGCAAAGCCCGCGGCCGCCCTCCCCTAACCCTCTTTTCTCACAATGCTTTCTGCCGCGGGGCAGCCCATGCGATTACCAGGGGGCGGCCATCCGCGGGACGGCCGTCCACGGGGCGGCCGGCCGCCTTACTCAGTCGAGCCATACGCAACGAAGCGCTGCTGCGCCGAAAGGTCGGTCCCGCACCGTTTGCGCTTGGTCGTCATCTTCGTACGCACAGGGCTTTCAGCTTCTCGCGACGAATCCTCGTAAGAAAAGCGGGCCAAGAATATATGCGATGATTGCGCGGAGACCTTCTCTTGTCGGGCTTCTCCGCGCTTTTTCGTGAATGGAAATGCTTCATTTTATGCGGTGCCGACGAAAACCTAACACTTTGACATTACGTAATGGTTCAAAGTAGTATTTGAAGATTTTACCCCCCAAAACGTCACCCACACCCTGGAAGCAATTCTCTTGAAGACCCTTCACCCTAGCGCTCATTCAAAGGGCGACGGCCCAAGCCGTCAAAGCCCGAAAAACGCCGCAAGCCCGCGTCGGTGGTGGATGGTAGCGCTTTGCTTGTGGCTCGCCGCTGTCGGCGCCTGGGGCCGCACCAACTTCCGCGGCTTACCTTTTTATTTTGAGCAGGTCGGCAACCTACAGGGGTTGGCCCAGGTCGGCATCCAAGAGTTGTACCAAGATTCGTTCGGCTTTTTGTGGATTGCCACCCAGGAGGGCCTGCAACGCTTTGACGGTTACGAACTCACACCGTACAAACACGAACCTTTCGATGCCCACTCCCTCTCGGGCAACAATGTGACCCACCTTGCCGAGGACCACCAGGGCGATTTGTGGGTTATCGCGAGTGGCATGCTCAATCGCTATGCCCGCCGTGAGGACCGCTTTTACCACTACCCACTTGCAGCCTCAAGCGGGGATGCCGTTGAGGTCGTCACGCTTTTGGCAGACGGGCCCAAGTCCAAAGAACACCGTGAAGTATGGGTCGGCACGCGTAGCCAAGGGGTTTTTCGCTGGGACGAAACAGCCGACAGCTTCACGCCTTATCAAAACCTGCCGGGGGAACCAAACAGCTTAAGCAGTAACTTGGTGACCCATTTGCACCGCGACCGCGGCGGCCGTTTGTGGATCGCCACCTATGGCGGCGGCCTCAACAAGTTCGACCCGGTAACGGGTGGGTTTACCCGGTTTTTCGACGATCCGACTTTTGATGTTTTATCGGTCGTCGGCTACCACAAAATCCCCAATACAGGCGGTCAACCCCCCATCCACGAGGACCGCAACGGTTTTCTGTTTATCATCACCCACGGCGGCGGTTTGCTGCGATTTAACACCGAAAACGAAACCTTTATCCAGTACCGCCACATCCCGGACGAACCGCGCAGCCTCAGCAACAACTTGGTGTACGGTATCTTTCCCGACGGCGGCGGCGGTTTGTGGCTGGCAACCGCCGCGGGGGGACTGGACCGCTTTGATCCACGATCCGGCGGATTCACCCACTACCGCCATGACCCCTATAACCCGTACTCCCTACCACCCGGCGAACTCAAAGACGCCGTGTTTATCAGTGATCGTCAAGGGCAAACCTGGGTTGGTACCGCCAGACAAGGCTTGCTCCATTACGATGCCGACCGCGATTATTTTCGAAAACTCCCACTCCGCGCCGACGGCAATCCCACCAACCATATCACCACGCTTCTCGTGGATCGAGCCGAGGCGCTTTGGGTCGGTACCAAAAACAACGGTTTGCACAAATACAGCCGTTACCTTCAAAAGTTTAGGGGTCATTGGCACAACCCCAATCTATTCGACAGCCTTCCCAACGACGCCGTCACCGCCATTGAGAGCCGCAACGAACACGAACTGTGGATCGGCACCAGTCAATCCGGTCTCATTCGCTTTGACCGCAGGCTGGGCACCGTGATGGAGCGATATGAGGAGCGGGAACAAGGCCTGCCTTCCAACCGAATTCAAACGCTGTTGCGACAGGATGACGGCGCGCTATGGATTGGGACCCGTCGGGGGCTGGCCCTGCTCGACCCTTGGGAGGGCACGTTCAAGCAGTATTTTGAAAACGCCGGCTTGTCCTCCGAGGATGTCCGCAGTTTGTTCCGCGACCGCGCGGGGCGGCTCTGGGTTGGAACCCGGGGGCCGAACCTGCACCTACTTGATGAAGAAATAGATCGCTTCGATATGTTTCATTTGGGCGAAGGGGGCTTTAGCACCGTCGAGCGTGGCGCGCTGGTCGCCATTACCGAGGACCAATTCTCCCATCTGTGGATCGCCAATTTGGGATCGGGTTTGGTTCGTTTTAACCCCGAGGATGAGCGACAACGCGGGTTCCAGCACGACCCCGGCCAATCAGATTCCCTTAGCCACAACGATGTCTCAGACGTCCATGTGGATACACTGGGCAATTTATGGGTGGCAACGCGCGGCGGGGGGCTCAACCGCTACCATTATGAAACGGCCACCTTTGAGCATTTCACCGTGAAAGATGGGTTGGCAGGTAACATTCTTTACGCCGTGGCCGAGGACGCCGACGGCCAACTGTGGTTGTGCAGCAACCGAGGTCTGAGTTCTTTTGATCCTCGCCGGAATTCAGCCAAGAACTACGACGTCGGCGACGGTCTGCGCGCCAATTCCATTTTGGCCCATGGCTTTCATTACGACACGGCCAACACCCTTTACTTCGGTACCACCTCCGGCTTCAACTATTTTAACCCCAAACATCTCAACACCAACCCGCACGCCCCACCGCTGGTCATCACCGACCTCCAGGTGATGGGCCAATCGGTAGATGCCGCTCATTTACAACAAACCTGGGAACTCGACTACCACCAAAACTACCTGCGTTTCCAGTTTTCGGCCCTGGACTTCACGTATCCCGCCAAGAATCAATACTTTTACCGCTTGGAAGGTCTTGAAAAAAATTGGGTGCCCGCCGAAAAGAACCGCGAGGCAAACTACTCAAACCTCGGCCCCGGCCACTACCTGTTCCGCGTGATCGGTTCCAACAACGACGGCGTTTGGAACGAGGCAGGTACCGCCGTGTCCATCACCATCCGAGCGCCTTGGTGGCAAAGCTGGTGGTTCCACGGGCTCCTGATTGTCATCGCCGCCTCGATGATTTATTCGGCATTTATTTGGCAAAAGCAGCGCCTCGAGGGCAAGCAGCAAGAAGCTTTGCTGGAATTGGACCTAAAGCGCAAAACGGAGGAGCTGGATTACGCCCGCAAAATTCAGCTGTCGATGCTACCCGGCGGCAACCTCGACACGCCGCGACTGACCGCGGTCGGCGCCATGCGCACCGCGACCGAGGTAGGCGGCGATTATTACGATTTTCAGCGCTTACCGGACAACCGCCACTGCATCGCCGTCGGCGACGCCACCGGGCACGGTTTTGCGGCGGGTTTGGTCGTCGGCATGACCAAACTGGGGGCCACCGTCTGGGCGCAAACCCCGCAAACCCACAACTTAAAAGAAGCCATGCTCGAATTAAACATCGGCCTTAAACGCTCGCTTACGGAGAAAACCATGGGCATGAGTCTGGGGCTGATTCTGCTAGATGAAGAGAGTGGCCGGACGGAAGCCGCCTTCGCCGGTATGCCCTTCCCTTACCACTTCTGCGCCAAAAGTGGCACGCTCAAACCCTTGGTCATGAAGGGTCCCCCGCTGGGATTTTTGGAAAAAATCCCCGTACAAACCTTAGACCTGGCACTAGAACCGGGCGATTACCTCATCAGTTACAGCGACGGGTTCCCCGAGCGTTTCGACCGCCACAACAGCTTGTGGGGCCAAGATCGCCTGGAGGAAACGCTGGACCGAATTTGCAAGCGCGGCGGTCATCCCGAAAGCGTGGCTTCCCAATTTTTTGCGGCCTGCGACGCGTTCGCGGACGGGCGAACGCACGACGATGACATGACCGTCGTGATCGTCCAGATGAAGCAAAAACGTTAAAAGCCATCCCGCTCCAGACAGGCACCCTGACAGGCCGCGGATCCGGCCCATCCCGCGTTGGGTTACGCCCCCGCCGGCGCCGACCCAAAGCAAACGACTGTAAGCGGCCACGGCTCATAAACGGTAAACCACCGGTTCACAAAGCCACGTTTTCATCATGTCCCCGTTCAACCACACAGACGGGTTGCCCCGGTGCACTTACAGCCGCACCACGCTCACAACATGTTTCCTTCAAACCCCTTGAACATGCCTGTCACCCGCAAATGCTTCAAGCCCCTTAACCATGCCTGTCACCCGCAAAGGGTCACCCGAAAATGCCGCTTAACCAAACAGGTGGGTTGTCCCGATACACTTACAGCTACCCAGCGCTTGTAACGAAATTATTTCAAGCCGCTTGCACGTGCCTGTCACCCGTAAACGTTGTCACCCGTAAACGTTGCTCAGGTGGGCGTGCCCCGTCGGGCGCACAAAGAAAAACCCAGCCGGAGGCTGGGCGGAGAAGGGTTTTTGGGAAAGGGACCGTCTTGTTTTCCAGGAAACCATGGCCGCACCGAAAACAATCGATGCAGCCCGCTATCCCCTACGCCTCAATCGAGATTGATGACGTCAACCGTGGCCAGTTGTTGGTTGTCGCGGGAGCCCACCAAACCAAATGCGGTGAAACTGCGGGTTCCTTTCATGTGAAGGTGGGTCACCTCGCGATCATCGCCAAGCAAGGTCTCCAACAAATTAATGGACTTGCTGAATCGAGGAATGCTGACCGAAACCGTGGGACGCGCCTCGCCGGCAGCGGTGTAGGGCGTAATCTCAATCTCGGTTTCCAAAGCGAAGGGGTTGATCAACGCCAAACCCGTGTAACCCGGTTTCGCACGATCCGCTCCAAAGGCAATCGGCAACAACTTCCCTCGAGAACCTTCGAGGTTTCCACGCACCCGCGTCGCCACGGGCTTCCCGTCCTGACCCATCAGCAGAAAGGACAAAATGGGTTCATCGGCAATAACGTCCATGCGATGGTAAGGCTCAAGCAGAACCCCATTCAAATGGTTGGCCAGTAATTCCGCCGACTTTTCGCCCGGCGCCAGCACCAATGGGAAATCCTCAATCTTGTCCCCTTCCGCGTTGTACAGGTTCACCAATATGGGAACCGAATTTTCGCCAGGATTGGTCACCACCAAGCCGTTCCACCAGGCATTCTGCCACTGCCCCAAATGATCGAAGCGCCATTCGCGTGTCGGCTGTAAATCAAGCGGGGTCGACACCAGTTGGGCCAAATGATCGGAACGCGAGAAAAACAACAAACCGTTGCCACCCTCGGCCGAAACGGCGTTAAGCCGAAACCAAGGGCTGCGCACCTCGTTGTTCACAAAGTATTGGTCGTCGAGAATGGCGGTACCGCCGGGGAAAAAGAAGCCCGGCAAACGGGTTTCGCCTTGGCCCGGCAATTCCAAGAAGAAACTGCTCTCCTCGGCTAGGTTGTTGGCGACAACCGCCGCCTTGGTGCGCCAGCTCTCGAGGTTGGCCGGCAGGTGCGCGCCGTACAAGGTATCGCGGGAATCAGAAACACCGGGATACACATCGAGGGTCGTCCCATCGGTGTTCTCAATCACCGCGGCGACACCAACCCGCTCGCGAGATAACACCTCGACCCATGACAAAACATCGGCGGCGGCGTCACCGAACAACGAAGCCACGTCAAACACGTTCTTGGCATGGGCCGCCAAAGGTTGCGCGGGCAAAACGCCCAACAGGATACCGTGGCGGTTGTAAAACAACATGGTGACATCCACGCTTTGATCATGGGGATTCACCACATGGCCTTCAAACAGCCACTCCGGCTCGTCGTAGGCGGTGTAACTCAACACCTGGCGGTGGAAGTTGTCTTCGCCCGGCGCTAATTCAAACAAGGTGTGGGTCAATGGACCAAGATGAGCAAGCTCGCCCTGGGTCACGATTTGGTTGGTGTACACGGCGTGGGCCGCGAGCCGAATGGACTCATTGCGAAAATCGTCGTCCAACTCCATGATCATACCGGTCAAGGTCAGCGTCTCGAACACGTCGTATTCACCCGATTCCAAAATCAATTCGTAACCGGCAAACACGTTCTCGTTCCACATAATTTTTTCAACCCGCCACTGAGAAGACCCGGAGGAAGTAACCTGAAGATCGGTGGCTTGCCAAACAAACTCACGGGTTGTGTCGAGCCGGGTGATCGATTGCGGATCCCCATCGGCATAGGCCCGTCCGCTAAATTCGGGCAAGGTCACAAACAAACGGGTGCCTTCCTCCCAAACAAAATCAGAACTGTTGGTGAGGTAGAGCGCGGGAACCTGCAACCCAAAAGTCCGGGCACGAATCAAGTCAAACCGGTTCACGGTCCGCTCCACCACGGTGGTATCGAAGGAATCCTCAACATTGTGGAATTCGAAACAAGGAACATAAGCGGCACCGCGCGCCACCACCACATCGTCGGAAAAACTGACGCTTAGCGAACCCCCCAGCAACACCCCTTGCCCGATCTCAACACCGAAGGTACGGCTATCAACCGCAATAAAGTCAAGACGCTCCAGGGTTCCAACGCGAAAGGAGGAGGTATCACGGTAGTTGGCAAACAGGGAGGTATCGGCCAAATAATGTAGGTCCGCACGCTCGTTGCCGCGGGTAACCGTGTTGGCATTATTGCGAACCGACTGGCTACCACGCAGGCCCAATGAAAAAGCCACCGGGCGATCCGGCGAAGGCGCTACGCCGATCACGTCGGCGGCGACCCAGGTGGAAGAAGAGCGATTGATGCGAATCCACCCCTCGCGCTCACCTTTAATCAAGCGCACCAACTGCACGGCGTCGGGATTGAGGTTCGGATTAATTTGGGTACTTTGGTTCACGGGAAAAACAGCAAGATTGATCGGGGCGTCACCGGTTTCGGGACGCATGTCCACCAGGGTATGGCTCCATCCCTGAGAATGAAGGGTGCGAAAACGAACGTACAAAGGTTCGTTGGGCGATGCATCGGAAAAAGCATCGTTGCTGAGCTTGAGGGAAAAAGAACCCAGCAATTGGTGATCTTGCTCGTGACTAACCAAAGAAATTTGGGTCGAGATATCGATCGCCGGAAGAGAAAGGGTAAAAAACCATACGGATAAACATAATAAAAGGGTTTTGTTGGAACGGGTACGTGAGCGTGGGATCATAGGAACGACTCCAGATAGGCATCTCGGCAGCACTAATAGCAAACCTCTTGCCAACCTAACAAAACCCTGATTTCAAGCCGCTTAACGCCTGATCGCTACCGGTAAACAGGCCCTGTCTTCGGACCTCGGATGTTTGTAGTCTCTCCAAGAGACAGCCGTGCTAGGATGGCTGGAACAGGCCCGCCGAAACCAACCCCGGCCAAGGCCGATCACCCAACCACCCCTCCCAGGATCATCCCATGCGCTACAGACGACTGAAGAAAATGACATCCATCGGGGAGATCACCGAACAGCTGGTGAAACAAAACCGGCTACCAGGTCTCAAAAAACAAAGCCTGATCCAACCCAAAGTGATGTTCGGCGCCATGGTCGGTACCTATGTGGACGGCATGCACCGCGAAGGAGACATCCTGGTGCTGCACGTGAAAGACAGGCTGTGGCAAAAACAATTAATGAGCCAAAGAAGTGAATTACTGCAGAAAGCGCGCATTTTTGACCCAAAAATCGTAGGGATAAAAATCGAAAACTAGGCCGAACAACGTCAAAAATGAGTCAAACGCGTCAAATGTGCGGAAACAAAGGCTTTTTGTCCGATCTCACCACTTTTTATTTAATTTTGCCGCGCATGGGCCGATAAGGTGGTTAGTCGCAAAAATTCCCCATTAAAAAGCTGTGGTGTTAAACAAGCCTGCACATAAGAGATTGTGCAAGCAGCTACAGCACCGCACTTTTTTTATTAAAAAGTGCCTCCCAAGCCCTTGAAGTGTTGACAATTCTAAACTTGGTAACTATTTTGATGAGAGCAACCTAGAGAATTCACTCATGCATCAAGTGCACCATTAAAAGAAGAGGAGCCGGATAGCCGTGTCAATGACGAAAGCAGACCTAGTTGAGGCCGTCTCACAATCCATTAACGTCAGTAAAAGAGAAGCCGAAGTCGTGGTAAACACCTTCTTGGAATGTGTGGTCGGCGCTCTAAACCGCGGAGAAGGCGTGGAATTGCGAGGATTTGGCAGTTTCCGTATTCGCGAGCGCGGTCCCCGTACCGGACGCAATCCCCGCACGGGCGAAAGCGTCGAAGTCGCTCCCAAAAAGGTGCCTTATTTCAAAGTAGGCAAGCAGCTTAAAGAACTGATCAACGTTAGCAACTAACCGATTTTTGGTTCGATTTGCGTCCCCCCAGGCGGCATGTCCGGTCGCCTGGCGCGCTTAAAAGCTGTGGTAGAATGCGCCCGGAGTTCCTATCGGCCCATTTTCGACCCGTGACGACCGCTTGTGCGATTTCGTCTTCATATGGGGTGTCGCGCCGGTACCTCCACCTGATCTCTTGCCTGTGACGGAACCTTTTTGCACCCGCCTCGCGGGCCGGCCAGGTTGCCCCATCATGTTTGGCGATTGATTCGGGTTATTTTTTTTATGAGGAACCCTGATGTCCGCCAACACCCACCCCTGTCGACTTTTGGTCGGCTTGCTGTTGTTGCTCCCCCTCTGGGCCACGTCCCCCACCCTTGATTTAAAAACCATCATGCAGGATCCCGCATGGATCGGCGAGATCCCCCAAGACTTGGCTCTCGACGCCAAAGGCACCACCGCTTTTTTTCGGGTTCGCCAGGAAGCCCCCAAGCCCCAACGCCTGATGGCGCTGGATCTGGCGAGCGGCCGGGTCACCCCAATCAGCGACGCCCAAATGGCGGACGCCCTCGCACGCAACCCCATTACGCGCGGTGAATGGCAAGTCGCCGCCCTTTCGGGCGACCTTTATGCCCGTCGCAACCTGGGTTCTTGGCAACCGGTGGTTACACGCGAGGAACGGCTGCGGCCCGTCGCCTTTAAAGAAGACGGCGTTTTTGTGTACCGCGCCGACAACCAACTGTTTCGCTATGATTTAAACAAAGGAACCGACCGACAAATTACGGCGGTCCGCTTTCGCGATGAACCCACGCCCAAGGAGGGTTGGCATCAGCAGGAAGAACGGGCACTGATTCAAGAAGTAGCCCAAGGTTACGAAGGCGAAGAACACCGCAAGGAACAGCAAGCCCGCTTGCGCCGCGCCTTAGGCCAACCCGAACCGGTCTATCTTGGCGCCAAATGGGAACTGGGCGACAGCATCTTCGACCAATTCAGCATCGATATCAGCGCCGACAACCGTCATCTCGCGGTTGTCCTGGCGCCGAGCGATCAGCCGACCCCACCCAAATACGCGGAATTCATTAACCGCGACGGTGCGGTGGTACTCAAAAACGGCTACGCCCGCACCGGTCACACGACACCAACCTGGAAACTGGTTTTTTACAACCACGAAACCCAAAAATTGACCAACTTCGACGTCTCATCGCTGCCGGAAATCAAACATAACCGCCACGCCGCGATCCAAAACGAAAAAACCGAAGCCGGCGCGGAAAAAATCAGCGACGAACACGACGCGCCACGTTCCGTTTACATGGAAGCGGCTGGATTCAGCGGAGACGGACACACTTATTTGGTCACGGTGTTCAGCCGCGATTGGAAAGATCGCTGGCTGCTGTTGATCGACGCGGGCACGGGCGAACACGAGTTGGTGATGCACCATCACAATCCTGCCTGGGTTCAAAACTTCATGACCAACGTACCCACGGCACCTTGGTTTGGCGGCAGTGCCCAATGGCACCCCGACCGAAAAAAGGTGGTCTTCCTTTCGGACCACGAGGGTTACCAACATTTTTACCAGTACGATCCCGGCACCAAAGCAGTGACGGCCCTAACGAAAGGCACGTGGGAAGTCTACAGCCCGACTGCCGGACCCGAGGGCAAGTATTGGTACTTCCACGCCAATCGCGAACATCCGGGAGAACGTCATTTCTACCGCATGCCGTTGGCGGGCGGCGACATCGAACAGCTCACCCAAGGCGAAGGCCGTCACACGGTCGCCCTCAGCGCCGACGGCAAAGCGATGGTCAGTCTTTTCGAACGGGCCACCATCCCCGCGGTCATCCAACACAAAAAGAAAAAGAAGTGGAAAACGCTGTATGACGGCCGTTCCGAGGCCTTTAAAAGCATCAAATGGCAACAACCCGAATTCATTACCTACACCAACCGCGACGGCAAACCCGTTCACGCCCGCCTGTTCACCCCGAAACAATCAAACGGCGCGGGGGTGATCTTTGTCCACGGCGCGGGTTACCTGCAAAACGCCCACAAGGGATGGAGCGGTTATTTCCGTGAAAATATGTTCCATAACCTGCTGGCACGCGCGGGGTACACGGTCCTCGACCCCGATTTCACGGCCTCCTCGGGTTACGGTGAAGACTGGCGCACGGGCATTTACCGCCACATGGGCGGTCGCGACTTAAACGACGTGGTCGACGGCGCGGCCTTTTTGGCCAAAGACAAAGGTGTCGATGCCCAAAAGATCGGCGTCTACGGGGGCAGCTACGGCGGCTTCATTTCGCTGATGGCGATGTTCACCACACCCGACATCTTCCAGGCCGGCGCGGCGTTGCGCCCGGTTACCGACTGGTCCTATTACAACCACTGGTACACCAGCCGCATCTTGAACACGCCGGAAGTGGACCCCGAGGCCTACCGTCGCAGCAGTCCGATCTACCACGCGGAAGGACTCAAGGGCGCCTTACTCATTTGCCACGGCATGGTAGACAACAACGTTCCCTACCAGGATTCGGTACGTTTGGCACAGCGCCTGATCGAACTCAAGAAACACAACTGGGAGCTCAGCTCTTACCCAGTGGAAGCCCACGCGTTTCATACCTCGGGCGGTTGGTACGACGAATACCGCCGCATTTGGGAACTGTTCGAACGCACCCTGCGGTAAGCCGATCAAAAAAACCAAGCCCGCATTGCTCACGAGGATTCGTCGCGAAAAGCTGTAACCCTTGTGAGAAATGCGGGCATATCGGCGGTTTCCCTATCTATAAATGGTGGGAATCGCCGATTTTGGCTTACACGCTGCTCGTCACCCGACCCAGGGCCTCAATTACCGCGGTGGTAATCACCTCGGTGCCGGCGTCACCCCCAACGCTGCGCAAGGCGAACGCCACGGCGTCTTCCAACAAGTCGGCTTCCTCGCGCATCCCCCAATGACCGCGCAGCAACAGGGCCAAACTCAACATGGCCGCGGCGGGATTGGCGCGCCCCCGCCCCGCGATATCAGGCGCCGAACCATGCACCGGCTCAGCTAATGCATGCACGTCACCCAGGTTAATGGAGGGCGCGGCCCCGAGACCGCCACACCAGTGGGCGGCCAGATCCGACAGAATATCGCCGTAAAGGTTGGGCGCGACCAAAACGCCAAAGGCTTCAGGCTGCTGTACCAACTTTAAAGCAGCGTAATCCACCAATAACTCATCCACTTGCAATACTTGATTTTCATCAACCGCGTTAACCGCCTCGCGCACGCTGTCGCGAAAGAGGCCGTCACTCAAAGGCACGACATTGGCTTTATGGACAACGGTCAACTTACGGCTGGGATGTTGCAAGGCCAAACGCGCGGCGATGCGGCCAATGCGCAGCGAGGCCTCGCGGGTAATCACCCGCTCGGCAACGGCCTGATCGCCGGCTCTTAGCTCACGGCCCACGTACAAACCCTCGGTATTTTCGCGAACGACCACCAAATCAATCGCACGCGGGGGTTGCAAGTCAACCGCGGCCCGCACCGGCCGCACGTTGGCATAGAGCCCCAAGGCGCGGCGCAGGGTTAAGATGGCGCTCTTGTAACCTTTGACAGGATAGCTGGGCGACGAAACCGCGCCAAACAGGGCTGCCCCAGCCTGGCGCACCAGATCCAAGGTTGCCTCGGGCACCGAGGTCCCGGTCGCTTGAAAACAATCCCAGCCGGCGTCGGCCTCGACCACCCGTGTCTCGGGACACAAGGCATGCAAAACCCGAACGGCGGCGGGCACCACTTCACGACCGATCCCGTCACCGGGAATCACGACCAATTCACGTCCCGTCATTAGGCCACCTCGGGGAAACCACCGTGCTCACGCACGTAGTTGACAATACCGCCGGCCTCGACAATGGCCCGGGCAAAATCGGGCAACGGCGGCAGCGCAAAAGATCGTTCGCCATGAATCAGTTGGTAATCGTTGAGGTCCACGGTCACCTGATCGCCCTCGTGCAGTTGGTGCACGAGGTCCGACGCAACAAATAAGGGCAAACCCAGATTCACGGCGTTGCGAAAGAAAATCCGCGCAAAAGACGGCGCGATAATAGCGGCGATTCCACGTCGCTTGAGCGCCAGCGGCGCGTACTCACGGGAGGAACCACAGCCGAAATTGGCGCCGGCGACAATCACATCACCGGCAACGGCCTCACGGTTAAAATCGGGGCGTGCCTCAATAAACGCGGCATCGGCCACATCATGATCGGGACGCATGTAGGGCGCAAACCGCCCCGGCACCATTTGATCGGTATCAACATCAGCACCAAACTTCCAAATACGACTCATTTTTTTCACCCTTTTGTTCTGTCGCGTTACGACGCGTTCGCGGGGGTCGTTCAACCGCCCTGCTAAAATTGGCGTTAAACTTCCTCGGGACCGGCAATGCGACCACTGATCGCGGTTGCCGCCGCCACCTCGGGCGAGGCCAGGTAAATACGCGACGAAGGCGCCCCCATCCGACCGCGGAAATTGCGGTTTCCGGTAGACAGACACACATCGCCGTCGCCGAGGGTGCCCTGATGACGCCCCATGCACATCCCGCAGCCGGGCGTGGTTAAGGTCGCCCCCGCGTCGATCAGGATCGACAAGGTGTCGTCACGCATGGCGCGCTGCATTTCCAAATTGGAGGCGGGTGTGATCATCAGGCGTACATTGGGGTGGATGCGGCGACCGCTGAGAATTCGTGCCGCCGCGCGCATGTCCTCGTAACGCCCATTGGTACAGGTTCCGAGAAACACGACACTTACATCGGTTCCGGCAACCTCGGAAAGATCACACACATCGTCGACCTGGTTGGGGCGGGCCACCTGGGGTTCCAACTCGGCCAAATCAATGACCAGTTCCTGTTCATAAACCGCGTCTTCCTGAACCTGCAACCAAGCCGGGGGCAGCAGCTGTTCGGCCACGACCCCGGTGGGTGGCACAATACCCGCTTTGGCGCCCACCTCAACGGCCATACTCGCCAGTGTTTGCCGCCCTTCCAAGGGCAACCAATCGAGGCCGTGGTATTCAATGGCGGCATAGGTCGCGCCCGCGATGGTCAAGTCCCGGCACACGCGCAACGCCAAATCTTTGGCGGAAACCCCGGGACGGAAGCGACCGCGAACCTGAACGCGAAGGGTGGGCGGCACCTTGACCCAGGTTTTGCCGGTCGCCCAAATTAGCGCAATATCGGTGGTCCCCATCCCGGAACCAAAGGCACCAACCGCGCCATAACTACAAGAGTGCGAGTCTGATCCAAAAATCAACATACCGGGACGCGCCAGCCGTTCTTCCACCAACACTTGGTGACAAATACCGCGACCAACATCAAACAACCGGATATCTTGTTCGCGAGCGAAAGCCCGCACTTTGTTTTGGTTGTTGGCGGTGCCGACGGTAGAAGCGGGCGAGACGTGGTCGAGCACGATGGCAATTTTGTCTTTGTCAAAGACGCGGTCAACACCCAATTGGTCGCGCATCACGCGGATAATGCTGGGCGACAGTGAATCGTGGCCCATCACCAAATCAGGTGCAACCACCACCATGTCGCCGGGCGCAACGGGACGGCCGGCGGCGCGCGACAAAATTTGTTCACTAAGGGTCATCGGCCGTTGCCAACCGGGGTGGGCCGCCTCGCGGCTCGGCACTTCAAGAGACTGAATGGACATAAGCTACCTCGCTTTCCGCAACCACGGCGGACACTGGGTGCGCGTCGGCGCGCGGCACCATGGTTAAAATGCACTGGTCGACCTGATCCTGATTGAGCGGCCCGCGATCACTGATTGCCTTGATAAAGCGGGCAACCGAACGCGCCTCATCCGGGCACAGATGCACACCCAAGGCTTCACCGCGTGCGGCGACCGCGTTCCAACCGGTCAAACGGTGACCGGTCAGAATTTCGCGGGTCAACCCAAACGCCTCGGGTGCCAAGATCTCGTAGGTTTGCGGATGGTTGATGACGGCCTTGGTGTGAATGCCGGCCTTGTGGGTGAAGGCGCAGAAGCTGGTCACACAACCGGTAAAGGGAATCTCCAAACCAATCATCTCGGCCACCAGACGATCCAAGCCAACCAAACCCGGCAAATGGTAATGGGCGGTTAGCCGCGGCGCGGTCGCGTGGAGGCGTGCCACCCAGTCGCTGAGTGGCGCAATCCCGTTGCGCTCACCAATCCCCAACACGGTGGTGTCGATATGGGTTGCGCCCGCTTCCCAAGCGGCAAAGGCATTGGCAACGGCACAGCCGGTATCGTTGTGACCGTGGAATTCAATGCCACATTGCACCTCGGCACGAACCCGGGAAACCAAGTCGTAAATCTGGCGTGGGGTGCCGGCACCGACGGTATCGGCAATGCCGACACGGTCAACGCCCAAGGCATCCACGGCCCGGTAAACCCGCAACAAATCGTCGATAGAAGTGCGCATGCTGTCTTCACAGCTAAAGCGCACTTCCACCGGGAACTGCTGCAAGAAGGTGATCACCTCGGTCGCGGCTTGGATCACGGCGTCAATACTTTTGCCGTGGCTAAACTCGCGCAAAAACGAGGAAGTACCCAACACCAGGTTGATCCCGTCAACACCGGCGGCGAGGGCGCGCTGCACGTCGTCCATGTGACAGCGGGTATGGGTGAGGATCTTGGCGCGAAGGCCAAGTCCGACAATGGCACGGCAATCTTCAAAACTTTGGGGCGAGGCGCAGGGGGAAGTCACCTCAATGTACTCAACGCCAAACGCGTCGAGGGCACGTGCAATTTGAATTTTTTGGGCGGGAGAAAATGAAGCGCGGGCAAACTGTTCGCCCTCGCGAAGGGTCGAGTCAATAACGGCACAAGGTACATAACGCATGTCGGAGCCTCCATCGCGTGCGCCCGTTCCGCATCAAAACGGTGAGGGGCATGGTGTACGTGGTTGAAAAGAGTGCGGCGACATTGTGTTTTCGTTTTTGAATCGCTTTCATCATGAACTCCTATGTTCAAAAGGGTTTGTGGCCAACTGACCACATTGGGAACTGCACTTGGGGGGTGGGTTTTCTCTATCGGGACGAAACCAACATGGGGGAATGCGGTGTGTCCGAGGCGGAGCGACGGGGGAAGGTCGCTCCGCCTTTTTGGGTTTAACCTAAAAGGTGCACCAAGGCGCGCTTCTTAGGTTTAAGCATAAAAAAAGCGGGCTCCCGTTTTCCGGTGAGCCCGCTTTCCCGTAACTTAAAATGACCGTGATCTAGGGACAAGCTGTGCCAACCGGGATGGTTACCCGTTTCTTCTTCTTGTCCTTTTTCTTTGTCTGTTGGTGAGCCAGGTTCAAAGTGGTCATGATGTTACCCAAAAGTTTTCAAGGGATGATAGAAGGAAACCAAGACCACCGCGCGAGTCTAAGACGTGGTGGACTATGAGGCGCATTGTGAATCAAAGAAATAACGAATGTCAAGTTATTTTTTAGCCTGCCGATCCTCAAAACAACCATCGCCACGCCAGGCTCTAAAGCAAAGCTTCGCGTTAAAAAGATCAACCCAGGCCACTTTTTTCAAATAACTTAGGGGTTATCGCCTGCTTCGCCCGCATCCGCTTCATGGGTAAAAACGAGCAACCGGTTTTCGCCTTGCTCCTTGTTGGATTGGGGGATTTTGTAGAAAGGGAACCCTTGCGTGTTGAGCAGCACAAACAAATTGCCGGCCTGGTCCCAATCGAACCCCTCGGCCAAGCCGGTGTAACGGAAATGCAGGTTGTCGCTGGCGATCTCCCGCTTCAGTGGGCTGAAGTCAAACGCGGGTTCCACCTGCTGCTTGTCCCCTTCATTGGCGAGCATGGCAGCCAAGGACAGTTTACCGATCTGCCACCGACGCTTGAGCAACAGGTAAAGATCGTCACCCCGGCGGCGCACCTCGCTGATCGTCAACTTGCGATTGCCGATCACCAGTTTCCAACGCTGTTTTTCCGCCCAGCCATCATCCTGCTTCACCAGTAAGGCCGCGGCCGAAGGGTCCTGGTCTCGGAAAATCAATATGCGGTCGGCATCAAGGGGAATCACATGGGAAAGACCGCAAGTGAAGGTTTTGTTCAAACAAACCGGGGATTCAGGCAGGGAAATCACTTCCTGGGTAAACCAATATTCACGGTTCACCAACAGAATTCGGCCCGACCATTGCTCGCGGTCACCATCGAACAGGCGCGATGCGGTCAGCGCCATGGTTTCTTTGTCTAGCCAGGGCTGCAACCCGCGTAAGTCCTCTCGCATAAGCGGCTTGACCGGAACGGCGGCGAACCCCACGCCCGGCGGTGTCACCGGCTCGCGCGCGCGACGCTGTCTAGAGCGCACCCGCACCTGGCCAACCTGCAGGGGCTTGCGTTTGCGTTTCGGTTTCTCCGCCTCCGCCTTGGGGCCGCGGTAAACAAGTTGGTAAATGCCGGGCCTGGAATCAGGCAGACCGACGGTAAGAAACCATTCATCACCCATTCTGGCCAAGGAGGTAGCGCAGGTGGCGTCGCGGATGGGGTAAATCGAAAAACGTGCGGGGTCGAGCTTGGCAAACACGGGATCGGCGGGCGCTTGAAAACAAAACAAAAAAGCAATCCAAATCATCCAACCCCCCGGGGTCTGTTTTGGTGAGCCCAAAGTATTTAACCCGCATTGCTTACAAGGAATTCAGCTGTAAAGCCGAAATGCGCGCGAGTGGTTTAAGCTATATCACGGTGTCAGCGGAATCACGATCCCAAACGCAAAAAAGGCACCCGATGGGTGCCTTTTTTGTTCGTTAAGTGTGGTGCCCAAGCCCGGACTCGAACCGGGACGACCGAAAGGTCACTACCCCCTCAAGATAGCGTGTCTACCAATTTCACCACTTGGGCGTCGTCACTACAGCGGTGGATTCTAGCGAAGCACTACCGCAAATGCAAGACGTTTTAACGATCTAATTGTCTTTTTGTTGCGCATCCTCGCCGGCCTTTTCGGCAGCGGCGGCGGCGGCACGCGCCTCACGCTCTTTCTTGATGCGCTCTTCTTCCGCCTTGCGAATTTCAGGCGGCAAATTTTCAAAGGTCACGGTTTCCATGTTTTCGGGATTCACCGCATCGCCAATGCCCACTTGCGTGGAATTACCTTGGTCGTCGACAACGGTGACATCACCGGCGGCACCAGGTGCGGCGGTCGCTTGATCGCCGGCCGCGGCGGGAATGGTAGGCTGGTGATCAGAGGCGATACTCTGATTGCTGTGGCCACCTTGGAACGCGAGAACCATGGAAGTAACCATGAACAAAACGGCAATAGCGGAAGTGAGTTTGGTGAGGACCTTGTCACCACCACCGGCACCGAATACGGAATTGGTGTTGTCGGAAACAGAAACCAAACCGCCGGTCTTACCGTCCTGGAAGAGAATGATCAGAATCAGCGTGACGCAGATAAAAATGTGAAAAATAAAAAGAAAACCCATAACGGCCCTCCATCTCGGATCGGGCGAGGCCCGGAACGCCGCAGTCTAGCACAAGGAGCCAAGCCCTGCCAAGCCCCATTTTCCGCGGCGGACACCCCGCCCCCAACTGCACCAAACAGCGTTCAAAGCGGGCCGAAACCCCGGCCCGCCAAGCGTTGTGTCGTTTTACGGCGCAAGCGCCGGGCCGTAAGGATCGGCCTCAAAAGCTTCTAATTCAACGTATTCGGGGCGTTTCGGACTGGTTAACAAAACCTGATGGAAATCACGCATCAACAGGTAGAAACGCGCCAACTTGTCGTAATCGAGAAACTGCCAATCGTCCATGTGGCTGTGGTAATGCTCGTGGACGTCGGCAAAGAAAAACATGTTGGGGATCTCCTTGCGGGCGAAATGCAGTTGGTCGCTGCGGCGATGGAAACGATCCAGGCTTTTGTCAAACGTAAAACCTCGCTCGTTCCCGCGGTGCACCTGGTTCAAGTACCGGTTCAAGCTGGAGACCCCGTCCGAGGCGGACGGAATCACCCCAATCCGATCCGTGGCGTTGCGACCAACCATGTCGATATTAATATTGGCCACAATCTGCGCCAAGGGAACAGGAAGGTTGTTGATGAAGTATTCCGAGCCAAGCAAACCCTGCTCCTCACCGGAATAAAAAACAATGATCAAGCCACGACCGCCGGGATTGGCGGCAAAATGTTTGGCCAACAGCAACAAAGTAGCGCAACCGCTGCCATTGTCGTCGGCGCCGTTGTAGACGGTGTCGCGATCAAAGCCGAGATGGTCGTAATGGGCGCTTAACACAAGGTATTCGTCTTTTAAGTTGGGATCGCCGCCATGGACCACGCCGACCACGTTTTCGGTGGGCCGCGTCTCCCGTTCAATCACCTGCGCCACGGCCAAACGGCGGCGTTTCATAAGTACGGCTTCCATGGTCCCGTCTTTGAGGATACGCGCATGGGCGGCTTGAATCTTCGCCAGATACTTAGGGCCGAAAAACTTGGGACGCTGCGCTTCGTTCAAACGGAATACGGGAAAGGTTTTCTGGCGCGCGCCCCCATCGTTGGGCAGCGAAATGCTGTGCATCGGCGGCAAATAGGCGGGAACATGATCCTCGCGCGGCTCCTCCAACAAAATGACACCCACGGCGCCGCCGTTAAGCGCATTCCTAATTTTGAACCAATTGGAAAACCGGCGCGATTCAATCTTACTGTAGGGATGACTCTCGCCCAATTCAGCGTCGGGTTGGCCGGCATGCATGACAACCCACTTACCCTCAATTTCAGTGCCGGAAAAATCATTATGCGGATGGGAATTCAGGCCGTAACCCAAATAAACCATGGAGGTATCGTGGTTGATGCGTCCCTCGCCGAAGGAACGTAGACGGAAGTCCTCGTGCAGGTTGAGCTCGTGCTTGGGACCGTTCCCAGACACTTCAACCCGCAAAAGATGCTCGCGATGGCGCAGTACCTCAACATCAAAAGGCTGCATGAAGGAGGTCTGTTCCGCGTTGCCAAAAGGGGTCACACCGGAAAGCTGCATTTGGGTGGCCAAATACAAGCCGGCTAATTTTTGCCCACGAAAACTGGTTTCGCGTCCCTCTAACAAGTCATCGGCCAGAAAGGCGACGTGGGCGCGGATATCGGCCTGAATCGATTCCACCGCGCTTGTCGCGGTCTCAGCACCCGGCGTGGCCGCGGACAAAGGTGTCGCCGCAAGCAAGGTTAACAAACAAACAAGTTGTACCATAAATTCCTTCTATTAAAACATTTACAGCCTCGCGCTTATCCGACGCCGATAGGAAACCCCACGGCATGTTCCGCATTAACCCACGCAGGCTTTTATGGAAACAACACCGAAACGGATTTTTATTTAAACATATACGCGTAATTTCTCTGAAAAAGGTCCGCTGGATTGAAGGCGAGAAAAATCGGTCATCCCTTGGCCGCGGCCCGAATCTTATCGGCCAAATTCTTCACGGCGAACGCGAACAATTCGTCCTCGCGCCATTCACCCATGGAGGGGACGCCTCCCTCGCGCATGGAAACGGCCGCATCGACCCCGCTTTTGGGATCAACGGCTTGCCATTCGGCCAATTCGTCATCGTCGAGCACGGAGACGGGAAGCACCAGGCGACGCCCGACCTTTTGCGCTAAAAAATAGCCGTGCAATACTTCACTTTTCAGCCAATCCGAATACAGGCTGTGGGGCGACACAATCACCACAAGCGGCTCCAAACCCCTTCGATTGTTGGCGATCCGGTTTTGCGCACCGGCCTGTTCGCGAGACTCATAGGGCACCAACCAACACCGAATACCTTCCCGGTGCAGGCCTTCCACCAAGCGTTCCGCCAACTCGCTATCCGGCCCGCTGTAATTGCTGTATGCCAGGTAACAAGCACAGTAGGAAACCCGGGCTTGGGCCACACTTTCAAAAAAAACGTCGGGTAAACCCGCCCCCTGCAGGAAGGATTTGGCCAAGCCGGGACTGCGCAATAGGGTGCGGTGATCGAGGGAACAAGGCGCGAGAAACAAGCTGTTCCCGGTGCCCTCCGCCCCCGCCAGGGACGTATTCACCAACCAGGTCTCACCAAATCGGGTTTCCTCAAAATGAACATTGTCCAGCACGGACCGGAACAGGCGGGCTCCGACAAGCGACGCACCACTGAGATCGGCACCTCGCATGACCGCCTCCTCAAAGGTGGCGTCTTCCAAAACCGCCTCGCTCAAATCCGCCTCGCCCAGATCGGATTTCACAAAACGCGCCCCGCGTAAATCCGCTTTGCTCAGATCGGCCCAACTGAGGTTGGCAAGGTGGAAGGAAGCTTTGGCCAAGGCGGCCTCGTGAAGCCGGGCCTCGTTGAGAATGGCGCCGGAGAAATCGCATTGGGCGGCGTGCACCCCGGTTAGATCAGCATGGGTGCAGTTGGCATTGACCAGTCGCGCTCCCTCCATATGGGCCTGGCTTAAATCGGCGTGTAACAGGTTGGCGTCGCTGAGATCGGCATTCAGCAAGGTTGCTTGAGCCAGGTCGACGCGGTTCAGCAGCGCACCGCGAAGGGTGGCACCGGTAAAGTTCACCCTGCTCAGTTCGACCCGGTTAAAGTTCGCGCCGGCCAGGTTGGCGTTTTGGAGATTGGCGTCGGTAAGGGTCGCACCGGAGAAGTTCACGCCGGCCAACTCGGCATTGATGAGGTTGGCACTGTTCAGGCGGCATTTGCTGAGGTTGGCCCCGTTTAGATTGGCGCGAATGAAGTTCACCTTGGAAAGGTCGACCCCGCTAAGATCGCAACCACCAAGGTCTTGCTTACTCAGGTTGGGCACGTAATCGGGAAACGCCTTGCGAAGCTGGTTCCATGTCTCCGGTTTCTGCTTGAGGAGCAACAGGAGTTGTTCCTTGGGCAGTTCATTAATATTCATCGCAACAACCACCCCTTGCCGAGCCCGCATACCAGGAGAATCGCCACACATTCTCCTGCAATGATTATCGGGTTTCCCCTAAATTCCATAACGACCTTTCTTCTCAACTAGCGGCGGGGACGGATAGAAGCGGGTGTGGCCGAGGCGGGCGAATAGGTCACCCGTTTGGGTGCGCCCAGTTGGCCGTCGCCGTCGCGAATCGGATAATGCCAAAACAACAGCGGTTCGTGCCAAACCATGGTCAACCAGCCGACCTGGGCGACACGCCCCTGTTCGGCGGTAAAGATCGCGGTTGGGGACCCACTTTCTCGGACATCGCCGACCATTCCCATGGCGAGCCCGTCGGCACCCAACACGAGCAACGCATTTTCGTCGCGGGTCCGAGCCAATGCCGCTTTGAGGGATCTCGCGGTCATTTGGTTAAAGGCACCGAGATCACCGTCTTCACCGCGAATGCGACTTTGACGGGCACGGAGTTCGGCCAAAATCAAACGCCGCAACGGCATGTTTACAACCGGAACCCACCAGGCGGCCTGATCTTCCACGGTCACCTCGGCGATCCGACGGGTGAGTTGCCGCCAAACCTCGGCAATGAACATGGCTCGCTCGGCATCGCTCGAACGATTGAGCAGTTCAAGCACGGCTTCCAACTGTTTGTCGCTGAGTTCGGTCTGAAGCGCGCCGTCGAGCCGAAACAACAAAGCGTCAACCAAGGCGGCATCCAAGGGTGAATCCTCGCGAAAGCGGTTGTTTTTCACAAAATCGCCACCATCGGCCCAAGCCGCCCAGACGAAATCGGAGCCGGTCACGGCCGCGGCGGGCAAGGCCTCCTCCCAGGGGCGGCGGAACAGCGGCGGTTGAAAGGTGGGCCCACCGCGATCCGAACTCGGATTACTCGAGGCGTAAAGACGGGCATTACGTCGCGGCGATTCGCCGCCGAGTAACAAGGCGGCGGAAGGCACCTGGTGATACTGCATGGCGGCACGGGCGTCGTCGAGATTACCCGCGGTGAACAGGTAATAGAGCGCAACCAAATCGGCGCTGGGCCGAAAACCATCCCAGTCGTAATAGGTATCGACCCCGGCCCCGAACACAAGGGGCTTCACCCAGCGGCCAAAAGGCGCGCGGATCGGCGCTTGATCGTAAAGTTTGGCAATGTTGCCGGTATCGCTTTCGCGAAACAAGGCTTCTTGTCCCACAAACTGATCTTCAGGAAACACGTAAAAGGTTTCGTCTCGGGTCAATCGCGGTTGAAGCGCAAACTGGACACCCGCGGTTTGTCCCGACCAAAGAAAGGGCAACCCGGCCAAGCTTAATCCCTCGGAAACATACAGTTCGGGAATTTCAAAACGGGTCGGAACCGCGAGAAATTGGAAAAAAGGATCGCCCCGCAAGTGCTGGGCGGTAGCGCCGTTTGCGTCCCGAAAAAGCACCATCTCAATCCATGGGGCACGAAACAAACCGGCGGGCGCAAGATCACTTTCCAAAGCAGGATCGGCCGGCGGATGGACCGGCGGTAAACCGGGCCCGAACCATTGCGGTTCGGCGCCCAGTTCACGCACCCACCACCGCATGGCCCATTCTTTGGCCCAGCAGCGATTGATGAGAAACGCGAGGCCGCGTTGGTACACAAACAAATCGGTTAAGGTCCAGCGCCGGCCACCCCCCGCTTCGCTTAAACCTTCGGCATAAGCCGTAAGCAACACCGAAACATGGTGGGGTACTTGCTGAACACAGGCCTCCGCCGCGGTTGTCAAATCGAGGTAGTAAAAAACGGGCGCTAAATCATCCAACGCCTTCACCCCAGTTTTAGCGGGAATCCCCTTGAACAAACGGACCAACTGCTCCAGCTCCGTGCCGGCGTGGGTTCCATGCAACACGCCTTGCAAGAACAAAAGGTCGTGCATGTCGGCGGCACTCACTTCATATAACCCATGGGGGTGTGCCGTGATCGACCCGGTTTGGTTCAAACCCTTGGCCTGTTTGGGAAAATCCAAAGGCTGAAAACCCACTTCTTCAGTGCGAAAAAAGAAATGGTAAACGATATATCCGGCCCCACCAAGCATGGCGAGCATCACAAGCAGGAGCAGGGCTTTTTTCATAGGGGATCCTAAAAAAGTTGCCGCTAAAGCGACAGGGTATCAAGTAATCGGCGCACGATGGTTCCCATTGTACCGCGTAGAAATAGACAGGAGAACCAACACCTGGCCAGGCCGACACCGCGGTGATTTTGCAGCGGCGAACGGTCAAGTTTCCACCCATCCCAACCGAGGTTAGAGGTACACCCTTTTTCATCACCGAACCGCGACACCGATCCATCCAAGGCGAGGCGCTCATGAAACTGCAAATCACCTGCCCTGAATGCGGCAAACAATCGCTCATCGAGTCAAGCAAGGTACCGCTTGGCAAACTCAAAACAACCTGCCACAGTTGTAACCAAAAGTTTTTTATCGACAAGGGCCAAAATCTCAACTGCCGCCTGATCCAAGCCGAGGCAGCGGGTGCCGCCGACGAGCCAGAGGGCAACTGGAAAATCGACCGACCGGAATTTGAGGGCATTGAATACGAAACATCCGGGGTCGGCGGCTTGATTCGCTCCGGCATGGTCACCCCGGCAACCCGCGTCCTGGCCCCGGGTGCAAAACAATTCCAAGAAGCGGGCAAGCTGGAAAGCTTGCGCAAGTTCTTCGAACAAAAAGAAAAGCGCGACAGTTAACCCGCATTTCTCACAAGGATTCGTCGCGAGAAGCTGAAAGCCTTGTGAGTACGAGATGACGACCTAGCCACGGCACAGGGGTCCGACCATTCGGGGTCCGACCATTCGGGGTCCGACCGATCGGGGTCCGACCGATCGGCGTAGCAGCTGAGGCGAAGGCGCTCGACCGAGTAAGGCGGATGGCCGCCCCGCGGATGGCCGCCCCGCGGATGGCCGCCCCGCGGATGGCCGCCCCGCGGATGGCCGCCCCCTCGTAATGGCACGGATTGCCCCGCGGCAGAATTCCTTGGGAGAAATGCGGGTTAACCCGCGTCACCCGAAGCGGGGCAACCCATCCCGACATGCCAAACGAAAAAAGGCCCGTCACCAAAGGCAACAGGCCGTTTTTATTCATTTGGAATCGGTTTAAGAGAAAACAGGTGTAACACCTTGCTCGCGCAGGAAGCCGGCAATGTTGTCCGATTTCTTGAGCACGTGGCGGTACAGCACCATGACATCTTCCTGGCGGGAGAAAGCCAGACCGTGCTTGAGGTCAAGCACCAGGGCGTGCAGGATGTCTTTGGGGTTTTCAATGTAATCCTGATCCATGATGTGTTTCATGGCGGCTTCGGCTCCCCCTTCGCGGGCGGCCAGATAGAGCAGGGTGGCCAGGTACATCAGCGCCGTCTCGCCGTGTTCGACCGAGGCCAGTTTGGGCTGGCGACGCGGCATGTGGTTGTCCGCCGTGTAGGCCAAGTTCTTGCCCAACTTGCTGATCGCCTCGCGCACATCGTCGGCGGTAATCAGCGGGCGACGCCCTGTTTCAGGATCGACAATTTCTTCCTTGGGAATACTGATCCCGCCACCCTCGTCGATGGCGACATCCACGATCGCGGAATTTTCACGCATCAAGCGCAGCTGGGATACATCGGCCACCTTGGGCGTGTCACCACTGCCCTGCAGGAAGATGGTGAGAATGAAACCCTTGGCGCCTTCCAGATCCTCGTCTTCAACCAGACCGGCTTGTTTAATGCGAACCTTGGGATAAGCGGCGTATTCCTCGCGCAGTGCTTCACAACGACGCGGAAACTTTTCGAGAATCAGGATTTCGCGGATACGCGAAAGGTTTTTCTCTTCCAACAGCACGCTCACGGCGCTGGTGCCGGCAATGCCGCCGCCCGAGACAACCACCTTCTCGTCAACGTCGAGGTGCTCGCTCACATCAAGGCCGGCGAGTTTGCCCGCGTAAACCGACATGCTGGAACGCAGCGGCACCGGATACTTGGGTCGAATTTTAGTATCCATTTTGTAGGCGAAACCGCCCACCGCGGAACCGTCGAAAATACCGCTGAACGAACCACGCGCTACAAATTCGGCCAAGCCGGTATTGGGTCGAAAATCGCCGGAGTGAAGCGCCCCAATGCGAATAAAGGACCCGGGAATGGTTGCCTCATAAGCGGTTGATTCCTTGAGGGCGTGGACCAAGTCGGGCTGGTGCGCCATGTTGGGAATCTGGTTCTCTTCGATGATGGACCCACCGGCTTCGCCGTACTGGGCGTCGGAAAACCCGGCGCCGTTGCCAGCCCCCGCAACCACGTAAAAATGGCTGTTCACACCCAACTCTTTAAGCCAATTTTTGAGCATGGCCATTTGATCGGGCGTGATCGCCACGCGCTGTTCGTAAGAGCCGGGTTCGCCGATATGCACATCGGTGCCCAACAAGAAGGTCACTTCGCGACCCGTGACTTCGCTAAAACCGTTCTCCACGGTTGGCAACGGTAAAATGCCTGAATAGGTTTTGTCTTGATCCACTCCAAGTCCCCCTTAAATGGCGTCGGGTCAAACCCGCACCCTTTTTTCAACAGGATGTTCCTTCCCTACCCACACCCAAGTGTGGGAACGGGGTCGAAAGCGACCCCCAAAAGCCGAACCCTGTCAGGGAGAAACCGGGATTTCTCAGAACCAAGGCTTCGGCACATTAGATGACTTTGACCAGAAAACGATGTTTCCGACCTTTGTTGATCATGAAGTAACGGTCTTCCACGGACTGATCCAGCTTGATGTTGGCTTTAAAATCAGAAAGGGTTGTTCCGTTGAGCTTCAAGCCGTTTCCGGTGATTAGGCGCCTGGCTTCGCCGTTGGATTTGGTTACGCCACAGCTTACCAATAATTCGGCGACCCAAATACCGTCATTAAGGAATTTTTCGCGAGGAATTTCGGTTAACGGCATTTCCTGCTCGATACTGAGGAGGAGATCCGCCGTCAATCCTTCGGCGCGACCACCGAACACCAGCTCGGTCGCCCGCTGCACTTTTTCCAGCTCGTCCCTTCCATGAACCAGCAGGGTCATTTCTTCGGCCAACCGACGCTGGGCCGTGCGTTCGGCGGGCGCGTCTTGGACAGCCTGGGCAAGGGCTTCAATTTCCGCTTGCTTCAAGAAGGTGAACACCTTCAAGTAGTGAACAACCTCGTCGTCCCCGGCATTCATCCAGAACTGATAGAAGCGGTAGGGCGAGGTTCGTTTGGGGTCGAGCCAAATGTTGCCTTGCTCGGTTTTCCCGAACTTGGCGCCACTGCTGTTGGTAATCAGCGGCGACACGACCCCGTACGCTTTTTTGCCACCTTGGCGGCGGATGTAATCGGTGCCCGCGGTGATGTTGCCCCATTGGTCGCTACCACCCATTTGCAAGACACAATCGTGGTGTTTGTTGAGGTGGAAGAAATCGTAGGACTGCAACATCATGTAGGTGAATTCCGTGTAGGAAATGCCCTCTTCGCTGTTGATCCGCCGTTTGACGGATTCTTTGGACATCATGTAGTTAATCGTGAAGCTCTTCCCAACCTCACGCAAGAAGTCAATAAAGTTAAAACTTCCCAACCAATCGTAGTTGTTCAAAATCTGGGCAGGATTGCCCTTGCGCTCGAAATCAATGAAATGCGACAACTGGGCGCGAATACCGGCCACGTTGGCCGCCAACTGTTCCGCGGACAGAAGGTTCCGTTCCTGGGATTTCCCACTGGGGTCGCCAATCATACCGGTGGCACCGCCAATCAGCGCAATCGGGGTATGCCCAAATTGTTGCAGACGAACCAGAGATAAAATCGGCAACAAGCTTCCCACGTGCAAGGAGTCGGCAGTCGGGTCAAAACCGATGTAAGCCGTCACTTTTTCGTTGGCAAGCAACGCCTCGACGCCTTCCGTTTTGTCATAAATCAAACCACGCCATGCTAATTCTTCGAAAAGGTTTGATGTCATCGATGCCTCCTGGGTATACGCGGTGCGGCAAGACAAGCGACCCTGTTAGAACAGCGTCGCGTCACCGTAATAAGGCACCTATTGTTACCCAGCCCTGCGAAGGATTACTACGATTTTTAGCGAAGGCCCCCTTCACTAGAATGCGCCCCATTCCCATCGGAGAGCGGGCAGCCAAAACCAGAAAAGCAGACACCCATAATTTATTACGGATTATCGACAAATTACAACATCTTATTTGCCAAAAGGCCAAATTCACAAAATTAAGCAAGGGTTCCAGCAAATAAGCATGCATTAAAAATGGGTCTACCCGAAGAGCGCGTTAATCGTCTCGGGGTGGCTTGGGTTTCCCAAACAAGATGTTAAGACCGGTTTCAACGATTTTGGTCCCGCTCTTAGCAACCGTTTGCGCGGTGCGGTCAACCAACTCGCCGCCCGCGGCCGCGATCACCGCATCTTCGAAACCGGCTTTCACGTGCTCGCGAAATTCCGGGAGGACTTCTTCCGCGCCGGCAAGAAGCCCCTGTTTCACTTCTTCACGGAATTCGGGGAGCAAAGCTTGCGCCGATTCTTCGAAGCCGGCGGACACCTCGCGCCGGAACTCGGGAAGCAGTGCCTCGGCCGCTTCCTCAAAACCTTTGACAACCTCCGCGCGAAACTCGGGCAGTAATTCCTCGGCGGCCTCTTCAAAACCTTTGACTAGCTCGGCACGAAACTCGGGCAACATCTCCTCGGCGGCTTGTTCAAGTTCACGACGAAAATCCTGCTCAGTTTCCAGCATGCGACGGTCGTATTCGGCCTCGAGTATGTCGTGTAACCAAAAGCGATAGAGAAGGAAGGCGAAAGCAAGCGTGAAGACACTGGACAACAGCGCGGTAAAAAGCATGATGATTAGGGTTTCAAAAGCCATGGTTCCTCCCCGGGACGACGCCTCACCCAGAACCGCGCGGACAAGCCTTGTGTTTCGAAAGAGATTGCCGGTACGAAATAAGATTCCTGACGCTAAATTAGCACAAGCCATGCGGGGCGAGGCGGTAATTTCGCAACGGCCGCCGGCCCGCGGGCCCAGCCATGCAAACAGGTGCGCCGGCGGTCGGCTTGACGCCGGCGCGGTTTGGTTGGAAGCCCAAGATGCAGAAGCGCGGCCCATCAAGACACCAGCGAAACCCGCGGCGCGAATCGAAGCGCGGGTAAAGGCAAACTCGTCGGTGGCTGCGGCAACCCCACCATACCCACGCGTTGGTAAGCGGCAAAACGATTGACGGCCGCAACAGCAGCCGCGCCCTCACCAAAGTACTGGTGCATTTCACGATGAACCTCATCGAAATAAACACAAGAGCCGCCGTCATTCACGGCAAAAGATCCCCGGCGCCGGCACCCCAAAAAATGGGTACGTCGCGAGGGGCCCACATCGAACCAGGTCGGCAGGAGAAAGTCGGCAAGGGCGACCCCGTCACACCAATAACAACCGGGTGCCGCGGGTGCACAGATATCGCGGTACACCAAAGCGGGTCGACGCGGCTGTTCGGGGTTTACACCGAGGACCCAGTCGGAAGCCGCGCCAGCCACCGCGGCCTGAACAGCCAATCGAGAGAGCACAATACTCCAAGGCTCATCCCAAAGCGCGGCGGTCTCGAGACAAACAACCGCCGGACGCACGGTCCCCAAGGTCGCGAGGTAGCGGGCAAGTTTGCCGGCCTGTTGCGCGGTCGAAACCAGAAAAATGGGTGTTCCGGCCTGGGGACGCGCGGCAGCGTCACGTGCCACAAAATCCAAAGACCGCTGCCGGTCCATGACTTCCAACGAGGGACGCGTTCCCCAAAAGGGTTGTACATCTTCAATGAGTTGTCGGGTTATGGCCGCAACGACCGGCTCCAGTTCATCCACGCACACCGGCGCGACATTACAAATAACGACATGGTTCATGATTGCCTCCATCCATCGGGGTTGGGCACCAGAAACGAGAGGACAAGGTGCCGCTACTTCATGACCCCACCCAACAGACAAAAGGGCTCAAAATTTTTCATTTTTTTTCCTAAGAGGCACGACTAGAGCGAGGATTTTTGGCTAACCCGCATTTCTCACAAGACTTTCTGCTTTTCGCGACGAATCCTTGAGAGAAATGCGAACTAAAGATCTGGAGTGAAATGGCTGGAAAAAAAGCGGGCCGGGGTCGCGCACGACGCGCACCCACTGGGTACGGTGCGTATTTTGCAGGCAGTTACAGTCCAGATAGTGTGTTGTGGGTTTGAGTGCAAGGGGAAATCTCAGGTTCCACCGTTTTTGTTAGAGCCAGGCATACCCCGGCCTAGCGGCCGATGAAGCGGCCGTGTTCAGCGGGGGCATTTTTTCTCC